>JBBFLJ010000012.1:0-100096 GCA_037481575.1 Bryobacteraceae bacterium | reverse complement strand
AGGGTTGGGGGCGGCGTCGCTGGCGGTGTGGATCGGACAGTTGCCGGGGTGGCTGGAGCGGGGCGCGGCGCTGCAGGAGATTCAGAGAGCGCTGGGGGCGTGGGCGGCGGTGGCGCAGCTGGACTTCAGCGAAACGGGGGTGCGGCGGCTGCGCCGGCAGATCGAGATTTTTGCAGCGGCGGGGGAGCATGGGGACGGGTTTGCGTTTGACGGCCGCGGCGGGGTGCTGGCGCACACGTTTTACCCGCCGCCGAATGCGGAGACGATTGCGGGGGATATGCACCTGGATCTGGAGGAGCCGTGGAGGATCGGGGCGGACACCGATTTGTTCACGGTGGTGCTGCACGAGCTGGGGCATGCGTTGGGGCTGGGGCACAACGATGATCCGGCTTCGGTGATGTATCCGTACTACCGGCGGGCGACGGGTTTGCGGGCGGCGGACATCGCCGAGATCCGGAAGCTGTATGCGGCGCGGGAGACTGCGTCCGGAACTCCGCAGCCGCCGTCCTCGCCGCCCGGCAATCCGCCTTCCCCTCCGCCTGCGGCGCCGCCTACGGCCCCGCCGTCCGCACCGCCTGCGCCGCCGACGGCGCCGCCGTCCACTCCGCCGTCGAGTCCGGAACCGGGCGGCGGGTCTCCGGGGGCGGACACGGTGGCGCCGAGTCTGACGGTCACGTTTCCGTATTCGCCGGTCTACGCCACCTCGGCGGCGGCGGTCACGATCCGGGGAGTGGCGACGGACAACGTGGGGGTGCGGGAGGTGCGGTGGTCCACGCCGGCGCAGAGCGGCACGGCGCAAGGGACGGGGAGTTTCACGGCCGGGCCGATTCCGCTGGCAGCGGGATTCAATCCGGTGACGATCACGGCGGTGGATGCGGCGGGCAACGAGACGCGGCGGTATTTGAGCATCCGGCGCTGGTGAGCCGCGCGCTGGCGCACAATGGAGACATGCGCGCGTGGCTGATGGACGGCTATGAGGGAGTGGAGAGGCTGCGGCTGGCGGAGGCGGCAGATCCTTCGCCCGGGGAGGGCGAGGTTGTGTTGCGGGTGCGCTATGCGGCGTTGAATCCCGCGGACGCGTTTCTGGCGCAGGCGCAGTATCCGGCCAAACCGGCGCTGCCACACATTCTGGGCCGGGACGGAGTGGGCGAGGTGCTGGCCGCGGGGCCGGGAGTGGAGGGGATCCGGCCCGGAGAGGTAGTGGGGATTCTGCGCTGCGAGGCGGGCGTCGAACGGTGGGGGACGTTTGCGGAAAAGGTGGCGGTGCCGGCGGCGAGCGTGGCGCGGATTCCGGAGGGCTGGAGCGAGGAGGAGATGGCGGCGGCGCCGCTGGTGTATTTGACGGCGTGGCAGGCGCTGGTGCAGTGGGGCGGGCTGCCATCGCCGGGGCAGGTGTTGCTGGTGACGGGCGCAAGCGGCGGAGTGGGCGTGGCAGCAGTCATGCTGGGCAAGACGATGGGGATGACGGTGGTTGCGCTGTCGCGGAGCGCGGAAAAGGGGCGGCGGTTGCGGGAGCTGGGGGCGGATCACGTGTTCGATCCGGCGTCGCCGGAGCTGAAGCAGCAGGTGCTGGGCGCGCTGGGAGGGAAGCGCGTGGACCTGGCGGTGGACAATGTGGCGGGGCCGCTGTTTCACACGGTGCTGGCGGTTCTGGGCTATGGCGGGCGGGTGAGCGTGGTGGGGCGCAGCGGGGGCACGGTGCCGGATTTCAACACGGCGACGCTGTTTTTCCGGCGGATCCGGATCGGGGGCGTGTCTGTGGGCGACTACACGCCGGAGGGGGCGCAGGCGGCGTGGGCGGAGATCGTGCGGCGGCTGCAACAAGCCGGGATGCGGCCGGTGATCGACCGGATATTCGCCTTCGAGGATCTGAAACTGGCATTCCGGCGGCTGGCGGAAGGGCCGATGGGGAAAGTGCTGGTGCGGGTGGCGTAAGGCGGGATTGTGCGAACCGCTTGCCGCGGCGGCGCCTGCGGGATTGAGGGGAGCCGCGTGACCGGGGCGCGGCACTGTACAAGACAAGCGCGGTCGCGCGCAGTGCGCGAAAGCAGGACGGCCGGGTGATGAGCGAGCGCCGGGCGGGCGGACGATGTCAGGCCGCGGCTTCCGGCTGCGGGCGCACCATGCGGCGGATGAGCCACACGACGAGGGCGAGGCCGATGACGACGGCGACAATGGGGATGGTGTAGGCCCAGAGGCGGAGCTGGCCTTCCGGTTCCATCAGGATGCGCGTGCCGTATTTGGCTTTGTAGAAGTCGAGGATTTCGCGGTCGCTGCGGCCTTCCTGAACCATGCGGGCGATTTCGGCGCGCATTTCCGCGGCGATTTCGCTGCGGTGCATGGCGACGCTTTCACTCCAGCAGCAGGGCGCGATGAGTTTTTCCTGCAAGGCGCGGGCGCGGTCCTTGCCGGTTTGGGCCCAGACGGCGGAGAACGCCGCCGCCAGAAGTGTGCAAAGCAGGATCCATTTGTTTCGCATCCCAGCCTCTCAGTGGTGATTTCTTGCCGAACGCCCCGCTGGACGGCGGGGCGTGCCGTCCTCCCGATACAGCTTGAGGATCCTTGCCGACGCAAGCAGCCCGGCGGTGCGGGCAGCCATTTCCTGTTTCGAAACCTTTGCGCGAGGCGCGCATCCGCCGGATGCCCGGAGAGCGCTCTCCCTCTTGTGCTGAAGGCGCGGCGAGCCGGGTTGCAGGTGAGCGGGGAGTGCGTCACTCAGGACGGGCGTGAAAGGAGGGCACTGCCGGGCGGCTTCCTGCGGAGGAGCGGAGCCGGAGCCGGTGAAGCGCGCCGTCGCGGCGGAGGCGGGGCAGGTCATGGCGCCTGGTTTCATTGTACGGCGGGCGAGGGCGGGGCGTGCGCGGACGGGGAAGCGCGCCGCGAAGGCGGTGTTGGCAGAGAGAATCAGGCGAAAGCGCGGTTCGGGCGGCGGGGCATCGGATACACTCGTAATTTGGACGCATTCCGAGCAGCCGCAAGGAGCCCCGATTGCCGAGGATTGTCGAGGAAATTCTGAGCCAGGCGCCGAAATTCACCGTGACCGGCGTGCTGGACATTTTGCTGGTAGCGGCGCTGATCTATCAGGTGCTGCTGCTGATCCGCGGGCGGCGGGCGGCGCACATTCTGGTGGGGATCGGGATTGTGCTGGCGTCGTATCTGCTGGCAGTGGCGGCGGGGCTGACGGTGCTGCGGACGATCCTGGAGGAGCTGGCGCCGTACACGGCCTTTGCGCTGATCGTGATGTTCCAGAACGAAATCCGGCGGATGCTGACGCGGATCGGGGAGAGAAAGTGGGCGGGATTCGGGTCGCGGGTGGAGTCGCGGGAGGTGGCGGAAGAGATCGTGCTGGCGGTGAGCCATCTGGCGGCGCACAAGACGGGCGCGCTGATCGTGGTGGAAGGGGAGGTGGGGCTGAGGACGTTCATCGAGAGCGGCGTGCCGATTGACGCGCGGGTGACGCGCGACCTGCTGCTGGCGATTTTCCAGCCGGGCGGGCCGCTGCATGACGGGGCGGCGATTGTGACGGGCGGGCGGCTGGCGGCGGCGTCGTGCTTTCTGCCGCTGACGATGAATCCGGAACTTTCGCGCGTGCTGGGGACGCGGCACCGCGCGGCGATCGGCGTGAGCGAGGACGCCGATTGCCTGGCGATCGTGGTGAGCGAGGAGCGGGGGACCATTTCGGTGGCGTGGGGCGGGGAGCTGGAAATGGATGTGACGCCGGAGCGGCTGGCGGAGCGGCTGAGCCGTCCGTCGCAGACGGCGCCGCGGACGCAGCCGGCGGTGCAGGAAGGCGGGCGGGCATGAAGCGCTTTCTGGCGCACAACCTGGGGCTGAAGCTGCTGTCGCTGGCGGTGGCATTTCTGTTGTGGCTGGCCTATAGCGGTTCGCGCGAGCTGACGACGGCGGTGTCGGTTCCGGTGCAGTACCGCAACATTCCGACGGATCTGGAGATCGGGCCGGATCTGGTGGAGGAGGTGCGGCTGATTGTGCGCGGGCCCTCGACGCTGCTGAGCCGGGTTTCGGCGTCGCCCTCGCCGGTGATTCTGGATCTGGGGCGGGTGAGGCAGAGCGGCGTGACGACGTTCTCGATTCAGCGGAGCAACGTGGATCTGCCGTCGGGTGTGGTGCTGGAGAGGGCGATCCCGTCGCAGATTCAGATCCGGACGGAGCGGCGGGAGGTAAAAGAGGTGAAGGTGGTGCCGGTGTTCGAGAACGTGCCGGAGGGATACCGGGTGGAGAGCTGGACGGTGACGCCGCCGGTGCTGATGCTTTCGGGGCCGAAGAGCCGTCTGGACGCGATCCGGGAGGTGCGGACGGATCCGATCGATCTGCACGTGCGGCTCGGGCAATCGCAGGTGGAGACAGTGGCCTACGCGGGGGATCCGCAGGTGCATTTCACGCAATCGCCGCAGGTGCTGGTGCAGTTTGTGTTGAAGCCTGCGAACGCGGCGGCACAAGAGATGGAGGAGAAGAAGCCTTGAGCGGACGGAGGCTGTTCGGCACGGACGGGATCCGGGGGGTGGCGGGGCAGGCGCCGCTGGATGCGCGGACGGTGTTCTGCTTCGGGGTGGCGCTGGGCGAGTGGGCGCAGAGGCATGGCGAGCGGCGGGTGCTGATCGGGATGGACACGAGGGAGTCCGGCCCGGAGCTGGCGGCGCTGGTGGCTGCGGGGCTGCGGGCGGCGGGCGCGGCGCCGTTGAGCGCGGGGGTGGTGACGACGCCGGCGGTGGCGTATTTGACGCGGACGGGGCCGTTTTCCGCGGGAGTGATGATTTCGGCGTCGCACAATCCGTATCAGGACAACGGGCTGAAGGTGTTCGCGCACGACGGACTGAAGCTGCCAGACGCGGAGGAGCTGCGGCTGGAGGGGCGGATCTTCGAGCTGCTGGGATCGGCGCAGGAGGCGCCCGCGAGGCAGGCGCCGGAGGAGGACGCCGCGCTGGGCGGGAAATACCTGGACTATCTGGCGGAGAATGCGCGGGCGGGCTTCGACGGATTGCGCATTGTGCTGGACTGCGCCAACGGGGCTTCGTTCCGGCTGGCGCCGCCGCTGTTCCGGCGGCTGGGGGCGAGCGTCACGGAGATGGCTTGCGAGCCAAACGGGCGAAACATCAACGCGGGCTGCGGGGCGCTGCATGTGGAAGGGCTGCGGCAGCGGGTGCTGGAAGAGGGCGCGGACTTCGGGGCGGCGTTCGACGGGGACGCGGACCGCTGCATTCTGGTGAGCGGATCGGGCAAGATCCTGGACGGCGACCATGTGCTGCTGGCGGTGGGGCGGGAGATGCGGCCGCGGGCGGTGGTGGCGACGGTGATGTCGAACCTGGGGCTGGAGCGGGCGCTGGCGGCGGAAGGGATCGGGCTGATCCGCACGGCAGTGGGCGACCGGTACGTGCTGGAGGAGATGCTGCGGCAGGATCTGCCGCTGGGCGGCGAGCAGAGCGGTCACGTGATCTTCCGCGACTGTTCGACGACGGGGGACGGGCTGCTGACGGCGCTGCGGGTGGCTTCGATTGCGCGCGCGGCGGGCGCGACGCTGGACGAGTTGACGCGAGGCTTTGTCGTGTACCCGCAGCGGCTGGTGAATGTGCGGTTCCGGGAGAAGAAGCCGCTGGAAGAGCTCGAGTGCGTGCAGGCGGAGATCCGCGAGGCGGAGGCGGAGTTCGGGAGCGCGGGGCGGGTGTTCGTGCGGTTTTCGGGGACGGAGCCACTGGCGCGGGTGATGGTGGAGGGGCCGGAGGCGGAACGGGTGGAGTACCGGGCGCGGCGGATTGCAGCGGCGATTGAAGCGGCGCTGGGCTGAGCGGGTCAGTAGTTTTTCGAGCGTTCGAAGCGGGCGCGCTGGGCGCGTCCCATGGCTTTGACGCCGGCGAGGGCGGGATCGGCGGCGGCGAGGGTTTCGAGCTGCGTGGCGACCTTTTCGATGGCGCGGGCGACGTCGCGGATGTCGTCCTCCTCGCCGATAAAGCAGAACTGGAAGAGCCACACGGCTTCCTCGTAGGCAGCGCGTTCGGCGACGGGGCAGCAGCAAGAGTCGTACCCTTTCTCCAGCTGGCGGCAATTTTCGGGCGTGGCGTGGAAGAGATCGCTGCGATAGACGGCTTCGTAGAAGCGCCCGTCGCAGGGGATGCCTTCGGCTTCGATGGCGGCGACGAAGAGGTCGCGGTGGGGGGCGGGCGAGCCGGGTTCGGGGCGGTACTGAAAGACGTAGCAGTACATGGTGGGGGAGGTGATTTGGGGCTGGGCGGGCAGGAGGCGCACGGCGGGCAGGCCGTCGATGAGGGACTCGAGGAGGCGAGCGCGTTGGGCGCGGAGTTCGCGCAGGGCGGGGAGGCGTTCGAGCTGGCCGAAGAGCAGGGCGATTTGCAGGTCGGTCATGCGGTAGTTGAGGCCGAGGAGGCGGCGGCCGTATTGATCGGTGAGGGAGGCGCGGCCGCAGTTGATGACGGTTTGCAGGGCTTCGTAATACTCGAGGGAATTCGTGGTGAGGAGGCCGCCTTCGCCGCTGGTCATGAGCTTGCTTTCCTGCAGGGAGAAGGAGCCGATGTCGCCGATGGCGCCGGCGCCGCGGCCGTTCCATGCGCCGCCGTGGGCGTGGGCGCAATCCTCGATGACGACGAGGTTGTGCTGGCGGGCGAGCTCAAGGAGGGCGTCCATGTCGGTGAAGCGCATGGCGAGGTGGACGGGGATGATGGCCCTGGTGCGCGGGGTGATGGCGGCGCGGGCGCTTTCGACGCTGAGGCAGTAGGTGTCCGGATCGACATCGGCGAAGACGGGGATGCCGCCCATGGCGAGGACGGCGGTGGCGGTGCCGTCCCATGTGTAGGCGGGGACGATGACTTCGTCGCCGAGACGGACGCCGGCGGCGATGAGCGCGGCGGTGAGGGTGACGGTGCCGTTGGCGGCGGGCAGGGCGTAGCGGGCGCCCTGCATTTCGGCGAAGCGGGCGCAGAATTCCTGCGCGAGCGGTGTGGGATACGGAAAGCCGCCCCAACGGCGGCTGCGGACGGTGCGCAGGAGGCGGTCGACGTCTGCCTCGTCGTATTGGGGCCAAGGGGCGAAGGGCTTGCGGCGGACGGGCTCGCCGCCGAGGATGGCGAGAGTGCTCACACGGGCTCCATGGAAATTTGAAAGAGAATTTCAGTTTTTCGATCAGCATACGCTATAGTGAGCGGGATGGCAAACCGGCAGCTGCCACGGGGAGGAGCCATGCGAGCCATTGTTCTGGCGGCGGTGTTCGTCTGCGCCGCCTGCGGGGAGGAGTGGCGGGTGCGGGTCGAGGAGCCGACGGGGCTGTACCGGCGCACGGACGAGGTGGTGGCAATTCCGCTGGGGAAGTTTGCGCCGCACGGGAAGGGGTTCACGGTTCTGGATCCTCAGGGCAAGGAAGTGCCGCATCAGGTGGCGGCGGGGGAGCTGCTGTTTCCGGTGTCGGTGATGCCCGGAGAGTTGCCGGAGTACCGGGTGCGGTGTTGCCGCGAGGACAGCGGCGAGTTTCCGAATCCGATCGTGGCGAGGCGGACGGGGATGCGGCGGGTGGAGTTCGGCAACGGGGTGTTCCGGGCGGTGATCGACACAGGGGCTGCGGCGATTGTGGAGGCGTACACGCTGCGCGCGGACGAGTACAAGCGGCTGAACCTGGTGGAGCTGACGCCGGAGGAGCGGAAGGCGCTGGAGGGCGATATTCACGAGGACACGTCGCAGGCAGCGCAGGTGATTCCGCCCGCGGTGCCGGGCGTGGAGGGGCCGAACACGGGATGGACGTCGCTGGGCGGGAGCGGGGCGTTCGCGGGAGTCGAGATTCTGGAAAGCGGACCGCTGCGGGGGCGCATCCGGCTGAGCCGGGAGGGGGAGGCGTGGGAGATCGTGTGGCACGCGGGGAGCGCGGCGTTCCGGTGGAGGGCGGGGAAGGGGTTCCGGTTCGCGAGCGTTTCCGCGTCGCCGTATTTGCCGTTCGACCGGTGTGCGGACGGGAGCGAATACCGGTGGCCGACGGGCCCGGGAGGGGGCGAGCCACCGTTCAGCAGGGTGGGGCCGAGGGCGTGGAAAAAGCTGCCGGGCGGGCACATGGTTTACTGGCAAAAAGCGGAGAATTACGGGGCGCTGGGGATCGTGACGCTGGATGAAAATCTGGACTGGAAGGGCGCCTGTTCCCGCCGATTTGTGGCAGAAAAAGGCGGGGGTGATGCGGAAATTGCAGTTACATTTCCGCAATGGCGGGGAGGGGAGACTGTGCTGGAGGCGAGGAGAGAGTTCCGGATGCTGACGCAGCCGGCGCTGGCGGTGGTGACGCCGTCGGAGACCGCAGGCGCTACAGGGGCGGAGGCGCGGCGTGCGCCGCAGGCAATAATTCGGGCAGCGGAGGCTTCTCCTTTCGAGCCGGCGGCGGTGAGCCTGGACGGCGAGTGGGAGCTGATGTGGGCGGAGAAGGGTCTGGGACCGCCGAAGGAGGGGTGGCGGAACGTGCGGGTGCCTGGCACAGTGCACGTGCAGTGGCTTCCGGCGGATCAGATCTACACGCGGGCAGCGGAGTGGATCAGCAGAAAAGAGTGGTGGTACCGGCGGGATTTCGAGGCGCCGCGGGCCTATTCCGGGAAGCGGATTTTTCTGCAATTCGACGCAACGGATTACTACGCCGATGTCTATTTGAATGGCCGATGGCTGGCGCGGCATGAAGGTTATATCGATCCGTGGGAGGTGGAGATCCCGCCGGGAGTGCTGCGCGAGGGGCGGAATCAGCTGGCAGTGCGGGTGTGGACGCCGGTGCACTATTACTGGAAGCACCGCCCGTACACGGTGAAAGGATCGTACGGGGCGGTGGATCAGAAGCCGGATGACATCACGGCGCTCGGGATCACGCGTTCCGTGCGGCTGCGGGCATACGGAGAGGCGCGGGTGACGGAGGTGGCGGTGAACACGCGGCTGAAGGAGGGCGGAGCGGAAGTGGAGGTGGAGCTGGAGGCGGATGGGGAAACGGAAGGGCTCGAGTGGGAGCTGACGCTGAAGCCGGCGAACTTTGAAGGGCAGCCGCTGCAGGTGCGGAGCCCGTACACGCGGCGGGTGACGATTCCGGTGCGGGGGGCGAAGCTGTGGTGGACTTGGGACACGGGGACGCCGCACCTGTACTGGCTGGATGTGCGGCTGCTCGACGGGCAGGGGCAGGTGCTGGACGGGAGGCGTGTGCGGATCGGGATCCGGGAAATCGAGAAAACCGGCTGGAATTTCTATCTAAACCGGAGAAAGCTGTTCATCCGCGGAACGAACTACTATTACCATCTGTTTCTGTCCGAGATGGACCGGCGCAAGTACGAGCGGGACATGGAGCTGATGCTCGGAATGAATGTGAACATGATCCGGCTGCATTGCCATTTTACGAATCCGGAGTTCTACGATCTGGCGGATGAAAGGGGCGTGCTGCTGTGGCAGGACTTTCTGGAGGCGTGGTACCCGCATGACCGCAGGTTTTCGCAACGGGCGGCGATGCTGTATGACAACCATCTCCGGTATGTGCGGAATCATCCGAGCGTGGCGCTGTGGGCGACGAGCGACGAAGAGGACTTTGAGAACTACCGGGACCTGACGAAGCACCTGGCGGCGCGCCCGTTTTTTCTGGACCCGCAGCGGCGCCCGGTGGTGCGGTCGACGGGGCGGTTCGGCGACAGCCACGTGTATTACGGCTGGTACGGGGGCAGCATCTGGGAATACGCAAAGCTGGAGGAGGAATTTGTTTCCGAGCTGGGCGCCACGGCGTTGCCGAATTACGAGACGCTGAAAAGTTTTATGGACGGGAAATGGCCGTTCACGAAATACCGCGAGGAGTGGGAGTGGCGGCGGTTGCAGGTGCCGGAGGCACTGCGGGCGTGGGGGGATCCGGAGGGCTTCACGATGGAGGAGTTCATCCCGCGGACACAGGCGTATGTGGCGCGGCTGTTTCAGCTGGCGATTGAACGGATGCGGAGGCGAAAGGCAGAGGGCGCGGGGGGAATCCTGCATTTTCACGCGATCGACATCTGGCCTTCGGTGACGATGGCGGCGATTGATTTCGAGAGGCGTCCGACGAAGGTGTACGACACGGTGCGGCGGAGCTTCGCGCCTGTGGGGGCGCTGTTCGAGTATGACCGTGACCGGTGGCGCGCCGGGGAGACGGTGCGATGCGCAGTGTGGGCGGTGAACGATCTGTGGCAGGATCAGCCGGGGCTGGAGTTGCGGTGGAGGATCGAGGGAGGCGGCGGGGCGGCGCTGGCGAGCGGGGTGTTCCGCCTGGCGCTGGAAGCGGACTCCGTGAAGCGGGCGGGCGTGGTGGAGTGGCGCGCGGGGGCGCCGGGATCGTACCGGCTGGTGGTAGAGACCGCGGGCGCGGACGGGAAGCGGATGTCGGAGAACATTTTCGAATTCGAGGTGACGGGGCAGTGAAATGGACGGGAATTTTTGTGCTGTGCGCCTGCAGCGCGCTGATGGGGCAACCGCTCCGCGTGGGGACTTTTCCGGCGGAGATCCGGACGGAATTCACCGTGAAACAGGGGCTGCCGTCGAACGACGTTCTGCGGGTATGGCTGGATACGGGAGGGCGGGTGTGGGCGGCGACAGCGGCGGGGACGGCGAGGCTGGAGGGGGACCGCTGGGTGCGGGAACCGGCTTCGCCGCCGGCTGCGGTGCGTAGGGCGTCAGGTCCCGGCGGAGCGGTGGCGGAGGCGAGAGAAGACGGGCTTTTCCTGCGCCGCAAAGGGGGCAAGCCGGAGCGCGTGTTGCCTTTTGACGGGCGGCGGAGCTGGGCGCCGAGAGACGTGCGGGGCGTGGTGTTCGATGAGAAGGGGCGGCTGTGGTTTTGCTCACCGCAGGGCGCGGGCGTGCTGGAAGACGGACGCTGGACGTTTTATACAGGGGCGGAAGGGCTGCCCTATGACGATTTCACGGCGATTGCCGCGGGAGGGGATGGTTCGGTGTGGTTCGGAACGCGGATCGGCGCGATCCGCTTCGACGGGCAGACGTGGGAGTACCGGCAGGGGAAGCGATGGCTGCCGCATGACGAGGTGCGGGACATTGCGGTGCAGCGCGACGGCACGGCGTGGATCGCCACTGCGGGCGGGATTTCGCGGATCGAGCGGCGGCCGATGACGCTGCGGGAGAAGGCGGGATTTTACGAGGAGGAGATCGACCGGCGGCACCGGCGCACGCCATACGAGTATGTGCATCCAGTGCATGTGGCCGAGCCGGGGGACAGCTCGAAGTGGACGCAGACGGACAGCGACAACGACGGGCTGTGGACGGCGATGTACGGAGCGGGGGAGTGCTTCGCCTATGCAGCGACGGGGGACGAAGCCGCGCGGCGGCGGGCGCGCAGGGCATTCGAGGCGCTGCGGTTTCTGGGGCAGGTGACGCAGGGCGGGCCGCATCCGGCGCCGCGGGGATTCGTCGCGCGGTCGATTCTGCCGGCTTCGGGGCCTGATCCCAACCTGCGCGACTCGCCGGAGAGAGACAGGCGGCGGCAGCAGAGCGACCGGTTGTGGAAGGTGATCGTGCCGCGATGGCCGTTGAGCGCGGACGGGAAATGGTACTGGAAGAGCGACACAAGTTCCGATGAACTGGATGGGCATTATTTTTTCTATGCAGCCTATTTCGATCACGTCGCGAGAACGGAGGAGGAGAGGCGCGAGGTGCGCGAGCATGTGGCGGCGCTGACGGATCATTTGCTGGTGCACAATTACTCGCTTGTGGATCACGACGGGCGGCCGACGCGGTGGGCGGTGTTCGGGCCCGATGAACTGAATCACAACCGGGACTGGTGGCAGGAGCGGGGGCTGAATTCGCTGAGCATGCTTTCCTATCTGCGCACGGCGCACCACATCACGGGCGACGCGCGGTACGAGAGGGCGTACCGGGCTCTCGTGGACCGCCACGGCTATGCAATGAACGCGATGATCGTGAAGTCGCATCAGGGGCCGGGGGGAGGGAACCAGAGCGATGACGAGATGATTTTCATGAACTATTACAACCTGATCCGGTACGAAAACGATCCGGATTTACGCATGAAATACCTGCTGGGGTTCCGTCATCATTACGAGAATGAATTTCCCGAGAGGAACCCGCTGTTTCACTTCCTGCACGCGGCCGTAGCGAGGGGAGAACGGTATGAGGACGCGTTTGGCGCCGTTGTGCTGGATCCGCCCGAGGGATGGCTGGAGGACTCAGCCGACACGCTGAAGCGGCTTCCGCTGGACCGCTTCGACTGGGCGCACCGCAACAGCCACCGGAAGGACATCGTGTTGCTGCCGCAGGGGATGAGGGGCAATGCAAAGGAGGGCTACGGGCGCAGGGTGGACGGGAAGGTGCTGCCCGTGGATGAGCGGTTTTTCGCGCACTGGAACCACGATCCGTGGCGGCTGGACACGGGCGGGGAGGGGCGGATTCTGGCGGACGGAGCGGTATTCTTGCTCCCGTATTATCTCGGGCTGCACCACGGGTTCCTGCGCGACTAGCAGGATCGCATCAGCGTTTGGCGCGGGCGGTGGAGGAGCGCAAGACGACCTCGGGCTCGATGACGATCTCGTGGCCGGGAACGTGGGGCATGTCCTTGTTGGGGACGAGCGCGGCGAAGGCGAGGCGGCCGACCTCGTCTCTTGGGATGTGAACCGTGGTGAGCGGGGGCTCGCAGTATTCGGCGAGCCGGATGTTGTCGAAGCCGGTGACGGAGACGTCTTCGGGGATGCGGAGCCCTTTTTCGCGAAGGGCTCGCATGACGCCGACGGCCATAATGTCGTTGACGCAGACGATGGCGGTGGGTTCGAAGCCGGCAGCAAGGAGGCGCAGGGCTGCCATGCGGCCGCCTTCGAAGCTGTCGCGGTCGGTTTCAGTGCGCCATTCGATTTCCGGGGCGAATTTGCGCACGGTGGTGACGAAGGCCGTTTCGCGCTCGCTGGTCGGGGCGAGGGAGGTGTGGTGGCCGACGAAGGCGAGGCGGCGGTGGCCGAGGTCGTGGAGGTATTCGACGAGACGCTCGATGCCGTGGCGGTAGTTGACGCGGATATTGGTCATGCGCTCCTGCGGCTTGCCGACGTCATAGAAGACGCAGGGCGTGCGGGCGGCCTGCAATTCCTTGATGAGTGCGGGATCCATTTCCGAGACGACGACGGCGAGGCCGGCGACGCGGCGGCCGATCATGAGGCGGACGCTGCGGACGAGGCGCTCGGGGTCGTAGTCGGTGTGGGCGACGACGACCTCGTAGCCGTTCATGCGCGCCTGCGCCTCGAGCGAGCGGAAGACGTCGAAGAAGAAAGGATTCTCGAGGTTGGAGGCGATCATGCCGATGGTGTTGCTGCGCCCGCCCGCGAGAGTGCGCGCATGCAGGTTGGGCTGGTAGTTCAGCTCGGCGATCGCTTTGAGAACCTTCGCTTTCGTGGCAGGGCGGACGATTTCGAGATTGTTCAGGACGCGCGAGACGGTGGCAGTGGAGACGCCGGCGCGTTTGGCAACTTCCTCGAGGCTCATAGCGTTTGAAGTCCATTATCATACCCCCGCCGCCCGCAGGCTGCGCCTGGCGGCGGGAGCGTTGTTCATGGCGTGACCGTGAGCGTGACGCTTTGCAAATCCCGCGAATTCGGGCCTGTCATGATGGTGAACGTGCCGGGCTCGACGACGCGCTGCAGGTTGGCGTCGAGCATGGAGAGTTCGGCGGGCGTGAGGCGGAAGCGGACGGTCTTCGACTCGCCGGCCTTCAGGTGGATGCGCTGGAAGCCGCGCAGCTCCTTGACGGGGCGGGTGACGCTGCTCGTGTCATCGCGGATGTAGAGCTGCACCACCTCGTCGCCATCGCGGGAGCCTGCATTGCGCACGGTGACCTCCACCTCGGTTTCTCCTGCCGGGGCGATGGTGGCCCGCGACAGCCGGGGCGGAGAGTATTCGAACCGGGTGTAGCTCAGGCCCCATCCGAAGGGGAAGAGGGGCTCTTTGGATGAGAAAAGATAGCCGCGCCTGCCGCTGGGTTTTTGCGAGTAGTAGACAGGCAGCTGGCCGACGTTGCGGGCGATGGTGACCGGGAGGCGCCCGGCGGGGTTGTATTCGCCGAACAGCACCTGCGCCACGGCGTTGCCGGTTTCCTGGCCGAGATACCAGCCGTTAAGGATGGCGGGGATGTTTTCAGCGATCCACGGGATGGCGTAGGGGCGTCCGCCGAGCAGAACGACGACGACGGGCTTGCCGAGGGCGGCGATCTTCTGCGCGAGTTCGTTCTGGCGTCCGACCAGATCAATGGTGTCCATATCGCCAAGGTGGGTGGGAGACCAGGCTTCGCGGGAGACCTCTTCGTTGCCGCCGAGGACGAGCACGATGGCATCGGCGGCGCGGGCGGTTTCCACAGCCTGCGCGACGCGGCGGGCGTCTTCTTCGGGATCCGGCAGCCTGACTTCGTCTTTGTACCAGCTGCCGCCCGGCTCGGTGATGCGGCAGCCTTCGGCGTGGAGGATTTTCACGCGCGAGCCCACTTTCCGGCGGATGCCGTCGAGGACGGTGACGAAGTAGCCGGGGTCGTCGCTGTAGCCGCCGAGGAGGACCTTGTCGGCGTTGGGGCCGATGACGGCGAGGGTCTTGAGCTTTGCCGGATCGAGCGGGAGGGTGTTGCGGTCGTTCTTGAGCAGGATGATCGACTCGAGGGCGGCGCGGAGGGCGAGGGCGCGGTGCTCGGGGCTGTTGGTGACCTTTTCGGCGAGCGCCGGGTCGGTGTAGGGATCGTCGAAGAGGCCGGCGAGGAACTTGGCGCGGAGGATGCGGGCGACGGCGCGGTCGAGGGTTTCCATGGAGACGCGGCCGGCGCGGACGAGATCGGCGAGGCGGCCGTAGGCGTCGATGTCGGGCAGTTCGGTGTCGACGCCTGCTTGCAGGGCCTTGATGGCGGCCTCGTCCTTGTCGGCGGCGACTTTGTGAAGCGTGGCGAGCTGGGCGACGGCCTCGTAGTCGGAGACGGTGAAGCCCTGGAAGCCCCACTCCTGGCGCAAGACGCGCTCGAGCAGCCAGCGGTTGGCGTGCGAGGGGATGCCGTCGATTTCGTTGTAGGAGGGCATGACGCTCATGGCCTTGCCAACGCGGATGGCGATTTCGAAGGGATAGAGGTGCTGTTCGCGGAGGAGGCGTTCGCCGAAGCTGGCAGGGCCGGCGTTGGTGCCTGCCTCGGGCTGGCCGTGGGCGGCGAAGTGTTTCAGGGTGGCGAAGATGCGGTCTTTGGCGAGCGCCGGGCCCTGGCCCTGGAAGCCGCGGATGCAGGCCAGTCCGATCTGCGCTGTGAGCCAGGGATCCTCGCCGTAGGTCTCTTCGACGCGGCCCCAACGGGGATCGCGGGCGAGATCGAGCACCGGGGTGAGGGCCTGGCGGGCGCCGCGGGCGCGCACCTCGCGGGCGACGGCGGTGAAGACCTCCTCGACGAGTGCGGGGTTCCACGTGCTGGCGAGTGCGATGGCCTGCGGGAAATGCGTGCCTTTGGGCGCTGCGTGGCCGTGGAGGCACTCTTCGTGGAACATGACGGGGATGCCGAGGCGGGTGTTGGTCATGACCCAGCGCTGGATGGCGTTGGTGAATTCGGCCATTTCGCGCGGGCCCTTCTTTTCACTGGGACGCGTGATTTGCCCCATGCCGTGGCGGAGAACGGCGGCGGCTTTCTCCGGGGCGAAGTTGCCGTTGGCGTCGGTGATGAGGGCCTTCTTTTGCCAGAGCGCCTGCGTCTGCGCGACCTTCTCTTCGAGCGTCATGCGGGAGAGCAGGTCGGCGACGCGCTGTTCGACGCTCAGGGCTGGATTCTTGTAAGGCGGCTGAGACTGCTGGGCGAGTGCGGGAAGAAGGGCGAAGAGGAACCAGTGAAACCGCATGCAAATATCTTATGGCTGCCGCGCGGCGTCTGCTATGGTGGATACGTCATGGCCCGGATTCTGGACGGAAAGGCGATTCAACAGCAGATTCTCGAGGAGCTGAAGCCGCGCATCGAGCGGCTGAAGGCGCTGAAGCGCGCGCCGGGGCTGGCGGCGGTGCTGGTGGGGGAGAATCCGGCAAGCCAGATTTATGTGGCGAGCAAGGTCAGGACATGCCGGGAGCTGGGCATGCACAGCGAGGAGCTGCGGCTGCCAGAGACGACCACGACGGAGGAGCTGCTGGGACGGATCGAGGAATTGAACCGGCGGGAGGAGATCGACGGGATTCTCGTGCAGATGCCGCTTCCGAAGCACGTGGATTCGCGGGCGGTGCTGCTGGCGATCCGTCCGGAGAAGGACGTCGACGGCTTTCATCCGTTCAATGTGGGGCAGCTGGTGGCGAATGCGCCGGCGCCGCGGGCTTGCACGCCCGCGGGCGTGATGGAGCTGCTGAAGCGGAGCGGAGTGGAGGTGGCAGGGGCGGAGGCGGTGATCGTGGGCCGCTCCGACATCGTGGGCAAGCCGATGGCGCTGCTGCTGCTGCACGCGCACGCGACGGTGACGATCTGCCATTCGAAGACGCGGGATCTGCCGGCGGTGTGCCGCCGGGCGGACATTCTGATTGCGGCGATGGGCAAGCCCGCGTTTCTGACGGCGGAGCACATCCGGCCGGGGGCGGTGGTGATCGATGTGGGGATCAACCGGATCACGGACCGGGCGGAAGCGGAGCGGATTTCGCGGGGCGCGCCGGCGAAGCTCGCCGCGTTCGAAAAGAACGGCAGCGTGCTGGTGGGGGATGTGCATCCGGGCGATGCGGCGGCTTTGGCGGGCGCTTACACGCCGGTGCCCGGCGGGGTTGGGCCGCTGACGATCGCCATGCTGATGGCGAATACGGTGGAGTGCGCCGAGCGACGGCTGTTGTGAGAGGGATGCATGCTGCGCGTCGGCCTCACGGGCGGTCTGGCATCGGGCAAGAGCTTTGTGGGCGAGAGCCTGGCGGCGATGGGCTGCCACCTGTTGAAGGCCGATGAATTGGGGCACCGGCTGCTGGAGCCGGGCACCGAGGTGCACGAGAGGGTGGTGGAGGCGTTCGGGCGGGGGATCCTCGATGAGGAGGGGCGGATCGTGCGGCGGCGGCTGGCGTCGCTGGTGTTTGAGGATCCGGAGAAGCTGGCGGCGTTGAATGCGATCGTGCATCCTGCGGTGATCGAGGAGGAAGAGAAGTGGATGCGAGAGGTGGCGGCGGCGGATCCGCATGGCATTGCGATTGTGGAGGCGGCTATATTGATAGAGACCGGGAGCTACAGGCGGTTTGACAAGATCGTGCTGGCTGTGTGCACTGACGAGCAGCAGATCGAGCGGGCGATGAAACGCGACGGCTTGACGCGCGAGGAAGCGCTGGCGCGGCTGAAGCGGCAGATGCCGCTGGAAGAGAAGCGGAAATTCGCCGATTATGTGATTGACACATCCGGCGAAAAGGAGGACACGCTCGTGCAGGTCAGGCGCCTGTACGAGGATCTGCGGAGACTGGCCTCATGAAAGCGAGAATTCTGATTCTGGCCGCCCTGTTTTTGGGCGGATTTTTTCTGGGAATTGCGGTCTGGAAGCGCGGCGGGGGGACGGCGCGGCTGGCCAGCGGCGCGGCGGAGGTGCTGTGGTCCGGGCCGAAGACGGCGCTTGGCGCCGGCCTCGGGCAGGATGAGCTGAACAATATCGACATTTACAAGCGGGCGCACGAGGCGACGGTGAACATCACTTCCACGGTGTACCGGCAGAACTGGTTTCTGGAAATTTATCCGTCGCGCGAGTCCGGGTCGGGGTTTTTTATCGACAATCAGGGGCGGATTTTGACGAACAATCACGTGGTGAGCGGGCGGGCGCCGGAGATCATGGTGACGCTGGCCGACGGGCGCAAGTACCGCGCCTCGGTGCTGTACCGGGATCCGGCCAACGATCTGGCGCTGTTGAAGATCGAG
The DNA here is from genome assembly GCA_037481575.1 of Bryobacteraceae bacterium. Lineage (GTDB taxonomy): Bacteria > Acidobacteriota > Terriglobia > Bryobacterales > Bryobacteraceae > JANWVO01. Next base: position 82,233 of record JBBFLJ010000012.1, on the reverse strand, counting down.
CCGCGGGGGCCGGTGAAGTTCCTGCCGCTGGGCGACAGCGACACGCTGCAGGTGGGGCAGAAGGTGCTGGCGATCGGCAACCCGTTCGGGCTGCAGGGCACGCTGACGACGGGCATTGTGAGCTCGCTGGGGCGCGACATTGCCGATGAGAGCGGGCGCGAGCTGCAGGGGATGATCCAGACGGATGCGGCGATCAACCCGGGCAATTCGGGCGGGCCGCTGCTGGATTCGAGCGGCGCCGTGATCGGCATCAATACGGCGATTTACGGACCCGGAGCGAACATCGGCATCGGCTTTGCCATGCCGATCAACCGCGCCAAGACGATGATCGAGGACTATCAGGCGAACCGCCGGTACGGGCGGCCGCGGCTGGGCGTGGATGTGATCTACGTGCGCGGCGACCTGGCCGAGGAGCTGGGGCTGCCGGCCGAAGGCGGGCTGCTGATCCAGTCCGTGGCGCCGGGTTCGGCGGCGGAGGCGGCGGGGCTGCGGGGAGCGCGCAGGAGCGTGATCATCGCCAACTACCAGATCGGGATCGGCGGGGATCTGATCATGGCGGTGGACGGGAAGCCCGTGGACCGGCTGGATGCGCTGACGCGCGCCATGGCGCGGAAGCGGCCGGGTGATAAATTGGAGCTCACGCTGTTCCGCAACGGAAAGCGGGTGAATGTGACTGTGACTCTCGGGGAGGCGCCGACACTATGATCCGGGCACTCGTTCTTGGCGCGCTGGCTGTGCTGCCGGCGTGCGCGCAGCAGGGATTCCGGCCGCTGTTCAACGGGAAGGATCTGACCGGCTGGAAGCATGTGGGGCCGGGCAGCTTCGTGGTGGAAGACGGGATGCTGAAGACCGTGGGCGGGATGGGGCTGCTGTACTACGAGAAGGAGAAGTTCGGCAACTGCGTTCTGCGCGTGGTCTACAAGACGGCGACGGACCACGCGAATTCCGGGGTGGTGATCCGGCTGCCGGAGCCGCCGCCCGATCCGTGGTTCGGCGTGCACAACGGGTACGAGGTGCAGATCGACGCCGGCGGCGACGACTGGCACTCCACCGGGGCGATTTATTCGATCTCCAAAGTGACGTCGCGGCAGCAGAAGCCGAAGGGCGAGTGGAATGTGATGGAGATCGAGCTGCGCGGGCCGGTGACAAGGATCACGCTGAACGGCGTGCTGGTGAACGAATACCGCGAGGGCTCGCCGGTGCCGCCGCGGAAGATGTGGTACGAGCCGGTGCGCGGTCCGCGCGCGGAGACGGGCTACATCGGCCTGCAGAACCACGACCCGAACTCGACGGTCTATTTCCGTGAGGTGAGCGTCCGCCCGCTGTCCTGAAGTCTGGCGCGGAGCTGCGGGCAGAGCAGTGCAGGAAGTCACACGGCCCCGGGACAGCCAGAGAACGAGGCGAGCCATTCTGGATGCCGCGGTGCGCCTGCTGGCGCGGGACGGCTTCCGCCGGTTCGGGATCTCGGCGGTGGCGCGCGAGGCGGGCGTGGACAAGGTTTTGATCTACCGCTATTACGGGGGCGCCGAGGAGCTGCTGCGGGAGCTCGCCTCCGAGGGGGGGCTGTTCCCGGATCTTTCGGCGTTGCTACCCGCGGAGCTGGCGGGCTCGCCGCGCGCGCTGGCGCGGCATGCGCTGGTCGAATATGCGCGGTGGCTGAGGCGGCATCCTTATGCGCTGGCGGTGTTCCGCTGGGAGCTGATCGAATCCAACGGGCTGACGGCAGCGATGAACGCCTGCCGCGAGGACTTCGCGAGATCCCTGCTGGAACGGCTGCCGGCTGATCCCGCGCTGGACCTGCCGGCGCTGGCGGCGATACTCGCCGCCGGGGTCACGCTGCTGGCGCTGCGCTCGGCGCCGGGCGGCGCATTTTGCGGAGTGCCGACCGGCGAGGAAGCCGGCTGGGAGCGGATCGAAGCGGCGCTGGCGCTTCTGGTCGACCGCGTGATGCCGGAGCGTTGAGGCGCGCCGTCACTGTCCGCCGGTGCGGTAGGTGGCGGCGAGCTCGTCGCCCGGCTGGGGCGTGGCGCCGCTGAGGAACGTCACCGTGTTTCCGTTGAGCACGAAATCGACGCCCGGCTTTTGCAGGATGCCGTTGCGGAACAGGTGGAGGCTGGAGGCGGGCGCGGGCGCCTGGGTGAGGAGGAACACCTGGTTGACGCCGTTGATGGCGCCTTGCGGCGCCTCCATGTCCACGAAGCCGATGGAGGCGGCGGATCCGCAGGGACCCACGGTTCCGTTGGCTCGCACGCAATCGTTGGGGCTGCCGCTGACTGCCGCGAGCTCGCCCATGGCGTCGATGAAGGCGATCCGCCCCGGTGCGTAGGCGACGCTTTTCACCGGGCGCGCGGCCAAGGCTTCGGTGAGCCCCATCACGTCGGCGATCTGCACGACGCTCGGGGGCGGCGTCACGTTGGAGCCGGGCGGCGAGGGGATGCGGATGTCGGCGACGCGGACAGGCACGGCGCTGGGCGGCACCGCCCAGAGTTCGGTGAACTGCGTGCGGCCTTCGGCGTTGAACTTCACGATGTAATAGGCGGTTTCGCGGGCGTTCGTGGTGGGCACGAGCCGCACGCGAAGCAGACCGCTGACGATCTGCACGGTCAGCTGGTTGGTGGGGATGTTGGAGGCATCGGCGGCGGTGAAGGACCGCCACGTGATGGTGGCCGTGCCGTTGAAGGGGGAGCCGTCCGCCTTGTAGAGCACGTCATGGATCTGCGTCAATGGGGGCGCCGCCAACGCCCACCCGCCTGCCAGCCAATACGCCAGAATTTGTCCTGCCCGCCGCGACGCGCGCATCTGCCTGCTCACCTCCGTCGATTTGGCCGGAGAATTCCCAGCCGGCGATACAATAGCGCGGGGTTGTGAGCACGGCCGCCGCCTGCCGCTGCGGGCTGGGGCCTAACGCAATGCAAAAATGCAACTTCCTGCTCGTGAAATTTTTCGCGAAGTGCTGTGAATGCGGCTCGGGGGGAATGCCGGGTGCGGCTGACTCCGCGGTTGCCCCGGCGCAAGCGGCGGGGGAGCAGCGCAAGCACGGCGCGCAGTGCGGCCAACGCGGCTTGGGGAAAACGGGCGGGGGAAACGGGGCCGGGGCGGAGATGGGGACAGGCTGCTCTGTCCACGGGTGGGCGGTGCGTCTGGGTTTGAGCGGTGCGGTGGCGGGACAGAGAAGCCTGTCCCCATTGCAAAGGGGGGCGGCAGCGTAACAAACGCGGCCCCGGCGCAAGCGCCGGGGGAACAACGCGAACACCGCGGCCCCGGCGCAAGCGCCGGGGGAACTACGCGAACACCGCGGCCCCGGCGCAAGCGCCGGGGGAACTACGCGAACACCGCGGCGTCGGCGCAAGCGCCGGGGGAACCGCGCAAGCACCGCGGCCCCGGCGCAAGCGCCGGGGGAACTACGCGAACACCGCGGCGTCGGCGCAAGTGCCGGGGGAACCGCGCAAGCAACGCGGCCCCGACGCAAGCGTCGGGGGAACAATGCGAGCAGCGCGCTCACGAAGCAAGCGCCGGGGGGTAATGCGCGAGCGGCGGGGATGAGAGGCTCAGGCTCTCTTGCGCCGGCGCGACAGCAATGCGCTGAGGCCGAGTCCTGATGCCAGCAAACCGAAGGTTGAGGGCTCCGGAATTTCTCCGCCCGTCTCGGCGGTCTGAATGACTGCATAGGCGGCGAAGCCCCTGGCGCAGCACCACGTGCTGTAGACATTCGCCTCAAAGGTATTCATGCCGGACTGCAGTTGGCCCAGGATGTTGAACGGGCCATAGCCGCTGGCCATGTTGTCCATGTCGGTGAAGACGGTGGTCCCGTTCACGCGGAACACTCCGTCATCGTCCTGGGCCACCCACAGCGTGCCGGAGACGGGGGCGCCGGGCAGGAAGAAGCTGATCCGGAAGCGGACGGTCGTGAATTCTCCTATGCCGGAGGGCCACAAGGACGGCATGGACTGGCCGCCCGGAGCGTAATTCGTTGACGTTGTTGTTGCGGGCGTCCATGTGACGCCGTTGTTCAGAGATTGTTCCCAGCCGGAAGTCGACGTCAGAGTGATGAGCGCTGCGCTGGATTCAGCGCACGCAACGGAAAGGACGGCGACAATGGCCCTGATGAGTCGATTTGTCATCTGCATCTCCCCTCTTGGACAGACAAGCCGAAAGTGAACTGCTCATTTGGAAAACCGGAAAACGCGGCGTCACCGGCTCAGGGATTCACAACTTTTTTTCCGGATGTCCAAGGAAGCGCCGGATCCGTGGGGCAGGATGCAGCCAAATCGCCGGCATCTGCACGGTCCATTTGACCTCGCGCAGCCCGGACGGCAGCCTCTCGATCCTCCGCCCGGCGTCCGCTGAGATGCCGTTGGCCCCCGGGACACGTCCGCGGATGCAACCGGCTGGCGGGCGCGGGTTCATCCGGCGCAGGCTCGTGTATATTTCTGTCGATGGGGATGGAACTGTTGTCTTCGCTCAAGCCGCCGCGCCCGGCGCGGATCGGGTTATTCGCCATTGGGCTGGAAGCCTACTGGGCGCAGTTTCCTGGTCTGAGGGAGCGCCTGGAAGGATATATGCACGAACTGGAGCAGCGCCTGGCGGCGACGGGCGCCACTGTGGTCTCCGCGGGACTCGTTGATACTGCGCCTCGCGCCGCGGAAGCCGGGGCGCTGTTCTCGTCCTCGGATCTCGATCTCATCTTCTGCCACGCCGCCACCTACGCGACATCGAGCCAGGTGCTGCCTGTCGTGCAGAGAGCCCGCGTGCCGGTGGTGGTGCTGAATCTGCAGCCTGCGCCGCGCCTGGATTACGAGACATGCGACACGGGCGAGTGGCTGGCGAACTGCTCGGCGTGTTGCGTGCCGGAGATCGCCAACGCTTTCGCCCGCGCGCGCGTGCCGTTTCACGTCGTGAGCGGGATGCTGCGCGGCGACGCTGCCGCCGCGAACGAGATCGCCCAATGGTGTGCCGCGGCGCGTGCCTGGCGCGCATTGCGCACTTCGCGCCTCGGCTTCCTCGGCCACACGTATCCGGGGATGCTGGACATGTATTCGGACTTCACGCAGATCAGCGCGCTGACGGGCGCGCATGTGGAAGTCCTGGAAATGTGCGACCTCGACCGCTGCCTGCGCGAATGCGAACCGCAGGAGGCGGAGGCGATCCTTGCGCTGACGCGGGAGCGGTTCACGCTCGAGAACTGCGACGAGGAGGACCTGCGCTGGGCCGTGCGCGTCGCCGCGGCGCTGGAACGGCTTGTGCGGAAGTTCGATCTGGACGGCCTGGCCTACTACTACCGCGGACTGGACGGCAACGAGTACGAGCGGCTCGCGGCGGGCATGATCCTCGGCAATTCGCTGCTGACAGCGCGCGGCGTGCCGGCGAGCGGCGAGGGCGACCTGAAGAACCTGGTGGCGATGAAGATTCTCGACTCGCTCGGCGCGGGCGGGGCCTTCACCGAGCTGTATGCGATGGACTTCCTCGATCAGTTCGTGCTGGTGGGGCACGACGGCCCGGGGCATCTGGCGTTGTGCGCGCAGAAGCCCGTGCTGCGCGGCCTGGGGCTGTATCACGGCAAGCGCGGCCATGGCGTGAGCGTGGAGTTCAGCGTGAAGCACGGCCCGGTTACTTTGCTGGCTGTGACGCAAACCGCGGATGGCCAATTGAAGCTGATCACCGCGGAAGGCGAATCGATCCCGGGGCCGATCCTGCGGATCGGAAACACAAACACGCGCGTGCGCTTCCCGGTGGGTCCGGCGGAATTCGTCAACCGGTGGTGCGCCGAGGCGCCCACGCACCATTTCGCGCTCGGCGCCGGCCATTGCCATGGCCTGATCGAGAAGTTCAGCCGCCTGGCCGGGGTTCCACTCGCGCGGGTGTGTTGATGGGCCGCGCCGTGGGCGCGGCGGAGCGCTACGGTTCAGCGGCGTGTGGAAACGGAACGGCCCGCCCCCGGGCTTTGGCGTGCCCCGGAGGCGGGCCGAATGGTCAAGGAAGCGGTCCGTCTCAGAAGTAATACTTGAACCCGAGCTGGACGTTGCGCGAGCCGACCTTCACGCCGGTGATCTGGCCGAAGTTGGAGGCGCCGTAGGAGGTCGCCGGGTCGCTAAAGATGGGCGTGTTGGTGGCGTTGGTGGCCTCGAGGCGGAACTCGAGCCGCTGGCCTTCTTTTGTCGTCCAGTTCTTCAGAAGCGCGGCGTCGAGTGTGCGGATGCCGGGTCCGCGGTAGTTCAGGTAGCGCGGCGCGGTGCCGAAGGTGTCCGGATCCGGGCGCGAGAAGGCGCTCTGGTTGAAGTAGCCGTTCAGGCGGTCCTGCATCCTGCCGGAGGTGGAGGGATCGCCGATCAGGTTCGGGCGCTGGGTGCCGTTCCAGAGCACGCCGCCCGACTGGGAGACTTGCAGCGGGTTGCCGCCCTGGAGCAGCCAGAAAGCGGAGACTTCCCAGCCGCCGATGAGGGCGTCTACCAGCCGGTTGACATCGCCGCCGAAGCGCCTGCCTTTGCCGAAGGGCAGCTGCCAGGCGCCGCTGATCACGGCGCGGTGGGCGATGTCATGCGCGGAAAGCGACTTCTCCAGCCGCCGGTCGAGCGGGTTCTGCATGGCGGTGCTGCCGCCGAGCCAGGCGTAGTTGCCGCTGCCCACGGAGCTGTCGTCGATCATTTTTGACCAGGTGTAGTGGCCGAGGAAGGTGACCCCGTGCGACAGCCTCTTCTCCCATTTCATTTGGAGCGCGTGGTAGAAGCTGTTGCCGACCGGCGGTTCCGCAGTGCCGCTCGATGCGCCGTCGAAGTGCGGCATCGGGCGGTAGAGGCGGAAGAGCTGAACGGTGGGACGGTTGAGGTTCACGGCTTTCGGGTCCGTGATCTTGCCGTAGAACGGGTTTGGCACCTGCGACTGGAGCTTGCTTCTGCCCTCGCTCCAGTAGACCGGATACAGCGGCGTGAGGCTGGTGAAAGGCACGAACAGGTGAGCGCCGCGGCTGCCGGTGTAGTTGATCTCGACCAGGGACTGCCAGCCGACCTCGCGCTGGATGGAGATGTTCCACGAGTAGTACTCGGGGTTGCGGTTCCATTGCGGCACGATCGTGCCGGCGCTCAAGCCGATGAAAGTCCAGTCGCCTTGCGAGCTGCCCGGAGGCAGCAGCATGCCGTCCGGATAGGGATTGCTGAGGCGGGCGTAGAGGGTGGCGTTGGAATCGAGCGAGAAGGTGGGCGTGGAGTTCACGGTGAAGCCCGATCCCGTATGGCCGTACACGGTGGCGCGGGAGAGCTGGTAGAGCAGCCCGTAGCCGCCGCGGATGGCCGTTTTGCTGTCCAAGGCATAGGCGAAGCCGATGCGCGGGCTGAAGTTGTTGTAGTCGCCGTCAAAGGGCGAGCGGCGGTTCTTTCCGACGAAACGGTAGACGCCGCGGAGGTCGTAGCCAGGGACCGAGAAAGGCGCGGGGGCGTCCAGGTCCCAGTAGCTCTGCCGGTCGAGGGTCTCCCAACGGGGGATGTCGAACTCGTAGCGCAGCCCCAGGTTCAGGGTCAGCTTGCGGGTGACCTTCCAGTCATCCTGGATGAACATTCCGGCATAGCGGGAGCGAGTGAACGCCTTCGGATCGATGTGGAACTGGCCGCCGGTGCCCCAGCCGAGCAACATGGTGGCGAAGCCGTTGCCTTCGTAGTTGCTGCCGACGTTCTGGAGGCGGCGCGTGACCTGCGAGCCGAAGCTGAACTGCCCGGAAGGATAGCCCGGCTGGAGATAGTCGAGGTAGTTCTGGCGGAACTCGCCGCCGAATTTCAGGTTGTGTCCGCCGAGGATCTTCGTCACCGAGCCGGTCAAGTGGTGTACGCCCTCCTGACGGTCCATGATGAGCCAGCCTTCGGTGCCGATGTCGGTGTAGCCTTCCGGCGCGATGGTCGGGAAGACGAGATAGGAGGCATTGTCCTTCATGTACTTCGGAAAGCCCAGCGTCGTCAGGTCGAAGGGCTCCATCGGGTTGCGGAAGTAGCTGGAGTAGGTGTGGCCGTAGCGGACGGTCCAGATCAGCGTGGGTGTTTCGGTGCGGGTGAAGTCCACCACGCCCTGGTGCGTGCGCGTTCCGCTGGGCCCATCGTTGAACGTGTAGGCGGGGTTGCCTTTGCCGAACAGGTTCGGCGGATTGCCGCTGCTGCGCCCATAGCTGTAGCGGGCTGTGAGGCGCATCTTGTCATTGAGGTTGTGGTCGCCCTTGAACAGCATGCCGTGGCTGGGGCTCTCGTTGATGCCCTGCTGGAACCAGTTGTTGGTGTTGGTCACCGGGTTGGTGACCTGGTTCTGTTCGGGGAAGTACTTCAGAGCTGCTTTGGCGACGGGATCCCATCTGTTTTCAGGAATGATGTTGCCCGGGAACGGACGCCGCTCCAGCTGCCCGCTCGCGTTGATGAACGTGTCGAACGGATCGTAAATCTGAATCAGCCTGCCGTCGCCGTAAAAGGTCTTTGAGAAGTCGCCGCGGCGCTGTTCCGGCGTGGGGAAAGTGGCCGTGTAGCTGAGCGGACTCTTGGCCTTGGTGTATTCGTAATTGGCGAAGAAGAAGGTCTTGTTCTTCTTGACCGGGCCGCCGAGCACGCCGCCGAGCTGATCGCGGCGGTAATAGGGCCGGTTGCTGCCGGCGCGGTTGGCGAACCAGCCGTTGGCATTCAGATCCGAATGCCGGAAGAAGTAATAGCCGGTGCCGTGGAACTCGTTGGTGCCCGAGCGGGTGACCATGTTGATGACGGCGCCGCCGGTCTGGCCGTATTCAGCAGGGAAGAAGTTGGTCTGCATTTTGAACTCCTGGACGGCGTCGACGCTGGGCTTGTACTTCAGGTCGGTGATGCCGGAGTTCTGCTCCACGGTGGTGACGGTCACGCCATCGACGAGCACGTCCGAGGTGGAGTTGCGTGCGCCGTTGGCGACGAAGTTCGTGTTGGTGTCGCCGCGGCGGCCGGCAGAGCCGACGACGCCGGGCGTCAGGTAGGCCAGCACGAGCGAGTCGCGTCCGATGTTGGGCAAGGCAAGGATGTATTTGTTTTCGACGACCTGGCCGAGCGCGGCGATGGTGGTGTTCAGCAGCGGAGCTGTGCCGGTGACTTCCACGGCGGTGGTGACTTCGCCCACCTGCAACTGCACGTCAATGGTGGCCTGCTGCTGCACGGCGAGCGGGAAATCGCTCTGGACGTAGCGCTTGAAGCCGCTGGCCTCCACCTGCAGCGTATATTTGCCGGGCGGGAGGGCGGTGACAAAGTAGCGCCCCGCCTCATCGGTGACGGTGGAGCGCGGGATGTTGCGTTCGGCTTCGGTGACGGTCACCTTGGCGCCGGGAACAGCGGCGCCGCTGGCGTCTGTGACCGTGCCGCGAATGCTGGCGGTGTAGGACTGGCCGAATGCAACAAAAGCCGCCAGCGCGGCCAGGCACGCGAGCCTTGCAAGACGAACCACACTGTCCATGATCAGGACCTCCTTCCGCATTCTTCCAAGTGGTATGCAGAGATCATCTCTGCACTGTTGTCGCATTATTGTGCAACTGAAGTTTCAGGTCAAGGGGACGCAAATCAGCGGCTTGAGAGGGCTGGCCGCAACTGTCCGCGGCGCCCATGCGGCCACTACAATGAAGTCCATGGAAAGCGCGAAGCGGATCGCCGTTCTGGGCGCGGGCAACATGGGAGCGGCGATGATCGGCGGGATCCTGAAGGCGCAAGTGGCGGCGCCCGCAGATATCGTCGCCACGACGCGGTCGCCGGAACGCGCCGCGGAGGTCGCATCGAAATTCGGGATCCGCGCCACGGCAGGAGGCAACCGGGAGGCTGCAGCCAACAGCGACCTGATTCTGCTCAGCGTGAAACCGGGCGTGCTGGCGAAGGTGCTGGAAGAGATCCGCGACGTGCTGCACGAGGGACAGATCCTGATCTCACTGGCGGCGGTGGCGCCGATCCGGCTGATCGAGCGGCTCACGGCGCGGCGGATGCCGGTGTTCCGCGCCATGCCGAACATCCCGGTGGTGATCGAGGAGGGCGCCACGGCGATCGCCGCCAACAGCATCGCCACGGCGGAGCACCGCGAGCTGGTGGAGCGGATTTTCCGCGCCGTGGGCGTGGTGTGTTTCGTGGACGAAGAGGCGATGGACGCGGTGACGGCGCTCTCCGGGAGCGGCCCCGCCTACGTCTACATGGTGATCGAGGCGCTGATCGCGGGCGGGTTGAAGATGGGGCTCTCCCACGAGGTTTCCACGCGGCTTGCGGAGCAGACGGTGCTGGGAGCAGCGCGGCTGGTGAAGGAGACGGGCATTCACCCGGCGATTCTCCGCGATCAGGTGATCACGCCGGGCGGCGTGACGATCTCGGCGATCCATGAGCTGGAGCGCCACGGGCTGCGCGCGATGCTGATCTCTGCGGTGGAAACGGCGACGAACCATTCGCGCGCCCGCAGCCGGGCGCTGCTCGAACAACACAAGGCGGGGGACTGAGCGGCCGGGGTTCAGCGCGCCGGAGAGGCGGGCGGCAAGGGGCGGGGCAGCGACTGCTTCCACACAGCGGGGGCGCGCGGGCCGTCGATTTTCACGATTTTCGCCGGCGGGCCTGCGAACAGCGCCACCCATGCCAGCAAGCACAGCGCGGCGGTGAAAGTAATCCCGAAGGCCCAGAGCACCTGCCGCCCGGTGCGGTCGCGGCGGCGCCCGATAGCGTTGATCTCCTCGATGAGCCGCTGGATGGCTCGGGTTTCATCGTCCAGGCTTGCCGGCATCCCCTCGCTCCCTCTGCCTGCCTATAGGATGCGGCGGGAGGGCGGGGGGGTGCAAGCGCCAAAGTGCGGCGTGGGATAGAATCCCGGCGGAGAGGTTGCCCCATGCAGATGAACCGCAGGCAATGGCTGGCTGCCGCGCCGGCAGCCGCAAGCGCCGCTTCCTGGCAGGCGCAGGACCGCATTTCGCTGGCGCAATGGTCCTTCCACCGCAGCTTCCGCGCCGGAGTGTGGAAGAACCTGGACATGCCGCGCATCGTGCGCGAAAAGGCGGGGCTGGACGCGCTTGAGTTCGTGAACCAGTTTTTTGAGAATCCGACGCTCAGTTACCTGCGGCGGCTGAAAAAGAGCCTGGCGGACGCAGGCGTGACGCCGGTGCTGATCATGGTGGACGAGGAAGACCCCACGGCGGGCACGGATGCGCGCGAGCGGCGCGCGGCGGCGGTGGCGCACCGCAAGTGGGTGGACATCGCGCATTATCTGGGCTGCCGCGCCATCCGGTGCAACATGCGTGGCGGCGAAGGCGACTGGCGCAAGGACGAGTCGCTGGTCGCGCGCGCGGCGGAGAGCTTCCGCGACCTGCTGGCATACGCGCGCGGATCGGGGATCCAGATTCTGATCGAGAACCACGGGGGCGCGTCGTCTGACCCGGAAGTGCTGGTGCGGCTGATGAAGGAAGTGAACGATCCGCAGTTCGGGCTGCTGGTGGATCTGGGCAACTGGAACAAGGGCGACGATCATTACGCGGCGATCGAGAAGACGCTGCCATGGGCGCGCGGCATCAGCGTGAAGGACATTCCGGGTTGGGACCTGGAGAAGAAGCTGCGGATGTGCATGGCGAGCGGGTTTCACGGCTTCTGGGGGATCGAGAGCGGGGCGCGCCCGCCGGAGGGCGCCACGCCGGAGCAGATCTTCGAAGCCGAGCTGGCTGCGGTGCTGAAGATGAAGGCGACGATCGAGCGCGTGGTGCTGGGCAAGAGCTGAGGCGGGCTCAGGGCCGGGGCCGCAGCAGCAGGAACAGGTGCGGGGGCAGCTGGGCCGGCGCGCCCAGATGCTGTTTCCAGGCGCTGAAGGTCTCCTCGAGAAGATTGCGCGCGGAGTCGGGCCGCCAGCCTGCGAGGGTTTCGATGATGCTGGCGTCGCCCCAGGCTTCGCCCCCGGAGTTTTCCGCGGCTGGTACCGTGGAGGAGACGGCGAGGAGGAGATCGCCCGGAGCGAGTTCGATCTCCGCCTCCTCGCAACGGAAGACAGTCTCGGCATCGAGGGGCGGGCCGGTGTGCTTCAGGCGCAGGGCTTCCGCGCCGTCTGCGGTGCGGCGGAAGAGGAAGGGCGGAAAGAAGCCGGCGTTGATGTAGTGCAGCCGCCGGGTGCCGGAGCGGTAGCGCGCGAGGAAGAGGCGCGCGGGAGGCCATCCGGCGCCGCCGCCCGCGAGGGCGCGGCGCGTGGATTCGGCGAGTTCGGCGAGGTCTTCGTGGTAGGCGCGCATGCGCGAGCGCAGGAGCGCCTGCAGCAGGACGAGGCGGACGGCGGCTTCCTCGAAGCCCGAATCCATCTCGACGGCGGCGAAAGCAGCGGCGCGGCCGGGCAGGGAGACCATGTCGAGGAAGACGCGGCAATGCGCGCCGTTTTCGGCGATGCCGGCGCAATCGAGGTCCGGCAGCGCCACTTCCTCGGGCGGCTGCAGCGCCGAGAGCGCGAGCCTTACGGAAGCGGCGCGGGCCTCCTGGCGCGCGGCGGCTGCCGACCGCTCGGCGAGCCTGGAGGCGGAGGCGGCCGATTCGCGCAGCAGCGTCACCGCGGCGGCGAACTTTTCAAGGAAGGCGAGGTGCGCAGGGCCGTACGATTCTCCGGAATTCAGCGGGCCAGCGAGGAGGAAGCCCTCCAAGAGCGCGCCATGCGCGAGCGGGGCCGCGGCAGCGGCGCCGGAAGGATCCGGCTGGGCCTGACTCCATGAGCCGATGCCGACCGAGCCGGTTCCTGCGAGGGAGCTGCCGGCGGCCAGGGCGAGCGGCAGAGCTTCTTCGGTGTGCGAGGCGAGCGTCCGCACGAGCGGGCTGAGCGAGTCCCACGAATCCGGAAAGCCGGAGGAATCCGGGTGCGCGGCCAGCAGGCGATATCCTGCTTCGGAGGCCCAGTACAGGGCGGCGCCGGAACAGCCGAGGCGCTCGCAGAGGATGCGGCAGGCGGCGGAGGGCAAGAGGGGCTCTTCGGAGATGGCGGCGAGTTCGCGGAGGGCGGCGGAGGCGCGGTCGTTCCACTCGCGGTGAAGCGCAGCGCGGCTCAGGGCGGCGGAGCGCGCGGCGCGCCAGGCAAAGTCGGCGGCAAGCCAAAAGGTGATGCCTGCGGCTGCCGCCGCAGCGAAGCGCACGGCGGGCGCTTCACCGGCGCTGAGGGCGAACAGCAGGGAGGCGGCGAGGAGTGCGAGCCCCGCCGGGAAGACGAACCGCAGTCCGGTGCGGGCGGGGGAGGAGCGCCACCAGGCGGCGCGAACGCGGAGGCGGACGGCGCGCGGGGAGAGCCACGCGGCGGCGGACAGCAGCAGGAAGAGCGCGGCTGCGGCAAGCCAGAGCCACAGGGGAAGCCACGCAAGCCAGACGGACATGGGGCTCAACGGAGGCGGAACTCGAGGAAATACTGATACGGCAGGAAGCCGTGCTTCTTGTCGAGGCGGAAGCCGGACTTTTCGAATTCCTGAATGACCTCTTCTTCGGCAAGCTTCCTGGCAGGCGGCGGACCTACGGGCAGCGGGCGCTTGTGGAAGTCGAGGATGACGACGCGCCCGCCGGGCTTGAGGGCGGCGCGGAGCTTTTCATAGTAGGCGGGGCGGTTGGGGATGTGGTGGAGCACGTTGCAGAAGAAGATGGTGTCGATAGAGGCGGCGGGCAGGCGCGGGGCGTCCGGGGCGGCGTGGACCGTGACCACGTTGGGCAAAGAGAGGGAGGCGATGCGCTCCAGCAGGCGCGAGTCGACATCGACGGCGTAGACGCGCGCGGAGTGTTTCGCGAACAGGCGCGTGAAGTAACCGGTGCCGGCGCCGATGTCGGCGACGACTTCCTCCGGGTGCAAGGCGAGGGCGGAGAGAACTTCCTCCGGCTTCTGCCATTCGGCGCGGCGGGAGTCCTCGAGCCACCGTTCCATGCCGCCCGGCGGGTGATGGTGCGGCGCGCCGGCGGGCGGTTGAGGCAGGGCGGGGCAGGCGAGGATCAGCAGAGTGAGACTAACGCGCCAGGGCACTGTGCTTCCTCCCGAAGGCGAAGTAGATCACGATGCCGGCGATGGACCAGCCAATGAAGCGCACCCAGGTTTCCAGCGGCAGGGCCATCATCAGAACGAGGCAGGTGAGCATGGAGAGCACGGGGAAGACGGGGCCGAAGGGCACGCGGAAGGCGCCCGGGCGGGCGGGGCGGATGCGGCGCAGGATGAGCACGCCCGCAGAGACGACGAAGAAAGCGAACAGCGTGCCGATGGAGCTGAGATCGGCGAAGGTGCCCACGTCCCAGACGCCGGAAGGGATGGCGACGGCGAAGCCGGCGATCCACGTGGAGACGTGCGGAGTGCGGTGCACGGGGTGGATTTTCGAGAAGAAGCGGGGCAGCAGCCCGTCGCGCGACATGGCGAACCACACGCGCGCCTGGCCGTACTGGAAGACCAGCAGCGAGGAGACCATGCCGCCGAGGGCGCCGACGTCGATCCACTTCCAGAGCGTGTTCATGCCGAGGTTCTTCAGCGCGCCGACGATGGGGGCGGCGTTGTTGAGCGTGTCCCAGCGGGTGATGCCGGTGAGCACGACGGCGACGCCGATATAAAGCAGCCCGCAGACGACGAGCGTGCCGATGATGCCGATGGGAAGGTCGCGCTGCGGGTTCTTGCACTCTTCGGCGGCGGTGGAGACCGAGTCGAAGCCGATGTAGGTGAAGAAGACGATGGCGGCGCCGGTGAGGACGCCGGTAAAGCCGTTGGGGAGGAAGGGGTGGTAGTTGGAGGGGTCGATGGCGCGCGCCGCGCCGAGGATGAACACGAGGATGGCGGCGATCTTGACGAGCACCATGACATCGTTGGCGCGGGCGCTTTCCTTGATGCCGTAGACGAGGAGCCAGGTGAGCCCCATGACGATGAGGAAGCCGGGCAGGTTGAACCACGCGCCGGTGAACTCGCCGCCCTGGATGGCGGGCGTGGTGAGGGCGCGCGGCAGCTGGATGCCGAGCACGCCTTCGATCATGTGCGTGATGTGGGCGGAGAAGCCCACGGCGACGGCCATGTTCGAGACGGCGTATTCGAGCACGAGATTCCAGCCGATCATCCAGGCGACGAACTCGCCCATGGTGGCGTAGGCGTAGGTGTAAGCCGAGCCTGCCACCGGGATGGCGCACGCCATTTCGGCGTAGCAGAGCGCGGCGAAGCCGCACACGATGGCGGTGAGCAGGAAAGAGAGGGCCACGCCGGGACCGGCGCCGGGGCGGCCGAAGGTGAAGCTCGACTGGCCTCCTTGCAGGATCAGGTCGAGCAGGGGCACGTGGAGGAGCGATTCGTAGGTGCGCACCTCGCCCGCAGCGGCCGTGCCGGTGAGGATGAAGATGCCGGAGCCGATCACCGCACCGATGCCAAGGGCCATGAGCGACCACGGGCCAAGAGTGCGCGTGAGCCGCTTGTCGGGCGCCTCGGCGGCGGCGATCAGTTCGGGAATGCTCTTCGTGCGAAAGAGGGACTTCACCCGGGCGGCCCTTTCCGGGAGCGGCCGGAGGCGGAGACGCTCCGGCCGGCTCGGCTAGCGCTTGCGCTGGCCCTTGGCCATCTTCTTGACCTTGCGCTTCCTCGAGCCGCGTTCGTAGTCGCGCGGCTTGAGGGGGTTCCGGAGCTCGGCTTCCTTGCGAGCCTTGCGCTTGAGGGCTTTGCGTTCAGCCCGGTCCGTGATGTGCTTCGTATTCATCGTGAAGATCCTTGAGTAGTGTACAAAAAGTCAGTCCTCCTGCTGGAGGCCGGCGTAGCGGGCCACGAGCTTTTTCAGGCCGTAGCCAGGGAAACTTACCGTGAGCTTGGCATCGTCGCCTTCGCCCTCCTTGCGGAGCACGGTGCCGCGGCCGTATTTCGGGTGGACGACGGAGGCGCCGGGGCGCAGCGTGCGCCGGGGCGCGGGTTTCGGCGGCGCGGCAGGTTTTGACGGCGCAGAAGGCGACGGGGCCGAAGCAGCAGGCGGACGCGGCGCCGCCTGCGGGGCGGCGGGCGCGGGCTGTGGCGCAGCGGCGGGTTGAGCCGCAGAGCGGACCGCCGGGCCGTTGATGCCGCGCTGCGCGAAGAACTGCTGGATGTGATCGATGGAGTTGTACGTCTTGCCGGTGAAAGTGTGGCGGCGGGCGGCTTCGCGGACGGCGGCGCGTTCGCCGAACAGATCGAGGGCGCCGGGCACGCCGCGGGGCTCATGGAGCGGCTCGATGAGGCGCGGCGGGATTTCGTCCAGAAAACGAGAGGGCTGGCTGGAGTCCAGCGGCGCGCCGCCGTACTTGCGGCGCCAGCGGGCGCTGGTGAGATAGAGGCGGCGCATGGCGCGGGTCATCGCGACATAGAAAAGGCGCCGCTCTTCCTCGAGCATGGACTCGCTGTCGATGGAGCGCGAGTGGGGGAACAGCCCTTCTTCCATGCCGGCGATGAAGACCACGGGGAATTCGAGCCCCTTGGCGTTGTGCATCGTCAGCAGGGAAACCTGGGCGGAGGTGTCGACGTCGTCGGCGTCGGAGCGCAACGCCGTGGTGTCGAGGAACTCCTGCAGGGTCTCGCCCCGCTCGGCGGCGTCAGCGGCAGCGGAGACGAGTTCTTCGAGGTTGCCGAGGCGGGACTCGGACTCGGGGGTGCCCTCGGCTTCGAGCATGCGGCGGTAACCGGTGCGGTCGAGCACGAGGGCGAGCAGCTCGTGGGGCGGAAGCTGGCGCGCGGCGTCGATCAGCTCCTCCATCATGCGGCGGAAGGCGGCGAGGGCGGCCTCGGCGCGGGTGCCGAGCGAGCGATGCTCGAGGGCTTCGCCGATGGCATCCCAAAGGCTCGAGCCGCTCTGCGCGGCGGCGGCTTCGAGCTGCTCCACGGTGGTCTTGCCGATGCCGCGGGCGGGGACATTCAGGATGCGAAGCAGCGAGATGTTGTCGCGGGGATTGAGCGCGAGGTGGAGATAGGCGAGGGCGTCCTTGATTTCCGCGCGCTGGTAGAAGGACAGGCCGCCGACGACCTTGTACGGGAGGTTGTAGCGGCGGAGCGCCTCCTCGATCTGCCGCGACTGGAAGTTGGTGCGGTAGAGCACGGCGATGTGCGTTTGCGGATCGGAGGCGAGGATCTTGCGGATGGTGTCCGCGATGAAGAGGGCTTCCTGCTCGCCGTCTTCGGCCTCGAAGTAGCAGATGGGGTCGCCTTCGGGGCCGTCGGTCCACAGGGTTTTGCCTTTGCGCGCGGTGTTGTGCTCGACGACGCGCGAGGCGGCTTCAAGGATGGTTCTGGTGGAACGGTAGTTGCGCTCGAGACGGATGACGGTGGCGTTGGGGAAGTCCTTTTCGAAGTCGAGGATGTTGCGGATGTCGGCGCCGCGCCATCCGTAGATGGACTGGTCCTCGTCGCCGACGACAGCGACGTTGGAGTGCGCCTGGGTGAGCAGCCGCATGAGTTCGTACTGGGGGCGGTTGGTGTCCTGGTATTCGTCGATCATCAGGAACTGGATGCGGCGGTTCCAGAGTTCGCGGACCTGGGAATCGTTTCGGAGCAGGCGGACGGCCTCGAGCAGGAGGTCGTCGAAGTCGAGTGCGTTGGCGGCCTGGAGGGCCTGCTGGTAGTGCTCGTAGAGGACGGCGAGGCGGGCGGCGTCGGGGGCGGCGGAGACGCGGTAGATGTCTTCGGGGGCGAGCTTCTGGTTCTTGGCGTGGCTGATGCGGGAGAGGATGCCGCGCGGGGGCGTGGCCTTTTCATCGATGCCGAGCTTCTTGTAGACCTGTTTCAGCAGGGCGAGCTGATCGGCGTCGTCGTAGATCTGGAAGGAGGTGGTGAAGCCGGGACGAAGCTGGGCGAGGGAGGCGCCATCGCGGCGGAGCAGGCGGACGCAGAAGGAATGGAAGGTGGAGACGACCGGGCCGGACTGGGCGGGCAGGCCGCCGAGCAGGCGAAGGACGCGGTCGCGCATCTCTCCGGCGGCCTTGTTGGTGAAGGTGACGGCAAGGATCGACGGGCCGTAGACGCCGTGATGGGCGATGAGATGGGCGATGCGGTGGGTGATGACGCGGGTCTTGCCGCTGCCGGCGCCGGCGAGGATCAGAAGGGGGCCTTCGACGTGCTCGACGGCGCGGCGCTGTTCGGGATTCAGGCCGGAGAGGAAGTCCATTCCGAGGGGGTAAGTGCCAATTTTACCATGCGGGTACGGTTGAAGACGAGAAGCGGCGAAAATGTTGTAACCTGTGGCTGAGCCGGGCGCGCCTTTAAAGCAGGTAAAGAAATGTAAACTCAGCCCGCTCCCACTTGTTGCATGCTGGTGGAATTCGAGATCGTCGAGCGGGCGCAGGCCGGGGACGCCGAGGCGTTCAACGAGATCGTGCAGGCGTACCGGCGAAGGATCTTTGGCACGGTATCGCGGCTGATCGGGCGTCCGGAAGACGTCGAGGACGTTGCGCAGGAGGTATTCATCCGGTTGTATTATTCTCTGGACCAGCTCCGCAGCCCGGAGGTGTTCGAGCCGTGGTTGTACCGGCTGACGGTGAATGCCGCGCTGGACTACCTGCGGAAGCGGCGGAAGCGGAAGATGGAGAGCCGGGTGGCCGATCTGAGCGAGCAGCAGGTGATGATGGCCGATGCGGCTGCCGGATCGAAGGTGGAGATCGATGAGAAGGAAAAGGCGCGGATCCGGGAGCTGGTGGATTCGCTGCTGTCCGGCGTTTCGGAAGAAGACCGGCTGCTGCTGACGCTGAAGGAAGTGGAAGGTTTGTCGTTGAAAGAGCTGGAAAAGATTTACCGAGTGAACGAAAATGCCCTGAAGGTGCGGCTGTTCCGGGCCCGCCAAAGGGTGTTGCGGGCATACGCGGCGCGGCTCGGAGGCGATGCCCGGAAAGGACCGGATCATGAGCGTTGAGGATCGCAACCTGGATCAGGAGCTGAGCCGGCTTCTGGAGGCGTACCGCGACTGCTGCGAGGCGCCCGAGCCGGGCGCGGACTTCATGCCGCGGCTGTGGGCGCGCATCGAAGCCACGCAGAGCTGGACGGAACGTCTGTGGAAATGGGCCAACGGGCTGGCAGTGGCGGCTGCAGCAGCGAGCGTTTTGCTGGTGGCGTTGCAGCTGGGCTCCGGCTCGAAGGCTGATTTCTACGCCGGCACCTACGTGGAGACTCTGATGGCGCAGACGGAAGCGGAGATGGCGCCGGCGGAGTTCACCGGGTTGGTGGCGGAGGAGCCGGCGGAGCATCCGGGGCGATGAGGAAGTCGAATCTGGTTCTTGTGTTGAGCCTGCTGGTGGTGTTTGCCAGCGGCGTCGTGGTGGGGGTGGTGGGCGACCGCTATCTGGGGGCGTCGAGCCGTGCTGCTGCCAAAGCGCCCCGTTCGCCGGAGGAGTACCGGCGGGCGTATGTGGAGGAGATGAACCGGCGGTTGAAGCTGACGCCGGCTCAGCTGGAGCAGTTGAACCGGATCCTGGATGAGACGCGGGAGCAGTTCCGGCAGCTGCGGGAGAAGCAGCGGCCCGAGGTGAAGGCATTGCAGGACGCGCAGACGGCGAAGATCAACGCCATCCTAACGCCGGAACAGCAGGAAGAGTACGCGCGAATGCGCCGCGAGCGGGAAGAGCGGAGGAAGCGGGAAGAGAAAGAGCGCGGCCGCTGAGCCGCGCCCGGGGCGGGTTGAGAGATCAGTTGGAAGTGGGAGCGTTCTTGCCGGCGCGCTCTTTCTGAAGGGCGGCGGTGCGCTGGAGTTTGCGCTGGAACCGGTCGATGCGGCCCTCGGTGTCGACGAGCTTTTGGCGCCCGGTGAAGAAGGGGTGGCAGTTGGAGCAGATTTCCAGGCGGATGTCGCCCTTGTGGGTGGAGCGGGTCCTGAAGGTGTTGCCGCAGGCGCAGATGACGGTGACTTCGTTGTAAGCAGGATGGATGCCGGCTTTCATGGATCGGGGAAACCTCTTGACTTTTCCCAGTATAGCAGAGCGGAGCGGGCGGCCAGGAAAGGAAAAGCCCCGCGGCCGGACTCCGGCGGCGGGGCTTTCGGTAGCCTCAGATGACAGGCCTGCGGCCTGTGCAGGGTGCGCTGCAGTGGCCTGGATCCGGTGCGCTTCCTTTCGCCAGCCTCAATGGGCGCGAACGGCGAGCGGCACGGAAACCAGAAGCGCGCCTATCCGCTGACCACCTCGCGCGAACGCTTACTACCAGAACTCATATCGACTGGACCACCTCCTTTCTTCCGTGATGGCCCCATCATACGGGAAAGCGGCGGGTAAGTCAACAACAAATCGAAAGGCCAGTGCCAAGGATTGTAGCTTCCTTCGATACAGGCCCAGATGTCGGGGTAGGTTTCCGCCCTGTCCTCTATCGCGATGGCAGAACACGACGGCGGATGGATCAGAACCAATCCGGCGGGAGCTTCACAATCGACCTGCGCAGCCGCTCGCCGGCCTTGAGCGGGCGAGCGCGAAACGAGTACGAGGTCGCTCGCTGGAGGAACAATCCATAAAGAGGCAGGTCCACCTCTCGAACGACGAAATGCCCTTGCACAAAAGAAACGACCAGGTCCGGCGAATCCAGGACTGCGGGGGATTGCGGAAGTGCACGCAGGCGAAACTGAGCAGTCGAGGGCTCGTAGTTGGCATAGCTGAAGCAATGTCCGATGCAGGCGCGGTCAATCATGTGATTCACGGGATTGATGCCCAGCGGAAGAGTCGTGACATCGGTGACCACGCGGCTGCGGGGGGGCACAGCGCGGACGCTGCGGTGAAGTACTCCCTCCAGTTGGCCGAGTGCACGCCAATCGTACATCAAAAACGTAAAGTAAGTGGCAGCGCAGGCCGAGCATACCCAGGCCGTCAGGCGGTTGGGCAGCCTGTGGGCAAGGCTGGCATGCAGCAGAAGCGTGAACCAGAGCGCCAGGCGCCAGTCGATAAAGTGAAGCGGGTGGAGAGTGCCCGGCCACTGGAGCGAAGTGGGCAGTGCCGCCAGCGCGGCTCCGGCAAGGGCGGCCAGATCCGGCCGAATCGAGCGGGTGGCAGGCGGGGTTCTGCCTGGCCACCCGCCCGGAAAAACCGCCAAGGCCCAGAAACCCATGAGGATCAAGCAAGGAATGTAGTATTTGGCTCCAAAGACCAGGAAAGGAGTGGTCGCAGTCAGGTGGAGGAAGCGGGAGGCGCGCCACGAGGAAGGCGCAGTAACAGCGATCACGGCTGCGGTTGAGGCGAGCGCCAGCGCCGCGGTGACGAAAAGTCGGCGCTTGTAGCTGGCCGGGATGCGGTTCCACAGCAGGGCGTAAGCAGCGAAGGCGCCTGAGACGGCCGCGCCCACCAGATGCCCGAGCGCCGAGAGCACCAGCATGGGCGCCGCCAGCCAGCGTTACCAGCCGCGGGAAATGGCGAATCCGATGGCCCAGAAGCCGAAGGCGCACGAAAGGTAGTAGTTGAAAAAACCCTGGTGATACACCCAGCCGTAGGCGAGCATGGCGAGCAGCGGCGCGCCCGGCCAGACCGGCTGTCCCGTGAGCCGGGTCAGAAGGAAAAACGCCCCCCAGAAGAACAGCAGCACCGAGGCGGAGACGGCGGCCTTTTCCGCGAACACCGGGCCGCCGAAGCGCCACAGCCCCTCCAGCCACCAGTCAAACAGGATGTTCGAGTACTGCGGGACAATCTCCAGCCCCAGGGGCTCGCCCGACTTCACCAGCAGGACGAGCCATGTGTTGTACAAGTGGCTGGCGAGGTCGCCTGCCTGTACGTGCCTCTGGAGGAGCACAGGCAGAATGAGGAGGAGGGAGAGACCGAAGATTGCGGCGCAGCGGCGGCTCATTGCGGGCACTGACCATGCTGCCACAGCCGGGGCTCCGGCAGTTGGGCAAGCGTTCCGTCAGTGGCCGGGCCGCAGTGATTGGCAGTGCCAGCGGGGACAAACGCAGCGCGGGCCGGCGACGGCAGTGACCCGCGAGCCTGAACCGGGGGAGGAGGCAACCGCCCAGCCTCAGTGAGATAACCTAGACCCGCCTTCCTTGTGGCAAGTGAAGTGCCACCGTCAAGCTGTTGAAAAACCGAAATAGCTATTGTACCGGCACTCCTGATTCTTCTGATTCCCGGATTCTGGTTATGAAAGCTGGAATTGGAACTGGCAGCCGGGGGCAGTACAATACTGGGGTACTCTCAAACAGGGAGCGAAGAAAGAATGAACGTAGCGGGCAGCGCGGCAATGGCAGTAGCGCGGCGCGGCGTTGCCGTGATGTTCTTCTCGGGCATGGCGATGGCGCTGTTGGGGGCGGCGCTCCCTGTCTGGCGCTACCATTTGCATCCGGATTTCATCTGGATCGGGCACTACTTCCTGCTGCAGAACCTGGGGGTGTTGGCGGGCGGGGCGTGCGGCGTGCGGCTGATCCGGGCCAAGGGGGTCGGCTTTACGTTGGCTGCTGGGTGCGCCATGGCGTGTGCCGCGCTGCTGGTGCTGGCGGCGTTTTGTCCTCCCGCAAGCGCTTGGGGGCGGCTGGCGGGGCTGTTTCTGCTGGGGACGGCTGCGGGCGTCATGAATCAGGGCGGGATGCACGCCATCACGCCGATGTACGAACTGCACCGCACGGCGACGCTGAACCTGGCGGGCATTCTGTTCGGCGCGGGATGCCTGGCATGCGCCCTCTTTCTGTCCGGGGCGTTCTTCTTTTACACGGCGCCGAGCCTGCTGATTCTCCTGGCGGCAGCGCCGGGGCTGGCGGCAGGGGTGTTTGCCCGGACGCCCAAGGCGCCGGAGATCGTCCTGCCGGTCCGGCACTGGAAAGATGCATTGGAGGATTTCCGCCGTCCTGCGGCTGTGCTGTTTGCCGCGCTGCTGTTTTTTCAGTTCGGGAACGAAGGGGCGCTGGCAGGCTGGTTGGCGTTGTTTCTGACGCAGCGGCTGGGGGCGAGTCCGTCGACGTCGCTGTTTTTGCTGGCACTGTACTGGGCTGCGCTGCTGGTGGGCCGCGTGGCGGCGCAGTGGGCGCTGGGAAGAGTCCGGCACGGGCGCCTGCTCGCCGGGGCGGTGGTGGCGCAGGTGTTCGGATGCCTGGCGCTGTATTTCACGGACAATTTGTTCGGGGCGACGGTGGGAGTGCTGCTGGCGGGGGGCGGGTTTTCAGTGATCTTGCCGCTGGTGTTGGAGATGGTCGGGGACCGGTTCCCGCGCTACCATCCGGCGCTATTCCACGGGATCTTTTCCGTGGCGTGGACAGGAGCGATGCTGGCGCCTGCGTCACTGGGCTACTTTGCCGCATTTGCGGGGGTCGGCGTGGTGATGGGGCTGCCTGTGGTGGGGGCGTTCATGGTAGTGGCGCTGCTGGCGGCTCTGTGGCTGGAGTCGAAGCTCAGCGCAGCCTGAGGACGGCTTTGCCGGCGGGGCCGTCGTAGATCAGCTCCACCTTTTTCACCTTCGAGTGCTTGCCGCGCCAGTAGAAGTAGATCAGGCCCGCGGCGCCCGCGGGCTGGGCTACGATGCGCGAGAGTGCGAATCGCTCGGCGGCTTCGGCGGCATCGAGCAGGGGTTTGGGAGAGGTGGACTGCTCTGAGCCGGCGGGACCGCGCGAAGGGATGCGCGCCTCGGGATCTCCGGGGAAGCGCTCCATGGGGCGGGGCCGGCCGAAGATCACTTGTCCACCGCCGACGCCGCCGCCGGCGACGAGTCCGGGGCGCCGCTCATACTGATCAGGCTGGCGGATGGCGAGAGCGACGGTGCCCGCGGTGACCGGGAGGAGATCGGGCTGCTTGCCGTTGATGCGCAGGCGGAAGTGGGAGGGGGAAAATTCCAGCGGCGCAGAGGCGGGGAAAAGCGCGGCTTCGACGATGACGTAGTCCTGGGTGAAAAAGCTGCCGTCTTTCGAATCGAAGGCGCGGCCATGATACTCGGCGCCGAGCGCCGCTTTCGGCATCGCCGCATGGTGCGAGTAGCTGGCGGCGGCGGGCCGGGGATCGAGTCCGCCGGCGCAGGCGAGCGTGGCGATGGCGCAGAGCGACAGGCGGAGCACGGCCTCAGGATACACTGTTGCGCATGAGAAGCGAAGCGTGGCTGTTGGCGGCTGTCGTGGCGGGGGCGTGCTGGCCGGCGGCGGGACAGAGCCTGGAGCGGCGGATCGAGGCATTGCTGGAGGCGCCGGCGGCGCGGCGGGCGTCGTGGGGCATTCATGTGGTGCGGCTCGCCGGCGGAGCGGTGTTGTATGAGCGGAACGCGCGGGTGCCGATGACGCCGGCGTCGAACACGAAGCTGGCGAGCACGGCGCTTGCTCTGATGAGGCTGGGTCCGGACTACCGGATGACGACGCGCGTGCTGGCGGCGCAGCCGCCGGACTCGGAAGGCCGCGTGCGCGGCGACGTGCGGCTGGTGGGAGGCGGGGATCCGACGCTCTCCGGACGAGTGGTGCCATACTCGAAAGACGCGAAGAACGGCGATCCGCTCGGGCCGCTGGCGGAGCTGGCCGATCAGGTGGCGGCGCGAGGAGTGAAGCGGATCGACGGCGACGTTGTGGGCGACGCCACACGCTGGCCGTGGGCGCCCTATCCGGCGGGCTGGGCGGTGGGCGACATGACGTGGGAATACGGCGCCGCGGTGAGTGCTCTGGTGGTGCACGACAATGCGGTGCGCGTGACGGTGCGCCCGGGCAGGCGCGAGGGCGAGCCTGCCATGGTGGAGTTTCACCCGCCGGTGGAGCCGTTCACGGTGTACAACACGGTGCGAACGCGCGCGGGCGTGGAGCGGAGGATCGAGATTGTGCGGGCGCCGGGGTCGAGAGTGCTGGAGATTCGCGGGATGGCGCCGCCGGGCGGCGGGGCGGCAGTGCAGTCGGTGGCAGTGCCGGATCCGGCGCAGTTTGCGGCGGAGGTGTTCGCGCTGCTGTTGCGGCAGAGGGGCATTGTGATTCGCGGCAAAGCGCGCGGGCTGACGCGCGCGGAGGGGATCGAATGGAGCGAGCCGCAGGGAGTGGAGCTGGCGCGGCGGGAGTCGCCGCCGCTGGTGGAGCTGGCGCGGATCGTGAACAAGGTGAGCCAGAACCTGCATGCGGAGATCCTGCTGCGGGAGACGGCGCACGTGGTGCGCGGCGAGGGCACGGCGCGCGCTGGCGTGGAGGAGATGGCGGCCCTGCTGAAAGAAGCCGGCGCGGACGAGAACGAGTTTGATCTGGAGGACGGCTCCGGGTTGTCGAGGCGGGGGCTGCTGTCAGCGGCGTCGCTGACAGCGCTTCTCGCGTACATGGAGAAGCAGGGCAAAGGAGAGATGTTCCGGTCGTTGCTGCCTGTCGCCGGGGAGGACGGGACGTTAAACGGAAGGTTCCGCGGAATGGCGGAGGCGTCGAAGATTGCTGCCAAGACGGGGAGCCTATCGCACGTGGCGGCGCTGTCCGGGTATGCAGGGGAGGATGCGGGGAAGCGCGTGGCGTTCTCCATCCTGATGAACGGCTCGACGGCGCCGGCGGCGGAGGCTCGGGGGCTGATTGATAAAATAGCGATAGCGATTCTGGAAGAAAGCCAACGATAGAGCCATGCCGATTTTCGAGTACACTTGCAAGGGCTGCGGGCTCCGCTTTGAGAAGCTGGTTCGGGGCGAGAACGGAGAATCGGCACTGCGCTGCCCCTCCTGCGGTGGCGAGCAGCTGCAGAAAGAATTCTCCACTTTTGCCGCTCATGCTTCGGCGGGCAAGAGCGATGCGGCGCCGATGTGCCCGTCCGGCGGGGTGTGCCCGACGCCGGGCGCCTGCGGACTGAACTGAATTTTTTCACACTCTGCGGAAAATCCTGCTTGACTTTCGCTGACTCTTCGCCAAGAATGAGTGCATGGCACTCACGCCGCGACAAAAGGAAGTGCTCGATTTCCTTGTGGACTACATCAGCCGGCACGGCTACAGTCCGAGCTTCGAAGAGATCGCGGCAGGGCTGAAGCTTTCCTCGCTGGCCACAGTTCACAAGCACATCACGGCGCTGGAACAGAAAGGCTACGTCCGGCGGCGCTTCAACGAGAGCCGCTCGGTGGAAGTGTCACCGGAGTATCTGGCGGCGGAGCGCGAGAGGCTGGAGATGCGGCATGCAGGGCACAGGGAGGTGCCGCTGTTGGGGCGCATCGCAGCCGGTTCGCCGGTGGAGAGCGTGGCGTCGCCGGAGAGCCTGGATCTGGGCGAGTTCGCCGAATCGGAGAACGTGTATGCGCTGCAGGTGAAGGGCGACTCGATGATCGAGGACCACATTTGCAGCGGGGATTTCGTGCTGGTGGAGCGGGTCGCGGAAGTGCGCGACGGGGAGATCGTGGTGGCGCTGGTGGACGGCATGGAGACGACCCTGAAGCGGCTGTACCGCGAGCCGGACGGACGCATCCGGCTGCAGCCTGCCAACGCGGAGATGGCGCCGATTTATGTGGAGCCGGAGCGGCTCGAGATTCAGGGGCGCGTGCTGGCGGTGCTGCGGAAATTCCGCGGTCAGGCGAAGGGGCACCGCGCGGGCTGAAGCGCGGGTTGCCGGAGTCCGGATCCGGCGCGCATGCCACGGCCGTGCCGCGTGCATCGGCAGTGTGAATGCGATGCGCGGGGCGGGCGCACACGCATTGCGAATGCCGCGAGGCGTCAGCCCAGCCGGATCCGGCGCAGATCGATCTTCGATTCGTCGGCGATGCCGAGGCCGAGCATGGCGGCGAGTTCGACGTGCTCGGGCTGCATGCGGATGAAGTTGCTGTCCTGATCGTCGGGCGCCAGCGCGATGGGCTGCATTCCCATCTGGCCGCGCTTCATGTCGAGCACGTTCCAGCCGATGCGGTCGAGCGCCACAGGGTCGGTGCCGAAATAGAGCGTCTTGTGCTCCCAGAGATACTTCGCAGTGCGGCGCGCCGGGCCGCCGTGGTAGGCGCCCTTGATGCCGTCGATGATGTTGAGCACGACTTTCTGGCGGAAGATCCGGTGATCGACGACCGCCGGGATGAACATGCCGCAGGCGTTGTTGGTGCGGCTGACGTGGCTGCGCGCGACGTTGTTGACGAAGCCGTGGCTGAGGTTCTTGAGGGCGATGGTGATGCCGGCGCTCTGATGGTGCTTCAGCACGCCGAGGTTCACCACCTTGTTTGCCGTTTGTGAGAGCAGCTTCGCCACGTAGGAACGGCGGTGGTGGGGGTCGCGGGGATCGTGTCCGGTTCCGACGAGCGGCAGCTCGATGTACTGGTCGCGGTCGTAGCCGTCCATGTCGAGCTGGAGCTTGTCGTACTTCACCGTGGCGCAGCTCCAGCGGACGCCGTCCGGGAGCCACTTCTGGAAGCCGCCGCTGAGGAATTCGCTCTGATAGCGGTCATAGGCGAAGATGTCGCCGCGTTTGACGCCGGCGGCTTCCAGACCCGCAACGATCTCCTGAAACACCTCCGGCGCGGAGATGATGTAAGGCTGGCCGACAGGGTTGACTTTGATGATGACGACGTCGCCCGGCTCGAAGAAGACGCGCCACGCGTCCTGCCACGACGGCGCGCCAGTGAGTTCCATCATGCCGCGGCGCATCATTTCGCGCACAGGTTCGCGCTGATAGACGCCCTGCACGATGCTGCCCGGATGCTCCACTGCCACGACGCGGCCGGGGTACGGCCCCGGAATGCCCAGTTGCCGGTTCTGCGCGGCGAGCCTTGTCTTCGATGCCGCCAGCGCTGCCAGAAGTGTCCGTCTGTCGAATTCCATAGGTCCCCTTCGTGTTTTGCTACATCCTATCTGACTCTGCATACCCAACGGGAGTTACCGGACTTTCAGACTGCGCCCGCGCAGAGACGCAAAATGCGGGCCCCGGTTGCATGCCGGACACTATTGTTCCGGCAGCAGTGCGGTGAGTTCGATTCTGGCTTTGCCGCCGGCGAAGAGTTCGACCTCGAGCCCCGCGCCGGCCTGCCGGTTCCAGCCGCGCTGCGCCCGGTGCGGCAGAGGGACGGCGAGAGCACGGTAAGTCCCGGGCGGCAGGCACGAAGCTTCGAAATTCCCGGCTTCATCGGGAAGAAATGCAATCCAGGAAAACTTCGACGACGCGCCTGTTTCGGGCCACAGCAGCGCGGCGAAGCCGCCGGGGCGCCCGGATGTCGATCTGAGGCTTCCCGCCAATGAAGCGCATGGCGCAAGCCGGATGCTGTGCTCCGGGCTTGCTGGATCGTCCCTCTTCAGAAGCTGTGGCGGGCTTCCGGCGGCGCAGGCGGCATCGGGGCTGTCGAGCGCGGCGGCGTAAGGAAGGCCGTCGAAAACTTGCACCGGCGCCCGAGTGCCAGCGGCAGCTGTTACCTTGTGATGGAGCTTCGCTCCGACGCCAATGGCAGGATAGAGGTGCAGCTCCACGCGGGAGGCGCAGGGGCGGGCGCCACGGGCTTCTTTGGTTTCGATCCGCAGCCACCCGGTCTGCGCCTGTTTCGGTTCCAGATCCACTTCGGACGTGGAACCGGGCGAGACCGTCACGCGGCGCACGGCCACGGCGGCATCGGCGCCGAGAACGCCGCTTCGCCCGCCCGGGCCCAGTGAAGGACCGGCGGCCGAAAGGAAGTACTCGCCTGCCGGAACCGATGGGAATTCGAAGTTGCCGTGGCCATCGGCAACCACGCGAAGCACAGGCATGGCGGGGAATTCGGCGGGTGTCAGCGAGACAAGCATGGCGCCGCGGTCCGCAGGCCAATCGACGCGGCCGCGGAGACGGCCGGCAGGAGTCTCCGGGAATACGAAATCGGCCGTGATTTCAGGCGCGCCCGGTACGATCGAGAGCCTGCGCGCCGGAGCGGCAGCGGCCGTGAGCACGGGGGCGCCGCCGTCAGATTGCGATTCAAGGATTCGCAAGGCTCCGGCCACATACCGGCCGGGCGGAATTCCGTGAAGGCGGTACGAGCCAGAGGCGCCGGCCACGGCCACGAGCCGCGCTGCTGCCTCAGGAGGAAGTTGCAACGGTTCGCCCTCGGCGGACTCGGCCATCAGAGTGACCAGTGCGCCGGGCAATGGAGTTCCACTGGCCGAGGTCACGCGGCCTGCAACGACACCCAGCCGAAGCATCGGGAATCCCACCTCCGCGGGCGTGCCGGACGGAAGGATCCACGCGGCCCCGGCGTACCCGGCGGCGGACGCGACCACGCGCAGAGCGCCCGGCGGAAGGCGTCCGAACTCCGCTGCCCCTTGCTCGCCCGTCCGGCCCTCTGCCGCCGGCCCGCTCTCTTTGGCGGCGAACACGAGGACGCGCGCGTCCTCCAGAGGCGCTCCGGTATCGAAATCCGTTACGCGCACTCTCAGCACGGGCGGCGCGGCAGGCGGCGCGGCAAGCGAGATGAGGAGCACGGCCTGCCAAACGGCGCTCATGGCTGTTTCGGATTCGCGCTATCCACAGGCCGCAGGCGCAAGCTGAGAATCTCTCCTGCCGCGAGCGTCACGCGCTCGCCGCGGCCGGCCCATGCCTGGAAGAGATCCAGCAGGTTCCCCGGATCCATGTGCGTGGAGGCCAGAACGGCCACGCGATAGCGTCCCGGCGCCAGCCCGCGCAGCGTTGCCGTGCCGTTTTGGTCGCACAGATCGCCGACGAGATCGGAAGCAGCCGGCCGCCCGGGAAACGGATCGGCCCCGGCCATCACAGCGACGCACGGGGCGGCTTGCCCCTGTTCGTCGACGGCGGTCACTGTCAACTGCGGTCCGCGCGTGCCCGCGATGATCTCGATCTGCCCGGCGCCAGCCACGAATGGTTGCCGCAGAACATCCCGCCCCTGAACGGTGGCGCTTTTGAGGAAGACGCCATCCGGCAGCCGGGCTTCCAGCCAGGATGGGGCGGGCGCCACGGCCGGAAATTCGAAGCTGCCGGGCTGCCGAATTTCCGCCCGCGCCCGCGAATGGAGGATTGCGGGCAGCCCCGGCTGCTCCAGCTTGAGCCGCACCGGCCCTGGCAACTGCGCCTTCTCTTCCTCCATGCGAAGCGTTCCTCGGACGGAAGTGAGCGGCTGAGGGGAAAGATCCGGCAACCGCACGGACTTGCCGGCCAGGCTGAAGGACTCGATTGCATAGAGCGGCGCGCCGCCCGGGTCTGTTGGCCCGGCCACGAGCGTGTACTCGCCGGCGGGCAGGCCGCAAATCTCGAAGCCCTCGCCGGAGGAGACCTGGCCGGACGCCAGCACGGCGGGGCCCAGGTACAAGGGCGCCGCAAGCTGCACTGCGAACGGACGGCCGCGTTCCCCGGCGCCGCTGATCCGCGAACGCACACAGAAGGCCGGCTCGCGCGCGAGAATAATGTCCATCCCCCCGATTTGCTGCTCCTTGCCGACGTCCACCGGAGTTGCCAGAGCCGGTTGCGGCGCCTCCGGGTAGAAGGTGCTGACCAGCGTGCGGCGCGGCGGCGGGAGTTCATCCTGCGCTTCTTCTTTCCCATCCCGGCGCACCACTTCGAGCGGCGCCGATTCTGCGAGGAGAACGTAGCGGCCCGGGGACAGGCCCTGGATTTCATAACGTCCCGTGTCGTCCGTGCGGCCCCCGCCTGTCCTCTCGGGGAGGTGCCGCTGGCTGCTTTGCATCCGAAGCGCCCAAACCATGACTCCTGCGGCCGGGCGGTCTTTCGAAATCAGGACACGGCCAGAGATGGATGACGCGCGGAAAACGCGCGGCCGGATTCCTGCTGCTTTTTGGCCCTCTTCGAGAACGATGAGGCGTTCGGGGCCGCGCCATTCTCCAAAGGGCATGGGCTGAATGCCGTAGCGGCCGGCGCGGAGCCCCGTGATGCGGAATGCGCCGGAGGCATCCGTGCGGACGGACGGCACTACGGCGCCGGGCGAGAGAACCGCCAGCTCGATGTCCGGCACGGGGGCGCCTGTGCTTTCCGAGACAACGACCCCGGAAATTTCTCCCGCCGGCTGCGAATCCTGGCCCGGCTGCGCTTCCAGGAGAGGGGAAACACCCAGAATGGCGACGGCCAGGCATCTCGCAACAAATGGAATACAAGGCCGCATCTCCTGTTCCTTTCTGGCGGCATTTTAGTCGAGATACATTTTTGCCACAAGACCTTTTTCTCTGAGAAGGTCCGCCACGATCCTGCAAGGCTCTTGCCCGAGAATACGGCAATCGATCACAACCGGCGAGCCGGCGGGAAGCTCCCTTCGCGCCCGCATGCCGAGTTCGGAAAGCGGGATGTGGATCAGGCGGGCGTTCACTCCGGAGGGCAAATGGACTTCTTCGCCCCGCTCGGCGGTTACGAGAAATAGAATCTCCCGCTGACTCGCCATCTCTCTCAAGTCTGCATGGGAGAGGAAGTCCTGCCCCCGCCTTGCTGGGGGCAGCGCTCGAATGATGGGACCGCCGGCTGCCGCGAGTGCTTCCAGCAGCAGCGTTTCTTCGCTGGGATCGAGCATTCCCCGCCAAACGCGGGCGACCCGGCCGGTCCCGTCGACAAGCGCAATTGATGGGACGATGCCCGGACGGAGAGAAATTTCGCTCCAGGAAAGAGCACGGGCATTCTCGATGCCAAGCTCTGAAGCGAGCCGGCGGGAGGCCCCTGGATCGGGAGCAGCCAGCCACGCTGGAATTCCGGCTGCCGCCGCTTTTTCCACAATCCGCCGATGTGCAGAGCGGCTTTGCCGGGAGAAGGGGCAGGTGGGATCGCTGAAAATCAGGAATGATACTTGCCCGGCCGGAAATTTGCTTCCGGCAACCTCCACCCTCTCGCCTACGCCGACCAGCGCCCTGGCAGTCCAGACCGCGCCCGGCAGCGGTTGCCGGGACTTCGGAAGCAATCTGCGCAAGGCCCAATAGCCGCCCGCAGCCACTGCAACGGCGAGTGCGGTCGTGCAAATTTCCCGCACCCAGACACTTCTCAAGGCAAGCCTCACTCCAGTACCTTCCAGGCGGATTCCGCCCGGCGGATCCTCACGGCTGTCTGGACTGCCGGGCGGAGTGTTCGCGGATCTTTTTCAGTTGCTCCGGGGTCTTCGGCACCTTGTCGACGTCGCTCGGGATTTTGTGGCGCCGGTTTTCTTCATCGGGAAGGTCGACGACGACCGGCCGCCCGTCCCGGAAAACGAAGTCGAAAGCAAGCGCAGCCACCCGGATGCAGCCGGGACACTGGACGCCTCCGGCCAAAATCGCCATCTGATCATTTGTGAAGAACATCCACTCGCGCAGGGCGTTTTCGACTGCGCGGGTGGCTTCGGGAGAGAAGCTTTGCAAGAAGTTGGTCTCGATCACCGTGCCTTCGGGGCCGACGGCCACCTCGACGACCACGAGGCCTTGTCTCCTCTCTCTGGCCAGCGCCGCCGGGAACTCCGGAAGCGGCGCGAAGACGGCCATTCTTCGCAGGACTTCTCCGAGCGAAGTGAGAAGCATTGGCCCTTTGTATTTTTCCCGCAGCCTGCCGGTGCGGGGATATTCCTTCCCCGGGACCGGCAACTGGACGGCGCCCGCCGGAGCGGGAATCGGGATGGCATAGGCGAGAAAAACCAGAACCGCGCGGGCGAAGGGCCATGCTGTACCACTCATCGAAACCTCCTGCCGCTTCCAGCACCGCCGGCGTGGAGATCAGCGGCAAGCCGAAGTGGACATCAAGATGCACCCGTGGATGGTCTCCATGCAGAATTTCCCTTCATCGATTTGCCCCCAGCAGGTGCCGTAGTAGCAAGAATTGGCGCACATGCCCACGGAGGCGGCGCTTTTCTGGGCGGTCAGGTCGAAAATCATGAACAATGCGAGCGCGGCGAGCGCCCGGATCGCGATCCGGCGAAAGAATGGAAGCATTCGCGGGTCTTCTTTCGGATGTTGTCGTCCTCATTCTACCCCCCCCTGAAATTTGTCAAGACACAATTTCAAATCCGGATCAGGAAATGGAATGACCCTGGAAGCCGGCCGGACGAGAGAATTCCGGAGTCGTTCTTGCATTGCTTGCGCGGCGAAGGGGATGCCCGGATTTGCACCCTGCCGGGCGGGTGACGCGGGCGGCGCATTCCTGCAATGCAGCGTTCTACCGCACGTGGAGGCGTGAGCATGCCGCGAGTTCAGGACCTGACGGCGGAGTCGCCCGCTCCCGGGCGCCGCCATGCGCGGCGGATGCTAGGATTGAGGATATCCGGGCGGCGGCGAGCCGCTCCTTCTGGCAGCAAGCCGATGGATCTGGACCAGCTTCACACGTTTCTGGAGATCGTGCGGCTGAAGAGCTTCTCGAAAGCCGCCCAGACGTGCTACCGCACGCAGCCGGCCATCAGCGCGCAGATCCGGCAGCTGGAGACCGAGCTGAACACGAGCCTGTTCGAGCGGCTGGGCACGCGGATCCAGCTGACGCCCGCCGGGCGCATCTTCGCCGAGTATGCGGAGAAGATCCTGGACCTGCGGCGGCAGGCGCAGGACGCGATCAACGAACTGGAACGGGTGCCGCGCGGGGAGCTGGTGATCGCCGCCAACGAGGCGACCTGCATCTACGTGCTGCCGTCGGTGTTCAGCTCGTTCAAGAAGAAGTTCCCGAACGTGCAGCTGCTGGTGGACCGCAGCTACGGGCGGCACGTGGTGGAGTCCGTGGTGGACAACCTGGCCGATTTCGGATTTACGCAGCTGCCCGTGCAGGAGAAGCGGCTGCAGGTGGTGCACGTGTATACGGACGAGATCAAGCTGCTTGTGCCCGCCTCGCACCCGTTGGCGGAAAAAGCGGCAGTGACGCCGCGCGACGTGGCGCCTTACCCGCTGCTGCTGCCCAAGGGGGGGGCGACGCGCACGAGGCTGAACCAGTGGCTCGAGCCGGTGGAGGACCAGCTTCAGATCTCGATGGAGCTGGATTCCACGGAGATGATCAAGCGGTTCGTGCTGGCCGGGATGGGGATTTCGTTCATGGCGGCGTCGCACTTCCGCGAGGGCGTGGAGGCGGGGCATTTCGCGGCGGTGAGCCTGGCGCCGGAGCCGCTGATGCGGCGGCTGGGGCTGGTGTACCGGAAGGACAAGGCGCTGTCGAAGGCGGCGCTGGGGTTCATCGAGAGCGTGATGGAGCTGGCGGCGCGGACAAATCCGCATGGGGCGGGGACGGCGCCGGCGGGAGGCGGGCGGTGATCCTGGAAACGAAGCCGGGGCGGTTCCGCTACACGGTGATCCTGGCGGCGACGCGGCGCGGGCTGGAGCGGTTCGACAGTCTGGACGCCATGCCGCCTGTGCTGCGCGCGCGTTGCCTGAAGGCGCTGGAAAGCCGCGACAGCGGGACGGTGCTGATCGCGGGAGCGGCAGTGGAACAGGCGGAGGCGGCTGAGCCGGAGAGGGCCGCGCCTCCGGCGGGCGAGCCCGGCGGAGTGGCCGGGAGCGGGCGGGCGTGGCGCCGGCTGACGCGGGTGGGCCTGGAACTGCTGGCGACGGCGGCTGCGGCGAGCCTGCTGTGGCTGGCGTGGCGCGGTTGAGCGCCGCCACAGTGCGCTCGAAACTCCGCGTTCCACGCCGATATGGGAGGCATGGAGCGCCGAGCAACAAGACGGACGCCGGTGAGGATCCCGGCCGAGCTGCGTACGCTGCAAGAGGAGCGCGGGGAGACGCGGCAGGGGCCGCCGGTGGGGATCGTGATCGAAGAGATCTCCGGGCGGGGCGCGGGGATTCGCATGCCTTTCCCGTTGCGCCCGGGCACGCTGGTGCAGCTGGAGACTGCCGAGGATCTGTTC
Source organism: Bryobacteraceae bacterium (assembly GCA_037481575.1). Lineage (GTDB taxonomy): Bacteria > Acidobacteriota > Terriglobia > Bryobacterales > Bryobacteraceae > JANWVO01. The sequence goes on along the minus strand of JBBFLJ010000012.1, from coordinate 47,727 downwards.
CTGGGCGAGGTGATTCACTGCCGGGAGGAAGCGGGCGGATTTGTGGCGGGAGTCGAGGTGGATTGCGTGCTGCACGCCGTCGGCGGAGTGCGGGCGCTGATGCGGGCGCTGTTGGAGGAAGGTGGCGGCCTCTCAGGCGGCCATGCCGCGCAAACCGACGTAGAGCGACACGAGGAGCACGACCGCCAGTGTCGCCAGCAGCACCCAGCTTAGAGCTTCGACCCGGCGGCTCCGAGCGAAAGAGCGATGCAAAAATCGCCTCACGGCCGTGCCACTCCCATCGAACTAGACGTAATTGAAGTGTACCAGAGTTGCAAGAATTCTCCTACAGTTTTTTCGGCGTGACGCCGCCAATTCTTGAGGGAGGAGAATCCAGAGGCAGGGGCTGCCGGGCGCGCTATAGTACAAGGCATGAGGAAAGCCGTCGTGTTCGGGTGCGCCGGACAGTTGGGAGTGGAGCTGGAGAGGGAATTCCGGCAGAGGGGCTACGAGGTGACGGGGCTGGACCGCAGGCAGGTGGACATCACCAACGCGGAGGCTGTGGAAGCAGCCGTGGCGAGGGCGGCGCCGGATGTTGTGTTGAATGCCGCCGCGTACAATCAGGTGGACGTGGCCGAGAGCGAGCCGGCGGCGGCGTTTCAGGTGAATGCGCTGGCGGTACGGAACATCGCGCTGGCTTGCCGGCAATCGGGCGCGCGGCTGGTGCACTACTCCACCGACTATGTATTCGACGGCACGGCGGGGCGCCCTTACGTCGAAACCGATCCGCCGCATCCGCTGGGCGCCTATGCGGTGTCGAAGCTTGCGGGCGAGTATTACGCGCGCGCCTACCTCGACGATGCGCTGATCATTCGCACCTCCGGAGTGTTCGGGCTGGGAGGGCTGCAGACGGCGCGCGGCAATTTCATCGAGCTGATGCTGCGGCTGGCGCGGGAAGGCAAGCCGATCCGGGTGGTGGAGGATCACATCGGCAGCCCCACGTATGCGCCGCTGCTGGCGGCGCGCACGGCAGACCTGGTGGAGCGCGGCGTCACGGGAGTGATCCACTGCGGCGGGGGCACGCCGATTTCGTGGTTCGATTTCGCGCGGATGATTTTTTCCGAAGCGGGTCTGCAACCGGATCTGCGCCCCACGAACGAGCGGGAATACCGCACGCCGGCGCGGAGGCCGAAATACTCGGCGCTGGCCAATCAGCGCATGGAGGAGCTGGGCGTGGCGCCGATGCCGCCGCTGGAGACGGCCGTGCGCAGCTATTTGCAGCTCCGCAGCCGCATGGTGGCGGCGTAGGATCTGCGCGGCTCCCTGCCAGCCGCGCGGCGGGGATCAATCTTTCGGGGCGTAGTAACCGCGGCGCACTTGCACGCGGTAGTCGCGGTTCTTTGTTCTGACTTCAATCCGCCGGAAGCTGCCGTCTCGCGCCTGGTTGGTGGGTGCGTAGCCGACCGAGTACTGGCTGCGCAGCTCGGTCTGAATGGCGTCGTAAATGTCGTCGAGGGACTCGCGGCGGCTGACGCGGAAGACGCGCCCGCCGGTTTCGCCCGTCAACCTGCGCATCGCGCCCTCGCCCGAGACGCCGCCATATTGCCATGATGTGTAGCGCGGATCCTCGTAGAGGATCACATAGACGATCGCGTCGGCGCGCTGCGCTTCCTCGATGGCGTCTTCGAGCTTCAAACGGCTTCCGACGTCCACGCCGTCGGTGATGATGATGAGCGCCTTGCGCCCCACCTCGGTGCGCAGCTTCTCGCGGGCGGCAAGCCAAACAGCGTCGTAGAGGATGGTGCCGCGAGGTCCGCCGGGCAGCGGGACGGGCGAGCCGGTGGGCGACAAGCCGCTGACGTTGGCGTTCAGCCGCAGACGCTCCAGCCCTTTTGCCAGCAAGGCGGTGGAGCCGGTGAGGTCCTGCAGGAGTTCCGCATCCACGCCGAAGCTGATCAGGAATGCCATGTCCTTCGGGCGCAGCACGCGCTGGAAGAAGCGGTTGGAAGCGGCGCGCTCCTGCTCGATCAGCGCCTCCTGGCTGCCGCTGACGTCCACGAGCAGCCCTAGCGTGAGCGGCTGGTCGGTCTCTCGGGAGAAAAAGCGGATCTCCTGGGGCTTGCCGTCCTCAAGGACCGTGAAGTCGTTCTGCGTGAGGTTGGAGATGTATGCCCCCTTGCGGTCCCGCACGGTGAAGAAAAGGTTGACGAGGTTGACGTCGACGCGGATGACCTGATTCTCGGGGGGCGGCTCGGGCGGGCGCGCTTGCCCGCGAAGCGCCGGTGTCACGGCGAGCAGGAAACCCAACAGGGGCAGTGCCGCTTTCATGGGCCACTCAAGGGGATGCCGCCGCGGGCGTCCCTGTTACACCCCATTGTGACGGGTTCGCCGCCGCGGCGCAGATCCGGAAGCCCGCGGGAATCCCGGCTCCGGAATGGAAGCATGCCGCGGATGCGCCGGAGAGCGGTGCGCGGAAGGGAGCCGCTTCTTTCCGGGACGCACGTATTGATGAAAGCCCCAACAGTCCGTGTCGGAGAGTTCAACAGTGGCGCCAAGTGCCCGTATTGCAGGAAGTTCTGTGCTCGAAACGGCGTTTGACCGCCTGCTGGCTGTTGCAGAATTCAACAGCCGTGAGTGTCGGGAATTTCAGATGACCTTGTATTTTCAGTGAGTTGGCGACCTGCGAGGAATGGCATTCGAGGTGCCCGTAGAAGGGTGCAGGCTGGCGGCACAAACGTCAGCCGAGAGTTCTACCGAAAAAGGAGAAATTCCATGGTCGTCCTACTCGTCATCGTTACCTTCGCGATCTTTATCGCGATTGATCTGGTTCTCAGCCGTCACAAGCTGCCAGTTGCCGTGGCGGAAGCGCCGGAGGCAGAAAGGGCTGCAGTGGGTCAGGAAGTCTTGAGCGGCTTCCACATCCCGGCCAATCTGAAATACCACCCTGGCCACACCTGGATGCAGAAGGAGCGAAAGAATCTGCACCGCGTGGGCGCCGACGAGCTGGCGGCGGTGCTGGCAGGGCCGGTGGACCGGATCGAGCTGCCGAAGCCGGGCCAGTGGGTGCGGCAGGGCCAGAAGGTATTCGCGTTCTACCGCGGGGAGGAGAAGATCGAGATGGTCTCTCCTGTGGAAGGAGAGGTTGTGGAAGTGAACCGCGAAGTGGCCGAGAATCCGCGGCTGTTGCTGGAGGACCCCTATGGGCGCGGCTGGCTGATGACGGTCTTCTCGCCAGATGAGGAGTCTCCCGCGCGCAACCTTCTGCCGAGCGCGCTGGTTCCGGCCTGGATTCGCGAGTCTGCGGAGATCTTCTACAAGTTCCAGCCGCAGTTTGCCGGTGCGACGGCTGCCGACGGCGGGCGCGCGTCGAAGGATGCCACGGCTGCTCTTCCTGTGGACCGCTGGAAAGAAGCTGCCCGGGCTCTGCTGCTGAGCTGATCCGGCTTCATTGCAGAAAATCAGCACAACAGACCTGAAATTCTGATATAGAATGAAGCTGGAGGCTGGCAACCCGCATGGCCCGCGCAATTCTCTTCGACAGCACCCAGTGTGTTGGATGCCGTCAATGCGAGCAGGCTTGTTCGGAGGGCAAGAAGCTCCCCTACGACGAGAAGATCGCCGCCGAGGAGAAGACTTCCGCCCGCAAGCTGACTGCGATCCGCACCTACGGCGAGCGGTATTCGAGAAAACTTTGCATGCACTGCCTGGATCCGGCGTGCGCCTCGGTTTGCCCGGTGGCGGCCTTGCAGAAGACCGCCGCCGGGCCGGTTGTTTACCTGCCCGAACGCTGCATGGGCTGCCGCTATTGCATGGTGAGCTGCCCGTTCGGCGTGCCCGCTTATGAATGGAACTCGCGCCTGCCGTATGTGCGGAAGTGCGATCTGTGCGCTGACCGGGTTCCGAAGAACGAGCCGACGCGCTGCGCGGAGTCGTGCCCGACGGGGGCGACGATCTCCGGAGACCGCGACGAGCTGATCGCCGAAGCCAGAAAGAGGCTGGCGGAGAATCCGGAAGGCTACTATCCGCGGATTTACGGCATCGAGGAGGCGGGCGGCACTTCGGTGCTGATTCTGTCGGCCGTTCCCTTCGAGCAGATCGGCTATCCGGTGAATGTCGAGAAGACGGCACTGCCGCAGTACACCTGGGCGGCGCTGAAGCACGTGCCGGACGTGGTGGTGATGGGCACGGTGCTGCTGGGCGGCATTCACTGGCTCACGCACAGGAAGGAAGAGGTGGCGAGGAAGGAGGGCCGGTCATGATGGATCTGGCGAAGCGGTATTTCTGGCGGGCGCTGTTCGCCGTCATCATGGCGGCAGGCGCCTACGCGACGTATCTGAGGTTCTGGGGCGGGTTGGGCGCGTCGACGAACCTGAGCGACCAATTCCCGTGGGGCATCTGGATCGGCTTTGACGTCCTGTGCGGCGTCGGGCTGGCGGCGGGAGGCTTCACGCTGGCAGCCACGGTGCACATCTTCAACATCAGGTCGTATCACGCGGTGGTGCGGCCGGCGATTCTGACCGCGTTTCTCGGCTACCTGCTGGTGGTGGTGGCGCTGATGTTCGACCTCGGCCACCCGTACCGGATCTGGCATCCGCTGATTATGTGGAATCCGCGGTCGGTGATGTTCGAGGTAGGCTGGTGCGTCACTCTTTACACGACCGTGCTGTTCCTGGAGTTCCTGCCGGTGGTGCTCGAGAAATTCAGGATGCACACGGCGCTGAAGGTGATGAAGGCGGCGACGCTGCCGATCATCATCGCGGGGGTGATCCTTTCGACGCTGCACCAGAGCTCGCTGGGCAGCCTGTTCCTGATCATGCCGAACCGCTTGCATCCGCTGTGGTGGACGCCGCTGCTGCCGGTGCTGTTTTTCATCTCCGCAGTGGCCACCGGGCTGGCGATGACCATCTTTGAGAGCTGGCACAGCTCGAAGGCATTCGGAAGGCAGCTCGAGTACGGCCTGGTGTGCCGGATGACGCGGGTGCTGGCGGTGATCACTGCCGTGTATCTGACGATGCGGTTCCTGGATCTGAGCCACCGCGGGGCTCTGGCGACGCTCAACGAGCCGGGGCTGGAGCGGTGGATGTTCGGCCTGGAGATCGTGCTGATGGCGGTGCCGATGCTGATGTTCTTCCGCGAGAAGACGCGGCAGCACCCGCTGGCGGTGTATCTCGGCGTGGTGATGTTCCTGCTGGGCTTCGTGGCCAACCGCATGAACGTGAGCGTGACCGGGCTGGAACGCGCCGCCGGGACGACCTACTTCCCGAAGTGGAGCGAGATTGCGGTGACGCTGGCGATCATCGCCGCCGGCTTCGCGATTTTCCGGCTGGCGGCGCACTACCTGCCGGTGTTCGAAGAGGAGAAGCATGAGGCGCCGGCCGGGGAGCGCGGAGGCCGCATTCCCACGCTGGAAGGGGCGGCGGCGCACGGAGACTAGGCGCAGCCGTGACGTTGAAGCCCGTCCGCCTGCCGCGATTCGGCCTGGCGGCGAAGCTGGCCGCCTGGCTCGTGGCAGGTGTGATCGTCTGCTTCGTTCTGTTCAGTTTCGCGCACCAGCGGCTCGAACAAAGGCATCTCGAGTCGCTGGTGTCGATCTCCGCGCAGCGGGTGGCGGACGTCGTGTACTTCTCCGCCTGGCAGGCGATGCTGCGCAACGACCAGGAGATGCTGTACACGATGATCCGCGACATTGGCCGGGAGCCCGGCATCCGGCGGTTGCGGATCATCAACGAGGTCGGGCTGGTGCGCTATTCCACCGCGGCTGGCGAGATCGGCACGATGGTGGACAAGCAGGCCGAGGCCTGCTATGCGTGCCACGCGCAGGCGCAACCGCTGACGCGCCTGCACCGGAAAGACCGGGCGCGCATTTTCCGCAGCGACGGCGGCCACCGGGTGCTGGCGGTGATCCTGCCGATCGAAAACCACCCGGACTGCAGCACGGCGGCCTGCCACGCGCACCCGCCGGAGCGGCGCATTCTGGGGGTGATCGACGCACACCTGTCGCTCGATGCCGTCGACGAGCAGCTGGCCGAGCACCGCGCGCAGATGTTTGCGTTCACGGCGGCTGCAGCGGTGGTCGGCTGCCTGATGGCCATCGGATTCGTGTGGTTCTTCGTGCACCGTCCCGTGCATGACCTCGTGGCCGGGACCATGCGGCTGGCGGCTGGCGACCTCGGGCACCGCATTCAGGTTCGTTCGCGCGACGAGCTGGGCGTGCTGGCCGAATCCTTCAACGAAATGGCGGAGGACCTGGAAAAGACGCACCGCGAGCTGACGCAATGGGCTGACACGCTGGAAGAGCGCGTGCGCGAGAAGACCGCCGAGCTGGAAGCGGCGCAGAAGAGCCTGATCCACACCGAGAAGATGGCGTCGCTGGGGCGGCTGGCGGCCACGGTGGCGCATGAGGTGAACAACCCGCTGTTCGGCATGCTGACCTATGCGCGGCTGGTGCTGAAGGATCTGCAGAAGCCCGATCTGGACGAGGCGACGCGGCGCCGGATGGAGGAGAACCTGCGGATCATCGAGCGCGAGAGCCGGCGCTGCGGGGACCTGATGAAGAACCTGCTGGCGTTCGCGCGGCAGTCGACGCCGCAGCGGGCGCGCGTGCAGGTGAATCAGGTGGTGGAGCGCGCCATGCGGCTGGTGGCGCACCAGTATGAGTTGTCGCAGATTGCGCTGCGGGCGCAGCTCGACAGCTCGTTGCCGGAGATCGACTGCGATCCGGGGCAGATCCAGCAGGTGCTGATTGTGCTGCTGGTGAACGCGCAGGAGGCGCTGGGCAGGGGCGGGGAGGTGTCGGTAGAGACGCGGCGCGCGGGGCAGGGAATCGAGATCGTGGTGCGCGACAACGGACCCGGCATTCCGAAGGACTTGCAGCTGCAGATTTTCGAGCCATTCTTCTCCACCAAGGACGACCCGCACCGCACGGGGCTGGGGCTGGCGGTGGCCAAGGGAATTGTGGAGCGCCACGGGGGCAGGATCCGGCTGAACTCCTCGCCGGGGAAGGGCGCGGAGTTCATCGTCGAGCTTCCTCTGGAGGCGCCGGAGCCGGAGGAGGAGACCGAAAGCATGTTGAAGGGAGGCGCCTGATGGCAGAGCCGCGAATCCTCATCGTCGACGACGACATCGTGGTCCGCGATTCGCTGGGCAAGTGGTTCGAGAGCGAGGGCTTCGAGGTGTCGATCGCGCCCGGCGCCGCGGCGGCGCTGGAGATGCTGTCGAGCCGGCGGTTTGACCTGGCGCTGGTCGACATCAAGATGCCGGGAGTGGACGGGATCGAACTGCAGGCGAAGCTGCGCGAGATCGACCCTTCGATGCCGGTGATCATTATGACGGGCTTCGCCAGTGTGGAGACCGCCGTGCGCGCGCTGAAGAACGGCGCCTACGACTACATCACGAAGCCCTTCGATCCGGACGAGCTGGTGCACCTGGTCAACAAGGCGATCTCGCACAAGCGCGCCGAAAAGGAGGTGTGCCGGCTGAAGGAGAACCTCGACGAGATCTTCCCAGAAACCCGGCTCATCGGGCAGAGCCCGGCGATGAAGCGCGTGATCGAGCTGGTGGAGACCGTTGCGCCCACCGATGCCACGGTGCTGATCACGGGAGAAAGCGGCACGGGGAAAGAGGTGGTGGCGCGCGCCATTCACGCCCTCAGCCCCCGCCGCTACAACCCGATGGTGGTGATCCATTGCGGCGCGCTGACCGAGTCCCTGCTGGAAAGCGAGCTGTTCGGCCACGAGCGCGGCGCGTTCACGGGCGCGCAGGCGCGCAAGAAGGGCAAGTTCGAAGTGGCTGACGGCGGCACCGTGTTCCTGGACGAGATCAGCGACATCAGCCTGCGCGTGCAGACTGATCTGCTGCGCGTGCTGCAGGAGAAGGAGATCGTGCGCGTCGGCGACACGATGCCGGTGAAGGTGGACTTCCGCGCCATCGCCGCCACCAACAAGAGCCTGGAAAGGCTGGTGGAGGAACGGCTGTTCCGACCGGACCTCTACTACCGGCTGAATGTCTTCTCCATCAACATCCCGCCGCTGCGCGAGCGGAAAGAAGATATTCCGCTGCTGGCGGCGCATTTCCTGGAGAAGTTCGCGCGGCAGATGAACCGCCCGCCGCAAAGGCTGGCGCCGGAGACGCTGGACTTGCTGATGCGCTATGACTGGCCCGGCAATGTGCGCGAACTGGAAAACGCGATCGAGCGCGCGCTGCTGATGCGCCGGGAAGGAGATCTGAAGCCGGAGGACTTCCCCTTCCAGCTGCATCCTTCGGGACCGATGATTGCCACCGGGCAGCGGCTGGAGGACGTCGAGCGGGCGCACATCGAGCGCGTGCTGGCCGAGACGCGCTGGAACCTGTCGAAGGCGGCGCGGATTCTCGACATCGACCGCACGACGCTGTATAACAAGATCCGCAAGTACGGCCTGCGCGAACCCGCTGGCCGCTGAGGCTCGCCGTGGTCGACGCGCTCACCTTCGTGCGGCTGGGACTGGCCAACTCGGACGGGCTGCCCGCGCTGGAGCTGGTGGACCGGCTGGCCGCGGAGGCGGCGCGGCTGCTGGGCGCGTCCTGCCACATCGAGCCTGCCCCGCTTGACATCACGTTCAGCTACGACGAGCTGCGCCGGCAGGCGTGGTCGACGCCCGTGCTGGCGCGGCTGGCGGCCCTTCCGCACCCGCGCGGGGCTGCGGTGGTGGGCGTAACGGGCCTCGATCTCTTCGTGCCCGTGTTCACCTTCGTGTTCGGAGAGGCGCAGGTGGCCGGCCCGGCGGCGATCGTCAGCATCCACAGGCTGCGCGAGGAATTCTATGGGCTGCCGCCGAATCCGGCCCTGCTGCTGGAACGCCTGACCAAAGAGCTGCTGCACGAGCTGGGCCACACGCAGGGGCTGCGCCACTGCGACGACTGGCGCTGCGTGATGAGCAGCGCGCACACGGTGGAACGGATCGACGTCCGGCAGGCCGGTTTCTGCCGCTCCTGCGCGCGCTTCCTGCAGGAACGGCCGCGGCCCTGAGGAGCGTCAATTTTCAGACGCCTGTGGTTGAATAGGAGCATGGCAGAAACGGCAATTCTCATTGCGAACGGCGATCTGCGCCTGTCGGCCAACCAGGTTTGCTGGCCTGCGCAGCAGGCCGCCGAGCAGAAGGTCATGGAAGCCGTGCGCAGTCTCGGATATTCCATTGAACGCGGCCATCCCTACGATGAGGCGAAGCAGCACGGCTTCATCGACAGCCAGAAATACGGCATGGAAGTGTTCCGCCGCATCCCGCCCACGGCGCCGCTGATCGTGGTGGAGGCGGTGTGGCAATACTCGCATCACATTCTTCACGGGCTTTACACGCATCAGGGCCCCATCCTCACCGTGGCCAACTGGAGCGGGCAATGGCCGGGGCTGGTGGGCATGCTGAACCTGAACGGTTCCATGACGAAGGCGGGCATTCCTTATTCGACGCTCTGGAGCGAGAACTTTGACGACGAGTTTTTCCTCGGCGGGCTGAAGCGCTGGCTGGAGGGCGAGAAGCTCGTTCATGACACGCGGCACGTGCGTCCGCTGGGCTCGCTGCGCCTGCCCCCCGACTGCGAGGAGATGGGCGTGCGCATGGCGCGGGAGCTCTACCGCAACAAGGCCATCATGGGCGTCTTCGACGAAGGCTGCATGGGGATGTACAACGCCATCATCCCCGACGAGCTGCTGCACCGCACGGGGGTGTTCAAGGAGCGGCTTTCGCAGTCCGCCCTGTACGCCGAGATGCTCACCGTGAGCGATGAGGAAGCCCTGCAAGTGCGGCGCTGGCTCGATGCCAAGGGGATGAAGTTTCTCACCGGACCCAATCCGGAAACGGACCTCACTGACGATCAGATCCTGCAGCAGTGCAAGATGTACATCGCCGCCGTGCGGATCGCCGACGATTTCGGTTGCGACACGATCGGCATCCAGTACCAGCAGGGGCTGAAGGACCTGGCGCCGGCGTCGGATCTGGTGGAAGGGCTGCTGAACAATGTCGACCGCCCGCCGGTGCGCGCCCGCGGCAACGGAAGGATTCTTTACGAAGGGAAGGCGCTGCCGCACTTCAACGAAGTGGACGAGTGCGCCGGGCTGGACGCGCTGGTCACCAACCGCATCTGGACGGCGCTCGGCTACGATCCGGAGACCACGCTGCACGACGTGCGCTACGGGGAGCCCTACAACGGGGAGTATGTGTGGGTGTTTGAAATCTCCGGCGCCGCCCCGCCGCAGCACTTCATCGGCGGTTATGCCGGGGCGGTGAGCGAGCGGCAGCCGCCCATGTATTTCCGCCTGGGCGGCGGGACGCTCAAGGGAATTTCCAAGCCGGGCGAAATCGTCTGGAGCCGCATTTTCGTGGATGCGGGCGTGCTGCGCGCCGACCTGGGGCGAGCCAAGGTGGTCGAACTGCCGCGCGAGGAGACCGAACGCCGCTGGCAGATCACCACGCCGCAGTGGCCCATCATGCATGCCGTGCTGTACGGCGTGACGCGCGACCAGATGATGGCGCGGCACAAGGCGAACCACATTCAGGTGGCCTACGCGCCCGATGCGGCGGCAGCCAACCGCGCGCTGGCGGTGAAGGCAGCCATGCTGCGCGAGATGGGAATCGACGTTTCCATCTGCGGGACGAAGCACGGACTCGATTGAGGTTCGCGGGGCAGGCGCGCGGCGTTTCTCCGGCCATGTGCCCCCCCGCCGCCCCGCCTGGAGCCGCGCCCGGACGCGCAAAAAGCTGGTTTCCCACGAAGGCATTGCCATAGAATCACGGGTTGGAGGAGCGCATGATCGAAACGGGGCTGCACGGCAAAGTCGTCGTCGTGACAGGCGCGGCGGCGGGGATCGGCCATGCGACGGCCATGCGGTTCGCGCTTGAGGGGTGCCGTGTGGCGGCATGGGACATCGCCCGCTGCGAGCATTGCCCATCGGACTGGATGGCCATGCAGGTGGACGTGCGCGATGCGGATGCGGTCGACGCCGCCGCCAAGGCTGTGGCGCACCGCTTCGGCCGCATCGACGTGCTGGTGAACAACGCCGGCATCCTGCGCGACGGGCAGCTGGTGAAATGCCGCGACGGCGTGGCGGTGGCGCGCATGTCGGACGAGGATTTTTCCAGCGTGCTGGATGTGAACCTGAAGGGAGTTTTCCATTGCACGCGCGCCGTGGTTCCGTTCATGATCCGGCAGGGGGGCGGGGTGGTGCTGAACGCCTCCTCCGTGGTGGCCCTGTACGGGAACTTCGGGCAGACGAACTACATTGCGTCCAAGGCGGGAGTCATCGGCATGACGAAGGTCTGGGCGCGCGAGCTGGGGCGCTACGGGATCCGTGTGAATGCCGTGGCGCCGGGGCTGGTGGAGACCGACATTTTGCGCAACATGCCGGAGAAAATTCTGGAGGAAATGAAGCGGCGCACACCCCTCGGAAGGCTGGGGAAGCCCGAAGAAATCGCGGAAGTTTACGTCTGGCTGGCCTCTTCGGCGGCTTCTTTTATCACCGGCGCCGTGGTGTCAGCGGATGGCGGAATTGTCACCGGTACGTGAGGGTTCGAGGATGAAGAAGATTTATCTGGCTGCGTATCATCAGTCGAAATTCGGCAAATTGATGGGAATGGCGGTGCCGGAGATCCTGCGCGCGGCGGTGGAGGGCGTCTGCGGGGAGATCGGCGCGGCGCCGCGGGACCTGGACGTCGCCTCCGTGGGCGCCGCCTGCAATCAGAGCCTGAACCGGCAGGGGCTGCTCGCGGGACTGCTGGCCTGCGTTCCGGGGCTGGAAGGCAAGATGATCGAGGGCGTGGAGAACGCCTGCGCCTCGGGCGGGCAGGCGGTGCTGAGCGTGGCGCAGAAGCTTCAGCTGGGCTTCGGAGAGACAGGCGTCGCGGTGGGCTACGAAAAGATGCGCGGCCCGGACGGAAAGGTGGACGGAAAGCTGATCGGCGAGGTGTTGGGGTATTACGCGCATCCGGACGAGCGCCCCGGAAAGACATTCGTATTTCCGCATATTTTCGCGGAAATCATGCAGCAATATATGGCGGAATACGGCATCCCGGAAGAGCACCTCGCGGCGATCGCCGTGCAGGAATATGCCTGCGCGCAGCACAACCCCTACGCGCAGATGCAGGGCGTGCAGCTCACGCTCGAGCAGGCGATGCGGATCGAGGGCGTGAACCGCTACGTTATCGACGGGCTGCCGCTGAAGACCTATGATTGCTCGCAGATCACCGACGGCTACGCGGCGCTGATCCTGGCTACCGAAGAGGGACTGCAACGGTTGGACGTGAAGCGGCAGGACGCCGTGGAGCTGGCCGGATACGGGCAGGCCACCGACCCGCTCGCCCGCGCGGGGCGGGACGTGTTGCGTCCGCGCGGCGCACTCCGGGCGATGCAGGCGGCCTACGACATGGCGGGGCTGAAGCCGGCGGATATCAATGTGGCGGAGATTCATGACTGTTTCACGGTGATGGGAGCGCTGGGCACCGAGGTGCTGGGAATGGCGGCGCCGGGAGAGGGCGCGAAGTTCTGGGTGGAGGGCCATGCGCGCGTCGGCGGGCGCTGCGCGATCAACTCCTCGGGCGGGCTGATCGCGAAAGGGCATCCGGTGGGGGCGACGGGAGTGGCGATGATCGGCTGGTGTTTCTGGCAGTTGACCGGCCGGGCGCCGGCGCAGCTTCAGGTGCAGGCGCCGCGGGCGGCGGCGACGTTCAACATCGGCGGGCCTGTTTGCGCGAGCGTCTGCACGGTGCTGCGGCCGGCGGCCTGAGGCGCAGCGGGCCACGATAAACTCTTTGTCATGAAGGTCTTTGTCACCGGCGCGACCGGCTACATTGGCTCGGCCATCTGCGATGCCCTGCGCGCGGCCGGCCATGAGGCGCTGGGGTTGGCGCGTTCCGAGGAAAAGGCGGCCGTGCTGTCAGGGCGTGGCGACGCGGCGCTCCGCGGAAGCCTGGAAGACCACGAAGCCTTGCGGAGGGGATGCCGCGAGGCCGGCGCCGTCATCCACACGGCGTTGTCCTTCGTGCCCGAAGCGGGAGCAATCGACCGCGCCGCGGTGGAAGTGATGCTTGCGGCGCTCGAAGGATCGAACAAGCCGTTCATCTACACAAGCGGCGTATGGGTGTATGGCGACACCGGCGACCGGATGCTCGGCGAGGTGGCGCCGCTGAACCCGCCCGCGCTGGTGGCCTGGCGGCCGGCGGTCGAGGAGCTGGTGCTGGAGGCGAAGGAACGAGGCATCCGCACGATGGTGTTCCGTCCGGGCATGGTCTTCGGCCGCAAGGGCGGGTTCCTGGCAGGGTTCTTCCACGACGCCCGCACGCACGGGGCGGTCCGCGTGATCGGCGACGGGAAGAACTACTGGTCCTGCGTGCATGCCGACGATCTGGCCGATCTTTACGTTCGCGCAGTGCTCCGGCCCGCGGCCGGAGAGCTTTTCGTGACCTGCGGAGGAATGCCGCAGCAGGTGAACCGCATTGCGGAGGCCGTCGCCGAGGTCTGTGGCGTGCCGGGCAAAGTGGAGCATATTCCGCTCGAAGAAGCCCGGCGGCAGATGGGCCCCATCGCCGATTGCCTGGCCATGACCTGCAAGGCGGGTTCGACCAAGCCTGCGCGGTTCTTCGGCTGGATCGTGCGGCGGCCGTCGGTCTTCGACGAGATCGCCTCCGGCTCCTACGTTGGCTGAAGCGTGAGTGGTGACGGTTCGAAGGCTTCCGCCGCGGCGCAGGATGGCACCTTCAGGGCCACCTGCACAGAGGAGGCGCAGATTTTGTGAGATTTTTTTTGCGGTTCCGCCACTTGGTTGATGCACCTGCATATGCGTGCCGGATTTTCGCCCGGTCTTCGGAACGGGCGGGAGCGGACGAGCCGCCGTGCAATGCAGGAAGGAACCGCGATGACGGGACTATACTGGGACGAGGATGGTGAACAGGAGGGTCTGTTGACCAGAAGGCCTCCGGAGCACTGCCTGACTGGGCAGGAGATCGAGGACTTTCTGTTCAACCGGCTGTCTGGAGTTACCCGCGAGGCCGTGGAAGAGCACCTGTTGATGTGCGCCGAGTGCCAGAAGCGGGTCGAGGAAGAAGAACGTTACATCGACGCTGTGCGCGCCGCCGCGGGACGCCTGGAGGCGGAGACGCTGGCGGGCGTGTCCATCTCACCCGAAGAGCATGACTCTCGCCCGAAGCGGGGGGGTGTGCGCCGTTGGGCGGTGGCCGCCGGACTGGTTGCCGTGCTGGCCGGAGGTTCCCTTACTATCCGGATGTTGCAGCCGCAGCCGCGCCTGGACGTTCCCCTGCGAGTGGAACGGAGCGCGGACTCCATCCCGGGCGCCGTTCCAACGGGGCGTGATCTTTTGCTGAGACCGGATCTGCGCGGGCTGCCGCCACTGCCCGTGCTGCGGTGGACCATCGTGGACCGGTCGGGGGTGGTCGTGAAGGAAGGGGTGGTCGAACCGCAGGCGGAGACGGCGCAGATCTTTGTGGACCGCGGGTTGCCCGAAGGCCGCTATTGGGTGCGCCTTCTGGACCCGGAGACAGGGATCCTGCTGCGCGAGTACAGCCTGCACCTGCGGGGGCGGTGAGGACGCCGGCACCCGTTGCAAGCGCGGGCGGTGCCGTGTGAACCGGACGCCCGGAGCGGGCGATCCTGTGGGAGCGTGAGAGGACCGCCCGGGAAACCGCGCTCTTCGGCGCTTCTTCAGGAAGCTACCGCGCAAGAGGACGCAAGCATCGCTGGTAGATTCGGTTCCCTCCGAGACCGGCGCAAGTCCAGGTCTTATTAGCGGGACTTCTCCTCCAATTCCAGCCAGCGGGCGTATAGCCGGTCGACTTCTTCCTGCGCGGATTGCACCTCCTGCCAGGCGGCTTCCAGCCGGCGCGGATCGCTGACCGTTTCGGGCGTCTGCAGCAGCTGCTTTGCTGCTGCCAGCCGGGACTCCGCCTCGGCAATGCGCTGCTCCAGCTGTTCGAACTCGCGCTGCTCGAGATAAGACAGCCGCTTTTTCGGCGGCGGGCTTTCCGCGCGCGGCGGAGCGGGAGCGGGCTTTGGCCGGCGCGTCCTCTGGCGTTCCTCCAGCCACTCCTCCCACTGCTGGAGATCCGCAAACAGCCCGCAGCCGCCCTCGCCATCCAGCCCGAGCACGCCATTGGCGACGCGGTCCATCAGATAGCGGTCATGGGTGACCAGAACAATGGCGCCGGGAAACTCCAGCAGGCTCTCCTCGAGCACTTCCAGCGTGGGGATGTCGAGGTCGTTGGTCGGTTCGTCCAGCAGCAGCACGTCCGCCGGCTCCAGCATGAGCCTTGCCAGATGCAGGCGCGCGCGTTCGCCGCCCGAGAGGCTCGACACCGGCTGCACCAGCTGCTCTTCGCGGAACAGGAACCGTTTCGCCCAGCCGTTCACGTGGACGGGGCGGCCGAGATACAGCACCGTGTCGCCTTCGGGCGCCAGCGCGCGCCGCAAAGGCAATGACGGGTCCACCTGCCGCCGGTGCTGCTCGAAGTAAACAGTGCGAAGTCCGGGCGCGCGGAAGATGCCGCCTTGCGATGGGGCGAGTTCTCCGAGCAGCAAGCGGAGGAAGCTCGTTTTGCCGCTGCCGTTGGGGCCGGCCACGCCGAGGCGCCGTCCCGGCGAGAGCACCAGCCGGAGATCCGAAAACAGCGCGCGCCCGCCAAGCTCGAGCCGTACATCCTCGAGTTCGATCAGCTTTTTCGTCTTGCGGTCCGTGGCGCTGAAGTCGATCTGCGCCGTCCCGGCGGCGGCGCGCTCGGAGGACTGCCGCAGTTCACGGATCATCGCCTGCGCCGCGTCCACTCGCGCTTTCGCTTTTCGCGTGCGCGCCCTGGCGCCGCGGCGGAGCCATTCCACCTCGCGCCGCACTTTGGCTGCCAGCGATTCGCGGGCGCGCGCCTGCGCCTCGAGAAACTGCTCGCGCTTTTCGAGAAACGCGCTGTAATTGCCGTCGGCGCGAAACAGCCCGCCGGGGAAGGCGCGGTTCAGCTCCATCATGTGCGTGGCGATGTTTTCCAGGAAGTACCGGTCATGGCTCACGGCCACCACAGCGAAGGGAGCGTTGACGAGCAGCTCCTCCAGCCACTCGATGCCCGCGATGTCCAGATGGTTGGTCGGCTCGTCCAGCAGCAGCAGCTCCGGGCGGGCGGCGAGGGCGGCAGCAAGAGCGAGCCGTTTGCGCCAGCCTCCCGAGAGAGAGCCGGCGCGGGCGTCAGGATCGCGAAAACCAGCCTGGCCCAGAAATGTTTTGGCGGCGACGGGATCGGCGGCGGAAGCTTCCAGGATGCTGCGCACGGTGCTTTCCGGCGGGAACTCCGGCTCCTGGCTGACCCATGCGAGGCGAATGCCGCGCTTTGGCGACACGGCGCCCGAGTCCGGCAGTTCCTGCCCGGCAAGGATCCGGAGCAAGGTGGACTTGCCGGCGCCGTTGGGGCCCACCAGCCCGTGACGCTCGCCTTCCTGGATGGCGAATGTCAGGTTTTCAAACAGCGGCGCGGCGCCGAACTGCCGCGAAATGCCCTGGCAGGCGATGAGCACCCCCATGTCAATTCCAGTGAACCATGCCGCGCGCGGCGCGGCGGCGGGCGTGATATAACTGGATCAAGGAGGTGGGTCTTCTCCAGTAGCCCCCCTGCCAAAGCAGCGATCCAAGCTCCGGCTCGCTGGATCGGGCGAGCCGGCTCCCACCTGTTTGCGCTTCTCTTTCCCGACGATTGCCGCCTGTGCGGCCGCCCGCTTTTCGGCGCCTCGCTGGTTCCCGTTTGCGACGCCTGCCTTTCGGCGCCGCCGCCGTTCGCGCCGGAGTACGCGTGCCTGCGTTGCCGCACGCCGTTCCTGAATCCGCGCCCGCTGAACGAGCGGGGGATGTGCCGGCTGTGCGAGGCGGGGCTGACCTCCTATGACGGCGCATGGTGCTGCGGCGCCTACGACGGCGCGCTGCGGGATCTGATTCATCTGTTCAAGTACGGACGCATGCTGCCGCTCGGGCGGGTTTTCGGGCAGATGATGGCGCGCGCTTACCCGCGCGACCAGCTGTTTGAAGTTCTGGTACCGGTGCCGAGCCACTGGCGGCGCCGCCTGTGGAGAGGTTTCGACCAGGCAGCGGTGCTCGCCCGCGAGCTGTCTCGGCGAACTGCCATTCCGGTGGAGCAGGCGCTGCGGCGGAACCGGCACACGCCGCCGCAGGCGGGGCTCACGCGCCGTCAGCGGCGGGACAACATCCGCGGCTGCTTCGTGGCAGCGCGCCCGGAAGCGGTGCGCGGGCGCCGCGTCCTGCTGATCGACGACGTGCTGACCACCGGCGCGACAGTGAACGCTGCCGCTGCCGTCCTGCGGCGCGCGGGCGCGGCCCATGTTGGCGTGTTCACGCTGGCGCGCGCCGACCGTGGCTCGCTCTCCGGCCGAAGCCTTTTGCTGGCTGATGCTCCTTTCGAGGTCTCCGCGCATGAATCCGAACATTGACCGTCTCCACACCCCTGTGCTCGTTCTGAATGCGAGCTACGAGCCGATCAATATCTGCGCGGCGCGGCGCGCCCTCGTGCTGATCCTGAAAGGCGTCGCCCGGGCGGAGGAACACAGCCACACGATGTTCCACGCGCCGCGCGCCTCGTTCCCGCTGCCCAGCGTCATCCGGCTTCTCGAATACCGGCGCATCCCGCGCCAGAGCCGGGCGCTGAGCCGCAAGAACATCCTGATGCGGGACCGCTACACCTGCCAGTACTGCCACAAGGTGTTCCCGGCGTCCGAACTGACGCTGGATCACGTAATTCCCCGTTCCCGCAACGGCGAAACCACCTGGGAAAATCTGGTCGCCTGCTGCCATGCCTGCAACAACCGCAAGGGCAACCGCACGCCGGAAGAGGCGGGCATGAAGCTGCTGCACCCGCCGCGCCCGTACACGTTGCACACCGGCAGGCATCTCCTGCGCCTGCTCGGGAAAAGCGACGAACGCTGGCAGAAATACCTGTTTTACTGAAAGTTCTTCGGGCCGCGCCGCCACGATTATCATGAAAGTGGGATGACACGGCGCGGCTACGCCTGTCTGCTCTTCCTGCTGGCGGCGGCGCCGCTGGCGCGGGGGCAGGTGATCGAATTCGAATCGGGAGGCCTGCGCTACCAGACGCTGACGCGCGAAGGGCTGACCGTGATGTTCGCGCCGCTGCCGCATCAGGTGCGGAACTACGTCATCCTGCAGGTGGCCATCGCCAACGGCTCCGGCGCCACGCGGGTGGTGCGTCCGGAAGACTTCCGTTTTGTGCGCGAAGACGGGCGCGAGCTGCGCCCCGTGCCGCCCCGGCAGGTGGTGCAGGGGTTCCTCGAGCGCGCCGGGCGCAATGACGTGATCCGCATGGTGACGCTCTATGAAATGGGCTTGTACGGGATGGAGCGGTTCCGTTCGACCAGCGGGTATGAACAGCGCCGGCAGCAGGCGCTCGCGGAAGTGGCGAATCCGCGTCTGAAAGCCGCCGCGTCGGCCTCGGCCATTGTGTTTGTGCCCGTGAAGCTCGAACCGGGGCAGTCCACCGACGGGGCCATTTTCTTCGAGGTGCCGGAGCGGAAGCTCGGCGAGGGACGGCTGATCGCCGCCATCGGGCAGGACACTTTCGTGTTCAAGCTGGGCGGGCTGGAGCATCCCGGAAGCCTGATCCGGCGGCCCTGAGTTGACGCGGCGCGAGGCGGGGCCGCTATCATGATTCATTGGTCGACCTGCACACGCATTCTTCCTTCAGCGACGGCACGGACTCTCCGGCGGAATTGGCGCGGAAGGCGGCAGCTCTCTCCCTGGAAGCCCTGGCGCTGACCGATCACGACACCATGGAGGGCGTGGAAGAGGCGGCCGCCGAGTGCGAGCAGCAGGGGCTGCTCTTCCTGCGAGGCATCGAGCTGAGCGCGCGCCGGGAAGACGAGCCCGATGAGCTGCGGCGGACGCTGCACATCCTGGGGTACTTCTTCGAGCCGCCGAAGCCCGGCTTCGCCCAATGGCTGGCCACGCTGGCAGCCATGCGGCGCCGTCGCAACCAGGCGATGGCGGAGCGGCTGCAGCAGCTTGGATACGACGTGAGGCTGGAAGAGGCCGAAGCGCTCTCGCGCCGCGTCACCGCGCGCCCGCACTTTGCCGAGGTGCTGGTGCGCAAGGGCTACTTCCCGACCGTGCGCGCCGCTATCGACGCGCTGCTCGCCGAAGGCTGCCCGGCGTATGTGGAGAAGGAGGATCCGTCGCCTGCCGAGTGCATCCGCCGGATTCGCGAGGCGGGCGGCGTGGCATCGCTGGCGCACCCCTGCCGCATCTGCAACGGCGATCCCGGCGCGCAGGAGGCGCTGCTGCGCTCTTTGGCCGAGGCGGGGCTCGAGGCGGTGGAAGTCTGGCATCCGGATCACGACGAGCGCGCGGTTTCGCGTTATATCCAGCTCGCGCGCAAGTTCGGCCTTGCGCTCACGGGCGGGTCGGACTACCACGGCTCGCGGACGCCGGATCTGCGGCTCGGCGACGCGGGCGGGGCGCGCGTGCGGATGTCAGTTCTGGACGAGCTGCGCCGGCGCGCCGGCCACTGACAGATCGTTCAGCTTCCGCAGATAGGCCAGCGCACGAACGCAGCCCTGCGCGGGCGACCACGCGGCTGAAGTGATCACGCCGCACTCTTCATTGCCTGAGAAGACCTTCTCTCCTGCGGGCGGCGGCTGCACAGCCTCGATGCGGACCGGATAGAGCATCTTGTGCACCTGCCCGCGGGCGCGGACGCGTTCCACAATCTCCTGGCCAAGGTAGCAGCCCTTGTTGAAGTGCACGGCGTGGAGCTGCCGGGTCTCCTGCACCAGATGCGAGTCCGTGATGTCCTCTCCGTAGCGGGGGACGCCGTTCTCGATGCGCACTGTGCGCGCCTCGTCCGGAGAGGCTTCCACGATTCCGGCGGCTTTCAGACGCTCGATCATTTCCGGCTTCTCGCCGGCGGGCAGGATCATGCGGAAGCCCGGCTGGCCGGTGACCGAAGCCGGGATCACGATGCCGCTGCGCGGGGCGGTGGCCGAAGCGGGCCCCTCCACGGCGAGCTCCGCCGTGGATTCCGTGACATCCTCGAGCGTGACGTCATCGGCGATGATGTAGCGGTCGAGGTGCTGATAGATCTTGAGCCGCACCTCCGGTTCGACGTCGAGCAACAGATGATCGTCCGCGCAATAGATCCAGGCGTCGGCAAGGATGCGCCCCTGCGCGTTCAGGAAGAACGCATAGAGGGCATCGCCCGGCTGCATCTGCTCGACATGGTTCGTGCACATGGCGTGAAGCAGCCGTTTGCGGTCCTCGCCCAGGGCGCGGATGCGCCCGCGCGCGGAGAGATCCATCCATGCGGCGCCATGCCGCAGCGCTTCGTATCCGGTCATTTCGATCAGCGGGCGAAGTTGCTGTAGTAGAGCCCGATCACCATGGTAACTACGCCGGTCGCCAGCGCGCCAAGACGCCAGCGGCGCTCCTTCTCCGGGGCTGCGCCGCGCGCCAGCAGGAACACCATGGCGATGACATGCAGAGCCAGCAGGATTTTGATGCCGACCAGCGCGTGCCAGCCCGCCGGGGGCGACTTCATCCGCGTCATGAAGTTGTGGGCGCCGGTGAGAGCCAGCAACAGGGCGGCCGTCACCGCCAGCCCCCGCCATTGGCGCACGCGGTTGGCCAGCAGGACCGCGAACAGCAGCAGGGCAAGCGCCAGGTGGACGTAGAGCAGTGCGTCATTCATGGGGGACAAAACAGCCTTTCAAGCTTATACTGATGTGGAAATGACCCACGAGATTCTTCCAACGGGCATGTTGCAGTGCAATTGCTCGGTGTTCGGCGACGAGGCGAGCGGAGACGCCATCGTCGTGGATCCGGGAGACGGCACGGACCTGGACCGGCTGCTGGAGCTTCTGAAGGCGAGGCGCTACAAGGTCAAGGCGATCTTCATCACGCACGCGCACATCGATCACATCGGCGGCGCGGCGAAGCTGAAGCATCTCACGGGCGCGCCTGTTTTCCTGCACGCCGACGATCAGGACCAGTATGATCACATCGCGCTGCAGGCGCAATGGCTCGGCATGCCCGCGCCGCCCCGCACCGAGGTGGACGTGCGCCCGAAAGAGGGGGACACGCTGACGCTCGGCAGCACCGTGATGCATGTGATCCACACGCCCGGGCATACGCAAGGCAGCGTGGCGCTCTACATCCCTTCGGAGAAAATCCTCGTGGGCGGCGACACGCTGTTCCGCGATTCCATCGGAAGGACGGACCTTCCCGGAGGCGATCCCAAACAGATCCTGAAGTCGATTCACACGAAGCTGCTGACGCTGCCCGAAGACACCCGTGTCATCTGCGGGCACGGAGCGGAAACGACGATCGGACGCGAAAAGGAGTTGAATCCTTTTCTCCAGGAATAAAGGCGCCCCGCGGGGTCAGCGGTTGGCGTAATTCTGCTCGTAATACCGCTGATATTCGCCGGATTTGACGCGAGCCACCCAGCCGGCATTTTCCCGGTACCAGCGAATTGTGCGGTCGAGCCCCTCTTCGAAGCCGACTTGCGGGCGCCAGCCGGTCGCTTTTTCCAGCTTTTCCGTAGTGATGGCGTAGCGGCGGTCATGCCCGGGGCGGTCGGCCACCTCTTTCATGAGGCTCCGGGGCTTTCCGAGGGCGTCGAGGATCAGCTCCACGACGCGGCGGTTGGGCAGCGCGCGGGCGCCGCCGATGTTGTACACCTCTCCGGGGGCGCCTTTTTCCAGGGCGGCGCGGATGGCGCGGCAGTGATCGTCGACATACAGCCAGTCGCGCACCTGCATGCCGTCGCCGTAAATCGGCAGGGGTTTCTCCTCCAGAGCGTTGGAAATCATCAGCGGGATCAGCTTTTCCGGGAACTGGAACGGGCCGTAATTGTTCGAGGCGCGCGTCACGATGACCGGCAGCCGGAAGGTGGTCCAGTAGGAGAGCGCCAGCAGGTCGGAACCGGCTTTGGAGGCGGAATACGGGCTCGAGGGGCGCAGCGGCCACGTCTCATCGGCCTCGAGCGGCTCCGGGATCGATCCGTAGACCTCATCGGTGGAGACGTGCAGGAAGCGCGGCGTGCCGGCGCTGCGGGCCGCTTCCAGCAGCGAGAACGTGCCGCGGACGTTGGTTTCGATGAACGCCTCGGGGCCCAGAATGGAGCGGTCGACGTGGCTCTCGGCAGCGAAGTGGATGATGGCGTCGGGGCGCTCTTCCTCGAGCAGCGAGCGCACCAGCGGCGTGTCGCAGATGTCGCCGTGCACGAAGCGGTGGCGCGGGTCGCGTTCGACAGCGGCCAGGTTTTCGAGGTTCCCGGCGTAGGTGAGCTTGTCGAGGTTGATGATGCGGTCCGCCCAGTTCTCCCCGAGGGCGAGGCGAACGAAGGCGGAGCCGATGAAGCCGGCGCCGCCGGTGACGAGCCATTTCATTTGTGTTGCAACTCCCAGTCGTAGGCGATGCCGGCGTCGTTGTAGGCGATGCGCCCTTCGTCGGAGGGATCGTAAAAGCGGTCGGTGAGATAGACCAGCAGCGCGGGCGCGGCGCCGATGACCTTGTAGCCGTGGCCGACGCCGGGCGGAATCAGGATCTGCCAGGGGCGCAGGGTTCCGATGTAGAGCGTG
This sequence comes from Bryobacteraceae bacterium, assembly GCA_037481575.1. Classification (GTDB taxonomy): domain Bacteria; phylum Acidobacteriota; class Terriglobia; order Bryobacterales; family Bryobacteraceae; genus JANWVO01. The sequence goes on along the minus strand of JBBFLJ010000012.1, from coordinate 25,131 downwards.
TTCTTGCGGCCGAATGTGGGCGAGCCGGGACGGAGATCGACCAGCGCCACCTGCAGCATGCCCTCGGCGACGGTCCAGAAATCGGTCTGCCGCCGGTGGAAGTGGAACGCCTTGATGGCGCCGGGCCAGGAGAGCGCGGCGCTGACCTGCGTGGACTCCGGGGGGAATGCGGCCGGCAAGCCGCAGCCCATGCGGGCGACTTCCATAAAATAGCCGCGGTCGTCCGCCCACACCGGAACGGGGGCGACGCGGACGCCGTGGATCAGGTCCGCGGACTCGGGCGAGGCGATCACCTTCCCGATGCCGGGTTCGCACTGCGGCGAGGCGATCTGCACGTCCGTGCCGCTCATGCGGGAACCTCCCGGCGGCGGGACTGCGCCACCAGATTGGCGGCGCGCAGGAGGGAATCGAACGTCCCGGCGTCCGTCCACCATCCTTCGAGAAACGCGAAGGAGAGCGAGGCTTCGCGAATATAGGCGTTGTTGACGTCGGTGATTTCGAGCTCTCCGCGCGCGCTCGGCTCGAGCGTGCGGATCTTGTCGAACACCGTCGAGTCGTACATGTAAATGCCCGTTACCGCGTAGTTTGTTTTCGGATTTTTGGGCTTCTCTTCGATGTTGACCACGTGGCCCTTGTGAATTTCCGCAACGCCGAACCGCTCGGGATCAGGCACTTCCTTCAGCAGGATTTTCGCGCCTTTTTCCTGTTTCCGGAAATCCTCGACGGCATGTCGAATGTCTTTTTCGATGATGTTGTCGCCGAGGATCACGCAGATCTTGCCGTTGTCGGCGAAGTGCTCCGCCAGAGAGAGGGCATCGGCGATGCCGCCCTCGCCCTCCTGGTATGTGTAGTTCAGGCTGGTGAGGCCGAACTGGCGGCCGTTGCCGAGAAGCTGCAGGAAATCCCCCGCGTAATTGCCGCCGGTGACGATGAGAATATCCCGGATTCCTGCATCCACGAGGGTCTGGATCGGGTAATAGATCATCGGCCGGTCGTAGACCGGAAGCAGGTGCTTGTTTGTGATTTTCGTCAGAGGATACAGGCGCGTGCCTTTGCCTCCGGCGAGAATGACGCCTTTCATGAATGCCTCCCGGGGCGGCGCCGCGGGGCGGCGCAACATTCCATATGATACACTGGCGCGGCGTGAAGCCCTTCGACTGGAACGACATCCCCGCAGAGCAGCTCAACGACAGGATGCGCCGGCAGATGGTGCACACAGAGCGGCTGACGCTGGCCCGGCTGGAGATGAAAGCCGGCTGCACGGTCCCGGTGCATGCGCACGAAAACGAACAGGTTTCGATGGTGCTGAGCGGCAGGCTGCGGTTCCTGCTGGACGGCGGCACGGAAGAGGCGGGCCCGGGACAGGTGATGCGGCTTGCGCCCAACGAACGTCATGGCGTGGAGGTGCTGGAAGACAGCATTGTTCTCGACCTGTTCAGCCCGCCGCGCGAGGACTGGATCCGCGGCGACGACGCCTACCTGCGGCGCGGCTAGGACGCTGACAGGGCACGCTTCTTCTCGCGAAGCACTTCGGCGAGTTCGCTGCGGCGGACCGGCGCCTGCTCCCCCGAAACCATGTCCTTGAGGGCGACGGAAGCGCTGGCGATCTCCTCGTCGCCGAGCAGGATGGCGAACCGTGCGCCGGCCTTGTTGGCGAGTTCCATGGCGCGCTTGACCTTGTGATCGGCGGAGACTTCCACCGAGAAGCCGGCGCGTCGCAACTCGCGGGCGACGAGGGCCGCTTCCTTGACCGCCGCCTGCCCGATCGGCACAAGGAAGACGTCGAGCCGGGCCAGCTCCGCGGCGGAAACATGCTCTTCGATGGCGAGCACGAGCCGGTCCTCGCCGATCGAGAAGCCGATGCCCGGCGCAGGGACGCGCGAGCCGAGCGCCTCGGCCAGGCCGTCATAACGCCCGCCGCCGAGAATCGAATTCTGCGCGCCCAGCGCCCCGTGCGTCACCTCGAAGGTCGTGCGCGTGTAGTAGTCAAGCCCGCGCACCAGCCGCGAGCGGATCTCGAAGCGGATGCCGCGCGCCGAAAGCAAGTCCTGCACGGCTTCGAAGTGATTGCGGCAGGCGGCGCAGAGATGCTCGAGGATCGAGGGCAGGGAATCGATAATGTTTTGATCCTCGGGCACCTTGCAGTCGAGCACGCGCAGCGGATTGGTTTCCGAGCGGCGCTGGCAGTCCTGGCAGAGCTCGCCGCGCACGGCGGCAAGCCGCGTCCTGAGCTGCTCCACGAAAGCGGGGCGGCACGCCGGGCAGCCGACGCTGTTCAGCAGCAGGCGCGCGTCCTGCACGCCGCAACGGGCCAGAATTTCCAGCGCGAGTTCGATGATCTCGGCGTCAATGACCGGGGATTCCGAGCCGATGCATTCGGCGCCGATCTGCGAAAACTGGCGGTAGCGCCCCTTTTGCGGACGCTCGCGGCGGAACATCGGCCCCATATAGTAGAGGCGCGTGAGTCCGGGCACCTGGTCGAGACGGTGCTCGATCCAAGCGCGGATCACCGAAGCGGTGTTCTCCGGGCGCAGCGTGAGCGAGGTGCCGTCGCGGTCCGTCCACGTGTACATCTCCTTGGAGACGATGTCGGTGTCTTCGCCGACGCCGCGCGCGAACAGCGCCGTCTCCTCGAAGATCGGCGTGCGGATCTCCTGGTAGTGGAAGGTGCGGAACACCTCGCGCGAGATGGCCTCGACGTGGTTCCAGAGCGCGGACTGCGGGGGGAGGATGTCGCGGGTGCCGCGGATGGCGCGGATCATGTCAGTGCGCCGCCTCGTCGCGGTATTCCTGCCGGTAGCGGATGTAGCGCTGCGCGTTCTCGCGGAAGCGCGCCTTCTCCTCTTCGGTCACCTGCCGCCGCACCTTTGCCGGCACGCCCATGACCAGCGATTCGGGCGGGATCTCCATGCCTTCCGGCACCAGCGAGCCGGCGGCGATCACCGAGCCCCGCCCCACGCGCGCGCCGTTGAGCACGATGGCGCCGATGCCCACGAGCACGTCGTCCTCGATGACGCAGCCGTGCAGGCACGCCATGTGGCCCACGGTGACGCGGGAGCCGAGAATGACAGGGTATTTCTCCAGCTCGCCGTGCAGGACCGAACCGTCCTGGATGTTGGTCTCGTCGCCGATGACGATCCTGTTCACGTCGCCGCGCAGCACGGCGCCGGGCCAGACCGAAGAACGCTCGCCGAGCGTAACGTCGCCGATGACGGTGGCTGCCTGGTCGACATACGCGGTGGGCGCAATTTTCGGGTAGATGCCGAGGTACGGACGGATCATACGATGGTCAGGAAACTACCATCGTATCATTGGGGTATGCTCTCCCGGACTTTTCTGGTCCTGGCGCTGGCCGCGTTGCCGGCGGCTGCGCAGAAGGCGCCTTTCACGGCGGAAGTCATGATGAAGCTGAAGCGGATCAGCGATCCCTCCGTGGCGCCGAACGGCTCCGCCGTGGCTTACACCGTGGGCGAGCCGGATCTGGAAAAGAACGCGGTGGACCGGCAGATCTGGATCAGCCCGCTGGCCGGCGGACCTGCACGCAAGGCGACCTCCGAGGGGCGCAATTGGGGCGCCCGGTTCAGCCCGGACTCGAAGTGGATTGCATTCCTCTCCACCCGAAGCGGGTCCGCGCAGGTGTGGGTGATGGACGCGCTGGGAGAGAACCCGCGTCAGGTCACCAACCTGGCCACGGAGGCGGACGGCGTGATCTGGAGCGGGGATGGCAAGACGCTCGTCTTCACGAGCGAGGTCTACCCCGAGTGCGGCGCCGACGACGCGTGCAACCGGAAGCGCATGGAGGAGGAAGCGAAGAACCCGGTGAAGGCGCGCGTCTATGATTCGCTCCTGTACCGTCACTGGAACCAATGGCGGGGCAAGCGCGTGCGGCATCTGATGGCCGTGCCGTTCGAGGGCGGGCAGGTGCGCGACCTGACGCCCGGCGCAAAATACGACGTGCCGCCGTTTTCGCTCTCCGGGGGCGGGGATTACGCAGTCTCGCCTGACGGCAAGGAAGTTTGCTATGCGGCGAACTTCGATGCGGATCAGGCGACGAGCACGAATTGGGAGCTCTACGTGGTGCCGATCGAGGGGCCGGGGGAAGGGCGAGAGGCGGTGAAGATCTCCTCGAGCCCCGGCGCGGACGCGAGCCCGCAATATTCGCCCGACGGCAAATGGCTCGCCTGGCGGATGCAGGTGCGGCCCGGCTACGAGAGCGACCGGTGGCGGCTTGTGGTGCTGGAACGTTCGACCGGCCAGCTGAATGTCCTGACCGAGAACCTCGACCGCCATGTCACGGGGTTCACCTGGCATCCGGACTCGAAGCGCATCGCCTTCACGGTGGAGGACCGGGGCAGGCAGCAGGCGCACCTGATCCCTGTCACCGGGGGCGGAACGCGCGTGATCACGCAGGGCGCGGCGCACGTGGGCGACCTGCAGTTCACGGCCGACGGGAAAATTCTGGTTTACTCCGAGATGAGCGGCTCGAGCCCCGTGGAGCTGTACCGCGCGGCGAGCGGAGGCGGGGCTCCGGCGCCGATCACGCGCCTGAATGACGCCTTGCTGGAGGCGCACGACCTGCGGCGGCTGGAGGACTTCACCGTGGCCGGGGCGGAGGGCGTGCCGGTGCACAGCTTCCTGCTGAAACCGCCCGGTTTTGATTCAAACAAAAAGTACCCTGTTCTGTTTCTGATCCACGGCGGGCCGCAAGGCGCCTGGGGCGAGTCCTTCAGCTACCGCTGGAATCCGCAGGTGTTCGCCTCCGCCGGCTTCGTGGTGGTCCTGCCCAATCCCCGCGGATCGACGGGCTACGGGACGAAGTTCACCGACGAGATCAACGGGGACTGGGGCGGCAAGGTGTACGAAGACATCCTCGCGGTGGTGCGCCACGTGGAAGGCCTGCCGTATGTGGATCCGAAGCGGATGGCAGCGGCGGGCGGCAGCTACGGCGGTTACATGGTGAACTGGATTCTGGGCCACACGGACAAGTTCCGCGCCCTGGTTTCCCATGCGGGCGTGTATGACCTTTACAGCATGGGTGGCGAGACCGAAGAGCTGTGGTTCACCACGTGGGAGTTCCGCGGGCACCCGTGGGAAAACCCCGAGATGTACGACCGCTGGTCGCCTTCCCGCTACGCGCAGAACTTCCGCACGCCGACTCTGGTGATCCACGGCGAGCTGGACTACCGCGTGCCCTACGGGCAGGCGCTGCAACTGTTCACGGCGCTGCAGGCGCGGAAGGTGCCCTCGAAGCTCGTGCTGTTCCCCGACGAAGGGCACTGGATCCTGAAGCCGCAGAATTCGCTGTTCTGGTACCGGACGTTCCTCGACTGGGTGACGGAGTGGACGAAGCAGCCGTGACAGGGATCAGGGCTCGAGCCGGCGCAGCGTCTCGATCACAACGCGCCCGACGATCTCGAACGACTGCGGGCTGAGCTTGTCGAGCGTGTCCTCGGCAGTGTGCCACCACGAGTGGTCCGGTCCGTAGTCGAAGTCGATCAGATTGGCAGCCGTCACTCCCAGACGGAGGAACGGCACATGGTCGTCCTCGATGGCGAGAGAGGGGCCGTTGAAATGCTGCCACAGCCCGAGCTGCCGGGCGACGCTGCCGACAAGGCGCATCAGCGTCTCCGAGGAGTACTGCTCGCGGAGGATGCGCAGGTCGCGGTCGCCGATCATGTCAACGTTGATCAGCGCTGCGAGGGTCGACAGCGTGCGGTCCTTGTGCCACCGGGCGGCGAGATGGCGGGAGCCGTACAGGCTGTCCTCGGCGCTCCACTCCTGCACTGCCTCCTCGCCGTCGAAGAAGACCAGATACACGGCGTTTTTCAGGGGGACGGTTTTCAGCGCGCGCGCCATTTCGAGCAGGAAGCCCGCCGAGGAGCCGCCATCATTGGCGCCCACGAAGCGAAACGGGAAGAACTTGGTGTCGTAGTGGCCAGTGACGGCCACGGCGCGGCCAGACGTGCCGGGGCGGAACGCGATGAGGTTTTTCATCGGCAGCGGGCCCTTCGGAGTGCGGGCGGTGAAAGCGTCCTCGGTCACCTGCCATCCTTCCGACTTCAACTGCCCGATGATGTACTCCTGCGCCTTTTTCATGCCGGGCGAACCCGGCGTGCGCGGCCCGAAGGAAACCAGCATTCGCGTATGCTCGAACGCATGCTTGCCGCTGAATTGGGCGGGAGCTGCGGTGGAGGCAAGCAGAAGCACGGGGATCAGCGTTTGCGGGCGAGGCATCTATAGCCCAGTGTAAAGTCCTTGCGGCGGTCGAGCGGATCGAGCCATGCCACCAGGAGCGCCAGCGGCGCGAAAAACGGCAGGAGCCATGGAACCATCTGGCAGGCGTTGAGCAGCCTGCGGGACAGCACAAGGAAGAGCCCGCCCGCGGGCGTGATTTCTTCCACCCGGAAACCGGCTTGCGAAAGCAGGTGCTCCAGCCCGAAGCGGGTGTAGCGGTAGTAGTCGTGCGGCGCCTGGTGCACCTCCCATTCCTGCGGCGCCAGCAGGAGGAGAGTTGCGCCGGGGCGCAGCACGCGCGCGAGTTCCCGGAGCGCCTCCGCCGGGCGGGGGAGATGCTCGAGCGTGACGGCGTGCAGCGCGGCATCGAAGACCGCATCGGGGAAGGGGAGCTGTTCCAGGTCCGCTATGGCGTGGAGGCGGCGGTAGTCCCAGCCGGGATCGCCGATGGCGAGATCCACGCCCACGTAGCGCGCATGGGCGAACAGCGGGGCGTACTGCGCCTCGCCTGCGCCGGCGTCCAGGAGGCGGGCGCCCGCCGGGAGGGAGCGGGCGAAGGCCTGAACAGATTCCTCGACAAATGTTTCAAACGTGAAGACGCGCTTCCGCAGCCACGCTGGCAGGCGGCGGCGGGCCTCCCGGTAGGTCATGGCTTGCGGCGCGCCTCGATCATGATGGTGGAGCCCGCGCGGCAGGCGGCCTCGAGAACGGTGAACGGGATGGAGGCGAGCACGAGCAGGAAGTAGGCGGCGTCCTTGAGCAGCCGCAGGCGCGGCGTTTCGGCGGCGCGGCGCACGCGGCGGCCCATGGGATCGAGCGCGGGCGCCAGGGTGGAGGCGAGTCCGGCGGGGTTGTCGCGAAGGGAGAAATGCTTGCGCCGCACGATTTCGAATCCCGTGGCGTCGAGCAGCATTTCGAGGTCGGACTCGCGGAAATTGATGAGGTGGCGCGGCACGTCGAGCCCGTTCCAGGCGGCGCCGAAGATCAGGAATTGCCAGCAACTCGCGTTCGGCACCTGCACGATGAGGCGCCCCTCGGGGATCAGCAGTTCGCGCGCGGCTTCCAGGTACGCGGTGGGATCGTAAAGGTGCTCCAGCACGTGGAACATGGTGATGAGCCCGAAGGAGGCTGGGCGAAAGGGTGCCTTGGTGAGCGCGCCGCAAGCAGCGGGCACGCCATTGCTGGACCAGGCGACCGACGCGGCGTCGACCGAGAAGTCCAGCCCGAAGGTCCGGTGTTCGGGCAGGTGCAGTTCGCGCAGGAAGAGCCCGCCGCCGCAGCCGACGTCCAGCACGCGCGCATCTGCCGGGAGGTGGCGCAGCGCCGCGCGCACGAAGCGCACATGGTCCCGGATGACGAAGCGGCGCCAGGCTTGCGCCAGCGAGTCAGCGGCGGAAGCAGCCGGGTCGAACCAGTAATCCGGTGGGTAGTAGCGGTGCAGCTGCCGGGGATCCGGCCAGGGAAACAGCCTCAACAGCCGGCATCTGCGGCATTCCACGATCAGGAAGGATTCCTCCGTGGTGCCGAAAAGGCGGTCCGTGCCGGGGAAGAGCGTGCGAAAGGCGGTTTCCCCGCAAGCCGGGCAGGCGTCGCGCGCGGGCAGCGCTTCCTGGCGCGGTTGCTGATCCTGGGCGGAAGGGCTTGAACTGGCCGGCACGGATTCTTCGCGGGGCGTTTCCAATCGCAGAGTCCCAGAGATCAGTGTACCCGCGGAAGCCCGGCTCCTGCGGCGCCGGGGGCGCGGGCTATACTGAAAGTTTCCCTATGCACACGGAAGCCGTGCCCGTGGCGCGCTGGCGCCTGCACCGCCGCCTGTATGACTGGATGATGCAGTGGGCGCACAGCCCGCACAGCCAGGCGGCGCTGTTTCTGCTGGCGTTCGCAGAATCCAGCGTGTTCCCCATCCCGCCGGATGCGCTGCTGATCGCGCTCGTGCTGGGCGCCCCGAGGCGGTGGCTTCTGCTCGCAGGCGTCTGCACGGTGGGAAGCGTGCTGGGCGGCGTGGCGGGCTATGGAATCGGGCGGTTTCTGATGGACGCCGTGGGGATGAAGGTGATCGAGTTCTACCACGCGCAGCAATATTACGAGCAGGTGGTGCGCTGGTACCAGCAGTACGATTTCTGGATCGTCTTCACGGCGGCGTTCACTCCGATCCCGTACAAGGTGTTCACCATCGCCTCTGGCGCGTTTCACATGAACATCTGGGGATTCACGGCGGTTTCCGTGGCGGGGCGGGGGGCGCGGTTCTTTCTGGTGGCGGGCTTGCTGCGCCTGTTCGGCGAGCCGGTGCGGCGCTTCATCGACAAGTACTTCGACTGGCTGGCGCTGGCCTTCGTCATCCTGCTGGCGGGCGGATTCGCGCTGCTGCGTTACGCGCGCTGAGCGCGCGCGTCGAGCGGAACCGCGGATCGCTCGCTGAGTTCGCGCAGCGGGATGCGGTGGCGAAGCAGCAGGCGGCGGATTTCCGCATTCGACAGGCGCCTGAGCGGGCGCAACGCGCGGCGCTTTTTCCACGTGCGCGGCAGCAGAGCCAGCGCTTCCATGTCTCCCTGCAGGAGCGCCAGCAACGCGCGCAGCTTGCCTGCGGCGCCCGGGATGCTTCCCGCCTCGCCGCGCCCGCGGAGCGCCGCCCACGCTCCGGCCGCGAGGCGCGCGAGGAAGAAGAGCGGATTCAGCAACAACAAGTCCGGCGGGAAATGTTTCACCGCCAGCAGCACGCGGTTGCGCTCGATCAGCGCGAGCCGCCGCGGATTGGCCACCCCGAGCGTCGAGCCGCGGTGGTGCAGCACCACCGCCTGCGGGGCGTACAGGCAGCGCCAGCCGGCGATGCGGGCGCGCAGGCCGAGCTCGGCGTCGTCGCCGTAGGCGAAGAGATCCTCGTCGAAGAGGCCGATCTCGTCGAGCATCGCGCGCCGGTACATGCACGCGCAGCCGTCCGGCCACAGGACCTCTTCCACCCGGTCGAATTGCCCGCGGTCCTCCTGCCCGGTGCCGCGTCCGCGGTTCTGCCCATCCAGCCAGATGAGGTGCCCGGCCTTGTCGATGACGCGGGGATCCGAGTGAACCAGAATCTTGGAGGCGGCCATGCCCACGCGGGGACCGGCAAAGACGGCGTGCAGATGGGCGAGCCACATCGGGGCGGCTTCGGCGTCGTTGTTGAGCAGGGCGACGAAGGGCGCGTTCGAAGCGAGGATGCCCTGATTGTTCGCCGCGCAGAAGCCGAGATTCTCCCGGTTCCGCAGAAGCCGCACGGGGAAGGGGGCGGAGGAGGCGAACGACTCCACCACGGCGCAGGAAGAGTCCGAGGAGCCGTTGTCGACGACGATGACCTCGAACGGCACGCCCTGCGGGCGCAGGAGCGATTCGAGGCAGGCCTTGAGCAACGCCGCGCGGTTGTGATTGACGATGACGACGGAGACGAGCGGCACGGGCATTGCCTTTCCGTATGGTAGCGGGCCGGTCACCGCGCGAGGACGAGATGCGGCGGGAAGGGAAGCGAATGGAGGAGGGAGCGGCAGGCACGCTCACTCCGGGGCAAGCGCCACAGGTGAGCGCGGCAGCGGCAGTCGGAGGCGCCGAAGCGGGGCGCGGGACACTCGCAGAGCCCGCTTGCAGCCAGCGCTTCGGCCCATCTGCATTCCAGCCTTTGCGGATCCTCGCGGATCCAGACTTCGTGCACGCGCGCGCATCGCAGCAGATGGTCGATGTGCCAGTGGGCGCGCTCCGAGGATTCCAGATGCCTTCCGGCGCGGGCGCGGATGCCTCCGGGACCGAGAGCGCTTCCGCAGTACAGGTAGATGCCTGCGGGAAATTCGCAGGCGCCGAGCGCGCCCACGGAGAGGCGTTGCGGCGAGGCCAGGCGCAGCACCAGTAAATAGCTTCCGGGAGCGGCGGGAAACAGGCGCGCGGCGCGGTCTTCGTGCACGCCGGACATGCGAATTATGATGGCACCATGCGGCGCGTGACGGGTGTCCTGCTGCTGATTCAAGCTGCGGTTCTGGCAGGCACGCGGGGCACGGTGCGCGACGCGGCGGGCGGCGAGCGGCTGGAGCGCGTGGAAGTGACGCTGGAGTGCGGGGACAGCGCGGAGACCGTGATCACGGGCATCGACGGACGCTTCGAATTCCGCACGCAGGCGGTGGCGGGATGCCGGGTGCTGGCGCGGCTGGTGGGCTACCGGCCGGTGCGCGTGACTCTGGGCGGCGAAAGCGAAATCGAGATCGGCATGACGCCGGATACGCTGACGCGCCGCGAGAGCATCGAGGTGCGCGAGGACGTCTTCAGCCTGCAAACCGAGAGCAGCGCCAGCGAGCGCGTGCTGAGCGCCGTGGAGATGAAGACTCTGGCGGGCGTGCTGGTGGACGATCCGCTGCGCGCCGTGCAGGCGCTGCCCGGGGTGGCCTCGTCGAAGGACTACATTGCGCAGTTCACCGTGCGCGGGGCGGCCTTTGAACGGACGGGCATCTGGCTGGACGGAGTGCTGCTGCACAGCCCGTTCCACACCGTGCAGAGCCAGGAGAAGACGGGCTCGGTTTCCATTCTGAACGCCGACCTTGTGGAAGAGGTGGCGCTGCATGCGGGCGCCCCGCCGGTGATGTACTACGACCGCACGGCGAGCGCCGTGGACATGCGTTTGCGCGACGGCAGCCGCGCCGGGCCTGCGATTCGCGTCAACTCGGGAGTGGCCAGCACGGGCGTGATTCTGGAAGGCCCGGCAGGCGCCGCCCGCCGCGGGGCCTGGCTGGCAGCGGCGCGCAAGAGCTACCTGCAGTACCTGCTGCGGCGAAGCACGGCGGACGACTGGCTGGCGTTTGGATACGTGGACTTCGAGGGGCGGTTCACGTACGACGTGACTCCCGCGCAGCAGGTGACGCTCTCGGTGATCGACGGCCGCTCGGACCTCGACAGGACGCATGTGCGGAACCTGCTGGGGCTGAACTCGATCATGAACGGCGAGTACCACGTCACGCTGGCGAGCGCTTCCTGGAGATGGGCGCCCTCGGCGCGCGCGCTCGCCACGCATCGGATCGCGTGGATGCGCGAGCGCGCCTACAACGTGAACAACCTGGATCTTGAATTGAACCGCATGGGGTACGGGGAGTGGGCGTGGAACGGCAGCGCGGCATGGAACTGGAGCCCGAGGGCGCCCCTTCAGGCGGGCGGCGTGTTGCGGCGGCTGCATGATGACGGATTCACGGCGCGTTATCAGTTCAACCCGCTGGCGGTGCGCCGGAGAGACGGATGGAATGGCACGGCGCTGCGGGGAGGCGGATATTTGCACCAGGGCTGGAGCGGCGGGCCACTGACGCTGGGGCTGGGCGTGCGGATCGACAAGGCCAGCGAGGGAGGGCCCGCAGCGGTTTCGCCCCACGCCTCCGCGGCAGCGCGGATCGGAGAAAGGCTGCGTGTGCAGGCGGCATGGGGCCAGACGGTGCAATACCCCTCGCTGGCAGCGCGATGGATGCAGAACATGGGGAATCCGCACCTCGCCCCGGAGCGTGCGAACCATTTCGTGGCCGGGGCGGAGCACAGGATTGACGAACGGACGCGCCTTCGACTGGAGGCGTTCTACCGCGCGGAAAGGGACCTGATTGCGCAGCCGCTGCTCGAGCCGCGGCTCCTTCCCGGCGGCGGGATTTTCGTGCCCCCTGCTGCGCCGCTGTTTTTGAATTCGGTGCGAGGCACGGCCCGGGGCGTGGAGATTTTTCTGCAGCGCCGGTCGGCCAACCGTCTTTCCGGATGGATTTCCTATGGGTGGGTGAAGACGAGGATGCGGGATTCGGTGACCGGCGCCGTGTATCCCGCCGACAGCGAGCAGCGGCACACGGCGACGCTGTTCGGACACTGGCGGCTGACGCCTTCCGTCCATGCCAGCGCACGCTACAGCTACGGAAGCAATTTCCCGATTCCGGGATTTTTGCGCTGGCAAAACGGCGGCTATTTTCTGAGCACTGAAAGAAACGCCATGCGGTTGCCCGATTATCACCGGCTGGATTTGCGGATCAACAAATCCTTCCACGTGGAGACCGGGCGGGGCTGGACGTGGCGGGGCACGCTGTATGCGGAGGTGCTGAACCTGACCAACCGCCGGAACGTGACTTTTGACGCCTTCGGCGGGTTCAACGCGCGCACAGGGCAGGCAACCGTGCGGTTCCTGAACCTGTTCCCCGTGGTGCCCGCGGCAGGCGTGATGCTGGAGTGGGAAAGGGGGCTAAGGCTCCGGTGAGAGCCCTGCGGCGGCGCGGACAGCCGCCGCCAGGGCTTCGGCGGAAAACGGCTTGGCCAGAACGGGAATGTCCTGAAGGTCAACCGGGCGGCGGTTCAATTCCTCGGAATATCCGGTGAAGAACAGCGCGCGCAGGGACGGGGAGATGGCGCGCAGGCGGCGCACGAGTTCGATGCCGTCCATCTCGGGCATGGCCACGTCCGTGATGACCAGCCGGAAGGGCGGATTTGCTGTGGCGAACAGTTCCAGAGCGCGGGCGGCGCTGCTGGCTTCCACGACCGGATATCCGAAGTGCTCCAGCAGCTGGCGGGTCAGAAGCCGCACGGCGTCGTCATCCTCGACCAGAAGAATGGCGCCCGGCGCCTGCTCCGGCATTGGCTGCAACGGGGCGGCAGCGGCGGCGGGCAGGTCGATTTCGAACTTTGCGCCGGCGCCGGGAGCGGACTCCACGCGGATGGCGCCGCCCAGTGAGGAGACGATGCCCAGCACGGAGGTCAGTCCCAAGCCGGTGCCCCGCCCCGGCTCCTTGGTTGTGAAAAACGGCTCGAAGATGCGCTTGCGGGTTTCTTCGTCCATTCCGTGCCCCTCGTCGCTGACCGAGAGGCGGATGTAGCTTCCAGGCTTGAGCCCGAGCCGCGCGGCCTCGGCGGAGCTCTCCACCTGCACGGTTCGCGTCGAGATGCTGATCCGGCCGCCTCCGGGCATGGCGTCCCGGGCGTTGATGATCAGGTTCAGCAGGATCTGCTCGACTTGAGAACGGTCTGCGAGGAGCATGGGCAGGCCGGGATCGAGATCGCAGACGATCCGGATGGACGGGCCGAGCAGCTTTTCGACAAGCGAGACCAGCGTCTCGATCGCGGAATTGAGATCGAACGGGAGCGGGCGCGCCGTTTGCCTGCGGCTGAACAGCAGCAGTTGGGAGACCAGATGGGAGGCCCGCTCCGCGGCGCGGCGGATGTCCTCCGCCGCCCGGGCGAGGTCTTCGGGGCTCGACTCCGGGCGGCCCAGAAGCCCCGCGTATCCGCTGATCACGGTGAGCAGGTTGTTGAAGTCATGGGCGACGCCCGAGGCGAGCAGCCCGATGGCCTCCATGCGCGCCGCCCGCCGCAGGTGCTCTTCCAGCCGCCGCTGTTCGGTGATGTCCACAGCGAAGGCGCCGACCAGCAATTCGGCGCCTGAGGGAACCGGGAAGCGGCGCACGAGGAACGTGCGGTCCTCGCCCTGGATCGGGATGGTCATGACCCGCTCGGCCAGAGTCTCGCCGGCGAGGATGCGGGCGTGGTCCTCGTCGGCGAGCTTCACGATTTCGGGGTCGAAAATGGCGCGCGGCGTTTCGCCCTCCCACTGGCGGTGGCGGGCGAGGTTCTCGATCCAGTAGCGGTTGGCGTAAATGTAGCGCCCCTGCCTGTCGCGCAGGAAAGCCGCAACGGGGAGGTTGTCCATGAAGGCGGCGAAGCGCCTCTCGCTGGCTTCAATCTGCCTGCGGGACGACTCCATCGCACGAAGACGCCGCTCGAGCACCACATACAGCAGCAACGTGGTGACGAAGACGAAGCCGAGCCCCTTGTACTGGCTGACGCGCGCCAGAGTGGCGGCGTCGGGGAACAGGCGCGCGGCGGCGGCGTCGGACAGGATGATCCACAGCGATGCGGCCACGCCGTAGGCCGCAGCGATCTGAAAAGCGCTGGACCGCGCCAACCGGGAGAGGCGCTGCTTCATGCCGCTGACAGCCGCGGTTGCTCAGAGCTGCGGCAGGGCGAGGATCACCGCAGCGAGAATCAACGAAGCAGCCGGCAACAACAACAGAGCCTTCTTGAGCCGCTTCGGGTCCTCGCCCGCGATGCCGCCGATGATCGGGGAGCTGACCACCAGGCCCAGCCATCCGCAAGTGGAGGCGATGCCTGTGGCGGTGGCGTCGAGCCCCGCGGGCTTGAACGCGGTTCCCACCAGGCCCAGCGCGGTGGGGAAGACCGGCGCCATGGCGATGCCTGCCAGAAACACCAGAATCCACGCCGTGGAGGCGTTCGACGTCTGGAGCATGATGTACGTGGTGACGGCCATCAGCAGGGCCGCCCCCAGCAGCACCATCTTCGGCGTGACGCTCCCGAGCACCGGCACGACGGCCACGCGGCCCAGCAGGAGGCCGAGCGCGAAGCCGAGCGAAAGGATTGTGAGAGCCTTCGAGTCCGGCACGCCCTGCGCGATCAGGTGGCGCGCCAGCCAGTTCCACACGCCCACTTCGCAGGCCACATACAGGAACAGCGCGAAGGAGAGCAGCAACAGCACCGGGCTGGTGATCAGGGAAGAGACCTGTTCAGCCTGGAAGGAGACCTTGCCGCTCGGGGGCGCCATCTCCGTGGCCGCGTTGAAGACGAGCGCGACGAACGCCACGGTCATGGCGAACAGCAGCAGCTTCGGCACGTCGTTGCGGAACAGGCGCGCAGCGATCAACGGCGTCACCAGCCCGCCGAGACCGAAGAAGAGATTCACGGCATTGAAGACGGCGGCGCCTTGCAGCCAGCTGACCTGAATGTCATTGGCCACGGCGAAGGCCGAGGTAACCAGCGCGCCGCCTCCCGTGCCGAGCACGAACATGGCAGCGGCGATGGGCACGAATCCCTTCGCCGAGCGCAAGCCGATCAGCGCGAGACCGATCAGCGCCAGCGACAGCAGCATGCCCACCTTCTTGCCTTGCAGGTCGAGCAGGGGGCCGGCGAAGAAGCCGCCGAACATCAGGCCAATGGCCTGCATCATGCTGATCTTGCCGTTCTGATTGGGCGTGAGGTTGAAGCGCCGCGACAGCTCGGGCAGGATGGTGCCCAGCATGGCGGCGATCATGCCGTAGGTGAAGATGCCGAGGATGTCCGCGATCAACAACATAGCGGAGTCATGCTACCAGATCGGCCGCGGCCGGTGGAGGCGCCGGGCGGGATCACTCGATGACGGCGCCCGTGCCTTGGATCTGGTAGATCGTCACCGGACCCGTGATGGAAGCGGGGTCGAAGGGCTTGTTGTTTTCCTCGGCCTCATGCTTGGCCCGTTCGATGGCCTGTTCGCGAGTCAACTCGATCTTGACGAACTTGCCTTCGGCGACGGCCATTTTCCCCACGGCTTCCTTCGGGAAGACGATCTCGCCGTCCTTCACCTTGATGCGGACGCGCGCATTGGTTTCCGGGTCGACGAGGTTCATCCAGCAGCCCATCTTTTCGCAGACCTCTGTGATGCGGCCGCGAACCTGGACGGTCTTGCCGACGTATTCGCCCGGAGATTTCTCGAGACTCGCGATGGGAGTGCGGGTTTTCAGCTGGAGCGGCTTGCCAAGCGGGCCGCCCATCAGGCAAACGGTTCCTGCCAGAAACAAAGCTGCGATTCGCATGGAACCATTTTGCCCGAAAACGGCAGCGCGCGATCCGGGCGGCGAGCCGGGGCTACTTCTTCTGCTGCTGTGCAGCGGCTTCCCGCGCCAGGCGGACGCGGGCGTTTTCCAGCTTCTTGCGGACCTTGGCCACTTCCTCCGGATCCACGTCGCTGGGTGCGTTCGACTGCCACTCTTTCAGCGACCGCTCCCAGTGCTGGACGGCTTCTTTCAGGCGATCCATGCTGTAGTAGACGTCGCCCATGTGGTCGTGCACGGTAGGGTCGCGGGAGCTGCGCGCGAGCGACTTCTGCAGCCACTCGGCCGCTTCCTCCAGGCGGTTCAGCCGGTAGTAGACCCAGCCGAGCGAGTCGAGAAACGCGCTGTTGGTCGGTTCCAGCGCGACCGCCTTCTGGATCAGTTCGAGCGCCTCCTGGAGGCGCACATTGCGGTCCGCGAGCATGTAGCCGAGGTAGTTCATGGCCGATGCGGACCTGGGGTTGATCTCGAGCACCTTCCGGAATTCCGCCTCGGCTAGATCGAATTTCTTCTGCCGCTCATACATCGCGCCGCGCATGAAGTGAACCACTTCCTTCTCCTCGTTGGTGGTGGAGAGCTTCGCGGCTTCGTCGAGGGCGCGGGCCATTTCAGAGAAGTTTTTCTGCTTCTCGTAGACCTGGGCCAAGGAGATCCAGATCTCGCGGTCGTTCTTTCCGTCGAAGCCCGATTTCAGCAGCGCCTCGGCTTCGCGGAAGCGTCCCAGATCGGCGTACACGGTGGCAGCCAGGCTCTTGACCATCCGGTCGGAGGGGAACTTCTGAAGCGCCGCGGCGGCCTCTTTCTCCGCGGCGCCGAAGTCCTTGGCGGCGCGCAGCGCGTCGATGATCTGCGCGGCAGCGCGGGGCGCGGAGTCCGGATCGACCTGTGCCATCTCCCGGAAGGCTGCCAGCGCTTCCGGAGTTTGCTCGGCCATGCGGTGGAGCAGACCCAGCCGTTCGAGCAGGACAGCGCGGTTGGCGCGGTCGCTGAAGGAGGACGGCCGGCGATCCATGGACGACAAAATCTCCTTCAGCCGTGCGATGGCCTCCGCCATCTTGCCCTGGGCTTCCAGCAGACTGACTTCGTTGTATTGCACTTCGAGGTTCGACGGATCGAGCTTCGACGCGCGCCGGGCATATTCCTCGGCTTTCGCATACTGCTGCTTCTGGCGGTGAATCTGGGAGAGCCGCAACAGCGCCAGCAGATCGTTGGATTCGGCCTGAAGCAGCTCCTCGAATGCGGCTTGCGCCTTGTCGTACTCCTCGGCGGAGAACAGCGATTGCGCCCAGGCGCGCTTCAGGTCGAGGTTGTCGGGATTCTGCTCGAGGGCGCGGCGGTAGGTTTCGGCCGCCTCGCGGTACTGGCGGAGCTGCTCGTAGGCGGAGGCGAGCGCGAGCAGCGTGCGCATGTTGGGGTTCTTCTCCGCCACGCGCTTCAGCATCTGGCTGGCGGAGGCTGTGTCTCCCAGGTCGGAGTAGACCATGGCGAGGCCCGTGAGGGCGTCCTCGTTGTTCTCGTCGAGCTCGAGGACCTTCTTGAAGGCGCGCTCGGAGGCAGGCGAGTTCTGGATGAGCTTGTAAAGCCGCCCGAGCATCAGCCAGGTTTCCTTGTCCTGCGGCGCCTTCTCGGCCACCTTCTCGTACTGCGCGATGGCCTGCTTCAGCATGTCCTCGTTCATCCGCGTGGACTGGCCTTCCCGGATGCGGGCGGTGTAGAGGCGGCCGAGGATGCGGCGCGCGTTCACGTCATCCGGGTTGCGGCGGACGGCTTCCTCGAACTCGGCCACGGCCGCGCGGATCTGGCCGCTTTGCACGTACAGCTCGGCGAGCTCTTCGGCCAGAACGGGCGATTCGGGATCGTTCTGCACAGCGAGACGGTAGTTCTCGATCGCCTTCTGCAGGTATTCGCCGCGGCCGCCGAACTGCGCCGCGAGTTCCGCGTAAAGATGGCCGAGCGCGGCGTGGTAGTAGGCTGCCGCGCGGTCCGGCGCGGGCGTGGGGGCAGGCTGCGGCGCCTGCGCGGCGGACACGCCAGGGGAGACCGCGAGTAAAAAACAAATCGAGTGGAAAATATTCATCGTCGCCATCCGTGGCCGCCGCCGTGCCGCGAAATCGGGACAAACAGGGCGGCCTGCGCTGTTATCCTAACTATATCTGATGCGTCCTGGCGGCGCGGCGGTTCCCTGCGGCAAGGAGAACCGGGACAGGCCATGTCAAATCCCCCGGGCGGCGAACATCCCCTGATCGTGATCGCCGGTCCGACCTGTTCCGGCAAGAGCGTACTGGCGCTGGAGACAGCGCGACGGACCGGCGGCGAAATCGTGAACTGCGACTCGCTGCAGCTGTACCGCGGCATGGACATCGGGACGGCGAAAACGCCGCTGGAGGAGCGCGCCGGAGTGCCGCACCACCTGTTCGACGTGCTGGAGCCGTGGGAAGTCTTCAGCGCCGGCGACTATGCGCGAGAGGC
Organism: Bryobacteraceae bacterium; assembly: GCA_037481575.1. Classification (GTDB taxonomy): domain Bacteria; phylum Acidobacteriota; class Terriglobia; order Bryobacterales; family Bryobacteraceae; genus JANWVO01. The sequence goes on along the minus strand of JBBFLJ010000012.1, from coordinate 6,808 downwards.
GCGGAAGGTGCTGGAGGCCGTGCGCGCCCGGAGCGCCGTGCCGGTGCTGGCAGGCGGCACGGGGTTCTATCTGCGAGCGCTGCTCGAGGGGCTGGCGGAAGCTCCACCCCGGAACGAGGCACTGCGGGCGCGGCTGCTGGAGAGGGAGTCCCGGCGCCCGGGCATCCTGCACCGGCTGTTGAAACGGCTGGATCCGCGGACGGCGGCGTCGATCCATCCCAATGACGTGCAAAAGACGGTACGTGCGCTGGAGATCTGCCTCTCCGCCGGGGAGCCTGCCTCCGCCGTGTTCGCCCGCGGGCGGCAGCCGCTGGAGGGTTGGCGCGTCCTGAAGCTGGGATTGCACCCGCCCCGTGCGGCGCTCGTCGAACGCATTCGCGAGCGCACGCGCCGGATGTTCGAGCGGGGACTGCTCGAGGAAGTGCGAGCCTTGCTGGAGCGGGGAGTGCCTGCCGGGGCGAAGGCGTTCGAGTCTATCGGATACAAAGAGGCGCTGGCGTGTCTGCGCGGGGAGCTGACCGTGGAAGAAGCCATGGAACGCACCGAGACCGCCACGCGGCAGTATGCGAAGCGGCAGATGACGTGGTTCCGGCGGGAGGCGGGGATGGTCTGGTTGAACGGATTCGGCGACGAGCCGGCAGTTGCGGCGGCCGCCCTGGAACTGGTCCGGGAGTTTCTTGGCGAAATTTACAACGGCGGCCAGAACCGCGGGCGGGAATGAACCATCTTCTACAGGGGAGGCCATCCCCGGTGGAGCAAGCGCACTGCTAGCGGAAATCTATTAGCAGAAACAGGTAGCACCACAAAAAAGTTGGAAATTTAATGCAACCGGGCTGGTGAAACCAAATCAGATACGGTAGACTGAAATCAAGGAGTGTCCACGATGACCAAGACCACGAAGTTTCTCGCGATTTTCCTGACGTTCGGCTTGCTTGTTGCGTCCGCTGCGACGTACAACGTGACGCTGTTCCAACCGTCGGTTGTGGCGGGCAAGGAGCTCAAGCCGGGCGACTACAAGCTGGTGCTGGAGGACGGGAAGGCGATCATCCAGAAGGGAAAGGACAGGGTGGAAGCGACAGTGAAAGTCGAGCAGGGCGATTCGAAATTCAGCTCGACTTCTGTGCGCTACGCGGAAGAAAACGGAAAGCTGAAGATCCAGGAAATCCGTTTGGGCGGAACCACCACCAGGCTCGTTTTCAACTAATCCGCAATCAAGCGTAAAATCGTCCCTCCCCAAAGAAAGGCGCCCTCCTCGCAGCGCGAGGAGGGCGCCTTTCATTTTCCCGGTGCACGAGGCCCGGAACACAGCCGGGAAGGCCCTTCAGGACCGAGGGGACGCGCCCGCCCTTCAGATTCCCATGATCTGATAACCAGAATCCACATAGAGGATGTTGCCGGTGACGCCCCGTCCGAGATTTGAGGCAAGGAACACGGCGGCGTCGGCCACCTCTTCCGGGTCGGTGGGACGGCGGAGGGGCGCCTTTTCCGTGACAGTTTCGAGGATCTTCGAGAAATCCTTGATGCCGCGGGCAGAGGCGGTCTTGATGGGACCCGCGCTGATCGCATTCACCCGGATCTGTTGCGGGCCGAGCTCGGAGGCAAGATAGCGCATGCTGGCCTCCAGGGCCGCCTTGGCGACGCCCATGACGTTATAGTTGGGCAGCACGCGCTGGCTTCCCAGGTAGGTGAGGGTGGTGATGGATCCCCCTTGCCGCATGACGGGAGCGACAGCGCGGGCGATCGCCACCATCGAGTAACAAGACACCTCCAGAGCGAGCAGGAAGCCGTCGCGGGAGGTCATGTGGAAAGGACGGGCGAGGTCTTCCTTGTTGGCGAAGGCGATCGAGTGCACGACGGCATGAAGGTCGTCGCCCTCGGCGCGCAACATCTCGGAGAGGCGTTCGACGTCGGCCTGCTGGGTGACGTCGCAGGACATAACACGGGCCACGCCGAGCTCGCGGGCGAGTTCTTCCACGGTTTCCTGTTGACGGTCGCCCTGATAGGTGAGGATCAGATTGGCGCCTTCACGCCGGAAAGCCCGGGCGATGGCGTAAGCGATCGACCAGCGGTTGGCAAGTCCAAGGATGAGGGCCGTCTTGTCCTTCAGCAACTGCGGCATGAATTTCCCATTGTAGCCCGAGGATCGCGGCGGGATGTTCTTGCGCCCGGTGAGGATGAGGCCGCGGGCGGGCTGGGGCGAACCTGGAAAGGCTCGCCAGAACTCGAAAGGACTCAGGGTGGCGGAACGTGGCGGGGGTATCTGCGCCGGGTGGAGAGCCCGCAATGCCATCACGGGCAGGCGCTTGCGTGAGAACGGGTTCGCCCGGAGAGGGCGATCGGATCCCGGGCGGTGCGCGCGAGACTCCAGGGGCGAGCGGCACGCCCTTGGGGGGCCGGCCAAGAAAGGCTCCCCGTCAGCCCCCTCGGCATTCTCCGGGAAGAGGAATGCAACTGCCACGAGTCGCACGGCGCAGGGAGGGCTGCAAGTTGTTGCAAAGACCAAGGCTGTCCATTTTCGGCTAATGGTGGTTGCGCCCTGAGCGGGAAGAACACGACGCAAGAGCGGCTCCCGGGCTGGGAGGTCTTTTGCGCGGGCTCATTCTGTGAGCCATTGGGGAACGGACAATGAGATACCCCCCCTCGAAAGGAGTCCGAATGGCTGAGGTTCGATTGAAAGCTCGTGAGGCCGCTTACCTGAGGGCCTTCGTCTGGATGGCTCTGGAAATGCGGATCTTCCGGGAGACCATCGACGACGAGGCGGAACGGGTGATCGGCGAGGCAATCGGGAGGATCGGGCGGCAGCTGGCACGCCTGAAATACGAGGACGGGCCCCGGGTGGAAGATCTGCTGCCGCTGATCTTTCAGCCCATGGCCTTCATGGACTTGGGACTCGATCTCAAGGAGGCGCTGCGGGAGACGTTCCAGCAGGTTCACTGAGTTCCGGCGCCGGCCGCCTCGCTGTCCTGCGGACGGCCGGGCCGCCGGGGCGGCCGGAGGGCGAGGTAGACGCCTTCCGGCCTGCTGCCGGAGGCGATGGTGGCGAGAAGGCGGAAGGGGGAAATCGAGAAACGAGGAGGTCCTATGAGCGCGCTGAGAGAGATGGTTGGAACGCTGGAATACGGGACGGCGGTGAAGTTCCGGAACCTGACAATGGTGCCGGTGCAGTCGCGGGCGAACGGGGAGCCGCCCTATCTGCTTTTCCGGGAGGCCGTCGAGCATGGGCTGACGCAGGTGACGGAGGTGGGCGGAGGCGTGGTGCCGGAAGTGGCTCTGGAGAACTCGGCGGACCTGCCGGTGCTTCTGGTGGCCGGAGAGGAACTGGTGGGAGCGAAGCAGAACCGGATGGTGAACCTGACGATCCTCGCGCCGGCGAAGAGCAAGATCGTGATCCCGGTTTCCTGCGTCGAGGCGGGGCGGTGGCGCTCGGTCTCGTCGCGCTTCGCTCCGGCGGATCATCTGGTGTTTTCGCGTCTCCGGGCGCAAAGCGCCGCATACGTCACGGAGAATCTGAGGAGGGAGGGAAGGCGGCACACGCGCCAGCACTTGGTGTGGGATTCGATTGCCGAGCGGTGCCGCCTTTTCGAGGCGGAGTCGGGAACCGGGGCAGTCGATGCTATCTTTGAGCGGCGCAGGGACGACCTCGGAGAATTCGTTCGTGCGATGCAGTGGCAGGAAGGACAGGCAGGAGCGGCGTTCCTGATCGACGATCGGCCGGCAGGCATCGACGTTTTCGATCATCCAGGGACGATGCGCGAGATGCTGCAGAAACTTGTGCGGAGCTACGCGGTGGATGCGCTGGGCGAGGAGGCCCTCCGGAAGTCGGGAGAAGAGCCGGTGGAAGGCGTTTCTGAAGGCGCATCCGGCGAACCGGCGGCAGCGGCGCCTGTGGACCCGGTTGCAAGAATCCGCGAGTGGCTTTCGGCGATGGACGACTCCGGAGCGACCGTGGCCCCGGCAGTCGGAATGGGACAGGACTTCCGGCTGGACTGCGGGGCAATCACAGCAGCCGCGCTGTGGGCACTGGACCGGTTCGTGCACTTCTGCGCATTCCCGCGCGAGGCGGACGAACCCGAGCCTTACCGGGCCTGGGGGCGCTTTGCGAGCAGGCGGGAGAGGATGGACTTCGTCCGGCGCCGCCGAGGCGGCGAGAGCATGGGCGGCGGGGAGAGCAGCCAGTAATCCCCATCGAGCCGCCGAAGAGGAGGGGCCGGGGCCGAAGCGCCGGACTCCGGCCCCTCGCCGTCTGGATGGAGCCTTCAATTCGGGGCCAGCACGAAGCTGAATGTCACGTCGTTGGACCAGTTCACGGTGAGAGTGCCGGAGCCGTCGCTGAGCCGCACCACGGAGGCGCCCTGGAGGGTGGCGATGGCGCCGATGGGAGTGAGCACGGGGGCGGGGTTTGCGCCTGCGGGCAGAGTGCCGGAGGGGAACGAAATGACGTACTGTCCTGTGCCGGCGCGGGCGGAAGTCCATCCTGCGGGCAGCGCCTGGGCGGAGCCAGAGGAGTTGACCACGCCGCCGAGGACACGGCTTACCTGCGATGCCTCAATGTAGTAGCCGTTGAGGTCGACGAGGAACTCGACGCTGTGGCTGGTTCGAACGTTGATCCCCCCGTTGACGCCAGCGGCGACGATGACCGCGTTGTTATACAGGCCCGCAGTAGCGCCGTTCAGGAACGAAGTATAGGGATAGGGATATCCGTCCGGCCAGACGGATAACCAGTCCAGGGGGCCAGAGCTGATCGCCAGGAGGTTGATCGAGAACGCCTTGGCTTCCGGAGGAATGATGCAGTTGGGGTGGGACTTCAGGGGAAATGCGCGGATCACGTTTGGCTGGAGCGGGGGCGCGCCAAACGGTGCGGGAAAGTTCTGAAAGCTGCGCGTGTCCACCAAACGGCAGGGTGTGATTCCGATGAAAACGAGCGGCCCAGTGAGCGGAGTGACGCTGCCCGCTCGGGGCAGGGCGCCCGGTTCGGCAAAAAGTTTCCCATGGGAAGCCGGGGAGCCATCCGCGACCGGCTGCGACGGCATCCAGAACATGGGCGCCTGCCAGTTGCGGATCGGAATCTCCTGGCCGGGAGGCGGCGGTTCCGTGGCGGGGAGGCGACCGGCGAGAACCAGGGAGAGCGGAATGGCTGCTCGAAAGCACCGCGTGAGTCTCAGGAAGTGGCGCATCCTGCAAGAGACTTCGGCAGGATCCGGAGGGGAATCCATATGCCTCGCAGGTACGAGGGGTTAGGGGCTGTTTCACGGCACGGCTGGATTGTGGCGCTGCACAGTGGCGCAGATCAGGTCTGAGAGGACCTCTGCCCGGCGTTTCCAGAGGGCTTGCCGGGCGTGTTCGCGGCGCGCGGATTCCCTTTCCGGATCCACCTCCTGAATAGCGGCGGCGACGGCGCGGGCGAAACTTGCCGGGGTTTCCGCCTGGTAGACCAAGGATCCGAAACGGTCCAGTTCCGGCATGGGACCGGCCACGACCGGCAGGCCGAAGTGGAAATACTCATACACCTTGATGGGCGCCATGAACTTTGCCTGATTCCCTGCTCTGGGCAGGAGGCCGATCCGGAAACCGGCAAGCCGCGAGGGCACCTCGTGCGCTGGCAACTCCCCGGGAAGCTCAACGTTGGGAAGGCTGGAAAAGGCCGAACGGACTTGCGGGCAGGGCGTGCCGTACAGGGAAAACCGGACATGCGGAAGCTGGCGAGCCGACTCGGCGATGGCATCGATCCAGAACCAAGTTTCGAGGGCGCCGATGTATCCGGCGACGGGCTGGTTGGGTCTGGGGCTGGATGGAGGGGGCCAATCCGGAACGCCGTTTTCGACCAGCACGGCTCGGCCGCTGATCTCTGGCAGTTCCCGGACGAGGCGCGAGCGAAGGCCATGGGAGCAGAAAAGGATGAGGTCGGCCCGGCGCATCGCGTCCGGTTCGGCGGCTGCGATGGCGGGCGCCATTGCCGGGAGCGATGGCAGCCAATCGTGGCAATCGTAGATCAGCGGCGCTTGCCAGCGCTCACGGAGGATGAGAGCGCAGTCCAGCCAGGCTGGCAGAGAAAGGATGATGGCGAGCCGCCGGACTGCAGCGCGGCGCAAAGCCCATTCCAGGGCTGCAGCAACGTTAATGGATTCGGCGGGTTTCAGCAGTCTGTGATGGAAGACCGGCTCGGAGGTCAGCGGGGCGTGGATTTCGAAGATGCGTTCCTCGAGGCGGGCCAAGGCTGGGGGGCGGCGGCGCCATGGGGCGTCCGGGTATTCGCGCCCGAGATGAGGGTTCAACAGAAAGCACCGGTGGCCAAGCGCGGCGAGCCCGAGGGCAAGGCGCTGCGTGCGCTGAAGGCGGAAGTGCCAGTCCGTCATGGGGAGGAACAGTACGTCGGGGAGGGAAGGGTGCGGAGAGGGCAGATCCAGGCGTGGGGAGGCGTCCTGGAATTCGTGAGGGAGCTTCCAGGGGCGGAGGAACTCCGGGGGGCGCCTCTTCGGGAACAGAGGGAAGTAGATGTGCCTCAAGTAGTAAGGCCGGATGGTCTCGCGGAGACGTTCTGCGAAGGCAGGGAGGTCCGGCATGGGAGCGTTGGTAGGGGCGCTCGAGCGCTCGTGAACAGTGTAGCAGCGGGCTGGAGAACTGGGCAGGCGACGTGGAGATGGCGTGGATTTGCTGGAGGCATCGCGCATGAGGGGGTAGCTTGTGTGGAAACCGGGCAGGGGTTGCTGGTGCGCGCCGACGGCGTAGAAAAAATTCACCCCCCCTCTTTACAAGCGGCGCGGATCTTGCTATAGTGAAAGCTCCACCACCCGCCAGGAGCGGGAGGGAT
>JBBFLJ010000011.1:0-100176 GCA_037481575.1 Bryobacteraceae bacterium | reverse complement strand
GCGCTTCTTCACGCGCGGGTCGTTGGCGCCCTGCACGACCATGAGCGGCGTGCGGATCTTGTGCGCAGAAAACAGCGGCGATTGCCGCTCGAGCTGCGCCTTGCCCTCGGGCTTGGTGGGATCGCCCATGCGTTCATAGAACATCTTGCGCACCGGCTCCCAATACGGAGGGATGGAATCGAGCAACGTGATCAGGTTCGAAGGGGCGACGATGGCCACCGCCGCGGAATAGAGATCGGGAGTGAATGCCACGCCGGCCAAGGTGGCGTAGCCGCCGTAGCTGCCGCCCATGATGGCGACGCGTTTGGGATCGGCGATGCCTTCGGCGATCAAATGCTTCACGCCCCACGTGATGTCGTCCTGCATCCTGTCGCCCCACTGCCGGTTGCCGGCGTTCAGGAACTTCTTGCCATAGCCGGTGGACCCGCGGAAGTTCATGGAAAGCACAGCGTAGCCGCGGTTGGCCAGAAACTGGTGCAGGGTGGAATAGCCCCACGTGTCGCGCGCCCAAGGGCCTCCATGAGGCACCACGACCAGCGGCAGGTTTTTCGGAGGCACGCCCTTGGGAAGCGTGAGGAAAGCAGGAATTTCGAGGCCATCCGACGACTTGTAGCGGATGGGCTTCATCTCCGTGAGCGCCTCGCGCGGGAGCTTCTCGCGGATCTTGTATTGCGGCGTCAGGCGGCGCGGCTTGCGGTCGAAGAGGAATGTTTCGCCGGGCTCGGTGTCCCGGCTGGCGGAGAGGATCCAGCGGCTTTCATCCGCCGTGCGCGAGCCGAAGCCGATGCGGAAGCCGGGCAAGCGCGACTGGAGCCACTTGTAGTCGGCTTCGTAGGACTTGTCCTTCCAGTAGATGCGTTCGCGGTCGTCTTCGTAGATGGTGGCGAGCAGGCGGTTGGTGACGTCGGAGAAGATGGCGCCCCCGAAGTCCACCTTGCCGAGCGGGTCTTTTTCGACCAGCGTGGCGGCGCCTGTGGCGGGATCCATGAGCATCAGCTGCACGAGGTCGGTGTCGCCCGCGTTGGTGATGAAGTAGAGCTTCGAGCTGGTTTCATCGAACCGCAGCGGCTGGCAGGTGTCCAGCACGCCGCATGAGTAAATCTTCGAGAAACCCTTCTCGTCGACGCGAAGAAACTCGGTGTCGCCGTTTTCGGCCGAGCGCGTGGCGATGCGGGGCTGCGCCTTGTGGTCGAACACCCAGCCGGTGATGCGGTCCGTGTTGCGGCGCAGCAGGGTCTTCTCGCCGGTGGCGAGGTTCAGTTTGTAGAGATCGTGCCACGCGGGGTCGCGGTCATTGAGCCCGATGAAGATGTGGGCGGGGTCGGATTTCGGAACCTCGTAGATGACGGTTCGCGCGCCCTTGGCGTTCGACAGATTCCGCGATGGCGGCACGGAGAGGCCGGCTGGGGGCGCCTCGGCGGGGCTCACTGCGTACACGTTGTAGTTCTCATCCCCGTCCTGATCCTTGACGTAAAGGATGAACTTCGAGTCGCGCGACCAGAAGTAGCCGGCGATGGGCCGCCTGGTTTCGGCTGTCAGGGGGCGGGCGGCGGAGAAGGGCTCGGCAGCCTTTTTCACCCAGATATTGCGGGCGCCCTGGTAGGGCTTCAGAAACGAGATGTACTGGCCGTCGGGCGAGATCTGCGCCCCGGAGATTTCGATTTCACCAAAGAACAGATCCCGGTCAATGAGCGGGGGCAGCTGGGCGGGCAACGGCGCAGAGCAGAGCGCTGTCAACAGGATAAGCACGGACTTCCGCATCGTCAGGGAGTCTCCTTTCGTGTGCGCGTACCATGCTCTCATACGAGGGGCGGGGGGGATTTGTTCCAGCGGAGCCGGGACTGCCGGGGCAGAGGGACCGTGCCCGAATGCGGACAGAGTGCCCGATTCCGGGCAACGGCCCGAGGAATGTGCCTGAATTGGGGCAGCGGGACAGGGCAAGCCGAATCAGGGCTCCACGCCAGCGCCCGAGAAACAGGGCAGCTCCCGCTGCGCTCGGCCGCGGCAGGATGGCATGCGAAATGCTTCGAAGAGATTGTCGGCCGAATCGCCGGTTCATGCTCTTCGAACCGCGGATTCCCGTCGTGAGGGACCAGCCCGAAGGCAGTCCGCCCGGCAGTAACAGGAGGGCGCCCGATTGACCGTCGAGAAGTACATGACCCGGACTCCCATCACAGTGGGCGCGGATGCGACTGCGGAAGACATCGCACGGCTGCTGACCGCGCACCGCATCGGTTGCGTCCCTGTCGTCGATGAGGAGGGCAATCTGCTGGGGCTCGTCACGGAGCGGGAGCTGTTTCTGCAGGAACGGCGTGTGCCCTTCTCGACGGTGGTCGCTCATTCTTTGATGGGCGCATGGGTCGCTCCGGAACATCTGGAAGAGTGCTACGAGGAGCTTCGCCAGGTGCGTGCGAGGGAGATCATGACGCGGGACTTTGTGGCGATCTCGCCACGCACGCCGACCGGCGAGGCGGCGCGGCTGATGGTGAAGCTGGATCGCAACCATTTGCCGGTGGTCGAGCAGGGGCGGCTGGTCGGCATCCTCGCGCGCCACGACTTGCTGCGCGCGCTGTTGCGCCGCTGCGAGCGGGAGCCGTCCAAGGGCGCGGGCTGAATTTTCCCGCAGATCCGTTTCCCGCGCTGTTTGTCCGAAAGGCTTTCCAGGAAGGAGTCGAATTCCATGAAAAACAGAACGATGATCTCGCCCGCGCTTTTTTCCGAGACCGCGCCCTACCGGATGGAGGCCGCCGAAGTTCTGCAGCTTCTCGCCGTGGATCCGCAGAGGGGATTGACACAGGAAGAGGCGGAGGCAAGGCGCGCCCGCTACGGCGCCAATCTTCTGACGCCGCCGAAGACGCACGGGCCGCTTGTGCGTTTTCTGCTGCAATTTCACGCGCCGCTCGTTTACATCCTTTTGGCCGCGGCGGCGATCACGCTCGCCCTGGGCGAATACATGGACAGCGCCGTCATCTTCGGCGTAGTGCTGGTGAATGCGCTCGTCGGGTTCCTGCAGGAGTCGAAGGCGCTGAAGGCAATCGAGGCGCTGGCGCGTTCGATGACTACCGAGGCGGTGGTGTTGCGAGGTGGAAAGAAGTTGCGCCTCGACGCGGCAGAGCTGGTGCCCGGGGACATTGTATTCCTGCAGGCCGGAGACAAGGTGCCGGCCGATCTGCGCCTGATTGCGGTGCGAGGCCTTCAGATCGACGAGTCGGCGCTGACCGGGGAATCGGTTCCCGCGGTGAAGGAGGAAAGAGCGGTAGACGCGGATGCTGGCATCGGCGACCGGGTCTGCATGGCCTATTCGTCGACGCTGGTCACCTATGGGGCGGGGCGCGGCGTGGTGGTGGCGACCGGGGACCGGACGGAGATCGGGCGCATTTCGGAGCTGATTCAGGCAACCGAAGCGCTGGCCACGCCATTGACGCGGAAAATCGCCCAGTTTTCCCACGTGCTGCTGTGGATCATTCTGGCCCTGGCCGGGCTGACCTTCGCAGTCGGCGTGCTGCAGGGACAGGCGTGGCTCGACATGTTCATGGCTGCGGTCGCGCTCGCGGTGGGCGCGATTCCGGAGGGATTGCCGGCGGCGCTGACCATCACGCTTGCGATCGGGGTGGCGCGCATGGCGCAGCGCCACGCCATCATCCGCAAGCTGCCCGCAGTGGAGACGCTCGGCAGCACGACCGTGATCTGCTCGGACAAGACGGGCACGCTGACCCAGAACGAGATGACGGTGAAGGCGGCCTTCGCGGGCGGGGGGCTTTACCGGTTCCGCGGCGACGGCTACCGGCCGGAAGGGGCGGTGGAAGCGGAGGCGGGGCCAGCCCCGGCAGAAAACGCCGCGCTGGCCGAATGCCTGCGGGCCGGCCTGCTCTGTAACGATGCAGCGCTGCGGGAGAGCGCAGGGCTCTGGAAAGCCGAGGGCGATCCGACGGAGGCCGCCCTGCTGGCCGCGGCGGCGAAGTTCGGTCTCGACCGCGAGCAAGAGGAAAAGAGGATGCCGCGCATCGACGCCATCCCCTTCGAGTCCGAACACCAGTACATGGCCACGCTCCATCAGGCGAATGGCCGCAAGGTGGCCTATGTCAAGGGTGCGGCCGAGACGCTGCTGCCGCGCTGCGAGGCGGCGCTCGATGCCCGCGGGCAGCGGGTTGCGCTGGATCCAGCCGAGGTGATGGCTCAGGTGGATGCGCTTGCCGCCGAGGGGTTGCGCGTGCTTCTGCTGGCCCGCGCGGGATTTGACGAGAGCGTGTCGATGATCGAGCACTCCCATGTCGCCTCGGGCCTGGTGTTTCTCGGTTTGCAGGGCATGATCGATCCGCCGCGGCCGGAGTCTCTGCCTGCGGTGCGGGCCTGCCAGAAGGCGGGCATCCAGGTGAAGATGATCACGGGCGACCACGCGAGAACGGCGGCGGCCATCGCCGCCCGGATGGGCATCCCCGCAGAGCGGGTTCTGACGGGCGCGGATCTGGCCCGGCTCGGCGAGCAGGAGCTGGCGGGCGTCGTGGAGGAAGTGAACGTGTACGCGAGGGTCAGCCCGGAACAGAAGCTGAACCTCGTCAACGCCCTGCAACGCCGCGGCCATGTAGTGGCCATGACGGGGGACGGAGTGAATGACGCGCCGGCGCTGCGGCGCGCCGACATCGGCGTGGCGATGGGCATTGCGGGGACGGAAGTGGCCAAGGAAGCCGCCGACATGGTGCTCACTGACGACAACTTCGCCTCCATCGAGGCCGCCGTCGAGGAAGGCCGCGGCGTGTACGACAACCTGGTGAAGTTCATCGCCTGGACCATTCCGACCAACGTCGGCGAGGGTCTGGTGATCCTGGCCGCCGTTTTCACCGGTGCGGTGTTGCCGATCCTGCCGGTGCAGCTGCTGTGGATCAACATGACCACTGCCATCCTGCTGGGGCTCACGCTGGCAATGGAGGCCAAGGAGCCGGGCCTGATGTCGCGCCCGCCGCGCGACCCCAAGGCGCCCATCCTGACCCGTGTTCTGCAGGTTCGCATCGCCATTGTCTCGGCGATGCTGCTGGCAGGCGCCTTTGGCCTGTTCGAATGGATGCAGTGGCGGGGCGCAACGGTGACGGAGGCGCGGACCGTGGCGGTGAACATCTTTGTCTTCGGCGAGATGTTCTACCTCTTCAACTGCCGTTCGCTCACTGTCTCGATGTTCGAGCTGGGCGTGTTTTCCAATCCCTGGCTGCTGGCAGGCGTGGGTGCCATGGCTGTGTTCCAGCTGTTGTTCACGTATGCTCCGTGGATGAACACCGCCTTCCACACGGCGCCCATCGGCGCCTTGGAGTGGGGGCTGATTCTCGGCTGGTCGCTGGCGATTTACCTTGTGGTCAAGGGAGAGAAATGGCTCCGGCGGCGGTTCGCCCCGCAGGAGTTGGAGGGCTGATGCCGGCAGAGGAAGAGGCAGGCGCGTTGATCCCGGAGCCATCCTCCGGAAGGCAGGGCCGCGAATGGCTGCCGCCCCTGCTGATTGGCGCCGCCATCGCGCTCATCAGTGTTCTGCACTACCTGGTTCCGGAAGAGCGGCTGGCCTGGCAGAACCTGTTGCAGCACCTCTACCTCGTGCCGATCATGTACGCAGCGCTGCGATTCGGCTGGCGCGGAGGGCTGATGGCGACGGCAGCCGCCACGGCGTCCTACCTGCCGCAGCTGCTGGGCTCGCGCGGCGTGCAGCCCTATCCCGGTTACATGTTGAGCCGGATTGCGGGCATGGTGGAGTATTTCGCTGCCGCTGCCGTGGTGGGCGTGCTGGCGCAAAAGGACCGGCGACACCGCTTGCAGCTGGAGCGCGCGGGGCGAGAACTGGCGCGAGTGAACTATGAACTGCAGGGAAGCGTGGAGCGGATGAAGCGGTCCGAGCGGCTCTACGCCGTGGGGCAGCTGGCCGCCGGCCTCGCCCATGAGATCCGCAACCCGATTGCCAGCATCGCGGGCGCCGCAGGCATTCTGGAGCGCCATCCCGGCGATGCGGAAAAGCGGCGCGCCTGCGTGGAGATCATTTCGCGAGAGTGCGGGCGTCTGAACCGCCTGCTGACGCAGTTCCTTGACTTCGCGCGGCCCCGGCCGCCGTCCTTCAAGAGGGCGGCCGTGGAGCGCCTGGCCGACTCGGTGATCGAACTGGCTCAGCATGCGGCAGGCCGGCAGTCGATCTCGTTCCGGCGGGAGTTCGAGCCTTCGCTGCCGGAGGTGGAGTGCGACGGGGAGCAGATCAAGCAGGTGCTGCTGAACCTGATGATCAACGCCATTCAGGCGTCGCCGGACGGTGGCGAGATTCACGTCGCGGTGCAGCTCGCTGGCGAGTCCGTGCGCGTCTCGATCCGCGACCACGGCTGCGGCATGGCCCCTGCGCAAATGGAGCGGCTCTTTGATCCGTTCTTCACCACCAAGGAGAGCGGAACAGGACTGGGCCTTCCGGTGGCGCTGCAGATCGTGCAGCAACATGGCGGGCGCATCTGGGCCGAGCGCAACCCCGAAGGCGGCATGACCTTCTCGTTCGAACTTCCGATCCGGCGCAGGGAGGCGGAATGAGCGCATTGCGAATCCTGGTTGTGGATGACGACGAGAGCCTGCGGCAGGTGATGTCGATGCAGCTCGAGGAGATGGGCTATGCGGCATTGACCGCGGCCTCCGGCGAGGAAGCCCTGCGCCTGCTGGCCAACGAGCCTGTCTCGCTGGTGATCACCGACTATCGCATGCCGGGCATGTCAGGCCTGGAATTGCTCGCCCGGATCCGCGCCGATTTTCCGCTCCTGCCAGTGATCATGATTACCGCGTTCGGCTCCATCGGGAATGCGGTGGAAGCCATCAAGGCGGGCGCGTTCGACTACATCAGCAAGCCCATCGATTTCGATCAGCTGGGGATCGCCGTCCGCCGCGCGCTGGAGCACCACGAGCTGCTGGAGGAAGTGCAGTCGCTGCGGTCCATGCTCGACCGCAAGTTCGGCTTCGAGGCGATCATCGGGCGGTCCAAGCCGCTTCTGCGTGTGCTTGAGCAGGCGGCGCGCGCCGCGCAGAGCCGGGCCACGGTGCTCATCCGGGGCGAAACCGGCACCGGCAAGGAGCTGCTGGCGCGGGCGATCCACGCCAACAGCCCGCGCAGAGGGAAGCCTTTCGTCACCATCAATTGCGGGGCTATTCCCAAGGAGCTGATCGAATCCGAGCTTTTCGGGCATGTGCGCGGCTCCTTCACCGGGGCTGTGGCGCACAAGCTGGGCCGGGCCGAGGCTGCCGATGGCGGAACGCTGTTTCTGGACGAGGTGGGAGAACTGGCGCCGGAACACCAGGTGAAGCTGTTGCGGCTGGTGCAGGAAGGCGAAATCGAAAAAGTGGGCAGCCCGGCGGCGCGCAAGGTGGACGTGCGGATCATTGCCGCCACGCACCGCAACCTGGAGGCGCTGGTGGAGGACGGCCAGTTTCGGGAAGATCTCTACTACCGTCTTTCCGTCATTCCGCTGGAGCTTCCTCCCCTGAGGGAGCGCGGAGAGGACATCGCGGAGCTGGCCGGGTACTTCTTCCTGCAATGCCGCGAGCGGCACGGACGTCCGAACCTTGTGCTCCCGACTTCGCTGCTGCCCTACTTTCAGAACTGGCACTGGCCTGGCAATGTGCGCGAGCTGGAAAACGTGATCGAGAGGCTGGTGGTGTTGGCGCCCGGCGACCGCATCACCGTCGATGATCTGCCCGAGTATCTGCGCCGTCCGAGAGAGCCCGCCGCTGCGCTTTCGATCGAGCTCCCGCCTCAAGGCATCAGTCTGGAGAACGTGGAGCGTTCCCTGATCCTGGAGGCGCTGCGCCGGTCGGACTGGAACCAGTCCCAGGCGGCGCGGCTGCTGGACATCAGCCGAAAGACGCTGATCTACCGTATGGAGAAATTCGGTCTGCGGCGCGAGTCCGGCGACTCCTGAAGCCCGGCGCGGATCACGCCCTGGACGCTCTCGGGCAGCGTTGCCGCAAATGCTCCAGCCACGCCGCGCTGCTGCGCCGGAGCAGCGGCATGGCATCGCGCGGGCGCGTTCCGCAAGTCCCGGTGAACACAGCAGAATCCGCGTGACTGTGGCAGCGGGCCGCCGGCACCGGCGCCTGTTGCGGATGGCCCCCGGCGTGCTTGAACGATAGCGTGAGATGGCTGAGGCCGCACGCGGCAACCGGGACACACAACAATGCGCGGCGCGCAGAGCCGCAATCCTCGGGCAGGAGCATGCCCCGTGGTCCCCGGTTGCAGGCGGGGGCGGTGCTGAGCCCGCTTCTGGCGGGCCCGGGGTTGGGCCGGAGCTGGGCGGCCCAACCCCGGCCGGGTGGCGCAGGGAAAGCAACCGGGGAAGAAAGGAGTCAGGCAATGTTTGAAATGATGATTCGCCGCGAGGAAGAAAAGCGGGAAGAGCGGCTGAGCCGCTTCCTGAGAACCGTGGGCGTGCTGGCAGCCACCATGACGCTGTTCGGCATCCTGATTCTGGCGATGCTGGTTGGCGAGTGAGAGTGCGGCGGTGGAACTCCGGCAGATCAGCAGGCACATCCGCACGCTCGCGTCGCTCGCTTCGACGCGGGCGCCCGTGGTGAGCTGCTACGTGGATTTGGAGCACAAGGGCTGGCGCGGCGAGTTCGACGAACGAGCCGCCGCGCTCGGCGCCGCCTTCCCGCACGGGGAGGGGCGGCGGTGGTTCGAGCACGCCCTCGGGCGGATCCGGATGCATCTCCGGCGCCCCAAATCACTCGGCGCCCGGGGGCTGGCGCTCTTCGCGCGTGCGGGTGAAGATCCCTTCTTCTTGCCGCTGGAGTTTCGCCTGCCCGTGCCGTCAAGACTCGAGGTGGGCAGGTTCCCGCACATCTACAGGCTGGTGGCGATGCGGGACAACTTCAACCGCTTCGCCGTTCTGGTTTGCACGGGCGATGCAGTGCGCGTGCTGGGCGTGAGCATGGGCGAGGTGGTCGGCCAGATCTGCGACCGCCGCCCGGAGAACGCGCGCCGCGCTGCCCGCAGCCCCGGAGAGGGGAATCCTCCAAGCCCGATGAAGCGCATTCTGGCCGAGGGCATTTCAGTTCTCGAGTCCTTCCTCCGCCATGGGGGATACCGGCGCCTCATCCTGGCTGGTGATCCTAGGTGGCTGGCGTTGGCGCGCCAAATGATGCCGAGGCATCTGACCGCCCGCATCTGGGACGTCGTGCCGGCGGGCGAGGGCGACGCTCTCATGGATGTGGTGCATGCGGCAGCCATTTCATTTGCCGACCGCGAAGAGGAGGAGTCGGCGGCGACGGTGGAGTGGCTCTGCGAGGGGCTGAAGGGCGAAGGATGGGCTGTCGCCGGTCTGCGGGACTCGCGCGAGGCGCTGCGCACGGGCGCAGCCGGGTGCCTGATCCTGGATGAACACTTCTCCCCGGAACCCGTGCGAGTGTGTGCCGATTGCGGGCGGCGATCGGGGGCGGAAGAGCCGCAATTCTTGTGCCCCTTCTGCGGCAAGGGACTCTGCCTGCCCCGCGATGAGCGGGAAGCCCTGGTGCGCGCCGCCGTCTTTTCCGGCGCGCACATCGAGATCGTCAACCACAGCGACACCCTGATGCGCCTCGGTGGCGTCGGCTGCCTGTTGCGCACGGCGCCGGACCGGCTTCTCCGCCGCGCCGCGGCGTAGCGGGCTCGCCCGGAGGTTCAGGCCTGTCCGGAGCCGGCCGGTTCCCGGAGCGCCCCGGTCAATGCGGCGTGGATCTCCCGCGCGGCGCGCATGCCCTCGGCCACCGCCTGCACCACGGTGGCGCCGCCGTTGACGAGATCTCCGGCGGCCCAGACGCGTTCGCGCGAGGTACGAAGCGAGCCCGGCCGTGTGGCCACTGTGCCATGGCGCGTGAATTCCACTCCGCACAGCGCGGCGCGGACCTTGTCGTCCACGCTCTGGCCCAAGGCTTCCACGGCGAGATCGCAGGGGAGAACGTGTTCGGTGCCGGGGATCACTTCCGGCCGGCGGCGCCCCGATTCATCGGCTTCGCCGAGCCGCGTGCGCGCCACGCGGAGCCCGGCGAGGCGGCCCGCGGAGTCCGAAACATAATCGAGCGGTTGTGTCAGAACCAGGAAATGCACGCCGGCGCGCACAGCGGCGTCGCGCTCTGCGGGCCACGCGGGCATCTCCGCGAACGAGCGGCGGTAGACGAGATACACATCCCGCGCGCCGGCGCGCAGAGCGGACAGCGCCGCGTCGATAGCCGTGTTCCCGCCTCCAAGGACTGCCGCTGTTCCCGAGATGCGCAACCCCCCGTGCTTGACGAGGCGCAGAAACTCCAGCGCCCCGAAAACGCCCTGGCGCGGGCGCGCCGCGCCGGGCAGCGGGACCGAGCGGGTCAGCCCCAGTGCGAGCAGAACCGCGCTGAAACCTTCTGCGAGAACGGAGTCCAGTGTGTTGACTTCATCCAGCTCGAACTGGCAGCGTTCGATGACGCCCGCGGCGATCAGCGCATCCTCGAGTTCCCGCCGCAAAATGTCCTCGGGAAGACGGTCCGGCGGGATCGTCTCCCGCGCCACGCCGCCGGGCGCCGGTTCGCGGTCGAACAGCGTGACAGAGTGGCCGAAGCCCGCCAATGTCACTGCCGCGGCGACGCCCGCTGCGCCGGCGCCGATCACCGCCACGCGCATGCCGGTTGGCTCGGGCAACGGGCGCGGCTGCCGGCTCCACCCTTCTTCCAGAGCCAGCCGCGACACCCAGCGTTGCAGGTGGCGGATCGGCACCGGCTCGGAATAGTGCTCGTTGATGCAGCCGGACTCGCAGAGCGTCTCCGATGGGCAAACATATCCGCAGACGGCGGCCAGAACATTGGCTTCGCGAATTGTTTCATAGGCGTCGCGATAGCGGCCCTCCGTGATCGCCTGAATGAACTTCGGCACGTTCACTCCGGCCGGGCACCGGGGCACGCACGTGGGGTCGTTGCACTGCCGGCAGGAGGCGGCCTCCCTGCGGATGGTGTCCAGCGCCTCCGCACGGCCTGCCTTGTAGATGGGTTCGTAAATCGCCGCATCGCGCGGCACGCATCCCGTGCGCCCGCCGTCGCGCATGATCTGCGTGCAGGCCGAGCAAGCCACGCAGACCCGCTCCGGATCCAGCGGGCGGCCGGCCAGGACTTCCCGCGGGAAGTCGGGATAGGCGAAGGCCATGCGCCCGCCGCCCACCAGCGAGACCCATCCTCGCGAGACGGCTGCCGCGGCCACATACGGGAAGAAATGCCGCAGCCAGGAATATCCGCCGCCGACAACCGGCAGGTCCGGATGCGCCTGCTGGATTTCGCGCACAATGTGCAGGAACCGCGCCACGCCTTCCAGCGGATGCTCCGGCGGCAGGGGCGCGCCCGCCACGGGCAGGTCGAACGGGCGGTTCACATATGGGTTGAAATACGGGTTGCCGATCGTGATGTTGACGAGCGGCGCGCCCTGCTCCCGCAACCAGCCCACCAGCCGGAGAGGTTCACCGAGATCCGGCCGGTCGCTGCCGTCGGGCGCCATGCCCCAGCCGTAGGGATGCGGCATGGCGTCATAGGCGTTCAGGCGGGTGGTGACGGCAATGCCCGGAACGCGGTCCCGGATCTTGGCGACCACATTGCGGAAGAAGCGCGTGCGGTTGTCGAACTCCGGTCCGCCGTAGAGGGAGTTTTCCCGGGTAAAGGAGGCGTGCAGCTCGCTCACCAGGTAGCGGTGGCATGCCTTGACGTCCACGGCATCGAAGCCCGCCTCCAGCGCGCAGCGCGCCGCTTCAACGTAGATGTCTTCCAGCCGCTCCAGTTCATCATCCGTGATCAGCGGATAATCCGGCGGGAGCCCCATCACAGGATCGAGGAATTTCGAATGATGGGCAATCACCGGCTGCGGTTTTCGGCCGGGTTTTGAATACCGTCCCGAATGCGTGAGCTGAAGAACGAACACGGGGCGGTGGGAGGGGCCCATGGTCTCCGCCGCAGCGCGCCGGGCATCTTCGAGCATGCGCGCGAACTCGCCAGTGTTGGCGGCATGAATCCAAAGCTGCCTGGGATTGGCGCGTCCTTCGGGAACCACGGCGCACGCCTCCACCCAGAGCAGTCCGGCGCCGCCCGCGGCAAACCGGCGGTAGCGGCGGAAGGTGAGCTCATCGGGCGCGCCGTTGGCGGTGCCATCGCAGCCCTCCATCGGCAGGACGACGAAGCGGTTCGGCAGCCGGAAGACGCCGCAATCCAGCGGCGCAGACAGGGGAGAAAAGTCGCTCTGAAGCGGAATTTCCAGCCCGAGACGTTCGATATCGCGTGCCAGCTCTTCGGGTGAATGGTAGTGAAAGGGCTGATGGGAGAACATGGCGGACGTCGATATCAACATATCAGACTGAGAAGTCTGTTTTCTGTCAGGGCGCTGCCGGTGCTGGGAGACGGCTGGGAAGTTCCATGGAGAGCAGCCCCCGCAGCGGCTCCTGACCACCGTTTGATCAGGAATTCACCCGATTGATGCCGGTCGTTTGCCCGTTTGAAACGCCGTTGCTGTAGACTCCGGCTGAATCTGGGAGGTTCCTGTGAAGTCTCTTGAGAGAAACGACCGGACGTGTGTTTTCCTGCACATGCTTCTCTGTATGGCTTTGGCCTGCCTGGTCCAGCCGGCAGCCCGTGCGCAGTTCGAAACTTCCACTGTGCTCGGCACGGTGACGGATCCCACCGGCGCCATCGTGTCGGGGGCGCAAGTGGAGCTCAGGGCGGAGGAGACCGGCGTGGTTCGCACCGCTGCCACCAATGCCAATGGTCTCTTTGAGTTCTTCAATGTGCGCCCGGGGCGATACACGCTTTCGGCCGCATCCGCCGGTTTCAAGAAGGCGGTCTCGGCCGTTTTCACCGTAACAGTTGGCACGAGGCAGCGCGTGGATCTTCAGCTGGAGCTTGGCAGCGTGGAGGAGTCCGTCACTGTGAGCGACGCAGTGTCTCCGGTCGAGGCCGATACATCCTCGCGGGGCACCGTGATCGGAAGCCGCCAGGCGGTCGACCTGCCGTTGAACGGTCGCGCCTATGCCGACCTCACATTGTTGACGCCCGGCACCGTGCAGGCGCTGCGCGGCACCAGCATCGGCGGCGCACGCGACGCCAGCTACCACGTCAACGGACTGCGGAGCTCCTACAACAACTTCATGCTGGACGGGGTGGAAAACAACGCCTACGGCACCTCCAATCAGGGTTTCTCCAATCAGGTCGTGCAACTCTCGCCCGATGCTGTCGGGGAGTTTCGAGTGGTCACGAACAACTTTTCAGCGGAATACGGACGCGCCGGTGGTGCGGCAATCATCGTTGCTTACCGCACCGGCACCAACCAGTTTCGCCTGACAGCCTGGGAATTCCTGCGGAACAAGGTGCTGAATGCCACGGGCTTTTTCCGGCCGGTCACGGGGGAAAAGCCGGACATGAAACAGAATCAGTTCGGCGTGGCCGGCGGCGGGCCGATTCTCAAAAACCGGTTGTTTTACTTTGCCGACTACGAAGGGCTCCGGCGAAAGCTGAGCGAGCTGATGTATGCGAGCCTGCCTTCTGCGCAAATGCGCCAGGGCGAATTCCCCGGCGTGGGGTTGCGCAACCCCTACGACGGCACGCCGTATCCGGAGGGGCGCGTGCCGGCGGCTCTGCAGACCGGGTTCGCACGCAAGGTGCTGTCTGAACTTCCCGCGCCCAACCGCCCGGGTTCCGGCCCTCTGGGTGTCGGCAACAACTTCGAAACGCTCGGCGTGTTCGATACCCCTGACAACAAGTGGAACGTCAAACTCGACCAATTCTGGACCTCCGCCTTCACCTCCTTCGTTCGTTACAGCTGGCGGGAGCTGAACGCCTTTGAACCGCCCGCCATTCCGGGGCCTTCCGGTGGCAATTCCAACGGCCACGTGTATGTCCGGAACTATTCGCTTGCTGCCGGCGGCACCTGGACAATGAACGCCGCTTCCATTCTGGAGGTGCGATTCGGCTACACGCTCACAGAGGCCGGGAAGAACCCCGTCAATTACCGGGCACCGCACATCGAGGACTCTTACGGCATCAAGGGCATCAGCCGCGACCCGCGAGTCGGCGGAGGTCTGAATACCCAGAATGTTACAGGGTTCACCGGATTCGGCCGGCAGTCCAGCAATCCGCAATTTCAGTGGCCGGCGGTCTGGAATCCCCGGGCGAACTATTCCCGTCTGGCTGGCGCCCATACGGTGAAAGCCGGGTATGAATACCAGGCAATTAATACCGAAATCAACGATCTGGCGCCGGTTTACGGCCAGTCCACCTACAACGGGCGCTTCAGCGCCCTCTCGGGCCTGCCCTCAGCGCAGAACCCGCTGGCCAACTTGGCCGATTTCTTTGTCGGCGCGCAGAGCCAGTATGCCATGAGCAACTTTGCGGTCCTGGATTACCGTCAGCGCATGCACTTCTTCTACCTGCAGGACGACTGGAAAGCTACCCGGAAGCTCACTCTGAACCTGGGCGTGCGGTACGAGTTTTCCACCCCGCAATGGGAAGCCAACAACCGGCTGGGCAACTTCGATCCCGTCAATGCCCGGCTGATCTTCGCCCGTAGCGGATCGCTTTTTGACCGCTCGACCATCCGGCCGGACCGCAACAACTGGGGGCCGCGCATCGGTCTGGCGTATGCCCTCACCCCGAAAACCGCCATCCGCAGTGCTTACGGCATCAGCTACATTCACTTCAACCGGATGGGCGGAGAAAACATCCTCGGCTTCACAGGGCCGTTCGTCTTCGCCGTGGCGCGGGATCAGGTGGCGCCGGCCGCGGGCGGCGCCAACCCGCTGCCGCTCTGCTCGCCGGGGCGGGATTTTCTGACCTGCTTCCAGCGGACGCAGGACGGGTTTCCAGAGGGCTTCATCGACCCGCGGCTGTACAACACCCGCACCACGCGCGTGAACTACATCCCTGCGGACACGCCCGCGCCGTATGTTCAGACGTGGCATCTCACGATTCAGCGCGAGCTGGCCCGCGACCTTCTGCTGGACGTCGGCTATGTCGGAAACCGCGGCGTCAAGCAGCTCATTCTCGCCGATTTCAACCAGGCCCAGCCGAACCAACCCGGGCAAAATCTCTCGCTCGACCTGCGTCGGCCTTACCGGGACTTCAGCTTCATCCAGATCGCCTTCGCCGGAGGCAACACCTTTTATCACGGCCTTCAGGCCAAGCTGGAGAAGAAATTCTCGGGCGGAGTGTACCTTCTGAATTCCTATACCTGGTCGAAGACGATCGACAATGCACCTGGGCATCTCGAGAATTACAACGGGGACAATTCGCGGGTGAACTTCTACAACCTTCGCGGCGAACGCGCTCTCTCCAGCTATGACGTCACCCACAACAATGTCACCAGCCTGATTTACGAGATGCCCTTCGGACGCGGCAAGCGATGGGGCGCCAACTGGAACCCCTTGACGCAAGGGCTGCTGGGAGGATGGCGAGTCACGCTGATCAACACCGCTCGCAGCGGCTTCCCCGTCAATCTTGTCTACAACCCGGTGTCAGCGCAGCAGGTTTGCAGCAGCTGCAGCTACCGGCCGGATGTCATCGGGCCAGTGCAGGACAACCGGTACGATCCGGGCAACTGGTTTATCCGCTCGAACGTCATCATCCCCACCGATGTCACGCGGCCCTTCGGTACGGCAGGACGGAACATCGGGCGCATGGAGCCCTTCTATCAAGGCGACCTTGGAATTTACAAATCTTTCGGTCTGCCACGCGAAGGATCGCGGCTGGAATTCCGCAGCGAATTCTTCAATCTGTTGAACGTGACCAATCTTGGCGCGCCCAACAGCAATGCGAGCAGCGCTGCGTTCGGCACGGTGACGTCGGCGTTTCCGGCACGTCAGATCCAGTTTGCGCTGAAGCTTTACTACTAGGAAGGTAGTGGGTGGCGGCCCGGGGGTGCCGGGCCGTCACTCCTCCATCATCTCCGATTTCCACCGGCCGCGCTCCTGCAGCTGGCGGACTTCTTCCATGGCCATCGCTTTCAGCCGAAGCGTGTCCACCTTGGCCACGCGGTTCAGCGGCATCTGGCCGGGTTCGAGAATCACGTAGTGCAGCGGCCGCTTATAGGACGTCAGCCCGCGCGCGTGCTTGCGCAACTCCGCTTCGGTCAACTCCGCGCCAGGCCGTTTTTCGACAAAGGCGACGATCGCTTCCACCCAAACGGGATGCGGCACGCCCACCACGCCGCAGGAGGCGACCTTGTCGGACAGCAGGCAGATGTGGTCTTCCACATCGCCGGGGAAGACCTGATAGCCTGCGGGCTTGATCACCCATTTGGCGCGCCCGCTGAAATGCAGCCCCTGTTCGTCCACGCTGCCCATGTCGCCCGTGTAGAGCCATCCGTCGGTGGAAAGGGCACGCCGCGTGGCCTCTTCGTCGTTCAGATATCCGGCAAAGTTCTGCGGACCGCGGAAACACACGTGCCCGATCTCGCCGGGCGGCAACTCCGCCCCGGCGCTGCCGTCTTCGCGCATCGGTTCGCGGATCGACATCGGATAAATGGGCGCCGCATGGCCGAGACTGGCCGCAACGGCGTCGACGTCGCCGGTGACGGGCGTGTAAGTGCAAAAGCCGGAAGCCTCGGTGAGCCCGAGCCCGGTCCCGATTCGCGGCGCCATGGTGCGCAGCTTCTCCAGAAACGGGCGGGGAACGCTCTGCCCGCCGTAAACCGCAATTTCCAGCGAACTCAGATCGCGCTCGGCGTAACTGGAGTGGCGCCACTCCATGAGGAACATCGCCGGGATCTGCCCGAGCAGCCGCACCTTGTATTTTTCGATCGCCTCCAGGGTCTTGCCGGGGTCGAAGATTTCCAGAGTCACTGCCGTCCCGCCCCAGAACAGCGTGGTCATCAGCAGCTCCGCCTGGCAGCCGACATGCGACGGCGGCAGGTGCACCATCACGCGCGAGGCTTCGAACTCAAACGCAGTTCCGAGGCAGTAGTTCTGCGCTGTAATGCCGAGGTGTGTGAGCAGCGCCGCCTTGGGGCTGCCCGTTGAGCCGGTGGTGAAAATCACTTGCGCACCGTCGTTGGGAGCGATTTCCGGCAGCGCTGCCTGCGGCTCTTCGTGCACCGCCCGGGCGAGGAACTCGTGCAGAGAAGAGGCGTCGAAGAAGTGCTCCGGCGACGGTGCATCTTGCGGCAGCCCGTAGGGCAGCGCTGTTGCATAGCCGCGCGCGTTCACCATGCGCAGGCTGCGCGCCGTCTCGGCGGGGGACAGCCGCAGGTCCAGCGGCACGTGGATCACGCCAGCCAGAAAGCAGGCGTATTCGAGCACGATGTGATCATCTGACAAAGGCAGGGAAGTCGCGAAGCAGTCGCCCTTGCGGAAGCCCGCCTTCACGAGCGCCCGCGCCACGGCGGCTGCCTGCTCCTCAAGCTGCCCGTAGGTCAACGACGTGCCGCGAGTCGCATTCAGCACGGCAGGCGTGTCCGGCGTGCGCGCCGCCCAGTGGCGGATCACGCCGCCCAGCGTTTGCAGCGCGCCGAAGCGCGTCTGGAAATCGTTCCACGTGCAGTCCCCGATGGTCATCTTCGATATCATCTACAAGCAGTGATCCGCCTTGCAATTGCCCTGTGCTGTCTTCCCGCTGTTATGGCGCAGCCGTTTCTCTTCACGTCGTTCCGAGGGAATGGGGAGACGGGTGTGTATTTCGCGATATCAGAAGACGGCTACCGCTGGACGCCCGTGCGCGGCGATCAGCCCGTCGTGCCGCCTCGCATTCCGGGCATGCTGATGCGGGATCCCTTCCTGGCGCGCGGACCCGGCGGCCGCTGGCACATGCTGTGGACGACGGGGTGGACGCGTTCCAAAGAGGACGGTTCGCTGACGATCGGCTACGCAAGTTCCCCGGACCTGATTTCCTGGTCCGGGCAGCGGCGCATCCCCGTTCCGCTCGAAGGCGCGCGCAACGCATGGGCCCCGGAGATGGTCCGGAACGAGAAACAGAAAGAGTGGATCGTGTTTTGGGCCAGCACAATTCCCGGGCGGTTCCCGGAAGGCGAGCAGAGCGGCGATTCCGGGTACAACCACCGGATCTGGGCCATGCGCACGCGGGACTTTGAGTCATTTACGCAGCCGGAGCTGTTCTTCGATCCGGGCTTCAACGTGATCGACTCCACCATCGTGCGCGCCGGGCGGCGCTGGCTGATGGTGTTCAAGGACGAGCGCCGCGATCCGCTGAAGAAGAACCTGAGGCTGGCGTGGGCCTCGAGCCCCGCAGGGCCATGGCGCGCCGAGGCGGAGACATTCTCGAAAGCCTGGATCGAAGGGCCGTCTGTGGTGCAAGTGGGGCGGGACTGGCTCATCTACTTCGATCACTACGGCAAGCCGCAGCACTATGGGGCCTACCGCACACGCGATTGGAAGCGTTTCGAGGACGTCACGGACAAGCTTCAGTTCCCGCCCGGACACCGCCATGGAACGGTAGTGCGGATCAGCAGGCAGGAGAAAGAAAGGCTGGAAGGGCTGAGATGAGGGCGGCTACCGCCGCCCGCCGAAATGCGCCGTCATCGGTTTCAACCGCACGGGCCCCAGGCTGGCCGTGATCTCCACGCGCACCCTGGAGGTTTCGACCGGATCGAACACGACGATCCGCTTGTAGCCGATGGTCGAGCCGCGCGCCACCTCCGTCCAGCGCTCTCCGTTCCACGCTTCCACCGTGAATGACCGCACCATCTGCCCATAGGCGAGGTCCTCCGAGAGGACGACGCGATCCACAACCTGCCCTTGCGGCAAGTTCAGAATGTGCGGGTTGTGCGGGTCCGCCGCCGCAAGCGGCTTGCCGTAGATTCGCCGCACTCCGGCGCCGAATTCGGCCAGCCGCTGCGCATCAGCCTCGGGCAGGAGCCCCCGGTTGTCCGGCGCGATGCCAAGGACAAGTTGCGCGCCGCGTCCGACGGTCTTGTGGTAGATCTCCATCAGCTCCTCGAGGGACTTGAGGCGCTTTTCGGAATTCGGGTGCCAGAACCAGTGCCCGTGCCGCAGGGGCGTGTCGGCTTCCGCAGGGCGCCACCGCAGGATGCCGTAGTTGTCCACCACGTTCCAGTTCTCTTCGTGTGCGAATCCGCTTTCGTTGCCCACCCAGCGGATGTCGCCGTAAGGCATGAAATCGAGGCTGGCGAACAGCAGGGCGTTGGGCTGATAGGTGCGCATGGTGCGGATGTAGCGGACGAAGTCGTAAACGTGGCCTTCGCTGCCGGCGCCGTCGAGCCAGAATTCCACGAGCGGGCCGTATTGCGTGGCCAGTTCGGTCATCTGCGCGACGTAGTAGTCGTCGTATTTCCTGTTTTCGGCGTAGCGCGGGTCGTGGCGGTCCCACGGGGAGAGGTAGATGCCGAAGGCGAGGCCATGCTTGCGGCATGCCTGTTCGACTTCGCGCACGACGTCGCCTTTGCCCTGCTTCCACGGGCTGCGCCGGACGCTGTAGTCGGTGTGGCGCGAGGGCCAAAGGCAGAAGCCGTCGTGGTGCTTGGCCACCATGATGAGATACTTCGCTCCTGCGGCTTTCGCCGCTCGGACCCACTGTTCGGCGTCGAGCTGTTTTGGATCGAAGACAGCTGGATCCGCCGTCCCGTCGCCCCATTCGCGGTCCATGAAGGTGTTGGGGCCGAAGTGCACGAGCACGCCGATTTCGAGTTCGTGCCAGGCGAGCTGCTGCGGACTCGGGCGCACGTCGGCGAAGTTCTGCGCCAGAAGGGGCGCGAGAGCAAGCAGCAGTCCCGCGTTGATTTTCATGCCGCGAGGATATCACGGCCGTCCGCGACTGCAGGAAAGATGGCGGTCGGCCCGAGGCCCCCCTGGGGCTGCGGGGCTGCACAGAGACGGCCTGTCACCGGCCCCCTTTCGCGCGCGTCTCACGCAGTGAAGAGCTGGAACAAGCGCCGTTTTATGATGAAGGGGACAGGCCGCCTCATGAAATTCCCTGTACCAGCGTCGTTCGCCCTGGTTGTGGCGCTTGCGGCAGGGTTCGCCTCTGACGTGGAGCGGGCGCGCGCGCTGTATGAGAAAGCCGAATACCGGCAGGTCACCGAAGTGCTGACAGGCTCACCGGAGCGTGAGACGGCTGAAGCGCAGTTCCTCGCCGGGCGCGCGTGGTATCAATTGGGCGATTTCAAGAAGGCTGTAGAGGCGCTCCGGAAAGCCGCCGAGGCGCGTCCGAAAGATTCGAACGTATGGCTCTGGCTGGGGCGCGCGTGGGGGCGGAGGGCGGAGACCTCCAACTACATGGTGGCGCCCTCGTATGCATCCAAAGCGAGGCAATGCTTCGAGAAGGCGGTGGCGCTGGATCCCAACAACAAGGAAGCGCTGAACGATCTGTTTTCCTACTATCTGGAAGCGCCGGGCTTCCTGGGCGGCGGCATCGAGAAAGCGCAAGCATTGATCGGCAAGATCCGCGAGCTCGATGCTGCGGAGGCGGAGTACGCACTGGCGCGGATCGCCGAAAAAAAGAAGCAGTATGATCAGGCAGAGCAGCATTTCAGGCGGGCGGTGGAGCTGGCGCCCAGGCAGGTAGGGCGGCTGATCGACCTGGCGAAGTTCCTGGCGCGGCGCGGCAGGGTGCAGGAAGCGGAGCGGACGATGGAGTCGGCTGCAGCCCTGGAGCCGGGGGCACCGAAGGTGATGTTTGCGCGCGCAGAGCTGTATGTGAACACGCGCCGCAACCCGCAGGAGGCGCGCAGGTTGCTGCAGGAGTATCTGAGGGCGCCGCTGACGCCCGACGATCCGCCCCGCGAGGAGGCGCGCAAACTGCTGGAGCGCATCGGGGGATAGTTTCTGCGGATGCCGCCGCTCTATCTGATCAAGGAATGTCTGCGGTTCAGTTTTCAGGCGCTGGACGCCAACCGGATCCGCACTGCCCTGACCGCGCTCGGGCTGGTGATCGGCAACGCCAGCGTGATCCTGGTGGTGACGATCTCGCTGACGAGCCGTGACATCATTCTGGACAAGATCCGCGGCATCGGCTCCAACCTGGTGATGGCCTACTATGACGCGGGCGGGCAGGACGTGACGCGCGCGGCGGCGGACTATGTGAAATTGGCCGATGTCGAGGCCGTGCGGCGTCAGCTGGCCGACCGCATTGTCGCCGCCTCGGCGGTGCTGAATTCCACCGACACGGTGATTGTCGACGGCCAGCAGCGCGACATCCGGATCATTGGCACGGACGAATACTACCCGGAAGTCCGCAGCCTGCAGCTGCTGGCCGGGCGTTTCCTGGATCCCTCCGACATCGCTTTGCGGCAAAAGGTGGCGATGCTCGATGACAAGCTGGCGAATACGCTCTTCGGGGGCGCACCGGCAGCGATCGGGCACATTGTGAAGATCCGCTCGCTGGAGTTCTCCGTGGTGGGCGTGTTCCGCGAGCGGACGTCGACGTTCGGACAGTCTGAACTGGGCGATCACGGCGCAGCACTGATCCCATACACGGTGCAGCGCTATTTCGTGGAGGTGGAGCGCGTCGATCCGATGTACGTGCAGGTGCGCGCGGCGGAGGACGTGCCTGCAGTGACGCAGGAGATCGCCAACATTCTTGCGTCGCGCCACCGCCCCGGCGCGCGCTACACGGTGCAAAACCTCACGGCGATCCTCGAGGCTGCCTCCGCTATCGCCACGGTGCTCACCATCGTGCTGATCCTGATCTCGGCCATCGCGCTGGTCATCTCCGGGATCGGGATCATGAACATCATGCTGGTGACGGTCACCGAGCGGACGCGGGAGATCGGCATCCGTATGTCGCTGGGTGCGTCGCGCCGCGTGATCCTGCTGCAGTTTCTGTTCGAGGCTTTGCTGATCAGCACCGGCGGAGGCGTTGTCGGAATCCTGCTGGGCGTGAGCCTGCCGGTCATCGCCAACTCGCTTCAAAACGAGGTGTATATCCCGGTGTCGAAGCTCTCGATCGTGGTCGCGTTCGTGGTTTCGGCCGTGGTGGGGGTGGCGTTCGGTCTGCTGCCAGCGAACCGTGCGGCCCGGTTGAACCCGACCGAGGCGCTGCGTTACGAGTGAGCGCGCCTCAGTACCACCGCCACCCTTCGCGGACTCTCACGGTGTACTGCTTCTGGCTGTCCCGCGGGTCGCGCGCCTCCACCCTGAGGCGGTGGAAGCGGTTGTCCGGCTTCACACGGGACTCGTACTGCAGCCGGTACTGGCTGTCGAGCATGGTGAAAATCGTCCGTGCGATGTCGCGGTAGGCGACCTCGAACCGCGGGAAAAACGCCTGCCCGCCCGTCTTCTTCGCCAGCATGTTGAGGAACGCCTCCGCCTGCAGCAGGTTCATTCGCGATGCTGCGTCCAGATAGGAGTCGTACAGCCCGCGCAGCAGCGTGCCCGCGCCCATGACGAAAATGTTCAGCGCCGCGGCCTCCGCCTTGCGCTGGACGTCTGCCATCGTTTGCCGGCTCAGAGTGTTGAGCCCGGAGCCGATCAGCACGATCACTTTCCTTCCGGGCAGGAATTCCAGCTTCTCCAGGATCTCGAAGACTGCGTCGTAGGTGTTCACTTCGCCCCAAAACGGCTGGCCGATTTCGTCAAAGGAGGCCAGAATTTCCCCCTTCATTCTGGTGAAGTCCTTGACAATCTGGAGTTCCTGGGAAAATGTGGCCAGCGAATACCAATTGCCTTCCGGCGCCGCGTCCATCAGCGCCCTTGCTGCCGTCACGATATCGTTCAGGTAGAGGCCGGACGCCTGGCTGTATTCCGCCAGCACGGTCAGCAGCACCGGCTTCTCCGGTTCCAGCAGCCGGAACGGCACGGGCTGCCCGTCCTCGAATACTCGGAATTGCGATTCCCCCAACCCGGTGATCAGGCGGTCGCCGTCCTCCACCGTGAAGTACACGGACCGCTGCCCGAGCGACTGCGCACGGGCGGCCGAAAGCAGCGGCAGGGCAGTCAGCGCCTGCCGGAGGAAGATTCGGCGGGTTCCGGACATAGCTTTTCGATGGGATCTCCGGGCTTGAACTCGATCTTCTCCGGGGCGGGACATCCCTGCACCGGGGCCAGAAGGCTGGGACGGTCTTTTTCCTCCTGCTCGGCCTGCTCCGTC
Source organism: Bryobacteraceae bacterium (assembly GCA_037481575.1). Taxonomy (GTDB): domain Bacteria; phylum Acidobacteriota; class Terriglobia; order Bryobacterales; family Bryobacteraceae; genus JANWVO01. The sequence continues at coordinate 77,148 of JBBFLJ010000011.1, read as the reverse complement.
ACCTTCTTCAGTTCGCGTTTCATGGCATCGAATTCCGTGCTGTTTACGGTCAGCCCGTCCTTCGGGGGCAGGAAGAGAATTTCCCGCTTGCTCTGGACCATGCGCGCGTAAAATGGCGGGTGGGTCCGGAACCAGCTCAGGCCGTTGACGTAGCCTTCCCGCGTCGCCATTTTGTCGAAAAAGTGGATGAATCCATTGGGGTCAAAGCCGGCATTCCAGGCGTATTGCACGCCCAGCTGGTCCGCCTCCAGCTCCATCTCGCGGCTCACCCCGAGCATATCCAGGCTCAGCACCAGACCAAGCCCGTAAAAGCCATACTGGAGGGCGTAATAGGTTCCAATGGTGGCTGCGCCGCCGGTGAGGATCAGCGCCGCCACCTGCGCCGCCTGATAGATGATCGACGACACGGTGGCGCGCTTCATCAGCCGGTGTCCGTGCCGCCCCGTCACGTGGGCGATTTCGTGGGCGATCACGCCAGCCAGCTGCGCCTCGTTCTCGGCGGCTTCCAGCAACCCGCGCTGGATGAACAGGAAGCCTCCGGGCAGCGCGAACGCGTTGATCTCTTTCGAATTGAGGACCGTGACGTTCAGAGGCACGCGCAAGTCGGAATGCTTGCCGATGCGTTGCGCCAGCTGCGTCACGTATCTCTTCACCTCCGGGTTGTCCACCTCCGGCGGCATCAACCCGGCCATTTTCATCTCGCGGACCGTCTCTTGCCCGATCTTGATGTCCTTTTCCTGATCCGGTACGAGTTCGCGGAATCCGATGTCTTTCACATCGCCCCATTTCCGTTGCAGGTGCCTGCCGGCGGCGATGTCCTCGCGGATCCGCTTCAGCTCCTCCGGCCACTTTTCGATCAGCTCGAGCTTCGCCTTCCGGTTTTCATAGGCCACCGGAATGGCGTGCTCGGCAAGCACGCGCGCCTGGGACTCCAGCGCCCGCAGGTTCTGGATGCGGCAGTGGCGTTGCTTTCGCTCCGCGTCGTCGATGCGCGTCGTGGCGGCGCGTAGGGAGTCCTGCTCCCTTCGAAGATCTCTGGCATGCGCCTCCGCGCGCCGGCGGAACTCGGAGGCACAGCTCGTCTGCCGGTTTTCGAGGATCTCCCGCATCGCTTCAATCTGCGTGCGGCTGAACTCGAGCCGCGGCGCCTCTTCGAACAGATCGTTGTAGGACTTCTGCAACGCCTCGTCGAGCGCCCTGCGCACCTCCGGCGCCAGCTGCGCCGGCGGACGCTGCGCGGCGGCGGGCGCCGCTGCAAGGGAAACGGACAGCAACACTGAAACCGCGGATCGCCAGCAGTTTCGAACGCGAAACGCCATTTTGCCAGCCATGGCAGCCACCGTTGCCCGGCATGATATCACGCCGCGGCACGGGCTAACCTGTCAGTAACAGCCATGCGAACCTTTTACGCACTCTTCGTGATTCTGTCCGCCGCGCACGCCGCGCCGCGCGTGCTGACGCTGCGGCAGGCAGTCGAACTCGCCGGACAACAGAGTCCGGAGGTCGTGCTCGCCCGGCTGGACGAACAAAGGGCGGCTCTGGAGATCCGCGCCGTTCGCGAGCCGCTCTTGCCGAGGCTGATGGCGGGCAGCGGGCTGGCATATTCCAGCGGCATGCCGATGTCGATCGAAGGCGCGACGCCCGCGGTGGTGCAGGCGAAGGGCGTGCGGACGATCTGGAACCGTCCGCAGGGGTATCAGGTGGCTTCCGCCCGTGAGAGCGCGCGCGCCGCCGCCGCTGCCGCGGCGCTGGCGCAGGAGGACGCGGCGCTCCGGGTGGCCGCGCTGTATCTCGATCTGGAACGTTTGGCACGGCAGGAAGAGGCCGCGCAACGGCAGCTGGAGCATGCGCAGACGATCGAGGCGGCAGTCCGGCTGCGGATGGAGGAGGGGCGCGAGACTCCGCTGGAAGGCCGGCGGGCGGCGCTGGAGACGGCGCGCGCACGCTTGAGAGTGCAGCAGCTGGCCGGTCAGCGCCGTTCTGTCTCTCAGGCGCTCGCCTTCGCGCTCGGGCTGGATCCCTCCGAAGAGATCCAGCCGGCGCCCGAGGACCGCAAGGTGCTGACGGCCTTGCCGGAAGAGGAAACCGCCGTGGAGGCTGCGCTGCGCGAGGATCCGGAGGTCCGGCGGCTGGAAGCGGAAGCAGCCGCGAAGAATCTTCAGGCACGCTCGTACCGCGCCATGCGGCTCCCACGGATCGATCTGGTGGCGCAGTACGGTCTGCTGGCGAGGTTCAACAACTACGACAAGTTCTTCAACCGGTTCGAGCGCCACAACGGGCAGCTGGGCGCTTCGATCCAGATCCCGCTGTTTTCCAACAGCCAGGACGAGGCGCGCGCCGCGCAGGCGGAGATCGAGGCGCGGCGCCTGCAGGAGCAGATCCGGCAGCGCCGTCGGCAGCTGGAGAGCGACACGCGGCAGGCGTGGCAGAAGATCCGCGACGCCGAGGCAGCTTACGAGCTGGCGCGCATGGATCTGGAGCTCGCCCGCGAGCAGGTGTCATTGACGCTGGCGCGGGTGCAGGAGGGGCGCGCCTCCCTGCGCGATCTGGAGCAGGCGCGGTTCCAGGAACAGGAACGCTGGATCCTGTTTTATGACGCCCTGCATGACCTGGAGCTGGCGCGGATCGAGCTGCTCCGCCGCACGCACTCGCTGGCATCAGCCCTGCGATGACGGGGTGCGGCGGCATGTGATGAACTGAAGGATGGCGCCATGGACTCGCCGCTGATTTTCCACGCCATCCAGTTCGCCTCGGCGGCGCATGCCGGACAATACCGCAAGGGCACGAGGATTCCTTACCTGATCCACCCGCTGCGCGTCGCCGCCATTCTGCTGGAAGCCGGTTGCGGGGAGGATCTCGCCGTCGCCGCCGTGCTGCATGACACCGTGGAGGACTGCTTTGTGACGCTGGAGCAGATCCGGCGGCTGTTCGGGGCGCGGATCGCCGAGCTGGTGGAGGGAGCGAGCGAGCCGGACAAGAGCTTGCCGTGGGAAGTCCGCAAGCAGCACACCATTGACTACCTGCGCACGGCGGCGTCCGATCAGCTGCTCGTCTGCCTGGCGGACAAGCTGGACAACATCCGGTCGATCCGCGAGGATCTGGCGCTGCATGGGGAGCTGGCGTGGCTGCGCTTCCGGCGGGGGCGCGAGAAGCAGAAGTGGTATTACGAGAGTCTGGCCGCTGTGTTCAACGAGCGCTGCGTCGAAGGCATCGGCGCGCGCCTCGCGGCGATCTTCGACGCAGAAGTCCGCGCCGTGTTCGATCATGGCAATCCGGCGCCCGGACAGTGAGGAAAAGGGAGCCCCGTACCAGATCGGGGGGATTGGCAGCAGAGGAAGGATCCGGCAGACTGGGGAAGACGGAGCCCGGACTTCTTCATGGCGCACGACATTCTTCCGGCGGAAGCAAGAGAAGCGATCGGGAAGCTCGGGCGCGCCGACATCGTGATCGGCATTCCGAGCTACAACAACGGGCGCACGATCGGACATGTGGTGCGGGCGGCGCAGGCGGGGCTGAACAAGTACTTCCCCGAGTTTCAGGGCGTCATCATCAATTCCGACGGCGGATCCAAGGACGACACGCGAAGGCAGGTGCTCGAGGCGCAGGTGGACGCCTCGCAGCTGCTGCTGCTGAACACGCCGCTGAACCCGGTGCACCGGCTGTCGTTCCCCTACCACGGCATTCCCGGCAAGGGGAGCGCCTTCCGCATGATTTTCCAGATGGCGCGCGACCTGGGCGCAAAAGCCTGCGCCGTGGTGGACTCCGACCTGCGCTCCATCACGCCGGAGTGGATCGACCTGCTGCTGCGCCCGGTGCTGCACCGCGGCTACGATTTCGTGGCGCCTTACTACCACCGGCACAAGTACGACGGCACGATCACCAACAGCATCATCTATCCGCTGACACGCGCCCTGTACGGCTTCCGGATCCGGCAGCCCATCGGCGGCGACTTCGGCATGTCGCTGCCCGTGGTGGAGACCTATCTGAAACGCGACGACTGGGAAACGGACGTCGCCCGCTACGGCATTGACATCTGGATGACGACGATCGCCGTGGCGAGCGGATTCAAGGTGTGCCAGAGCTTCCTGGGAGCGAAGCTGCACGACGCCAAGGATCCCGGTGCGGATCTCAGCGCCATGCTGCAGCAAGTGGTTGGCAGCGTCTTCAGCCTGATGATCGAGTTCAAGTCCGTGTGGATGGGCGTCCACGGCAGCCGCGAAATCGAGCTGTTCGGCTTCCGCTACGACGTGGGGCTGGACCCGATCGCCGTCAATCTTGACCGCATGGTGCAAGCCTTCCTCCGCGGGGAATCCGACCTGCGGGAGATCTGGGCGATGGCGCTCTCGGACAAGACGCTTCGCGAGATCCACGCCATCGCACAAAGCGCGCGCAGCTCGCGGGCGGAGGAATTCCGCATGTCCGACGAGCTGTGGGTGAACCTGATTTACGAATTCGCCTCCGCGTATGCGGAGCTTCCTGCGGCGCGCACGCACCTGGTGCGGTCGCTCACGCCGCTTTACCTGGGGCGCGTGGCGTCATTTGTGAACGAAACCCGGGACATGAACGCTGCTGAAGTGGAGGAGCGGATCGAACGGCTTTGCCTGGTTTTTGAGCAACTGAAACCGTTTCTCGTGGAGCGGTGGGGCGGCCCCCGCGTGGACGAGGTTCCGAAGCCCTCCGCCCTGGCGCAGGGCCATCCACAGGAGGTGTCCTCATGATCGAGACATTCCGCCAGGTTCTGGAGCAGTCGGTTGCCCGCCTGTCGGCGCAGGCAACCCAGTATCTGCCGCCACTGTTTGTTGCCATTGTCGTATTCGGCGTGGCCTGGATTGTCGCCGTCGTGTTGCGATGGCTTCTGCTGCACGCGTTCAAGGGGGAGCGCTTCGACGCTTTCCTGCGGCGCACGGGCATCGGGACGATGCTCGACCAATCCGGGCGGCTGCGGGCCAGTCCGCTGCTGGCGCACGGCATCTACTACGGAATCCTGCTGATCGGGCTGTTGAACGCCATCAGCGTGTTCGAGACGGAGATCACGCGGGAGATCGTCGACGGCGTCGTGCATCTGCTTCCGAAGCTTTTCGCCGCCGCGGCGATCATCCTGGCAGGCATCTGGCTGGCGCAGTATCTGGGGCGGGGGGCGCTGCTGTGGGCGAGCAACGAGGGCTTTCCGTGGGCGCGCCGCTTCTGCGCCTTCGTGCGCGTGGTGGTGGTGTTTGTCGCCATCGTCGTTGCCGCCGACGTGCTGAACTTTGCCCGGACCGTGTTCTTTTCCGCCTTCCTGATCTTCTCGATCGGGGCGGTCTTCGCCGCCTGCCTGGTGCTGGCGCTCAACAGCCGCGAGGTCTACCGCTGGTTTGCCGACTCCCGGGGGCGCGCCAGAGAGGAAGAGGGGGAACGGTCGATCTGGAATCACCTCTGAAGAGGGTGAGACGGAACAAAAAACGCCGCCGCGCACGGGGCGCGGCGGCGGATCCTACGGGCAAATTACCGCCCGCCGAAGGTGTAGCCGACGGAGAGACCGTATTCGGGAACCCAGTTGCGCCCGAACTGGAACAGGTCGTTCACCCAGCGCAGTTTGAACTCCGGCTTCACATAGACGTTGTTGTAGACGAACGTCTTGAAGCCGCCGCCGAAGTGTGTGGTGAACTTCTTGCTGGATCCCACCAGAGCGCTGGTCGTGCTGCAGCCGGTGAAGTTGTTGCACAGCCTCTGGTCGTAGTAGAAGCGCAGGTTCGCGGCGCCCAGGCCAGCCTGAAGCTCAGGCACGAACCAGCGGGACCACGCCGGCGGCGTGTACATGCCGTAGAAGTCGTAGAAGAACGGCCGGTACTTCAAGGCCGCGTAGTCGCCCTTCGAGGCGCGCCAGCTCATTTCGCCGCCAACGGCGAACTTGGAATTCAGCTTCAGGTTGGCGCCGAACTTCGGGAATGCGCCCGTCATCTGGGGGCCAAACCGCAGCACGCCGTCGCCGAAAGTGTCAATCGGCGTTTCGCGCGCTTTCACCTGGTTCGTCACCGTGCCCACGTAAACATCCAGGCTCTTCTGGGCGAAGGCGGGCACTGCGGCTGCCAGCAGGAAAGCGGCCAGCAGCGCAAGAAGAGACACAAACCTCCCACACCATTTCATAAGCGATTCTCACCTCCCGCCGGGCGAACGGAGAATCCGCCCCGGCTAACTCCTGAAGGATTCGGCACGCAGGATTTTTCTCCGGCGCCCCTCTGCACTGGCCGGATTCCTGCGTCCACTCATACCGACGCGCGAGGATCTCCTCAGGTTTCAGAGAGTCCTGCGGCGCAGGAATCAGCGGAGGGAGGCGGCTACCCGGGAGCGGATGGCAGCGGCTTCGCGCTGCACGCGGGCGGGATCCAGAGTCAGGGGCTTGCGGTCGAGGACCGCGATCCTGCCTTCGATCACGACGTCGCGGACGTCCCCGGCCTTCAGGGAATAGACGAGCATGGAGTAGACATCGTGCGCCGGAATGGCGTGAGGAGCTGCCACGGAAATCGTGATGAGATCCGCCCGCTTTCCCGGCTCGATCGAGCCGATTTCCCGCTCCATTCCCAAAACCCGGGCGCCGCCGGCTGTCGCCATTTCGAACGCCTTTTCGGCAGGAAGGATTGTCGGATCCAGCGTGGAAACCTTGGCCAATTTGGAGGCGAGATCCATCTCCTCGAAAAGGTTGAAATCGTTGTTGGACCCCGCAGGGCCGTCGGTTCCCAGCCCGACCGGCACCTTGGAGGCGAGCCATGCCCGGTAATCCGGCACCCCGCTGGCCAGCTTGGCGTTGCTGGAAGGGCAGTGTGCGATGCCTGCCGGGCGCGGCTCCAGCAGCCGGAGATCCTCCGCGCTGGCCCACACCATGTGGGCGAGGATCGTCCGCCCGCTGAAAAATCCGAGTGAGTCCAGATAGCGGGTGGGAGACACGCCGTGCGCCCGCAGGGCGTCTTCGTTCTCCTTCCGGGTTTCCGAGACGTGCGTGTGGACGGGCACGCCGTAGCGGTCCGCCAGGGCCCGGCAAGCCTTCAGCGTCGCGGCGTCCGTCGTGTAGATGGCGTGGGGCGCCACGGCGGGCGTGATCAGGTCATCGCCGCGCCAGGCTTGCAGGAAGCGCTCCGTCGCGGCGAGGGCTTCCTGCGGCGTCTTGTAGTCCGGGGCAGGGAAGCCGATCACGGTTTGTCCCAGCACGGCGCGCATCCCCGCGCGTTTGGTCTCCTCGGCGATGGCGTGCTCGAAGTAGTACATGTCGGCGTAGGTCGTGATGCCGCCCAGCATCATCTCCAGCACTGCCAGCCGGGTTCCGGCGCGCACGAACTCTTCGTTGACGTTGCGGGCTTCGGCAGGAAAGATGTACCGTTCCAGCCACTCCTGCAGCGGCACGTCGTCGGCGATTCCGCGCAGCAGCGACATAGGGGCGTGCGTGTGCGCGTTGATCAGCCCGGGCGCGAGGATCGCCGCCGGGCGGTCGATGCGGCGGCGGGGGCGGAAGCGCCGTTCGATCTCCGCCCTCGGTCCCACGGCGGCGATCCGGCCGTTCCGCACGGCGACGGCGCCGCCCTCGATGACGCGCCGGCCGGCGTCCATGGTCACGACCCTCGCGGCGCTGATCACAAGATCCGCCGGTTCGGCGGCGCCGAGGCTCAGGCAAACGAGAAGGCTAATCCAGGAATTTCGCATCGAATGGCCGCGGGAACAGGGCGGAGAGCCGCGTCCTCTCCATGCCGCCCTTGAGATTGACCAGCAGGATTTCCACGTCGCCGCACAGCTCCCAGAGCACCTGCCGGCAGGCGCCGCAGGGAGGTGTCAGCGTGTCCGTGTCCGCGGCGACCGCCAGCCGCGTGAAGCCGCTCGCCCCGTCCGCCACGGCGCGAAATGCGGCCACGCGCTCGGCGCAGATGGTAAGCCCGTAGGAGGCGCTCTCCACGTTGCAGCCCGTGAAGATGCGGCCGCCGGCATCCTCCAGAGCAGCGCCGACCAGGAAGCCGGAAAACGGCGCGCGCGCCCGCCGGCGCGCCTCCAATGCCGCCTCGACCAGCTTGTCCACGGCTAGACCTCCAGCCTCTCGAGGAACGCCTCGAGGAAGCGCTTCAGTTCCGCCGCGCTGGCCTTGCCGGTTTCGAGCACCTCTTCGTGGCTCAGCTTCTGCTGCATGCCGGCCGCCATGTTGGTGACCGTCGAGATGGCCAGCACGCGCATCCCCATGTGGCGCGCGGCGATCACTTCGGGCACGGTGGACATGCCCGCCAGGTCCGCCCCGATCGTGCGCAGGAAGCGGATCTCGGCGGGCGTTTCAAAGCTCGGCCCGAGCATCGCGGCATAGACGCCTTCGCCCGTCTGCATCCCGAGATCGCGCGCCGTCTGGCGGGCGAGCTCGAGCAAAGCGCGGTCGTAGGCTTCCGACATGTCAGGAAAGCGCGGCCCCAGGCTGTCGTCGTTCGGCCCGCACAGCGGGTTGGTTCCCTGCAGGTTGATGTGATCGGTGATGAACACCTGCATGCCGGGGCGGAAGGACGGCGAGATGCCGCCGGCGGCGTTCGTCAGCAGAAGCACCTTCACGCCGAGAAGGCCCATGACGCGCACGCCGAACACCACCTGCTGCGGCGTCCAGCCCTCGTAAAGATGCACGCGGCCGCTCAGCAAGGCCACCCTCTTCGAGCCCGAACGGCCCACGATCAGCTCCCCGGCATGGCCCGCCACGCGCGGCACCGGCCAGCCGGGAATCTCGCCGTAGGGGATGACGGTGCGCTCTGACAGCGCCGCGCTGAATGACGCCTGCGCGCTGCCCAGGACAATCGCAATCCGCGGCCACTCCGGCACCCGCCGGGTCAGTTCTGCGGCTGCAGCGCGAATCATAGCAGGATCCCTGCAATACAGGCTGACATGAAATTGGCCATCGTGCCCGCAAGCATCGCCTTCACGCCCAGGCGCGCGAGATCCGACTTGCGGTTCGGCGCCAGCGCGCCGATGCCTCCGATCTGGATCGCAATGGAGCTGAAATTGGCGAAGCCGCAAAGGGCGAACGTGGAGATGACGAAGGACCGGGGATCGAGACTCGACTTGAGCTCCCCGAGACGCAGGAACGCAATGAACTCGTTCAGCACCATGCGCGTACCCAGCATGTCGCCTACCGCCTGCGCGTCCTTCCAGCTCACGCCCAGCAGCCATGCCACCGGAGCGAAGACAATGCCAAACAGCTTCTGCAGAGAATCCGGGAACCAGCCCCAGAAGCCGTGCACCCAGCCCATGAAGCCGTTCAGCAGCGCGATGAGGGAGATGAACGCGATGAGCATGCCGGCGATGTTGAGCGCCAGTTGCAGCCCCTCGCCCGCGCCACGCGCGGCGGCGTCGATCACGTTGACGCCGGGGCGTTCGATCTCGACCTTGACGTCCCCGGCTGTCTCCGGCTCTTCGGTTTCCGGGATCAGCATCTTGGCGAGCACCAGCGTCGCCGGCGCCGTCATGATCACCGCCGTCAGCAGATGCTTGATGTCGACGCCCGCGATCTTCACATAGGCCGCCATCACCGCGCCCGAGACGTGCGACATGCCCGCCGTCATGATGGTGAACAGCTCGCTCTGGGTGAGGCGCGGCAGGAAGGGGCGGATGGTGAGCGGCGCCTCGGTCTGTCCCATGAAGATGCTGGCTGCCACGTCGGTGGATTCGGCGCCGGAGCAGCGCATCACGCGGTGCATCACCCACGCCATGCCGCGGATCACCACCTGCATGATGCCGAAGTAGTACAGCACGGAAAACAGGCTGGCGATGAAAATCACGATGGGCAGGACCTGGAAGGCGAAGACCACTCCGAAGGCCCCGGTCTTCACGCCCAGCGGCCCGAACAGAAACTCGCTGCCTTTCTCGGCAAATTCCAGCAGCGCGTTCACGGCGACGCTGGCCGCCTGGAACAGCAGGCCGAAGTCCGTCTTCAGCACCAGAAAGGCGAAGACAAACTGCAGCGCGAGGCCCCAGGCCACAATGCGCGGCCGGATGGCGCGGCGGTTCGAGGAGAGGGCGTAGCTCAGCGCCAGAATGCAGACAAGACCGAGCAGGCCGGTGAAGCGTTCCATGCCGCGCCTCTTCCGGGCGAGCTCAGCCGACCACTTCGAGGATCAGATCCCTCTGTTCGGGCTCGCTGACGGAAATGCGGAAAGCGTCCTCGATGCGCTCGACGGCGTCTTGCAGACGGTCGGTCGACGTGTAGTGAATGCGGCAGAGGACGTTGCCCTCCTCGACGCGGGCGCCGACTTTCACCTCGAGGAACACGCCCACTGCCGGGTCGATGGCGTCTTCCTTGGTGTCGCGTCCGGCGCCCAGCATGGCGGAAGCGCGCCCGATCTCCTCGGCGTCGATCGCCGCCACATATCCCGAGCGCGGCGAGAGGATCTCGTAACAGCCGAGAGCGTTGGGCAGCAGCTCGAAACGGTCCAGCACCTGCGGATTGCCGCCCTGCGCGGCGATCATCTCCTTGAGCTTCCGGTAGCCCGCCTGCTCGAGCAGCAGGTTGGTGGCGAGGTTGCGCGCCTCATCCAGCGTCTCGGTAATCTTGCCAAGGAAGATCATGCGCGCCGCCAGCTCGAGCGAGATGCGCGTCAGGTCCTCTGGACCCGAGTTCAGCAGCGTCTGCGAGACCTCCATGATTTCGAGCGCATTGCCGATGGCGCGCCCCAGCGGCTGGTTCATGTCGGTGATCAGCGCCTGCGCCCGCAGGTCGTTGCGGCGGGCGATGGTCACCATGATCTGCGCCAGCCGCCGTGCGTCCACCTGCCGCTTCATGAACGCGCCGGCGCCCACTTTCACGTCCAGCACCAGCCCGTCGAGCCCCATTGCCAGCTTCTTGCTCATGATGGAGGCGGCGATCAGCGCCGGCGACTCCACCGTGGCCGTGGCGTCGCGCAGTGCGTAGAGCTTGCCGTCGGCGGGCGTCACCGATTCGCTCTGGCCCATCACGGCGAAGCCCACGCGGTCGAGCACGTCCTTGAATTCCTCGATCGAGAGGTTCGTGCGAAGGCCAGGGATGGACTCCAGCTTGTCCAGCGTGCCGCCGGTGTGGCCGAGCGCGCGCCCGCTCACCATGGGAACCTTCACGCCTGCCGCCGCTGCCAGCGGGCCGGCGATCAGGCTCGTCTTGTCGCCCACACCGCCGGTGGAGTGCTTGTCGATCTTCGGGCCGGGGATCGACGACAGATCCACGCGCTCGCCCGAGTCGATCATCGCTTCCACCATGGCGCCGACCTCATGGTCCGTCATGTTCTGGAAATAGACGGCCATCAGGAACGCCGCCATTTGATAGTCGGGAATCTCCCCGCGCGTGTAGGACTCTACAAGCCAGCGGATCTCTTCAGGCGACAGTTCCTCGCCGTTTCGCTTGCGCTGAATGAGGTCGACGGTTCGCATTTTCAATTGCTTAGGGTAACACCCTGCCGTTGCGGAAGACAAATCCGCCCCGGCAGTGGAAGGCTGCTGCTAGTGAAGGCCGGGCAGGGGAAAGCGGTACCTGCCCGCAAAGACGTCGCTGAACAGAGAAAGAAGGGCGTCGTGAATGCGTCCGTTGGAAACGGCGATGTGAGCGCCGCGAAGATCGGCCGGCTCGCCTTTCATGGTGGTGGTTCGACCGCCCGCCTCGCGCACCAGCAGCAGCCCGGCGGCCATGTCCCACGGATTCAGGCCGAACTCCCAGAAGCCGTCCAGGCGCCCGCAAGCCACATAGGCCAGATCCAGAGCCGCCGAGCCGCTCCGGCGGACTCCATGCGAGGACATGGCCACCTGATGGAAGAAGTGGACATTGACGTTCTCGTGGCGCTTCCGCGAGGGGAAGCCGGTCGCCAGCAGCGCCTCTTCCAGCTTCTCCGTGGGGCTGACGCGAATCCGGCGCCCGTTGAGGAACGCGCCGCCGCCCAGCTCCGCCGTGAACGTCTCCTGATGCAGCGGGTCATGGATCACGCCGGCGATCAGCTCGCCGCGCCGCTCCAGCGCCAGCGTGACGTTGAACGCCGGATAGCCGTGGGCGAAGTTGGTGGTGCCGTCCAGCGGATCCACATACCAGCAGTATTCGCCCGTCTTGTCGCGCATCCCGCCTTCCTCGCCCAGCACGGAATGCGACGGGAAGTAGGCATGGAGCCGCTCCACCACCAGGCTCTCGCTGGCGCGGTCCGCCTCGGTGACCAGATCGAACTCGCCTTTCAGGTCGAAGGAGATGCCGCGTTCGAAATAATGCGCGAGAAGCGCACCGGCTTCTCGGGCGATGTCGACTGCAGTTTCCAGGAAGCTCGTCATTTCAGGCAGAAAAGGGAGCACTCGGGCGCGTCATTGGCCCAGCTCGGCGATGTAGCAAATATCGTGCTTGAAGATGAAGAGATTGGGCGCCTCAGGCTCCCGCGTCAGACGGATGAAGGCTTGGTCCCAGTATTCGATGTAGCCTTCCACGGTCTCTCCGGACATCAGCCGCACCTGCACGGGCGCTTTCGTGCTGGAGAGCTTGCGCAAATACCTCGCTTCTTCATAGGTCTGCGCCGGCGCCTTCGACTTGGCCACGATGCGTCTTCCTCCCCGCTGCCTTCATGGTACCGCATCAGCGAAATAGCCCGTTCTGGCGGACACCGAATACCCGGGGCGCTTCACCGTCAGCCGGATGCGGTGAAAGCGGTCCCGCGACGGGGGGACGTTTTTTGGATAGTAACCGATCAAATATTGCGTCCGGAGGTCGCGGAGAATTTCGGTGAATGCCGCTTCCAGCGCCTCTGGAGCCGACGGATAGAACATCCTGCCTCCGGTGCCGGAGGAAAACTGGATCAGCGCATTTTCCCCTCGCAGGTTGCGCCCCGCTTCTCCTTTCACGGGAACCAGCAGCAGCGCATAGAGCACCGCGTCGGCGCGGTGCAGCCCCTCGAGCGCCTGCTGGAAAGTCGTCTTGCTGATGGTGTCCGCGCCGTCGGTGATCACCACCGCCACGCGCCTGCCCTCGCGTTCCGCGAGCCGTTCCGCTCCAAGATAAATGGCATCGTAAAGCGCCGTGGCGCCTTCACTGCGCAGGCGGCGCAGCGCCTGCTCCAGCCGGTCCAGCCGGCGAGTGAAATCCGACTGCAGCACGACCTCGAAGTTGAAGGAGATCAGCGCCGCCGCATCGCGCGGATCGCCTTCCCGAACGAGAGCCCGGAAGAAGCGCCGCAGGGCGTCCAGCTCGTAGGCGCGTTCACGCTGCGTGGAGCGGCTGCGGTCCACCAGAACCGCCACCGAAAGCGGCTGCGAGGACTGCCGCTCGAACACGGCGATTTCCTGCTCCACGCCGTTGTCCGTGAGGTGAAAGTCTTCGCGGCTCAAATCGCCGGCAAGCGCCCCCTGCGCGTTGCGCACCGTGGCCAGCACGCGCACCAGCCTGACGTCGACGCGGAAGACCGGCTCCTGCGCCGCGGCGCAGGCAATCGCCGCTAGAGCCTGCCGGCGATCGACGAGCTCCACTCTCCCTCCACCCACACCGCGCCGTCCTCGAAATGCTCCTTCTTCCAGATGGGCACTTCCTTTTTCAGGCGGTTGATCCCTTCGAGTGCCGCGTCAAAAGCGGGCTGCCGGTGCGGCGCCGCGGCGGCGATGACGACGCTCGGCTCGCCGATCTCGAGCCGTCCAAGGCGGTGCACGATTCCGATGCGGGAGATCGCATGGCGTGCTGCAATCGAGCGGCCCAGCTCCGCCATCACGCGGATCGCCATCCCCTCGTAGCATTCGTATTCCAGAAACAGGGTCCGCCTGCCGCCGCTGTGGTCGCGCACGATTCCCTCGAACACGACGACGGCGCCGTCGCGCGGCTGCGCGATGCGCCCCCGCAGCCACGCAGTGTCGATCGGTTCGCGCGTGAGTGCAAAAAAGTGCCCGGCCTCGTCTTCTTCGACCCGCAGCCATGGACCCTGTCCGCCGCTCACAGGCGGAAGCAGGGCCACTTCGTCGCCGTCCCGCAGCGGATCGTTTCGCAACGCATAGCGCTGATTGACGGCAATGACGGTCGACCGCCGGTGCGGCTCAAGGTTCGGCCAGGCGGCAAGAGCCGCTTCGAGCGCCGTCTCGACTGTGGCGCCCTCCGGCAGTTCCAGCGAGGCTTCCGCCGTGCCCGCGGCATCTTTCAGCATTCCGAAAAGAAGGACGCGAACCTTCACCCTACGGCCATCGTAGCATTCCGCCTCCGCGTACCATGAAAGGGATGAGCAGCGCCGCCGTCGAGCGATCCGAAGTCCGCTTCCGCGTGCGCTACGCGGAGACGGACCAGATGGGCGTGGTCTATCACGCCAATTACCTCGTCTGGATGGAAATGGCGCGGACCGAACTGTGCCGGATGCGAGGCATCAGCTACCGCGAGATGGAGCAGCGCAGCGGGCTGCACCTCGTGGTGGCAGAGGCGCGCTGCCGGTACCATCAGCCGGCGCGGTATGACGACGAGATCCTGGCCTGCGCGTGGCTCGAAAACGCGCATCCCCGCATGGTGACCTTCGGATATGAAATCCGCCGCGCTCCGGACGGCGCATTGCTGGCCACCGGCGAGACCCGCCACCTGTTTGTGCGCGACGGAAAACCGGCGAAAATCCCGGAGGAATTCCGCTCCATTTTCGGCCTGGCATGATCACACGCCGGCACATTTTCGCGGCGTTCGCTGCCCGCTCCTCCGCGGGTGCGGCAGTGGTGCTGCGGATCGAGGACGGTGTGCCGCTGCGGGTGGAGAACGAGACGTTCGCGGCGCGGCCCGCGGGCGCGCCCGGCTCCGCCCTGAAGCCATGGCTGCTGGAGGCGCTGCGGCCGTGGAAGAGCCGTGTCTGCACCGGGACACTCCGGATCGGCAGCCACAGGCTGGACTGCATTCATGCGCCTGCCGGAGCGCTGGATGCGGAGGGCGCGCTGGCCGCGAGCTGCAATCAGTGGTTCGCCGCCGCGGCTCTGGCTGCAGGGCCGCACCGCATTCTGGAGCGCCTTCAGCAGGGAGGAGCGGAAGCGCGGCTGGCACGGACGCCCGAAGAGCTGCAGTTGCAGGCGCTGGGATTGGAAGGCGTATCTGTGAGTGTGTTCGCGATGGCCCGCATCTTCCGCAATCTGGCGCTGCACGGCGCGCCGGAGATCGCCGCAGGCTTGTGCCGCGCCGTCCGCGAGGGCACGGCGCAGGCGGCGCAGGTGGACGGGATCGACGTTGCGGGCAAGACGGGCACGAGCCGGGATGGCGCATGGTTTGGCGGATTCGCCCCCGCAGGAAAACCGGCAGTGGCTGTAGCGGTGTTCCGGCCGGGTGGGCGCGGGCCGAGCGAAGCTGCGCCGGCCGCCGCGGAGCTGTTCCAATGGGCGCGACGTTCCGGTTGGCTCTGATCCTCGCTGTGTTCGCGCCGGGCGCCCGGCCGCAAACCCTTGCGATCCGCACCCCCGCGGGGATTCAGCGCGTCCCGCTGGAGCGCGCCGTGGCCGCAGCCGTGGCGGGCGAAATGGGAGGCGTGGCCGAAATCGAGGCTCTGAAGGCCATGGCGGTGGCCGCACGAACGTATTTCCGCGCTCACGCCGGGCGCCATAAAAAGGAGGGCTTTGATTTTTGCTCCACGACCCACTGCCAGCGGCTTGATTTTTCCATACTTTCCGGCGCTATCGAGAAGTCCGTGGCGGAAACCGGGGGAATTTTGCTGTGGTGGCAAGGCTCGCCGGCCATTGTTTTTCACTCCGCCGATTGCGGGGGACGGACAGCGGCAGCGGAAGAGATCTGGCCGGGACTGGAACGCCCGTACTTGGCCTCCCGCCCGGATCCGTGGTGCACGCGCGCGCCCGCAGGCCTCTGGAGCGCACGCGTGGAATGGCCGCGCCTGGAAGCCGCGCTCGGCCTGCCGGGCTTGCGCTCATTGGACATCCTTCGCAGAACTCCCTCCGGGCGCGTGCTCGAGCTGGGCTCCAACCGCGGCCCGCTGGACGCAGAGAGACTGCATCTGGCTGTGGGCCGAACGCTCGGATGGAATCTGTTGCGAAGCCGGGCGTACGAAGTGATTTGTTCGGCGGAAGGGGTGGAATTCCGCGGCCGGGGCGCCGGGCACGGAGTCGGTTTCTGCCAGAAAGGCGCCGTGGAAATGGCGAAGGCTGGTCTTGATTACGAGGGAATTCTCGCCCATTATTTTCCGGGTGCTCAAGCCGGAATTTCAGCGCGGGGCATGAAGTGGCGCGTTCACCGTGGCGGCTTCGTGGATGTGTGGGTCACGGCCGGAAGGCCGCCCGTTTCTTCAGAAGCTGCGGATGCCGCGTGGGCGGAGGCGCGGCGCCGTTCGAGCCTGGACGCGCAGTGCCGCCCTGCGGTGCGCGAGTATCCCTCCGTCGACCTCTTTCGCGACGCCACGGGCGCGCACGGGGACTTCGCCGCCGTCACGCGGGGTTGCACCATCCACCTGCAGGAGCCCGCTCGCCTGAAAGGGCAGGGAAGGCTCGGTCAGGTGCTGCTGCACGAGATGATCCACGTGCTCGTGGAAGCCAACCGCGAGGCGGCGCTGCCGGAGTGGTTCGAGGAGGGGCTGGCCGAGCACTTCTCCGGTGGTACGGCGCGTCCCGCAGAGCGCGCCCGCGTGGAAGAGCTGTTGCGGCGCTACGGGCGCGAGTCAGTCCTGCGCTTCCTGAAGACCGGACTCCCGCAGTAATTGCTCGTAAATGCGGAAAGCGGGCTCGCCGAACTGCACGAAAATCACCTGCTGCAGGCTGGATGCGCGCGTTTCCAGAAAGCGGCGGACCTCGGCAATGGCGATTCGCGCGGCTTGCTCGGGCGGGTAGCCGTAAACGCCGGTGCTGATCGCCGGAAAGCTCAGGCTTGCGCAGCCGCGCTCCTCGGCCATCTCCAGACAGGTCCGGTAGCAGGAGGCGAGCGCCTCGGGCTCTCCGTGTTTGCCGTCGCGGTACACCGGACCCACGGCGTGAAAGACGTACTTTGCGGGCAGACGCCCGGCGCCGGTGGCCACCGCCTGGCCCGCCGGAACGCGCCCCACACGCGGCCGGATTTCGTCCAGCTCACGCATGATCTCCGGTCCGCCGGCTCGGTGAATGGCCCCGTCCACTCCGCCCCCTCTTGCCAGAGCAGAATTCGCGGCATTGGCGATGGCATCGGCAGGAATGCGCGTGATGTCGCCCTCGATCAGCCGCAGCATCCGGCCATTGGATAGCCGGTATCGCCTTTCCATCATGACCTCTCCTTCGACAACACTCCCAGACAAGCCAGCAGCCAGCAAATGCCCGCCGTAAAGAGCGCCCACGCGGCGCCGGCGCGCACGCCAGCGCTCCACGCCTGCCCGGCCAGGCTCTGGAACCCCGGCACCCAGGTGACCAGACGCGCAGGCACCCACAGTGCAAGCGCGCCGAAGATCGCCAGCGCACCCCAGAACTCGGCGCGCTGCGCCGCGCGGAACAGGCGGATTCCCTCCGGCGCGAACCGTCGATGCGCGTAGGTAAGCGCCCAGGAGGCAGCCGCCGCGGATCCCAGCAGATAGGCTGCGTTCAGCAGGAGGTGCCAGTTCCGTTCCAGAGGCGTCCAAAGCCAGCCTGCCGCCAATCCGGCGGCGACGCCCAGAACCGCGGAAACCAGCAACCACCGGGGCCACAGTTGCAGCAGCAGGCCCAACGCTTCCCTGCATGCCCTCACGGCAACACCTCCCAGACAGCCTCTTCGCTCCATGCCTTCACGCCCGGTTCGTACATGGGCTCCACGCGCGCCGGCGCAGCGCGGAAACGCCCCGCGTTCGTGAAGCGGAACAGGTACACAGCCTCGAAACCTTCCTTGTGAATGATCCACGGAAACCACGACACCCGGTCGTCCCGCATCTCGCGCCGGTTCAACCACCAGTTCCACCACCCGGGCGCGCCCTGAAGCGGAAACACGCTGTCGCGCGGAATCGCCTCAGCGCCCGAGGGCAAAGGGTCTTCCACCACGAAGGCATTCAGGCCAGCCGCTCCACGCACGCTGACGCGCACGGCCACCACGTCGCCGCGCCGCGCCGTTCCGCTCCACGGCTCCAGCGTGTATGTGATCCGCCCGCCTGCATGCAGCGGGCGCAACCTGTAATATTGCCGCCTGATCTGCAGCGGGCTGCTCTCCGGAAGGCTCTGCGCCTCGCCAGCCGGCATCCTCCACCTCCAGGTTGCAGAAGCGTACAGGCGCCCGCGGCCCTCCATCTCCACACGCACCTCGCTGCGGGCGCCGGCCGCCGGCGCCTCCAGCTTCCACGGCTTCAGGGACACCGCATCGGAGGCCGTGAACCGCCGCCGCAAGATCTCCCGTCCGCCGGCGAACACGCGCGCCGTGAAGTCCGGTTGCAGCTCGCCGGAGCGCTCGAGCAGCGGGATCAGCCCGTAGATCACAAAAGCCGTGCGTTTGGTCGATTTCCAGTAATATCCGCGATCCCGGTTCCGCATCAACCATTGCGCCGCCCGCTCGAGCATCGGGCTGTCAGGCGTTTCGGCAGCCAGGAAACGCACGGCCATGGCCGTGGCCTCGAAGGAGTGATCCTCTTCGTGAAGAAACATGGGATCCCGGCGGCTCTCCCAGAACATTTCCTGCCCGTCCTGTTTCACCATTCCCTCCAGCCGCCGCGCCGCCTCGGAGCGCCGCGCGTCCCCTGCTCGCTGCATCGCCAGGCCTGCCGACGCCAGGCCGAAGGCGGACATCTCGCCGCTTCGCCGCCAGACTCGGTCCATCATCCGCGCATCCGGCCTCCCCTCCAGAGCAAGCGCCAGCAGCGCATAGGCCGCCAGATCCGCATGTTCGGCCCTTCCCAGGCGCGCCGAAAGCCATTCCGCGGCGCGCTCCCGCCTCCACGCCGGAACCGGATACCCGTTCTCCCGCGCGTGGCCGAGCCCCGCAAGCACATAGGAGGTGAGGAAGAGGCTGCCATCCTCCCCGTGCCACCACCCCCAGCTGCCGTCTTCGTTCTGCTGCGCATACAGCTTCTCCAGCCCGTCGCGGATGTTCCGGTCCACCTGCCGGCGGTCCATCTCTGTGCTCACCCCGAGTTTTCTCAGGGCTTCTGCCAGCACGAGGTTCGGCAACAGGCTCGACATCAGCTGCTCCGTGCACCCGTATGGGTATTCAACGAGATACTCCAGCGCGGCGAAGACCGCGCCCGCCAGCGACGGCGCCAGCCGGATCTCCACCATCCTGCCCGAAGGGTTCGCTCCCGCCGGAAATTCGTGTGCCAGCGTGTGGGAGGAGGTGCCCTCCAGACGGATCTGCGCCGCCGCTTCCATGGGAATTCCGGAAGGATGCACGGGCAGCGAAACCTGCACGGCGTCGCCGCCGCCTGCACCTGCCACGGATGCAGTCAGCTTCGCTTGGCCCGGTTCCTCTGCGCGCAAGCGGTAGTCCACTCTTTGCTCGGATTGCGGGGCGATCTCCAGTTCCTGCTCCCGGCCCTCCAGCACCACCGGCCCCTCCGCCTGCAAGCGGAGGCGCGCGCGCAAAGGCTTGTCCGTGTAGTTGCGGGCCAGCACGGGCACCAACGTCTCGTCGCCCTGCGTGAAGAACCGCGGCGCAGCCAGCGACACGACGACATCCTTGCGCACCAGCACGCGTTCCACCGCGCCGCCGACGCGCGTGTCTTCCGTCACGCCCCGCGCCGTGGCCCGCCACGTGGTGAGCGAATCGGGGAAGGCGAACTGAACCTCGGCGAGCCCGCGCGCGTCGGTCTCCAGATTCGCCACCCAGAAGGCCGTGTCCGGGAATTCCTTGCGAATTCTCGGCGCCGGCGCCTGTTCGCGCTTCCACTGCGCCCGGAAGGGTCCCGAAGGACGGCGGGCGAGCTGAATGCGCCGCTTGCCGGCCTCGCCCCAGAAATAGAAGGAATGGCTGGAAGCGGTCTCGACCCGGTTCCAGCGCCTTCCATAAAACACCTTCAGGAGGTCCGGCTGCGGCTCGCGCTGAATGGCGTAAATCGCCTCGTCCACCACGCCCAGCGCGAATTCGGCACGGACAGGGCGTCCCTCGTGATCCCGGGCAGACAGGCGGAAGGAGGCAGGCTCCCCAGGCTGATACTTCTCCTTGGAAGGC
The DNA here is from genome assembly GCA_037481575.1 of Bryobacteraceae bacterium. Classification (GTDB taxonomy): domain Bacteria; phylum Acidobacteriota; class Terriglobia; order Bryobacterales; family Bryobacteraceae; genus JANWVO01. The sequence continues at coordinate 57,125 of JBBFLJ010000011.1, read as the reverse complement.
GTCAGTTCCACCCGGATTTCGTGCTGTACGGGCGGGACTTTCATCGTCACAGTGCCCTCAAAAAAGCGGTTGTTCTTTACGAAAACCGCCCGGACAAAAACGTTGGGAGCGAACTCGGCCCTCACCGGAATTTCCACCGATGCCGCGCCCCCGTCGATCCGCAGAAAGCGGGACCACAGGAGCGCGGATCCTTCCACGGTAATCCAGGCCTCAGCCGTGGGGACGCCGGTGACGACTGTCGCCTTGGCTGTCTCCCCGGCGCGGTAGGATGCTTTATCCAGCGTGATCCGAATTCGCTCCGGCGGCTGCCAGCCGGAGACCTCCCCGGAAATCCAGAGCCACCGGTCCTCTGTGACAGGCCCCGCGGGCCCTTGAGCGGCAACGCGAACAATCCAGAATCCTGCCTCGCCGGCGGGAAAATCCATCACGGCATCGCCGTCTGCGCCAGAGACGCCGCTCCGCGCGACAACCGGAAGGCCAACAGCTTTTCCGTCCCGCGCGCGGTAGAGCTCCAGCCGGACCGGAACGCCTGCCACGGGCCGGCGGTCGAAATCCAGCACGGAGACCCGCCACTGCACGTTCTCGCCGGACTTCCAGCCCCACTTGTCCGACCCGGAGCGAAGGAAGAACGGCGCCCGGGTGGCCAGAAACCACCCGGATCCGCTGATCGCCCTGCCGCCCTCATCCGTCACCCGCGCCTCGACCCGGTACTGATAGTCGAAATCCCCCCGCTCGACCGGTACGGAGACAGCCAGCCGCCCCTCCCGGTCCAGTTGTCCCCTCGCCTCAAACACCTGCTCGCCGCCAAAATATTCCTCTCCTTCCTCCATCTCGTCGTCCATCCACTCCCACCACGGCGGATACCAGCGGTAGCGGTGCACCACCCATTCCACCTGCGCACCCGCCACCGGTTCGCCGTAATAATAGCGGGCCTCGATTTGCGCCTCGACGCTCGATCCCTGAATGGCGCGTTGCATCGTTGGCCGCACGCGCACTTCGTACTCGGGCTTCCGGTATTCCTCCACGTGGAATCCGCCATACACGGAACTTTCCGCTCCATCCGGCGTGACGGTAATCGAGGAAAATCCCAGGGGGACATCGGAGCCCAGATCGAATTCCCCGTTGATCGTGCCGTATTTTGTGAAAGAAAGCGTTTTTTGGAAAATCGGAGTTCCGCGCGCATCGTCCACCTTCACCCGGGCCGAACGGGCCTCCGGCTTCGCATAACGGCCGTCGCTTTCCACGCGAACAATGGCCCGGAAGCGGACCTTCTGCCCGGGGCGGTACACTGGCCGGTCCGTGTGAATTACGCCTTGCAGCCCCCGCCAGGCGTTCCATAACGCGTGCTCGGGAACTTTGGCCGCCACCGTCACACCGCCGCAGTCGGCCAGCGCCAGAGGCGACTGCCCGGGCGCTTCGCGAAGCTCGAACCGCACCACGCCGTCGCTGTCCGTCAGGGACTCACCCAGGGTCGATTTGCCCGCCAGGTCGAGCATCTCGACCCGGCAGCCGCTCCTCGCCCGTCCGCTCGAGCGGTCCACCACACGCAGCGCCGCCTTCCCCTGCCAGACCTTCACCACCGCCGTCAGCGGCGTGGAGAGCAGCACCGTATACGCCTGCCTTTCCTGGTCCGTGGCCTCCAGCACGTAGACGCCCGCCTGCTCCAGCGGGATGCGCACCGCCGCGGCTTGCCATGGCTCCCTGCTCTGGACCGTCTGCGTCCACCGCCTCACCAGTTGATCGGGATTCAGCAACGGCAGCTCTGCGAAAGAGGGCGCTGCCGCGGCGGGCGTCCGCGGCTGTTGCCTGTCCTTTTGCAGCCACGCGCGAATCTTGCTCCGGTTCTCCGACGAGAACTGCATTCGCGCCAGATTGCGCAGCCGCGTCCGGATCCGCACTTTCCATTCGGCAAGCTTTTCAATCGGAGTTCGCGGCGAATAAAGGCGCGCGGGACGGGAAGGGAACCGGTCGGGATCTCCAAGGTTCAGAAAAAATGCACGCGGGTCACGGACGCGATAGAGCCGGAATTCCAGCTGCCGGATTCCCGTGGCACGAACCAGAACCGTCGCCTCGCCGCCGGGCGGCACGGTCTCTTCGGCAGTCAGGGAGAAATAGGGCGCTTCCTCGCGCTCTTGCCCGTGGAGCAAGAAAACCGAAAGGAGCGCGGCAACTGCCGCTCGTCGCGCCGGCATCTTTCAGATTCCCTCCCACAACAGGTTCCACCGATACACGCCCAGGAACCACGGATTTCCGGAGACCGGGCGCCAGCGCGGCTCGGGATGGCGGAGAAGCTCCCGGACCGGCGGGCGGCGCACTTCACCGGGCCACGCACCTTCCGGCCCCGTATGGTACACGACGAATTCGTCCTGCGAATCCTCAAAGCGGCTCCTGCCGAGCCATGCCATCGCGTGCCAGGACGCGCCATCCGGCGCGCGATAGAAAAGCAGATCCGCAGGGCGCGCCGATTCCAGCTCCCCGGACACCCTGCGCGTGTTGAATCGCATGAGATGGCGCGCATCGGCGAAGTGCCGCAGCTCCGCGCCGGCGCGGAACAGCGGCGGCCCGTCGAACTTCGGCTCCGGATAGGGAGGAAGCCACGAATAGCCCCAATGCCGCGCCCATTCTTGCGTGTGCGGCCGCAGCGCCTCGCGATACGCGAACCGCAACAGCGAGGAGCAATCCCGGATCTCCGCCGGCAGCCTCTCCGCATAAAACATCGATTCGGCCAGCCAGCAGAACCACAGCCGGAAGGCCTCTCTCTGATCCGCCGCTCCCCGGGCGCGCGCCGGCCACAATGAAGCCCCGCAGCAGGCGAGCAAACTCCTCCGCGTCATTTTTGTCCTCACATGATACCCGCGGCTGCAATGCAACTGAAGGGGGCCGCACCATCGCTTCCTCCCCCGACGGGAACCGCTTCCCGCTTCAGCCTGCGCTGCGCAGAATTACGGCCTCCGGTCCGTGGCGCTCCCTCAGGCTGTCCGCACAACCTCGTGCTTCTTGACCCAATCCGGGTCGAAATCCACCCCGAATCCCGGTCCCGTGGGAACCTGAATCTTCCCGTTCACCACTTTGAGCGGCGATGTCTTGCACTCGAATTTCACATGGGTCTGATACCCTTTGAACTCGTGGTGTTCGCCCGCATTCGGCACGGCGGAAACCAGGCAGATGTTGTACACGTACCCAAGCCCTCCGCCGGACATGTGCGGAATGAATTGCTTCCCGAACGCTCCCGCCATCCGCGCCACCTTCATGGACCGGATCATTCCGCCGAAATAATAATTGTCCGGCTGCACGATATCCAGTCCGTCATGTGCCAGAAGCCAGCGGAAACCATAAAAGGAATAATCCTGCTCCCCGTTCGCCACCGGAATGGCGAGCGTGTCCGCCACCTGCTTGATCTCCTCGAGATGATCGAACATCACCGGCTCCTCGAAATAGCGGTACGCGTACTGCTCGAGCAGCCGCCCCACGCGCACCGCTTCCGGCACGCTAAAGAAGCCGTTGGCATCCGCATATAAAGCCATCCCGTCGCCGAACGTCTTCCGCACCAGCGGAATGATCTTCTCCGTCCTGCCCGGCGGCCCGGCGGCATGCAGGTCCGTGGTCATGAACATCAATCCGCCCACCTTGATCTTCAGCGCGCGCGCATCGTACTTGGCCACCTCATTCCGGATCAGCTCCAGCGACTCCTCCACCGGCTTCTCCCGCCACTCCGTAGCCACGTATACGCCGACGTGCCTGTGATGGATCTCCCCGATCAGCTCGCCCACGGGCTTGCCGGCGATCCGCCCCAGCATGTCGAGAATCGCGAACTCGAGCGTGGCGAGCGGGATTCCCAGCGAGATGCCGCTGAAACGGTAATTGAAGTCGTACACAAAGACCCGCTCGAGGATCAGGTCCAGATCCCGGGCGTCTTTGCCAGGGAAAAACGGCTGCAGGCGGCGCAGAAAAATCGGATACAGGTTGCGCATCTCGCTGTGCGCCACGGAAATCCCTTCCGCGCCGTCGCGGGAGCGCACGCGGCACAAAAAGCGGTTGTCGAGCCGCAACAACTCCACCGAGTCGAGGATCACCGGGGACGGAAAAAGGTGCCTCTTCAGGACGGGCTTCTTCAGGATGTCATCGAGAAGCGCGAAACGCTCCCGCACCGTGGCCGGGAGGCTTCCCCGCTGCGCCCTCTGTGCCGCCCGCAATCCTGCGCCGCCCGCGATCAGACCGGACAAGATGGCTCGCCTGTCCACGCGCATGAAAGCAGCTCCTTCCCCGCGGCCGCTCCCGCGGACCCGCAGGCGCAGCCGGGTGGTCTTGAGCCTATCACGAACTGTCTTCGCTGGTTTCGACGGGAGAGCGCCTTGCTCTGCAATGCAAGAATGCGCCGGCAGCCGGAAAAAGAAACGGGGGCAGGGAAGACCTGCCCCCGCTTCGTGCCGCAGAGCCCGGTCAACGGAACAGGAGCTGCGCAAATTCGCGCAAGCAGCGCCGCCACGTCAGCCACTCATGCGCGGTGCGAGGCGAGACATAGTAGACGTTGCGGATGCCATTCTTCGTCAGCAGATCGCTGAATTCTTTCGCCCGCGTGCCCTCCTCCGAACCGATCCCGAGGAAAAGCACCTTCACCTTCTTGTTGAATTCCTCAGGATTGGAGAAGACACCGCCGTGCGCCGTCTTGATGTCGAAGCCCGGCCTCCAGCCCGAGCTGCCGCTGAAGCCGCCGATGTAGGCGAACTTGTCCAGGTTGGCCAGCGTCGTCATGAAGGTCTGCATTCCTCCCATCGAGAGCCCCGCCATGGCGCGGTTCTCCCGCCCGGGCAGCACCCGGTAGGAGCTCTCCACCATCGGGATCAGATCCTTCAGCATCATCTCTGTGAACGTCGCGCCGGTGAAGGAGGCCAGTCCAGCGCGCGGCTGAGCCGGCTTGGCGCCCTCGGGAGCGGGCGGCTGCGGCCAAAGCCACCGGGCGTTGAAAATCGAGCCGTCCTCCCCGGGTTTTACCGCGTTCAAATTGTCCATCACGACGATCATCGGGCGCGCCTTTTTCTCCGCGATCAGGTTGTCCAGGATCACGTCCACGCGCCCTTGATTGTGCCACCCCTGCTCGTTTTCGCCCCAGCCGTGCATCAGATACAGCACCGGGTAACGAGCCCTGGGATTCTTGTCATAATCCGGCGGCGTGTACACATAAGCCCGGCGCCATTTCTGCGTCACCTGCGAGAAATACCACTTCTGCCGCACGTCGCCCCGCGGCACGTTCTTGTGCTGGTAGAAGTCCTCATCGGGCGCCGGGATCTCGAAGGCGCTGTTGTCGAACCCGGAACCGAAGAACGTCCGGGTCGCCGGATCTGCCACAATCGAGCCGTCGATCGTCAGCGTGTAGTAGTGGAAGCCCTCCGGCTGCGGCGGCGAGGTCGCGTACCACCACCCGTCCGCCGCTTTCGTCATCTCCACTCCCTTGCCGATCCGCACGGTCACCTTTTGCGCCTCCGGTGCCCACACGCGGAACGTGACTCTGCCATCCGGGTGCACGCACGGGTACTGCGCGCCCGGGATATTGTACGCACTCGGCTTGCAATCTCCCGCTGGTTGACTCCATGCGGCGGCGCCTGCCAACAGCCCGCAAATCACATACTTCGAAACGATTCGCATAAGCACTCCTTGGACTGTTTCGTTGCGACCATCCTCTGGTCGGCCGGCCGCGCACAGCGCCTCAGATGCGCCGTGCCACCGCCAACCGCTCTGTCGCGCTCCTCCCATCCGGCCGCCCGCCATCGGGCTCCGGCTTTCCCGGAACGTCGCCGTGCCGGTCGGATGAATGCGGATGCAATTCTGCACTGGCGAAGGATTCTATCACCAATTCAGGTCCCCTGAGTAAGCGCTTCCAGCATACACACCACGGTTTGTTGCATCCTGTGGTGCGATGGCTCCCCCGAATCCCCCTACCGCCCTCTTCGTTTACGGCACCCTGAAACGTGGTTTCCCCAACCCGTGGTCGCGCCGGCTCTGGTCGCAGGCCCGCTACGCCGGCGAAGCCTCGCTTCCCGGCAGGTTGTACGACCTCGGTGCCTATCCCGCATTTGTTGAGTCAGGCGAGGAGGGCGAAAGGGTGCATGGAGAGCTCGCCCTCCTTCCGGATCCGCACTTGCTGGCAGAGCTGGACTTTTACGAGGGTTCTGCCTACACGCGGGAGCTGCGCACCGTCGAGTTGCACAATGGGGACCGCGTCGAGGCGTGGATCTACATCTTCCGCGCGCCGCTCGGTGGCGCCCGCCCGGTGGCAGGCGGCCGATGGCCGCTAGAATAAGACGCATGTTGCGCGTTCTGTTTCTGGGTCTCCTGTTGCTGCCGCTGGCGGCGCAGAAGAAGACATGGACGGACGAGGAGGTGATGGCCGTCCACCGCTCGGCGCTGTTGATCGACGGGCACAACGACGTCACCAGCCGGACGGTGCGGGGATGGGACATCGCATCGGAAAGCGACGCGCGGCACACCAGCATCGGCAAGCTGCGCGCAGGCGGCACAGGGGCGCAGTTCTTCGCCGCCTATGTGAGCGCATCGATGATCGACTCGGGCGGCGCCGCGCGGCGCGCGCTCGCCATGATCGACACTATCCGCCACGACATCGTCGCCCGATACCCGGAATACTTCGCGCTGGCAACATCCGCCGACGAGATCGTCGCCGCGCACAAGGCAGGCAAGATCGCCGCGCTGATCGGCATCGAAGGCGGACACGCCATCGAAAACGAGCCCCGCCTGTTGCGCGCCTTCTATGACCTGGGCGCCCGCTACATGACGCTCACCCACACGCGCAATCTCGAGTGGGCAGGCTCGTCTGCCGAAAAAGAAGAGCGCGGGCTCAGCGATCTGGGGCGCCGCATCATCGCCGAAATGAACCGCCTCGGCATGATGGTGGACATCGCCCACGTCTCGGACCGGACCTTCTGGGACGTGATCGCCGCCAGCCGCGCGCCCGTGTTCAGCTCGCACTCCTCGGCGCGCGCTCTCTCGAACATCCCGCGGAACATGAGCGACGATATGATCCGCGCCGTGGCGAAAAAAGGCGGGCTGGTGATGATCAACCTCGGCTGCGAATTCATCAGCCAGCGCTCGGCGGACACCTCGCCGTGGATCCATCCGGAGCTGCCGAAAGACGCCCGCCCTCAGCAGGCGACGCTCGAGGAAGTGGTCGCGCATTTCGAGCATATCCGCAAAATCGCGGGCGTCGATTTCATCGGCTTGGGCAGCGATTTCGACGGGGTTTCTTGCACCCCAGCGGAACTGGAGGACGCCTCGAAGTGGCCCAACCTGACCCGGCGTCTGCTCGAAAAAGGCTTCACCCCTGAGGAAATCCGCAAGATCTACGGAGGAAATTTCCTTCGTTTCATGCGCGCCGTAGAGCAGACCGCGCGCGAGCTTTCCCGCCGCTGAGGGGCGCCTCTCACGCAGTCCCCTGCGCGACTCGCGGGTACACCTTGCGAATCGCCGCCACGATGTCGCGCGTGTCGGACTCGCTGAACTTCGGGTCCAGCAGCACGCCGCCAAAGCGGTTCAGGATGTCGATCGTCCGCGGGCAGGACTGCGCCCCGTACCGGATCTCCGGTCCGCGCCCCACCCGGTACGTCGGCCACTCCGGATGCACCGTGAGCTTCTTCTCGGCGTAGGGCTGCACAGGCAGCACGACAGAGCCGGAGGGCGGCGACGCGGGCACGTTCTCTGCCCGCATCGCCTTCAGGAACAGATCCCGGGCCTCTTTCGACCCGAGATCCAGATAGACGCCCACGCCCAGCTCGCCCGCGGGATCGGGCAGAAGACGGGTCTTCAGCCCGGGCAGATCCGAGATGCCCTCGTATACGCGCCTCGCCACGGCGCGGATGTCGCCCACGATCCGGTCCAGCTTCCGCACCTGGCTCAGCAGCACGGCGCCGGTGAACTCCGTCATGCGGAAATTCGAGCCCGGCACCGCTTCCAGCTTCGACTGCCCGATCCACTCCTCATGGACCTGCCGCAGCGTGCCCACATCGTGGAAGCGCACGGCGCGTTCGAACAGCACCGGATCGTTCGTGTACACCATGCCGCCCTCGCCGGCGCTGATCGTCTTGTTCACCTGCAGGCTCGCAGCGGCAATGTCGCCCATCGAGCCCAGCCGCTTGCCCTTATAGGACGCGCCCACCGCCTGCGAGACGTCCTCCAGCACCTTGATCCCGCGCTTGCGCGCGATCGGCAGCAGCCGGTCCATGTCCGCAGGGTTGCCCTGCAGATGGACGATCATCAGCACCTTCGTGCGCGGGCTGATGGCCTGCTCCACACGGGCCGGATCGAGGTTGAAGCTCTCGTCGATCTCGGCACAAACGGGCAGCGCCCCGTGCCGCACCACGGCGTGGAAGCAGGAGTGCCACGTCCACGCAGGCACCACCACCTCGTCGCCCGGCCCGACTTCCAGCGCCGCCAGCGCCGCCTCCAGCGCCGTGGTCCCGGAATTCACTGCCAGGGCGTACTTGACGCCCATCTTCGCCGCAAATTCCCGCTCGAGCGTTGCCACCTTGTCCGGCAGCTTCATCTCGAAATTCCAGAAGCGGAACGGGCTGCGCGTCTGCCAGACTTCTTTCAGGAAAGTCCACTCGGACTCGTCATAGTAGAGCGGGCCGAAGTGGCGCGCCCGCAACGGCGTTGATCTCACCGGAGAACCGCCGTCCAGCGCCAGCCCCGCCGGCGCCGCCAGAAACGATCTTCTCGTCCACAACATCGCCTGCCTCCCGGCTTCATTCAGGCAAAGTGCCCGACCACAGCCTCAGCGTACGGTGGAGGCGGTGAATCCAGCCCGCGCCGCGCAGCCACATCAGCGGGCATTCGTCGCTCACCACAGCTACTCCCTCCAGCACCGGACCCTTCTGCCGGAACCACACCGCCGCCGCGCCGGCTGCCCGCGCCTCCTCGCCGAGACGTTCGTACAGTTCCGGGCGCGTCAGGATCATGGCCGCTTCCGGCGGCGGAGAGACCTCGGCCAGCGTTCCGGCACAAGCGATCCCGTCGATCTGCTCCGCCTCCGGATGCACCGGCACGACGTCATAGCCCCGGCTGCGCAACTCGCGGAACACCATCCTGCTGTAACTCGCCGGCTTCCGCGACACGCCCACCACCGCGATGCGCTTCAGGGCCAGGAAAGCGTCGATGTCGCTGCGCGTCGTCATTCGGATCCCTGCCCACACTATCACGGAAGGAATGCGAACGGAACGCCCGCCGTCTTCGCAAAGCCCCGGCAGGAAGGTGTCGGCAGACGGCGGGGCGCGGAGGGTTGCCGCTCGTGCGCCGGTTCGGAAAGGTTCCGCGTCAGGCTGCCAGCGCAAAAGGAACAGCCCGCCGTAAGGCGGGCTGCATCGAAATCCGAATTCGCAGTTCGTGGAGAGGCTGCGGACGCGAGAGCGTTCAGCCGCGGCGCTTCCTGCGCAGCACCAGAGCCGGTTCGGGCTCCGCCTGCGCTTCCAGCTCTGCCAGCTCGCGCTCGATGATTGCCTTCTCGATCTCCTCCGACACTTCCCCCTCCTCGAGGGAGCGAATCTTGTCGAGCCGCTCGAGGATTTCCATTTCGAGTTGCAGGCGTTCGCTGAGGCTCATCGTTTCCTCCCGGCCCTGCGGCCTTCCACCTGTTCAGACGCTTCTGCGCGCCGATCGTTCCACAAATTCCAACGAATTTTTCAGGCGGATTTCGCCGGCGGTCCGGCGGCGGGCGCCGCACAGCCCGTTCCGGGAGACCTCCAGGATGGAAAGCCCGACGCCGCCTCCGACGGCCCGGAGCCACCCCTTTGGCTCGATTTCAGGACGCGCTCACCGCGCGCCGGCGGCTCCTGCGGACCGATTCCTGCTGATAGGCCGCGAATGCCTCAGCCAGGCGCTGCACGGCGCTCCACTCGGTGCGGATGGAAAGCCCGTCCACGGAAGCCACGGGCAGCAGATTGCGCGTGGTGGAAGTAATGAAAAGCCCGTCGGCCTTCTCCAGATCCTCCAGTGTCAACGGCCGCTCCGAAACGCGGATCCCCGGCGCTTGCACGGCCTCTAGCAGCAGCTCGCGCGTCACTCCGGGCAGGCATCCGGAGGATAGCGGCGGCGTCACCGCCTCATTGCCGAAGACAGCAAAAACGTTGGCCGAGGTGCACTCGCTCACCTCGCCGCGCTCGTTCAGCAGGATCACCTCGTCGAAGCCCTGCACGTGGGCCTCCTCGTACCATACGAGGTTCATTGCCCACGAGGCGGACTTCGATCCCGAAAACCGGCCCGCCGCGTGCCGCGCATGCGGCACAAGGCCGAGCCGCACGGACTCTCCCCACCGGGCCAGCGGCGCCGTGAAGGCGATCAGATCAAAGTCCCGTTCCACCCCCGGCCCCTCCCACACCGTGCCGCGGTTCCGCATCACCAGCACGCGCAAGGCAGCCTCATATGCCGCATTGGCTTCCACCACGCGGAGCAGCAGCTCCTCCAGCTCGTCCGGCGCCCACGGAAACGGGACTCTCAGCAGGTCGGCGTCGCGCTGCATGCGCGCCCAGTGGCGTTCAAACGCAAACAGGGCCCCTTCCATGACGCGGATCGTGGAGAAGACTCCCCAACCGGCGAACAGCCCCACCTGCCCGGCGCGGAACAAGGCCTCGTCGGCGCGGCGGATTTCGCCGGAGAACAGCACGTGCGGGTGGATCACAAGTTCAGTGTAGCGAAACGCCGTCCTGCGGCCGCCGCCGCGCGCAAACGCCTCAGCCGCGCCAGGAAGGGAAGCACTGCGGACGGGCGCGCACCGTGGCAATCAGGAGGCTTTCGATCTTCCGTCTGCGCTCGTACAGCCGCTCGAGCAGCTGCTCCCAGCGGTCTTCTTCGCCGTCCAGCCACGCGCGCGGCGTCGTGCGCAGCACCTCGTCCAGCACCTGCTCCGGGCAGTGACGCGCGCGCGAGAGCCACGGTTCGAAATCCTCCAGCGAGCGGATGTGCTGATAGACGTGGGGACGGAAATAAAGCCCCTGGATCGGCGAGTCCGGAAATTCCCAGTGAGGCCCGTCGAAGATATAGCCGTGATCGATCATCTGCGCGATGAAGCCTTTCTGGTTCGGCGGGACGGGCTCGTCGAGATAATCCCGGATGCGGCGGCGGAAAAAAATGGCCTGGCGCGCATCGGAATTTGCGGTCCACTTGTCGAACACCAGAGCCCCGGCGAAATGGGAAAGGTTCACCACCGAGGGCAGCAGCGCGTCCGGAAGATAGTCGTAGACGGCGTCGCGGTCGGGGTCGCCCGGAAACAGCGAGCCGAAATGGATGCCGGGCTCGACCGGAATCCGGCGGCTCCCCAGCTGAAAATGCAGCTCGGGTTCCGCCTCGACGAAGGCGGCATCCACCTGGATGATGCGCGCCTCCGGCGCAGCAATGCCGAGATGGGAAAGCAGCACCGACGCCGCCCACTCGTTGGCCAGGATGCGGCGATGCTGCGGGTTGTTCAGAAACTTGGTGACGTAGCAGCGGCCGTCCTCGCAGGCCAGCAGGTGCGCCTGCGCGCCGCCGCGCATGCGGCGCGACAGCCGCGTCGCCTGCACCGGCATCTACCCACTAGAATAAACATGTCGGGCGCGGCAGCCGCCTCAGCCCGGTGCCACGTTTCCACAGGGAAGGGAAGATTCATGCAGGAACATGCCGCCTTCGCGGATCTCCGGCCGAAGTCGGATGATGAGATCGCGCTGGATCTGATGAAGTTCATCGCCACCACAACGGGCTATGCCAAAGGGGCGCAGGCGGTGGGCTTCTCCGGCAAGCCTCCGCGAACGCCGGAAGAGCAGGCGGAAGCGCTGCTCGAACTCTTCGAAAAGTGCCGGCAAGCGGTGGCGAAACGGCCCGCCGGCGGCGCCTGAGAGAGCGCCTTGGCCCTTTGCGGGGCCGCGATAGCGGAACACGGGCTGTTGCCTGTGCCCGTTGCCATTCCCGGCGGGAGGAAGTTCTGACCCTTCTGAATACGCCACAATGAGAAAACCGCGGCCCCGGATCCCTTCCGATAGAGCTCCGCGGGACAAGCCCAAAGCCGGAGGGCCGTCACTCGAGCGGCGAAAGCATGTGTCGCTCCCCAAACGTCGCGTCAAAGACCGTAAGGCGCGTTCCTTCCTACTCGAGATCCGCGTCGCCCCTCCGGTGCCCGCGTTGCAGGCGAGGTTCCCCCGATGCTTGCACCGGGGCCGCATGATTCGCGCAGTTCCCCAGCGCTTGCATCGGGGCCGCAGTGCCTTTCCCGCGCGATAGCCCGCGCTGTTCCCCCGACGCTTGCGTCGGGGCCGCGTTGTCTTCCTCGCACTTGTGATTGCGCCGCTCCCCCGGTGCTCGCGCCGGGGCTGCGGTGCCCGCGCTGTTCCCCCGACGCTTGCGTCGGGACCGCGGAAATCGCACTTCGCCCCCGCCGAGGGGGACAGCCTGATCTGGTACCTTCGCGACTTGGGTTGACGGGAACCGACGGCGCTGTTTTCAGGCCGCACGGGCGGCATTTGGATAGGCCGGAAGCGCGGCCCCGGTGCAGGCGCCGGGGGAACCCCGAACAGAAGGCCGCGCGGGAGCGAAGCAGCGCGGCATAGAAAGCGCTGGAGTGCCAACCGCTGGCTCGACGCTCGCATTGCCTGCCATGTGCGCGAGCCCCGCATCGCGACCCCGCAAATCGCGAATTTCCCGCGACGCTTGGGTGGGGCCGCGATGGCCAGGCCAGGCGCATGGTGCATTCCTGGCGGATTCCTCCGCCACTTGCGCCGAGGCCGCAGGGACCCGGGCTGTTCCCCCGAAGTTTCCCCCGGCGTCGTGTTTGCCCCAGGTTGCCCCGGAGTTGGCGCCGGGCCCGCGCTGGCTGGCGTAATTGGCCCGCCGCTTGCCCCGAAGCCCCCAGTGCTCGCTCCTTTCCCCAGACGGTTGCGTCGGGGCCGCGGTGCCCGCACTGCTCCCCCGACGCTTGCATCGGGGCCGCGCTGCTGTCGCAGTTTTCCCGATGCTTCCATCGGGGCCGCGTTGTCCTCCTTGCGCTTGTGATTGCGCTGCTCGCAAGACGCTTGCACCGGGGCCGCGGTGCCCGCGCTGTTTCCCCGGCGCTTGCACCGGGCCGCGCAGACCACTTTTTCCTCACGCTAAAGCCACGCCCGTGCTTGGCAGATTTGCCCGGCCGGCCTGCATCCTGATCCGCATCTCCCCATGCGGAGGGGCCAAAAACGAAAGTGCCGGATCAGGCTGACCCCCTCGCTAGGGACGCGACTTCCCATGCGCTTGCGCCTCGCTGACTCAGCGTTGCGATGTCAGTTGCGCTGGCACCTCCCGGGTTTGCGCCGGCAAAGGAGCCCATGCGCCGCATCGGGGTGCCGCCGGGGTCTCCAAACAAAGGTCCGGACGGCCACACCCGATGCGGCACTGGAAAATACCCTGAAAAAGCACGCCGCCCGGCGTCAGAACCGGATTCTGGCGCCAAGCTGAATGTTCCGCGGGAAATTGAGTTGCGCCACGGGCAGCACTCCAAAATCAGCCCCTGCGGGATTGGTGGAAGGAGGATCGCCGCGCAAAGGCGTATTGAAAGCATTGAAGGCTTCGGCCCGGAATTCCAGACTCCAGCCCTCGCGCGGCAGCAGGAACCTCTTCGAGGCCATGAAATCGAATTGGGGCGCAGTGTGCGACCGGATCTGGGAAAACCTCACCGGCAGATCCAGATACTCAAACGGCCGCAGCTGACGCCAGCATTCGCTGAACCGGGAGCGGTCGTTGAAGAACCACCGCGTCTCCGAGATCTGAATTCCCGCACGGGGATCTCCGCACCGAAATTCCCAATTTCGCCATGCGCTCAGGGGAACCCCGCTCTGATAAATGACGTTCATGTTCACCGTCCACCCGCCGGCGAGGAAATCGACTGCTTTCGGTGCATCGGTCAGAAACTTGCGGTTTTTGCCGAATGGCAGATCCCAGATCGCAGCGGAAGTAAAATTGTGGGTCCGATCCTCGGCAGCGACCTGGTTGCGCATCGGTTGCCATTCAAAGGCGTAATCGTTGCGGAGGAAATTCTCCATCATCTTTGACCACGTGTAGGAGGTGATCCACGTCAGGGCGCCGACGCGATTGCGGTCTCCAAGCATGCGTTTTTCAAAACGCGTCTGCAGTGCGTGGTACCAGACCCTTCCAGACGGATTGATGTTGTCAAAGACGCTGGTAAAACCCGGGAAACGGCGCAACAAGTCGCGGCGCGAAATGTTGGCCTGGGTGTTGAGCGCAGTTCCCGGTCGGGCCAAGCCGAAAAACGGATTCGGGACAGCCTGCTGGTAAAAGGAGACGTTTGCCGGGTCCTGTGCCCGGTCCCAGTGCTCGCGGGGCATGTCGCCGATCTGGATGCCTCGGCCCTCCTGGGTGGTTCGGGAGCCCACGTAGCTGGCCTCGATCACCATCGACCATGGCAGCTCCCGCTCCAGTGTGAACGACCATTGGCGTGTGCGAGGAATGGGCCGGTTTGGATTGTCGAAACTGACTCCCCCGCCAAAATTCGTCTCGATGCCGAGACGGTTTCCGAAAGGCCGCACGACGCCATCCGGGAAAGGATTCTCGAGGGAGTACGGGCCCGTCAATCCGCTGGAAGGGGTTCGGCCCGCATCAAAGGTATTGATGTAGTCAGTGTTGATGCTGAACCCGGTGGTGAGGTTCCGGCGGGTGTCCGTCCGGTGGAAGATCCCGAACCCTCCCCGGATAACGGTCTTGTCCATCACGCTGTACGCAAATCCGAACCGCGGCTGGATGTTTGTCAGGTCCCAGTTGTAGGTGCGGCGCGGTTCGCCTCCGACGCCGGCGAACTTCAGGCCGCCGACCACGGCAGAGGGAGGCGCTGGATAGCCCGCGCCTTGCGCGGCTCCGAGCTCTCTCCAGCGGGCAAGGATCGCTGCGCTGTTCGGCTGCACGCTTGTGTAGTCGAATCCACGATTGACGCGGTTGTGGATCTCGTATTGCGGCCACTGGACGTCATAACGAAGTCCGAGGTTGAGCGTGAGCCGGCGGGTGACTCGCCAGTCGTCCTGGATGAATCCCGCCGTGTAGGACTCGCGGCGGAGGAACGTGTCGTTAAAGGCAATGAAACCGCTCCAGATGTTTCCCAGGAGAAGATCGGCCACAGAACTGCCATCCCGCACTCCCTGGCTGACTCCGAAAAACTGCCGCGACCACTGGCCGTTGAAGGTGAATTCGCCGCTGGCGCGCCCCGAGGCGCGATTGTGGAACAGGAGCTGCGCGAGCTCGATCCCGTACTTGAGAGAGTGTTTTCCGCGCGTTTCCGTCAGATTGGCCTGAAAATTGATCTGCTGCCGGGAGCTTTCGTTGATGTACTGGTTTCCGAACAGGGCAGCAAAACCGCTCACATTAACGCGTGGAGCGAGCCTGTTGGGAAATGTGTCCACGGTCGGCATCTGCCTGATCCCGAGTTTGTCAATCGTGAAGTTCGGATCGCTGACATCCGGGAAGTTCTGCACGAAACGGTCGTAATTGCCCTGCAAGTGAAGCACGCGGGATGGCGACAGGATGCGGTCGTAGCTTAGCAGGTAATTCTGGTTCCGGCGCACGGTGCCCGGCATGTTGCCGGTCTGCGCAGGAGGGTCAAATCCGTTTTGATTTCGAAATTCGCTTCCATCCTGGAATGTGAACATCCCGTAGAGGCGATTGTTGTCGTTGATCACCTTGTCATAACGGACGATCGGCTGTTCGTATCTGTACTTTCCAAGGTTGTCCGGCCGGGTGAAATTGTTCACCAGCGATTGAGGCTGGAAGTTCGGAGCCGGGTAGTAGCCGAGAATGGCGCGACCGATTGGGCTCTGCCTCGAAGCCGGGATGGAATTCCCCGGGAAAGGATCGCGCCGGTAAACGCCGCCGGAAACGCAGGTCACCTCGCCTCCGCACGGGCGGGAGGTCAGGGGGTCGTAGATGGTGATCGGACCTGTCTGTCCCTGCGGAGTGAAACCGGAGAAGTTGCCCTGGCGGATCTCCATTGGCGGAACACTCACGTTGGAAGGGAACGGCACGCGCTCGCGCCAACCCTCGAAGGAGAAGAAAACGAAATCCGTATTCTTCTTCAGCGCAAATCCGATTGTGCCGCCGAACTGATGCTGGTTGCGGAAGCCTCGTCCCACGCCCAGTGCATTGTTCTGCCGTGTGTTCGCGTCCAGAATGCGGTTGCGCCAGAAATTGAATATGGTGCCGTGCAGCTCGTTCGTTCCAGACTTCAGGGTTGTATTGACGTGCCCGCCTCCGGACCTTCCATATTGCGCGTCATAGGTGTTCACCATGACCTTCATTTCCTGAATCGCCTCAACGTTCGGGGCAAGATTGAAAGTCCCGTCGGAAGAGATGGGCGCGCCGTTCAGGAGAAACTGATTCGAGCCGCTTCGCCCGCCGTTCATCACGAAACTGCCGTTCACATCCCACGCCCGGGTGCCGGAAAAGCCGGTCGCCCCAAACGTGCGCTGGACGAACATGACACCGGGCGACAACCGCATGAGCATGTACGCCTGGCGGCCGTTCAACGGAATTTCCTGCACTTTTACGGGATCAAAAACCACCCCCCGGCTTGCCGTGGCTGTCTGGACGAGCTCCTGTTCGCCGACCACGGTGATTTCCTGTGCGAGGGAGCCCAGCTCCATCCGCACGTCCAGATTCAGCTTTTCGGCAACCTGCAGCACGATCTCATTACGGCGGATCGTCTGAAACCCCTCTCGCGAAAAGACAACGTTGTAGCGTCCGGGATCCAGACCGCCCAGCGAGTAAAAACCCTCGCTTGTGGTCTCGGTTTCTCGGGCCACGCCTGTCTCGATTCGTGTGGCACGAATCTTCACGCCCGCAACGGGAAGGCCGCTCGGATCGAGGACCTGTCCCAGAATGGAAGCCCGAAACTCCTGCCCGAAAGCCGGCCACAGCAACGCGCAAGCGAGAATTGTGACAAAAAGTCGGATCATCGACGCCTCCCTCTCTGCACAACGCTCGGCGGGATTCTATACGGAAAGGTAGTGCATGTCAAGGAGTTTCAATGCCGGCGGGAAACTGTCCCCCACGGTAGGCCAACAAGAAATGCCCGAGAGCGAAAGCGGGCGGAGGATCTCGCTCAGGGAACTCCCGCGGGATGCCGGGGGACAGTGCACCTTCGTGCAGGAGAATCCCAAGGGGACTTCCCTCAGTTCTATCCAGACGGCCCGGCCCCTGTCAGAGCTGCCAATCGTCACAGGGCTGCTGCCGCATCGCGACGCGCTCGGAATGGAGTTCAGAAGAAAATAGGGCGTCCGCGCGGGACGCCCTATGGAAATTCAGCACTGTCGGCTCCCCCGGCTGCGCCGCAAGCCGCCGGCGGGCGGGGGAGCGGGTTACTTCTTCTTCGCCGCAGTCTTCTTCGCGGCCTTCTTGACAGCGCTCTTCTTCACGGCGGCCTTCTTCACCGCCTTCTTCGCCACGGCCTTCTTGGCAGCAGCCTTCTTGGGCGCGGCCGTCTTCCCGGCAGCCTTCTTCGCCGCCTTCTTGACGGCCACGGCCTTTTTCGCCGCAGCTTTCTTTACAGGGGCTGCCTTCTTGGCGGCAGCCTTCTTGGTTGCAGTCTTCACTGTTTTCTTCGTTCCCTTTCGTACGGCAGTTGCCGGTTTTTTCGCTGCCTTGGCAGCGGTCTTCCCCGGCTTGGGCCGGGAAACTTTCGCGGGGGCCTTTTTCGCCGCCGGCTTCCGCGGACGCTTCGGAGCGGCAGGCTCAGCCGCGGCAGGCGCGGCTGCGGGCGCTTCCGCTTCCGCAGGCGCGGGCGCCGGCTCGGGCGGAGCGGGCGCAGCCTCGGGGGCGGGCGGCGCTGCTGCGGCTGCGGGCGCCGGTTCGGATTCCGGGGCTTCCAGGTCCTCGTCCAGGCTCTCTTCCAACTCTCCTACGCTGTCGTCGCTGAGCGCGGAGTCGAAATCCGTCTCGTCGTCGTAGGAGTCAAACGGCTTGGCATTCCATCGGCTCATGATGCGGTCCTCCCTCCAGGCCGAATCATAATTAGCATATCTTGTTTTATGGCTCCGCGGAAGAGAAAACTTTCTCCGCGAAGCGGGAGGCTTGTCAGACTAGCGCCGTGCGGAGGTCTTCCGTGCCTTTGCACGGACGGGCGCCGCCGCCCGGCGGCTCACCGCAGTCCCGCGCTTTACGCCGGCCGAAGCAGTTGCAGCACGGCTTCGAGCCGTCTTGGCCGCCCGCGCGCTCTTGCCCGCCGGCACAGGCACGACAACAAAGGCCCCTTCTTCCAGCCCCTCCGAATCGTTCATCGCCGCCACCTGCGCGGCAGCGGTCCCGTATCTGCGTGCGATGGAGACCGCCGTGTCGCCCGGGCCCACCCTGTGCAGGCGGCAGGAGGTTCGCCGCCCGGGCGGAACCAGGTTCAGCCCCGCCAGCACAGCGGCGCCCGTGCCGCGCGGCACCCTCACCTCGAAGCCTGCCGGGGCCGTCTTGCCCCGCAGGGCAGGATTCAAATCCAGGATCTCGCTCACGGGAACCTCGGCGGCGTCGGCGATCAGAGCCAGGCTGGTCTCCGCCTCCAGCCGCACCGTGTCGAATTCCAGCGGATCCTCGAAGTCCACCGCCGGCAGCCCGTACAGCTGCGGATTCTGCGCGATGATGGCGATGGCCAGAATGGCGGGGACGTAATTCATCGTCTCCTTCGGAAGCGCCTGGCGCGCCCGCAGCTCCCAGAAGTCGGCGTAGCCCGTGCGCTGCACGGCGCGCTCCACGCACACAGGCCCGCAGTTGTAGGCGGCCATGGCGAGATACCAGTCCCCGGTCTGCTGATACAGATCCTTCAGATGACGCGCCGCCGCCCGCGTCGCCTTCTCCGGATCCATGCGCTCGTCATGGATCTTGCTCGCCTCCAGCCCGTACTCCTGCCCACGCCCGCGAATGAACTGCCACATTCCGACGGCCCGCGCCCGGCTTACCGCGCGCGGCTGGAAAGCAGATTCGGCCTGCGCCAGGTGAATCAGCTCCCGCGGCACGCCTTCCTCATCAAAGATCCGGAAAATCATCTGCCGGTACCGGCCGCTTCGCCTCAAGCCGTTCAGCAGGATCCGGCTCCCCCTTGGCCCGGTGAAGTACTGAATGTAGTTCAGCACCGCCTCGTTCACCGTCAAAGGCAGCTGTGAAGCCTCGGGCTGCACCCGGTTCACCGTCCAGTTGCCGCCGCCCGCGGGGAAGTTCAGATTCAGGATCTCTTCCAGAGGCGACGGCGGCATCAGCGGCAGCTCGGGCGCTTCCCCCGCACCCAGTTCGTCCAGATCGTAGCGGTGGATTCTCCGGATCAATTCCTCCGCGCGCTTCTCGATCTTCGCTCTGCCGGGATCATTCTCCGGAACGGCCAACAACGCGTCCACTGCGTCGTCGAACGCCCGGCGGGCCTCCTCTTTTTTCCCCTCCTGGATCAAAAACCGTCCGTGCTGGAACAGCCGCTCAGCCGTGCGCAGGGCTCTCCCCGCCGGCGAAGAGTCTTCCAGCCCCGCCTCCCCGCCCGGGGAGATCTGCGGCGGGCGCACCGACGGGGGCACGATGGGCGGCTCCTTCGGAGGCAGCCGGTCCACCACTTCGTCCGAAACGCGCCCCGTGGCGGCGCCGGGTGCGGCAAAGCTTTGGGAAAAGGCGGGAGTCGGAAGGAGGAGGATTGCGCCTGCGAGAGCGATCAGCGCAGGAAGTGGAGCAAGAATCCGCATTCGTACCGGTCGCGCGTGAACCAGAGTTCGATCAGGCTCTACATGACGAATCGACGGTACGAGACTACCGCAGCAGGGGGAGGCAGGTCAATTCCGAGTGGCGGACGCCCCGGGACAGGCTCAGCCCGCAAGGCGGTGCGCCAGCTCTCCAAGCAGCCAGCCCAAGGCGCCTCCGGCGATCACGTCGCTCAGGAAGTGCATTCCCAGCACCACCCGCGACAGAGCGATGGAAAACGCGCACCCGTACAGCACGGCGCCTGCTTCAGGGAAGTGCAGCGCCACCGGCACCGTCACGGCGAACGCCGTCATCGTGTGCCCGGAAGGAAAGCTGAACTCATCCGGCGGCAGGATCGCCGCCCAGCAATGCGGCAGCAGTTCGCAGGGGCGGCGCCGCGCCGCTTTGCGCTTCAGGAACAGGAACAACGCGATCGCCGCGGCGCTGGCCATCGCGGCTTCCACGGCCGCCTGAAGCCCTTCCGCGCCGCCTGCAATCAGCAGCACGGCCCCCACGGCGTACCACAGCCAGCCGTCTCCTCCTCGCGTCGAGGCCAGCATCCACCAGCGGAACCACGCCGGCGCGGTCCAACGGTGCACGCGGCGCATCAGCCCGTGATCGAAGGACTCGATCCAGGATTGCAGGGCACGCGCGGCGCCGCTCATGCCTTCTGGATACGCGGGAACAATGAAATTTGCGTGAAAAGCAGGATAATTTCACCTTACCATGCCGCTACCAGTTGGCCAGCGTGCCATCCGGCAGATACATCGTCTCGTCGCGCCACGTCACGCCGGCGCGCGCCGCCCGCTCCACTTCTGCCCAGTTGAGTCTCAAGCCCAGCCCGGGCCCCTCCGGCACGGGCAGGTGGCCCTCGGCGTCGGGCTCGAACAGCCGCCAGTCGCGCTCGTCGATATACCGCAACCAGGGGTCCACATCGCCCTCGGCGCCGTGAACGTTGTAGTGGATCCCCTTGGCCCACTCCAGGATCCACCCCGCACGGCATTGCGCCACCACGTGCAGGCTGGCCAGAAACGCCACCGGAGACAGCGGGCAATGCGGCGCCAGCGCGATGCCGTTGGCTTCCGCCAGAGCGCCGATCTCCGCCGTGTTGGAGATCCCGCCCACATGCACCAGGTCCGGCTGAAGGATGTGCGCCCCTTTGGCCGCCACCACGTCGCTGAATTCGGCGACGGTGGTCATCCGCTCGCCGGTGGCGATGGGCACTGCTGTGATCGAGGCGATCTCCGGCAGCCAGCGGTTGTAGTCCGGCCGCACGGGCTCCTCATAAAACAGCGGATTGCCGAACTCCAGCGCCTTGGCCAGCCTCCGCGCCATCGGCACATTGCACCGGCCATGAAAATCCAGCGCAATGTCCACCTCCCAGCCCACTGCTTCCCGCACGGCCCGCAGACGGTCCACCGCGCGCTGAATGCCTCCGTAGGTGTCGATCGCCGCCAGCGGTGGGCAGGCGTTCATCTTCAGGGCGCGCGCGCCGGCGGCCACCACTGCCGCCGCCTCTTCGGCTGCCGCCTCCGGAGGGTTGTTGTTGCCCCCCGCCCAGCGGTACACCTTCACGCGGTCGCGCACACGCCCACCGAGCAACTGGTAAATCGGTTGCCCCGCCGCCTTCCCGGCCAGGTCCCACAACGCCGTCTCGATGCCGCCCAGTGCGCTCATGTAAATCGCGCCGCCGTGATAGAAATTGCGGTCGTAGCAGCCGCGCACGAGCGCTTTCACCTGCCTGGGATCCTTGCCCAGGAAGAACTCGCCCAGCTCGTGGACGCAGGCTTCCGCCGCGCCGAGCTGCCCTTCCAGCGTGTACTCGCCGTAGCCCTCCATCCCGTCGGAAGTCAGGATCCGCAGCAGCCCCCACCGGGGCGCCACCTGCACCGTCTCGATCTTTTCGATCCGCATGGCCCCTCCATTCTACGGCCGCGGCTGCGCCCCTTGACTCCGCTGGCGATTCAGCGTACCTAGAACGTAGGACGGGAGGCGCCGCCATGGTTTCGGCGAAACTGGTTCATCAGATCGAGGATCACTGGGAAGCCATCACCGCCAGGTTCTTGCGCCGTCTCCGGCAACAGCAGGGCCTGCCTCACATCAGCCGCATGCCCGAGTCCGAGTTGACCGAGACCTGCAGAAAGCTGATGCGGAACCTGGGCCACTGGCTGGTCTCCAGCTCCGAGGAAGAGATCGCGAACCTCTATGAAAAAGTGGGGCGCGACCGCTATGCACAGGGAATTCCCCTGAGCGAGAGCATCCGTGCCGTGCAGCTGTTGAAGGAGGCGGCCCTCGACTACATCCGCGATGAGGCGTTCGTCCAGACCAGCGTCGATCTTTACGCCGAGGAAGAGCTGGAACTCCAGCTGGGGCGGTTCTTTGATCTTCTGACCTTCTATCTGGCGCGGGGCTACGAGCGGGCTTGCGGCTTGGCCGCCGCCGGCGCCTGACCGGCGGCGCACCCGCGGAGAGATTGCGAAACCACTTCCAAGGCGGGTGGCTGGCCTGAATCCGTCCTGCCGCCCCGGGAGGGAAGTTTCCGAGGCCGGGCTGTGTTATCCTGAGAAAGTACAAAAGAGGAAGGTAAACCAAAGGAGCGCAAGAAAATCGAATGGCCCTGGCCCCGGAAGCCAAGAATGAGCTGATCGCCAAGTACCGTCAGCACAAGACCGATACGGGTTCGCCGGAAGTGCAGATTGCGCTGTTGACGCGGAACATCGCCCAGCTGACCGAGCATTTCAAGGTTCACAAGAAGGACCACCACAGCCGGCGCGGGCTGCTGAAGCTTGTCGCGCGCCGCCGGAAACTGCTCGACTATCTCAAGCGGAAGAGTCCAGAGCGTTACAAGGCGCTGATCCTCAGCCTCGGGCTGCGCCGATAGGCGCCGTCCCGACCATCCGCCGTCCGCCCCGCCCGTTCCCGGGCTGGGCGGTCCGGTCCGGGATGCCCGCTCATGGCACGCCGCAGACGGCCCGTTTCCACCTCTCGCCTGCGGTGTGCCTGCACCCCTGACGGTTCCGCGGCATTCCTCCTTCCGGCCCTCTCCCGGCCAGCTCCGGGCCCTCCCTCGCAAGTTCCCATTGACGCAAGCAGCAACGGTTCCGGCACATCTGGCGCGCCGGAACGAGGAGACTCACTGAAATGAAACACACCGTACAAGTCGACCTCGATGGTCGAACCTTAATCCTGGAAACCGGCCGCATGGCCAAACAGGCGCATGGCGCCGTTGTCGTCACTATCGGAGACACCGTCGTTCTCAGCTCGGCCTGCTCGAACACTGAACCGAAGCCCAACGCCGCTTTCTTCCCCCTGACTGTCGATTACCGCGAGTACACCTATGCCGCCGGGCGCATCCCGGGCGGATATCTGAAACGTGAAGGCCGCCCCAGCGACCGCGAGATCCTGACCGCCCGCCTCGTCGACCGCCCGCTGCGCCCGCTGTTCCCCGAAGGCTACACCTGCGAAACGCAGATCATCAGCCTGGTGCTGTCCGCCGCCCCGGATACAGACCCTTCGGCCATGGCCATCGTCGGCTCCGGCGCGGCTCTGGCCATCTCGGACATCCCCTTCGATCACATCGTCAGCGGCGTGCGCGTCTGCCTCGTCGGCGACAACTACATCCCGTTCCCCTCTTACGAGCAGCAGAGCCAGTCGAAGATCAACATCGTCGTGGCCGCCACCGATCAGGGCATCGTCATGGTGGAGGCGGGCGCCAACGAGGCTACCGAAGATGAGGTGCTGGCAGCCATCGACTACGCCTTCGAATGCTGCAAGAAGATCAACAGCGGCATCCGCGAACTGGTCCGCCTCGCCGGCAAACCCAAGCGCGAGTTCACTCCGCCCAAACGCAACGAGGAGATCTACGCCAAGGTCGAACAGCTGGTCGGCGAGCGCCTCTCCGATGCTCTGAACACGCAGAAATACGGCAAGACGGAGAGCTACGCCCGCATCGAGGCGCTCGAAAAGGAAGCCATCGCCGCCTTCACCGAAGAAGCCGACCAGCTTGAGGCGGCTGCCTGCTTCGAGCTGCTGCGCGAGCGGATCTTCCGCTACGAGATGCTCGAGCTGCGGCAGCGCCCGGACCGCCGCGCCTTCGACGAGATCCGCCCCATCACCATCGAGGTGGGCGTGCTGCCGCGCGTGCACGGCTCGGCCCTGTTCACACGCGGCGAAACGCAGGCTCTGGTCACCACCACGCTCGGCACCAAGGAAGACGAGCAGCGGCTGGAGACCCTCAACCTGCTGGAGACCTCCAAGCGCCTGATGCTCCATTACAACTTCCCGCCGTTCTCGGTGGGCGAGGTGGGCTTCATGCGCGGCCCCGGGCGGCGCGAAATCGGCCACGGCGCCCTTGCCGAGCGCGCCATCGCCCCGATGATTCCGCCCGAGAGCGAGTTCCCCTACACGCTCCGCATCGTCAGCGACATCCTGGAATCCAACGGCTCGTCCTCGATGGCCACCGTCTGCGGCGCCAGCCTTTCGCTGATGGATGCCGGCGTGAAGATCAAGGCGCCCGTCGCGGGCATCGCCATGGGGCTCGTCACCGACGGCGAGAAATACGCCATCCTCACCGACATCGCCGGCGCCGAGGACCACTACGGCGACATGGACTTCAAGGTCGCCGGCACGCGCAACGGCATCACCGCCCTGCAGATGGACATCAAGGTCCAGAACGTCAGCCCGCAGATCATGCGCGAGGCGCTCGAGCAGGCGCGCCGCGGAAGGCTGTTCATCCTTGACAAGATGGACGAGGTGATCTCTGCGCCGCGCCCCGATCTCAGCCCCTACGCTCCGCGCATCTACACCATCACCGTGCCCACCGAGAAGATCCGCGAGATCATCGGACCGGGCGGCAAGGTCATCCGCGGCATCATCGACCAGACGGGCGTCAAGATCGACGTCCACGACGACGGCACCGTGAACGTCTTCGCCTCCGACGGCGACTCCGCCGCCCGCGCGCTGAAGATGATCTCCGAGATCGCCGCCGTCGCCGAGGTGGGCAAGACCTATCTCGGCAAGGTCGTCCGCATCGCCGACTTCGGCGCCTTCGTCGAGATCTTCCCCGGCACCGACGGCTTGCTCCACATCTCCGAAATCAGCGAGAACCGCGTCAAGAACGTGCGCGACGAGCTGAACGAGGGCGACCAGGTTCTGGTCAAGGTCCTCGCCCTCGAAGGCAACCGCATCAAGCTCAGCCGCCGCGCCGTGCTGCGCGAGCAGCGGGAAAAGATGGGCCTTCCTCCCCGCGCCCCCGAAGCCGCAGAGGCAGCGCCGCGCAAGACCGAGCCGGCCCGCCAGCCGCAGCGCGGCGGCCCCAACCGCGGCTCGCGGCGCTGATCCGCGCCCGCCCATCTTCGGCGCCCCATCCCGGCAAGGCCACCCTCGCGGGTGGCCTTGCTTTTTGCCGCCCGTCGCCCCGCCTGCTCCAGAATTGCCTTCCTCCCGCGCGGCGCGCAGCCTACAATAAAAGCGGCACACGGCGATGACGCTTGCGGAAGAACTCGCCCGGCATGTGCGGGAGTCGCCGCTCGTCGAGCCGCTCGGCGACGGCCGCATCCGTTGCCTGGCCTGCGGCCACCGCTGCCCGATCTTCCCCGGACTGCCGGGCGTCTGCAAGGTGCGTTTCAACGACAACGGGCGGCTGATGGCGCCCTACGGCTACGTCAACGCGCTCCACGTCGACCCGATCGAAAAGAAGCCCTTCTTTCACGCCTTGCCCGGTTCGCGCGCCCTCAGCTTCGGCATGCTCGGCTGCGACCTGCACTGCGACTACTGCCAGAACTGGCTCAGCTCGCAGGCGCTGCGCGATCCGCGCGCGGACCTCTATTTCCAGCCCATCCGCGCCGCCGAGATCGTCCAGCAGGCGCTCGTGAGCGGCTCGCGCTGCGTCGTCAGCACCTACAACGAGCCGTTGATCACCGCCGAGTGGGCCGTGGAAGTCTTCCGCGAGGCGAAAAAGCACGGGCTCGTCACCGGCTTCGTGTCCAACGGCAACGCCACGCCCGAGGTGCTCGCCTATCTCCGCCCGTGGCTCGACCTGTTCAAGGTCGACCTGAAGTCGTTCCGCGATTCGACCTACCGCAAGCTCGGCGGGCGGCTTGAGCCTGTGCTCGACTCCATCCGCCGCATCCATGAAATGGGCTTCTGGCTGGAAGTCGTGACGCTGGTGGTGCCCGGGCTGAACGACTCCCGCGAGGAGCTGGAAGACATCGCCCGCTTCCTCGCCTCGATCTCACCCGACATCCCCTGGCATGTCACCGCCTTCCATCCCGACTACAAGATGACGGATCCGCCCCCCACCAGCGTCGAGGAACTGATGCGCGCCGTCCGCGCCGGACAGGACGCCGGGCTGCGCTACGTCTACGCGGGCAACCTCGCAGGGCGCACCGGCGGCTGGGAGGACACCCGTTGCTGGCAATGCGGAACCACGCTCATCGAGCGCTACGGCTTCCGCGTGCTCTCCAACCGGCTGGCCCCCGGCGGGCGCTGCCCGCGCTGCGCGGCGCTGGTGCCCGGATTCTGGGAGCCTCCCGCCCGCGCGGCGGAAAAGGAGGAGACATGAGCACGGCCTTTGCCACGCCCTTCGCCGGAACCTGGTACCCGGCCGGCGCCGCCGAGCTGGAACAATTGCTCGACGAATTGTTCGAAACATCGGAAGCCCGGATTGGTCCGGCGCTTCCGCCCGCCGCCGTGGCCGCCGTCGCGCCCCATGCCGGGCTGGCCTACTCCGGCCACATCGCCGCCGCCGCGTGGCGCTGCCTCGCCGCCGCCCGGCCCTCCCGCGTCGTCATGCTCGGCTTTCTCCACTCCGGCGGGCCGCCGGAGCCGGTCATGCCGCGCCTCGCAGCCTACGACACGCCGCTCGGCCGCGTGCCCGTGGACTGCTCCGGCTTCGACTTCGCCGCGCTGCCTCCCTCGCACGCCTGCGACCATTCGCTCGAGATCCAGCTGCCGCTTGCCCAGCGCCTCCTGCCGGGCGTTCCCGTCGCGCCGCTCTACATCGGCTCCGCCTCCGAACGCATCCGCTCTGCCGCCGCGCGGCGCATCGTGGATGCCCTGCGCCCGGGCGACGTTCTGCTGGCCAGTACCGATCTCACCCATTACGGCCGCCGCTTCGGCTTCACGCCCTTCCCGCTCGACGCCGAAACCCCGGCCAACCTCCATGCGCTGGACCGCGAAGTGATCGATGCCG
This sequence comes from Bryobacteraceae bacterium, assembly GCA_037481575.1. Taxonomy (GTDB): domain Bacteria; phylum Acidobacteriota; class Terriglobia; order Bryobacterales; family Bryobacteraceae; genus JANWVO01. The sequence continues at coordinate 30,229 of JBBFLJ010000011.1, read as the reverse complement.
CCTCCAGCCTCGATCCGTCTTTCTTCCTCTCCGAGCTGCGCCGCACCGGCTCCACTACCTGCGGTGTCGCGCCCGTGAGCCTCCTGCTCGAAATCCTCGGACTGCTCGGCGGCGAGGAGATCTTCCAGGCGGAACTCGATTACGCCACCACCGGCGACCAGAACGGCGACTACTCGCTTTCGGTCGGCTACGCCGCACTCGGCTACTTCCCCGCGAGTTCCTTTCATCTCGACGAAGCCGCGCAGCGCGAACTGCTCGCGAGCGCGGAAGCCACGCTCGCACAGCTGCGCGAACGGGGCATCGAGCGCCCGGTGGAAAGCGAAGCGCCGCTCGAAGCGCTCGACCGCCGTGGCGGCGTCTTCGTCAGCCTGCACCAGAACGGCGAGCTGTTCGGCTGCATCGGGCGCATCGGGAAAGAGGATTCCTACCGCGCTGCCGTGCCAGAGCTGGCGCTTTCCGCCCTGCACGACCCGCGCTTCCCCACTCGCACCACTGCGCCGCCGGATCTCGAAATCGAAATCTCCATCCTGACGCCGTTCAAGCGCCTGCCCCGTCCCGACCTGCTTCGCCCCGGCGAGCACGGCGGCTTCCTGGAATGCTGGGGCAGGCGCGGACTCCTGCTGCCGCAGGTCGCGCGCGAGCATAACGCCACGCGCGAATGGTTCCTCGAGGCCCTTTCGCGCAAGGCCGGCCTGCCCGCCGGCGCATGGCGCAACCCGGAGTCGAAGCTGTGGGCCTTCCGCGCCCAGGTGTTCTCTGCCTCCAGCCTCAGCTGAGGCCGAGTTCCCTCCGCAGGCGGGAGAAATCGTAGGCCGGGCGACCGGCGCAGCGGGCGTGCTCGGCGTCGTTCTCGAAATCCATCAGCAACCTCTCCACTTTCCGCCTCCCCGCCGGAGTCCGCACTGCCTGGCGCGGCGTCTTTCCTCCAAGCGCCGGCAGGGGAGTGTCAGGCCACGTCCTGTAGTGATTCTCGAGGGCTTGTTCGATCAACGCCTTTTCCACCTCTGGCGGGATCCGCTCTTCCCTCTCTGCGCCGCTGCGCTCCGCAGCCCGCCGTTTCAGCTCCTCTAGTGGCGTGATCGAGTCGCCCAGGTGGCCCAGGCTCGAGCCTGCCGCCTCTTGCAAGAGGCTCTTGCCTCTCGCGATGCGCTCCCGCGAATTGCAGGACAGCCTCAACCTCCCTTCCGAGAGGACCAGATGCCCGAGAATCGTGTTGCCGGGTTCTCCCGGCTTTCCCCGAAGCCACACCCACTCCCCTTCGCCCGATTCATGGATTTCCGCATGTCCGGTCAGCGCCGCCCGCAGCGCCGCCTCCTGCTCGACCGCGTAAATCGCCTCGTGCGCTTCGAAGGGTTCGCCGTCGGAGTTCGTCAGGCGCAGTTGTTTCCAGCTCTCCTCGGCGTATTCCAGAACACCCTTACGGATCGCAGGCCAGCACCGCCGCAGAAAATCCTCCCTCTCCAGGCGAAGCCGGCGCTGCTCCTTCCGCATCCACCGGGTCAGATCCTCCGCCAAAGGCCGTGGCACACGGAGGCCGACGGTGTGGAACGCGAGGCGCCCCTCCTCGCGAACCACGCGGCTGAAGAGGTAGTCCCCGCGCACGAGTTGCCGGGAACAGGCGACGTCATGCACGAACATCTCCTCTCCGGTCGCCTCGTGCCGCACATGGACGCCCTTCCCCTCTTCTGCCCGCTGCACCTCGTACAAATCCATGACGGCCCGGGGCCAGGTTTGCAGCGACTAGCGCACCGGCGAGGGCAGGCGCGGGCCCTCCGATTCCAGGTACTGCTCGATCAGCCTCTTGCCGCCCCGCAGCGGCTCCCAGTCGAAGATCAGCCAATCCATGAAAGCGAGGAGATCGTCCTCGTCGACATTTTTCCGGGAACCGAAAAACTCCTCTAGGGCCGTCCGTCTGCTCGCCCCGCTGACGGAACGCTCGGCCAGCTTCACGAGGCCGCGCCGCACTTCCGCAAACGGCCCGCCGATGGGCGCCGCCTGCTGTCCGCTCTTCCCTCTGTGCGCGGCGGCCTGATCCTGTTCCAGATGGCATTTCTTGTATTTCTTTCCGCTGCCGCACCAGCAAGGATCGTTGCGGCCGGTCCGGCGAAGCCTGGCTTCGGCGGCCTCGGCCGTGGATGCCTCGACGTCTTCTTCCTCGGGATTCTCCAATTCCCGCTCCTTCCTGTAATTGCAGATCTCGTACACGTCGGGCAGGTCCTTCCGCATGTGCCTTCGCAGGGCCTTCACGGCGTCCTCGTTCGGCTCCAGAAGGGATTCCGCCAGGTCCCGGTCCCGGCGGTTCCAGAATTTTTCGAAATGATGCCTGACCCTTTCTGCCCGTTCTGGCGCCGACTTCCCGAACAGGATTCGGGCACTCATCGCCAGCCCGGCGCCTGCAGGCCCGGCCAGCGCCCCGGTCGCGCAACCTGCCTCGTAGACCGCTTCCCACGCCGGCGCCAGCCGCTCCCCTCGCCGCGCCTTCGACAGGGCCATCACCAACCATTCGACATCCGAAGTCTCGATGCGGGGCGCCAGGCGCCGCAACTGTTCGCCGAAACCTGCCGGATCCCCTTCGATCCACCGCCGTATCGCCCACAAAGCCGCCTCGGGCGCCCCGTCGTCCCACGCGCTCGCAGCCGAAAGGACACTCCCCAGGAAACGGACTTCGCCCATCTCGCCCAGAAGCGCTGCCGCCCGCTCGGCGACAGTCATCGCGGAACGCCCCAGCAGGCCCGCCGCGAACCCGTCCGGGATGGCGCCCAGCAATGGGGCCGCCTGCTCCTTCACCGCCAGCAGCCTGTCGACGTCTTCGCGGTCCATCTCCTCGAGGAACAGTGTGGTCAGCAGCAGATGCAACAGGACCCGAGGATCGACGGGATCTCCGCTGCTGGTTCCCGCATCGAGCAAGAGCTCTCCAGCAAGCGCCGCCCGGCCTGGTGCGTCCAGCCCCCCGATGTCCATCTGCAATCCCAGGTGGTTGAGCATCGAGCGGAGCCTCTGCCGTGAGATCGGATCGAATGTCCGGTCTTCCCAGGGCTCTTCCTGATCCGCCAGCCGGATCAGGTGGAACGCCTGCAGAAGGAGCAGCTCCGCGGGGCTGCCGGCCTGCCCCCGGTCCGCCAGAAGCGTGGCGAGGTAGAAGAACGGCATCGGGCTCCACGGAGCCAGGTCCGCTGCGCGCCAAAAATGCTTCTCGGCCTCGGCTATCTTGCCCAGAGATGCCAGCCGTTCGCCCTCGAACTCCTCCGCCAGCGCGTCCTCCACATCCGCTGCGCGCATTTCGGCGCAGTAGGCGGCCTCGTCGATCTCCCCGTTCCCCAGGCGCTCCCGCAAGCGAAGCGCGTGTTCCAGCGGCGCTGCAAGTCGCATCAGCTCCCCTTCGCCTTCACTCCCTCGCCACGCTTGCGATTTCCATGCGAAGCCGGATCGCGGGGCTCACGCCGCCGTGAGCCCCGCGATCACGCCGCGCATGTACGCGAAGCTGCGGTGCATGCCCGGCAGCGGGTTCTCGGCGTTGATTTCGTACTCCAGATGAACCACGCCCGAGTAGTTCATCTTCATCAGCAGCCGGAAGATCTGCGGCACCGGCATCTGCCCGTCGCCGACGTCGCATTGGCTGCGGGCCTCCTTCAGATCGCGCAGGTCTTTCATGTGCACGTCCAGCAGGCGCGGTCCCGCCTTTTCGATCTCCTCCAGCACGTCCTTGCCCGTGCGCGTCGTGTGCCCGACGTCCACGCAGACGCCCATGCGCGGGTCCATGTCCTTGATCAGCTTCAAAGCGTCCGACGGGGCAGGGAAGTGCTTGTCCTCGGGGCCGTGGTTGTGCACCGCGATCTTGATGTCGTATTCCTTCGCGAATTTCTCGATGATCGGCAGCGTCTTCGCCGTCGGGCCCACGTTCATCATCGGAAGCCCCAGACGCTTCGCATACTCGAAGTAGAACTTCACGTCCTCGGGGTCTTCTTTCTGCATGTACACCGTGCCCCCTCCGGTGAGCGTCAGCCCGGCGGCGGCGAACTCGCGCCGGGCGCGGTCGAGCTCCTCAGGGGTCGAACGGTACAGCGCGTGGAATTCCTTGACCGTGAGCAGAGAGATGCCCAGCTCTTTCGTGTACCGGATGCACAGCCGGCGGCTGAACTCGCGGAATGAGTAGCTCGCGATGCCAAGCCGGATGCCCCCGGCGGGCGTGGCTGCGGAGGCGGAAGGCGCCGCTGCCGCACTTGCGGCTGCTGCTGCGGCGGGGATCGACTGAAGGAAACTTCTGCGGCTGGTCTCGGAGTTCATGCTCCGATGATATATCAGCGGACGCCCGCCCAACGCCTGCCGGCGCGCAGGGACTTATTCCTCTACCGGGTCCTCGAGCACGCAAATGAACTCGGCGATGGTGACGTATTGCTCGTCTTCGCGCAGGTCCCAATCCTCGAATTCAGGATTCCCGGGACGCATGGTGATGCGCTCGTGTTGCCAGCTGTCGCCATCCTCCCGTTTCGTGCTCGAGTAGCGTTTCAGCGTGAACTCGCCGCCCTCTTCCATCGTGGCCATGCGCTGCACGATGTAAATGCCGTTCCTGCGGGAACCGCCGTAATACGAGCGGAACACGCAAAGCGAGCCGTCGGGGATATCAGGCTCCATCGAGCGGCCTTGCACGCGCACCACGAAGAGATCGTCGGTGAGCCTGCGCCGCCCGGGCACGCGCGCCTCCACCCACTCTTCCACGCCCTTCGCCTTGTCGCGCCCGAAGCCCCCTGCCGCAAGTTCAATTGGGATCAGCGGCAGGTGCGTTTCGTAGCGGCGCACGGTCGATGAGACGTGCTTGCGGTACAGCGCCTGCGCTGTGCGCTCCAGCTCAATCCCTACCGCCTGCGCAGGTTCGGAAACGCGGACGAAGTTCGAGCAGTTCTCGTCCATCCACCGCAGCAGCGCGCCGCCCCCCATCTCCTCCCCGTAGATCCGCAGCTGATAGAGCAGCGCTGCCAGCAGCTCCGATTCCTCGCCCGCGAACGCGTCCAGATCCTCCCGGAAGCGGAACGCGCACTGATCGGTCTCCGGATCGCAGACCACGACGCCGCACCTCTCGCCCAGGGCCTCCAGCACCCTGTACTCGACCCTGCGCGTGCCTACCGCCTCCATCTCCCTACCGCCTTATCGGCGCGGCCCCCTCACGGCGTGAACGGATAATACCCCTCGCGCGCCCGCACCTTCACGTTCGGCAGGTTCACGCGCACCTCGATGCGGCGGAACGGCTTCCGCGTGTCGAGATCCGACGGCACGTATCGCAGAATGTACTGCGTGGTGATCTCGCCCGCCGTCGCCGCGATCGCGTTCACGATGCCCCGCATGATCGCCGCCGCGTAACCGCCCGTGCCCACCTTCAGGGCGTAGTTGCCCTCGTCAGAAGGCGTCGACAGATAGCCGCTCACGTCCGAATACACATTCTCGAGCGGATACACCACCCTGCCCCCGGTCGCCTCGCACAGCCGCCGCAGGTTTTCATCCCCCGAGCTGTGGAACCCGAACGCCACCGTCGACACCCCGTAGATGGTCACCAGGTTGCGCTGCGCAATCTCCACCACTTCTTCCAGCGTCTTTTGGCTGCTCGTGTCCGTGCCGTCGCCGACGATGACGATCACCCGCCGCGGCTCGATCGGCTCGCCCTGCACCAGCGTGCGGCTCGTGCACGCCATGTACACGGCGTCAAACAGCGCCGAGGACCCGCCCGGCTTCAGCTTCCGTACCCGGTCGATAATCTTCTCCGGGTCGTCGGTCGTGTTCACCAGCAGCTCGGCTTCCGTCGAATAGCCGATCAGGTAGCCCGAAAAGCGTTTGTCCGGCTTGCCGTCCGGCTCCATGGTGGCGTCCACCAGCTCGATGATCGCCTCCCGGAACTTGTCCCAGTGCAGCCGCGTGCGGTTGGACAGATCGATCAGGTAGCCGATCACCACCGGCTGGTTGCGCTCCCTCGTGAAGTAGGTGATCTTCTGCGGCACGCCCTCGTCGAGAAGCAGGAAGTCCTTCTCCTCGAGGTTCGAAACGAACCGCCCCTTGTCGTCGGTCACCGTCACCGGCACGACGACTTCCGTCACCGAACTCCTGAAGGCCTCTTCGGATCGAATCGGAGGCTTCGCCTGCTGCGCCTGCCCGAGGCATGGCAGGCAGCCCGCAACGCCCCAGAACACGAGTGCCGCCAGAGAAGCTCGCTTCATGGAAAGCCCTGCCTTGATTATACGGCCCTCCGGCCGCCGCCCGCCCGGTTGTGCCGGCGCCCCCTCTGGCCCCCCGCCTGGCAACCAGCCGGGCGGAATCCGAAAGATTTTTAACTCCGTTTGTCAAGAACCCCCCTTGACTCGTTCTCCATCCGGACACATTCTGTAAACGATTGCGGCCTGCGAGTCGCTGCAAGCCGCATCGCGGCAGCGGCCGTGTCCGCCCTGCCGCTGGTTGGGAGTTGCAACGAATTTGCGCAGAAGAGGTTCCAAGATGAGTCCATTTCAGCGCTTCTTCCTCTGCGGCCTCCTGTTGTCCGCTTTCTCTTGGGCGCAACAGGACCGCGCCACCCTCGTCGGCACCGTCACCGATCCGAGCGGTGCCGTCGTACCACAGGTCAAGGTCACCATCGTCCAGACCACCACGAATCTCGCGGTGGAAACGCAAACCAACGAGGCAGGGCAGTTCCGCGCGCCCAACCTGCCCATTGGCGAATACCGGGTCGAGTTCGAAGCGCCCGGGTTCAAGAAAGTGGTGCGCGACGGCATCCGCCTCAGCATCCAGGACGTCGTCCGCGTGGACGTCCGCCTCGAGGTGGGCGCCACCACCGAGTCGCTCACCGTCACTGCGGAAGTCCCGCTGCTGCAGACCGAAACGCCCGAGGTGGGCCAGGTCCTCGGCACGCGGCAGGTCATCGACCTCCCGCTCGGCTTCAGCGGCGGCCGCTATGCCGAAAATTTCGCCTTCAAACTCACGCCCGGCGTCAGCGGCAACAACTGGACCAGCCACATCAACGGCGCTCCGTCGTTCTCCAAGGAGGTCGTGCTCGACGGCGCCTCCGCCACCATCTACATCAGCGGCCACATGGGCGAGTCCAGCCCCTCCATGGAGGCGCTGGAAGAGTTCAAGATCCAGACCAGCGGCATGAGCGCCGAGTTCACCCGCACCGCCGGCGGCGTCTTCAACTTCGTCATGAAGTCCGGCACCAACCAGTTCCACGGCAGCGGAATGTTCCAGCTGCATAACGAAAGCTTCGATGCCAACACCTTCGCCAACAACTTCTACGGCCGGCCGCGCCGCTTCGACCGCCGCCACAACTGGGCGGCCTCGCTCGGCGGTCCTGTCTGGATTCCGAAGGTGATCAATGGCAAGGACCGCTGGTTCTTCTACAGCGCCTACGAGAAGTACAAGGAGCAGTTCGCCGGCGGCGGCTCGCCCACCGTCACCGTCCCCACCGAAGCCTGGTGGAACGGCGACTTCAGCAACTACCTCACCGGCGAGATCCTCGGCAAGGACGCCCTCGGCCGCGACGTGCCGCGCGGCGGCATCTACGACCCCGCCAGCTACCGCCTGGTGGGCGGGCAGGTCGTGCGCGACCTGTTCCCGGGCAACCTCATCCCGCAGTCCCGCTTCTCCAGGGTGTCGATGAACCTGCGCGACCTCATGCTAAAGCACTACAAGCCCGCCCTGCCCACGCTGCTCAACAACAGCTTCTTCCCCGTCTCCAACCAGGCGGGCTTCGAGCAGACCCAGTTCTCCACCAAGAGCGACTTCCAGATCAACTCCAACCAGCGCCTCGCAGGCTCCTTCGTCTTCGTCGACCGCCCGCGCACGCTGCTCGACCAGGGCGGCGTGTGGGACTTCAATGATCCCAACGGCGGGCCCTTGAGCCGCGCGCGGCTCCAGTGGGTGGCTTCCCACTACGTCCGCATCGCCCACGACTGGACGGTCACGCCGACCATCCTGAACCACATGCTGGTGGCCTACAACCGCCAGATCAACCCGTCCACCTCCAAGCACGTCAAGACGCCGGGCGCCCAGATCCTTGGCATCAAGGGAATCCGGCAGGACATGAACTTCCCCGAGATCACCGGCCTCTCCGGCGACCGCGTCAGCTTCCCCACCCTCGGCTATCAGGCCAATGACATGGGCGCCGGCACCGCCTACCAGTTCGTCAACACCCTCAGCTGGCTGCGCGGCAAACACGCCTTCAAGTTCGGCTTCGACTACCGCTGGAACGGCCTCAACTGGCGCAACAACGCCGGCCCCGGGCAGTTCAACTTCTCGGCCGACGTCACCGGCCTGCCCGGCTTCAACCAGACCGGCCATGGATTCGCCTCCATGCTGCTCGGCCAGGTCACCAGCGCCAGCGTCAACATCGATGTTCCCGTCGGCAGCCAGTTCCCCATGTACAGCTGGTTCGTCCAGGACGACTGGAAGGTCTCCCGCAGGCTCACCCTGAACCTCGGCATCCGCTGGGACTTCCAGCCGCAAGGCACCGAGAAGTACGACCGGCTGCACAACTTCAATCTCGACCTCGTCGACCCGAAGTACGGCATCAAGGGCGCGGTCGAGTTCGCCGGAACCGGCCCCGGCCGCATCGGCCGCCGCATGTTCTACGACAACAACCTCTGGACCACCTGGGGCCCGCGCGTCGGCTTCGCCTACCAGTTGCCCGAGGCCACGAAGATGACCATCCGCTCCGGCTTCGGCATCTTCTACTCGCCGCGCATCCCCAACGGCTGGTCCGGCGTCCCGTGGGGCAACAAGGCCGGCTTCACCATGACCAACCAGGTCCAGCGCCCGGCGCCGAACCTGCCCGCCTTCAACTGGGACGACGGCTACAACGGCGTCATCCGCAAGGCCGAACTCGACCCCTCGCTGGCCAAATACATCTGGGGCCCGGTCAGCTGGGATCCCAACGGCGGCCGCGTCGGCTGCACCATGCAGTGGAACTTCAACCTGCAGCGCGAACTGCCTGGACAGATGGTGATCGACGTCGGCTACGTCGGCACCCAGAGCGTCGGCCTTCTGGCCAACGAAATCCGCCGGCCGTTCCAGCTGCCCTACTCGGTGCTCAGCCTTGGCGACACGCTCGGCAACTGGGTCAACAACGATGCCTCGATCCCTGCCGCCGTCAAGCAGCTCGGCGGCCGCTACCCGTACGGCAACGACGGCGAGTGGATCCCGCTCTGGCAGACCCTCTCGCCCTATCCCACCGTCATCTACTGGAGCGCCCTCTATAGCTGGAATGTCCCGCTCGGATTCTCCAACTACCAGGCGCTGCAGATCCAGTGGAACAAGCGCTACTCCCACGGCCTCCAGTTCACCTCCAACTACACGCTCTCCAAGACCATGGGCAACGTGAGCTCCACCTTCGGCGACACGTGGGGCCAGAACTCCGGCCGCCCGCTCGACTACTACAACCTGCGCCTCGAGAAGAGCGTCATGGAGTACGACCAGCGCCACGTCGTGAAGGTCGGCGCTTCCTATGACCTCCCCTTCGGCCGCTCGCGCGCCCGCGGCAAGGACATCCCCGTGTGGCTCGACTTCATCGCCGGCGGCTGGACGCTGCAGTACATCGGCAATTACTCCTCCGGCACGCCGATCGGCTTCGGCGCCACCAGCACCCCCAACTCCAACTTCGCCACCAACCGGCCGTTCCTCATCACCGACGGCAAGCCGCTCTACAACCCGAACTTCGACCCGAAGAAGTTCGACATGACCGACCTGAACACGCCGCGGCCCGAGAAGACCTACATCAATACATCGATGGTGGTCGATCCGGTCAAGATCAACCGCTATGCCCGCGGCAACGCGCCGCGGCTCGTCAACCAGCTGCGCGGCTTCGCCTTCTACAGCGAGGACACCAGCCTCCAGAAGAACTGGGTCCCGCGCGAAGGCACCCGCGTGCAGTTCCGCGCCGAATTCCTCAACCTCTTCAACCGCCACCGCCTGAGCGGCATCAACACCAACCCGGCCAGCCCGCTGTTCGGCCAGATCTCCGGCGTCAGCGACGACCGCCGGCAGATCCAGTTCGGCATCCGCGCCGACTTCTGACCGGCTGTTTCCCCGGGCCGGGCGTCAGGCTTTTCTCCGGGCGCCCGGCCCGGATCCCCTCCACTCACGTCCCTTTCGGATCCCTTTGCCCGGGAAATCTCTGAGCTTTTTCCGCGCCCAAAACCCCGCATTTGCCCCCGCTGCAGGGCAATCTTTCTCCTGCCTGTAATCACACCGCCATGATTTCCGTCATTCTGTGCAGGGCCTTTCCATGAAAGACTCGCGCTCTTGCACGTGCGTTCAAGCCCTGCGGGCAGCCGCCGCCTTGCTCCTGCTCGCCTGCGGGCCTCTTCCGGGGCAAACCTGGCAGATCACCCGCGCCCCGCGGCTCGAACTGCCTGTCCGCCCGGACGGAAACAGCGCCGCCTTCTGGGCGGATGGCGCCTTCCACGTCTTCACGTCCACCGGATCCCCCCTCATGATCAGTACGGCGGGCAACCAGTTCACCGAGTACGAAAGCCAGCCCGTCGACGTTACCGCCGTCGCGCATTCCCCCCTGTGGATGGAGGCCGCGCACCGCGCCGGCAACGCGCTGTTCGGCTGGTATCACCACGAGCCCGGCGGCGTCTGCGGCTCGGTTCCCCTCACCAGCCCGAAAATCGGCGCTGCCATTTCTGTCGACAACGGCCGGAGTTTTCAGGATCTCGGCATCATTCTGGAGTCCGGCGATCCCGTCGATTGCACCGCGAAAAACGGATTTTTCGCCGGAGGGCACGGCGATTTCTCCGTTGTTCCGGACCGCCAGCGGCAGTATTTTTACTTTTTCTTCACCAATTATGCCGGCCCCGTGGAACGCCAGGGGATCTGCGCCGCGCGCCTCGCCTGGGAGGACCGCCTCGCCCCGGCCGGGAAAGTCTGGAAATATTTCGAGGGCCGGTGGGAGGAGCCCGGCCTTGGCGGCCGCTGCACCCCCATCTTCCCGGCGCGCCGCTCCTGGCAGCGTGACGACACGGATTCCTTCTGGGGGCCCGCCGTCCACTACAACAGCTACCTGCGCCGCTACGTGATGCTGCTGAACCGCTCCTGCTGCTCGCCCGGCTGGCCGCAGGAGGGCATTTACATCTCCTTCAGCGAAGGCCCGCTGGAATCGATGCGCTGGAGCGAGCCCGCAAAACTCATGGACGGCGATGACATCGGATTCCGCCCCGGATACTACCCGCAAGTCATCGGCCTGTACCGGGGAGAAACCGACACGCTGGCCGGGCAAAAATCCCGCCTGTACATTCAGGGCATCTCGGACTGGACCATCACCTTCTTCCAGCCGCCGCTTTCGGCGCCGCCCGTCTCGTTGCCGGGCAACGCCCCGCGCTAGCCGGCGGGCTCGCTGACGCGCTCCGCTCTATCGCAGCTTGGCGAAGCGCGCCGCCACCTCCTGCTCGAACTCGCGGATGTGCGCCAGGGCGAACTCGAGCGGGTCGATCGAGTCATCGGTGATCAACGGCGTCAGATCCATGCCGAAGATGATCGCCTGCGCCTGATCCACCGAATGGCTCTGGAAATAAGTAGCATTGGCGCGGCGCCGCCCCAGCGTCGCCAGGTCGTAGCGCTTCCCTCCGGCGATCTGCGAATCGAAGACGCCCAGCAGCGCCGCCGAGAGATTCTCGTGAGCGCTGACGTCGAACACCACCTTCTTCGCGTCCGGCAGCCAGTCCAGGTCGCGCCATACCTCGCAGCCGAGCAGCCGCGCCGGGCGCTGCTCCCGCGGCAGGGCGCGGATGGCGGCGATGGCGCGCAGGGCGACGGCGACGTGCGTGTCGTGCTTGTCGCAGAGGTTGTGCGTGTAGACGGTCTCCGGACGCGCCACTTCCAGAACCTGCCTCAGGTCCTCCGCCGGATTGCGGTTCGCCCCGTCCTTGATCTCGCGGCTCGGGTAGTCGAGGAAGACGCAGGCGCCGTACTCGCCGATCATCGCCGCCTTCTTCTGCTCCACGCGCCGCACGCGCATCATGTCCTCGTCGGTGTAGTGGGCGTAGTCGCCCTCCCGCGCGCTGCCGGCGCCGTCGGTGACGATCACGCAGGAGAACCACTCCCCGGGCTTCTGGAAGCAGGCCAGGATCCCCTCCATCGCCATGATCTCGATGTCGTCCTGATGGGCGCCGATGCCCAGCCGCGTCGTGCGCGCCAGCGCCTGCGGCAGCGGCGCCCCGTCCGGAACATAAATCTCTGAAGTTGTTTTATGAAACTGCATGCGCCATCTCCTCAGGATTTCTTTTCGATCACCGGCAGGCTCGCCGCCGCGATGGACTGCCCCACACGGCGGCTCTTCTCGTCCGGCAGCGCCAGACGCACCTTCTCCGCCACTTCCGGAAACTCCGCTTCCAGCACGCGCCGCGCCTGCTCGATCATGATGTCGCCTCCGGGCCCCGTGGTCACGCGCCCCAGCACCAGAATGTGCTTCAGGTCGTAGAAATCGGCATAATGCGCCACGGCATAGCCCAGCTCCGTGCCGATCGTTTCGTAGACTTTCCGCACCAGCGGATCGCCCTCGCGCATGCGGCGCTGCAGCTCCACCAGCCGCTCCGGCAGCGGCATCGCCGGGTCAAATTCGATCCCCGCCTGCGTGGCGATGCGGTTGGCCCCCACCTGCGAGAAATACTGCACGCCGCAGCCGGCGTCGCCGCTCCACTCGTCCACCGGCGCGCCGTCGCGGTAATCGATGGGCGCAAAGGCCAGCTCGTTCAACCACCCGGTGATGTTGCCATGCAGGTCGGCGTAGCCCGCAGCGAGGCTCGAGCCCATCGCGATTCCCAGCACGGGATTGTCATTCAGAGACATCGAGCCTGCCAGCGCCGTCACCTCGCCGTCGTTGACCACCTCCAGCGGCACGCCCAGCTCGTCGCGGATTCGCAGGAACAGGTCCGCCACCTGCGCGTCAAAGACATCCTTCGGCACGCCGCGGAACAACGAGGCCACCCGCACGCGGTTGTTGATGTAGACGCCCGCCGCCGAGCCGCCCACCGCGTCCAGCCGCGGCAGGTGCGCCGCTGCGCGGCGGATCGAGTCCAGAATGCCCTCGTAGTGATACCGCGGGTCCGTCTGCGGACGCGGATCCCACGGCACCTCCTCGCTGAAGACCGGTTCGCCATCGATCACCGCCGACGCCTTGCGGTCGCTTGCACCGAGATCGAACCCCACGCGGCATCCGTCCAGATGGCGCCCCAACGGACGCGAGGTCTCGCGCGCCGGCGGCACCTCGTCCGGCGCAGTGATCTCCACAGTGAAGGGCCGCTCGTAGACGCCGCCCATGAACTCGTGGTCGAAGGCGCGCTCCCCGCCCGGCGAATAGACCGCGCGGAGGTGCTCCCCGATCGCGGCAGGGCCGCCCGCATACACCTTCCACCCGCCGCGCTGCCACAACAGGAACTTCACGATCCGTTCCGCGTAACGCAGGTTCAGCGCGAAATCGGGGGAGCCTTCCGGAAGCGCCACCGTTTCGTAGCGCGAGACGCTCCCGTCAGCGCGCTCCACGGCGAGCACCAGCGGCACGGCGCGCTGCCGTTCGGCCAGCCGCCGGAAAGCGCGGTTCCACAGCGAGGCAGGCACAAAGCCGGGATCCAGCTCCGGCACGAACTTCGGTTGAACGGGGATTGCGGAGGAAGACATCGCAGAACTCACCTTCCCATTATGAACAGCCGCCGGGAGGGATATACTGGCATTTCAGACGAGGTGCACCCATATGGCTTTCATCCATGAGGACTTTCTCCTGTCGACGCCCGCCGCCCGGCGCCTGTATCACGAATACGCCAAAGACGAGCCGATTCTCGACTACCACTGCCACCTCCCGCCGAAGGACGTCGCCGAAAACCGGCGCTTCGCCAACCTCTTCGAGATCTGGCTCGAGGGCGATCACTACAAGTGGCGCGCCATGCGCGCCCACGGCGTGCCCGAGAAGTATGTTACCGGCGGCGCGTCCCCGAAGGAGAAATTCCTCGCCTGGGCGCGCACCGTTCCCGCCACGCTGCGCAACCCGCTCTACCACTGGACGCACCTCGAACTGAAGCGCTACTTCGGCATCGAGGAGCTGCTCGACGAGAAATCCGCCGAGCGCATCTGGGAGCAGGCCAACGCCTTGCTGGCGGGCGAGAGCCTCCGCGCCTGGGGCATCCTCGAGAAGTTCCGCGTGCGCGCCGTGTGCACCACCGACGATCCTGCGGACGATCTGCGCTGGCACAAACAGATCGCCGCTTCCGGGCTGAAGACGCGCGTGTTCCCCACCTACCGCCCCGACCGGGCTTTCCTGGTGGATCAGCCGGAGGTGTTCAACGCGTGGCTCGGGCGCCTCGCCGCCGCCGCCAACGTCGACATCGCCGACTTCCGGAGCTTCCTCGACGCGCTCCGGAAGCGGCACGACGACTTCCATGCCCTCGGATGCCGCCTGAGCGACCACGGGCTCACGGTCTGCTTCGCCAATCCGTGCTCCGAGGAAAAGGCGTCCGAAATCTTCGAAAAAGCGCGGGCATTTATTCCCGTTTCTCCCGAAGACCAGGCGCAATTCGCCTCCTTCCTGATGCTCTTTTTCGGCCGCCTGGACGCGGAAAAGGGCTGGACCAAGCAGCTCCACCTGATGGCGCGCCGCAACAACAACAGCCGCCGCTTCCGCGAGCTCGGCCCGGACACCGGCTTCGACTCCATCGGCGATTGGCCGCAAATGGACGCCCTCGGCGCCTACCTCGACCTGCTGGAGAGCGAAGGCGCGCTGCCGAAGATGATCCTCTACAACCTCAATCCGGCGTGGAACTACGCCTTCGCCACCATGATCGGCAACTTCCAGGACGGCTCCATCCCGGGCAAAATCCAGTTCGGCAGCGGCTGGTGGTTCCTCGATCAGAAGGAAGGCATGGAGTGGCAGCTGAACGCCCTCTCCAACTGCGGCTTGCTCTGGCATTTCGTCGGCATGCTGACCGATTCCCGCAGCTTCATGTCCTATCCGCGGCACGAATATTTCCGCCGGACGCTGTGCAACCTCCTCGGAGAGGACATCGAAAAGGGGCTGCTTCCCGCGGACTATGACCTCGTGGGAGGCATGGTGAAGCGCATCTGCTACGCGAACGCCGAGCGCTACTTCGGGCTGCCGCTCTGAAGCGGTGGCGCGGCGGGCGCGGCGGTGGGAGGATAGAGGGCGAAGGAGACCGCCATGATCTTTGGCAGAAGACCGTTCCTGGGGGCACTCGGCAGCCTTCCCTGGTTCAGCCGCGCGGGGCTCGCGGCGCCCCGCCGCCGCGACGTGATCGCCGAGCTTGGCGTGCGCACGTTCATCAACGCCGCCGGCACTTACACCATGCTCACGGCTTCCCTGATGCCGGACGAGGTGCTCGACGCCATGCGCGCCGCCTCGAAGCACTACGTGAATCTGAACGAGCTGCAGGACGCCGTGGGCAAGCGCATCGCCGAACTGCTGGGCTGCGAGGCGGCGATGGTCACCTCCGGCGCGGCGGGCGCCCTTACCGTGGGCACCGCAGCCTGCATCACCGGCAAGGATCCGGAAAAGATCCGCCGCATCCCGGACCTTACCGGGATGAAGAGCGAGGTCATCATCCAGAAGTCCCACCGCTACGGCTACGACCACGCCGTGCGCGCCGTGGGCATCCGCATGGTGGAGGTGGAGACGGCGGAAGAGTTCGAACGCGCCGTCAACGAGCGCACCGCCATGGCGCTCTTCTTCAACGACGCCGATCCGCGCGGCAAGATCCATCTGGAGGAGTTCGTCGCGCTGTGCCGCAAGCACAACATTCCGAGCTTCAATGACGCCGCTGCCGACGTGCCGCCCGTGGAGAACCTCACGAAATACACGAAGATGGGCTTCGACCTTGTGACCTTCAGCGGAGGCAAGGGCATCTGCGGTCCGCAAAGCGCCGGGCTGCTCTTGGGGCGCAAGGATCTGATCGAGGCCGCGCGCCTCAATACGTCGCCCTACAGCGACTCGATCGCCCGCGGCATGAAGGTCAACAAGGAAGAGATGGTCGGCATGCTCGTGGCGCTCGAGATGTACCTGCGCAAGGACCACGCCGCCGAAGCGCGCGAGTGGGACCGGCGCGTGGATGTCATCGCGCGCGAGGTGAGAAAGGTGAAATCGGTGACCACGGACGTGCACGTTCCGCCCATCGCCAACCACACGCCGCACCTGCGCATCCGCTGGGACCAGAGCGTGGTGCGCATCACGCCGCCCGAGGTGATGAAGCTGCTGCGCGAAGGACGCCCCTCGATTGAAGCCTGCCCGATGACGAACAAGGAGGCGCTCGTCGTCACCGTGTGGATGATGCAGAAGGGCGACGCCGAGATCGTCGGCAGGCGCGTCCGCGAGATCCTCTCCCGCTCGATGGGGACAGCCTGATCCGGCACCTTCCGGCTGAGGCCGCTCGGCGGACGCCGTCGCGAACCCCTCTGACCTGCAGCGCGCGAGCGATGGGGACAGCCTGATCCGGCACCTTCGCGAACGGGTCACTCGCGAAAATTTCCCGGCGGGTTGTTGACACCCGGTGGTCCCGTTGCAATCCAGCCTCGTCATCGTTTGATCTGTCTCGGAGAGTTCCGGCTACGCCCGCTGCCCCGCCGCGCCTGCCCGAGCCCTGCGCCGGCGAAGCCTGGCCCACACAATTCCGCGGGCGCTAGCGCCGGGGGCCGCGTGCGCAGCGCTCTCACTAAAGCTCTGAGGCGAGTGTTCGAGCCAGCCGAGAAGCAGTCCAATCCAGCCGGCGAAGGCGTCGGCTCGGCCTTGGCTCAGGTCGTAAGTCAGCCACGCAAGCAGCGCGGCGCCGGCGCAAGCGCCGGGGGAACCCGGCCAGAAGGCCGCGAGGGAGCGTGGCAGCGCAACCGGCAAAGCTCCGGAGTGTCCACCGCTCGCACGACCCTCGCATTGCCTGCTCCGTTCCCGAGGCCCTTGCATTGCAACTGCGCAGGCCGCGCAATTCCGCGACGCTTGCGCCGGGGCCGAGCGCTTTGCCCTGTCGCTCCGGTGCTCACGCCGCGGCCGAGCAAAGCGCAATTCCCCCCGCGCTCGCGCCGGGGCCGCGCATCTCGCGCTCTCTCGACAGCACGCTCCCGACGCGAATGTTCGCCCAATCGGCAGGAGGCGGAGGCTCTCGAGAGCCTCCTTCGCGGAGTCAGATGAAAGCGATCACGTCGATCTCGATCAGCGAGTCTCCGGGAATGTCCGCCACTGCCACAGTCGTGCGCACCGGAGGCTCGGGGCCGAACCGCCCCAGGAAAACCTCGTTCATTGGCTTGTAGTGCTCCAGCGTCTTCAGATACACGTTGCACTTCAGCACTTTCTCCATCGACGAGCCCGCGTTCTTCAGCTCGGCTTCAATCTCGTCCAGCACGCCGGCGGTCTGCACCTTGATGTCTCCGCCCTTGTGCCAGCCCTTGCCGGCGATGAACAGCAGGTTCCCGTACGAGACAGCGCTGGAAAACAGCGGCGTCTTCTGCGGCTTCGCGCCGCGGTAATGCACCTTCTTCTGCGGCTTTTCCTGCGCCTGCGCTGCTGCCGGCGCAGCGAGCGCCGCGCCGGCAAGGAACGTTCTTCGGGACTTGGCCATTTCCTTCGCTTCCTTTCCGTGAGGGAAGATCGACCGCGAGTATATCGAACGCAGCGGAAGCGCGGCGGTAGAATGGCACGCATGCCGGAACTCACCCGCAGAAGCCTTCTCCTGTCCACCTCCGCCCTTGCCGCTCCCAACATCGCCTGGAGTGCCTCCCAACTCGCTCCCGGCGCCCACGATTTGCGCTTCCGCCAGGTGCATCTCGACTTTCACACCAGCGAGCACGTGGAAGACATCGCCGCCCAATTCGACCCGGACGAATTCGCCCGCACGCTCGAGCGTGCGCGGGTCAACTCCGTCACCTGCTTCGCGCGCTGCCACCACGGGTGGATCTACTACGACACAAAGGCCAATCCCGAGCGGCGCCATCCGCACCTGAAGCGCAACCTCCTGCTCGAGCAGATCGAAGCCTGCCACAAGCGCGGCATCCGTGTTCCCATCTACGTCACCATCATGTGGGACCACTACACCGCGCAGCGCCACGCCGACTGGCTGGTCGTCGACGAGAAGGGCGCCCCGGTGGGGACGCCCGTCTTCGAGGCCGGCTTTTACCGCCGCCTCTGCTACAACACGCCCTACCGCGAGTTCCTCCGCCGCCACGTCACCGAGATCTGCGAGATGCTCCCCGTGGACGGCTTCTTCTTCGACATCGTCCACGACACGCCCTGCGCCTGCTTCTACTGCCGCGAGCTGATGCGCAAGAAGGGACTCAATCCCGCCGATGCCGATCAGCGCTGGCGCTTCATGCACCAGACCATGCTCGACTGGCAGGCCGAAATGAGCGCCCTGGTGCGCCGGTATCACAAGGACGCGACCATTTTCTACAACGCCGGGCATGTGGGCCCGCGCCACCGCCGCATGGCGCCCGCCTTCACGCATTGGGAGCTGGAATCCCTGCCAAGCGGCGGCTGGGGCTACCTCGACTTCCCCCTGAAAGTCCGCTATACGCGCACCCTCGGGCTGGACTCGCTCGGCATGACCGGCAAGTTCCACACCTCGTGGGGCGACTTCCACTCGCTCAAGAACCGTGCCGCCCTCGAGTATGAATGCTTCCAGATGCTGGCGCTCGGCGCCAAGTGCAGCGTGGGCGATCAGCTCCACCCTTCGGGCAAGCTCGATGAGGCCACCTATGATCTGATCGGAGCCGTCTACCGGCAAGTGGAAGCCAAGGAGCCCTGGTGCCGCGGCGCGCGGGCCATCGCCGATGTCGGCGTGCTGACGCCCGAAGAGTTCTACCGCGGGCCAGGGCGCGAAATCCCGCCCTCCTCTTTCGGCGCCGTGCGAATGCTCACCGAGGCGAAGGTGCAGTTCGACGTGCTCGACTCGAAAAGCGACTACTCGCGCTACCGCGTGCTGGTGCTGCCCGACAAGATCGAGGTGGACGCCGAACTGGCGCGCCGGCTGGAAGACTACGTCGCCCGCGGCGGCAGCCTGCTGGCGTCATTCGAATCCGGGCTCGATCCCAAAGGCGGGCGGTTCGCGCTCGATTGCCTGGGATTGGATTATGACGGCGACGCGCCCTTCAGCCCGGACTTCCTCGTGATCGACGGACCGCTCGCCGAAGGGCTGCCCCGCACCGAGCTCGTGATGTACATGCGCGGCAAGTCTGTGAAGCCGCGCCCCGGAGCGCAGGTGCTGATGGGAACGCACGTGCCCTACTTCAACCGCACGTGGGATCACTTCTTCTCGCACCGCCACACGCCCTCTTCAGGCAAGCCGGGCGGGCCGGGCATCGTGCAGAACGGGCGCTGCATTTACTTCATGCACCCCGTGTTCATGCAGTATCACGCGAATGCTCCTTTGTGGGTGAAGCGCCTGGTGGCGAACGCATTGCGCCGGCTCTTGCCCGATCCCGTCCTGGAAGTGCGCGCGCCGAGCTCCGTGCTGGCCGCCGTCAACGAGCAGCCGCAGGAAAACCGCTGGGTCGTGCACCTGCTGCACTACATCCCGGAGCGGCGCGGGCAGGCGTTCGACGTGATCGAGGACGTGATCCCGGTGGCGAATATCGATGTGCGCGTCAAGACGCCGCGCCCGGTGCGCCGCGCCGCTCTCGTGCCCGAAGGACGGGCGCTCGAGACGCGCCGTGAGCAGGCGTACACGGTTTTCCGGCTGCCGGTGCTGGACGGGCATCAGATGATTGCGCTTGAGTTCTAGATCCACGCCACGACCGAGGACCGGGCGCGGGCCCGCGCCGTCTCTGCCGAAGCCCGGATTGCACTTCGCCGGAGCGGCGTCCATCCCGCTGTTCTGGCTCTCGCTGGCGCAGCTGGCCGGCGACTCGCGCCTGAACTTCCCCTGCCTGATGTCCTGCGCCGCCCTCGCCGCATGGCGCTGGGGCTGGAAAGGCGCTGTCGCCGGCGGCATGGCATTTCTGGGGCTGCGCGCCGCGGCGGGCGCGCCCGCACCTGTGCTGTCGACCGAAGCCCTGGGTACGGCGCTGTCTCTCGCGGCGGCTCTGGCAGCGCGCCGAAGCGGACCCGCCGGGTCCGCCGCGGCAGGCTCGCTGACGGCGCTGGCCGCCCTGCTGCTGTGAACGCGGCCCGGTGATAGAATCGGCCGCGGTATGCGCTTGCACATCCTCTGGCTCGCCGCCTTCTTTCCGGCACTCGCGCAAGTGCCGCGGTTTCCCACGGTCTACTACGGCGCCGCTTACTACCACGAGTACATGCCCGAGGAGAGACTCGAAAAAGACGTCGAACTCATGAAAAAGGCCGGCGTCACCGTCGTGCGCATCGGCGAATCGACCTGGTCGAGCTGGGAGCCCCGCGACGGGCAGTTTGAACCCGCCTACATCGACCGCGTCGTGGAGGCCATGCACAAGGCGGGCATCAAGGTGATCCTCGGCACGCCCACCTATTCCATTCCGCCGTGGCTGTACTACAAGCACCCCGAAATCCTCGTCACGCATCTCGACGGGCGCAAGGCCACTTACGGAATCCGCCAGAACATGGACATTACCCATCCGGCGTACCGCTACTATTGCGAGCGGATCATCCGTTGGATTCTCGCGCGGTACAAGGACCACCCCGCCGTGATCGGCTATCAAATCGACAATGAAACCTCGCCCTACAATGCCGCCGGTCCGCTCGTGCAGAAGAACTTCGTCGAGTATCTGAAGAAGAAATACCGCAGCGTGGATGTGCTGAACCGCGCATGGGGATTTGTCTACTGGGGTCAGCTCGTGCAGGACTGGGACGAGTTCCCGCCCCGGGACGGCATTCTCAATCCCGGATACAAGCTCGAATGGGAGCGCTTCCAGCGCGGCCGCGTGACCGATTTCCTCGCCTGGCAGGCGAAAATCGTGAATGAATACAAGCGAAAAGACCAGTTCATTACGCACGATTTTTCGGGCGGCGCCCACACGGATATCGACCAGTGGGACATCGCTCGCCACCTCGACATCGCCGCCGTCAACCCCTACTACGACGTCCAGGACAAGCTCGACGGCCATTCGGCCACCTTCACCGGCGACGTGGCGCGCTCCCTGAAAATGGGCAATTTCCTCGTCACCGAGACCAACGCCCAGACCATCGGCTGGGACTCCAAAGGCCAGTTCCCGCCCTACGACGGGCAGCTCCGCCTGAACGTCTACGGCCACATCGCCGACGGCGCCAACATGGTCTCTTACTGGCACTGGCACTCGCTTCACTACGGGCAGGAGACCTACTGGAAGGGCATCCTGTCGCACGATCTGGAGCCGAACCGCGTCTACGAGGAGTTCTCGCGCACCGCAAAGGAGCTGGCGCGCGTCGGTCCGCGGCTCGCCAACCTCGAGCGCCGCAACCGCGTGGCGCTGCTGTTCAGCATCGACAGCCACCACGGCATCCAGTTCATGCCCTTCAGCGACAGGGTGAACTACCAGACCTTCGTGCGGCAGTTCCACCGCACTCTGTATCTCCTCAACGTCGGCGTGGACTTCGTCACGCCCGAATCGGACTGGTCACGGTATCAGGTGCTCCTGGTGCCGCCTCTGTACGTCGCCCCGGACGCGGTGCTGCAGAAGATCGTGGAGTTCGTCCGCAACGGCGGCCACGTCGTGGCATCGCTCAAGAGCGGCTTCACCAACGAGTTCAACACCGTCCGGCACGTCATGATGCCCGGCCCGCTGCGTCCCGCCGCGGGCTTCCGGTATCAGGAGTTTTCCACTCTTCGCGAGCCGCTCCCCCTGCGCGGCGATCCGTTCCGCGCCGGGGAAGAGAACCGGGTCTCCGAGTGGGCGGAATTCCTGATCCCGGAGTCTGCCCAGCCGCTTGCCTTCTACGACCACCCGTTCTTCGGGCGTTTCCCGGCCATCACCCGCAACTCTTTCGGCAAGGGCACCTTCACCTACGAGGGCACCGTGCTCGGCGACGCCCTGCAGCGCGCTGTCCTGCTCGACGTTCTGACGCGCGCCGGCCTTACCGGGCCCGACCAGAAGCTGCCCGCCCCGGTGCGGGTCAAACACGCTGAGGCGCGGGGCAAGCGCCTGCACTTCTACTTCAACTACTCCCCGGCGGAACAAACATTTTTGTATAGTTATGATTCGGCCGTGGACGTGCTGGACGGCCGCCGCGTCGCCGCCGGGGCCGCCCTGAAGCTGGCCCCCTGGGACGTGGCCATCCTCGAGGAGGAATGAACGCCCCTCCGTCGCATCTTTCTGACTCCCGCGGCCCGCGGCGTCATCCATAGAACAGGCATGAGCAGTCCGTCCATCCACCCGCCCGCCTGGACCCGCCGGGTCCTGCTGGCGGCGGGAGTGTACCATGTGTTCGCCTCCGCCGGCGTGATCGTCATGTCGGAGTGGCTGGACGCGCGCCTGGGCGCCGCCGGTCCGCCGAGCCCGTTGATGGTGGAGGGCTGGCACGCGGTGGCGGTCTGGCTTGCCGTGCTCGGATTGGGCTTCCTGTTGGCGGCGCGCGACGCCTACCGCCACTGGCCGGTGGTTCTCATGGGCGTGCTTAGCAAATTGGGCACCAGCGCCTGGATCGGCTGGGACATCCTCCACGGGCGTGCGCCGGGGCTGATGTGGTGGTGGGTGGCAGTGGAAACGGCCGCGTGGTGCATCCCGCTCCTCGCCATCCTGCAAAGCGCCTACGAAGCGAGCCTCGCGCGCCGCAGAACGATCGCGCCGGAAGTCCTGCGTTTTGCGCTCCGGCGGAAGACCAACCTCGGCATGTCGCTGGATGAACTCAGCCGCCTGACGCCTGTGCTGCTCGTGTTTCTCCGCCATATGGGCTGCACCTTCTGCCGCGAAGCCTTGGCGGATCTGGCCGCCATGCGGGAGAAGATCGAGAAAGAAGGCGCCCGTCTCGTGCTCGTGCACATGAGTTCCGAGGAGGCGGCCTCGAAGTTCTTCGCCCGGTACGGGCTCGAGGACGTGCAGCGGATCAGCGACCCCGAACGTACTTTGTACCGCGCCTTCGGACTGCCCCGCGGCCGGTTCGGCGACGTGCTTGGGCCGAAGGTGTGGTGGCGCGGTTTCCAGGCGGGCGTCCTCGGCCGCCACGGCGTGGGTCCGCTGATGGGCGACGGGTTCCAGATGCCCGGGGTGTTCCTCCTCTTCCACGGCGAGATCATCCGCAGCTACCGCCACCAGAGCGCGGCAGACCGTCCCGACTACCTTGCCCTGGTCACCGGCCGCAATTACGCCGCGCCCGAGTTCAGCGACATCTGAGCCGGGCGCCTGCCGCAGACTCCCGTCCGGCTTGCGGATATCATGACAGCAGGATGAACGCGCCTCACCCTCCGGCGGGTCCTGCAGGCCGCGTGCCCGGCATCGTTGGCTCGGTCTCGGTCTTCGGAGTGCCCGTGCGCTTCCACTTCACCTTCTGGCTTGTGGTGATCTGGCTCATCGTGCTCAGCGCCGGCGGCAAGCAATCCTGGGCGGGCGCGGCGCTGTTCGTCACGGGGCTTTTCCTGTCCATTCTGCTTCACGAAGCAGGCCATGCCCTGATGGCGCGCCGCTACGGCATCGCCACGCACGAGATAGTGATGCTCCCGGTCGGCGGTCTGGCGAGGCTCGAGCGTCAGCCCAAAGCGAGCGAGGAGTTCTGGGTCGCATTCGCCGGACCGCTGGTCAACTTCCTTCTGGGCGCGGCGCTGCTCGGCGCTGCCATCTGGACGGGAGGGGGCGTCTCTGCGGCAGACTGGCGGCAGGCAACCGACTCGAATCTGCTCAGCAGGCTCGCCGTGGCAAATCTCTTCCTCGCCCTATTCAATCTGCTCCCGGCCTTTCCGATGGATGGCGGGCGCGTGCTGCGCTCGCTGCTGGCCGAGAAGCGCCCTTACGAGGATGCCACGCGAATGACCGCGCGCATTGGAACCGGCATCGCTGCCCTGCTGGCTCTCGTGGGGCTTCTGCAGGCCAACTTTCTGCTGCTGTTCGTGGCCCTTTTCATCTACGTCGGTGCGATGCAGGAGGCCATGGCCGCCTCGGCGCAGGCGCTGATGCAGGGCGCGAAGGTCCGCGAGGCCATGGTGACCGACTTCCGCACTCTCAGTCATGGAGACACGATCCGCGACGCCGCCGAGCTGCTGTTGGCCACCTCTCAGCAGGACTTCCCGGTCCTTGCCGGGCCGCGGGTCACCGGCCTGCTCAGCCGCGGCCGCCTCCTGCGGGCGCTCGCCGCCGAAGGCCCGGATGGCTACGTGGCCTCCGCCATGGACCGCGAGTTCCCCCGGCTCGCGCCGGACATGGACCTCTCCGAAGCCGCGGGCGCGCTCACCGGCGGAACCAACTGCGCGCTCGTGTTTGAAGACGAGCGGCTGGTGGGAATGCTGACTGCCGAGAACCTTTCCGAGTATCTTGTCTTGAAGAAGCTGCGCGAAGCGCGCGCAGCCGTCCGGGAGGAGTCCCCAAGACGTGATGTCTGAGCTCGATGCCGTCATCGTGGGCGCCGGGCTCGCCGGCCTCGCTTGCGCCCGGCGGCTCGCCCGGGCCGGCGTGAATTTCCAGATTCTCGAGGCCTCCGATGCGCCGGGCGGGCGCGTGCGCACCGACGAGGTCGACGGTTTCCGGCTCGACCGCGGCTTTCAGGTCCTCCTGACCGCCTACCCGGAAGCTCGTGCCGTCCTCGATTACTCCGCCCTGCGGCTCCATGCCTTCGCGCCCGGCGCGCTTGTGCGGTACCACGGGCGCTTCTACCCGATGGGCGATCCCTGGCGCGACAAGGCTTCTCTGTGGTCCACGCTGCTGTCGCCCGTGCCGCGGTGGAGCGACTATTGGCGCCTGATGCGGCTCCGGCGGGAGTTGATCCGCAAGCCCGTCGAGGAGATCTTCTCCGGCCCGGAGACCACCGTGCTCACGGCGCTACGCGCCAGGGGCTTCTCCCGGCGCTTCATCGACTACTTCTTCCGCCCATGGATCGGCGGCGCAATGCTGGACACCTCCCTCTCCGGCTCGTCGCGAATGTTCGAGTTCCTGTTCCGGATGTTCGCCACCGGCGATGCCGCTGTGCCGGCCGACGGCATGGGCGCCATCCCGAAGCAGATGGCGGCGGCGCTGCCGCCCGGCTGCCTGCGGCTCCACGCGCCCGTGGAAGCCGTCGAGCCCGGCGCCGTGCGGCTCCTGAGCGGGGAGCGGATGGCGGCTCGCTTCATCATTGTGGCCTGCGACGCCACGGAGGCCGCCCGGCTCCTCCGCCTCGAACAACCCGTTTCCTGGCACTCCGTCTGGTGCTTCTACTTCGCCGCCAAGGAGCCGCCCTACGATGAGCCGCTCCTGGCCCTGAGCGGCGGCGGGCGTGGCCCGATCACAAACCTGGCCGTCATGAGCAATGTGGCGCCCGGCTATGCTCCTCCGGGCGAGCATCTGATCTCGGCCACCGTCATCGGTTTCGATATGCGCGAACCCGGAAGCCTCATTTCGGCAGCGCGCTCCCAGCTGCGGCGCTGGTTCGGCTCTGTCGCCGAGGAATGGCGTCTGCTGCGCCACTACCGCATCGAACGCGGCTTGCCCGTGATGCACCCCGTGCATCCGCCGGAAGTCCGTCAGATCTCTCCGGGCCTCTTCGCCTGCGGCGACTGGCTTGCCAGTCCCTCCATCCAGGGCGCGCTCGAAAGCGGGCGGCTTACTGCTGACGCCGTCCTTGCGGCGCTCCGCGCACCGGCTTCCGCCGGATGACGCACGTCATGCCTGACGCCGCGGCCCGGCTCCCGGAGCAACCCTTGCGGCGCCCCGCAAAACCGGGTTCATGCGCCGCCGCTCGCATTTCTCGCCCTCGCTCAGGAATCCGTCGATGAAGCCTCTGTTGCTCGCCTGTCATGCCGCCGCGACCCTGTGGATGACCGGGCTGTCGTGGTTCGTCCAGATCGTTCACTACCCCCTCATGGCGGCCGTGCCTTCTGCCGCGTTTCCCGCCTATGAGCTCCAGCACCGCCGCCGGACCACATGGATCGTGGCGCCGCTGATGCTCGCCGAGGCCGCCCTCGCGGCATGGCTCCTGCTGGATCCCTCTCCCGCTGTGCCCAGGCTCTGGGCCGCCGCGGGCGCCGCCCTGCTTGCGCTGATCTGGATCTCCACCTTCGCCGTCCAGGTCCCCCTCCACGAGCGCCTCTCCTCGCGTTTTGACGCGGGCCTGCACCGCCGCCTCGTACGCTCCCACTGGCTTCGCACCGCGGCTTGGACGCTGCGCTCCGCGCTGGCCCTCTGGTGGCTCGCCTCCGCATGATGGGCCCCCGCGCCATCACTCCCCCATCAACACGGTCTCGATCTGAAAGACGCGCTTCCGCCCGTTGGTGCCGACCCGCCCCAGATATTTCCGCGTCCCGTTCACCAGCAGGTCCAGAGGCTGCCGCACCGGATAGTCCAGATCCAGGATGTCCCCCTCCTCCAGCTCCAGCATCTGCTCCACCGTCATCGACGGCCCCGTCAGACGCGCGTCAAAGCGCAGCAACGCCGGCTGGAGCAGCCGCCACATCCGCTCCTGCTCCTCCTCGGTCGACTCCGACTTCCGCACCGACCACTGCTGGTCGAACTTCTGCCGCAGCATCTTCACGATGATCGACGGGATGCCCAGGTTCATCATCCCCGAAATCTCGCCGATCCGGATTTCGATGCCGATGGCCACCACGGCCTCGTTCGGCGCGAGAATTTGCAGCAGCTGCGGCTCCGTCTCGAAGGCCTCGATGCTGAAATTGATCTGCGAGATCGGCGACCACGCCTCCCGCAGGTCATGCAGAATAATGCGAAACACTCCGGTCAAAATCGAGCGCTCGATTTCCGTAATCTCGCGGTTCTCTTTCAGAGGCGTTTTCCCCGTCCCGCCCAGCAGCATTTCCAGAATCGGAAATACCATCTGCGGGTTCATTTCGAGGATCGAATTGCCGTCAAAGGGCTTCATCCCCAGGCTGACAATGCACGTGGGCGCCGGCAAGCACTGGGAAAATTCCAGAAACGACAGCTGCTCCACGCTGATCAGATTCACCATCACATAAGCGCGCAGATAAGCCGAGAGGCTCGACGCCAGCGAGCGCGCAAAGTTGTCATGCAGCAGGTGAATCGCCCGCAGCTGGTCTTTCGCAATCCGGTCCGGGCGCCGGAAATCGTACACCTGCGCCCGGAGCGATGGGTCCTCCTTGCTCCGCGGACCCTTCACGTTCCGGAATACATTGTCGATCTCCTCCTGACTCAGCAGCCGGTCCGATGCCATACTGCTTCACTATCGTCCCCATCCTCCCCTCACTTCACCCCCCAAAACACCCTATCCCTCTCCAGACGAGCAATACCCCGTTGCTCGAAGAGGGCGCCGGCAGCCGGCTGATAAACTGAAGACGTGAGGAGGTTTTTCGTCCAGAACTTCGGCTGCCGCGCCTCGCAGGCCGACGGAGCGGCGGTCGAGGGGCTCTTGCGGGCTCGCGGCCTGGAAGCCGCCCCCGAAAGCGCCTTGGCGGATCTCGTCGTGGTCAACACGTGCACGGTCACGGCGGCGGCGGACGAGGACGCCCGCAAAGCTATCCACCGGCTGCACCGGGAAAACCCCTCCGCGCGCATCATCGTCACCGGTTGCTACGCCCAGCGCTCCCCGGAGGAACTTGCGCGCGTCCCGGGCGTCGCTCTGGTGGTAGGAAACACGCATAAAGACCGGATCGCGGAGCTCATCGACCGGATCGAAGGGCGGGAGGAATACCACGGGGAAATCGTGGCCGGCGACATTCGCAGCCAGGCGTCGTTCCTCTCCGCGCCTGTCGAGGACGCCTCCGGCGACCGCTCCCGGCCCAATCTGAAAATCCAGGACGGCTGCAACAACCCCTGCGCCTTCTGCATCATCCCTGCGGTGCGCGGGCCCAGCCGCAGCATGCCCGAGGAAGAAGTTCTGCGGCAGGTGCGGCAGCTCTCGGAGCGCTACGCGGAGATCGTTCTCACCGGCATCAACCTCGGCCGTTGGGGCAGGGAACGGGGCTTCGAGCCCGGCCGCAGGCTGCACCACCTTCTTCGGCGGATTCTCGCCGAAACGCCGGTGCGCCGCATCCGGATCAGTTCCATCGAGCCAATGGACTGGTCCGACGATCTGCTCGAACTGATGGCATCGTCGGATCGCATCGCGCCCCACGTCCACATGCCGCTGCAATCGGGCTCGGACGCGGTGCTGAAGCGCATGAAGCGCCGCTACCGCGTGCGGCACTATGAGGACCGCCTGTTGCGCGCTGCGCGCCTGATGCCCGATGCCGCCTTCGGTGCCGACGTGATGACAGGCTTCCCGGGCGAGTCCGATGCCGAATTCGAGGAGACGCTGCAATTCGTCTCGCGCATGCCGTTCACCTACCTCCACGTCTTCACCTACTCCGAGCGCCCGGGCACGCCCGCAGCCGCCATGGAGAGGCGCGTGCCCTGGGAGGTGCGGAAGGAACGGACGCGCCTGCTGCGCCGCGTGGCAGCGGAAAAGAATTTGTCCTTCCGCCGCCGGTTCGTCGGCCGCACCCTCAGCGCGGTCACGCTCGACAACGGCAAGGCGTTGACCGGCAACTACCTCTCTGTGGAATTGGCGCGTCCGCGCCCGGCAGGCGCCATCCTCGACCTGCAGATTGGCGGCATCGCTCCATCCGGACTCGTCGAAGCGGGAGCGCTGCCCGTGCTCGCCGGCTGATCCGGCGGTCATCCACTCCCCGCCTGCCTGCTCCCGCGCACACGCGCAAGGACTCAGTCCGGGTGCACCACCAGCGGATCTGCACTCATGCGGGGCCCCTCACGCAGCCCGCCGGGAAGCGCGAAAAGGCTTCAGACTGCGGGAACAATCGCCATCCGCACCCGTGCGGCGGAGGCTTGCATGGAGTCCAGCAGCGCGGAAGAATCCGGCTCCGGCAGTCCCAGCTGCCAGGCGGCAAGCCCCACCCGCATCCGCCACCAGGCGATGCTGAACCGGACGCGCTGCCGGAACAACTCCTCGGGGAAATCCTCCGCGCAACGGTTGGCCACCACAAGGGCTTGCCCGACGGCCTGAAGGCGGCGGAAGTCCTCCTTCATTTCCCGCAGGAATTGGCGGCAGATTCTCGCGCGTTCGGCGCGAAAGCTCCTGAGCAAGCGGCGGTTGCAGCCGTGCTGCGTGCGCAGGAATTGCAGCTCCGTCGAGTCCAGCAAATACAGCAGCGGGCTGTATTTGTCCGGGTCAAAGTTGTCCCACCAGGCGGAATCCGCTTCCTCCACCTGCAATGCCCTTTGAATTCTCCAGGCAATCCAGACCGCGGCCGCCAGCGCCACCACAGTCAGAACCAGCACACCCTGCAATGTCGTCATGACGATTCTCGAGACTCCGAATCGTGTTTATCCTAACCCGGAATGCCCTGTTTTGCCAAGAGCAAAATTCGGCGTTTGCCAGACGGGAGGCAGACCTCCCCGGGTCCGGGAGCCAACAGAGGCGTGCCTCCACGCGAACCCCCCGGAGAGCTTTCCGCGGCGGCAAACAATTCGCAGTTGAAGGAACACCCGGAGACCGGGAGAGGAATGCGCAGGGATTCTATCCGACTCTTTCCGCCATTTGTGCCGCCAAATCCCCACTCCAACGCCGCCACGGGATTTGCCGGGTGATCCGGCACGTGTTCGTGCAGCGCCTGCCCGGAAGTCCCCCTGGCCGGAAAAAGCAAGTTCCGTTCCGTCAGTGAGCACTGCGACCGGGAGGGCGCATCAACCGCCGTTGGCCGGCGGCAAGGCGGATCCTGTCCAGGTGTCAGATCGAAGACGAGGGTTTTCGGCCGGTGCTTCGTGTCGATACTGGCGTTCTCGCAGACACCAGAACGGCTTCACCACAAGGGACAATGCAAAAAGGGAGCAGCGTACTGTGGGATGGTGGCGAAGGTGGGGCACTCCGTCAAGCCATCTCTAACTCTCAAATTTTTCAGCGGGTTGCCGACAAGCGATTGACCCGATTTGACAAAATTATCAGGCCAATTTTCTCTCGAATGCCCATTTTTCCGGCCTTCGGGACACCTGACTCGACACCAAACAGACACCAAATCGCGTGCAAGTGGCTGAGAAGATTGGCTGCGAAAAAGACGTACTCATCCATTTCCGGACCCTCAACCCCGGTGCCGGACGCCTTGGAATCTCGCACTCCCTGCTCACTGCTTGCCCGTCTGCGTGGATATCGTGCCATTCCGGGGATCGGCCCGGAATGAGGTGCCCGATGGAACACCCGGGACTCGATGGTGAGCAGTCGCGAGTCCAAGGCGCGCCA
>JBBFLJ010000010.1:0-114432 GCA_037481575.1 Bryobacteraceae bacterium | reverse complement strand
ATGCGCCCGGGGTTCAGGCGGAGCTGGTTCTGGAGGCTGATCCGGTTGACTCCGGCGTCGAAAAACAGGGCCAGCGTGAGCGGGCCGACGATGGGGATGCGGTACTCGAAGTTGGCCACGCCCTGGGTGTCGCCGCCTGTGGGCACGAGCTGGTAGATGGGAATCGTCTGATAGACGTCGACGTTTTGCACCTTGCCGTCGACGATCACCTTTTGCTGGCGCGCGCTTCCATCCGGATTGCGGACGATCACGGCGCCTTCACTGGGGATGTAAACGAAGGGCAGGATGCTCCAGATCTCGAAGCCGCGGACATCGTTTTCTCCGCCCATGAAGACGCGGTTGAAGGGCGGGGCGACCTTGCCGCCGTAACCGGTGATCAGGCGGCCAAGAATGCGTCCGCCGATCACATGCCGCGGAGAGAAGCCGCGGCGGAACCAGGTGGCGGAGATGGTGGGCTCGATCATGTTGACGTTGCCGCCCAGGGGGCCGCCGGCGAAAGACACGCTGGCAAAGAAGCTCTTGCCTCGAGACGGCGTGATGGGATGGTCGACGGTGTTGTAGGTATAGGCGGGGATGACCCGGCTGGTGACGATGCCGGACAGCGAGTTCGGCCCCTCGAAGTTCAGGAACTGCGAGAACTGGAAATAGCTGTTGGAAGAGGTATTGAGAGCGCGGATGTTGGAGCGGTCGTAGCCGTAGGTCAGGCTGAGCCGGGCGAAGATGCGCCGCAACGGGTAGCTGACGAACACGGTGCCGCCCCAGCCGTTAGAGACGTAATTCAGAAGGTTTTCGCGCCCGATGGCCTCATACAGGGGGATGAGGTTGCGGCCGGAGAAGAGGGAGACCTCGCGAGCCTGGTCGTAATTGAAGCGCTGCGTGTAGACGGTGAAGCCGGCGGAGATGGGGCGGTCGAAGAGGTAGGGCTCGGTAAAACCGAAGGTGACGTTGCGCAGGCGGTCGCCCAACTCGGCGCTGATCGAGAGCGTCTCGCCGAGCCCGAGGAAGTTGTTGGTGGCATAGCCGAAGCCGATGAAACTGCCGGCGATCCCCGAGACGCCGCCGTTCAGGGTGACGCTGTTCTTGCCGCGCTCCTTCACCTTGAGCGTGATGTCCACGGTGCTGTTCTTCGTGTCGCGCGTGATGGTGGCGGCTTCCTCTTCCTTCAGAGCCTCGAAATAGCCGAGCTGGTTGAGGCGCAGGATGCTGAGCTCCCAGAGCCGCGTGTTGTACATGTCGCCTTCATCGAGCAGCAGCTCGCGGCGGATGACCTTGTCGCGCGTGGTGGTGTTGCCCTGGAAGTCGATGCGCCGGACGAAGAACTGCTTGCCTTCATCGACGTTGATGGTGAGATCGATCTGCCCGTTGGGCTGCGGGTTGAAGTCGGGCTCCGGCACGGCGTCGATGTAGCCGAGCTCGCCGTAGAACTTCTGGAAGTTCTTGATGCCCTTCTGGAGCTTCTCCACGCTGAAGACGTCGCCGGGGCCCATGCCGAACAGCGGCTTGAAGAAGATCTCGGGGGTCTTCAGCGCCTTGACGCCGACGAAGTTGACGTTGCGGATGCGGTACCGGAGCCCCTCCTCGATGTCGAGACGGATGTCAGCCTTCTTGCCGGGCTTGGTGGCCGTGAACGGGGGAACCCAGAGGCGGCCGCGGTAATCGCGGAGCTTGACTTCGCTGTCGACGACGCGCGCGAGGAAGTAGCCGTGGTTGGAGTAGAAGAAGCGGATGCGCTCCTTGTCCTCATCCAGCTTGGCCTGGTCGAAAGTCTTGGCGAACAGGTTCTCCAGGAAGATGCTGTAGGGGATGCCGACGGGGCGCAGGTTTCGCATGGCGCGGCGGACAGCGCGGTCGCCGAAGACCTTGTTGTTGAGGATCTCGATCTTGCCCACTTTGACCTTGGGGCCTTCCTCGACGCGGAAGGTCAGCTCCACCGACGAGGGCGGAATCTGGCGGACCACGGGAGTGACGGTGGCGAACTGGCGCCCGCGCTCGGCGAGGTATTCCTTCAGCACGTTGGTGGCGCGCTGGATCTTGCCCTGGTCGAACTGTTGCTCCACGGCAAGCCCGACGCGGCGTTCCTTGAAGCGGTCGAGGATCTCGGAAACGGTGAGCGACTTCACTCCCTCGTATTTGATGGTTCGGATGACGCGGCGCTCGGTGAGCAGGAAGCGGATGATCCATCCGGTCTTGCCCGGCTCGCGCTCCACGGTGATGTCATCGAAGCGGCCGGTGTTCCACAGCGCCATGAAGTCGCGGTGGATGGCTTCCGGGTCGAAGCGGTCGCCTTTGCGGGAAAAGATCATGGCGCGGAGCGTGTCCTGCGGGATGCGCCGCGCGCCGCGGAACTCGATGTATTCGATGACGTCCGGCACGACGACCGGGGCTCCCGGCTTGGGGGCTTCGGCTTCCGGCGCCACGGGCTTGGGCGCCTCCGGCTCCTTCGCTTCGGGAACGGTTTCAAAGGGCCCGGGCTTCTTCGCCTGGGGCGGCTTGGGAGAGGCGGGCGGCTGCCCGGTTTCGGCCGCAGGGACGGCCTCAAAGGGGCTCTTCGGCTTGGCGGCAGCGGGCTGCGTCTGTGCCCCGGCCTGCTGCAATCCTGCAGCTCCGGCTGTGGCGGTGATCCAGAGGGAGCCGAAGCAGAGCTGGGACAAAAAAAGAGCACGCAGGCAGAAGCGCCTGTAAGGCATTTTACGCAGAGTTGATCCTTTCCGTTGACGCCTGCGACAGTGACGTAAAGGAAGCCGCGGGCGTTTCACCGATGAACCCAGCTCTCGGGCTCAAGTACTTCATTCTAGCCAAAACCGCAGCTCCTCAACAATCAGCCGCAGGCGGCGCGGGAGGCTCGGCCGGAGTCTCGGCTTGGCCCGCGGAAACGTCTGCCATGCCGGGAGATGCACCCGTGGACTCTTCGCCAGGAGGCTGCGCCGACACCGGCTCCGGCGCCAGCAAAGCCAGCAAGCGGCGGTAGCGGGCAGGGCAGCGGAGCAGAAGGATCGCCATGGCAGCATGGGCCGGCACAGTGGCGGACCAGGGGAACCAGGCGCCCGCGGAGGAGTCCAGCAGGGGCCAGAACCAACGGTCCGCGAAAACATGCCATGCCGTCATCCACAGGGCGGCCAGCAGAGAGGCCCGGACCGCTCCGCGGCTGCAAGCCAGCAGGCAGTAGGCCACGGAAAGCAGGCAGAAGAGCAGAAACAGAAGCGCGGCGCCCGCCAGCGTGGCGAGGCCAGGCCCCATAACGAAGATCCGCTCGCCGAAGAAGGGCGCGGCCGCCAGATTGAATTTCGCCCACCAGGGTTCGCGCAGCAGCCGGGAATGCACGGCAAACCAGACAAGCAGGATCAGCCCGGCGACGGCGCCGGTGTCGATGCCTGCCAGCACGCGGAACACCCACGCGGGCGGCGGCGGCAAGTCCGGGGGACGCAGATCAACAACCTGCATGAGGAGGCACGGGCGCCGCGCCCGGGAATCTCACCTTTCCGGAGCGGCGTAATACGAGTGATAGTAGGTGTACTTGCTGTAGAGTTCGCTTTTCTGCGCGGCGTTGACCACGATGCCGAGGATGTTGTTGTGGCACAGCGAGCTCATGGCGCGGGTGACGGAGTCGATGGTGGTGGAGCCGATCCGCACGACGAGAAGGAGAGCATGCGCCATCGTGGACAGCAGGTTGGCGTCCGCGGCGAACAGAAGGGGCGGCGTGTCGAGAATCACCCAGTTGAAATGCTCCGGCAGGTCCTCGATGAGGGCCTTTGCAGCAGGCAGGTTAAGCAGCTCGAGGGGGTTCAGAACCGCCTCGCCGGCTGTCATCACGAAGAGGTTGGTCCCCTCCAGGCGGCGAATGATCTGCTCGAGTGTCGCTTTGCCCTGCAAGTAATCCGTGATGCCCGGCGAGCGGGAGAGCTGGAAAAGCGTGTGAACGACGGGACGGCGGAAGTCGAAATCTGCCAGCAGGGTGAAGTTGTTTTCCAGCTGCGCCTGCGCAAGGGCGAGATTGGCAGCGGTGAACGACTTGCCCTCGGCGGGGGATGGAGAAGTGATCACCAGCGAGTGGATCGGTTGCAGCGACTGAATGTGGTTCAGGCGCGTGCGAAGGCTGCGGAACTCCTCCGCAGGCGCCTCGCCGGGGCGGGCGGGATCCAGGAGTGAAGCGTCCGGAGCAGGGTTGAAAGGCACCACCTGCACGCGCGAGCGCAAATCGGACGGCGCGGGCGGGATGTGCTCTTCGACCCGGGAGGCGACGGGTGCGGCAGGCGTCTGCTCCGCCGGAGGCGCGGGGCTGGGGGGCTGGGCTTTTCGGAGTGCGTCGTGAACTCTGCTCATGTGTCTCTGTTCTTTTCTCGGCCCTGAAGCGCATCCGCTTGAGGGCGGGATCAGCCTCTCTGGGTGTAGTAGTACAGCACGGCGCCTGCCATCAGCAGGATGCCCGCCAGCAGCGCGACCGCCCAGGCGAGCCAGGCGATGCGCCGGCGGCGGCGGACCACAAAGTCGTTTTCCAGGAGCGGGATGCTGCCCAGCACGGTGAGTTTCGTGTAAGCCCGGACGTCCTTGAGATTTTTCAGGGATGTATCTTTAATCTCGCGGAAGCTCGCCAGGCCGATCCCGACAGCGGCGCCGATGGCAAGACCGACGGCGATGATCAGCGGGCGGTTCGGAGCAATGGGTTCTTCCGGGATGACGGGCGTTTCCAGCACTTCCATGGTTTCGCTCTGCCCGCGGGTGACGAGATCGGTGGCCATGTTCGAGTCCTGGAGTTTGCGGCTCAGGTCTTCGTAGCGGCGCGCGGCGAGTTCCCGGTCCCGCACAAGCTGGAGATACTCCTGGCTGACAGCCACGCCCGATTCCAGCTTGGATTGCGTGGCGCGGATGCGGTTCTTCAGCTCGTTGATCTGGCGGTTGTAATCGTCAATCTCCATGTCCTTGGCCTGGAGCGCCGTCTGGATGCGGGTGATGGCGCGATTGATTTCGCGCAGGCGCTCCGCATTGGCGGCAGACAGGGAGCGGGAAGGCGCGCCCTCACTGGAAGCAGCGGCGGCCTTTTTCTCCTCCTCGAGCAACTCCTTCAACTGCGCCTCCCGGCCTTCGATGAACGTCACCAGGCGGCGGACGTCCGGGTGGGAGTCCGTGTAGTTTTCCCGAAGGATGCGCAGCGAGTTGCGCGCGCGTTCGATTTCCCGCTGGAACTCGGCGATCTTGGGGTTGCTGCGGGCGGCAGCCTCGACGGTCTCCGGAGGCGGCGGCTGGGAGAGCGCGGCAGCCTGTTCCCGCAGGTCGCGCAGCTGGGCTTCCAGCTGCAAGCGGTCCTGCTGGGCGCGGCTCAGCTGGCCGGCAGTGGCCTGAAGCGACGCCTCCATCGTGGAGAGGCGGGAGACTACCATCTGCTCCTGCTCGGGCAGCTCGCCGAAGTACTTCGACCGGAACACAGCGATGCGCGCGTCCAGCTCGTCGAGCTCCCGCTTGGCTGCCTCGTACTGATCGGAGAGAAACAACGTGGTCTGGCGGGAGCTGTTGAGGCGGCTCTCGATGCTCTGCTTGGTGAAGCGGTCGATCAGGTCGGCGCAGATCTTCTGGGCCAGACGGCGGTCGGAGTAGACGAAGCTGACGGTGAAGACGTGGAAGCGGGAGGAGCCTCCCCGGTTGTAGGACTCGATGTTTTCGATGCCGATCGCCTTGCGCATCTTGTCGATGACGTCCTCCATGGGGAGGCGCTTGCGGTCCTCGGGGTAGAGGTTGTAGGTCTGGATCAGGTTCTGCAGGCTGGACCGCGTGATGATCTCCTGCGCGATGGCGTTGATGCGCGCGGTGAGTTCCTCGCCCACGTTGGCGGGAACCAGACGCGCGGGCACCTGCGGCGGCGTGATGCGGATCTTGCCGCGCGCGACGTAGGAGTCTTCCCACAGGTACGCGGTAACGACGCCGAGGACGAGCCCGAGGAAGGCGGGCCCCAGAATCCAGGCGCGGTGCCTTCGCGCGATCTCGATGTAATCCTCGAAGTCAAGCGTCCTGCGCGGGATGCTGAGAGGCTGTTCCACGGCCTGGGGAATGTTGGGAACCGGCAAGGCTGGCATGGGGCTGCTCCGCAATCAGGGCACGAAGATGTGATCGCCGTCCTGGAGGAAGATGTTCTGCTCCAGCTTCTTGCCGCGAATGACCTCGTTGTAGTTGAACTTCAGCCTCTCGGTTCCGCGCATGATGACGATCTTGTTCTTCTTCGCCCACTGGCCCAGACCCGCCGCGCTGAGCGCCTGCAGGACCGTGGTGGGAGTCACCAGCGGGACCGGGCCGGAGCGCAGCACGTTGCCCGAGACGTAGTAGCGCTTGCTGCGGACGTCGATGACGGAGACGATCACTTCCGGCTTGGTGAGAAACTTGCTGAGCGCCTCGGCCACCCTGGCTGACAAAGCCTCCGGGGTCAAGCCGGCGGCTTCGATATCGCCTGCCAGAGGAAGCGTGATCTTGCCGTCGGGACGGACGACGACATTGCCGCTCAGGTCGGCCTCGCGCCACACGCGGACGTTCAGGACGTCTTCCACTCCGATCTTGTAGGTCTTCGGATCCACCGGAGCCGGCGCCTGATAGGAAGGTGCATCCTGGCGCTGCCGCGGCGCCTCCGGCCCCTGCGGCGGCTCGGGCGCCTGCGGAGGTTGCGCAGCGAGGATGACAGGCGAGAGAAGAACCAGGACCAGGAGGCTGTACAACCGCCTCCGGAGCCGCGTGGCTGTGATCATGTTGAACCCTCCGAGCACGGCCTGGGGAAATGCCGCCAAATGCAGGCAGGGCAGAAGCCCCCGGCAAAGCAATTCCCAGACACCGGCACTTACATTCTACAGGAGAGGCGGGCGAATTCCCTTCCGGAATTGCGCGGTTCCGTTCCATGCCTATGGTTCTACCCGTGCGGACTGCTGCCATAGGCCGTCGGTTCTGGAACGGAAGTTCCATGCCTGCATCCAAACCGGAAGGATGAGGTATTTCCTTCTGAAGACAGATCCCGACACATATTCTGCAGCCGATCTCGAGCGGGAGCGCCGCACCGTCTGGGACGGCGTGACGAATCCGCAGGCGGCCGGCTTCATCCGGCAGATGAAGACCGGGGATCGGGCGCTCGTCTACCACAGCGGGAAGGATCCCGGCATTGTCGCGCTGGCGAAGATCGTCTCCGCGCCCAGGCAGGACGAGTCGAACCCGAAGTCCTGGGTGGCGGACGTGGAGTTCCTGCGCTGGGTGACGCCGCCGCTTTCTCTGCGGGAGATCAAGGAGAGCGGGAAGTTCAATGACTGGGCGCTGATCCGGCAGGGGCGGCTGTCGGTGATGGACGTTCCGCCGGAGTTCCTCGAGTGGATGCGGGCTCGCTATCCGGCGTTGAAGTTGTAGTTGAAGTTGTAGCCGGCGGCGCGCAGCATCCGGTAAACGCGCGAGACGGGCAAGCCGACGACGTTGAAGTAGCAGCCCTCGATCTTTTCGGCGAAGCGCGACGCCAGCCCCTGGATGGCGTAGCCGCCCGCCTTGTCGAGCGGCTCGCCGGAGCTGGCGTAGGCGAGGATCTCCTCCTCGCGGAGCGGGATGAACCACACGCGCGTCTGCTCCACGGCGGACCAGAGGCGTCCGGCATGCCGCAGGCAGACTCCGGTGAGCACGAGATGGTCGCGCCCGTGCAGCAGGCGCAGCATGCGCGCTGCGTCCTCGGCCGAGCGCGGCTTTTCGAGGATCTGGCCATCGGCGACGACGGTGGTGTCAGCAGCCAGCACGAACTCCTCGTCCGCGGCGGGGACGGCTTGCGCCTTCTCGCAGGCGAGGCGGAGCACGTATTGCTCCGGGGACTCGCCCTCGCGGGGCTTCTCCTCGATCGCCGCCGGGCGGACGACGAAGGAGATGCCGGCATTAGCGAGCAACTCGCTGCGGCGCGGCGATTGCGAGGCAAGCACGATCATCGGCCACGCAGCATAGCATGCGGCCGTGCGGACGTGCCGCCGGCAGGGTGCGTGATACAATTGCACGGGGTCGGGCGATGGAACACGCAGGACGCGTGCTGGCAAGGTCGAAGACGGCGCGGCGCTGCCTGAGTGCGGAAGAGCTGGTCCTGGCCGCATGGCCGGCGGCAGTGGGCGCCAAGGCGGCGCGGCATACGCGGGCCGTGGCCCTGGAAGGGCAGACGCTGATCGTGGAAGCGGGCGACGAGTTGTGGCTGCGCAACCTGCAGCTGCTGACCGGCCCGATTCTGGCCAATCTGCGCCGTGCCCTGGGAGATGCCGCGCCGGCAGGAATCCGCTACCGGCTGGGAGCTCCCCGGCGCCCCGTGCGCAGCGAGGGGGCGGAGAGGGATTTCCGTCTTCATGCCTCCGGCGACGAGGCGTCGCGGATCGAGGATCCGGTCCTGCGCCGCCTGTACCTGAAATCGAAGCGAAAGGCCCTGGCATCGTGAAGATCACCGAGCAGGAAGTACGCTCCGTGGCAGCCCTGGCGCATCTGGAGCTCTCCGCCGAGGAGGTGCAGCGGATGACGCACGATTTGGACGAGATCCTGGCGCACATGGACAAGCTGCGGGAGCTGGACACGAGCGGCGTGCCGCCGATGGCGCAGGTGCTATACCCGGGGGAGGAAAACAGCACGCTCCGGGAAGACGAGCCGCGGGAGCCGCTGCCGCACGAGGAAGCCATGGCCAACGCGCCGGCCTCCGGCGGAGGCTGTTTCAAGGTGCCGCGCGTGATCGAGCGTTGAGGCGGGCGGGATGGAGATCGCACAGCTGAACATTGGCGGGATTCAGGAGGCGCTGCGGGCGCGGCGCATCAGCGCGCGGGAGCTGGCGCAGGAGTGCCTGCGCGCAGCGCGGCAGCAGAACGAGGCCAGCAATGCATGGTTGCTGCTGTCCGAGGAGCGCGCGATGCGTGCCGCCGAGGCCGTGGACGCGGCGCTCGAACGGGGAGAGGATCCCGGGCCGCTGGCGGGCGTGCCGTTGGCGGTGAAGGACAACATCTGCACGCGGGGCGTGCGCACGACCTGCGGATCCCGGCTGCTGGAGCGCTTCGTGCCGCCATACGATGCCACGGCAGTGGAG
Source organism: Bryobacteraceae bacterium (assembly GCA_037481575.1). GTDB lineage: Bacteria > Acidobacteriota > Terriglobia > Bryobacterales > Bryobacteraceae > JANWVO01. The sequence continues at coordinate 105,383 of JBBFLJ010000010.1, read as the reverse complement.
CGGCTGGAACGCGCCGGGGCGGTGCTGATCGGGAAGACCAATTGCGACGAGTTCGCCATGGGATCTTCCAACGAGAACTCGGCGTTCGGGCCCGTGCGGAACCCGGTGGCGCCGGACCGCGTGCCGGGCGGAAGCTCGGGCGGATCGGCGGCGGCGGTGGCGCAGGGCGCGGTGGTGGCGGCGCTCGGCTCCGACACGGGCGGGAGCATCCGGCAGCCGGCGAGCTTCTGCGGCGTGGTGGGGCTGAGCCCGACTTACGGGCGCGTGTCGCGCTACGGACTGGTGGCGTTCGCCTCGTCGCTGGACCGGATCGGCCCCATGGCCCGCAACGTGCGCGACGCGGCGCGGATCCTGCAGGCGATGGCCGGGCGCGACGAGCGCGACTCGACGAGCGCCCACGCACCCGTGCCCGACTACGAGCAGGAAATGACAGGCGAGGCGCGGGGCGTGACGGTGGGCCTGCCGCGCGAGTATTTCGAGGGGTTGAGCGGCGGCACGGCCGGGCAGCTGGAAAAGGCGAAGGCGCTGCTGGAATCGCTGGGATGCCGGCTGCGCGAGATCAGCCTGCCGCACACGCCTTACGCGATTCCCTGTTACTACATCGTCTGCACCGCGGAGGCGAGTTCGAACCTCGCCCGGTATGACGGAGTGCGCTACACCTGGCGCTCGCCGCAAGCCGAGACGCTGCAGGAGATGTACGAGCAGACGCGCGGGCGGGGGTTTGGCGCGGAGTGCAAGCGCCGCATCATGCTCGGCACCTACGTGTTGAGCGCCGGCTATTACGACGCGTATTACCTGAAGGCGCAGCAGGTGCGGACGCTCATCACCCGGGATTTTCTGGCGGCGTTCGAGCAGGTGGATCTGATCGCAGCTCCTGTCAGCCCCTATCCGGCGTTCCGGCTGGGCGAGAAGCTGAGCGATCCGCTGCAGATGTACCTGTCCGACATTTTCACGATCACGGCTTCTTTGGCCGGGCTGCCGGCGATGAGCGTGCCCTGCGGCAAAACGGCGGAGGGGCTGCCCGTGGGATTGCAGCTGATCGGACCGCACTTTGGCGAGCCTGCGCTGTTCCGGCTGGCAGAGGCATTCGAGCGCGCCGGGGGCGCGGCGCTTTGATCGAAGCCGTGCGCCATTTCCTACAATGGGGAATGTGCGGCCGGGCGGACTTTGCCCGGCGAACGCCGCATCCTGACGGCTGCATCACTCATCTGGGATAGGGAGAGGAGTTTCAACACAACCATGCCGTTTACGCTGCCACCGCTTCCTTACGCCTACGACGCGCTCGAGCCTTACATCGACGCCCGTACGATGGAGATTCACCACACCAAGCACCACGGCGCATACGTGGACAACGTCAACAAGGCGCTGGCCACGGCGCCGGAGCTCGCCAACAAGAGCATCGAGGAGCTGCTCGCCAACAACCTCGCCATCGTCCCTGAATCGATCCGCACCGCCGTGCGCAACAACGGCGGCGGCCACTGGAACCACTCCCTGTTCTGGGAGATCATGGGGCCGAAGCAGGGCGGCGAGCCTTCCGGGCTGCTCGGCGCCGCGATCAAGAAGGTCTTTGGCGATTTCAACCAGTTCAAGGAGAAGTTCGCCGCCGCGGCGATGGGCCGGTTTGGCTCCGGCTGGGCGTGGCTGATCATCGGCCAGAGCGGGCTGGAGATCGTCTCCACCCCCAACCAGGACAATCCGCTGATGGAGGGCAAATTCCCCATCATCGGGCTGGACGTCTGGGAGCATGCATATTACCTGAAGTATCAGAACCGCCGCGCCGAATACATCGCCAACTGGTGGAACGTGGTGAACTGGAACAAGGCCGAGGAGCGCTTCCGCCTTCAGGAGTATTCCAAACAGTTCGCCGGCGGGTCCGTGTAAGGCCGCCCGTTTCCATGCATAATTGGGTGGAGGCCGGCTCTGCCTGAAATGCACGAAGAATTCCTCCGCCGCGCCATCCGGCTCGCCGTGGAAAACGCCGGGCAGGGGCGCGGCGGTCCTTTTGGAGCGGTGATCGCGGTCGGGGGAGAAATCGTCGCCGAGGGCGTGAACCGGGTGACGGCCGACCTCGACCCGACCGCGCACGCCGAGGTGGTGGCGATCCGCGCCGCTTGCCGGAAGCTGGGACGCTTCGACCTGCGCGGCGCGGTCATTTACTCTTCCTGCGAGCCCTGCCCCATGTGCCTGGGGGCGATCTACTGGGCGCGGCTGGACGCGCTGTACTACGCAGCCGGACGAGAGGATGCCGCGCGGGCGGGCTTCGACGACAGTTTTCTTTACGAACAGTTCGCGCTGGCGGAAGAGCAGCGCGCGCTGCCTTGCCGGAGGATCGCGCTGGCAGAGGCGGGTCAGCCGTTCGAGGCGTGGCTGGCAAGCGCGAACCGGATTCCCTACTGAAGCGGAGGCTCCATGCTCGTCGTGACGGCGCACACGTTGCAAGGATGGCGGATCGAGAAATACCACGGTCTGGTGAGCGGCGAAGCCATCCTGGGCGCGAACATTTTCAAGGATTTTTTCGCCGGCATCCGCGACATCGTCGGCGGCCGCAGCGCCGCCTACGAAAATGAACTGCGGAAGGCGAAGGAGCTGGCGATCGGCGAAATGTGCGAGGAGGCGCGCGCGGCGGGCGCCAACGCGGTGATCGGCGTCGATCTGGATTATGAAACCATCACCGGCTCGCATGGAGGCGGAATGCTGATGGTGACGGCCGCGGGCACGGCCGTCACCATTGTGCCTGCCGGCGGGCAGGAGCTGAGTTAAGATCATCATGACGAAGCGCTGATGAGCGCGCACCTGGAACTGCAAGAGCTGGCCAAGCAATATCCCGGGCACACGGCGCTGGACGGACTGTCGCTGGAGATCGCGCCCGGCGAGTTCTTCGGACTTCTGGGGCCTTCCGGCTGCGGCAAGACCACGACGCTGCGCCTGATCGCCGGCTTCGAGCAGCCCACCCGCGGACGCATCCTGCTGGACGGGCGCAGGCTGGACGGGCTGCCCCCCTATGAGCGCAACGTCAGCACCGTCTTCCAGAGCTATGCGCTGTTCCCGCACATGACGGTGCGCGAGAACATCGAGTTCGGCCTGAAGTACCGCAACGGCGAGGGGCGCAAAGCGGTGGAGGAGTGCGTCGAGATGCTGGGGCTCGGCGGCAAGCTCGGCCGCTATCCGCGGGAGCTCTCGGGAGGCGAGAAGCAGCGCGTCGCGCTGGCGCGGTCGCTTGTGTTGAGGCCGGCGGTGCTGCTGATGGACGAGCCGCTCTCGGCTCTGGATCCCAACCTCCGCAAGCAGGTGCGGGTGGAGCTGCGCGCCTTGCAGCGGCGCGTGGGCATCACGTTCGTCTTCGTGACGCATGACAAGGAAGAGGCGCTGTCGCTTTCGGACCGCATCGCGCTGCTGCGCGGCGGGCGCTGCGAGCAGCTGGGCACGCCGCAGGAGCTGTACCTGCGGCCGAAGACGAAGTTCGCGGCGTCCTTCCTGGGCCCCGTGAACTGGATGAACGGCTTCGGGCTGCGGCCGGAGGCGGTGGGCGTGGCGCGCACGCTTCCGGCGGACGGGCGCAAGTCCGCGCAGGCGCGCGTGCGGGCCTCGCTCTTCCTGGGCAACTGCGTGCATCTGGAAGCAGAGCTGGAGAACGGAACTGCGGTCACCGCCGAGATCGCCCCGGGCGAGTTCGGCTATCAGCCGGGCGACTCCGTGTTCCTTTGCTGGCGCGCGGAGGACGAGATCCGGGTAGCGGACGCATGAACCGCATCCGCAATCTGGCGCTGGCGCCGGCCGCCGCGCTGCTGATCGCGACGGTGGCGGTTCCTTTCGCGATCCTCGCCACCTACGCGTTCCGGAGCCGCGGCACCTATGGCGGCGTGGTATCGCCATGGACGCTGGAGAACTGGCAGCGCCTCGCGGATCCGCTCTATGCGGGCATTCTGGCGCGCTCCTTCCTCGTGGCCGCTGTCTCGACGGTCCTTTGCCTGGTGCTCGCGTTCCCTCTGGCGCTGGCGATCACGCGCAGCGGGCGGTGGAAGAACCTGCTGCTGGCGCTCGTCATGCTGCCGTTCTGGACCAGCCTGCTGATCCGCACTTACGCCTGGATGTTCCTGCTGCGCGACACGGGTCTGATCAACACCTGGCTCTTGCGCGCCGGACTCATCAGCGAGCCGCTGCCGCTGCTCTACAACTGGGGCGCGGTGATTCTGGGGCTGGTCTACGCGCACCTGCCGTTCATGGTGCTGCCGCTGTATGCGGCGCTGGAGCGGCAGGAGCCGCAGCTGCTGGAAGCGGCGGCGGACCTCGGCGCGCGCGAATGGCAGGCGTTCTGGCGCGTGACGCTGCCGCTGGCGGCGCCGGGGATCCGCTCGGGCGTGCTGCTGGTATTCATCCCTTGCCTGGGAACGTATCTCATCCCGGATCTATTGGGCGGCGGGAAGACGATCCTGGCAGGGACGCTGATCCAGAACCAGTTCACCTCCGCGCGGGACTGGCCCTTCGGCGCGGCGCTGTCTCTGGCGCTGATGGCCGTTGTGCTGGTGCTGCTCTGGCTGGAGGCCAGGCGCAGCCAGGAGGCGCTGCTTTGAAACGCTGGCTGATCCTGAGCGCCACTCTGCTGTACGCGTTCCTGCACGCGCCTCTGCTTGTGCTGGCGCTGTTCAGCTTCAACGCGGGGCGGTTCACCGTGTGGGAGGGGTTTTCGCTGCGGTGGTACGAGGAGGCGTGGCGCGACGCGCGGCTGATCGAGTCTGCCGGCAACAGCCTGTGGATCGCCGCGGCGGCAACGGCGCTGGCAACCGCGGCGGGCACGCTGTGCGCTTACGGGTTGTGGAAGCGCGGGTCGAAGCTCCTGATGACGGGGCTCACTGTGTCGCTGGTGACTCCTGAGATCGTCACCGGCGTGAGCCTGCTGGCGCTGTTTCAGTGGCTGTTCCGCTACGCAGGGCTGCAGCTGGGCATGCACACGGTGATCCTTGCGCACACGGGCTTCTGCCTCGCGTTCGTGGCGCTGGTGGTGCTGGCGCGGCTGCGCACGATGGACGCGGTGCTGGAAGAAGCCGCCATGGACCTGGGAGCGCACGAGTGGGAGGCGTTCCGGCGGGTGACTCTGCCGATGCTGATACCGGCGGTGATCTCGGCGGCGCTGCTGGCGTTCACGATTTCCTTTGACGATTACGTGATCACATCCCTGGTGGCAGGCGTGGACACGGAAACCCTGCCGATGGTGCTGTACGCGATGGCGCGGCGGGGCGGATCTCCGGTGGTGAACGCGATCTCGACAGTGATTGCCGCAGTGCTCGGGGCAGGAATCCTCGCCTCGGAGGCTCTCCGGAGGAAAGCGTGAGGCGGAGGGCGCTGCTCGTGTTTCCGGCGCTCGGCGGGCTGGCAGGCTGCTTGCGCACGGGGCGGCAGCGGCTCAACGTGTTTCACTGGTCGAATTACATTGCGCCGGAGACCCTGCCGCGATTCGAGCGCGAGACGGGCGTGGAGGTGCGGCTCGGCACGTACGAGTCGAACGAGGAGATGCTGGCTCGCGTCCTGAGCGGAAATTCGGGATGGGACGTGGCATTCCCTTCGAACTACTTCATCGGACCGATGCGGAAGCTGGGGCTGCTGGCGCCCTTGCAGCAGGCAAGGCTTCCCCGGCTGGAGGGACTGGAAACGGATTTCCGGACGCCCGCCTGGGATGCGGGGCTGCAATGGTGCGTGCCGCTGTACTGGGGGTCGAGCGGAATTCTTGCGAACCCGCAACTGACGCCGCCCCCGGAACGCTACGCCGACTTGTGGGACTTGCGATTCGCGCGGCGCATCACCATGCTCGACGATCCGGTGGAAGTCTACGGAGCGGCGCTGAAGAAGCTGGGGCTTCCGCTCAACGCGCATCAGCCGGAGCATCTGCGCAGGGCGCATGAGGAGGCGCTGCGGCAGAAGCCGCTGCTGCGGGCGTATCTGAACGCGGAGGCGCGGGACCTGATGGTGGCGGGCGAACTGGCGGCTTGCCAGACCTGGGCGACGACAGCGCAGCAGGCAATCAGCGCCGCGCCGCATCTGCGGTTCGTGTATCCGCAGGAAGGGTTCGCGCTGTATGCCGATTGCGGCGTGGTGTTGCGCGAATCGAAAAGGAAAGAGCTGGCTCACGAGTTCCTGAACTACCTGTTGCGGCCGGAGGTGGCCGCCGAGGTGTCGGCGAAGACGTTCACCGCCACCACCGTCGGCGAGGCGCGGGCTTTCCTCCCGCCGGAGGTGAGGGCGATGGAGACGCTGTTTCCCCCGGCGGAGACCTTTGCCCGCGGCGAGTGGCTCGAGCCGCTGCCGCCGGCGGCGCAGCGGTTGCGGGACCGGCTGTGGACGGAACTCAAGGCATCCTGAGGGAATCGCTGGACGGCGGCAACCGCAGGCGGATACACTTGGGGATCGGCCGTCACTGGCTTTCGCAATGATGGATGAAGCCGCAGATCAGCCTGCCGTGCAGTACAGCCGCATTTCTCCGGAAGCCTCCTGGCTCGTCCGGCGCATTTGCGCGGTGATCGTGGGCGCATGGCTGGGGGGGATCCTGCTTGTGGCGCTCGGCGCACCTGCCGTGTTCCGCGCCGGCGAAACGGTGTTTCGCCACCCCTCGCCCGCGCATGCGGAGGTCCTGAAGCGAGCCGGGCAGGACGCTGTGCGGGATCTCCTGAGGTACCACGCCGGCGAAGCGAACAACCAGATGTTCGCCTTGTGGGGAACGATGCAGGTGGCCTATGGAGCGGCGGTAGCGTTGGCGCTGCTGTTCTTCACCGATGTGGGCCGGTGGCGGCTTTCGCTTGCTGCCGCAATGCTGGTCCTGGCGCTGTTTCAGAAGCTGTATCTGATCCCCGCGATCATCAGCGCGTCCCGGCAGTTCCGCTCCGGCGGGATAGCAGAGGCGAGCCGCCGCTTCGAGCTGCTGCACAGTTCATTTGCGGCTTTCGAGATTGCCCTGGCGCTGATCGGGCTGGCGCTTCTTGTGCTGCTTCTTCGCGGGGGAGGCAGCCGGCGGCGCCGGGTGCGGGTTTGAGGGCGGGGCGGCGAGCTCGACGTGATCGATGATTCCGATCACGGCGGCGTCGATCGGGGCGAGCTTGTGGCCGACAGCGGTGAAGGCGGCGTAGCCGTCGGTTGTGACTAGCACTCTGTCGTGGATGCCCGCATCGACGCTGTCCAGGGCGACCATGGGAGCGCCGCGGTCGGTGCCGTCAAGATTCAGCGGCTGAACCAGCAGGATCTTGCGCCCTTCGTGCGTGGGGTGCTTCTGCGTGGCGGTGAGGTCCCCGATCACGCGCGCGATCAGCATGCCGCCTCCCGCTTCTTGCCCAGATGGATCTCGTCGACGATGCCGACGATGCAGGCGTCGCTGGCCACTTCGCCCGGAAGGAAGGGAAAGGTGGCTTCCCTGCCCCGAACCCAGTAGATCAGCTCGCCAGCGCCCGCACCCGTGGCATCCGTGCAAACCAGCGGCTTGCCATGAGGGGTGAGATCGGGCAGAACAGGCTGCACGATGAGGAGGCGCTGCCCCTCGAGCCCGGGGTTCTTGACGCTGGCCCAGACGCGCCCGATGACCCTTCCCAGTTGCACCGGCGCCTGCCTTTCTAGCCCGCCTCGTCGAGCGACACGCCATCGACGATGCCGACGATGACGCAATCAACGGGCTTGTCCTTGCAGCCCTCCGCCATTCTGGCGCTGCTGCCGGACACGGTGATGACGAGTTCGCGGAAGCCGGCGCTGACCGTGTCGACGGCGACGACGTAGCCGGATTCCTCTTTGCCGTCGGGACTGACCGGTTTGACCAGAAGAAGCTTGTGCCCTTCCAGCCGCGGGTCTTTCCGCGTGGCGACGACAGTGCCAACGACGCGCCCGAGCGTCATGGCGGCCAGACCGCGCGCAGCCTACTTCGACGACTTGCCGATCGGCAGGACGTCTTCAAGGCTCGGATGCGGGCGCGGGATCACATGGACGGCGACCAGCTCGCCCACGCGGCGCGCGGCGGCGGCGCCTGCGTCCGTGGCGGCGCGCACTGCAGCGACATCTCCGCGCACCAGCGCCGTCACGTAACCCGACCCGATCTTCTCCCAGCCGACCAGGGTCACCTTGGCGGCTTTCACCATGGCGTCGGCAGCCTCAATCATCGCCACCAACCCGCGGGTCTCGACCATTCCCAACGCTTCACCCATTGGCAATTCCTCTCTGCACGTGCCGCTCCGGCGCGCTTGGCGCGCGGGCGCAGGATTGCGGCGCGGCGCAAAAGACGCCGCACGTGTTTCTGATTGTATCCATGTTCGGGGCGGGCGTGCAGGACGAGGAATCCGCTTTTGCTACACTCGTGGCGAGAGGAGCTTCCCCAACCATGTCCAGGCAAATCCTGTTCGGAGTGTCTTTGCTTATCGCCGGAGCGCTCGCTGCCGGGGCGCAGCCGAAGCAGCGCGTGAGCCCGCATGAAACCACCTCCGCCACCATCGGCGGCAAGAAGATCACGATCGAATACGGCCGCCCGTATGTGAAAGGCCGCAACGTCTGGGCCGAGCCGCTGGCGCCCTTCGGCAAGATCTGGCGCACGGGCGCAGACGAGGCTACGAAGATCACCACTGAAGCCGACCTGATGATCGGGTCGCTGCATGTGCCCGCCGGTTCCTACTCGCTGTTCACCATTCCGGGCGAGAAGGAGTGGACGCTGATCCTCAACAAGGAAGCGGATCAGTGGGGCGCTTACAAATATGATCAGAGCAAGGATCTCGGGCGTGTGAAGATGACCGCGCGGAAGCTGTCCTCGCCGGTGGAGCAGTTGACGATCTCCATCGAGCCGCAGGGCGGCAACCGGGGCGTGCTGAAGATCGCGTGGTCGGATCTGGAGGCGTCGGTGCCCGTCATGGTGCACTGAGAGTTCTTCCTTCCTGATTCCCGGGCGCCGGCGCCGAGCCGGCGCCTTTTCTTTGCCCTTCGGTCCGTTCTCCGCGGGGGACCGCGGATCGGCCTCTTCCGCAGTCGGGGCTTCCGGTTTACAGAACTTTGAACCGGATGTCATCGAAATTTCATGCGACGGTGATTTGCTGGTTCGGGTGGACCAACGAATCTACGGCATGAAGTCTCTTTTCACAGTCTTCTTCTGTTGCTCATTCACGTGTATCTGCGTCTCTGCGCAGGAATCCCCCAAGGGAGTCCTCGCAGGCGACGTGCTGGATGGATCCAACGGACAACCGGTAGCGAACGCAAGCATCACGATCGCCTCTGAACCCCCTGTGCGGTTACGGAGCGACGGCTACGGGAAATACCGCGTGGAACTCCCGCCCGGACGGTATCGCGTGCTGGTCAGCGCGGAAAACTTTCTGGATGCCGTCATCGAAACCGTGGAGATCAAACCCGGCGAGACGACGGACGGCACCGTCGTTCTGGCCACGCGGTCGCAAGTGACCAAGGTGGATGTGCAGGAAACGGTGACACCGGTGGCGGCCACGGCGGAAGCCATGCTTCAGGAGCGGAAACTGGCAGCCACCGTAACTGACGGACTCTCCGCCGAAGAGATCCGGCAGACAGTGGCATCTGACGCAGCCGGCGCGCTGCAGAAGGTGACTGGCGTCTCCGTCGTGGATTCCGGCTATGTCTACGTGCGCGGGCTGGGAGAGCGCTACAGCTCGACCATGCTGAACAACTCGCTGATTCCCACGACGGAGCCGGAAAAGCGGGTGGTTCCGCTGGACCTGTTCCCTGCAGCGTTGATCGACAGCATCCGCGTGGTGAAGAGTTATACGCCGGACCTCCCGGGCGAGTTCTCCGCCGGGGTCGTGCAGCTGACCACCGTGGATTTCCCCACGCAGCCCGTGCTGAAGGTCTCCATGACCATGGGATACAACTCGGCCACCACGAGGAAGCGCTTCCTCTCCTATCAGGGCGGGGGGCTGGACTTCTTCGGATTTGACGACGGAACCCGCGCTCTGCCTGCCGCCATCCCCGCCGGCGAGCGCCTGTTCCCGGGACGCTTCACCGCCGCGCAGTTGCAGGAGCTGGGGCGAGCGTTCGCAAACAACTGGGAGCCGTTGTTCATCGAGCAGATGCGGCCGCAGCAAAGCTACTCGTTGGTGGGGGGCAACACGTTCAAGCGCGTGGGTGTCGTCGGGGCCCTGACCTTCTCCAACCGCCCCCAGAACCTGATCGAGCAGCAGCGCTTCATCCGCATGGGCGGCGGCAGGCCGCTCGTCTTCACCAACTACGAGGACTTCAATTCCGGCAACGAGGCGATCCGGCTGGGCGGCGTTCTGAATGTCGCTTTCAAGTTGAGCGCCAACAACAAGGTAGTCGTGCGCAACACGCTGACGCGCGACGCCGACAAGGAGGCGCGCGAGTTCCGCGGTTACGACGGCAGCAACGACAGCACACTCTGGTCCCAGCGGTTGCGCTGGGTGGAGCGTTCGTTGCTCTCGACCAGCGTGGAAGGCACGCATGCGCTCGTCGATCGCGGCAACTGGAACTTCCGCTGGCAGTTCACGACCGCCGAGTCCCGGCGCGACGAGCCCGACATGCGCGAAGTGATCCGCGGGCAACTGGACGATGGCCGCTGGCGGTTCGCCGCCCTCTCCAGCTCGGGAATGCGCTTTTCCAACGGCCTGAAAGAAAGGCTGTACGAACCGCTGGGAGAAGTGTCGAAGCCGTTTTACCGGGGCTGGCTGACCGGCGCTTTCACTGTGGGCTTCCGGGGAACTTTCCGCGACCGCAATTTCCAGGCGCGCCGCTTCCGCTTCGTCCCGATCCGTTCCACCACGCTCGATTTGTTCGCGCCCTCCAATCAGTTGTTCGCGCCTTCCAACATCCGGCCGGATGGCTTCCAGATCCTCGAATACACGCGCGCAACAGACCGCTACGACGCCTCCATGGACATCTACGCCGGCTACGTGATGGCGGATATCAATCTCGGACCGCGCTGGCGAGTCACCGGCGGGGTGAGGATCGAAGATGCCGACATCACGGTGACGACTCTGGATCCGCTGGTTCCGGGTGCGAGGCCGCAGGTGGCTTCTCTGGTCAACCGCGACCCCATGCCAGGCATCAACGTCACCTACATGTTGACTCCCCGGCAAAACCTTCGGGCAGGATTCTCGAAGACGGTCTCCCGCCCAGACTTCCGCGAGCTGTCGCCCTTTGACTTCAACAACGTGTATGGCGGCTTCGTCACGCAGGGCAACCCCAACCTGCTGCGGGCGCAAGTCCGGAACACGGACCTCCGCTGGGAGTGGTTCCCCGGCGGCAACCGCCTGCTCGCCGCCAGCTTCTTCCACAAGGACTTCGACAACCCGATCGAGGTCACCATCCTCCCCTCGAACGACTTGCGGCAGACGTTCATCAACGCTGCCGGCGCGCGGAACGTCGGCTTCGAGATCGAAGGCAGGACGACGCTCTCCATCCTGTCGCCTCGCCTGCGCGAACTCTTTGTCGGGGGCAACTACACATTCGTGGACTCCAACATCCGGATTCGGCCGCAAGATTCCATTCTCCTCACCAATCCGAATCGCCCGCTCATCGGCACATCCCGCCACATCTTCAACGTGCTGGCTGAGTGGCGAAAGCCCCGCTGGCGCTCGGAGAGCCGTGTGGATTACAACTTCGTGGGCAGGCGCGTCACTGATGTCGGCACTTTCGGTGTGCCGGACATCTATCAGGAGCCATTAACGCTGATCGATTTCAGCTACCGCTTTTACCTGGTCGAATCGGGCAAATACTCCATCCGATTTACCGGGGAAAACCTTGCGAACAACCACTATCACTGGACGCAAGGAGAATTTACGCAAAGGAGCTTCCGGCTCGGGCGCACGTTCACCGTGGGCCTGGCCGTGAACATTTTCTGAGGCCCGCTCCGAAGAGGAGCCGCACACAGCACCAAGAGGAAGGAAAGGAAGGAAGATGAGGAAAAGCCTGTTCTGGACATCCATCGTTGCAACTTGTTTACTTTCAGCAGCCTACGCGGCTACGCCATTCGCGGGGGCGGACCGCGTCCTGCTGGAAAGGGCGGCGGCAGCTCAGTCCTACGAGACGGGCATCGCCGCCTGGATGTGGACCGACAAGATCTGGTATGGCGTCAACGAGGATATCGAGCTCAAGTTGACTGTCAAGACATACGGCGAGAAATATCCGTTCACGCTGGTTGCCTACCTGCAGAACAATCAGACCGGCGCGAAAAAATACTTGCCGGGCCTCACAGAAGAAGCCAGGGACATTTTTGGAAATGCTCCCGGAGATTTCCGTCCGGTGATCGTTGGCGATGTCGAAAGGCAGGTCCTTCTCGGCGAGAACGGAGTCCTGGGCGGGAAGCTCAACGCCCCGGACGAGGCCGGAATGCACACGCTGGTGATGGAATTCCGGGACTGGAACGGGCTGCGCGTTCTGAAGACGCTTTATGCCAAGTTCGTCGTGATCAACGACATCGTCGACATCAGCGGAAACATTGATTCGGACCGCCGTCTGACCAACGACAAGCTGTACCGGCTGAACGGCCTGGTCTTCGTCCGCAACGCCACGCTGACTATTGATCCGGGCACGGTGATCATCGGCCAACCGGGCTCCGAGCCTCCCTCCGCGCTCATCATCACGCGCACCGCAAAGATCCGGGCGGAAGGGACGCGCAGCCGGCCGATCATCATGACGTCCGCCTTGCCTCCCGGCGAGCGCCGGCGCGGAGACTGGGGCGGTCTGATCCTGCTGGGACGAGCCCCCGTCAATGTGAGCGGCGGGGAATTCACCATTGAAGGCCTGCCCGATTCGCCCGACTCGCGCTATGGCGGCAACGACCCGGAACATGACTGCGGCACGCTTCGGTATGTGCGCGTGGAATACGCCGGATCGACCTTCGCTCCGAACAACGAGGTGAACGCAATCACCTGGGGCGGCTGCGGCACGAAGACTGTGGCCGAATATCTGCAGACCAGCTACGGGCTGGACGACGCTTTTGAATGGTTCGGCGGAACCATGAACGCCCGCTACCTGATCGGAGGCCTTGCTGCCGACGATTTCCTGGACTGGCAGCTCGGCTACACGGGCAACATTCAGTACGGCATCTTCTACCAGGATCCCGACAACCCCGGCAACCGCGGGATCGAGGGTGACAACAGCGAGTACAATCAGGCTGCGACGCCGCTTTCCACGCCCACCGTGTTCAACGTCACGTTCATCGGATCCGGACAGCCCGGTTTCGACGAGTCCAACTCGCCGGGCATTTACCTGCGGCGCGGTTCCGGCGGCACCGTGAACAATGCCATCGTGACGCGCTTCCACAGCGCTGGCCTGCACATTGACGGCTCCGCCACCGAGGCGCAAATCGACAACGGGAACATCAAGATGAACGGCATTCTGCTGTGGAACAACAACCTCGGCTCCAGCAGTGCCTCTGCAACGATTGACGGCCAGGTCCGCTCAGGAGCGAGCACTGCCTTCGCCAAGGGCGAGCGCGGGCAGGGCCGTCAGTTTCTGGTCGCCGACCCGATGTTGCGTCGTCCCTTCGAGGCGAATGACCCCGATTTCCGGCCGGCACTCGATTCGGTGGTGTTCCGGGCCAACTGGATCCAGCCCCCCGACAACGGCTTCTTCGATCAGTCGGCGCGCTTCGTCGGCGGCGCCGGCGAGACGAAGTGGTGGGAGGAGTGGACCAACTTCGTCACCGACAAGGCCATCAAACCCTGAGGATCGTGGATCCGCTCCGCGCCAGGCGCCGGCTCCCGCCCGCACGGGAGCCGGCGCTTGTCTTTGGCCGGCCGGATTCGATATCGTGCCGTGCGAGGAGTTTCAACGAGCATGCAGGAACTGACTCGAAGGGACATGCTGGCGGCCGCTGCCGCCGTTTCCATTCCGGGCGCACGCGCCGCTTCCGACGGCAAGCTCCGCGCGGGGCTGGTGGGCTGCGGCGGGCGCGGCACGCAGGCCGTGACGGATCTGCTGGTCGGCAACGAGAACGTCGAACTCGTGGCCATGGCCGACGTTTTCGAGGACAAGCTGGAAAGCTCCCTGCGCAACCTGCGCGAAGGACGCGGGCTGAAGCGTTACGAGAACATCCCCGTACAGCGCGGCGGGCAGACGAAGGTCATGACCATGGAAGACCTGATGAAGGATGTCCCGTCCCGCATCCAGGTGCCGCCGGAGAACCACTTCGTCGGGTTCGAGGCCTACAAGAAGGTGATCGACTCCGGCGTGGACATCGTCATGCTCTGCACACCGCCCGGCTACCGCCCGATCCACTTCGAGGCAGCGGTGGCGGCAGGCAAGCATGTGTTCACGGAAAAACCCGTGGCCACCGACCCCGTGGGCTGCCGGCGCTTCATGGAAGCCGCGAAGCTGTCCGTGCAGAAGAAGCTCACCGTGGTGAGCGGCGCGCAGCGCCACGCGCAGCGGGAGTACATCGAAACCGTGGACAAGATCAAGAACGGCGCCATCGGCGAGATCCGGGCGCTGTATTCACACTACCTCTCAGGGCCGGTGTTCCACGTCAAGGCGCGCGATCCCAACTGGTCGGACTTCGAGTGGCAGCACCGCAACTGGTACAGCTTCGTGTGGATCTGCGGCGACCAGATCGTGGAGCAGCATTTCCACAACATTGACTTCATCAACTGGGTGATGGGCACGCACCCGGTGAAGGTGGTGGCCAGCGGCGGCATCTCCTGGCGCAAGGGCGACGAGCTCTACGGCAACATCTACGACCACATGGCGTCGGACTTCGAATATCCGGGCGGCATCCGCTATTCGTCGCACTGCCGCCAGTACCCGCAGGGGTGCGCACGCGATGTGAGCGACCTGATCGTAGGCACGAAGGGCGTCAGCAACGGCATGGATCTCGCCTCGGGCAAGGGGATCAACCCGTACGTGCAGGAGCACATCCATCTGGTGAACTCGATCCGCGGCACCGGCCCGTACTTCAATGAAGCCATGATGGTGGCAGAGTCAACGATGACGGCGATCATGGGCCGCGAATCGGCCTACTCGGGCATCGCCGTGACGTGGGACATGATCATGAACTCGCAGCTCGACCTGATGCCGAAGGCGTTCGACTACAAGCTGCAGCTCACGCCGCCGCCGCTGCCCGAGCCGGGCAAGTACAAGTTCATCTGACGAGAAAAAATCCGGGGGACCGGCGAGGCGCGGTCCCCCGGCAGTCCCCCCACCAAAGGAGAAGGACTCAGGGAAGCACCGTGATCCGCCCGAAGACTCCGTGGGCGCCTTTGCGCGCCAGCCCGGAGACGGCGGCCGTGAAGTAGAGGGCGTTGGGATCCCCTCCGTTGCGGCCATTGCCGGTGATCAGCCCGTAGAGCCCCTCCAGCGCGATGGGATTGCCGTCGCGGTAGCGCAGCATTCCAGCATACCTGCCGGTGGCGGGATCGAAGGCATGGATCCTGCCATCGCCGAGATTGCCCACCAGGAGCGTGTTGCTGAATTCCCCGAAGAAAGACGGCGCCATGGCAAGCCCCCACGGCGCGTTGAGCGGACCTCCTGTGACGAGGCGGCGCAGCAGGAAACCGTCCGCATCGAAGACGTTCACAATGCCCGCACCTTCGCCGGGTTCCTCCTCCGTGCCTGCGGAGTTCTGCCGTGCGTATGTCACATACAGACTCTGCCCGAAACGCTGGATATTGAACGGCGCGTATCCGGCGGGCAGATTCGGATCGCGAAAACCGCCCGGAAGCTGGATGGGACGGAAGGCGCCGTCGAACGCTTCGATGACCCGGTCCTTGAAGTTCGCGGCGTAGAGCGACGGCCCGCGGGAGGAGATCGCGAGCGCCAACCCCGTGTAAACGGCAGAGGGATTGTCCGCAACCACGATCGCATTGACCGGATCCACGTTGCGGTTCCACGCTGCGATGACGCCGCTTAGCGTGGCGAAAACGAACGACGCTGGCGCGCCGGGACCGATTTCAAACGCCGGCGTGCCGTTCCAGACCTGGCCAGTGACCTGTGCGGGAGCTCCGCGGCCCGCGCCCTGCGGGATGCGAACCACCAGTGCGGATCCAGCCGGGAACGGCTCGCCGTTCGAGTTGTAAAGCGTGCTGGTGGCCGTGCCGGCGTTGGAAACCCAGAAGGCGGTCGTGGGGCCCAGCGAGATGCCCCAGGGCACAGCGAGGTTCGGATCGATCCGGTCGGCCCAGCCCTGGAGGTCGGACACCAGATGCGCGACGTCGTAGGCTGACGGCCTGGCGCCGAGCGGCGAAGTATCTTCCACCACGGTGAGCGAGGTCGTGTAGATGTAGTCGCCCTGGTTGGTGCCATCGCCGTTGGCCGCGTTGCCAGCGGCATAGAACGAGACCGAGCCGGCGCCGGCGGGCGGCGCCGTCCAGTCAAACTCGAAGTCCGCGCCGGTGCGGATGCCGGTGCGCGTGCCGGGAACAGTGTGCATGATGAGCTGGACTTGGTTGTTGAAGGAGCAGGGCTTGTTGGCGCCGTTGCCGCAGACGGCGCGCGTCAGGTCGCCTGTGGGGATCAAGTCTCCGGCCTGCGAGTTGGCCGGGTCGCTGGCAAGCCTCGCGGTGAGCTGGAAGCCCCATCGCTGCTGGTCCGGATCGCGAATCTCCACGCGAATTCTGTAAGTCATCCCCGGCCGGTAGGCGGCGCCGGGGAAGACGATGCGGAGGCTGCCTTTGCCGGAATTCAGGGGGAAGCTGTTGTGGCACTGCGTACAGGCGGCCGGATTATCTCCGGGCGCGCCGGTCAGCCTGAGCGCTGGACCGAAGCTTCGGGCGGAGGCCGGAACAGCGGCGAATGCGCTGCACAGGAGCAGCATGCGGATGGCGTTCCGCGGCGGGGTGTGGATCCGGAACATTGTCATGGCACTGCCGATGCTACGTCCGGTGCGCACAGACAGTTGTTGGGGGCGTGTAAAGATCGTGTGAAATTGCCGGCCGGGCCGCAGCGGGTGGTTTGCTGCGAGAAGTGGCGGGATTACAATCAGGGAACCGGGGAGTGATGCATCACATTCTGGTGGTCGATGACGACGAGAATCTGCGGGACACGATCGCCCTGCTGCTGGAAAACGAAGGGTTCCGCGTGACGACTGCCGCCGACGGCACTGCAGGGTTTGAAGAGGCGATCCGTGCGCGGCCGGACCTAGTGCTGGTGGACTTGCGGATGCCGGGGATGAACGGCGTGGAAGTCTGCAAGCAGTTGCGGGCAGCCGGCGCCCGGACGCCCATTATTGTCCTGAGCGCCATAGGGGACGAAATCGACAAGGTCCTGCTGCTGGAGATCGGCGCGGATGATTATGTGGTGAAGCCGTTCGGAACCCGGGAATTGCTGGCGCGAATCCGCGCAGTGCTGCGGCGCGCCTCGCCGGGGCCGGGCCGTGTCGTGCGGTTCGGGGATGTCGAGGTGGACCTGGAACGGCGGACCGTCGTGAGGCGCGGGGAAGAAGTGCGCTTCACGAGGGCGGAATTCAACCTGCTTACATACTTTCTTCAGAACCCGGACCGGGCGCTGACGCGGGACATGATCCTGAATGCAGTCTGGGGCTACGAATCGTATCCGAACACGCGCACGGTGGACGCGCACGTCGTCCGGCTGCGGCAGAAACTGGAACCCGAGCCGAACGCGCCGCGGCATTTCATCACGGTGCACGGCGTGGGCTACAGGTTCCTCCCATGAGCGGGGCACGGGGCGCGAAACGGGTGGTGGTGCTGGTGGAGGACGCACAGGAGTGCTCTACCGCCCTGGAGGTCGCGTTGAGCCTGAGCGGCAGGTTCGCGGTGCGCACGTTCGGGAGCGCGGAGGATGCGCTGCAGGTGATGCAGTCCGAACCACCGGATGCCCTGGTGACGGATATCCACTTGCCGGGAATGAGCGGATTGGCGCTGATCAGGGAGATGAGGGCTTCCGGGATGAAGCGGCAGCCGCGGATCATCGCCGTCAGCGGCGGCGCCGGGCGGCAGCTGGAGGCGGAGGCGCTTTCTGCGGGTGCGGATGCGTTTTTTGCGAAGCCGTATTCGCCGAAGGAAGTTTGCAGCGTTCTGGAGGGCATGATCGATGAAGACTAGAGGGCTCGCGTGGCTGCTTCTGCTGACAGGCTTTCCTGCTGCGGCGCAGGACAGGATCGGAGAAATCCTCGCCCGCCTGGAGCGGCTGGAGGCGGAGAACCGCGCGTTGCGGAAGGAGGTGGAAGAGCTGCGAAGCGCCATGTCTGCGAGATCCGGGCAGCGGGAGGAGCCGCGGATCGAGGAGAGACTCGCAGTTCAGGAGGCGCGCACGGCGGAACTTGCGCAAACCCGGGTTCAGACGGCTTCGCGTTTTCCCGTAGAGCTGACCGGCATGGTGCTTTTCAACCTCTTTGCCAACGGCGCCTACGGCGCAAGCCAGTACCCGACGACGGCATCCCAGACGCCTGGCAGGCGGATCGCAGGCGGATCGCTGCGGCAAAGCATCCTCGGGTTCCGCTTTTACGGGCCGGAAGTGGCCGGAGGCGGAAAAGTCTCCGGGCTTTTTCAGGCGGATTTTTTCGCCGGCTCGGACTCTTCCCTGAATCACTTGTTCCGCATCAGAACGGCGATGCTCACCACAGACTGGAGGCGCTTTTCCGTCTCCGCCGGTCAGGACAAGCCGCTGATCTCGCCGCGCGAACCGGAATCGCTGGCACAGGTGGGGGTTTCGCCCTTGACCGGGGCGGGCAACCCGTGGCTGTGGCAACCACAGGTGCGCGTGGAGCACCGGATCCCGGCAGGCGAGAGCTCCGGACTCCGTTTGCAAGGAGCGCTGTTCCAGACAAGCGAGACGCGCACTCCGGTTCCGGATGAGTATGCGGCCACAACGGCCCCGTCCAGGCCCGGATATCAGGGCCGGTTTGAATACTGGAAAGAAGGAGCGGAGGGCGCCCGCATCGAGCTCGCTTCCGGCTTCCACCTCAGCTCGAGCCGGAGCGGAGGCTTCTCGATTCCCTCGCGGATTTTCACCGCGGACTGGCTGATCCAGCCGGTTCGCTGGCTGGATGTTTCCGGCCTGTTTTTCAGCGGACAAAACATCGCTCCGCTGGGCGCTTTGCGCCAGGGCTTCGTGTTTGATGGCTCGAGGCCGCGCGCTGTGAAAACCCGAGGCGGCTATGCGCAACTGGCATGGCGTCCTGCGGGCCGCATTTCCCTCCATGCGTTCAGCGGGCAACAGGATGACAGGAACGCGGATCTGTTGCCGGGGCGGATCGGGAAAAACATGGCCGTGGGCGGGAATGTGATCTTCCGCGCAGCTCCCAACGTGCTGGTCTCGGCGGAGGCGGCCAATCTCAGGACGCAATACATCGGCTCGGGCTACAGGAAAGTCATGCATTATGACCTTGCGGTGGCTTATCTGTTCTAGCCTCCTTGGCCTGGCGTGCGCCAGCGGCCAGGAGGTTTCCGGCCGGATTCTCCTGGAAGACTCCAGGGACGACCGGGTGGTGAGGCGGCAGGACCGGTCCGGAGTGGTCGTCTGGCTGATTCCCGCCAGGGGCGGCGGCCTGCCCGCGCCCGCAGGCAAGCGGGCCGTGATGATCCAGAAAAACAAAATGTTTCACCCGCACGTATTGGCAATCCAGGCAGGCACAGAGGTGGATTTCCCGAATTATGATCCAATTTTTCACAACGCATTTTCGAATTACGACGGCCAGATTTTTGACCTTGGCCTTTACCCTCCGGGGACTTCGCGGCGGGTTGCTTTCACGCGGCCCGGCATCGTGCGGGTGTTCTGCAATATTCATGAGTCCATGTCCGCCATCATCGCTGTCCTGCCTGTCCCGTGGCATGGCGTCACTTCCCGCTCCGGCGAGTTCTCCATCGACGGCGTGCCGCCGGGCGAATATACGCTTCACTTCTTTCACGAACGGGCTTTGCCGGAAGTACTGGAGCGGCTGCGCCGCAGGATTGCTGTCGGCCCGGGAAAGACCGACGCGGGCACAGCGAGAATTTCGGAGGCGGGTTATTTGCCGCTGCCGCGCAAGAACAAGTACGGTCTGGATTATGTGCCGGACATGCAGGAGCGCAGGGGATACGCCGCCCCGAGGAAGGAGTGAGCTCCCGTCATGAAGCGGCTCTCCCTCCGGGCGCGCATTCTGGCGGCCACCGCCGCCGCCGTGACATTGCTCTTCGCCATCACGGGAGTGATTGTGCAGCGGCACACGGCAAGCCTTGTCTCGCTGAGCCTGGAGGAGGAGATTCGCACGGGTTTCCGCGCTTACGAGGCCCTCTGGAAGGCGAGGGAGGAGATGCTCTCCACGGTGAGCCTGCTGCTCAGCCGCATGCCGGACGTGCGGGCGGCGTTTTCCACCGGAGACGCGGCAACCATCCGGGACACGGCGGCAGAGATCTGGAACCGGATGGCAAGGGAAGACGCGCTGTTTCTGGTGTGCGACCCCGAAGGCAGGGTGATCGCATCGCTGGGAGACGAGTGGGAAGCGGGGCAGGCGCGCCTGGAAATCGTGGCGCTGGCGAGGCGGAGGTTCCCTGCGCAGGCTTCCGGCTTCCATGCCGTGGGAGAAGGGTTCTATCAGGTGGTGGTGACCCCCGTGTATGTCAGCACGCCTCGAGAGCCGGCATTGATCAATGTGCTGGTGGCTGCATTCGCGGTGGATTCCAACCTGACTCAGAGGCTGGAGAGCGCCATTCCCGGAGTGCGCTTCCGGTTTTTCGCAGCCGACAGGATGATCGGATCAGGAGCAGAGCCCCGTGCTCCGGCATTTCAGCGCGAACTTCGGCGCCCTCTGACGGGCGTGGATGGAATGCCGGCCGGGGAGTTGCGGATCACGCGGGCTCTGGAGAGCGCGCCCCAGGTGCTGGAACGGCTGCGGCGCGACATCGTCTACATCTGGGCAGGCGCACTGTGCCTTGCCCTTGTACTGGCTGCGCTCTTGTTTCGCAGGATTCTGCGCCCTCTGGGCGAACTGGATGCTGCCGCAAGGGAGATTTCGCGCGGCAATTTCGAGTTCGCCCTGGAGCCGAAATCGGAGGACGAAATCGGAAGGCTGGCGCGCACTTTCAACTCCATGCGCGAATCGTTGAAAGAGGCGCAGCAAAAGCTGATCCGTCAGGAGCGGCTTTCGACGATTGCCCGGCTGAGCACGTCGCTGGTGCACGACCTGCGCAATCCGCTGGCAGCTGTGTACGGCGGAGCGGAGATGCTGATGGACGCGGAATTGAAACCGGAACAGGTGCGGCGGCTCGCCTCGAGCATCTACAAGTCCTCGCGGAAAATCCTTTCCCTGCTGGCCGAATTGCAGGACGTGGGACGCGGGCCTTCAGCGCAGACGGAGATCTGCCGGGTGGCAGATCTGGTCGGCTCTGCGGCGCAAGACTGCGCCGAATTGCTTCACCGGCATGGCACGGTGGTGCGAATCGAGGTGGATCCTGGGTATCAGGTGCGGGTTGCCCGCGCGCCGCTGGAACGGGTGATTGTGAACCTGCTGGGCAATGCCGCGGAGGCGATGCAGAAAGGCGGAGAGGTCTTTGTGCGGTCGGCGGAGGAAGACGGCCGCGTGATTCTGACCTTTCAGGATACAGGGCCCGGCGTGGCCAGCGAAATTCGCGACCGGTTGTTTGAGCCATTCGTGAGCCATGGCAAGCGGGACGGCCTGGGGCTCGGGCTGGCTCTCTCCCGCAAGATCGTGCAGGACCACGGCGGGGACTTGTGGCTGGCGCCCTCGGAGTCCGGGGCCTGCTTCCGGCTCGCATTGCCTCTTGTGTAGCTTTTACGTTTCTTTCACAACGGGATGACCATGTAGCGACGCGGGCCCGGCACACTGAAGCCATGAAAGCGCGGCTCGCCGGAGTGTTCGTTCTGATGGTGCTTGTCATTCAGGTGGTGCCCGCGCCATTCCGGATCGAGACGGCAGGATCCGAGACAAGCCACTCCGTGGAGGCGGACCCATCCGTGCCTGCTCCGGTGAAGGCAGTGCTGCGGCGAGCCTGCATGGATTGCCATTCCGAGCAGACGCGTGTGCCGTGGTACGGGCGAGTCGCGCCAGTTTCCTGGATGCTGGCGCGCGATGTCGGGAAGGGGCGCGAGGCAATGAACCTCTCCCGGTGGCTGCAGGAGCAGCCCTCGATGCGGATGGCGCTGGCGGCCATCGCCTGCGAGGATGTGCGCAGCGGCCGGATGCCCCCGCCTGCCTACTCGATGATGCACCCCGAAGCGCGCCTGTCGCCGCGAGACGTCGAGGCGCTGTGCAAGTGGTCCGAGGAATTGATGGCGGCTGCGAGCCTTCGGAGAAGACGCTGAGACGCGGTCCTCAGCCCGCGAACTGCCAGCCCTTGCGGAAGACCGGCCTCAGGTAGTGGTTGGCTTCGCGGTTGTTCGTAAATTCCATGCGGCGGGCGTCCCAAAGGAGTTTGCCCTCGAACCGCATGGCGATGACGCCGAGCAGCATCCAGGAGACGAATGGCGCCGCAACCCGGAAGTTGGAACACGCGGGTTCCCCGCCCTTGCAAGCGCGGATCCAGTCGCGGTAATGGCCGGGCGAGCGGGTCAGCAGCGGCGGCGGGAACTGGTAATCCCGCATGCGCGCCGCCGGCACAAGGCGTGTGTTCTCGCCGTAGCAGCCGGTGGTGAGCATGCCCTTGTCGCCGATGAACAGGCTGCCGTTGATGTCCGGGTCGCCCAGCTGCTCGCCCTCCGGCACGCCCTCGATTTTCGGCACCTCTTTGCAGCTGTCATACCAGGTGAGCGTCAGCGGAGGCATGTTGCCGCGCGCCGGAAATTCAAAGCGAATCACCGTGCGCTGCGGGAACGTGTATTTGCCGACGCCTTCTTTCCGGACGCACTCCACGCTCACCGGCCATGCCTCGCTCAGCCGCAGCGCCATGTTGGGAGTGCCAAGGATGTGGCAGGCCATATCGCCGATGGCGCCGCAGCCGAACTCCGGAAAGCCGCGCCAGTGATGCGGACAGTACGCCGGGCTGTAGGGGCGCGGCGGCGACCCGGCGAGCCAAGCCTCCCAGTCGAGCCACTCCGGCACCGGGGCCTCTTTGGGTTCCACGCTCGGGTCCTGCGGCCAATAGCGTCCCGGACGGTCGGTCCAGGCGTGAACTTCGCGAACCTCGCCGATGTGCCCCGCCCAGATGATTTCGCACGCCTGCCGGGCGCCTTCGTTGGAATAGCCCTGGTTGCCCATCTGCGTGGCGACCTTGTGTTTCTGCGCCGCCTTGAGCAACTCCTGGGCCTCCCACACGGTGCGCGTGAGCGGCTTCTGGCAGTAGACATGCTTTCCCCGCACGATGGCCCACATGGCTGCTGTGCCGTGCACATGATCCGGGCAGGAAACCAGCACCGCGTCGATGTGGTTGGCTTCCTTGTCGAACATCCGCCGGAAGTCCTTGTACTTCGGGACCTGCGGGAACTGCTTGAACGTACGCTCGGCGCGCTTGTCGTCAGGATCCGCAAGGGCCACGATGTTTTCCGTGGCCGCGCAGTTCATGATGTCGGAATAGCCTTTGCCGCCAGCGCCGATGGCGGCGATGTTCAGCTTCTCGTTCGGGCTCTTGTAGCCGGCCAGTTTCAGCGAAGGCGCGCTGCCATACCCGGCGGCGGGGACGGCGCCTGCCATCAGCGCGCCGAAGAAGAAATGCCGTCTGGACGGACGTTGCTGCTTCATGCCTGTGCTCTCCGGGGAAGAACCGTTTCCATCCTACCGGATGAGCACTGCCGTTGCCGCAGCGGTCAGCTCTGGAACCCCGCCGCGAAGGCGCGGACGCGTTCGGCGATCTGGTCGCGGATCCGGCGGAAGGCGGCAAGGCGCGTCTCCTCATCGCCCTCCACCGCGGCTGGATCCTCGAAGCTCCAGTGAATGCGTTCCGCGATGCCCGGAAACACGGGGCACGATTCCGCAGCGTTGTCGCACACCGTGATCACGTAGCGGAATTCCGTGCCAAGAAACACGTCGAGATGCTTGGAACGGTGCCCGCTGATGTCGATGCCGAGTTCCTTCATCACGGCGACCGCCTCCGGGCGCACGCGGCTCGGGCGCGATCCCGCGCTGTGAATTTCGAAGCGGTCTCCCAAAGCATGCCGCAGAAGCCCCTCCGCCATCTGGCTGCGGGCGGAATTCCCGGTGCAGAGAACAAGAATCCGTTCCATCAGGGCTTCCTCGCCTTCACGTATGCGCTCATGAACTTGCCCGCAGCGGCCGCGGCAGCGGCTTCGACATCAATGCCGGCTTCGGCAAGAAACTGCCGTGCGTCCTCGATGCTGTACACGCGATAGGGCTCGATGGCGATCTCGGTGAAGCCCGCGGCGGCGAGCTTCTCGCGGTACTCGTTCTCCTCGAGCGCGCCCGCGATGCAGCCTGCCCACAGTTCGATGCTGCGGCGGATCTCCGCCGGGACCTCGCCGCGCACCACCACGTCGGCCACGGCCAGCCTTCCGCCGGGTTTGAGCACGCGGAAAATCTCGCGCAGCACGCGGTCCTTGTCCGCCGAGAGGTTGATCACGCAGTTGGAGATCACCACATCGACCGAAGCGTCAGGCAGCGGGATGTTCTCGATCTCGCCCTTCAGGAACTCGGCGTTCCCGATCCCCGCCTTGCGCTGGTTTTCCCGCGCCAGCGCCAGCATTTCGTCGGTCATATCGAGACCGTACGCTTTGCCAGTGGGGCCGACGCGTCTTGCCGAGAGCAGCACGTCGATGCCCCCTCCGCTCCCCAGGTCGAGCACGGTCTCGCCGGGCTTGAGTTCGGCCATCTGCGTGGGGTTGCCGCATCCCAGCGACGCCGCCACGGCAGTTTCCGGCAGCACGGCGGTCTCGGATTCCGCATACAGGGCGGCGGTGATCGGATCGGCGCCGCCTGCGCCGCAAGTGGATTCGGGTCCGCAACAGGCGGCAGATTTGCCTCCGACCACCTGCAGCGCCGCCTGCGCGTAACGCTCGCGCACCGCTTCCCGGACGTTCTTCTCTTCGCTCACGGTTTCACCTCCTGCATTCTGCTCCGGCCAGTTTCAACACTGCCGCGGGTTCGACGGCACGCGAGCGCGTGCAGCATTCCGCGTAGAGGAAGGAAAGCAGGGACTCCAGCGCTTGCGTATCCGCCGTGTACCAGAGGTATGTCCCCTCGCGCCGGAACCGGACGACGCCCGCCTGCCGGAGCTTCTCTAGGTGGTGCGACAGCGTTGATGCGGGGATGCCCAACTCCTGCTGGATCTCCCCCGCAGGCAGACCGTGAGGATGCGCCGCGAGCAGGAGCCGCACGATCCGCAACCGCTGCGGCACTCCCATGGCGCCCATCATCCCGGCGAGCCGTTCAATGCGCGCCGCTGACGCCTTTCCTTCTTTCATATTTCGAGTATAGTCGAAAATATGCGGAAGGGGAAGCGTTTCGCCGCTAATGTTTGTAAAGTGTGGTGGCGGACCAGGCATGCCCTTCCATCGGAGTCAGCCACGCGCGGATGACGTAGTCGCCCGGCGGCCACTCCCGGACGGGGATCTCCGCGGTCCAGGTCTTCTCGCCGCGGATCGTCTCTTCGCCCATCACCGTCAGGAAGGCGCGCCCGCGCGACCACTGATAGAACTCCTTTCCGTTGGAATCGTAGGCGATGATGTCGAAGCGCTGGCTGCTGGAGAAATGGAGCGTCAGCGGCCAGGGCAGCGTGTGGCGGATGGTGATGGAGGCCAGCAGCGTGCTGCCGGAGGGCGTCAACGCGAGGGAGAATCCTGTCTGTGGCGCACGAACATAGGTGACGCCCCCAAGGCGCGCATAGACGAGATCATGCTCGCGCGGACCGGCGAGGGTGATGCGCACACGCCGCAACAGGCCCACCCACGGAAGCCAGTATTCGCTTTCGAGCCCCGCGTCCATGCACGGGCCCGGAGCGTATCGAATCAGCAGGGCATAATCAAATTCCCCGGCCGGACCGCTGTAACGGCTGTGGCGCGACTCGATCCGGGCTTCACGGTTGCAGGGATCCGCCCATGTGCGGAAAGAAGCGCCTTCGGGAGCGGCTGCGTCCAGCAGGACGCGCTCTTCGGCGGCGCTCTCGTCCCAGATCAGAATGCGGCCTTCTGCATCGTTGCGCACCCAGGCCTCGCCGGCGCCGGTCAGGCCGCGCACGGCGTGCCATGTGTTCCCGTGGAATTCGGCGGAGCGGCCCACCTCGACCACGAGGGAGCCGCCGCTGCCGTGGTAGAGCCAGAAGTTGCCTTCGTCCAGGGGAAGGTACAGCGTCTGCGCCGAAAGCGCAGCGGCGAGGAGGCTAAGAATAGAAGTTTTTGTTCCAGACATGGCGCCGCAGAACCTCCAGGATGTTGTCAGGCAGCGGCCCCATGGCTGGGACGGCGGCGTTGCTTTCCACGTTTCGCACTCTTCTCATGCCGGGGATGACAGTGGAGACGGCGGGATGGGAGAGACAGAAGCGCAACGCCGTTTCGGCGAGGGGGCGGTCCAGTCCGGCGGCTTTCAGGTCAGACTGCAGCGCCAGGACCCGCTCGTAGACTTGCCGCTTCCGGTCGCCGCGGAAGTAAAAGGCCCGGAACTCGCCCGGATCGAACTCCGTCTCCGGCGTGATGGCGCCGGTGAGCGCGCCTTCATCGAGCGGGCACCGGGCGAGCACGCCGATGTTCCTCTCCTGGCAGAGCGGGAACAGGCTGCGCTCGGGGCTTTGATCGAAGATGTTGTAGATCACCTGCACGGTGTCGATGAGGCCGGTGCGGATGGCCTCGAGCGCGGAGTCCGGCTGGTGGTCGTTGATCGAAATCCCCCAGAAGCGCACCTTGCCTGCCCTTTTCGTGTCCTCGATGGCGCGGCGCCAGTCGTCGCGGTCGAGCCACTCCGGGTTCCAGACGTGGAATTGCTGCAGGTCGAGCGTCCCGACACCGAGGTTGCGCAGCGAAGTCTCCGTGCACTGGACCACGTACTCGTAGGGGAAGACTTCCTCGATGCCGATCCCCGGCTGTGCGGGCCAGATGCGGTTCTTCGGCGGAACCTTGGTCGCCACAACCGCGGAGGCGCCGGTTTCCCGCAGTGTTTCGCCGATGATGCGCTCGCTATGACCCTCGTTGTAGGCGAGCGCCGTGTCAATGAAATTCATGCCGAGCTCGAGGGCGCGGCGGAGCGCGGCGCGTGCTTCTTCTTCGGAATGCCCGCGCCACTGGTTGCCGCCGATGCCCCAGGCGCCGAATCCGATCTCCGAAACCTGAAAACCCGTTCTGCCAAGCGTGCGTCTGTGAATCACGGAACCATAATAGTGGAGGGACGCGATGCGGGGCTTGGCCTTGCTCCTGCTGTTCGGCGCCAGCCTTTGGGCGCAGCAGTTCCGCCTGTACCTCAAAGAGGGAGGCTGGCACATGGTGCGCGAGTATCAGGTGGTGGAGGACCGTGTGCGCTACTACTCGACGGAGCGCAGCGAGTGGGAAGAGATCCCGCTGGAACTGGTGGATTTGAAGCGCACGGAGGCGGAGCGGAAGGCGCGGATCGAGGAGGAGAAGAAACAGGCGGAGTTCGCCGACGCCGAAGAGGCTTTCGAACGCGAGATCGCGCGTCAGATTGCGCGGATTCCTGTCGATCCGGGCTTGTACTATTTCGAGGGCGGCGAGGTGCGGGAGATCAAGCGGGCGGGGCTCAAGTCCGTCGCAAGCAAGAAGCGGACGGCGCTGAAGATCCTGATCCCTGTGCCCGTCGTCCCCGGCAAGGCGTTTCTGGAGCTGCCCGGACAGAACGCCGCCACGGCGATCGAGGCGGAGCGCCCCGAGCTGTACTTCCGGATCGACTGGACGCAGCCCTTCGTGCTGGCGCGCGTGAAGCCGAAGCAGAAGGGGGAGGGGCGCGTGGTGGGCATCCTGCAAACGGAGCCGGTGACGAAGATGTCCTTCTTCGAATTCGAGACGGTGGAAATCTTCAAACAACAATTGAAGGAAGATTTGTTCAAAGTCTGGCCGGCAAAGCCGCTCGAACCGGGCGAGTACGCGCTGGTGCAGTACTCCGAGGGCGAGGCTGTGGACGCGGGGGAGATTCTCGTCTGGGACTTCCGCGTCGTCAGGCCCTCTGCCCGCTGACCTGCCGGAAAAACTCAAGCGATTCCCGGGCGGCGCGCCGCCACCGGAAAAGCCGCTCCGCGCGAGCGCGCCCTGCTGCCGCGAGCCGCGCGCGCTCCTCCGGCTGCTCAAGGAGGCGCAGGATGGCGCGGCTGATCTCCTCGGGGGACTCCGGATTCACCAAGATCGCCGCATCGCCGGCGATCTCCGGCAGGCAGCTGACGTTCGAGGTGACGCACGGCGTACCGCACGCCATGGCTTGCGCGACGGGCAGGCCGAACCCTTCATACAGCGACGGATAGACCAGCAGCGCCGCGCCGCGAATCAGCCCCGGCATTTGCGCTTCCGGGTAATAGCCGAGCCATTTCACGCCCGCGGGCGGGTTCTTCAGCCGGTCCAGCAGGGACTCGCAACGCCACCCCGCGCCACCGGCGAGGAGCAGATCGCAGGAGGCGCGCACATCCTTCGGCAGCAGGGACCATGCATCCAGCAAACGGTCCAGGTTCTTCCGCGGCTCGATCGTGCCCACAAACAGGGCGTATGGCTTCGACCGGGGCGGCGGCGCAGGCGCATCGAAGTAAGCGTCGGCGACGCCGTTGTAGACAGTGCGGATCCGCTCCGGCGCGATGCCGAGGACCTCCACCGCATCCCGGCGAGTGGTCTCGCTGACGGCGATGATCCCGGCGGCGCGCTTCAGCACCCGTTCGGCGAACTCGCGGTCGGCGCGGACGTTTGCGTCCGAATGCAGCGCGGGCATCTTCCAGCAGGTGAGATCGTGGATGGTGGCAGTGAAAGGAATGCGGCGGGGCGGCGTGCGCACCTGGTTGGTGCAATGGAAAAGATCCGCTCCTTGCGCCAGCCAGTCCGGGAAGGGCACGGCGGCGCGCTGATTGGCGACCGCCATCGCCATGCCGAGCCACGTGGCCATGCGGCCCGCCACGCTGCCCTCGTGCAGAAGGGCGCCCGGTTTCCCCATCGGGGGGTAGATTAGGATCTCGTCGCCGCGCGCCTCCTCGCGCAGGGCGTGAATCCAGTAGTAAAGAACGGTCTTCACGCCGGCGCTGCGCAGCAACAGAGGTGTTGCGTCGATAGCGATCCTCACTGTTGCCTCATTCCAGTCTGCGGTTGGCGAGCAGATGCTTGCCGCCGGATTCCAGCACGTGGTGCACGTTGCCCGCGCCGAGCAGGGATTCCACGGCCTCGAGCTTCGGCCCCTCGACGACGAGCCAGGCCAGTTGCGGCTTTTCCCATTCCGCCTTCAGTTCCGCATCATCCAGGAAAACGTCTGGCGCTCCAGGTGCGTAGGAGCCGTATTCCAGATTGTGATAACGCCCGCGCCACAGCAGGGCGCGGTCGAGTTCAGCGTAGAAAAACACGGAGCTGAAGACATAATACTGATCGCCGAAAATCACCGTGCCCTTGGGTCCCTGCTTCAGACGGGCGGCGATCGGATAGCTGCTCAGGTAGGGATCGAACACCTGCATGGCCAGCCGCGCGGCGTTGAGGAAAAGCACCATCATGAGCGCTGCGCCCATCCATGTGGCGCGCGGGCGTGCGCGCCAGCACAGCACAGCTCCTGCAGCGAAGGCGAGCGCCGCCAGCCCGAGCGGCAGCTTCAGATAGGCGAAGGAAGCCAGTGTCAGGTCCCCCATGTGGCCCAGCGAGAGCGTATAAAGCTCCGGATTCCGCGTGAGGGACCGCGAAATGTCACCGGGCGCGGGCGTGTTCCAGACGGCTGCCAGCAAGCCTGCGGCGGCCACGAATGCCAGTGCGGCCACGATGCTGACGATTCTGGAAAGCCGGGCGGTCCATCCCTCCGCTTGCGTGATCACGAGCCCGAGCAGCAATGCGAAGGCGGGATACGCGGACATCGAGTAATATTCCTGCGTCGTGGAGAACGTGAAGAACACCAGCACAAACCCCGCCCAGCAGACGAGCATCTGCATCGTCCGCCCGGCGCGCGAATCGCCGCCGGCGCGCAGTTTCACCACACCCGGCAGCCACGCGGACCAGGGGAAGAACCAGACGAGGTGGAACAGCCAGAACAGGTGCCGGGGCACCGTATTGTAATCGCGCGGCCAGCGGCGGTTCAGAAACCTCAGAATGTGCTCGTTGAAGAAATAGAACCAGAAAAAACCGCGGTACTGCCCGGGACCGGAAGTCATCGAGGAATCGAAATACGGCGGATTTCTCAACGTGGCGAGCACATGCCAGGGCCCCGCCACCAGCAGGATGAGCAGTGCGCCGGAGAACGGCCGCAGGCGCTTCCAGGCTTCCCGGTCCAGCAGCCGCCCGTTCCACGCCAGCCAAAGAAGTCCCGCGGCGCAGGGGAAAACTGCGGCGATCAGCCCCTTCAGCAGCAGCCCGGCGCCGATCGAGATGGCCAGGCACGCCGCCCAAAGGCGCGGCCTTGGTTCGGCCTCGTCCAGCGCGCGCAACATGGAGAAAATGGCCAGCGCGACGGCGCACGTCAATGTGATGTCAGGAATCAGAATCCGCGTGAAGAGAAACGTGCCGATGCTGGTTCCAACGATGAGCGCTGCGTGGAAGCCGGCGGATTCGCTGAACGCCCAGCAGCCCATCCAGTAAACGAGAGCCACGAGCGCGAGGACGGAAAGCACGATGGGCAGGCGCGCCGCCCAGTCGTGCACTCCGAACAGGGCGTACGAACAGGCGATCATCCAGTACTTCAGCGGCGCCTTTTCGAGATAGGGCACGCCGTCCAGGCGCGCCGTCACCCAATCACCCGACTCGAGCATATTTCGCGCGATCTGCGCCTGCACGGCGTCCACGTCGTCCATCAGGTGCGGCGGCGCGAACAGGCCGGGCACGTAGATCAGCGCCGCGATCGACAGCAGCAGCAGGAGGCGCTTCAGGCGTGGACTTTCCATCGTCGCATCCAGAGAAACAGCGTCAGCAAACCCCACAGTTGATAACCGAAGTTGGCGCGCCGGCGGAAGTGATCGGACTTGATGCGCTCGACGACTTCAGCGCGGAACAGCCCTGTGGCGCGGACGTTTTCCGGCGAGAGCACTTCTTCGGCCATCGGGCGCAGCGGGCCGCGGAACCAGCGGTGGGCGGGGATGTCGAAGCCCTCCTTGGGCCGCGTCAACACGGCCGGCGGCAGCTTGTCCCGCATCAGTTCGCGAAGAAGGAACTTCAGCACCGGGCCGCGGACCTTGAAATGCTCCGGCAGACGCGCGGCGAACTCCACGATGCGGTGGTCGAGAAACGGCGGCCGCACCTCGAGCGAGTGCGCCATCGACATGCGGTCGCACTTGTAGAGGATGTCGTCCGGCAGGTAGTACTTCTGGTCCACCCAGAGAAACTTGTTCAGCTCGCCGCAGCGGAACGCCTCCGTCGGCAGCGTGTGCACCAGCTCTCCCGGCCGGGGGTAGTACGGCGCTTCATAAAGAGCCCGTTTTGTTTTTTCATCAAACGAGCCATTCCAGTAAAAGTGCGCGTCATGGGGCGGAAGAAGCGAGCCTTCCAGAAACCGGCGCGCCTTGTAGTCCAGCCCGATCTTCTCGTCGGTAACGGGCAGCAGGCGGACAATTGCCAGTGCCAGCCGCCGGCTCCAGGCGGGCCACTTGCGCGCTTGCACGGCAAGAGCGTCCGCGCGGTAGGTGAGATAGCCGCCGAACAGCTCGTCGGCGCCTTCTCCGGACAGGGCGACCTTGACGTGCTGCCGCGTCATCTGCGAGAGGTACCAGACAGGCAGGGCGCCCGCGTCCGCCGATGGCTCGTCGGAGTGGTAGCTGATCCGCTCGATCGTCTCCGCGAGGTTCTGTTCGGGATTCAGGTCGAACTCGTTGTGGTTCGTTCCGTAGTGTGCCGCCACCGTGCGGAAGTATTCGCTCTCGTCATGCGAGTAGCCGCGGAAGGAAATGGAGAACGTATTGAGCTTCGGCGTCTCCTGCGCCGCGTAGTGGAGCACCGTGGAGGAGTCGAGCCCGCCGCTTGCCCAGACGCCCACAGGCACGTCGGCGATGAGGTGTTCGCGCAGCGAGAGCCGCAGCAAGCGGTCGAGCTCCGCCTTGGCGTCCTCCAGGGTGATCCTTGCGTCCGGTTCGAAACGGAGGTTCCAGTACCTCTCCCGCCGCAACGATCCGTTCTCCCATTCCAGGCACTCGCCGGGCAGGAGCTTTTCGACCCCCTCGACCAGCGTGTAGGGCGCGGGCACATAGTTGAGGGACAGATAATAGCCGAGCCCGTTGCGGTCGAGGCGGCGCGCGATCTCGGGGTGGTGAAGAATGGCCTTCACCTCGGAGCCGAAGTAGAGGTCCCGTCCGCGGTGGTAGATGTACAAGGGCTTGATGCCCATGCGGTCGCGCGCCAGCACCAGCCGGCGGCGCGCCTCGTCCCACAGCGCGATGGCGAACATGCCGCGCAGGCGCGCGAAGCACTCCGTGTCCCACTCGAGAAAGGCGTGCAGGATGACCTCGGTGTCGGACCGGGTGCGGAACCGGTGGCCGCGCTGCTCCAGCTCCGCACGCAGCTCGGCGTGATTGTAGATCTCGCCGTTCTGCACGATCACCGTGCCGCCGTCCTCGCTGAACATCGGCTGATCGCCGTGCTCGAGATCGATGATCGAGAGGCGCGTGTTGCCGAGCGCGACGAGGCCGGATTCATGGAACCCGAGCGAGTCCGGGCCCCGGTGCCGGATCAGCCCGAGAATGTCACGGATCCGCCCCGGCTCGACAGGATGATCGAGCGTGGTGTAGCCCGCAATGCCGCACACAAGCCCTCAGGATAGCAATGCGCGGCGCGGTGGTTCATCCCTGCGCCGGGCCATGCCGCGCGTGTGGGAAAAAATCGCCCCGCCCCGGACGGCTCCAGCCGGGGCGGGGCAAACCACAGGGTCGTCTTGCGGTCAGAAAACGAACCGCGCTGTCAGCTGCGTCCGGCGCGGGTAATTCGACTGCGTGGACGCAATCGCCTGCCCGAACTGCGCCGAGGTGACCGTCGTGTTCGGCGAGGGGAACAGCGGATGGTTCATCGCGTTCAGGAACTCCGCGCGGAACTGCACGTTCAGGCGTTCATTGAACAGCCGCGTGTTCTTGAACACGCTGAGGTCGAAGTTGTTGACCTCGTGACTGCGCAGGAAGCTGAAACGCGGCGGGAACCAGCGGTAGTTGCGGTCCAGCTGGAAGGCCGCGCGCCGCTCGAAGCCCGCGTCGATGTTGAACCACCGTTCGACGGTCCGCTGGTCGCGCGGCAGTCGAATGTCCTTCAGGTTGCCGAGGAAGATGATATTGCCGAAGTTGATCGGCGCGCCGCTCTGGAAGGTGTACACGCCATTCAGTTGCCAGCCGCCCAGGATCGCGTTGGCAGCCCGGCCCCAGTTGCTGCCGAGGGCCTTGCCGCGGCCGAACGGAAGCTCCCAGATGCCGTTCACCACGAGGCGGTGCGGGCGGTCGAGATCGCTGATCACTTCCACCGGCCGGGGAGCGTTGGTCACCAGCGTCTCGGTCGCCTGCATGAACTTCGAGAACGTGTAGGTGGCGCCGATCGTATAGCCCCGCGAGAACCGGCGCTCCAGGCTCGCCTGCAGGGCGTGATACCAGGAGTAGCCGTCGAAGCGCGAGGCGTTTACCGCATCGAAGTGCGGGAACGGGCGCAGCAGGCGCTCGCGGGCGATGTTGGCGCCCACGAACGAGCTCGTGGCCCCTTCCGGCATGAGCCCGCGGAACGGGTTGGGCAGGTTGGCCGTGAGGTAGTTGATACGGTCGTTGTCCCGCAGCAGATTGTGGCTCAGGTACTGGATGGGCGTCGCGTTGAAATTCTGGCCGATCTCGATATGCGTGCCGCGGTTGCCCACGTAGCTCACTTCGGCCACATAGCCCTTGCCGATGTTGCGCTGAATGCCGAACTGCCAGCGCTGCATGTACGGGCGGAGCGGGCGCTCGTTAAAGAACGTCACGCTGTTGCCCACCAGAGTCTGGTAGCCCTGTCCCGCTCCCACCGGCATCAGGATCCCGTCGGGGAAGGGATTGGAGAGCGTCCGGATGAACGTGTAGCCGTCCAGCGTGGGGATGAACGGGGTGTTCCGGCTGAAGCCGCTCATGATCACGTCGCCGCGGCGCTGTCCGAGGAAGCCGTAAAAGATGCCGTAGCCGCCGCGCACGACGGTCTTGTCCGTCATCTGATAGGCGAAGCCGAAGCGGGGCATCCAGTTGTTTTTCGGCGTGTAGTACAGCTCGCGCGGTTCGCCCGCAACGCCGGCGAAGGTGATGCCGCCGCGGGTCACGAACTGCGCCGGAGGCACTTCCGGAGTCGGATTGCGGGAATAGGCCTCTCGCGCCGCCGCCTCGAACGGCTGCGTGTAGGTGTCGTCGAACCGCCGCACGCTGCGGTTGAACCGCTCGGTCAGCGGCCCGTCATACTCCCAGCGCAGCCCGAGATTCAGCGTCAGCTTCCTGGAGATCTTCCAGTCGTCCTGCACGAAAAACGCCCAGGAGACCGACTGCTCGGCGTAGCTGTCGTTCACAGCCACGTAGCTCGAAGACGTCGGAATGCCGAGCAGAAATGCCGCCACGGACTGCCCGAGCTGATTGGGCGAAGAGGGCGAGTTGTCCAGCGGACCGCGCGTGTAGGTCGAATCGAAAATGAAGCGCCCGGTCTGGTCATTGTTGTAGAACTGGCTGGTCTCGCGGTAGGAGCGGAATTCCGTCCCCGCCTTCACCGTGTGCCTTGCAAAGACCTTCGTCAAGATGCCGACGAAATTGTGAGTGTCATTCGGGCGGTTCTCGCCGCTGAAACCGGTACCCTGGTATCCGGCGATGTCAAAGCGCGGGAAGCGCCGGATGTCGGGGCTGATGGCGTTGTTGTAGGCGGCGGGGAAGCCGAGCGAGGTCAGGTCGAACCCTTTGGCGATCGGGTTCCCGTCCTGCCTGCGGATGAACCGGTTGTATCCGTAACGCAGGTTCAGCACCGTGGTCGGATTCAGCGTCCAGACGTCATCGAGCACCGCCGAGCGGGAGATAAACCAGAAGGACTGGCCCGTCGCAGCATTGTTGAAGTAGTCGTTGTACCAGCTGTCACGGTCGTACCAGCTCGTGCGGAGATAGATCCGGTTGGATGCCGTCAGGTTGTGATCCACGCGCACCGTGTTGGAGAGATAGTCGGCCTCCTCCATGAGCTCCGGCCGCAGATAGTTGTTCGTGCCGTCGGGGTTGCCCGCCTGCAGCGGCTTCGGATAGTAGGTGTCCAGCACCTTCTTCGCGATCGGATTGAACAGCGAGGAGGGGATGATGTTGCCCGGGAACGGGTCGGACTGGAACCGCCCGCCCGACGCGGGGCGCCGCGTCCAGGGGTTGTAGATCTGGAAGCTGCTGCTGACGTTCAGCAGAGCCGAGAAGTCGCCGTTCTTCATCGCCTCCGTCGGCACGGTGGGCGTCCCGTTGTTGCGGGGGCGTCCTTCCTTGATCCCCTCCATGCCCCACATGAAGAAGGTCCGGTTGCGGCCGTTAAAGAGCTTCGGAAGCACCACGGGCCCGCCGAGCGTGGCGCCATAACGGTGATAGTAGAAGTCCGGCCGCGCGATGCCGCTTCGGTTGGCGAAGAAATCGTTGGCGAACAGCGCCGGCGTCATGTTCGTGTAGTAGCCGGTGCCGTGGAATTCGTTGGTGCCGGACTTGATGCTGATGTTGGTGACGCCGCCCTCGGTCTGGCCGAATTGCGCGTCGAAGGTGGCTGTCTGCACCTTGAACTCCTGCACAAGGTCCGCGGGAGGCACGTAGGAAGCGATTACCTCGCCCGCGTTCGCCGTAGCCGTGCTGACGGCGCCGTCAATCGTCACGTCGCTGCGGTTGGCGCGCGTGCCGTCCATGGCATAACCGACGATGTGCGTCGGCTCGAAGGGCCGGTCCAGGCGCGGATCGCGCGTGAAGGAGACGCCGGCCGCCAGCCCGATCAGGAAATACGGGTTGCCATGTGGAACCGGCAGTTCCTGCACGCGGCGCTGATCGACAACCGCGCCAGTGGAGGCGGTCTCGGTCATCAGCAGGGGCGTCTCAGCCGAAACCGTGATGCTTTGCTCGGTGGCGCCCACCTCCAGCTGGATATTCACCGCAATGCGGTCGTCCACGCGGACTTCGATGTTGTCCCGGATGACTTTCTTGAACCCCGGAATTTCCACCACCACCTGGTATTGCCCAGGGATAAGGTACAGCGCGTTGTAAACCCCCGCGTCATTGGTCTTCAGGCTGACGCGCGTGCCCATTGCCTTGTTGATCACTTCCACGCTCGCGTTCGGCACCACCGCTCCCGAAGGATCGGTCACGATGCCGGTGATCGCGCCGCGCGGATCCTGCGCCATGCCCGCAATCGCGAGCAGGAAGCAGAGAATCGCAGTCCACACAATGCGAGACTTCATAGCCTTCCTTTCACCTGGATTCATTCGCGCCGCCTGAGCGGGCGCTCCGCCCGCGCTGCGGCGCGGTTGACAAACTCCCACTGTTCGAAGTGTCGCCGCCCGGCTGCCGCCAGACGACGAGCTTCACCGTGCCGGTCAGCCCGCTGGGCGCCGGCTGCAAATTCCGCATATCCTGCATCTGGAACCGCTCCCCGTAGGCGGCGGCAAGCACCCTGTAGTCGGGCTCGCCCAGCCGCGCCAGCAGGTTCAGGTTCGTGTTGGAAACCTCGATCCGGAGCCGGTTCTCGCCCTCCTTCAGCCAGCCCGTCAGGTCGATCCGGTACGGTGGCGCGAACACGCTCCCCACGCGCTTCCCGTTCACAAAGATCACCGCAGCGTCTTTCACTGGCGCGTCGAGCCACGCACGCATCCCCGGCTGTCGCTGCGGCGCCGGCTCGAGCGGGGAAACCGGGCCGAATTCGAGCCACGCCTGCTGAGCCTCGCGCCCGAGTTGCACCGTCTTTTCGTATGCGGCGGATCCGGAGTAAAACCGTGTGTCAGCGTCCTCTGTCCACGAGCGCAACACCTCAAAGCGAACCTTGCGCCCGGTCTCCAGGAACGTGACATCCCATCCCGTGCTCAGATCGAGCTCGCGCACGGGTTGCTTCCGGACGGGAACCGCGTTCGTCCCGCCCCCGGCGAAGAAGACCAGCGAGCCATAAGGCGGCAGCTCCGCCTCCCCGCGGAACTCGTGTTTCTCTCCGGTCAGGAGGTCCCACGCGGCAGCGGGCTGCGCCGCGGCGCGGAAGCGCAGCCGCCCGCGCCACGGAATGTTCCCCGTGTTGGCGACAAAGAACACATCGCCGTCGCCGAGCTTCCTTTGCGCAAACGCCAGCGCGGCGGACCGGGGCGACCACTCCAGTGCAGGCGGAAACGCGTTCCGCAGGGCTTCGCCCAGCTGCGAATCCTCCGCCAGCGACCGCACGCGCGGCTCGGCGAACAATGCCGCTGCGGCTGCCTGCACCTTGCGGTCGTTTTCCTCGCGGTTTTGATAACCGGGCGAAAGACGCGGCTTCTTGCCGGCGACAAAGACATGCCCGCCAGAGCGCGCAAAGGCTGCCAGCCGTTCCAGCGTCCCCGCCTCCATCCTCTCCGCATTCGCGAGAACGATGGCGCGGTACCGCCCCCCGGCCAGCGCTTCCTCCAGCAACCCGTCGTCTACCGCATCGAAGTTGTAGCCCGCATCCAGGATCTGCGGGATCACTTCATCGCCGATCACTTCGTGGACCGAGCGGTCGATGGACACGTGGCCGCTGCCGGCGGAGAACCGCGAACGGATGTCGGCTACAGGAACATACAGAAGCACGTCCGCCACCGGCTCTCCCTGCCGCAGCAGCCAGCTGACGCGCTGCAGATATCGCGCCAGATCGGGCATCACCGGCCACCATGGGTTGTGATCGTTCAGCACCGCCGCCGCATAAAATGCCCAGCCGGGCTTGCCCGCCTGCGGCGGGGAATACGGCCACCCATGGCCGATCAGCTGATTGATCCCCTGAATGAAGTGGATGTCGGCTTCGGCTTTCACATCCAGCGGCGTGGCGGCGAATGACGGGGAATGGAGCCAGGTCCAGGTCTCCGACGCTGTCACCGAGCGGCGGAGGATGTGGTTGGCGCTGGAAGCCCAGCGCGATGCGCTCAGCCGCCGCCATTGCGTCTGCTCGCCGTCGGCCAGATCCACATGACGCTGGCTGGCCAGAGTCACCGGCGGCGTTCCATACACCTGGGCGCGCAGCTTCACTCCATTGCGCCGGCTCCATTCTGCCAGCGGGCGGAGGAACCGCTCCTCGGCCAGCTCTGTGAGCGTCAGCGCCCAGTCATGGCGAATCCGTGCCTTCTCCTCATTCCATTCGCCCGTGAGCGCGGGCAGCAGCGGCATCAGATCGTATCCGCGCCTGCGGCGGAACTCTTCCGGCAGGTCCGGGGTCCAGTCCGATCCGAACACCTCGAGGCTGTCGCAGAACACGGCATACGGACGGGACGGGCCAAAGGCATTCAGCAGCGGCTGGCCCACGGTTTCCAGGTAGCGGTCGAGCGCAGCGCGGCTGTAGTGATCGAAAACGAAACCTTCCGCCCCCACCGCCGCGCGTTTCACCATCTGCCCCGTGCGGCTCTCGATGAAACGCAAGCCATGCTCCGGGAACTCCCGGAGCACGCGCTCGCCCCAGCGCAGTTGCGGAGGCTGGCGGATCGGTTCCACCCGCAGGCGCCCTGCCGCCAACTCCAGAGGGATCTTCGGCCCCCCGAAAGGCCACCCGCTTCCCAGGGTCAGATCCACCCGAAGCCCCAGCTCACGCGCCTTTCTTTCCGTGAAGCGCAGCGCCTCCAGGAATTCGGGCGAGAGGAACC
The DNA here is from genome assembly GCA_037481575.1 of Bryobacteraceae bacterium. GTDB lineage: Bacteria > Acidobacteriota > Terriglobia > Bryobacterales > Bryobacteraceae > JANWVO01. Next base: position 66,694 of record JBBFLJ010000010.1, on the reverse strand, counting down.
GGAGATTCCGGAGGCCGTTTGCGGGATCGTCCAGAGTCAGCGGATAGACCGGCTGGATCTCCACTCCGCCAATTCCGGCAGCCTTCATGGCCTCCAGCTCCCGGGCCAGTTCCTGGTGCGTGACAGCAGGCCCGAACCACCACCACCGCATCAGGATGCGGGCTTCCGGTGGAGGCGCTTGCAAGGTCTTCGCCGTCTCTTCTACTGCCGGAGCGCCGCCCAATAGAAGCGGAACCAGTGCCAGAAGCCAACCTCGCCACCTGGAGGCCATCGCGTCCCTTCCCAAGGAGTGCGGGAGCAACCTGGACTCCCACCTCACAGACATATCAGTGAGTCGCGGCACGCAAAGTGGCGCGCTACACTGAAATTGCTCCAACCCAACATCGGCCGGATGGCGGATTCATGCAATGATGGGGCAGTGAGAAGTTTCTAAGAAATTTCTAAAACCGGTGTAACGTCTTGGAAACTCATCCGATATACAGGTTTGGATCCTTCCGGCTGGATGCCGCCGCCAAAGTCCTCTTCCGCGGAGATCAGCCGTTACACCTGACCCGCAAAGCGGTGGAGACGCTGGCGGTCCTCGCGGCGCGGTCCCCGGAAGTCGCCACCAAGGAGGAGATCCTGGCCGCGGTCTGGCAAGACCGGATCGTGGACGAGGCCAACCTCGCGCAGAACATCGCCATGGTAAGGAAGGCGCTGGGCGCCTCCCCCGGCGATCCCGCCTACATCGAAACATTTCCCGGACGAGGCTACCGGCTGGTGGGGCCGGTCACGGTAGAACTCCCCCACACCACGCCGGAGGCGGCATCCGCTCATACGACCGCCCATCCTCCGGCGCCGGAGCCGCTTCAGCCCACGGAGACAACCCGCAGACTTTGGCCCGCAGCGGCGGGAATCCTTTCGCTTCTGGCGATCGTTCTCGCCCTGCTCGTATTTGTCCGGAAGGGCGGGCCGGAAACAGCGCCGTTGGTGAGTCCCGTGACCCGGCTGGCAGGGAAGGAGTACCAGCCCGCCATCTCGCCGGATGGTTCGGCAGTTGCCTTCGTCTGGCAGGAGAACGAGCGGGTGCTGCCCGGCATCTGGGTGCAGAGGATTGGCGAGGCAACACCCCGGCAGTTGTCGGCGCCCGGCTTCTCCTGGTCGAGCCCGGCATGGTCTCCGGACGGCAAGCGAATCGCCTGCCTGCGGCTGGGCGTTTCTTCCGGAGAGATTGTCATCCTGCCGGCGGAGGGCGGGCCGCCGCAGGTCGTCGCACCGGTCCTGCCGACGCGTTTCGGACTCACTTACTCTCACCTGGACTGGTCGCCCGACGGCGAGTGGCTCGCGGTGGATGACACGCCCTCTCTCAGCCAGCCGCTCTCCATTTTCCTGGTGAATCTGAAGACGAGCGAACGGCGAAGGCTGACGCAACCGGAGGAATTGATCATCGGCGATGTGGCGCCGAAATTCTCCCCGGACGGGAAGACAATCGCTTTCATCCGCGCCTACCACCGCAGCTATCAGGAGGTGTTTACTATCCCCTTGGCTGGCGGGGCGCCGCGGCAGTGGACGTCGGACTCCCGCATGGTGACCGGCGTCGACTGGAGCGCCGACGGCTTGCTGGCGGGCTCCTCGCGCGGCGGCTCCTACCGGATCTGGCGCCTCGCGCCCGGCAAGGAGCCCACACCGACAGCGATCTATGGCGAATTCCCCATCCAGTTCTCATACTCCCGCCGCGCGGCCAGGCTCGTGTATTCGCTCATTCAGAACGATCCGAACATCTGGCGGCTCCGCTTCGGCCCCCCGCTGGAGTGGAAGCGCATCGCTGCGTCTTCCGGCCAGGATGCCAGCCCGCAGTACTCGCCCGATGGCCGCAGGATCGCCTTCCGCTCGGACAGGACCGGCGAGGAGCAGATCTGGGTGAGCGGCGCGGACGGGGAGAATCCGGTGCAGGTGACCACCGGCAAGGGGAGGCCCTCCGTGCCGCGCTGGTCGCCCGACGGGCGGCGCCTGGTGTTCAACGATGCGGCCACGACGGAGATGTTCCTCGCCGAGGAAGAGAACGGAAGGTGGGTCACGCGGCCGTTTGGCGCCCGTGGCGTGCACCCGGTCTTCTCGCCCGACGGCAAGTGGATCTACGCAGCCGCCGCCGGATCGATCCTGCGCTATCCTGCAGGCGGCGGCGCTGCCGAAGTGGTGACCCCCACGCGCGGGCTGTCGCTCGACGTCTCCCCGGACGGCGAGTTCGTTTACTTCGTGCGCGAGCCCGCAGACACAACGCTTTCGCGCGTCCGCGTCTCCACGGGCGAAGTGGAGCGCGTGCTCTCGGGGCTTGTGCCGTACTGCACCTCGTGCTGGGCGCTGGATGAAAAGGGGATCTACTATCTGGGTGTGCGCCCGAAGGCGCCGGCGGAGCAGTCCCTGTATTACATGGATTGGAAGAGCCGCGCGGTGCGAACAGTGGCCGATTACCCCGAGCCGATCTTGCCGATCGGAATCGGCCCGTTCTCCCTTGCGCCGGACCGCAGGTCCATGCTGGTGGTGCGGATCGATCCCTCGAACGCCGACATTCTGCGCGCGGACGGATTCCGGTAAGCTCCGCGTGCCCGAAGCGCGCTGCGCCCGCCTCTATTCGGGCAACAGCACGCAGAGATCGCGCAGGTTGCGGTACCGCTGCTCGAAGTCGAGCCCGTAGCCGATCACGAACTTGTCTTCAATGGTGAAGCCCACGTAATCGCCCTGCACGTCGATGCGGCGGCGCGAGGGCTTGTCGAGAAACGCCACCGTCTTCAGCGACCGCGGTTGGCGCTGCTCGAGTAGGTGCTTGAGGTAATTCAGCGTCAGCCCCGTGTCGATGATGTCCTCCACCAGGAGAACGTCTTCATCGAGAATCGGACGGTCGAGATCCTTCGTCAGCTGCACCTGCCCGGACGTCGTGGTGCCTTCGTAGCTCTTCGTGCCGATGAACTCGATCCGCAGCGGCACGTCGATGTGGCGGATCAGGTCCGCCAGAAACATGAATGAGCCCTTCAGAACGCCCACCATGACGAGCGAACGCCCCTGGTAGTCGGCGCTGATCTGCCGGCCCAGCTCGGCTACGCGCTGCTGGATCTTCTCGTGGGGGATCAGGACTTCGAACCGGGCCGTACTCATGCCCACTAGTCTGCCATGCGCAGGCGCGGGCTCGGCGGGCCGATGTGGATGTGCGCGGCGGAGGCGCGCCCGGGCACGGCGCCGCGGAAGGCGTAATACGGGATCAGCTCCCGCTCCAGCCACTGCCGCAGCCACATGCCTTCGGCCGAATCGGGAGACAGCGCCACGTCAACCCGCCCGCGGTGATCCAGCCCCAGCCGGCGGTGAAATGCCGTGTCGCCGTGGGCGCTCACCGGAAGCGCGCGGCCAAACTGCGCCTCAAAGGCATCGCTGATCCTTTTCAATTGCGCCAGGCTGAAAAAGCCGCGCCCGTCGAAACGCTCCTGCAACGGGCGCGAGGAGTCCTCTTCGTCAGGCAGCTGCGCCAGCGCCGCTTCCATCTGCGCCATCTCTGCCAGCTGACGGATGAACTCGGCGCGGGAGCGCGCCAGCTCAAGCGTCCGGCGCCGTTCGGCCAGCTCTTCTTCGAGAAGCTTCAGCTCGTTGCGCGCAAACACGCCCTCTTCTACGAGCGGGCGCACGGCCTCCAGCTTCTCCTCCACCCGCGCCACCCGCCGCTGCGCCGCATCCACCATCTGCGCGCACTGCTCCAGACCAAGCTCGTCGGGGCGAAGCGAGGAGTAGAGAGTCCGGTTCAGCACGTCGGCGTCGCCAAGGTCCGCCGCGCTCTCCCGGATCTTCTCGACCACCGTCTGCCGCCATTCCAGCCGCTGTCCGAACAACGCCGGCAGGCAGGCGATGGCGGCGCAAACAAAAAGCTTGCGCACTGTTCTTATTGTAGTACGATACCGGATAGGGAGAGGTTCTAACCGAAACTCTTGCGGAAACGAAAGTCCAACGGGGCAGTCCCTTCCACCGCCACGGAAAGCCCCACGTGGCTCATCGCCCTCCGAGCCGCCGAATCCAAGAAAGCCTCCGGGATCCGCGTGCTCGATCTGCGCGAAATCGCGTCGTTCTGCGACTATTTCCTCATCTGCACCGGCACCAACCAGAGGCAGAACCAGGCCATCTGGGACGAAGTGGCAAAGCAGATGAAGCAGCAAGCCGGCGAAGTGCCGCTGAGCGTCGAGGGATACGAGCACGGGGAGTGGATCCTCGGCGACTTCGGCGACGTGATCGTCCACGTGTTTTCGCCGGAAAAGCGCGAATACTACCAGCTGGAACGCCTCTGGCGGGACGCCAAGGACGTCCCCGTTCCGCCGGAAGCCGCCGCCTGAAGCCCGCTCTCAGGCGGCGCAAAGTTCCGCGGTTCGCTGGAGCGCGCCTCCCCGCGCCGTCAGCTCGCGCATCATGCGCGCGGCTTCTTCCGCATTGAGCGACTGCACAGCGTCTTCCACCAGCGTGACGCGGATGCCGCGGTCCAGCAGCCCGAACACGGCGTGCCGCACGCAGATCTCCGTCACCACCCCGTAGACCACGGCATGCTCCACCCGGAGCTGCTCCAGCAGCCCCGGCAGCTCGGGAATCGTGAAACAATCCACGCTCCGCTTGTTTAAAACAATCTGCCCCACCAGTGTCCAGTCCGGCTTCCGCTGCCCCAGCGTGCCGGCAATGCAATGCGGCGGCCACGCCGAGAACTCCGGGTCATTTTCCAGATGAGCGTCTGCTGTGGAGATCAGCGGAATGCCGCGCTCCTTCGCGTAGCGGTTCAGCCGCGCCACGTGCGGGAGCACGCGCTCGGCGCCGGGCACGTACAGCGCTCCCGCCGGAAACACGAAATCGATCTGCGTGTCGATGTCGAAGAATGCCGTATTCATCGCCGCGTCCTCACCTCCTCGGCCAGTTGGATGAGTTCGCTGCTCAGGTCGATGCGGTAGGGCGGATCGGCCTCGAACAGGCTCCGCAGCTTCCGGGGCAGCGACTCGATCGCCCGCCGCCCGCGCTCCCTCGCTTCGGCGGCGGAGGGCAGCGGCGCCACCAGCTCGCCTTTCAGGATCACCGGGCGCAACAGCGCTTCCGCATCCCCCGGCGGGCATTCCTCCGCGCGGCCGATCATGTCCCGTCCGGCAAAGCGGAACACCTGCTTCGCGCCCGGCAGCGTGGCCTTCTCCTGGCTGAACTTCGCCGTATAGCGCCGTCCCAGCGGAGACAGGTGCTCCACCATCTTGTAGACCGCGCCGTGGCTCGGCGCGTCCATGGATGTCGCCAGCTCTGTGCCGACGCCGAAGGCGTCGATCGGCGCATTCGCCGCCACCAGCTCCAGAATCTTGTATTCGTTCAGATCTCCGGTGGCCATGATCTTCGCCTCGCGGCAGCCCCCGTCGTCGAGGATCTTGCGCACCGCGCGGGACAGCTCCACCAGATTGCCGCTGTCCAGCCGCACGCCCCAGAACGGCTTGCCGAGAGCCACTGCCTGCCGCGCGCCCTCCAGCGTGTCGTAGGTGTCGATCAGGTATGTCGCACCCGGCCCCAGCAGCGCCTGCAGGCGCTCGAAGGCTTCCCGCTCCGTCGGGAAGCTTTGCACCCAGGAGTGCGCTGCCGTGCCGAAGACCGGAATGCCGAACCGCATCCCTGCCAGCACGTTCGATGTGCCTGTGCATCCGCCGATAAAGGCGGCGCGCGCGGCATACAGCCCCGCCTGCGGCGAATGCGCCCGCCGCGTGCCGAACTCGATGACTGCCCGCCCCCCGCTCGCGTCCACCATGCGCGCGGCTTTCGTCGCAATCATGGTCTGAAAACCGACCATCGACAGCAGGTAAGTCTCCGGAATCTGCGCCTCCATCAGCGGCGCGCGCACGGTGAGAAGCGGCTCTCCGGCAAACGCGGGCGTGCCCTCCGGCATGGCGAACACATCGCCCGTGAAGCGGAACTGCCGCAGGGCTTCAAAAAAGCCTGCGTCGACCCTCTGGAATTGCGGCAGCCCTTGCAGGTAGCGGATCTCGTCTTCCTCGAAGCGCAGATTCAGAAGATACTCCGCCGCCTGCGCCAGCCCCGCGGCGATCAGATAGTTGCGGTTCGGCGGCAGCCGCCGCACATACAGCTCGAAGGTGGCGATCTCCTCCGATTTCCCCGCCGACCAGTAGCCGGCAGCCATCGTCAGCTGATACAGATCGGTCAGCAGGGCGCTCAAATCGGATCCTTCCCATGGCAGGCGCCAGCCCGCCCTATTTCTTCGCCGGAGCGCCCGCAGGCGCTTCCTTGATGTCTCCTGCAGCCTTCTCCAGCTCTTCCACGCTCGAAGAGGAGAGCTCGTAGAGCGCCGGTTCGCCCTCGCGCCGCGCAATGTACTTGCCGCCGGACTTCGAGATCAGCACCTTCTCCGCAGACTTGGCATTCACCGTCACTTCGATCACCGGCGAGGTGAAGCCGCTGTCCGGGAACGACGCCGCCGACAGCTCGCGCAGCCGGTCGATCAGCGTCTGCACACCCACCGGGTCCACCGGCTTCAGCCCGTCGAGCCACTTCTCGCCAGACTTGGTCAGACTCAGCTGCCGCTTCTCGCCGCGGTATTCGATCTTCGACGGATCATCGAAGCCGAAATCGAACAGCTTCTTGTTCCGGAAATCCGCCATGGCTTTGTCGAGCGCCTTGGCGTCGAATTCCTGCACCAAATGGAAGCCCTCGACCGCGGAGCTCCGTGCGTAATACTTGTCCTTGTTCTGCCGCAGCTCCAGCTTCTGCACTCCCGCGGCATCCGTCACGCTGACGGTGACCACCGGGGTCCCGCTGCGGAACTGCTTCTCGAGGTCCGCCTTCTGATCCGACGTCAGCAGCGGATCGAGCTTCAGGTCCTGCAGCCGCCGGATGAAATCATCCACGCTCCACGAGTCCGCCCGGAAGGTCTTCGGACGGCTGATGACCCAGGAGCCTTGGGCATTCTTCGAAAACTCGAACGTCTCCGCCTTCCGGGCAACCTCCACGCGCACGATCTTCTCCCGGTCGAACGTCAGGATGCGCTTGTCCCGCAGATCCACGGCGAGCTTGTCGAGCCCGCCCTTCACCCAGGAAGTCAGCAGATACACCTTCGGGTCCCCCTCGACCTGCGCGTAGCCGCCCCCGCCGACGGGCGCATCCTCCCCGAGCAGCAGTGTGCGCGACTTCCCGTCCTTCAGCGTGATCACCACCCGCGCCCGGGGCTCCTTCAACCCGAAGACCGCAAGATCCTCGGGCTTCTCTTCCACCACCTTGTCGGCGCTGACCGAGGCCGCCGAGCTTACCAGGCTCGAAATCGCATCCTTGTCTCCGGGGAGCGGCTCGGGCGATGTTATGCGCCAGACTCCATCCGCGCCCTTCTCCACCCGCGTGGTCTCCGATCCGGGGCGGATGATCTCGATCCGAGTGATGTCCTCCTGACGGAGGTCGACCAGCTTCGGCGAGCCTGAAGTGTCGCTCTTTTCCTTCTTCTGCTGCTGACGGTTCGACCACCAGACGGCGCCGGCCAGCAGGGCCAGCACGGCTGATGCAATCAGCAGGCCCTTCGTCCGCATTCCTCTACCTCCTGCGCCACCAGACAGCAATGCCGAGCGCGATCACCACCAGAGGAATGACAAACTGCGAGACCGTCCGCACCATCCGCATCTGATTCCGCGTGAGCTGAATGCGGCGGTCCTCCGGATCCTTGGGACGGATCGAGATCAGGTCCTCATCCGAACTGAGCCAGTTCAGCATGTTCATGACCAGGTCCCGGTTTCCGCCGAACCCAAGAGCGTAATTGGCCACGAAATCGGAGGAGCCCACCACCACAAAGCGCCCCTCCACGGCATTCCCGTCTTTCTCCTTTCCCGTCCGGTACGTGCCCGCCGCAGCCACGCAATAGGACTGCGGCTCTCCTTTCGGCATCGCCAGCGCGCCCCCCACGAGATTGAGATTCGTCGCGGCAATGGAGTTCCGGGAAGTGGAAACCAGCTTCTCCACCGAGGTCTTGTCTGTCGGCTTCGGCTCCATGGAACGGACAATCGGGAACGCTGTCGCCGTCCGCTTCATTTCGCGGACGATCGGATGCGTTTCGTACCTCGTTCCGAGAGCGGTCTCCGGTCCCAGCCCGTACAGCCCGCCGATGCCGGACGTGTCGAGGATGAGGTCCCGGTTCAGCTTCACGCCCCAGTCTTCCAGCACCTTCGACAGCGCGGCGTTGTCCGACACGCTATCCTTGGACGTCTTCAGCGGCGGATCCATCAGGAACAGCGCGCGCCCGCCATCCTCGACATACTTCTTGAGCGCGTCCACCACCGGCTGCGGATAGTCCGTCCGCGGTCCGGCGACAACGACAATGGTGCATGTCTCGGGAATTTGCGGCTTCTCCAGCAGGTTGACGGTTTCCGTCTTGTAGTTGTTCTTCTCGATCAGCTCCTTCAGCGACGAATACGCCGGCGCGTCGCTTTCCTCCAGAGAATGCTCGCCCGCGCCCGTCGTGAAGCACACCGTCTTCACTCCCGACTTCAGAAGCCGGATCAGCGCCGACGTGATCTCCTCCTCCGAGAGGCTCCGCGCCTCTTCCCGCTTGCCCGCCGTGGAAAGGATCACCGTGCCGGTCCGGGTCACGCCGTATTGCTTGGCCACGGTCGGCTTCTTGAAGGGGTCGATGTAGGCCACCTTCAGGCGCGGAGAAAGATTGTCATAGCGGTCCAGCAGATCCCTCGCGCGGTTGAAATCCGCCGTCTCGTCGAAATAGGCGATTTCGACGTCCGCCTTGAGCCCGGAAACCACCTTGATCGTCTGGTCCGCCAGCGAATAGCGCTTGTTGGAGGTGGAATCGTAGGACTTGTTGTAGCGGTTGGCCAGGAAATTCACCGTGACCAGTATGGCCAGCACGACCAGAATATAGGTCGACGCGAACGCCCCGTAGCGGGCCTGACGGGATTTCAGGAACGGCACTTTCATCGCTTACGCCCTCCAGCGGAGCGATTCCAGGCTCCGCGACGTCAGGAAAATTCCGAGGAAAATCAGGGACAGGAAATACACGGCATCCTTGGAGTCGATCACCCCCTTGGAGAACGGCTCGTAATGCCGGACTACCGACATGTAGCCCATCACCGTGGCCCAGGTCGCCGTCTCGTAGCCGGCTACCCACTCAAACACCCACAGCAGCAGGCACACGCCGAAGGTCACGGCGCCCGCGATGATCTGGTTGCGCGTGGTGGTCGAAATCATCGCGCCGATTGCCAGCAGCCCGCCCGCCTGCAGCAGCAGCCCGAGGTATCCCACCAGCATCGGCCGCCAGTCCGGCTTGCCGTAGGCGAACAGGAAGCCCATGTCGAGCAGGCTGATGCCCAGCAGGCAGGAGTAGAGGATCAGCGCCGCCAGCCACTTGCCAAGGATGATCTCCAGATCCCGCACCGGCGAAGTCATCAGCAGCTCGATCGTCCCCTGCCGCTTCTCTTCCGCGAACAGCCTCATCGAGATCAGGGGGATCAGAAAGAGACCGATCACCGATGTGTTCATCAGCAGCGGACGGATGATCATCTCGTTCACATCCATCGGAAAACTGCGGCCGAACATCGTCGACTGCATGCTGACGTTCACGAAATAACCGACGGCATTCCAGAAGAAAAATCCGAAAATCGTGGCGAACATTGCCAGCAACAGGTAGGCGATGGGGGACGCAAAATACGACTTCAGCTCTTTCCTGCAGATCGTCCAGATGTTTCTCATTGCCGCTCTCCCTTCTCTTTCGCCTCGCTCGCTTTTTCGGAAGCCGTGAGCTCGAGGAACACCTCTTCGAGGCTCATCGCCATCGAACGCAGCTCGTGCAGGGGCCAGCCGCTCTCCACGATCCGCCGCGCCAGCGGCGCGCGCACGTTCTCTCCCGGAGCAGACTCGACCTCGAACGAGTGCAGTCCGTTCCGGCTGTCGCGGTGCAGGACGCGAGTTACCCCCGGCACGCTCTGGATCGCATCCCGGATCTCCTCTGCCCCGGCGCCGCCCGCCACCACCAGCACCGCCTCCTGCCCCCGCAAGCGCGAGGTCAGGTTCTCCACTGTGTCCTGCGCCACGATCTTGCCCTTGCTGATGATGATCACGTGGTCGCAAGTCTGCTCCACTTCCGGCAGGATATGCGTGGACAGGATGATCGTGTGCTCGCCGGCGAGCGAACGGATCAGCTGCCGCGTTTCATGGATCTGCTTCGGGTCGAGACCCGCCGTCGGCTCGTCCAGGATCAGCACGTCCGGGTTGTGCAGAATCGCCTGCGCCAGCCCCACCCGCTGCCGGTATCCCTTCGAGAGCTTGGAAATCAGTTTCTTTGAAACGTCGGCAATCGCGCAGCGCTCGCTGACCTCGGCCACGCGCCTGCGCACATCGGCATTCGGAATGCCCTTCAGCCGCGCCACGAAAGTCAAATATTCGTGCACCTCCATCTCCGGATAGAGCGGAGGCGTCTCCGGCAGGTAGCCGATGCGGCGCTTCACTTCCAGCGGCTGTTCGAGCACGTCAAAGCCGGCCACGGTGGCACGGCCCGATGTGGGCGGCATGAAGCAGGTGAGAATCCGCATCGTCGTCGTCTTTCCCGCCCCGTTCGGCCCCAGGAAACCGACGATCTGTCCCTTGCCGACCTCGAAGCTGATGTCGTTGACGGCGACATTGCGGTCGTATCTTTTCGTCAAATTCTCGACCCTGATCATTGGATCATCCTCTGGTGCGGAAGTGAGGGACGCAGGATGTCCCGCCGGCGGCAGCGGGAGCCGCTGCCTTCTCTCAAGTGCTTGACGCTACATAGGATAGAAGAGCTTCGCGGGGAGTGTCAAACAAGACCGGGCCCCGGTTTGCGGACGCGCGCCGCCGTTTCCTATCATGAAGAGGTCCTGCGCATGGCGGCCGGCGCCTCCCTTCACCGTCCGGCCGGGGCTGCTGCGTGATGCGACCATCGAACCTCGGATTTCTCACAGCTGAACTGGTCCTGAAGGACTTCAAGGTCCGCTACAGGAACATGTCCCTCGGCGTGTTCTGGTCGCTGCTGAATCCGCTGACGATGATGCTCGTTTTGACCTTCGTCTTCACGAAGGTGTTCCAGAGCCAGATCCCGAATTATCCGCTCTATGTGCTCTGCGGGCTGATCCCCTACAACTTCTTCACGCTCTCCTGGGTCACAGCGACCCTCTCCATTGCCGAAAACCCCGCGCTGGTGAAGCGAGTCCCGCTCCAGACAGCCCTGCTGCCCCTGGTGGCGGTTCTCTCCAACACCCTCCATCTGGCTATCCAGCTCCTGCTGGTTCTGGCGTTGGTGTTGTGGTACCGGCTTCCTGTCACCTGGCACTATATCTGGCTGCCTGTGATCTGGGCGCTCGAGCTGCTGTTCATCTACGGGTTGTCGCTCGCCACCAGCAGCCTGCACGTGCTGGTCCGCGACGTGCGCTACGTCGTCGAGTCCATCAACCTCGTCCTGTTCTGGCTCGTGCCCATCTTCTACAGCTTCGCGATGGTGCCGCAACAGTTCAAAAGCCTCTACGAGTTCAACCCCGTAGCGGCGCTTGTGCTCGCCACGCAGCACGTGGTCCTCTACCACCGGACACCGCCGCACACGCTCATGTGGAAGATGACCCTCGTAGCCGCCGTCTTCCTGCTGGCAGGCGCCTGGGTGCATGCCCGCCTGCGCAGCCGTTTTTACAGGTATCTCTGACATGGCTGACGCGGTCCGCGCCGAAAACGTCTCCGTGATCTACCGCCCTCGCGGCAGCCGCAAACTCCTGCGGCAATACCTCCAGGACCGGCTCACCGGAAGGCACAACGAGGGTTTCTATGCTCTGCACGACGTCAGCTTCGCCGTGCCGCGCGGCGAGGGGCTGGCCGTCGTCGGCGCCAACGGCGCGGGCAAGAGCACTCTGTTGGCCGTGATCGCCGGTCTGCTCGAACCGGATCAGGGCGTAGTGCAAGTCCCCGGGCGGCTCAGCACGCTGATGGAGCTCGGCTCGGGCTTCCATCCGGACCTGACAGGCTGGGAAAATCTGCGCCTCTACGCCGCCATCCTCGGAATGACGCGCCGCGAAGTGCGCGACCGGGCTGACGCCATCGTCGATTTCGCCGAATTGCAGGGCTACATGGATCAGACGCTCCGCACCTTCTCCTCCGGCATGGTGCTGCGGCTGGCCTTTGCAGTGGCAGTCCACGCCGAGTGCGACGTGCTGTTGATCGACGAGATCCTCGCCGTCGGCGACGCCGCGTTCCAGAAGAAATGTCACCGGCGTCTGTCCGAACTGCGCGACAAGGGCTGCACGCTGATCTGTGTGTCCCACATTTCGGGAATGCTCGAATCGCTCTGCAACCGCGGGCTCTGGCTGCATCACGGCCGCGCCGTGCGCAACGGCCCTTACCGCGAGGTCGCCGCAGACTATTCAGCCTTCATCAGCGGCGCCGACCGCCACCTTTGGGACACGCTTCCCGCAGCGCCCGTGCGCGTATCCGGCTGACTCATGGAGCGCCGGCAACATTGAACCCCTCCACCCGCACCGCCGGAGTCTCGCCCCGGCAGTCTGCATCCAGCACCTCGCTGCGGACCGTCACGGATTCGCCCGGCATCAGGGTCAAGTAGTTGTCCGAATACAACGCGGGCAGGATCCTGTCTCCGCTCTTTCCCCGGACCACCATCACGCGCGCCAACAACGCAGGCACGCGCTCCGGGTTGCGAAGAGCAGTTTCCAGAATCCATGCCTCCCCCTCCCGACGGGTGCGCGTCGAGGATTCCAGCCTCACTCGCGGCAGCGCCCTCAGTGCCGAATAGTCCTCCCCCGCCGCGCTGCGCCAGTAAGTGTTCGTCGAGACCACCTCTCCGCCGCGCCGCAATTCGAGCCTGATGAAATACACCGGCGGCAACCCGCCCGGCAGCTCCAGCCGGAGCGGTGTGGAAACCGAATCCTCGCGGCTGTCCACTTCCGCCGTTTTCTCGCTCAGCAGCTCGCCTTGCGAGCCAAGGATGCGCGCCGTCACGCGAAGGCCCTTCACATCGCCGGCGTGATAGTTGACAACCTCCACCGCGTCGTTCAGCGGATTCCACTGCACGTGCAGCGGCTCGTTGGCCTTCTTCGCGCCGAAGTAGGCGGCCGTGGGCTCCAGATAGTAGTCGTAGGTCTGCCACACGAACGACGGCCACGCCGGATGGCTCATCCAGATCAGCAGCCCCATGCGGTTGCGGCTCTGCGCCTCGAACATCGCACGGTAGCCCTCGTAATTCAGGAACTGCGCCAGCTGCGTCCACTCGTGCGCGTCGCGCGCCGGCCCGAAGCGCTTCTCGATCAGCGCGCGGAACGACTCCCCGCCCTGCGCGCCCGTCAGGCAGAAATCGTGAAGCCCCCACAGCCGGCCCTGCGGCCACGCCTGCTCTTCAGGAACGAACTCCCGCAGGCTCTCCCACGTCACGATGTTCGGCATGCCCATTTCACTGTGGAACTTCGGCGTGGCGCGCTCCCTGAAGTAATACTCGAGCGGCATGGCCCGGTAGGGTCCGTGGCCGCTCACCACTTCGTCGGCAGAGCTGCTGATGTAATGCATCCCGGGATGCAGCTCCGCCACCAGGCGCCGCAGTTCACGGTCGAGCGGCGCCGGAGGAAAGCCTTCATTGCGCCCGCAGTACAAGCCCACCGAGGCATGACGCCGGATGCGCGCGATCAGGTCCCGGGCATTGTCGAGGAACATTCCGTGGTCGTCCGGATCGGGTCCGTCCCACGGGTTGGCGAGCCAGAAGTCCTGCCAGACGACAATGCCATGCCGGTCGCAGGCTTCGTAAAACTCATCCTCACCGATCATCCCCACCCAGTTGCGGATCATCGTAAAGTTCATGTCGCGGTGATACCGCACCGCGGCTTCATACTCGCGCCGGCGGTAGCGCAAGAGGCTTTCACTGAAACCCCAGTTGCCTCCGCGCGGCACAAAGCGCCGTCCGTTGATCCACATCCGCAGCGCGCCGCCTTCCTCGCTGTACCGGAATTCACGAACGCCTGCCTGAAACTCCAGGCGGTCGGAAACGGATCCTTCCGCTTCAAACCGCGCGCTCACCCCGTACAGATGCGGCTCGCCGTAGCCGTTCGGCCACCACAGCCGCGGCTTCTCCAGCCTCAACTCCACGGGCGCGGATCGCACCTCGCCGGCGCTCAAAGACAACGGCAGTGAAAACTCGCGTTCGCCGAACGCCCCGCGCAACGTGCCCGAAACGGCGCGGCGCGAGCGGTTCTCCAGAAGAAACTCCAGCCGGACGTCCGCCGCCGCGCGGTCTGCGCTCACCCGGCTTGTCACCAGCGGATCCGACAGCGTCACCGGTCCTGTCGAGCGCAGCCACACGCGGTTCCAGATGCCCGTGTTCCGCCCGCGGATGGTCGGGATCCAGTCCCAGCCGATCGAGGCGTGGAACGTGGGGTTGTCTGCGCCCAGCACGCCGCCGTTCTTGTCCGGATTCTGAAATGTCTTCTCCTTCACGCTGCCTGGATTCGCATTCTTCTCCACCAGCACCGCCACGGCATTTTTCTCCCCCAGCCGCACCTTGCCGGTCACGTCGAACCGCGCGCGCCGGAACGCGCCCTCGATCCGGCCCAGAAACTCTCCATTCAGCCAGACCTGCGCCTTCCAGTTGATCCCGTCGAAATCCAGCCAGAGTTTCTCGTTCTTGAGAACAGGCGGCGGAACGAATTCGTTCCGGTACCAGAAATCGGAATGGAAGAAAGAATCGGAAATCATCAGCTGGTTGTCAGCATAATTCGGATCCGGAATCGCCCCGATATTCAGATACGAAGCCAGCACCGTGCCGGGAACAGTGGCCGGGATCCAGTCCTGGTCCGCGTAACCCGGGCGGCTGATCTCCTCGCCCAACCGCGCCACAAGATTGGCCCGCTGCAAGCGCCACGCGCCTCCGGAAAGCAGCATCCGCCCCCCTTCCGCCTGCGGTTGCGGACGCGGAGCCCACACCGGCCCGCCCCGCCCGAACACCTCGAATTCGGAGAGAATATAGCCCTCCTTTTTTTCCGGTTTCGTCAAAAAGGCGCGGACGTAGCGGGCTTTCACCGGCGAAGGCAAGCGAATGTCGTCCACCCTCCCTCCCGTGGCTGCCAGCGGCGCGGCATCCTGCCACTGCTTGCCGTCCGCTGAGACCTCGATGCGCCCCTCTGCCGCAGGCCAGATCCAGTGCAGCGTGAAACGGTCGACTTCGCAATTCGCCCCCAGATCCACCATCACCCATTCCTCGTCCGCTCCCGCGCTCTTCCATGCGCTCGTGAATTGGTGCGGACCGCTCAGACGTAACCGCTTCCCCGCAAAGTACGGTGTGAGCTCGCCGATGCGCCACTGCGTCACGGCAGGAGCTTCGAACTCCAGGCGGAACCATCTGCCGGCAACCGCCGGCGAGAGCGCCACGCTGGCCGTAAACTCGTGCCGGGGCCGCTCCCGGCTTTCCACCCGGCCCGCTTCGCGCCACGCATTCCCGTCCTCGGACACCTTCACAACCAGCACCCATCCGGCATCGCCCTGCTGCCGCAGATTCAACCTCGCCTCGACGTCGATCCGGTCCACTTGCACGGGTCCGTCGCCGCCCAGGAATCCCGCCTGCACCCATCCGCGCGGTCCGTTGACATCCACGGAAGTCACCCAGTTGCCGTCCAGCAGCCACTCGCGTTCGTTCTTCTCCAGCACCGGCTTCTGGCTGCTTCCGGTGGACAGCCAGCGCGGCAGCCGCTGCTCGCGGATGCCGTCGGTGACCAGTTGCGCCGTCAGGTTGTAGTCGTAACTCGACGAGTGCCACGCAGCCCGGTGATGAGCCAGGTTGCGGTATGTCGAACCGTCGATCCTCGCCACGGGCGAAAAGTCTTCGCGGGGATCTCCCGGGTAGACGCCTACGCCGCGCGTTTGTATCTGCCCCACGGCACACCCCGCACACAGGACGGCAAGCCACGCAGAATTGCGCATCGGATTCTCCCGGAATCAGCGATCATACACCCGCCGCCTGCGGACCGCCGCCGGCAGCCGCCCCCTCACTGCGGGTCGCCTGCCTCCACCCACGCCACGTTGAAACGCGCGTAGCGGATGGTCTTGCGCGGCTGCCCCTCCGGCAGATGGTTCAGGAACACGCTGTAGCTCGCGTGAATCGTGCCGTCCGGCGCCTGAAGAATCGAGGGATAGTGGAAGGAGCCGGCCCGCTCGGCGCGTGTATCCAGTTCAATGTGGCGCTTCCACTTCCACGTCGCTCCCTCGTCGTCGGAGATTGTCAGCGCCAGCGAGTGCCTTCCCTTCTCCGTGTCGTTGTTGATCATCAGCCACCGCCCGTCCTGCAGTTGAATGACCTCCACGCCCGTGCCCGAGTTGGGAATGTCTGTGTCCTCCGCAGGCGACCATGTTTCGCCATCGTCTTTCGAGTAGCTCACCTGCAGCCGCTTCGGCGGCGGACCGTTGTCGCGCATGTAGGCCACCAGCGTGCCATCTTTCTTGCGCGCGAACGTCGGCTGAATGCCGGCGACGCTCACAATCGGCCGCGAGCCGCGCCAGGTGAGCCCGCCGTCGTCGCTGATCGCCACCAGCGAGAA
Source organism: Bryobacteraceae bacterium (assembly GCA_037481575.1). Lineage (GTDB taxonomy): Bacteria > Acidobacteriota > Terriglobia > Bryobacterales > Bryobacteraceae > JANWVO01. The sequence goes on along the minus strand of JBBFLJ010000010.1, from coordinate 50,129 downwards.
GTCGAAGCCGTCGGAATACATCGGCAGCAGGATCCGCCCCGAAGGCAGCTGCAGCGGATGCGCCCGCGTCATCCAGCCCAGCCGCGACGTCAGCTTGTCCTTGGCCATTTCGGCGATCCGCGCTGCCTGCTTCTCCCAGACCGTGCCCTGCGCGCGGCGCAGCAGCTCCGCCGCAGCCTCCTCGATCCCCGCCGGCTTCGGCAGCACCAGCCCGGCGCGGTCCCACCGCGGCACTCCTTGCCCGCCATACTTCTCCGCCATGCGGAAATTCGTCACTGCGCTCTCCCACAGGTTGGCGAGAATCGTCTGCCAGAACAGCCACAGCCTTCCTTGCCGGTCCACAAAGAGCACGGGGTTGGTGTCCGGATAGCCCGGTTCGTCGGCCAGAACAAAAGGTTTGGACCATGTTTTCGCCCCGCGCGGCTTCACCGCGCCCATGATCTGCACGTCGTCGGCAGTCCGTTCGCCCGAACCCCGGTACCAGCACACCATCAGTCCGCCGTCCGGCAGGCGCACGAGGGACGAAGCGTGGTTGTGCTTTGCGTCGAGCGGGAAGATGTCTTCTTTCTCGAGAAAAGGCTTCTCCGCGGCGCCGGCGCACGCCAGCGCAAGTGTCGCAAACAGCACCAGGGCTTTTCGCATGGCACCGACTATTCTTCCACGCGCCTGCCAACGAAGGGCAGCGCCAGCAGGCCGAAAACCGCCGCCGCCACGGCGTCTCCCGTGAGGATGTACCACGGCCACGGCCCCATGAAGTCGAGCAGCGACGGCGCGTGCGGCTTCCCGCAAAGATACATGTAGTTCGTGTTGAATACCAGATTGAAGGCGCCCACGAACGCCGCCCACGCGTGCAGCACCAGCATCCCCCGCCAGAACGCCCGCCGCCGCGGGCGCGCCAGGCCCGACCAGGCCAGGAACACAAGCGCTGCGATCACCCCTCCATGCGCCGTGAAGAAGTACATCGTCGGGTAGGACCAGAACGGCGCCCACAGCTCGGGCGTCAACACCGCCATGGAAGCGCCCCCGATGCCGACGAACCACGTGGCATCAAAGATCCAGCGGTTCAGCGTGAGCAGCGTCACCACCGTAAGCCACAGCGAAAGATCACAGAGATTCAGGGGCAGCGCTTCCGGAAACCGCACGCCTTCCGTATAAAGCCGGTACCCGTACCACACCAGCTCGTTGACAGCCAGAAACACGCCCGCGGCCAGGCGCACCGCCCGCCCGCGCCGCGCGCCCGGCCCGGCGGCCAGGCGCAGCAGCGCCGCCGCGGCGGGAATCGCCAGAATCACACCCCAGTGCCGCGCGCTGAAAAGGACAAAGTCCGTCTGCAAGGCGTCACCGCAGCTTCACAGGCGCGCCGCCCGCCTCCCGGCTCCGCTGGGCGGCGTCCATGAACGAGAACATTTCCAGCGTTTCCTGTTCCGGCACCGGCGGCACGCCCGTCCGGAAAAACTCCACAATCCGCTCCACCAGCCCGCGGTAACCGGTGTAAAGGTCCTTCTGCGACGTCCGGATCTCCTTGCCCGCGAACGCCACCGCCCCGTATCCGGAATAGGGGCGCGCCAGCCGGATGGCAGCCACACGGCCATCCTTCCAGCGCGCGGACACGATCTCGGCATCGGGCGCGTATGTGCGGGAGACCTCCTCGCAGCCCGGCCCCATCAGCGTGTACAGAATCTCCACCGCATGAATCCCGTACCACGACAGATCCAGCCGGTGCGTCGGCTCCAGCGGCCCCGGCCCCCACACCAGCGCGCCATCCACTCCGTCCCGCTTCAGGTCCGGCAACAGCGAGGAGTAGCGCAGCGCCGAAGAGCTGAACCACCGCACGCCGTGCTTCTGTGCCAACCGTGCAATTTCGCGCGCATCCTCGAGCGTCGATGCCAGCGGCTTGTCAATGAAAACGGGCTTGCCGGTGCGGGCGATCTCGCGGAACTGCTCCAGGTGCACGCGCCCGTCCACGCTCTCCAGCAACACGGCATCCACCTTGCCCATCAGCCTCGGAATGTCCGGAACGATTTCCACGCCGAATTTCGACTCGAGCTCCGCTGCGTACTTCTCCACACGGTCCCGGCTCGGCGCAAGATCCGGGCTCCCGCCCTTGTACGCCGCCACTACCCGCGCGCCCGGCACATGGTCCTTGTGGTTCGGGTCGTTCAGAATGGAAGTAAACGCGATGACGTGCGAGGTGTCCGTGCCGACGATGCCCAGCCGCAGGTCGGCCGCGCCGGCAAGCATCGCGAACGCCACGCCGAGGGTGCAGAGCTTCATGGGCGCATTCTACAGGGATCGCGCCCGCGCGTGAACGAGGGGCCGCGTGCTGGATATCGTCAAGGTGACATTTTCGGTCACGCCGGAGTCCGTGGAGGAAGGCTACCGTACGGGGATCTTTCCCATGGGCCATGAAGGAGAGCGCGCCTTCACGTGGCATGAGCCCGATCCCCGCGGCATCATTCCTCTGGATTCCTTCCACGTCCCCTCTTCCTTGCGCCGCACGCTGCGCCGCGGCGGCTTCACCATCACCACAGACCGGGCATTCCGCGAGGTGGTCACTGCCTGCGCTGCCCGCCCCGGCGTCTGGATCACGCCCAAGCTGCGCGCCGTTTACGAAGAGCTGCACCGGCAGGGCAAGGCGCACTCGCTGGAAGTGTGGATCGGCGATCAGCTCGCGGGCGGCATCTTCGGCGTCCACCTCGGAGGCGCGTTCTTTGCCGAATCAAAATTTCACCGCGTGACGGACATGTCCAAGGTGGCGCTTGTGTCTCTGCTCGAAAGGCTTCGCGCTGCGGGCTTCACCTTGTTTGACGTACAGTACTGGACCCCGCACCTCGCGCAGTTCGGCGCCGTCGAGATCAGCAAGAGCGAATACGCCGCCCGCCTCCGCGCCGCGCTGGCGCTCGACTGCCGCTTCTGAAACAGGCAGTCCGTGCCCGGACGCACACGCGTACGCATGTTGCCCAGGATCCACGGACAGCGCTTCGCGGCAGCGGACCGCACGCCCTTCTGCCCGTGCTCGCCCCCCCCGCGCTAACGGAAGGGCGCCGTCCGGACGAGCGCATTCTGGCGTGCGATTTCAAGCGATGGCGCCCAAGCCCGCATGTTAGGATGAGGGTTCGGACGCTATTCCCTGTGCCCTCCGTCCGGGCGATGGTTCTTCCCGATGAAACTCCCCAAAGCCCTGCTCGCATTTCTCTCTCTGCTCGCGCTGACAGTCTTCCGGGAGTCAGCCTCGGCGCAGTCAACGCTCACGCTGGCTGAGGCGCTGGAGTTGGCCGAAAAAGGCAACCCCTCGCTGGCAGCAGCCGCCGCCGTCGTCAGCGGCACAGAGGCCGGCATCACGACAGCGCGCGCGTGGCCGAATCCCATGGCCAGCTCTCAATCGGGCAGGCAGCTCGTGCGCGTGCCGGGAAACGTCACAGGCATGGTGCAGATCCTGAGCTTCCAGCAGCCGCTGGAAATCGGCTCCTTGCGCCCATCCCGCATCGCTCTTGCGCAGAGCTCGAGGGAAGTGGCGGAACTGCAGCGGCAGGTGCGCCGGATCGCGGTGCTCAGCCAGGTGCGCCGCTCCTTCTACGAAGTCCTGCGGCGCGACGGCGAATTGTCCATCTTGCGGGAAAACCTCGCGTTGGTGGAGTCCCTGCGAAACCGCATCGCCGTGCAGGTGGAGGTCGGCGAAGCAGCGCGGCTCGAACTGGTGCGCGCCGACGCGGAAATCGCCAGCGCGCGCGCGCAGGTCAATGCCGCGCGCATTCGCCGCGTCTCTGCGCTCGCTGCCTTTCGTGCCGCAGTCGGAGTTCCTTTGGCGGGCGATCTGTCGCTCTCCGGAGAATTGGACCCAACGAGGCTGATCCCTCCGCTGTCCGAAATCGCCTCCGCGGTGCTGCAGGAACACCCGGTTCTCCGTCTGGCACGGAGCGAGCGGATGCGTGCGGAATCCCGGATCTCGTACGAGAAATCGCTGCGCCTGCCGCAGCCGGTCGTGCGAACCGACTACGAGCGCTACCCCGACGTGCCCAACTTCCGCTTCGGCATCGAACTTCCCGTCCCGCTCTGGAACCGCCGCAAGGGGCCGATCGCCGAGGCCGAGGCAGCGTTGAAAGAAGCCGCTGCCAACGAGGAACTGCGGCGCGTGGAGCTCTTGGCAGCGCTGGAAGGGGCATACAGGCGGATCGAAGAAGCGGAGGAACAGATCCGCGCCTATGAGAATGGCGTCCTCCCGGAAGCAGAGGCGGCTCTCCGCGCAGCCCAGACGGCCTTCCAGCTCGGCGAGCGCGGCATTATCGAGGTACTCGACGCACAGCGCCTCCTGCGCTCGGCGAGAGTCGAATACCTCAACGCCCGCTTCGACCGGCAGGCAGCGATCGTCGATCTCGACGAGCTCCGCGGCGCCGATCCCCTGGCCATCTACCGCAAGTGAGAGCGACAATGCAGAACCTTCGACTCCTTCTCCCCGCGCTCGCCTTCCTGCTCGCGGCCGCCTGCTCCCGCGCCCCCGCTCCTGTCGCGGAAGCCCAGTCCGCGCAAGCTCAGGCCGCTGACCCCAACTCCATCGTCCTGGATGACGCCTTGCGCCAGAGAATCCGGACAGGCACTCCGGAGTGGAAGGAGGTGGCTTCCGATCTGGTCGTCTCCGGCCGCGTGGAGGTGGACGCGACACGCACCAGCCGGATCGGCTCGCCCGTGCTGGGCCGGATCACGCAGGTTCTCGTGGAGGAAGGCGAGGAGGTGAAGGAGGGGCAACGGCTGGCGCTTCTTCACAGCACGGGGTTGAACGAGGCGCAGCTGGAATTCCTCAAGGCCCTGTCGCAGAAGATGGTGGCAGAGCGCGCCGTGGCCCGGGCGCGCACGCTGCTGCAGGCCGACGTGATCGGCGCCGCCGAACTGCAGCGCCGCGAAGCCGAGCTCGCCCAGGCAACCGCGGAGCTGGAGGCAGCCCGCGACGAACTCGCCCTGCTGGGCATGCCCGCCGAGGCCATTCAGGAGCTCGAGCGGACCCGGGCGCTCAAGTCCGTCACCTGGATCGTCTCCAACCGCGACGGCACGGTCATTCACAGGCGCGCCGCGGTGGGACAGGTGGTCCAGCCCGCCGACACAATCTTCGAAATCGCGGATCTGCGCCAGGTGTGGGTGGTGGCGGACGTCCCGGAAAAAGAAATCGGGCAGGTCTCGGTTGGCATGCCGTTGACCGTGGAGTTTGACGCATTGCCCGGCAGGCGCATCTCCGGGAGGGTCTCCTTCGTCAGCCCGCTCGTGAATCCCGAGACGCGCACGGTGATGGTGCGCGTCGAGCTCGCCAATCCGCAAAAGCTCTTCAAGCCGGCCATGCTCGCCACCATGACCCTGCACGGGCATGCGCGCCCGATGCTCACGTTGCCCGAGGAGGCCTTTGTTCGCGAAGGAGACCAGGAGTTCGTCTTCCTCCGCGCCGATGGCGACCGCTTCCTGCTGACGCCGGTAAAATCGATCCCCGCCGGCGACGGCAGTAGAGCGGTCCTCGAGCCGGACATCACAGGCCGCGAGGCAGTCGTCGCAGGAGCATTTCATCTCAACAATGAACGCCGAAGGCGCAACATCCGCGGCTCGGAGTGAAGCACCGGCATGCTGAGAAAAATCGTCGACGCGGCCCTTCGCCACCGCCCCGTCATCATCGTGCTCTCGCTCGGACTTCTCGGCCTGAGCCTCGATGCATTCCGCCGCCTGCCCGTGGATGCCTTCCCGGACGTGACGAACGTTCAGGTGCAGGTAGCCACCGTCGTACCCGGCCGGTCACCCGACGAAGTGGAACGCCTGGCCACCATCCCGCTCGAAATCGGCATGACGGGATTGCCCGGCATGACCGAAATGCGCTCCCAGAACGAGCCGGGACTCTCCATCATCACGCTCGTCTTCACCGACGACACGCCCGTCTATTTCGCCCGCCAGATGGTCTCCGAGCGTCTCGACGAGGTCCGCACCCGGCTCCCGGAGGGCATCAGCCCGGTGCTGGGCCCCGTCTCCACGGCGCTCAGCGAGGTCTATCAGTACACCCTGGAACGCCCGGACGACGGCGAGCGTCCGCTCACCAAAGAGGAACTCATGGAGCGCCGCACCATCCAGGATTGGGTGGTTCGTCCGTTGCTCCGTTCCATCCCCGGCGTCGCCGAGATCAACAGCACCGGTGGCTATGTGCGCCAGTATCAGGTGCTGGTCGATCCGGTGAAGATGCGCTACTACGGCGTCACCATCGGCGACGTGCACCGGGCGTTGAGCCGCAACAATGACAACACCAGCGGAGGCATCGTCCCCCGCGGACCGGAAGTGCTGCTGGTGCGCGGTCTCGGGCTTCTTCGCGGCATCGAGGACATCCGCTCCGTCGTCATCAAGGAATTCCGCAACACGCCTGTTTATCTCAGGGATCTCGCCCAGGTCCGCATCGGCGAGGAAGTCCGCTACGGCGCCATGCTCAAGGGCGGGTACACGGAAGCGGTCGGCGGCATTATCTCCATGGTCGCCGGCGGCAACGCCAAGGAAATTGTCAGCCGGATCAAGCAGCGGGTGGAAGAAATCAATGCCAACAATATGCTGCCCGGCGGCCTGAAAATCGTCCCCTATTACGACCGCTCCGAGCTCGTGGATGCCGCTCTCGCCACCATCGGGCGCGTGCTTGTCGAGGGCATCATTCTGGTCATCATCGTCCTGTTCCTTTTCCTGGGCGATCTGCGCTCTTCCCTCATCGTCGTCGCCACGCTCATCCTGACTCCCGCCGTGACTTTCCTCGTCATGGAGCGCAGCGGCATGAGCGCCAACCTCATGTCCCTCGGAGGGCTGGCCATCGCCATCGGCCTGATGGTGGATGGCTCCGTCGTCATCGTCGAGAACGTCTTTGCGCAACTTGGGCACCGGAAAGACGAACCGAAATCCAGAGTCATTCTGGACGCCGTCTCGGAAGTTGGCACCCCGGTCATTTTCGGCATTACCGTCATCATTGTCGTCTTCTTGCCTCTGATGACCCTGCAGGGCATGGAAGGCAAGATGTTCTCGCCGCTCGCCTACACCATCGCCATCGCGCTCGCGGTCTCGCTCGCCGTCAGCCTGCTGCTCTCTCCGGTTCTCTGCTCCTTCTTCCTGAAGGGCGGCGCGGAGCACGAGACCCGCCTCGTCGCCTGGAGCAGGCGGCTCTATCTGGGCATCGCCCGGCGCGCTATTCTCAGCCCGAAAATTACCGCTTCAGCCGCCGTTCTTCTCTTCGCGGCATCTCTGGCGCTGTTCCCCTTCCTGGGAACCTCCTTCATCCCCGAGTTCAAGGAAGGAACGATCTCCCCCAACATGGACCGCGCCCCGAACATCAGCCTGGACGAATCCCTCCGCATGGAAGCCGAAGCGATCCGCGAAATTCGCAAGCTCCCCGGAGTGAAGCACGTCGTCTCCCGGCTCGGGCGCGGCGAATCCCCCGTGGATCCCGCCGGCTACAACGAGACCGACATGATGATTCAGCTGCTGCCCCTCGACCAGCGGCCGGGCATCACGCAGGAAATGGTCGAAGAAAAGGTGCGCGAGATCCTGAACCGCTTCCCCGGCGTCAACGTCGTCATGGCGCAGCCGATCTCCGACCGCGTCGATGAAATGGTGACCGGCGTCCGCGCCGACGTCGCCGTCAAGATCTTCGGCGACGATCTGGACAAGCTGCTGCAGGCTGCCCGCGAGACCGCGCGCGTCGCCCTGCGCATCCGCGGCACCGGCGACGTCAAGATCGACCGCGTCGCGGGCCAGATGAACATCGACGCCACCATCGACCGCGCCGCCATCGCCCGCTACGGCCTGAACGTCGAAGACGTCAATGACGTGATCGAAGCCGCTGTCGGCGGCAAGCCCGCCACCGAGATCTACGAGGGCGAACGCCGCTTCGAGGCCGTCGTGCGCTACCCCGAGGAGTACCGCAACTCCGTCGAGCGCATCCGCTCCATCCTGCTGGAAACGCCCACCGGCGCGCTCGTCCCGCTGTCCGCTCTCGCCGACACGCGCATCCGCGAGGGGCTTTCCCAGGTGAAACGCGAGGGAGGAAGGCGCAGGGTCGTCGTCGGCATCAACATCCGCGACCGCGACCTCGGCGGGTACGTCGCCGAGCTGCAATCCGTGCTGCGCCAGCGCGTGCCGCTCCCCGAAGGCTACTACTTCGAATTCGGCGGCCAGTTCGACAATCTCGAGCGCGCCCGCAAGCACCTGATGATCATCGTCCCCGTCACCATCGGCATCATCTACTTCCTGCTCTTCCTGCTCTTCCAGAGCCTGCGCCCGGCTTTTCTCATCATCTCGGTCCTCCCCTTCGCCTCCATCGGCGGGGTGTTCGCTCTCTTCATCACCGGGTTGTATCTGTCCGTGCCTGCGTCGGTGGGCTTCATCGCACTGTGGGGCATCGCCGTCCTCAACGGCGTTGTTCTGGTCAGTCAGATCCGCAGCCTCCGCGAAGCCGGGCTGAGCCTCGCGGAAGCCGTCGAACGCGGCGCCGCCCAGCGTTTCCGCCCCGTGATGATGACCGCCACTATCGCCGCCCTCGGCTTGATTCCGTTCCTCTTCGCCACCGGGCCCGGATCGGAAGTGCAGAAACCCCTTGCCGTCGTCGTCATCGGCGGGCTGATCTCCTCCACAGCCCTGACGCTAGTCGTGCTGCCCGCCATCTACCGCTGGTTCGACGATATCGCCTGATGCCCGCGCCGGCCCGTCAGCTCCGCTCCGGCTTCAGCCACCGGTCCAGCCACGCGAAGGCGTCTTCCTGCATCGGGACGTCAAATCGGTGCGGCCCGTTGTAGAAGCGCGCGGCGAACAGATCTTTCGTGCGGGCTTTTTCGTAAATTGCAGTCAGCTTGTCCACCGCCGCCTGCATCCCTTCCGGCGGAAACAGTGCGTCGCCGCGGCATTGCAGCACCATCAGCGGACGCCCCGCACGCAACCCCGCCACATCCGGCAGGTCCATGTGCCGGTGCAAGCCGGGCACGAAGTGCACAAAAGAATGCGTGTCCATGTGGGCCCGCATCATGGGTCTCACCGTGGAGAGAAACCCCGCGATGCAGCAGGCGCGGATACGGTCATCGAGCGCGCCCAGAAACAGCGAGCGCCACCCTCCAAAGGAAACGCCCACGCAGCCAATCCGCTTCGCATCCACTTCGGGTCTCGTACAAAGATAGTCGACCGTGCGGATGTCATCCCATGCGGTGACGCCCGGCCACGTGAGCCCAGCATAGGTCAGTGTCTTGACAATTGTGGATTCCTTGGCCCGGCACTCCGCGTTCAAACGCCGTACATCTTCCGCGCTCAGCTTTTCCCGGTCCCAGCCCGCAGGGAGGTCTTCCGGCGCCACGTAGCGGCGCTCGCCGAAAGGAAAGGCATCGATGGTGATGACAACATAGCCGCGGCGCGCCAGCTCTGTGGCCGTGGGCCGTCCGCCGTAATTCACCGCGTGATATTCCGTCATGGCGGGGTGATTCGCGCCGTAGTCGATCACCTTCTCCTTGCCGAACAGAAACATGCCGCCGTGCGAGTGCAGATCGACAACTGCCGGAGCAGGCGTCTTCAGATCGGCGCGCCGCAGGACGCAGCCAGGAACGCGCACGCCCGGCGCGGTGGAGAAAGTGATCTTCTCGAGCACAATGCCGCGCGCTTCATACCGGGCCACCGTTTCGGCCTTCGGATCAACGCGCGCCGGCGCAGGACCGAGCGCGGAGAACACGGCCGCACGCGCTTCCCTGCGCCATCTTTCGACGTCGCGGAACCGCGCCTGAAGGAACGACAGCGGATACTCTGCCGCAGGAGCGAGCGCTTCGATTGCAGCAAGAAGATTGCCGGAGTCCGCTCTGACCGCCTCGGGCGGGCTTCCATCGGGCGGCATGGCGCTCGCTAGTGGCAAAGCGAAAGCCGAGCCCAGAAATCCGCGGCGGGTGATACGATCTTCCGGCATCCCTTCATTGTGCCGCGCTGCAGGCGCACCGGCATCATCCACCCGAAACAAAATCCCCGGCAGCGCAGATGCGATGCCGGGGATTGGATTCGCCAGAAGCCCGAAGAAACTACGTCGACATCGACGCCAGGAACTCGGCGTTGTTGCGCGTCTTTGCCAGCTTGTCCAGCAGCAGCTCGATCGATTCGACCGGAGAAAGCGGCGCCAGCACCTTGCGCAGGATCCAGATCCGGTTCAGCTCCTCGCGCGGGATCAGCAGCTCGTCCTTGCGCGTGCCGCTCTTGTTGATGTCGATCGCCGGGAAGATGCGCTTGTCCACCAGCCGGCGGTCCAGGTGCACCTCCATGTTGCCGGTGCCCTTGAACTCCTCGAAGATCACGTCGTCCATGCGCGAGCCGGTGTCGATCAGCGCCGTGGCGATGATCGTCAGCGAGCCGCCCTCCTCGACGTTGCGCGCCGCGCCGAAGAAACGCTTCGGACGCTGCAGCGCATTGGAGTCCACGCCGCCCGACAACACCTTGCCCGACGGCGGCACCACCGTGTTGTAGGCGCGCGCCAGGCGCGTGATCGAATCCAGCAGAATCACCACGTCGCGTTTGTGCTCCACCAGGCGCTTCGCCTTCTCGATCACCATCTCCGCCACCTGCACATGCCTCTGCGCCGGCTCGTCGAAGGTCGAGCTGATCACCTCGCCCTTCACCGAACGCTGCATGTCGGTCACCTCTTCGGGCCGCTCGTCAATCAGCAGCACAATGAGGATGATCTCCGGGTGGTTGGCCGCAATCGAGTGGGCGATCGACTGCAGCATCATCGTCTTGCCCGTGCGCGGCGGCGCCACGATCAGCCCGCGCTGCCCCTTGCCGATCGGCGTCAGCATGTCCATGATCCGCCCGGTGTAGTTGTCGCGCGTCGTCTCCAGACGGATCCGCTCCATCGGGTAGAGCGGCGTCAGGTTGTCGAAGAAGATCTTGTTGCGCGCCTGCTCGGGCGGCTCGAAGTTGATCGCGTCCACCTTGATCAGGGCGAAGTAGCGCTCGCCCTCCTTCGGCGGTCGGATCTGGCCGCTCACCGTGTCGCCCGTGCGCAGGTCGAAGCGGCGGATCTGCGACGGCGATACGTACACATCATCGGGACCCGGCAGATAGTTGTACTCAGGCGCGCGCAGAAAGCCGAAACCGTCCGGCAGGCACTCGATCACGCCTTCGGAGAAGATCAACCCCGCCTTCTCCGCCTGCGCCTGCAGGATCTTGAAGATCAGCTCCTGCTTGCGCATGCCCGCCACGCCGGGAATCTCCAGCTCGCGGGCGATCTGGTTGAGCCGCGAGATTGACATCTCCTTCAGCTCGCCCAGATCCAGGTTGCCGCGCTTGTTCAGCGCTCCCTGCCGCGGCGCTTCTTCCTGCTGCGTCTCGGCGCGCTCGCCCGCGTCCGCAGCCTTCGGCTCGGCGTCGTTGTTCTTCGACGCCTGCCCTTCCGGCTTCGCCTTGGATTCCGGGGTCTTCCGGCGCGTCGGCGTCCCTTCGCGTGCAGTGCTCTCCGCAGGACGGGCTTCAGCCGTCTGCGTCTTCTCCTCGGTGGCGGATTCCTGGTTCACCGAGCCGTTCTTTTCCAGATCGTTTGCCAAATCTCCTTCACTCCTTGGCCGGTCAGGCCCGAAAACCAGAAGAGCTCCCCTTCGGGATAGGGCCCCCGGATCGCCTTCTGGCTTTCACTTCGCTCTTTTTGGTTCAACTTGTCCGTCTTCGTCGCCACGACCGCGTACGGCCGGCGGTGCGCCTCCAGCCACTCCTTCAACTGAAGGTCGGATTCCATCCAGCCGCGCCGCGCGTCCAGCAGCACGAAGCACAGCGCCAAACTCTCGCGGTCCAGCAGGTAGCTCTCGATGAGCCTCTGCCACCCCCTCTTCACCGATTTGGGGGCCTCCGCAAATCCGTAGCCCGGAAGATCCGCGAAGATCACCCGGCCATCCACTTCAAAGAAATTGATGGCCTGCGTTCTGCCCGGCGTGCCGGAGGTGCGCGCCAGCTTCTGCCCCAGGAGGCAGTTTAGCAGGGTCGACTTCCCCACGTTGCTGCGCCCCAGGAACGCCACTTCCGGCAAACCCGGAGGCGGCATCTGCCGCGCGTCCGTTACCGTCAGCAGGAACTTCGCTCGCGGACGCACGCCACCGCCGCTCCCGCGCCGTTTTCAGTGGGCCCGGCTTTCGTCCGCGGGCAGCTCCGGCGTCACCTCCAGCGGATGAGCCGGCGGCCTCGCGGCCAGCGCCTCCAGATCGCCCGCCAAGGCGATCCTCAGCACTTCGTCCATCGATTCGACGAAGTGGATCTTCATCTCGTTCCGGATGTTCTCCGGAACATCGGCCAGATCTTTCTCATTATCCCGCGGCAGCACCACCTCGAAAATGCCGTGCCGGTGCGCCGCCAGCAGCTTCTCTTTCACGCCGCCGATCGGCAGCACCCGCCCGCGCAGCGTGATCTCTCCGGTCATGGCCAGATCGCCGCGCACCGGCAGCCGCGTCAGCGCAGAAGCCAGCGTCGTGGCGATCGTGATCCCCGCCGACGGGCCGTCCTTCGGAATCGCGCCCTCCGGCACGTGCACATGAATGTCGACGTGCCGGTAAAAATCGCGCGGCAAGCCCAGCATCGCCGCACGTGAGCGGATGAAGCTCATCGCCGCCTGCGCGGACTCCTGCATCACGTCGCCCAGCTTTCCCGTGATCGTCAGCCGCCCGCGGCCCTCCATGATCGTCGCTTCCGTCGTCAGCACCTGTCCGCCGACTTCCGTCCACGCCAGACCCGTGGCCATCCCCACTTCGGGCTTCTTCTCCGTGCCCAGGTCGCGATACCGCGGCGGACCCAGCAACTGCCCCACCTTCGCGGCGTCCACGATCACTTTCTCGTGAACCACCACCGGTTTCTTCGATCCCTTCTTCGCCCCTTCCTCCGCCGCCGACTCAGCCATCACGATCTGCCGCGCCACCTTGCGGCACACGTTCCCGATTTCGCGCTCCAGATTCCGCACGCCCGCCTCGCGCGTGTAGTTCTGGATCAGCGCCATCAGCCCGGAGTCCTGAAACTCCAGGTGATGCGCCTCCAGCCCCGTCGCCTTCATCTGCTTCGGCACCAGGAAGCGCCGCGCGATCTCCATCTTCTCGAACTCGGTGTACCCCGACAGCCGGATCACCTCCATGCGGTCCTGCAGCGCCGGCGGGATCGTGTGCAGCACGTTCGCCGTGGCGATGAAGAACACCTCGCTCAGGTCGTATTCCACGTCGAGGTAGTGATCCATGAACATGTAGTTCTGCTCGGGGTCGAGCACTTCCAGCAGCGCCGCCGACGGGTCGCCCCGGAAGTCGGTGGACATCTTGTCCACCTCATCGAGCATGAACACCGGATTCCGCGTCCCCGCCTTCTTCATCATCTGGATGATCTGCCCCGGCAGGGCGCCGATGTAGGTGCGCCGGTGTCCGCGGATCTCCGCCTCGTCGCGCACCCCTCCCAGCGACAGCCGCACAAAATTGCGCCCCGTCGCCTTTGCAATGCTCATCCCCAGCGACGTCTTCCCCACTCCCGGCGGCCCCACGAAGCACAGGATCGAACCCTTCGGATTCTTCACCAGCCGCCGCACCGCCAGGAATTCGAGAATCCGCTCCTTGATCTTCTCCAGCCCGTAGTGATCCGCATTCAGCACCTGCTCGGCATACCTCAGGTCGCGAATCTCCTTCGACTTCTTCTTCCACGGCACCGAGAGCATCCACTCCAGGTAGTTGCGCGATACCGTGGATTCGGCCGACATCGGCGGCATCTGCTCCAGCCGCCGCAGCTCCGCCAGCGCCTTCTCGCGCGCGTCGCCCGTCATGCCGCTTTCGTCGATCCGCTTGCGCAGCTCGTCGAACTCGCTCTTCTCCCCCCGCCCGAGCTCCTTCTGGATCGCCTTGATCTTCTCGTTGAGGTAGTACTCCTTCTGCGCCTTCTCCATCTGGCGCTTCACGCGCCCCTGGATCGTCCGGTCCACATTGAGCTTCTCGATTTCGATGTCCAGCATGTCGGCGATCCGCGTCAGGCGGTCCACCGGATCGAAGATCTCCAGAAGCTCCTGCTTCTCCTCGATGGTCAGCTGCAGATTGGCGCCCACCGTGTCGGCGAGCTTGCCCGGATCGTCCACCCGCACGGCGGCGATCATCGTCTCGTAGTTGACGTTCTGGCTGAGCTTGACGTACTGCTCGAACAGCGACGTCACCCGCGCCGTCAGGCTCTCCAGCATCGGCCCGGGCTCCGCCTTCTGCGGGAACGTCCGCACGACGGCGCGGAAAAAGCCCTCCTCGTCGGAGATCGAGATCACCTTGCCCCGCTCGACGCCCTCCACCAGCACCTTGATGTTGCCATCGGGCATCCGCACCGACTGCACAATGTTGGCGATCGTGCCCACCTGATAGATCTCGCTGGGCTGCGGATCGTCCACCGTGGCATCGTGCTGGGTCGCCAGGAAAATCTTCTTGTCGGTCGCCAGCGCCTCTTCCAGTGCGCGCACGCTCGACTCCCGCCCCACCACGAACGGGGTCATCATGTGCGGAAAGATCACCACGTCCCGGATGGGCATCATGGGGAGCCGCCGCGTTTCCATCTTCTCTTTCGAGCTGCTCATGGGTTGTTGTCTGATTGCCGGGAATCGTCAGCGTCTGGCTGTCCGGGCAGCCCGGAGTGCCCGATGCGCCTTGGCGCCGGAAAGGGAGCCCCTCAGCCGGCCTTTTCCAGCACGGCCCAGTTGATCTTCTGCGTCATCACCATCTCCCGCGTCACCACGAACTCCTTCACCTTCTTGTACGACGGGAGATAGTACATGACGTCCAGCATCAGTTCTTCGAGGATCATCCGCAGGCCCCGCGCCCCCACCTTCCGTTGCAAGGCCAGATCGGCGATCGCCTCCAGGGCGTCGTCGCTGAACTTCAGTTTAACATTTTCATACTCGAACAGCTTCTGGTACTGCTTGATGATGGCATTGCGGGGCTTCACCAAGATCTGCACCAGCGCATCCCGGTCCAGATCCTCCAGCACCGCCGCCACAGGCAGCCTGCCTATGAACTCGGGAATGAAGCCGAACCGGATCAGATCCTCCGGCTGCAGCTGTTCGAGCAGCGACATGTCCCGCTGCTGCGGTCCTCGCCCGCCATCCCGCGCCTCTTCCACGCTCTTGAACCCCAGCGTCTTCTTGCCCACCCGCCGGGCGATGATCTTCTCCAGCCCCACGAACGCGCCGCCGCAGATGAACAGGATGTTCGTCGTGTCCACTGGCGTGAATTCCTGGTGCGGATGCTTGCGTCCGCCCTGCGGGGGCACGTTGGCGATCGTTCCCTCCAGGATCTTCAGCAGCGCCTGCTGTACGCCCTCGCCGGAAACGTCCCGCGTGATCGACGGGTTCTCGTCCTTGCGGGAAATCTTGTCGATCTCGTCAATGTAAATGATCCCTGTCTGGCACCGCTGCACGTCCCAGTCCGAGTTTTGCAGCAGCCGCAGGATGATGTTCTCCACGTCCTCGCCGACGTAACCCGCTTCCGTCAGCGTCGTCGCGTCCACGATCGCGAACGGCACGTCGAGAATCCGCGCCAGCGTCTGCGCCAGCAGCGTCTTGCCCGTCCCGGTGGGGCCGATCAGCAGGATGTTCGACTTCGACACCTCGACGTCGCCCACCCGGTGGCGGTTCATCTGGATTCGCTTGTAGTGGTTGTAGACAGCGACCGCCAGCTTCTTCTTCGCCGACTCCTGCCCGATCACATACTGATCCAGATATTCCTTCAGCTCCAGCGGTTTGGGCAGCTTCTGCGGCGCCCCGTAGGCGCGCTCCGGGCGGTCATCGGCCAGAATCGAGTTGCAGACGGCAATGCACTCGTCGCAGATGTAGGCGCGGGGATAGTCGCTGGGGGAGGCGATCAGCTTTCCAACCGCATCCTGGCTCTTATGGCAAAAAGAGCATCTCAGAATCTCATCGCCTGGAGATCGCTTCACAAATCCTCTCCCTGCACCCCGGTTGGCCCGGACGCCGCCGGGATGCGCGGTTCCCGTGCCCTCATTATCCATCGAAAGCCGAACGGCTGGCAATGGCGCTGCAAGGCGGGCTTTTTCCTAATCCCTTGGATGCAGTCCCTCCGGAAAAGTACCCGGAAAGGTTGCAGTACTCCCCCCGGCGGTTGTCGGCTGCCGCCGCTCTCCAGTATGCTCGAAGTGCCTTTGCTATGAGACACCCGATCCGCATTTCCGTCGCTTTGCTTGCCATCTCCATCGTCCTGCCGGCCCAGGAAAAGGTCGATCTGGAGGCCATCTACCGGATCAAACAGGAGGCGTTCCAGAACTCCCGGGTCATGGACATCCTGTTCCAGCTCACTGACGTCCACGGGCCCCGGCTCGCCGGCTCCCCGCGTTACCGCGCCGGCGCCGAATGGGTCGTCAAGACCCTGAAAGAGTGGGGCATCACTGAGGTGCAGCTGGAACCCTGGGGCCAGTTCGGCCGCGGCTGGGAGAACCGCAAGTTCTACGCCGCCATGACCGAGCCCGCCTACATGCCCCTGATCGGCGCCCCGCAGGCCTGGACCTCCTCCACAGATGGCCTCGTCAGCGGCGAGCCCGTTTTCGCCGCCATCACCACCGAAGCGGATCTCCAGAAATGGCGCGGCAAGCTCGCCGGCAAGATCGTTCTCATCGATCAGCCCCGCGACATCACCCTCCACGACAAGCCCGACGGACGCCGCTACACCGACCAGGAACTGGCCGACATTGCCCAGGCGCAGATCCTCCCCTTCGCGCGCCGCGCCGCCGCGCCCGGCCAGCCCCAGCCCAATTTCGCGCAGATGATGGCCTTCCGCCGCAAGCTGAACGAATTCCTCCGCGAAGAGAAGATTGCCCTGCTCATCCAGAACGGGCGCGGCGACCTCGGCACCTTCTTCACCTCCGGCGGCGGCTCTCGCAATCCCAAGGACCCGCAAGCCCCGCCCACCATCACCCTCACTGCCGAGCACTACAACCGCATCTGGCGCCTGCTCGACCGCAAGATCCCCGTCCGCATCGAAGCCGAAATCCGCAACGAATGGTTCGACGCCGATCAGCACAACTTCAACATCATTGCCGAAATCCCCGGCAGCGGAAAACACAAGGATGAAATCGTCATGATCGGCGCCCACTTCGACACATGGCACGCCGGCACCGGCGCCACCGACAACAGCGCCGGCTCCGCCGTCATGCTCGAGGTCATGCGCATCCTCAAGAAGCTCGACCTCAAGCTCGACCGCACCGTCCGCCTCGCCCTTTGGGACGCCGAAGAGCAGGGGCTGCTCGGCTCGCGCGGCTACGTCACCAAACACTTCGCCGACCGCGCCACCATGAAAACCCTCCCCGAATACGACAAGTTCAGCGCCTATTACAACGTCGACAACGGCGGCGGACGCATCCGCGGCATCTACCTCCAGGGCAACGAAATGTGCCGCCCCATCTTCGAAGCCTGGCTCGCCCCCCTGCGCGACTTGGGCGTCACCACGATCACCAGCCGCAACACCAGCGGCACGGATCACCTCAGCTTCGACGCCGTCGGCCTGCCCGGCTTTCAGTTCATCCAGGATCCCCTCGAGTACGACACCCGCACCCACCACACCAACATGGACGTCTACGACCGCATCCCGCGCGAGGACATGATGCAGATGTCCGCCGTCGTGGCGACTCTCGTCGTCCACACCGCCAACCGCGAGGAGAAGCTCCCCCGCAAGCCCCGCCCCGAGCCGCGCCCGCAGCAGGGGCCCATGACCTTCTGAATCCCGCAAGAACTCGGGGGCGCCCCGCGCCCCCGCCTCACTTCAACAGCGCGTCCACCGTCGCCCGCGTGATCGGGTGATATCCGGGACGCGCCTTTTCGTAAATCCGCCTCGCCCTCCTCAGCCCCTCCGGCGTCTTCGCCAGCTCCGCATACAGCGGCTTCACCAGCTTCCTCCGCCCCACCCGGATCAGAAACTCCTCCAGCCGCGCATACGCCGGCTCATACCCGCCCCGCACCGCCATCAACAGCCACTGCGCCGCAATCTCGCTGTTGCCCGTCTTCGTGAAGCCCCACTGCCGGTCCAGCTCCGCCATCTTCGCGCCCGGCAGCGTCTCCGGCATCGAACGCAGCCAGTGCAGCCACTCCTGCGTCGTCCAGTCCTTTCGCGGCTCCGTCCCGAACTCGTACTTCGGGCGCGGCGCATCCTTCGGCAGCCCCGGCTCGTACAACCACGCGCTCACATCCTCGCCCGGAAAGCCGCGCTGCAACTCTTCCACGAAATCCCTCGTCGTGATCGACTGAAACGCAAACCGCTCGAAATACCCCCGCAGCCACGCGTCCCACTTCGCCCGCCCGTGCTTCTCCTCCAGGTGCCGCAGCAGCAGCGCGCCCTTCACATACGGCACCTGCGTCATCCCGTCGTCCGGATCCCTTCCTTTCAGGTCCAGCACCAGCCTCTGATCCGCCGCCGGCAGCCGCCGCAGCTCTTCCCCCAGCTCGCCCACCTCCACCGCCATCTCCATCTCGCTCCGCGCCCGCCCGTAAAGCGCCTCCTGAATCCGCCGCTCGATGTAAGTCGTGAACCCCTCGTTCAGCCAAAAATCATTCCACGTCGCGTTTGTCACCAGGTTGCCCGACCACGAATGCGCCAGCTCATGCGCGATCAGCGCCACCAGGCTCCTGTCTCCGGCGATCACCGTCGGCGTCGCAAACGTCAGGCACGGGTTCTCCATCCCCCCGAATGGAAACGACGGCGGCAGCACCAGCAGATCGTACCGCCCCCAGCGGTACGGTCCATACAACGACTCCGCCGCCTCCACCATCTTCTCGACATCCGCAAACTCCCACGCCGCCGCATCCAGCACCGCCGGCTCCGCCCACACCCCGCACCTCCCGCCCAGCGCCCGGAACTCCACATCGCCCACCGCCAGCGCCATCAGATACGAGGGCACCGGCAGCGGCATGTGGAAATGCCCCTCGCGCACCCGGCGCGCCGCCATCAGCGCCTTCAGCGGCGCCGGCGCGTGAATGCGCGCGGAAAACGTCGCCCGCACCGCCGGCGTGTCCTGCAACGGAATCCAGCTTCGCGCGTGGATCGCCTGCGACTGCGAATACAGGAACGGATGCCGCTTGCCCGCCGTCTGCGCCGGCTCCATCCATTGCAGCCCGCTCGCCTCCGGCGAAGTCTCGTACTCGATCAGCACGCTGCGCTCGCCAGGTGCAAGCACGATCTCCAGCGGCGCTCCCAGAATCGCATCCCGCGCGCCCACGCGGAAGTTGTCCGTGCGCCCGTTCACCCGCCGGATCGTCAGATCGCGCGTGTCGAGCACCAGCCGCCGCCCCGCAGGCGCCAGCTCCAGCGTCACCGCGCCTTTCAGCTTGCGCTCGGCGAATGACACGGCAAGCTCCAGCTCGATGTGCCGGACGCGCGATTCCTCCGGGTTCGCGTAAGAGTGCGGATCCACGACAGTCACAAACGCTATCCTATCCGGATCTCCGCCGCGGCATTCCGCCCGCATATGGTAGCTTCTGAATTCGTATGCAGCAGTCCTCCGCCGGCAGGCTCCAGTCGCTCGACATCTTCCGCGGCTTCACCATCGCCTCCATGATTCTGGTGAACAACCCCGGATCCACTCCCGCCTACGAACAACTCGAGCACGCCGCGTGGCACGGCTGGACCTTCACGGACACCGTCTTCCCCTTCTTCCTCTGGATCGTCGGCGTCGCCATGACGCTCTCCACCGCGCGCCGCATCGAGCGCGGCCAGTCCCGCCGCGACCTCCTCCTCCATGCCTTCCAGCGCGCCCTCATCCTCTTCCTGCTCGGCGTCTTCGTAGGGCCGCTTCCCCACATCGACCTCGCCACCATCCGCATCCCCGGCGTGCTCCAGCGCATCGCCGTCTGCTACCTCATCGGCTTCGTCATCTTCCTCTACACCAGCGTGCGCGGCCAGATCCTCTGGCTGCTCGGCCTCAACGCCGCCTATCTCGGCCTCATGTTCTTCTACCCGACACCCGGCTGCGGCGCAGGCTCGTGGTCCATGGACTGCAACTTCGCCCGCTACGTCGACTCGCTCCTGCTCCGCGGGCACATGTGGAGTCACACGCGCGATTGGGACCCCGAGGGCATCGTCAGCACACTGCCCGCCATCTCCACCGTGTTGTTCGGTGCGCTTGCCGGACACGTGCTGCGCCATTGGACATGGCACAACGCACGCCTCCAGGCGTTCATTTTCGGCGGCTCCGCCCTCTTCGCCATTGCGCAGATCCTCTCCATCTGGATCCCCATCAACAAGAACCTCTGGACCACCTCCTTCGCCCTCCTCATGGCCGGGCTTGCCATGCTCGCCTTCGCCTTCTGGTATTGGGTCGCCGAAGTGCGCGGCGCAGGCCGCTGGTTCCGCTTCTTCGAAATCTACGGCTCGAACGCGATTCTCGTCTACCTGCTGTCCGGCATCTTCGCCGACGTCGCCGCCGCCACCGGCTTCCACAAGTGGTGGTACGAGAGCGTCTGCCTCGCCCTCGCTTCCTCGCAGAAGAACGCCAGCCTCCTCTACGCCCTCACCAACGTGCTCGTGCTGTGGATCGTGGCATGGGCGCTGTGGCGCAAACGCTGGTTCGTCAAGTTCTGATCCGCGCCGCCGTCAGCCCGCCCGGCGCCCCGCTGCCAGCTTCTCCGCCATGCGGAACGCCGCCACGAAGCTCTCCACCGACGCCACGCCCTTGCCCGCGATGTCGAACGCCGTGCCGTGATCCACGCTCGTCCGCACGATCGGCAACCCCAGCGTCACATTCACGCCGCCCTCGAAATCGAGCAGCTTCAGAGGAATGTGCCCCTGATCGTGATACATGCACACCACGGCATCGAAGCGCCCGCGCACGGCAGCCAGATAAAACAACGTATCCGGCGGCAGCGGTCCTTCCACCGGCCACCCTCGCTCGCGCGCCCACTCCACCGCCGGTGCGATTACGCGGATCTCTTCCTCCCCAAACGCCCCGCCCTCTCCCGCGTGCGGGTTCAGCCCTGCCACTGCGATCCGCGCCTCGGGTTTCAAACGGAGCACGGTTTCACACGTCAGCTCCAGAATCCGCCGCACCCGCTCCGGCGTCACCCGCTCGATCGCCTCCCGCAGCGAGCAGTGCGTGCTCACATGCGTCACCATCAGACGCTCGCTCGCCAGCAGAATGGTCACGTCCTCCGCGCCGCACACCTCCCCCAGCAACTCCGTGTGCCCCGTGAATCCCGGATCGCTCAATTGAATCGCGCGCTTGTTCACCGGCAGCGTCACCACCGCGTCGATCTCGCCCTCGAGCGCCGCCTTCGCCGCGCGCACCACCGCTTCCCGCGCCGCGCGCCCCGCCGCTGCGCTCAGCTCGCCCGGGCGGATCTCGCCAGTCGAAAGCATGCCAAGATCCATGACGTTCAGCGCGCCCTCCTGAAACTCGCCCGGAGTTGCCACGCGGCGCAAGGGCGCGTGCAAGCCCAGAGTACGGCTGTAATGCTCCAGCGCGGACATCTCGCCGTACACGACAAACGGGCTCCCGGCGCGCCCCTCCCGCCACGTCTTCAGCACGATCTCCGGTCCGACGCCGTTGGCGTCGCCCATCGTCACGCCAATCATGACGCCTCCGCCGGCTCTCACGGCGTGATCCGCGCCGCCCAACCGCCGCCGGGCGCCAGATGCACTTTCATCACGGTCTGCCGGTTCACCTTCCCCTTCTTCATGCGGAAGTCGCTCCCCGCGCGGTCCGCGTTCACGCCATCTTCCCACCAGGTCATCCGGTGCTCGCCCTGCGGCAGAAAATCGAACCGCAGCTCCAGATCGCGCGCCGTCCAGTTCGTCATCGCCCCGACGTACCACTCTTTCCCGCGCCGCCGCCCCACCGCCACGAACTCCCCGATCTGCGCGTCCAGCACCACTGTCTCGTCCCACGTCGTCGGCACAGGCGCCAAAAACTCCATCGCCTCCGGTTCGCGCAAATAGTGCGACGGCGTGTCAGACAGCATCTGCAACGGCGCTTCATAGACGACATACATCGCCAGCTGATGGCACCGCGTGCCGCTCGACATCGGCGTCTGGAACAGCGCCGCAAAGCTGCCCCGCGCGGCGTTGCGCATCGCGCCCGGCGTGAAATCCATCGGTCCCAGAAACATCCGCGTGAACGGCAGCATCACCGTGTGCGGCGGCTGAATCTCCGCGCTCCACTTGCTCCACTCGAGCCCCTTCACGCCCTCCACGTTGATGATGTTCGGCCACGTCCGCGTCATCAGCGCCGGGCGCTGCGCCCCGTGGTAATCCACCAGCATCTTCCGCTTCGCCGCCTCGCGCGCCAGCTCGTGGTAGAAGTTCACCAGCTTCTGATCGTCGCGCTGCATGAAGTCCACTTTGATCCCCTTCACTCCCCACTTCGCATACTGGTCCAGCGCCGCCTGCATTTGGTCCGCCAGTGTCTTCCACACCACCCACAGGATCACTCCCACGTTCTTCTGCCGCGCGTAGGCCAGGATCTCCTCCATGCTCACTTCCGGAACCACCTCCAGCACGTTGCCCAGCTTGTACCAGCCCTCGTCCAGCACGATGTACTCGATCCCGTACTTCGCGGCGAAATCGATGAAGTACTTGTAGGTGGCTGTATTCACCCCGGAGCGGAAATCCACGTCGTACACGTTCAGCGCGTTCCACCAGTCCCACGCCACCTTGCCCGGGCGGATCCAGCTCGCATCAGCGATCTCAGAAGGCTTCTGCAGCAGCCACGCCAGCGAATTCGTCAGCAGCTCGCCATCTTTCTCCGCCACCGCAACCAGCCGCCACGGATACGTCCGCGTGCCGCGCGTTTCGGCGATATAGTCCTCGGCTTCCACGACGCGGAAATCGCGGTCCCCGCGCATCACCTCCCTCCGCGGGTACGGCGGAAACGCTGCATCCAGCCCCTTGCCTCCGGTCCCTCGGAACCACAGCCCCGGATAGTCCTCCACGTCCGCCTCCGCCAGCGCCAGCTTCACTCCGCCCGCATCCACCACCGCGGGCAGCGAGCCCAGTGTTCCCGGCGCAATCGCGCTGAGCTTGCGCGGCGCATACGTCCGCTCGTTGTGCGAAAAGAAACTCTCTTCCGCCGGGTAGTACACCGTGAAGTCTTCCGGGAACCGGAACGACGCCTCTTCGTCGAACACCTTCACACGCGCCGCCGGCAGCGCCGTCTCCAGCCGGTACGCCACGCCCTCGTTGTAGGCGCGGAATGTCACCACCAGCCCGCCCTCCGCCTCGATCCTCAGCTCGTTGTACTGCTCCCGGATCCGCGCCCGCTTCAGCTTCACCTGCGGCTCGATCCACGCCTCGTGCGCGCGCTCCTTCGCCCCGCGCACCTTCATCCCCACGCCCAGCCTCGTGCCGTCGATGCGGATCGACGCGGTCGAATTCTCGATCACCGTCTTGCCCCGCACCGCGACGTCATAGGACAACCGCTCGCCCGCACGAACTGTCACCTCGATCCGCCCGTCCGGCGAGCGCAACGTGTAGCTCTGTTGCGCCGCCGCCCCGCGCGCCAGCACGCCCGCAAGACAAACCGCAAGAAGAAATCGGCAAGAAGACATGAGAACACCTCGCTTGTCGCACACGCCCGCAGGAATGTGCGAGCGTAAGCGATTCTATCGCCGCCCGCCGCCGGGCGCTCAGCGCGCCTGCCTCAGCTTGCGCGCCCGCGCATCCAGCTCGCCCAGCTTCAGCCGGAGACTCACGATGTACGGCGGCTCGCCCGCAGTCCAGTGCCCGTAAGTCGTCGTCAGGATCGTGTCGTCGGGCAGCCGCAGCACGCCCGGATAGCAGCAGTCCAGTTCCTTGTGGTTCTTCATCAGCCGCACCCGGTACTGCCCTTCCCTGCCCTGCTCGATGTCCTCGAACCGCCCCACCCACGCCACCCAGTCGCCCCGCGTCGGGCTTTCCAGCGTCGTGTCGCGGAAGCTGATGAACAGCCGCCCGTCGCGCGCATACTCCGCCGTGTGCCGGTCGCCGGTGAGCGCGCCCGGCAGCTCGCGCGGCTCGCTCCACGTCTCGCCCTCATCATCAGAGAACGAGACGAAGGAGTTGAACTTCCGGCTGTTCTCCCGCAGCAGGATCGCGATCCGCTTCCCGTCCGGCGAACGCACCAGCCCCGGTTCGCACAAATGCGCCTCCGGATGCGACAGAATCGCCACGGGCTCGCTCCACGTCAGCCCGCCGTCGCGCGAAACCGTCTTGTACACGATGAACCGGTCCCGCTTCCCGTTCTTCTTCAGAAACCGCCCGTCGTCGTGGAACAGCGCCATGTAGCGCCCGTCGCGCAGCCGCTCCACGCTCGCCATCGCCACCACGCCGCCGAAGTCGCCGATCGGCTCGAGCGGCGTCCATGTCTCGCCATCGTCCTCCGACACCGACATCCGGATCGGATACAGCCCCGAAAACAGGATCAGCCGCTTCTTGCCCTTCGCATCCACCACGCGGTGAATCGTCGGCGTCTCTTGCGACGTCGCCCAGTTCTCCGGCACAGGCAAACGCCCGGACCATGTCCGTCCTCCGTCCCGGCTCCGCTTCAGCACAATCGCCCCGCGCCCGTGCCCCTTCGGATACACCGCCAGCACCGTGCGCCCGTCTTCCAGCAGCACTGTCGTCGGGTGCCCCAGATACTGCCCCGCCTCGCGGTCCACCACCGTCTGCCGCTCCGTCTCCTGCGCCAGATCGATCAGCGGAATCGAATATCCCCGCGGCGGCTGACACGCCGCCGGCAGTGCTGCCAGCCACAAGAGCGCAGCCCGCATGCCCTTCACCGGATCATCGAACCCGCCACCGGCGACAGGATCGAGCTGCTGATGTTCGAAACCACCTCGCCGTCGCTCAAGCCCGGCGTCGCCGCCATCTTCTTCCACTCCGGGCTCGTCGCAAACGCGCGCCAGTTCGCCTCGCGCGCCGCCAGGCTGTCGAACGCCACCATGTAGGTCAGGTTCGGCATCTTCGCCCCGGCGATCATCTCGCCGAAAAACACCGGCAGCAGCCCGAACTTGCGGAACAGGTCGATCTCGCCGTCCTCGAACATCCCGATCTTCTTTGCCAGCGACTCCGGCGTGTTCGACTCATACGTCCGCAGCTCGAACACCCGCGCCGCGCGCCCCTCCTCCGCCGGCGGCACTTCGATAGCCGGAAACTTCGCGAAGCCCTTCAGCAGATGCACCTCCATCCGCTGATACGGCAGCTGCACCTGCTTGTACAGCGCCGCCGTCGCCGCCTTCAGCTCTTCATCCGCCTTCGCCTTCTCCCAGCACTGCTCGAAAGCGCCCAGCGACGCGTGCTGCGCTACCAGCAACAGAAACGGAGCATCCGGCGCAATCGTGCTCGAAAACAGCCCCACCGGGCCCGCCCCCGCGCGCCGCAGCGCCGGCACAAGCGCCTTCCCCAGATGCTCGCTCAGCCTCCCCCGCTGATTGTCCAGCGTGTTGCGAAGCCGGTAATACCGCATCTCGAGAATCATCGGCGCCCTCGCGGATTGGGATGTCTGCATCATGGCTGCCGCCGGCAGGCTCGCGCCCCCGGCAAGAAGAGTTCGTCTGCGCATGGCGGCTGCGATTCTATCGCATGGCCGCGCCCGCTGTTACCAGCCAACCGGCTTGCCCTTGTTCTGCTCGATCAGCCAGTCTTCCAGCGGCTTGAAATAGGCGCGGATTGCCGAAGCGTCCATCTGCCGCGTGCCCGTGATCTTCTCCAGCGCCTCCTGCCACGGGCGGCTCGCTCCCATCTCGAGCATCTCCTTCAGCCGCCGCCCCGCTTCCTTGTTGTCGTAGATCGAACACCGGTGCACCGGCGCCGTGCAGCCCGCCGCATCGCTCAGCGCCTTGTGGAACTGGAACTGCAAAATGTGCGCAAGGAAATACCGCGTGTATGGGACATTCGCCGGCACGTGATACTTCGCGCCCGCATCGAAGAACTCCTCCCCGCGCTCGCTCACCGGCGCCACGCCCTGATACTTCCTCCTCAGCTCCCACCACGCCCGGTTGTACTGCTCCGGCTTCACCTCGCCCGAAAACACCTTCCACCGCCATTGGTCGATCAGCAGCCCGAACGGCAGGAACGCCACCTTGTCGAGCGCCCGCGCCATCAGCAGCCCCAGGTCCTTGCTCGCGTCCGGCGCCTTGTCCAGCAGCCCGGTCTTCACCAGATACTCCGGCGTGATCGACAGCGCGATCGTGTCGCCCACCGCTTCGTGGAAGCCGTCATTGGCGCCCGCGCGGAACAGGAACGGCTGCCGGTTGTACGCCCGTTGATAGAAGTTGTGCCCCAGCTCGTGGTGGATCACGTTGAAGTCGTCCGCGTTGATCTCGATGCACATCTTGATCCGCAGATCGTCCACGTTGTCCACGTCCCACGCCGACGCATGGCACACCACCTCCCGGTCCCGCGGGCGCGTGAACATCGAGCGCTCCCAGAACGTCGGCGGCAGCGGCTCGAAACTCAGCGATGTAAAGAACCGCTCCCCGTAGCGCACCATCTCCACCGCCGTCGTGTTGCGCCGCTTCAGGATCGCCGTCAGGTCATAGCCCGGATCGGCGCCCTTCGGCGCCACCAGCGGATACAGGTTGTCCCACTGCTGCGCCCAGATGTTGCCCAGCAGGTGCGCCGGAATCGGTCCGCTCTCGGGCACCACGTCCGCGCCATACTTCTCCCGCAGCTTCCACCTCACGTATGCGTGCAGCTGCGTGTACAGCGGCTTCACCTGCTCCCACAGCCGGTCCAGTTCGCGCGAGAACTCCTCCGGCGCCATGTCATAGCCGCTGCGCCACAGCGCGCCCGTATCGGCGAAGCCCAGCTCGCGCGCGCCCTTGTTCGTGATCTCCACCAGCCGCGCGAAGTCCTTTTTCATCGGCGGCGCAATCGAATGCCACCCCTGCCACACATCCAGCAGCTGCTTCGGATCGCGGCTCGACGCCATGATGCGTGTGATCTCGTCGATGTTCAGGCACTTCTTCTCGTCGCCGCCCGGGCAGTACTTGCCCTTCCCGTAGGCGGACTCGAGCCCCGCCGCCAGCTTCGTCATCTCCGCCGCCTCCGCCGCATCGGATGGCGCCGGCAGCGTGATCGCCAGCTTCAGCAGCCGCAGCTTCCGCCGCATGTCTTCCGGCAGCGGCAGCTTCTCGTACTTCGTCGCCTCTTTCGCCAGACGCACGCTCGCCGTGATCAGCCGCTCGTTGGCTTTCGCCGCCAGCGCCTCCGTGTCCAGCGTGATGTAAGTGGATTGCACCCACGCCGCCTGCGACGCCTCGTTGGAAAGCTGCAACAGCTCGCTCTCCGCTCTCTCCAGAAACTGCCGCGCCTCTTCCACCGTGGGCGATCTCCGGCAGCCCGAAGCCGCCAGCAGCAGGGCAAAAACAAAAGTGCGTTTCATACAGAACTCCAACCCGCCCAGTCTACCCAAGCAGGCTGTGAACAAGAAGCACGCACCCGATCCCCGCAATCGACGTGATCACCTTCATCACAGTCCACGTCCGCAGCGTGTCCGCCACGCTCAGCCCCAGGCATTGGTTCACCAGCCAGAACCCCGCGTCGTTCACATGCGACAGCGCCGTGCCCCCCGCGCACAGCGCGAGCAGCAGAATCTCCGGCGAATATCCGGGCAGCCCGCGAAACAGCGGCGCCACAATCCCCCCTGCCGTGATGATCGCCACCGTCGCCGATCCCTGCGCCACGCGCAGCCCCAGCGCCACCAGATACGCCACCACGAGCGGCGACACCGCGCTCTCCGCCAGCAGCCGCCCTCCGTACGCCCCCGCGCCGCTGTCCACGATGATCTGCTTGAACGCGCCCCCGCCCCCGATGATCGCCAGCAGGCTGCCCAGCGGCTTCAGCGCCTCCTCCGCCAGCTTCAGCGCGCCCTCCCTTCCCAGCCCGCGGCGCAGCCCGAACAGCCCCACCGCCGCCAGCGCCGCCAGCATCAGCGCCGTGAACGGATGCCCCAGAAACTGATACGCCTCCAGCCCGCGCGCCTTCGTCATCCCGGCGAGGCTCGCCGCAAAGATCAACGTCACCGGCAGCAAAAGCACCGCCGCCACCAGCAACGGGTGCGGCGCGTCCCCCTTCTCGCGCGGCGCCTCCGCCGCCAGCAGCGCCGATGCCGGAACCGGAATCTGCATCCGCCCCGCGATCCACAACCCGTACCCCATCCCCCCAATCAGCGCCATCGGAATCGAAAGAGCCGCCCCGTAAAGAATCGCCTTCCCCATGTCCGCGCCCAGCAGCTGCGCCGCCGCTGCCGGCGCCGGATGCGGCGGCACCATCGCGTGCGTCACCGTCAGCGCCGCCGCCACCGGCAGCCCGAAATACAGCAGGCTCTTGCCCGACTCCCGCGTCAGGCTGTACACCAGCGGCACCAGAATCAGAAATCCCACCTCGAAAAAAATCGGCAGACCGATCACGAACGCCGCGAAAAACACCGCCCACACCGCATGCCGCGGCCCCGCCTTCTTGAGCAGCCACTCCGCCAGCGCTCTCCCTCCCCCCGAATGCTCCAGCATCCGCCCGATCACCGCCCCCAGCGCCACCACCACCGCAATGAAACCCAGCGCATCCCCGAACCCCGTCTGAATCGACTTCAGCACCCGCCCCGGCGCCATCCCCGAGCCAAGGCCGAGGGCCATGCTGACCAGCAGGAGCGAGAAGAACGCGTGGAGCTTGAAGACGAGAATCAGCAACAACAGCAGGAGCACCGCGCCGAGCGTGAGCACGAGCAGCGCAGGGCCCTCGACCATGGCCCCGCCATTCTATAACACCCCCTCACGTCACCGGCGCGGGGTTGAACAGCGCCAGCTCGTTCGCCAGCCCGTGCCGCTCCGTCCACGTCCTCCGCCCGCTCGCCACTTCCAGAATCAGCCGGAACAATTCCCACCCGGCTTGTTCGATCGTCATCTCCCCGCCGGCGATCCGCCCCGCGTCGAAATCGATCAGGTCGCTCCACCGCCTCGCCAGCTCCGTCCTCGTGCTCATCTTGATCACCGGACACATCGCCAGCCCGTACGGCGTCCCCTCTCCCGTCGTGAACACATGCACGTTCATCCCCGCCGCCAGCTCCAGCGCCCCGCAGATGAAATCGCTCGCCGGCCCCGCCAGAAACAGCAGCCCCCGCCTCTCCGCCCGCTCGCCCGCCGCCACCACGCCCGCCAGCGGCATCGAGCCCGACTTCGCCACCGAACCCAGCGCCTTCTCCACCACGTTCGCCAGCCCTCCGCGCTTGTTCCCCGGCGTCGGATTCGCGCTCCGGTCCACGCCTCCACGCGCAAGGTACGAATCGTACCATCCGAACTCGCGCTTCAAGTCTTCCACCACCTCCGCCGACGCCGCCCGCGCCGCCAGCAGATGCGCCGCGTCCCGCACCTCCGTGATCTCGCTGAAGATCACCGTCGCCCCCGCGCGCACCAGCAGATCCGCCGCCGCGCCCACCGCCGGATTCGCCGTCACCCCGCTGAACGCATCGCTTCCCCCGCACTGCACCCCCACCACCAGCTCGCTCGCCGGGCGCCACTCCCGCCGCCGCGCATTCAGCCGCTCCAGCCGCCTCTCCGCCAGCTCCAGAATCCGCGCCGTCATCGACTCCAGCGATCCCAGCCCCTCGTCCTGCAATCGCACCAGAAACGGCGCCTCCCCCGCCACGCCCAGCCGCGCCGGCTGCAGCTTCTCGCACCCCAGGCTCACCACCATCACTTCGCCGCCGAGATTCGGATTCCGCGCCAGGTTCCGCAGCGTCCGCACCGGAATCTCCGCCCCCGGCGCATCGATCGCCACCCCGCACCCGTACGTGTGCGTCAGCGCCACCACCCCGTCCACGTTCTTGTAGCGCGGCAGCAGCTCTTTGCGGATCCTCTCCACCGCATGCTCCACCACGCCCGCCACGCACTGCACCGTCGTCGTGATCCCCAGCACGTTCCGCGTGCCCGTGCTCCCGTCCGCATTCCGGTAGCCCTCGAATCCAAACCCCTCCAACGGCTCGGGCGCCGCAGGCGCGCGCTCCGGCGCGCGCAGCGAATCCAGCGGCGGCGGCTCCGGCAGCTCCAGCAACTCCTCATGCACGCGTTCGCCCGCCTCGATGTCGCGCACCGCACGCCCGATCACCGCCCCGTAGCGGATCACCGCTCCGCCGCGCGGAATCCGCTCCATCGCCACCTTGTGCCCCGCAGGCACGAACTCCCGCAGCTCGATCCCCTCCGCCGTGCGCGCCCCTGCCCCCAGCCCCGGCGCCTCCGCCACAATCGCAACATTGTCCCGCGCATCCACGCGGATCAGCTTCGCCCCCTGCATCTCTCAAGCCCGCCGTTGCCGGTAATGCACTTCGCTCTGCTCGCGCAGGCGCGCCGCCGCCGCCTCCGGCGTGATGTCCCGCTGCGGCATCGCCAGCATCTCGTAACCCACCAGAAACTTCCGCACCGTCGCCGAGCGCAGCAGCGGCGGATAAAAGTGCGCGTGCAAGTGCCACGCCGAATCCCCCTCGCCCGCCGGACGCTGATGGAACCCGAACGAATACGGAAACGGCACCTCGAACAGGTTGTCATACCGCGTCGTCACGCGCTTCAGAATATCGGCGAGCCCCGCCCGCTCATCGCGGTTCAACTTGTCGATCCCCGTCACCGCCCTCCGGCTCACGATCATCGTCTCGAACGGCCACACCGCCCACCAAGGAACCAGCGCCACGAAATGCTCGTTCGCGCACACGATCCTCTCCCCCAACTCAAGCTCGATTTCCAGATAATCGCCCAGCAACGTGCTCCCCGTCGCGCGCCAGTAGCCCGCCTGCCGCGCCCCTTCGCGCGCCACCTCGTCCGGCACCACGCTCGACGCCCAGATCTGGCAATGCGGATGCGGGTTCGAACAGCCCATCATCTCCCCGCGGTTCTCGAAGATCTGCACGTAGCGCACGAACCGCCGCGCCATCAGGTCCCGGAACTCCTCCACCCACGTCTCCACCACCGCCTCCAGGTCGCGCGCCTCCATCTCCGCCATCGTCAGGTCGTGCCGCGGGGAAAAGCAGACCACCCGGCAAACGCCGCGCACCCCCTCGGCCCGCAACAGAGGGACAGGCACGGAAAATTCCTCCGGCGTGTCCTCCATCAGCGCCGAAAAATCATTCGTGAACACAAATGTTTTTTCGTACTTCGGATTCCTGTGCCCCCCGGCGCGCGCATTGCCGGGGCACAAATAGCAGTCCGGATCATACGCCGGACGCTCCTCCGGCGGCAGCTTCTCCACCTGCCCCTGCCACGGGCGCTGCGTCCGGTGCGGCGAGACCAGCACCCACTCGCCCGTAAGCTGGTTGAACCGCCGGTGCGGATGAGAACGGAGATCCAGCATCTTGCCTCCCGATTCTCCCATGCTAGGCAACCTTGCGCCCCGCCGCCCGCCCCGGCGATATCATCGAGCCATGCGCAGGTTCGCCCTCTGGATTCTTTGCGCCCCCTTGCTGGCACAGAACACCCCGAAGCCCTCCACCGAAGTCTTCCACGGCGTCCCCGTCACGGAGAACTTCCGCTGGCTCGAAGACCCCGACTCGCCCGAGACGCGCGCATGGATTCAGGCGCAGAACGCGCGCACGCAAGCCTTCCTCTCGCGCATCCCGCAGCGCCCCGCCATTCGCGCCCTCCTCGAAAAGCTCTACGAATACGACCGCTACCCCACGGTCACCCGCAACGGCGGCACTGCCGGCTACTTCGTCCGCGGCGAGCGCGTCTTCTTCCTCCGCCAGTCCGGCTTGCAAAACCAGCCCGTCCTCTACGTCCGCGAAGCCGGCAAGGACCGCGTCCTGCTCGACGCCAACACCCTCTCGCCCGACGGCACCGCCTCCGTCAACACCTTCTCCATCTCCCGCGACGGCCGTCTCCTCGCCTACGCCGTCTCCCGCTCCGGCTCCGATTGGGTCACATGGCGCGTCCGCGACGTCGCCACCGCCAGGGATCTCCCCGACACCCTCGAATGGTCCAAGTTCTCCACCGCCGAATGGGACGCCAAAGGCGAAGGCTTCTGGTACGGGCGCTACCCGCAGCCCGAGCCCGGCGCAGCCCTGCAAGCCGTGAACGAAAACTTCGCCCTCTACTACCACCGCATCGGCACCCCTCAGTCTGCGGACACGCTCGTCTACCGCCGCCCCGATCAGCCCCGTTGGACCTTCTCCCCGAACCTCACCTCTGACGGGCGCTACCTCGTCATCGAAACCGCCGGCAGCACCGCCATCGAGCGCCTCATTCACTTCCTCGATCTGCAGGAGCCTCAGCCCGCGCCCAAAACCGTCATCGGCGAGTTCCGCTACTCCTACCGCTACATCGGCAGCCGCGGCTCGCGCATCCTTCTGCTCACCAACGACGGCGCCCCCCGCTACCGCGTCGTCGAAGTCGATCTGCTGAACCCCGCCCCCTCCGCATGGCGCACCGTCGTCCCGGAAGCCGAGGACACGCTCCGCCAGGCGCGCCTCGCCGGCACGCGCCTCGTGCTGAACTACATGCACGACGTCTCCGCGCTCGTCAAAGTCGTCCCCCTCGCCGGCGGACAACCCGTCCCCGTCCCTCTCCCGCCCAACTCCTCCATCACCCTCTCCGAAGACTCCGCCGAAATCTTCTCCGTCACCAACTTCATGACACCCGAAACCCTCTACCGCTGCGCCGCCGGCGTCTGCCGCCCGCTGTTCCCCTCGAAACTCCCCTTCGATCCCGCGAAATACGAAACGCGCCAGGAGTTCGCCCGCAGCAAGGACGGCACGCGCATCCCCCTCTACATCACCGCCCGCAAGGGGCTCCCGCTCGACGGCTCCCACCCCGCCATCCTCTACGGCTACGGCGGCTTCAACATCCCCGTCACCCCCTCCTTCAGCGTCTTCACCCTCGCGTGGCTCGAACGCGGCGGCGTCTACGCCTCCGCCAACCTCCGCGGCGGCGGCGAATACGGCGAAGAATGGCACCGCGCCGGCATGAAACAAAACAAGCAGAATGTGTTTGACGACTTCATCGCCGCCGCCGAACACCTCATCGCCCGCAAGTACACCAGCTCCCAAAAGCTGGCCATCCGCGGCGGCTCCAACGGCGGCTTGCTCGTCGGCGCCGTCCTCAACCAGCGCCCGGACCTCTTCGCCGCTGCCATCCCTGCCGTCGGCGTCATGGACATGCTCCGCTTCGACCGCTTCACCATCGGCCACGCATGGGCCACCGAATACGGCTCGCCGAAAAACCCCGAAGACTTCCGGATCCTCTACCGCTACTCGCCCCTCCACAACATCCGCCCCGGCGTCTCGTATCCTGCGACTCTCGTCCTCACCGCCGATCACGACGACCGCGTCGTCCCCGCCCACTCCTTCAAGTACGCCGCCACGCTCCAGGAAGCCCAGTCCGGGCCCGCCCCCATCCTCATCCGCATCGAAACCGCCGCCGGCCACGGCGCCGGCAAGCCCACCTCCAAAATCATCGACGAAGCCGCCGACGTCCTCGCCTTCCTCCACCGCGCCCTCTTCCCCGAGCCGCAGCCACGCGCCTTCCGCGTTTCCATCGACCAGGACCGCCTCGCCGGCGCCGTCGACTTCTCCTTCCTCAACCAGCCCCTCACCGCCGATCACCGCGTCACCGTGCGCGATGGCCGCTTCGTCGATGCCCTCGGCCGCCGCGTCCGCTTCTGGGGCGTCAACCTCGCCTTCGGCGCCAACTTCCCCGAACCCGCCGACGCCGCCCGCATCGCCAAACGCCTCCGCCGCCTCGGCGTCAACCTCGTCCGCCTCCACCACATGGACACGAGCCCGGACGCCGATCCCTCCAACGCCCGTTCCATCCTCACCACCGGGCCTTACCCCACCCTCAACCCCGTTGCCGTCGAACGCCTCCGCGCCCTCCTCGACGCGCTCCGCGATGAAGGCATCTACGTCAACCTCAACCTCCACGTCGGCTACGCCTTCCGCCCCGGCATCGATCCCGTCCCCGATCCCGGCTACCCCATCCCCACGCAGTCCAAGCCCGTCCACATCCTCAACGAGCGCATGGTCGAGCTCCAGTGCGATTTCGCGCGAAAACTCCTCCAGGCGCTGCGCCTCAGGGACGACCCCGTCCTCGCCATGGTCGAAATCAACAACGAGAGCTCGCTGCTCTACTCCTTCCAGACCGGCGCCCTCAAGAAATACTGGCCCGAAGCCACGCTCGAGGATGTCATCGCCCGCGACAAGGCCTACCTCGACCGCATCGCCGCCGTCGTCCGCCAGGAACTCGGCCCCTCAGTGCCCGTCACCGGCACCCAGGTCGAATTCGGCGGCCCCTTCATCTTCGACACCCACGCCGCCCTCGACTACATCGACGATCACTTCTACATCGATCACTACAACTTCCCCAACCGCCCGTGGGACTCCACCGATTGGCGCATCCGCGACTCCTCCGGCGCCGGCTCCGGCTACCTCCAGTACCTCCACAAAGCCTTCGCCCGCCAGGCAGGCAAGCCTTACACCGTCAGCGAATTCAACCAGCCTTACCCCAACCGCCAGGCAGCCGAAATCGATCCCACCTTCGCTGCCTTCGCCGCCTTCCAGGATTGGGACGGCGTCATGCACTTCGCCTACGAACATGGCCGCTCATGGGACCGCAACGCGCCCTCCGGCTTCAACCTCAACGGCGACTTCTCCAAGCTCGCCGCCTTCGGTCAGGCAGGCTATCTCTTCCGCAAAGGACTCGTGCGCCCGGCAGAAAGGGAATTCGTCGTGCCCCTGCCCCGCTCCCTCCGCGAAAAAGCAACCGCCGAACGCATGCAGTTCCGCCTCGCCAATTTCTTTGAGACTCTCGGCATCGATCCGAACCTCGCCTTCGCACGCCGCATCGCCGTCGACCCCACCGTCGAAATCACGCCCCAAGGCGAAAAATCGCAGCCCCCCTACCGCGCCGAAAACGGCGGCATCAGCTACGATCCCCTCCGCCAGCTCTTCCTGATCCACGCCGAACAGGCAGCCGGCGCCTTCGGCTTCCTCCTCGAAGAGCCCGCCACCGTCGGTCCTGTCACCTTCGCCCTTGCGCCCGGCGCGCGCGGCTTCGCATCCCTCCTGCTCACCGCCCTCGACGGCAAGCCTCTGCAGGAGTCCGCGCGCCTCCTCCTCACCAACCCCGGCTTCACTCTCGGCGAAAACCAGAAGCTGATCCCCTACAAGAAAGACCCATCGTGGTTCACGCTCGCGCCCGAAAACCCGGAGCGCCCCTCATCGCCCTACGGCGCCGCCCCGCCCGTCGTCATGGAGCACGTGCCCGCCATCGTGACCCTGAAGTCGAAACTGCGCGCCATCTCCGTCTACCCGCTCGACGCAACAGGGAAACGCCTGACCCCGCTCCCCGTCGAGAAAACACCCCAAGGCTATCGTTTTCGCCTGACTGCCGACACCCCTTGGTACGAGATCACCACCGAGCGCCCCCTGTGAGCCGCCCGCTCTCTGCGCCGCCGCCCTCTCTGCCCGCGGCTTGCCGCCACAGCACGAAAATCCGCGCCCGCGTCTCCTGTGCTCGCGGTCCCGTCGGTTCCGGAATTTTCGAAGAATCACCCCGGCAAAAAGGCAAAAATAATGCGGGCGCCTTTTGGGGTGTTGGGGTGAGGGCGCCCGCACTCGTAACGGGGATTGCCTATACGACGTGTCCCCGGCGCACCCAGGTTACAGGTCGGGCAATATTCACGAGAGAATTTCCCGGGGTTCCACAGGAGATTCCCGCCACCGCCGGGATCTGATAGTAGTGCATTTATGCGATCCGCGCTCCTCCTGCCCCTCTCTTGCGCCCTTTGCCTCGCTCAGCCGGCGTGGCGCGATGAGGGTCTGCTCCACCTGCGCAACAGCCCTCACGCCCGCCTCCATCCTGTACCCGTTCGCGCCGTCCAGTTCCAGCCGGGCTTCTGGAAAACACGTCAGGACGTCACCATCGAGCGCTCCATCCCCACCCTCCTCGAGCTGCTCGAACAGCATGGCATCGTCGACAACTTCCGCCGCCTCGCCCGCCCGGACCGCCAGCCGCCCCGCCGCGGCCCCCTCTACACCGATTCCGACCTCTACAAATGGATGGAAGCCGCCGCATGGAGCCTCCAGGTCCGCCCGGATCCGAAGCTCGAAGCCACCCTCGACCAGCTCACTTCTGTCATCCGCGCCGCCCAGGAACCCTCCGGCTACCTCAACACATGGTTCGTCGACGACCGCGCCTCCCTCCGCTGGCAGCAGCAGGTCACCGGCCATGAACTCTACTGCCTCGGCCACCTCCTCCAGGCGGGCATCGCCTGTTACCGCTCCACCGGCAAGCGCGAACTCCTCGACACCGGCATCCGCTTCGTTGAATATCTGATCCGCGATTTCGGCCCCGCCCCGAAAAAACCCCTCCTCACCGGACACCCCGAACTCGAACTCGCCCTCGCCGAGCTCTACCGCTCCACCGGCGACCGCCGCTACCTCCAGCTCGCCGCCTATCTCTTCAGCGGCGTCGAACGCGAACGCCTGAAGCTCCGCGAACGCGATCTCGCCTACATCTTCTCCGGCAAGCCCTTCACCGAACGCACGCAGCTCGAAGGCCACGCCGTCCGCGCCCTCTACGCCTCCACCGGCGCCGCCGACTACGTCCTCGAAACCGGTGATGAAGCCTTCCGCCGCACCGTCTTCCGCCTCGCCGAAGATCTCGCCCTGCGCAAAATGTACGTCACCGGCGGGGTCGGCTCCCGCGCCGCCGGCGAAGCCTTCGGCGATCCCTACGAACTGCCCAACCAGCAGGCTTACACCGAAAGCTGCGCCGCCATCGCAGGAATGCTCTTCCATCAACGCCTGCTTCACCTCACCGGCGACGCCCGCTACGCCTCCCTCATGGAGCGCGCCCTCTACAACGGCATCTGCTCCGGCATGTCCTCCTCGGGCACTCTCTACTGCTACCGCAACCCCCTCGCCGCCCCCGCCTCCGACCGCATCCGCAACCCCTGGTACGACACCACCTGCTGCCCGCCCAACCTCCAGCGCACCTTCACCGCCCTCGGCGCGTACTTCTTCAGCACCTCCCCTGAGGGCGTTTGGGTCCATTTCTATGACAACGCCACTCTCGATTGGAAGCTCGAATCCGGCGCACCTCTCCGCCTCGCCCTCCAGACCGGAATGCCGTGGCAAGGCGACACCACCATCACCGTCTCTCCCCGGCAGCCGCAGGAATTCACACTCTTCCTTCGGATCCCTGCATGGTCCCTGTCCACCCGCATTCAGATCAACGGGCAGGACTACCGCGGCAGCGCGCGCCCCGACGAATACCTCGCCCTCAATCGCTCATGGCGCCCCGGCGACCGCGTCCGCATCGTCTTCGACATGACTCCGCGCCGCGTCTTCGCCAACCCGCGCGTCAGCGAAGACTACGGCAAGGCGGCTCTCCAGCGCGGTCCATTCGTCTACTGCCTCGAACAGCACGACAACCCCGCCGTCCCCGTCTTCGAAGCGTCGCTCGACGGCCGCGCCCCCATCGAAACCGTGCCCGGGACAGGCCTCCTCGCCGGCGCCACCTTGCTTCGCACCGCCGGCTTCGCCCACGCCCGCCCGCTCGGCGAACAACCCCTCTACAGCTTCCAGCCCGCCATCCCGGAACGCCCCATCCAGCTCACCCTCATCCCCTACTACGCCTTCCATGACCGCGGCCCCGCCGATTTCACCGTATGGCTCCCCTGCCGCCACTGCGGCTGGTAGGCTCACATTTTCGTCCAAAAATGTTTCCGCGCCGGCGGCCCCCCGGCACGCCGGCGCGGACTCACGCACCGCCGTCAGTCGTTGAACAGCCCCTCGAACAGCGCCGAACTCAGGTAGCGCTCGCCGGCGTCAGGCAGGATCACCACAATCGTCTTGCCCTCCATCTCCGGCTCCTTCGCCACCCGCACGGCCACCGCCGCCGCGGCGCCGCACGAAATCCCGCTCAGAATGCCCTCTTCCCGCGCCAGCCGCCGCGCCATCTCCATCGCCTCTTCGTTGGTCACCTGCTCCACCCGGTCCACAATCGAAAGATCCAGCGTCCCCGGGATGAAGCCCGCGCCGATGCCCTGAATCTTGTGCGGACCCGGCTGCACCGGCTCGCCCCGCAGCGTCTGCGTGATCACCGGGCTCGCCGCCGGTTCCACCGCAATCGAGATGATCGGCTTGCCCATCGTGTGCTTGATGTACCGCGAAACGCCCGTGATTGTGCCGCCCGTCCCCACGCCGGACACCAGCACGTCGATCGTCCCGTCGGTGTCCTCCCAGATCTCCGGCCCCGTCGTCTCGTAGTGAATCCTCGGGTTCGCCGGGTTCTCGAACTGCTGCAGCAGCACGTAGCGCTCCGGGTCGGAAGCCGCAATCTCCTGCGCCTTCGCCACCGCTCCTTTCATCCCCTTCGCGCCCTCCGTCAGCACCAGGTTCGCGCCGAAGATCTTCAGCACCTTCCGACGCTCGATCGACATCGTCTCCGGCATCGTCAGCGTGATCGGATACCCGCGCGCTGCCGCCACAAACGCCAGCGCAATCCCCGTGTTGCCCGATGTCGGCTCCACCAGCTCCTTGCCCGGCTTCAGAATCCCCCTCTGCTCGGCGTCCCAGATCATCGACGCCCCGATCCGGCACTTCACCGAATACGCCGGATTGCGCCCCTCGATCTTCGCCAGCACCGTCGCCTTCGCCCCGTCCGTCACCCGGTTCAGCTTCACCAGGGGCGTCCGCCCGATGCTGAAGGAATTGTCTGCGTAAACCCTCATCGCTCTCTCCTTCCCTTTCCTCGATCAAATCTCCCAGTTCGGCACGAAACTCGCCTGCCTCTCCCTCCACTCCCGCACCAGATCGGCGAACGTCGTCTTGTCAATGATCTCCGCCACCGCCCCGTCCACCCGCTCCCAGAAAAAGTCCAGCGCCCCGCCTGACTCCAGCGTCGCCCTCCCCGTTCGCCCGCCCTCCACACTCCTCACAATCTCCCCCACCGTGATCATTTCCGCCGGACGCCCGAGCAGATACCCGCCCTCCGCCCCGCGCTTCGATTCCAGAAACCCGCTCTTCTTCAGCTCCGCCAGAATCGACTCCAGAAACTTCTGCGGAATCCCCTGCCTCTCGGCAATATCCGCAATCCGCGTCGGCTCCCCACCCCCTCGCAGCGCCAGCTCAAACACTGCCCGCAACGCGTACTCGCACTTCACGGAAACATTCATCAAGGTCGTGGAGGGCATGTACCTATTCTCTCTAGAGAATAGTCTATTCCCCTCCCCGCGTCAAGATCCCCCAGCCCGGCTCACTTGATCACCTGAAACAGGTTCGAGTAGTCGTCCGTCCACGGACGCATCCACTCCGCCTTCTCCAGCGGCTGACCGCCTTTCTGATACGCCTCCCGCGCGAAAACCCGCGCGTGATTCGCCATCAGCACCCACGTCGTCCCGAAGCACCGCCCGTCGTCGCTGTCTTCCGTCTCCACCAGCAGCGCCGCCTTCCCCAGCAGCGCCGCCTCACGCTCCAGCACAGGCTTCAGGTCGACATACCGGTTCGAGATGTGCACCGCCAGCACGCCGTCCGGCTTCAGATGCCGGAAATACAGCTCGATCGCCTCCTTCGTCAGCAGGTGCACCGGAATCGAATCGCTGCTGAAGGCGTCCATCACCAGCAGGTCGTAGTTCTGCGGCGGCTCTCTCTCCATCGACAACCGCCCGTCCCCCAGCGCGATCTCCACCGTGCCTTCCGCGTTCTCCAGATACCAGAAGTAGTTCTTCGCGATCCGCGGCACCTCCGGGTTCAGCTCATAAAACCGGTACACATCCCCGAAGCGCGAATATGCCGCAATTGTGCCAGCCCCCAGCCCGAGCACCCCCACCCGCTGAAAACTCCCCTGCGGCCGCGATGCCATCCACAGCCCTAACCCCGTGTCCTCGCAGTAATACGTTGCGATCTCCCGGCGCCGCGCCGGATGCGTGTACTGCTCCCCATGGTTGATCGCCCCATGCACCAGCGTCCGGTAGCCCTCCCAGTCATAAATGCCGTTGTACTGCCGCACCCGCAGCTCGCCATAGAAGTTCCGCTTCACCACCAGCGCCCCTTGCGTCATCTGCCGCATCTCCCGCCCCAGGAATCCCCACAGCACCGCCACGCCGGTCATCAAAATAATGGAAGGCCACCCCAGCCAGTCCTTGGCGAACGGCCAATTCGCGTCCAGATACAGCACCAGCGCCGCCAGCAAGCCGCACAGCCCGATCGCAATCGGCAGTTCATACAGGGCGTTGAACAGCGCCGGCGCCAGCACGGCCACAAACAACCCGCCCAGCGCTCCGCCCACCGAAACCATCAGATAGAAGCCCGTCAGATGCCGCGGATCCGGCTTCAACCGCGCCAGCTCTCCGTGGCACACCATGCACGTCACGAAAAAGCAGGCGGCATAGCCCGCCAGCAGCCAGATCAGCCGCGGACGCGCCTCCGGCCCCAGCTGCACCATCCACGTCAGCGCCGCCAGCGCCGCGGGCATCAGGATCAAAAACGCCGGGCGCGCATACCAGCGCGGCGCGTCAAACGCAAGGATGAACGTCAGCAGATACAGCGCCAGCGGCAGCACCCACAGGAAAGGAATGGGCGCAAGGTCCGTCGTCATGTGCGTTGTCAGCGCCAGCAGCAGCATCGACGGGCCCATCGCCAGCGCCGCCCACAAGGCGTGCATCTTCCACGAGGGCGCCGCCGCTCCCGGAGCTCCTTCCGCCTCTGCTGTCGGATCCCCGCCCGTCCGCAGGCTCCTCCAGCCCGTGAACGCGCACAGCGCCGCGAACGCCGCGAACCCTACGCTCCACGCCCACGCCTGTTGCTTCAGCGTCAGCGCCGGCTCCACCAGTGACGGATACGTCAGCAGCGCCAGCATCGACCCCAGGTTCGACAGCGCATACAGCCGGTACGGGCTCCGCCCCGGAAACGCGCGCGCAAACCACGCCTGCACGAGCGGCGCCGTCGTCGAAAGCAGGAAGTAGGGCAGCCCCACCGTCGCTCCCAGCAGCGCCAGAATCCGCGCCACCGGCAGCTCCGGCGTCTCCGGCTTCCACTTCGCATCCGGCAGGATCGGCAGCACCGCCAGCCCCCCCGCCAGCAGCAGCACGTGCAGCAGCCACTGCCGCCGCGGGGCAAGCCGCTTCACCACGCCGTGCGTGTACCCGTAGCCCCCCAGCAGCACCGCCTGAAAAAACAGCAGGCACGTGGCCCACACTGCTGCCGTGCCGCCGAACCAGGGCAGAATCATCCGCGCGATCATCGGCTGCACCTGAAACAGCAGAAACGCGCTCAGAAAAACCGTCAGAGCATACAACCACATGCCGGACTCTGATTCTACGGGATTCCGGCTGCCCGCGCCGCAGCCCCCTGCCGGAGAAGAGTAGAATGGGCGCTTCGCAGCGGCAGGATCCTTGCCTGCCAAAGCGTCGCATCAGGAGCATTCGGGATGAACATCACACGCAGAGCCGCCGCCCGGTCGGCCGCCCTTTCCGCCCTCAGCTACTCCCGCATCGCCGGAGCCAACAGCCGCATCGGCCTCGGCGTCATCGGCACCGGCGGGCGCGGCATCCACGTCATGACCAAATTCCAGCAGTTCGACGACTGCGAAGTGCGCGCCCTCTGCGACGTCTACGCCCGCAGGCTCGACGAAGCCCAGTCAAAGGCGCCCGGAACAAAGACCTTCTCCCGCCACGAGGAACTGCTCGCGCTCAGGGAAGTCG
This sequence comes from Bryobacteraceae bacterium, assembly GCA_037481575.1. GTDB lineage: Bacteria > Acidobacteriota > Terriglobia > Bryobacterales > Bryobacteraceae > JANWVO01. Next base: position 8,475 of record JBBFLJ010000010.1, on the reverse strand, counting down.
ACGCCGTCCTCATCGGCACTCCCGATCACTGGCACGCCCAAATCGCCATCGACGCCATGAACGCCGGCAAGGACGTCTACGTCGAAAAACCACTCTGCCGCACCCGCGAGGAAGCGCCCCGAATGGTCAAAGCCGCGCGCGTCAACGAAAGAATCTGCCAGGTCGGCCTCCAGCAGCGCTCCGGCCCCATCTATCTCGAGCCTCTCGAAAAATACGTCCGCTCCGGCGCCCTCGGCCGCATCACCCACATCGACGCCGTCTGGAACAGCGGCCCGCCCCGCCCCCTCCGCCGCGAGCCCGCCGAAAAGCCCTCCAACCTCGATTGGGTCCGCTTCCTCGGCCCCGTGAAATACCGTGAATGGGACCCTGCCCAGTACTGGAATTTCCGCGCATTTCTCGATTACAACGGCGGAAAAATGACCGACTTCGGCCACCACTGGCTCGACGTCGTCCACATGTTCATGGGCGAGCGCGCCCCGCGCTCCGTCGTCTTCGCCGGCGGCATCTACTACGGCTTCGGCGACGGCCGCACCGCCCCGGACACCTGCAACGCCCTGTTCGAATACGACGGCTTCAGCGTGCTCTTCCAGTCCAACGCCTACGGCATCCCCGGCGAATACGGCGTCACCTTCCATGGCGACCGCGGACGCCTCTTCGTGCACCGCAACAAGTACGTCTTCACTCCCGTTGGCAAAGGCGCCAAACCGGAGGTCAAGGAAATCCCCGGCGACATCACCGTCGATCACGTGCGCAACTTCCTCGACTGCTGCAAGTCGCGCAAGCGCCCCAACGGCGACGTCGGCCTCGCGGCCATCTCCATCCTCCCGCCCCTGCTCGCCGTCGAAAGCTACCTCGAAAAGCGCCGCATCCGGTTCGATCCCGACCGCCTCGAGGTGCTGCCCCTCTAGCGGCGCTCGGTTGAGCCCCCGCAGCTGCCTCCGCTATCATCGGTGTAGGCTGGAATAAAGGAGTTCCCCGGATGGGTCCGCTAGGCTGGCAAGAGACCCTCGTCATCTTCGTGTTGGTGCTGCTGCTGTTCGGGCCCAAAAAACTGCCTGAGGTGGGACGCAATATCGCCAAGGCCATCAACGAGTTTCGCAGGGCCTCCAACGAGCTCCGCGACACCTGGCAGCGCGAGATGGCCAACCTCGAGCGCGAAACGGCCGAAATCCGCAAAGAGGCCGATTCTCTCGCCCAGGTCACGAGCGACTACAACTACTCGAGCAGCTACGACTACAGCTACGACTCTTCCTACGACTACGGCTCCTACGGATACCCCGAGTCGTATGACACGCCTTCCACCACGGATGCCCATCCGGTAAGCGATTCCGCAACCCAGGACGCTGACAAAGCCGGCGCCGGCGATTCGGCCCTCTCTGCGGCCAGCGAACCTTCGCCCCCCGCCGAGACGCCCCCGTCCGCCGAGCCCGCTCCTCCGCAGGAAGCGGCCAGCGGCGAGCCGGCAGTCCGCTGATCCGCCGGCCCCAGTCAGCACGCGACACGGGAAACGCAGAAACAGATGCCCGAAGAGACTGACGCGCAGCAGCCGCGCCCGGAGAACTCTCCGGAGCACGACGGCCGCACTGTCCCCGAAGCCGTCGCCGGCGCCGAACCCGCCGCCGAAGACAGCGGCGAATCCCTGCCCGTCGCCTCTGCGCCGCCTGCCCCGCCCGCTCCGCCCCAGCCCCCGGCCAAAACCGAACCCGAAGACGAAGAAGAAGAGCTCCTCCGCATGAGCTTCCTCGAACATCTCGAGGAGCTCCGCATGCGCATCATCAAGGCCCTCATGGGCCTCGGCATCGCCTTCGTCACCTGCATCCTCTTCACCAACCAGCTCTGGGACGCCGTCCGCGGCCCCGCCGTCTCCGCCCTCAAGCAGCTCGGCTATCCTCCCGAACTCGCCCAGCTCACCCCCACCGAGGCCTTCACCATTATCTGGATCAAACTCCCCATCCTCGCCGGCCTCTTCCTCGCCTCCCCATGGATCGTCTACCAGGCTTGGGCCTTCATCTCCCCCGGCCTCTACCGCCGCGAACGCCGCCTCGCCGTCCCCTTCATCTTCTGCACCGCCGGCCTGTTCATCCTCGGCGGATTGTTCGCCTACTTCGTCGCCTTCCGCTTCGGCCTCGTCTTCCTCCTCGGCATCGGCAGCAATCTCGGCGTCCGTCCCTACATCTCCCTCACCGAATACTTCGACCTCTTCGTCAATGTGATCCTCGGCGTCGCGCTCGTCTTCGAGCTGCCTGTGCTCATCTTCTTCCTCACGCTGCTGCGCGTCGCCTCCCCGCGCTTCCTCCTGCGCCACTCCCGCTACGCCATCCTCGTCATCGTCATTCTCGCTGCGATCATCACTCCCACGCCTGACGCCATCAACCTCACCATCTTCGCCGCCCCGATGATCCTGCTCTACTTCGTCGGCGTCTTCGCCAGCTATCTGCTGGTCCTGCACCGCGAAGGGCAGAAGTTCCCGTGGCGCAAGATCGCGTGGACCGTCCTCGCCCTCGCCACTCTGACGGCGGCCACCGCTGCTGTCTTCGTTCTGCGCTTCGGCTACCACTGGGTGTGGAAGTGGCCTTTCCTGGTCAAGTAGACTATTCGCTTGGCTTTTCCCCATGAAGCAGGCGGATCCTGAGAGCCGCTCTCCCAATCCCGCGCCCGCTCACGCAGGAGACACCCTGGCACGGCGGGCCTACCGCATCGTGCGCGAGCGCATCCTGAAGGGCGTCTACCCGCCCGGCGCCGCCCTCTCGCGCAGAAGGCTCGCCAACGAACTCGGCATGAGCCTCCTGCCCGTCGCTGAAGCCCTCCAGCGGCTCGTCAACGACGGCTTGCTCGAAAGCCGCCCCCGCGTCGGCACGCGCGTCCGCCAGCCCAGCCGCGAAGAGATCCGCGACCGCTACACCCTTCGCGAGGCTCTCGAAAGCCAGTCCGCCCGCCTCTTCGCCGAACGCGCCACGCGCGCGCAGCGCTCCGAAATCCTGCGCATGGCAAAAAAGCTCGACGAATACTACGCCAACTGGGAGCGCCTCCAGGCCGATAGCGAATACCGCCTCTCCGTCCGCCGCTACCACCTCCGCTTCCACCTCCGCATCGCCGAAATCGGCGGCAGCCCGCTTCTCCGCCAGGCCATCGAACGCGAGCAGGACCTCCTGTTCAGCTGGCTCTCCGACACCGCCGCCCAGGTCCATCCCCTCCCGCCCCGCTACCACTCCCAGCTCGCCGAAGAGCTCTGCTCCGGCGATCCCCTCCGCGCCGACGCCGCCATCCGCGCCCACATCCGCTACGCCCTCGACGAGCTCCTCAAGCTCGCCTACACACCGAACGGCGGCCGCTGGCGAATGACCCCGCGCTCCTCCTGATCCCTCTCCCCCGCGGCGTTCCCCTCGCCGCCCCCTTGTGCTACCATGCCGCTCATATATCGCCGGAATCGGCGCGTCAGAGTGGCTCCCTGCCCGGCCGGATCAGCCGCATGGATCACGCTCCGGCGCACCTCCTCTCCGGCGCTGGAGGCGCCCCCATGCAAAGCGAATTCGAGCTCGCCATCCGCAGGCCTGACGGAACCACCGCCATCCACAGGCTCTCCGGCGCCGCCGTCCGCGTCGGCCGCTCACCGGACAACCAGATCTGCTTCCCCGATGAACTCGACCTCTCCCGCCAGCACCTCGTCTTCGAACCCGCCCCCGGCGGATGGCAGGTGCGCGATCTCGGCAGCCGCAACGGCACCCGCCTCAACGGCGTCCCCATCCACGGCGCAGTTGCCTTGCGCCCCGGCGACCAGGTGCGCGCCGGACGCCTCGTCTTCGAACTCCGCACTGCTTCCAGCGCCTCGTTCCCCTCTCTTCCCCCTGAGCAGGAAGGCGCACCCAGCACCGCCACCGTCGCCGTCCGCCTGGATCATTTGATCCCGGACTCGCCCGTCGCCTCCGGCGCCCCTGCCGAACCCCCTCTGCGCTCCGCCTCGCACCTGCAAGCCCTCCTCCACGCCGGCGTCGAACTCTCCGGCAAGCTCTCCCTGTCCGAATTGCTGCCCCTCATCCTCGACCTCGCCGCCAAAGCCGTCGGCGCCGCCCGCGGCGTCCTCCTGCTCGAAGAAGACGGCCAGCTCGTCCCTCGCGCCGTCCTCGGCAAGCCCTTCCAGATCAGCCGCACCGCGCAGGAACGCGTCCTCCGCGGCCGCGAAAGCCTCCTCATCCAGGATGCGCGCGAGGAGCGCAACCTCCGCATGCAGGCCAGCATCATCTCCCAGGGCGTCCGCACACTCCTCGCCGTCCCCCTCCAGACCCGTGAGAAAGTCATCGGCCTGCTCTATCTCGACTCCGCCAGCGCCGCCCGCGCCTTCACCCGCGAGGACCTCAACCTGATCACCGTCATGGCCAACATCGCCGCCGTGCGCATTGAAATCGCACGCCTCGCCGAAATCGAGGAACGCGAACGCCGCGTCTCGCTCGAAATGGAGCAGGCAGCCGAAATCCAGCGCGGGCTCTTGCCCCCGGGCCCGCCCCGTTGGAATGGCCTCGAAGTCGCCGCCTTCAACCAGTCCTGCTTTTACGCCGGCGGCGATTACTACGACTTCTTCGAACGCCCCGGCGGCAAGTGCATGCTCGCCGTCGGCGACGTCGCCGGCAAAGGCATGCCCGCCGCGCTGCTCATGGCCAGCCTCCAGGCGCGCCTTCAGGTCCTCGTCGAGGCCGAGCCGGATCTCGCGCAACTCATGGTCCGCCTCAACCGCGCCACCGCGGACCACTGCCCCGGCAACCGCTTCGTCACGCTCTTCCTGTGCGAGATCGATCCCGCCACCGGCGCCATGTCCTACGTCAACGCCGGCCACAACCCGCCCCTCGTGCTGCGCCGCGACGGGCGCGCCGGGACGCTCCCCGGCGGCGGCCTCATCCTCGGCGTCCTGCGCCACGCGCCTTACGGGCGGTTGCAGACGCACCTCGAGGAAGGCGACACCCTCGTGCTCTTCAGTGACGGCGTCACCGAAGCCGAAAACCCCGCCACCGGCGAACAGTTCGGCGAAGAGCGCCTGCTCGAAGCGTTGGCGCCCGCCTTGGGCGCCGCCCCCGAAGAGATGATCGCCCGCGTTCGCACGGCTGTAGCGCAGTTCGCCGGATCTGTCTCCGGCTCGGATGATTTCACGCTCGTCGTGGCGCGCAAGTCAGCCGCAGCCTGAGCAGCATGCGGCTTCCTCCGCGCGCCTCTGCGCGCACCGGGCGCTCAGCTGACGTCGATCGTGCCCCCGCGCGTGTCCCGCTTCGGGCTCGGCCACCCGTAGGTGTAGTCGAATCTCCCCTTGGCGCCGCTGTTCACCGTATATTGCTGCGTCGTGGCTGCCGCCGCCAGGGGCGCCGGCGAATTCTGCGGCGCAACGCAGCTCGGCAGCGTGAACTCGGTCAGCTCGGCCGAATAGTCGTTCGTCCACGTGATCTTGTCGCCCGGCTTGCAGTCCAGCGTCGCAGGATTCGCGTTCCCGCCGCTGTCAATGCGGATGTTGTAGCTGGCCATGCTGGCCTCCTTCCGGATCACAACCCCGTTGGCAATTTGCGCCGCCGGGCTTCCCGAAGGAGGACAGGCTCAGCGCCCCTCGTGCCCTTCAGTGTAGCCCCGCAGAGCCGCAAACTCATCCCCGCTCCCCGCTTGTTTACACACATGAAGCCCCTCCGCCGCCCCGGGCTCTCAGAAACTGCGGCGGACTCGCGCCTCCGCCAGCAGGGAAGCCAGCTCCGGGTTGCGCTCCAGACGCTGCCGCGGATACCCGAGCCGGATCGACTCCCGCGCGTATTCCACGGCGCGCGCCCGCTCTCCCAGCAGTTCGTGGACCTCCGCCGCCGCCGCATGGATCTCCGGCCCCTTCGGCGCCAGCTGCAGCGCCGTCGCCAGCCTCTGCCGCGCCAGCCCGGCGTTGGACGTCTTCGCGTAATACAGCGCCAGATCGCTGTGCAAAAACGCATCCCTCGGACTTTGTTTCCGCTGCTCCTCGCCCAGCCCGATCGCGCGCGCGAACGCCTCCCCTGCTTCTTTCTGCCGCCCGGGCATCCACGAGTACACGAACGCAAGATTGCCCCACGTCATCGGATCGCGGCTCTGGATCTCCAGCGACTTCTTGTACGCGCCCACGGCTTCCTCATACCGCTTCGCCCGCGAGTACGCCGTCCCCAGATTCGTCCACGCCATCGCTTCGGGCTGCAGCTCCACCAGGCGCCGGTAAATCGTAATCGCCTCCGCAATGCGCCCTGTCTCGGAAAGCGCGGATCCCAGATTCACCATCGCCGGTGCGTGGTCGGGCGCGCGCCGGATCACCTCCTGCCACTCGCGGATGGCCTCTTCATAGCGGCTCTGCCGGAACAGGAAGTTGCCGTACGCATCGTGCGCTGCCAGGTCCTCGGGGTCGAACTCCAGCGCCCGTTGAAACGACCTCTCGGCGTCCTCCCGGCGCCCCTGCCGTTCATACTGCCGCGCCACTGCCTGATGCGCCTCCGCGTCGTTCGGATCCAGACGCAGGGCGCGCTCAAACGCTGCCATGGCCAGATCGCTGTGACCGAGCATCGCCTGCACGCGCCCTTCGGCCACCTGCACCGGCGCCAGGTCCGCGTTCAGCCGCACCGCCTCCCCTGCATGGCGCGCGGCGTTCTCCAGCGCCGCCTTGTCGCGGTTCAGCGCATACCGGATGCGCCACACCTCCGCCAGCCGCGCATGGCCCAGCGCAAAGGACGGATCCCTCCGCAAACACTGCTCCAGCAGCTGCGCGGCCTGATCCAGGTTGCCCGCCTGATCCCACCGCTTCAATCGGCGCACCGCCTCCAGATAGTCGCCTGAGGCAGTGGTGAAAAACGGCGCGGCGCCGCCCGCGGCGGAGGACGTCCGGCTCCGCTGCCACACCCACGCCGCCGGCGCCAGCAGCGCCAGCGCCAGCGCCGCCGCCGCCCACGTGCGCCGCAGCCTCCGCCGTGGCCGGTCGCTCTCCAACAATTGCGGCGCAGCTGGCGCGGCGCCTGTCTCCGCCGCTCCTTCTGCCGCGCGAAGCGCGTCGAGAAACTCCGCCGCCGAAGCGAACCGCGCCGCCGCGTCCTTTGCCAGCGCGCATTGCAGCACCGGACGCAATGGCGCGGGCACTTGCTCCATCGACCTCGGCGGGTCATGCACCACGCGGTAAAGAGTCGCCGGAATCGACGGCGCCTCGAACGGTCGCTCTCCCGTGACCATCTCGTACAGCACCGCTCCCAGCGCCCACAGGTCCGTGCGGTGATCCACCTCCCCGCCCAGCGCCTGTTCGGGCGACATGTAGGCAGGCGTGCCCATCTGCGTTCCTTCACGCGTCAGCGGCGCCGCGCCCTGCACATGCGCCAGACCGAAGTCCACGATCTTCACCACGCCCTGCCTGGTCAGCAGAATGTTCGAGGGCTTGATGTCGCGGTGCACGATGCCCCGCGCGTGCGCCTCCTTCAGCCCTTCCGCCACCTGCGCGGCGATCTTCACTGCCTGTCCCTGCGGCAGCGGCGCCCCCGACTTCGCCATCAGCCCTGCAAGGCTGTCTCCCTCGTAATACGCCATCACGAGGAAGCGCCGCCCCGCGGCGTCTTCCTCGATCCCGTAAATCGTGCCGATGTGGACATGGTCCAACGCGGATGCCGCCCGCGCTTCGCGCAAGAAACGCTCCCCGGCGTCAGCCGTCTGCGAGGAGTGGGGCAGGAACTTCAGCGCTACCGTGCGGCCGAGTTCGACATCGACCGCCTTGTACACCACACCCATCCCGCCTTCGCCCACCCGGCCCGTGATGCGGTAACGCGAGCCGCCGGGGGGCGCGAGGCGCTCGCCCTCGCCCGCGTCGATCCGCGTCGTATCATCTGGATGCATTGCCGGTCCATCGGCGGTCGAATGAAAACGGATCGATGCCCGGGGCGAAGAGGCAGCCTTCAGTATACGCCCTGCCGCACCGCGCGTCCATCACCATTCCCGCCGCCCCAGCGGAATTCCCCTGCGCGCCAGGGAATGTGAAAAATTCCCCACGGGATTTAAAACAGAATCGGGTCGTTTTGTTGTTTGCTGCATCCAACCAGCATGACCCAGCCGAAACCGAAGCCGAAGTTCGAGCATCGCGACCGCCGCCAGGCCTGCCTTGGCCTGATCGACCTGGAGGCGCTGGTGGCCGAGGACCATCCGGCGCGGGGCATCCGGGCGCTGCTGGAGACGGTGGACTTTTCCGCCTACGAGGAGGAGATCCTGAGCCGGGAGGGGCAGGCGGGGCGGGCGGCGGTGCCGCCGTGGCTGCTGGCGGCGCTGTGGATCTACGGTCTGAGCCAGGGCATCGGGACGGCGCGGGCGCTGGAGCGGCTGCAGAGCCAGGAGCCGGGGCTGCGGTGGCTGTGCGCCGACGACCCGGTCAACTCCCACACGCTGGCCGATTTCCGCACGTGGTGGGGGCGGCAGCTGGAGCAGCTGTTCCGCCAGGTGCTGGCGGTGCTGGAGCAAGCCGGG
>JBBFLJ010000009.1:0-117267 GCA_037481575.1 Bryobacteraceae bacterium | reverse complement strand
GTGCCGTCCGGGGCCGGGCGACGATTCTCATGATAGCGCAGACGGAGGCCGGATGCAGCAGGGACCGGCGGCAGAGGACGTTGCAGGAGACGGCCGGATGCGGGCGCGGGCGCACGAGGCGGCTGCGGGGAAGGTTGACAAGCCCTGCGGGCTCCGGTATAGTTCTGAAGTGTCGCACTTTCAATGATTTGTATTGAATCTGAAAGGCGGCGGCCATCACCGGTTTCCAGTCTGCGGCGAGATTCGACGTTGCTCAGCCTTGTCAGCCAACCGAAAATGCCGATTCCATCGCCGGCTGCTGCGTCTGGAAGGCCGGTGCGAGGCGAGGCGTTTTCGGAGTCTGGGGCATGACCGGCAACCAGGAAGACCGCCCGGTGGAGTATCCCGCCAACGGCGAAGAGAACTACGAACAACTGCTGGACGACTACGGCCATCTGGCGCCGCCCGCAGAAGGCGAAGTGATGATGGGGCGCGTGCTGGAGGTGACGCCGGAGGGGCTGATCGTCGACGTCGGGTTGAAGCAGGAGGGCTTTGTGCCCATCCGGCAGGTGAGCAACCCGGATGGCACGGTGAGCTATCAAGCCGGCGATTCGATCGAGGTGATGCTGGACCGCCGTGGCGAGATGGAGGGTTACATCCTTCTCTCGCACGAGCGGGCGCGCCGCATCGGCGCCTGGGAGACGCTGGACAAGGCTTACCGCGAGGGGCTGATCGTGAGCGGGCGCGTGATCGGGCGGGTGAAAGGCGGACTGAGCGTGGATGTGGGCGTGCCGGCATTCATGCCGTCGACGCAGGCTGACATCCGTCCGGTGCACAACCTGGACGCGCTCATCGGCATGGACATCGCGGTGAAGGTGCTGAAGCTGAACCGGCGGCGCAGCAACGTCGTGGTGTCGCGGAAAGCGGTTCTGGAAGAGGAGATTCAGGCGCGCAAGGCGGCGCTGCTCGAACAGCTGGAAGAGGGCGCGCTGGTGACGGGCGTGGTGAAGAACCTGACCGAGTATGGCGCGTTCATCGACCTGGGAGGGATTGACGGGCTGCTGCATGTGTCCGACATCTCCTACGGGCGCGTGGCTCACCCGCAGGACGTGCTGCAGGTGGGGCAGGAGATCACGGTGAAGGTGCTGAAGTTCGACCGCGAGAAGGAGCGGATCTCGCTGGGGCTGAAGCAGGTGTTGCCGGATCCCTGGGAGACGGTGGGAGAGCGCTATCAGGCGGGGATGCGCGTGGTGGGGCGGGTGGTAAGCGTGACCGATTACGGCGCGTTCGTCGAGCTGGAGCCCGGGGTGGAGGGGCTGATCCACATCTCGGAGATGACGTGGAGCCGGCGGATGAAGCATCCGTCCAAGGTGGTGCGGGTGGGCGACAACGTGGAGAGCGTGGTGCTGGACGTTCGCCCGCAGGAGCGGCGGATTTCGCTGGGCATCAAGCAGCTGGAGCCGGATCCGTGGACGACGGTGGACCAGCGCTACGCGGTGGGGAGCGTGGTGGAAGGGCGCGTGCGGAAGCTGGCCGATTTCGGGGCGTTTGTGGAGATCGAGGAAGGGATCGACGGGCTGGTGCATGTTTCCGACCTGTCCTGGTCGAAGCGGGTGCAGCATCCTTCGGAGGTGTTGAAGAAGGGGCAGGTGGTGCGCGCCGTGATCCTCAGCATCGACGCGCAGAACCGGAGGCTGTCGCTGGGCATCAAGCAGCTGCAGCCGGACGCGTGGGAGACGTTTTTCCGCGGGCATGCGGTGGGCGACATCGTGAAGGGGCGGCCGACGCGGGCGGCGAATTTCGGCGTGTTTGTCGAGGTGGCGCCGGGCGTGGAGGGGCTGTGCCACAATTCGGAGATTCCGGCCGAGATGCGGAAGCAGTCGCCGCCGCTGCCGATCGGGGAGTTGATGAGCTTCCGGATCATCAAGCTGAACGAGGCCGAGAAGCGGATCGGCCTGGCGCTGGTGACCGAGGAAGCCGAGAAGGAACTGGAGCGCCTGGGAGATTATCACCGCCAGGCGGCCGAGGCGACGCAGCATTTCGAGTCGGCGCTGCACGGCGGCCGGAGCGAGAGTCCCGCAACGGCAGGGCCAACGGCGGAGTCTACCGGAGAGGAACGGAAACAAGATGACGAAAGCTGACCTGATCGAGGAAGTTTCGCGCGTTTGCGAATTCACGCGCAAGGATTCGGAGGTGATCGTCGAGGCGATCTTCGACAGCGTCGTGCGCGCGCTGCGCGAGGGCGACAAGATCGAGATCCGCGGATTCGGCAGTTTCCGCACCCGGCAGCGGAACGCGCGCATCGGGCGCAACCCGAAGACGGGCGCGCGGGTGGACGTGCCCGCCAAGAGGATCCCGTATTTCAAGCCGAGCAAGGAGCTGAAGGACCTCGTCAATCAGGAGCCGACTCCGGCCGCGCCTCCCTCGGAGTAGCCCCCCGGCGGAAGGTGTCATGGACCGGCTCTGGAGCCCCTGGCGATACCACTATGTGAGCACCGTCAGCCCGGGCGACGAGTGCATCTTTTGCGCCAAGGCGCGCGAGGACCGGGACGAGGAGAACCTGATCCTGTACCGCGGGCGGCGCAATTACGCATTGCTGAACCTGTTCCCCTACACGACGGGGCACCTGATGATCACGCCCTACCGGCACGTGGCGCAGCTGGAGGAGCTGGACGAGGAGGAAGCCTGCGAGCTGATGGAGCTGACACGGGCTGCCGTGCGGCACCTGAAGCGCGTGTACCGCCCGCAGGGATTCAACCTCGGGATGAATCTTGGAGAATGCGCGGGCGCGGGCATCGCGGGGCACCTGCACATGCATGTGCTGCCGCGCTGGACGGGCGATGCGAACTTCATGACGACGATCGCCGAGACGCGCGTGATGCCCGAGGATCTGGGGGAGACGTGGCGGAAGCTGTCGGCCGCCTTCCGCGGCGCCTGAGCGGCGCGATACTGGAAGCGGGCAGGCCGTGATCGTCTCGGCGAGCTACCGCACCGACATTCCCGCTTTCTATTCGCAGTGGTTCCTGCGCCGGCTGGAGGAGGGCTTCGCGCTGGTGAGGAATCCCTATTCGGCGCGGATGTACCGCGTGGATCTGCGGCCGCTGCGGGTGACGGGGTTTGTCTTCTGGACGCGGAATTTCGGGCCGTTGCTCGAGCATCTGGAGCGGTTGCGCGTCTTCGGGCGGCCGTTCGTGGTGCAGTTCACGATCACGAACTATCCGCGCGCCATCGAGCCCGCGGTAATCCCGGCGGAGAAGGCGGTGGCGCAGATGCACCGGCTCGAGCGCGAAGTGCATCCGCTGTGCCCGGTGTGGCGGTATGATCCGGTGCTGTTCACGTCATTGACGCCGGCGGAGTTTCACGAGGAGAATTTCTCGCGGCTGGCGGCGGAGCTGGAAGGCGCGACGAACGAGGCGGTGATCAGCTTCGCGCAGATCTATGCGAAGTCGCGGCGCAACCTGGATGCGGCGGCGCGGAGGCACGGGTTTCAATGGGCGGATCCGCCGCAGGAGACGAAGCGGGAGCTGGCGGCGCGGCTCGCCGGGATTGCGCGGCGGCATGGCATGAAGCTGACAGTGTGCTCGCAGCCGGACTATCTGGCGCCGGGCGCGGAGGAAGCGCGGTGCGTGGACGCGCGGCGGCTGGCGGCGATCAGCGGGGAGCCATTGTCGGCGCCGCAGAAGGGGAACCGCCCGGGCTGCGCGTGTCACGAGTCGCGCGATATCGGCGACTACGACACCTGCCCGCACGGGTGTCTGTACTGCTACGCGGTACAGCACCGGCGGATTGCGCTGTCGCGCTACCGTGCGCATGATCCGGCATCGCCGTCGCTGTTGCCGCTGGCGGAAGAGGCGCCCGCGAGCTTGCCGTTGTTCCATCCGCCGGAGCGCCAGTGAAAAAGCGGGCCTTCCCTGCAGGGGAAGGCCCTCCGAGGCGCATGGACGGAATGTGGGGCCCGCGTCAGTCTGCCTTGCGGCGGCGCGAAAGGAGGCCGAGGCCGATCAGGCCGAGGCCGAGCATGGCGTACGTGCCGGGCTCGGGCACCGCCTCATACCGGAACTGGACCAGAGCGTAGTCGGACTGGTTGGTGCAAGGGCCTGAGCCGCAGGTGCCCGGCAGCGCGGTGAACCGGATGGCGGTGATGTCGTTCAACGGGCCGAAGGGATTGTCCACGCGCCAGACGGCTGCGCCGGATGAGGTGGACGGAGAGAGGTTGGTGACCGTTCCGGGTCCAGTCCAGACGGTCGGGCCGCTGAAAAAGTTGGTCAACGTGTAAGACACCGTGCCGAGGCTGTTGCTGGTGATGATGACCTGCGCGACCTCCTGCACGTCATTGAACTCCGGCCCGTCGAACAGGAATCCGATGGTGAACGATGGAACGTAGAAGGTCAGACCCGGGCTGATGGTGCCGGTGAGGAGTTCCTGGATGTCGATTTCTCCGGCGGTGCCGCCGGAGATGCCGACACCCTGCCAGCCGGCGACAGTTTTCTTCTGGAAGTTGCCGGGGGTGGAAGTCCACGTGATGTCGTTGATGGTCTGGTTGTTCAGACCGTCAGTAAACTGGCCGGCGTTGATGGTGATCACGGCTGCATGCACGGGCAGCGAAGCCGCAAGGCACATCAACGCGACGGCAGCGAACAGGGTCTTGTTCATTGACTGCTCCTCCTGGGGCGGTTGATGTGATCCGCCTTCGCTGCAAGGCCTGGCAGCAGGCTCTGCGCGCGAGGACGAATCCCGCCGCTATTCAGGGTGGAGCCGGGAGGCGGATCTGCCAATAGACCGGTTTGCGGAATTGTAATGGCAGTGGATATGAGTGAGATTTAGAACCCGCGCATAGAACAAGTTGCCCGCAAATTGCCGCGGCGTTGTCATGAACGGGCGGGATCTTCGAGGAGGGAAATGAGATGCGAAAAACGGATGTCCGGATCAGCCGGAGGGCGCTGCTGGCAGCGGCGCCGGCGCTGATTGGCGCGCAGGCGGCGCAAGCCGCAGACCCGTGGCGCGCGGCGGAGGAGATCGCCGGAAGGATCCGTGCGCCGCAATTTCCGGCGCGCGATTTCGACGCAACGCGCTACGGGGCGCGCGGGGACGGCGAGCGGGACTGCACGGAGGCGTTCGCAGCCGCCATCCGCGCCTGCCACGAGGCGGGCGGGGGCAGGGTGGTGGTGCCGAAGGGAGTGTACGAGACGGGGCCGGTGCGGCTGCTCGCGCGGGTGAACCTGCATCTGGAACGGGGCGCGACGCTGCGGTTCTTCCCCGATCCGAAGCGCTACCTGCCGGTGGTGCGGACGTTCTGGGAGGGCATGGAGTGCCTGAACTATTCGGCGCTGATCTACGCGCACGGGCAGGAAAACATCGCGGTGACCGGGGCGGGCACGCTGGACGGCAGGGCGGACTGCGGGCACTGGTGGCCGTGGAAGGGGCGCACCGAGTGCGGCTGGGCGAAGGGGCAGCCGCATCAGGGGCCGGCGCGGGACCGGCTGATGAAGATGGTGGAGGAGGGCGTGCCGCCGGAGCGGCGCGTGTTCGGGGAGGGCGCGTATCTGCGGCCGAACTTCGTGCAGTTCCTGCGGTGCCGGAACGTGCTGGTGGAGGGAGTGACGATCCGCAACTCGCCGATGTGGGAGATCCATCCGGTGCTGTGCGAGAACGTCGTGGTGCGGGGCGTGACGGTGATCTCGCACGGGCCGAACAACGACGGCTGCGATCCGGAGTGCTCGCGGGACGTGCTGATCGAGGGCTGCCTGTTCGACACGGGCGACGACTGCATCGCCATCAAGAGCGGGCGCAACGCGGACGGGCGGCGGCTGGCGGCGCCGAGCGAAAACATTCTGATCCGGAATTGTGTGATGAAGGACGGCCACGGGGGCGTGACGATCGGCAGCGAGATCAGCGGGGGCGCGCGACGGATCTTCGCCGAGCGGTGCCGGATGGACAGCCCGAACCTGGACCGCGTGCTGCGGCTGAAGACGAATGCGATGCGCGGCGGCGTGATCGAGGATGTCTACATGCGGGACATCGAGGTGGGGCAGGTGGCCGACGCGGTGCTGCACATCGACTTTCACTACGAGGAAGGGGCGCGCGGACCGCATCTGCCCGTGGTGCGGAGGATCGAGATGGAGAGGATCCGCTGCCGCAAGACGCGCTACGGTGTGTACATCCGGGGCTTCGAGAAGAGCCCGGTGAGCGGCATCCGGCTGCGCGATTGGGAAGTGGGCGAGGCGCCCGGCGGCAATGTGATCGAGCATGCCGCCGGGGTGAGCGCCGAGCGGGTGCGCATCGCCGGGCGGGAGATGCGGCTGTAACGGCGCCCGTCAGATGCCGTCGCCGAAGGGCTCGGCGAGCCGCTTCTGTTCGAGGTAGCGCTCGCGGGCGTCGAGGATGGCGCGGCGGGCTTCGCGGGGACCGCCCCAACCCTGCGTGGTGGCAACGCGGCCTTCGAGTTCCTTGTAAATGCTGAAGAAGTGCTCGAGCTCGCGGCGGACGTGGGGGAAGACCTGGTCGATGGTGTGGATCTCGTCGTAGCGCGGGTTGCGCGTGGGCACCGCAATGATCTTCTCGTCCATCTCGTCGCGGTCCACCATGCGGAGCAGCCCGATGGGGCGGACCTCGATGAGGCAGCCGGTGAAGCTGGGCTCGTTGACGAGGGCGAGGACGTCCAGGGGGTCGCCGTCTTCAGCAAGCGTGCCGGGGATGAAGCCGTAGTCGCCGGGATAGTGCATGGGGGAGTAGAGAGCCCGGTCGAGGCGGAAGACGCCAAGGTTGCCGTCGTACTCAATCTTGTTGGCGGAGTTCTTGGGGATTTCGACGATCATCCGGACCAGTTCTGGAGACTCCGGTCCGGGGTCCAAGTCGTAGAGCTTCGGATACACAAAAGTCAATGTAGCAGACCTGGCAGGAGCGACGGATGGGTCCAATGGGCGAAGAAAAGGAAAATAAAGGAGATAGCGACAAAATCTTCGTGGAAATCTCTTGCATTGGCGGAGCGGTTGGACGTAGGATCATTACACGGTGGCCCGAAAAGGCCCGTCGGTGACCGAATCGGACCAAAATGGAAGGCCAGCACTCAGTTCCGCCTTCGACAGCGCCCGCGATGCAAGGAGTGCTGCGTGCGCCGCTGGGCTTCTATCCGTGCAAGGTGGATTCGGCAGGCAGGCTGAAGCTTCCGGCACGGTATCAAGATTATCTCGGCAAGCTGCTGGACAAGCGGCTGTTCGTGACCGAACACAGGGGGCTGGCGCGGATCTTCACCAACGGGAGCTGGGAGCGGATGCTGGAGCGGATCACCGACCCGGCGATGAAGCGCCGGATCGCCTATCTGGCGGAAGCCATCGGCGGCGAGGTGGACATCGACCCGCAGGGGCGTATCACTTTGCCGCAGCAGTTGCGGAAGGAGATGGGGCTGGAGGAGAAGGCGGTCCAACTTCGGTTTTACGAGGACGTGATCACGATCTACCCGCAGGAGCGGTTCGAGGAAGAGCTCGAGCGGGCGCGGCAGTTCCGGGAGAGCGACCTGGAGCGGCTGGCGGCGATGGGTATCGACTTCTGATGAGGCATGGAACACACGCCGGTGCTATTGCGCGAGACGCTGGAGTGGCTCGCGGTGCGGCCGGACGGGGTGTATGTGGACTGCACGTGCGGGTTGGGCGGGCACACGGCGGCGATTGCGGAACGGCTGGAGAGGGGGCGCGTGATAGCGCTGGACAGGGACGGGGAGTCGCTCGAGGAGGCGCGGCGGCGGTGCGCCGCGCATGGGGGCAAGATCATTTTTGCACAGAGCAGTTTCGCAGAGCTTTCGTCCACTCTGGATTCTCTCCTGCTGGCGCATGTGGACGGGATTCTGGCCGATCTGGGCGTGAGCCGGTATCAGCTCACCTCACCGGAGCGGGGCTTCACGCTGCAGGCGGCGGGACCGTTGGACATGCGCATGGACCGGCGGCAGAGCCTCACCGCTGCCGCGATTGTCAACCACTATCCGGAACGGGAACTTGCCCGGCTGTTCGAGGAGCTGGGCGAAGAAAGGAGGCGCCTAGCGGAAAAAATAGCCAGAGCCGTGGTGCGGGCGCGGCCGATCGCCGACACGGCGCATTTGGCGCGCGTGGTGGCATCGGTTGCGCCCCGTGCCGGAAAGATCCATCCGGCGACGCGGGTATTCCAGGCGTTGCGGATGGCCGTGAACGACGAGCCGGGGCAGCTGGACGCGTTGCTGGAGCAGGCGCCCGTGCGGCTGAAGCCGGGCGGGCGGATGGTGGTGATCGCCTTTCAGTCGCTGGACGACCGGAAGGTGAAGCAGCGGTTCCGGGAGCTGGCGCGGCAGGGCGGCTTCAGGGTGTTGACGAAGCACGTGGTCCGGCCGGGGGAGGCCGAGAGGAGGGCCAACCCGGCGAGCCGCAGCGCTGTTCTGCGGGCACTGGAGCGGACGGAAGGATGATGCGGAAGCTGGAAGGATTCTGGAGGGACGTGAGATGAGCGGCCTGGAGGCGTTGCTGGACTGGTTTGCTGCGGGCAAGGAGGCGGTGGCGAGCGCGGAGCGGCGCGAGGAATGCGACGCACGGCTGCGGGCGCTGCCGCGCGAGGAGCTGTTTCTTTACGTGAAGCCGATCGACAATTCGCGAGTGCCCTGCGTGGCGCACCGGCGGCAGGTGGCGGAGTGGGTGGCGACCAGCATGGCGGCAGCCGCGGGCGCGCTGATCCTGATGGCGACGCTGATGGTGCCGGCGATGAGCTTCCGGATGAGCCATCAGCTGGAGAGCCTGAAGCAGGAGCGGGCCGCGTTGCTGAACGAGCTGCGGGCGTTGCGGAGCGAGGAGGCGCAGCTGCGGAGCGCGGAGAAGCTGGAGCAGTACGCGGGCGAGAGGTTCGTGGCGCCGCCGCCGGGAGCGGTGGTGTACGCTCCGCCGGCGAAGAGCACGGTGGCCGCGCTGGAAGGGCGTGAGTAGGGCGCCGGGCGGGGCGCCGGGACGGGCGGGCAGGCGGAAGCGATGGGCGATGCAACACAGGGAAGACAGCCAGCAATCCCTCCGGCGGGCGCGCATCGCGGCAGGCATCCTGTGCCTGCTGGCGCTGGTGGTGGCGGTCCGGCTGTTTGAATTTCAGGTCTTGCGCCACAAAGAGTTTGCCGAGGCGGCGAGGCGGCAGCAGATTCACAGAGTCAAAGTGCCGGCGTTGCGCGGGGAGGTGCTGGCGCGGGACGGCTACCCGCTGGCGATCAGCGTGCGGACGGAGTCCGCGGTGGTGGATCCGCAGCAGGTTCAGGATCCGGAGTTTTTCGCGAGGGTGGTGGCGCCGATCGTGGGGATCGACAAGCCCGAGAAGCTGGCAGAGGCGCTGCGGGAGAAGAAGGCGGGCCCCAAGGCGGGCTCGCAGTATCTTCTGCTGGCAGCGCACGTGACGGCGGAGCAGCGGAAGCGGCTGCAGGCGCTGGGCAGCGCCTTTCCGGTCCGCTTTGCTCCGGACACGCGGCGCGAGTATCCGAACGGAACGACGGGCGCGCACGTGGTGGGAGCGGTGGATGCGGATGGCAACGGGAACGCGGGGATCGAGCAGAAGCTGAACGAGGAGCTGAAGGGGCAGGAGGGCAAGCTGGAATTCCTGGCGGGCGCCAGGCAGGACCGGTATCTGAGCTGGGTGGTGCAGGAGAGCGTGCCGGGCAAGAATGTGAAGCTCTCGATTGACCGTGTGATCCAATACGACGCGGAGCGCTTTCTGGCGGAGGGGGTAAAGGAGTCGGGCGCCGAGAGCGGAACGGTGGTGGTGATGGATCCGCGCAACGGAGAGGTGCTGGCGCTGGCCAATTATCCGACGTTCGATCCGCGGCGAACGCGTCCGACGCCCGCGGAGGCGAAGGCGCGCCACAGCAACATTGCGGTGCAGATCCCGTGCGAGCCGGGGTCGGTGATGAAGATGATCACGGTCACGATGGGGCTCGACACGGGGCTGTTCCGCCCGGAGACGCCGATTTATTGCGAGAACGGCGCGTTTCCGCGCCCGGGGCGGCGGGCGATCCACGACGTGCACCGCTACGGGATGCTTGACGTGAGCGGGGTGCTGATCAAGAGCAGCAATATCGGCGTGGCGAAGATCAGCCTGGCGGCGGGACCGGCGCGGCTGTACGAGTACCTGAAGAAGTTCGGCATCGGGGAGCGGACGGGGATCGAGCTGCCGGCGGAGTCGCGGGGCATTTTGCGCCCGCAGGCGTGCCGCGATGCGCGGGACCGGAACTGCTGGACTCCGGCGTCGCACGAATACATTGCCTTCGGGCACGAGGTGAGCGCGACGGCGGTGCAGCTGGCGCGGGCGGTGGCGGTGATCGCCAACGGCGGGCTGCTGGTGCAGCCGCATCTGGTGATCGGCAAGAGCCGCCCGACGGCGGATGGAGGCGAGATTCCGGAGCCGGTGGAGATTGTGCCGCCGAGACGCGTGCTGCGTCCGGAGACGGCATTTGCGGTGCGAAGGATGATGGAGCGGGTGGTGCTGGAGGGCACGGGCAAGGCGGCAGCCATTCCGGGCTATTCGGCGGGGGGCAAGACGGGCTCGGCGGAGATTTTCGAGAACGGGCGGTGGCTGGACCGGCACAACGCGTCGTTCATCGGTTTTGCTCCGGTGACGAATCCGCGGATTGTGGTGGTGGTGACGCTGAACCGGACGCCGAAGCTGGGCGGAGCGTCGGCGGCGCCGGTGTTCCGCAAGGTGGCGGAGACGGCGCTGCGGGTGTTGCAGGTGCCGATGGATCAGCCGGAGACGGCGCCGGCGGAGAAGCCGCCCGAGGAGCCCAAGCCTGCAGTGTTGCTGACGCAGGCGGAGAAGGCGAGCGAAGAGACGCCCGAGGCGCCCGCGCCGACGCCGGCGCTGGTGGGTCCGCGGGTGCCGGACTTCCGGGGGCGCCCGCTGGTAGCAGTGCTGCGGGAGGCCGCCCTGCTGGGACTGCCGGTGGAAACGACGGGGAGAGGGAAGGCGCGCGCGCAGAGTCCGCCGCCGGGCACGATTCTGGCGCCGGGCATGCGTGTGCAGGTGCGCTTTTCGGTGACGCCATGACGCTGGGGGAACTGTTCCGGGGCGTTGCCTGCCGCGCCGAAGGATGGGCGTGGGAGGGGATGGCAGTGCGCGGGCTGGAATACGACAGCCGGCGCGTGGAGCCCGGGTATGTGTTTTTCGCGTTTCCGGGGAGCCGCACGAGCGGGGCGCTGTATGCGCGGCAGGCGGTGGAGCGGGGCGCGGTGGCGGTGGCGAGCGAGCTTGAGGCGCCGCCGGACTTCCCTGCCCCGTGGATCCGGCTGGAGCACGGGCGGCGCGCGCTGGCGCTGGCAAGCCTGCGCTTCTACGGGCATCCGGACGAGAAGCTGCGTCTGACGGGTGTGACGGGCACCAACGGAAAGACGACAACGGTGTTCGCGATCGACGCGATGCTGCGGAGCGCGGGCCGGCGCAGCGGCATGGCGGGCACGGTGGTGTACCGGATCGGCGGGCGGGAATCGATGGCGGTGAACACGACGCCGGAGTCGCTGGATCTGGCGCGGATGATGGACGAGCATGCGCGCGCCGGAGGGACGGACTTCGTGTTCGAGGTTTCGTCGCACGCGCTGGCGCTGGAGCGGGTCCACGGCTTCGCCTTCCACACAGCCGTGTTCACGAACCTCACGCAGGACCACCTCGACTTCCACGGTACGATGGAAGACTACTTCGCGGCGAAGCGGCGGCTGTTCGAGGGCGCGGGCGGACCGCCGCCGAAGTTCGCGGTGATCAACTGCGATGATCCGTGGGCGGAGCGGATCGAAACAGGCGCCGGGACCGAGCGCTGGACGTACGGGACGGCGGCAGGCGCGGTGTTCCGGATGAAAGACATCGAGGCAGGTTTTCACGGGGTGCGGTTCCGGGTGGCGCACCCGCGGGGGGAGACGCGGATCGTCTCGCCGCTGTGCGGCCGGTTCAACGCCTACAACCTGGCGGCTGCATTCGCGGCAGGCGTGGCGCTGGGACTGGAGCCGGAAGAGGCGGCGGCGGGGCTCGCGGGCTGCCGCAATGTGCCGGGGCGCTTCGAGCGGGTGGACGCGGGGCAGCCGTTTCTGGTGGTGGTCGATTACGCGCACACCGAAGACGCGCTGCGGAACCTGATCGAGGCGGCGCGGGCGCTGGGGCCGAAGCGGGTGATCACGGTGTTCGGTTGCGGCGGCGACCGGGACAAGACGAAGCGGCCGCGGATGGGGGAGACGGCGGCGGCGCTGAGCGACGTGGTGGTGGCCACGAGCGACAACCCGCGGAGCGAGAATCCGCTGGACATTCTGAACGACATTCTGGTGGGGGTGCGCAAGCACGACACGCCGCACCACGTGGAGCCGGACCGGAGGAGCGCGATCCGGCTGGCGATCAGCCTGGCCGGGTCAGATGACATTGTGCTGATCGCGGGCAAGGGGCACGAAACGTATCAGGTACTGGCGGAGGGCACGGTCCCGTTCGACGACCGGCAGGTGGCGCGGGAGGTGCTGGAGGGCTTCGGATACCGGGCCGAGGAGCGCGCGTCGTGATGATCACAGTCGCCGGGCAACGGTGCACATCGACGAGCGTGGACACGCGGACGCTCGAGCCGGGGGCGGTGTTCGTGGCGCTGCGGGGCCCGAATCACGACGGGCACGACTACGTGCGCACGGCGTTCGAGAAGGGCGCGGCGGCGGCGGTGGTGGAGCGGCCGGTGGAGGGCTGCGGGCCGGTGGAGATCGTGCCATCGGCGCTCGGCTGGCTGCAGAGCGCGGCGGCCGAAGCGCGGCAGAGGTGGGGCGGGCTGGTGGTGGGCATCACGGGCAGCGCTGGCAAGACGACGACGAAGGAAGCCGTGGCGCAGGTGCTTTCGGAGCGCCTGCGGACGGGCAAGACGCAGGGCAACTACAACAACCACATCGGGGTGCCGCTGACGCTGCTGAACGTGCCGGACGATGCCGAGGCGGCGGTGGTGGAGATGGGAATGAACCACGCGGGAGAGATCCGCGAGCTGGCGAAGATCGCGCGGCCGCGGATCGGTGTGGTGACCAACGTGGGCACGGCGCACATCGAGAATCTGGGATCGATCGAAGCCATCGCGGCGGCGAAGCGCGAGCTGGTGGAGTCGCTGCCGGAAGATGGCGTGGCGGTTTTGAACGGCGACGACGCGCGTGTGCGGGCCATGGCGGGCGCGTTCGCCGGGCGGACAGTGTTCTACGGTTCGTCTTCCTTTGTTCCTTCCGAGGCACCCCACGTCCGGGCCTCGAACGTCGTCTGGCTTTCGGACGGCGTGCGGTTCGAGGTCCCGGACGTGGGCTCTTTTTTCTGCCCGCTGGCCGGGCGCGGAGGGCTGATGGCGGCGCTGGCGGCGCTGGCCGTGGCGCGCGCGCTGGGCTGGGATCCGGGAGAATGGAAGGAGACGATCGCCCGCCTGAAGACGGTCCCCATGCGGCTGGAACGGATCGAGCGCAACGGCGTGGTGGTGTGGAATGACTGCTACAACGCGAACCCGGAGGCGGTGATGATGATGCTGGACCTGCTGGCGGAGACGCCGGCGGCACGGCGCATCGCCGTGCTGGGCGAGATGCTGGAGCTGGGCGAGTGGAGCGCGCGTCTGCACCGCGAGGTGGGGCGGCATGCGGCATCGCGCGGGCTGGACCTTCTGGTGGGCGTGCGGGGCGATGCGCAGGAACTGCTGGCGGGCGCGGTGGAGGCGGGTATGCCGGCGGAAAAGACGGCGTTTTTCGAGGATCCGGCGGAAGCCGGAGGGTTCGTGAAGGAGTTCGCGCGCGAAGGCGACGCGTTGCTGTTCAAGGGTTCGCGCGGAGTGCGGATGGAGCGGGCGCTGGAGGCGTTCCTGGGCTAGCCATGTTCTACTGGCTCTTTTTCGAGGTTCTGTTCCCGCACTTCTCGCCGTTCCGCGTCTTCGGATACGTGACGTTCCGCACGTTTGCGGCGAGCCTGTTCGCGTTTCTGCTCGGAGTGGCGCTGGGTCCGTGGTTCATCCGCAAGATGAGGGAGCTGGAGATCGGGCAGCCGATCCGCGAGGACGGGCCCGAAACCCATCACAAGAAGGCGGGCACGCCGAGCATGGGCGGGCTGCTGATCCTGTTCTGCACGCTGGTTCCCACGCTGCTGTTTACCAACCTGTCGAACCCGTATGTGTGGGTGGCGATGTTCGCCTGCGCGGGCTATGCAGCCATCGGGTTCGCCGACGACCTGCTGAAAGTGCGCCGCGGGCGCAATCTGGGGCTCACCGGGCGGCAGAAGATGGCGCTGCAGGCGCTGATGATGCTGTTGCTGGGCGTGTGGCTGCTGGAGCTGCACCGGCGGGGGCTGTACAGCACGGAGATGAACGTTCCGTTCTTCAAGCAGGTGCGGCCGGATCTGCTGATCGACGCGCTGCTGGACAACCCGTGGACCTATCCGCTGGGCTTCAGCGTGTTTTTTGCGTTCCTGCTGCTGGTGATCGTGGGATCGTCGAATGCGGTGAACCTGACCGACGGCCTGGACGGGCTGGCGGCGGGGCTGATGGTGATCGCCGGCGGCGCGATGACGGTGCTGTGCTATGTGAGCGGGCACGCTCAGTTCGCGCGCTACCTGGAGCTGGCGCGCCTGCCGGGCGCGGGCGAGCTGACGATTTTCTGCGCATCGCTGACCGGGGCGGTGCTGGCTTTTCTGTGGTACAACGCGCACCCGGCGGAGATCTTCATGGGCGACGTGGGTTCGCTGGCGCTGGGGGGCAGCATGGGCGTGGTGGCGGTGCTGATCAAACAGGAGTTGATGCTTTTGTTTATTGGCGGGGTGTATGTGATCGAGGCGCTGAGCGTGATGATCCAGGTGGCGAGCTACAAGATGCGGGGCAAGCGCGTGTTTCTGATGGCGCCGCTGCATCACCATTTCGAGAAGCTGGGGTGGGACGAGACGAAGGTGGTGGTGCGGTTCTGGATCGCAGGGCTGGTGTGGGCGCTGTTTGCGCTGACGACGCTGAAGCTGAGATAGCCATGGACGTGCGCGGCAAGAAGGTCACGGTGTTCGGCATGGGCAGCTCCGGCGTGGCGGTGCTGGATCTGCTGCGCCGCCACGGGGCGGAGGTGCGCGCCTCCGACATGAAGCCGCGCGAGGCGCTGCCGGAGTTCGACGCGCCGTTCGTGCCGCAGTCGCCGGAGGCGCTGGAGGATTGCGAGATCGCCGTGCTGAGCCCGGGCGTGCCGGCAGACCTGCCGCTGTTCGAGCAGGCGCGGGCGCGGGGGATGCTGGTGGTGGGGGACGTGGAGGCGGCGTCGTGGTTCCTGCGGGGGCCGATTCTCGGGATCACGGGCACGAACGGGAAGACGACGACGACGGCGCTCACCGGGCACCTGCTGCGCACGGCGGGGATCGCCTGCCAGGTGGGAGGAAACATCGGGCGGCCGCTGGCGGCGATGGTGGACTCCTCGCGCGAGGACCAGTGGAACGTGCTGGAGCTTTCCAGCTTCCAGCTGGAGACGACGCGCACGCTGCGCGTGCGGATCGCGGCGGTGCTGAACATCACGCAGAACCATCTGGACCGGCACCACATGATGGAAGCCTACGCGGCGGCGAAGGCGCGGATCCTGGCCTGCCAGCAGCCGGAGGACTTCGCGGTGCTGAACGCGGAAAACGCGGCCAGCGCGGCGCTCGCCCGGCAGGCGCGGGGGCGCGTGCGCTGGTTCTGCGCGGGCGGCCGCCGCGAGCCGGGCTTCTGGGAGCAGGACGGCGTGCTGTATGCGGAGGGCAAGCCGTTCATGGCCGCTTCGGAGATTCCGCTGCGGGGGCGGCACAACCTGGAGAACGTGCTGGCGGCGGGCTGCTGCGCGTACCTGGCGGGCGCGCCGCCGGAGGCGATCCGGCAGGGCGTGCAGACGTTCGAGGGCGTGGAGCACCGCCTCGAATTCGTGCGCGAGCTGGGCGGCGTGCGCTTCTACAACGACTCGAAGGCGACGAGCGTCGATGCCACGCGCAAGGCGCTGGAGTCCTTCGACGGGCGGCTGTGGGTGATCCTGGGCGGGAAGGACAAGGACAGCGACTACCGCGAGCTGCGCCCGCTGCTGGCCGAGCGCGCCCGCGCGGCGCTGCTGATCGGCGCGGCGGCGGAGAAGATCGCATCGCATCTGGAAGGCGCGTTGCCGCTGATTCCGTGCGGGGATCTGGCGACAGCGGTGCGAACCGCATGGCAGAAAGCCGAGCCGGGCGACACGGTGCTGCTGGCGCCTGCGTGCGCGAGCTTCGACCAGTTTTCCGGGTATGAAGAACGCGGGCGGGTGTTCAAGGACCTGGTGCGGACGCTGGAGCAGAAAGCATGAACACGGTGCAGGCGCGAACCGACTGGTGGCTGCTTTCGACGACGCTCGGGCTGGCGTCGTTCGGGCTGGTGATGGTGTACAGCGCGACGGCAGTGCCGGCGGAAGTTTACATGCAGAAGCCCGGCTATGAGATGGCGCTGCGGCAGATGCTGGCGATGGTGCTGGGGCTGGCGGCGATGTTCTGGATCAAGTACATCGACTACCGCCGGCTGCGGAACGCCGCCGCCGTGGTGGCGCCGCTGTGCGCTGTGCTGATCCTGCTGGCGGCGGCGGTGGTGACGGACCGCACGGCGCACCGCTGGATCCGGCTGCCGGGCGTGGGGCAGTTGCAGCCGAGCGAACTGGCCAAGCCGATGATCGTGCTGTACCTGGCGTGGTTCGTCGCCTGGCGCGGGGGCGAAGTGAACAACCGCTATTCCATCGTGCCCACTCTGCTGGTGGTGGGGCTGACCACGGGGCTGGTGGCGAAGGGGGACCTGGGGACGGCGCTGATTCTGCTGGTTCCGGCGCTGGTGGTGTATTCGGTGGCGGGGATCCACCGCAAGCACTTTTTCGTGGCGCTGGCGATGACGGTGGTGGTGATGACGGGGCTGATCGTGCAGAAGCCGTACCGTCTGATCCGCGTGACGTCGTATTTCGGGCTGACGGAGCAGAAGATCGCCGCGACGCCGTGGCTCGAATGGCTGGCAGTGCGGACGGCGGCGAGCGGGGCGGCGCGGGACGCCGACTATCAGGCGCGGCAATCGCGGATCGCCATCGGCAGCGGCGGGCTCACCGGCGTGGGGCTGGGGCAATCGGTGCAGAAGCTGGGGTTCCTGCCGCTGGCGCACAACGATTTCATCTTCGGAGTGGTGGGAGAGGAGACGGGTCTTGTGGGATGCCTGCTCCTGCTGGGGGCGTATCTGGTGATTCTGTGGAGGGGCTGGCGGGCGTGGCAGCTGGTGGAGGATCCGTTCGGGCGCTATCTGGCGCTGGGGGCGGCGTCGGTGATCGTGTCGCAGGCGCTATTTCACATGCTGGTGACGCTGGACGCGGTGCCGACGAAGGGGATTCCGCTGCCGTTGATCAGCTACGGCGGCAGCGCGATGGTGGGAACGCTGATCACCGCCGGGATGCTGATGAGCGTCAGCGACCGGGCGCCGGAGCCGTAAGGAGGCCCGCATGCTGTTCGTGATGGCGGGCGGAGGGACGGGCGGACACGTGGTCCCGCTGCTGGCGGTAGCGCAGGAGCTGCGGGCGATGGGCCACGGGTGCCTGTTCATCGGGACGCGGGAAGGGGTGGAGTCGCGGCTGGTGCCGCAGGCGGGCTTTCCGCTGGAGTGGATCCCGGCGGCGGGCTTTCAGCGCGCCGGGCTGCGGGGAAAGGCGAGGGCGCTGGTGCGGCTGCCGGCGGCGCTGGCGCGGTGCCTGCGCCTCTTCCGTTCGGCCAAACCGGCTGCGGTATTTTCGCTCGGAGGGTATGTGGCGGCGGCGCCGGTGGCGGCGGCGGTGCTGGCGCGCGTGCCCGTGGTGCTGATGGAGCCCAACGCGGCGCCGGGGCTGGTGAACCGTCTGGCGGCGCCATTGGCGGCGGCGGCGCTGCTGGGCTTCGAAGAGACGCTGGCGCGGTTCCCCCGCGGGAAGGCGATGGTGACAGGGATGCCGGTGCGGGAGGAGTTCTTCCGCGTCCGGTGGCAGCCTCCGCAGGACGAGCTGCGGCTGCTGGTGACGGGCGGCAGCCGCGGCGCACGGGCGCTGAACCGGGCGGTGGCCGAGAGCCTGCCCTGGTTCCGGGAAAGCAAATTGCGCGTAAGCATCACGGTGCAGGCTGGCGCGCTGTGGGCGGAAGAGACAGCCCGGGCGCTGGCGGACGCCGGAGCGGAGGCGCGCGCGGTGGCGTTTCTGGACGACATGGCGGCAGCCTACGCGCAGGCTCATCTGGTGGTGAGCCGGGCGGGGGCGGGCGCGGTGGCCGAGCTGGCGGCGGCGGGGATGCCGTCGGTGCTGGTTCCCTTCCCCTACGCGGCGGACGACCATCAGCTGCGCAATGCGGAGGCGATGGAGCGGGCAGGCGCGGCGGTGGTGTTGCGGGAGAGCGAGCTGAGCGGAAAGCGGCTGTACGAGACGGTGGCGCGGCTGGCGGAAGCGCCGGGAGAGCTGGAGCGGATGAGCCGCGCGGCGCGGGCGGCGGCGCGCCCGGGAGCGGCGCGGCGCGCGGCGGAGGCGCTGCTGGAGGCGGCGCGGCGAGGCGCGGTTTCATTGACACAGGCGCGGCAGGCCTAAACAATAAAGAGGCAGAATGTTTTTTCGGGCGCAGGCGCTTCACTTCACGGGCATCGGCGGCATCGGCATGAGCGGGCTGGCGCTGCTGTGCCGGGAGCTGGGCTGCGCCGTGTCGGGCTCGGATCTGCGGAGCACCGCGCTGACGCGGCGGCTGGAGGAGCTGGGGATCCGCGTGACGCAAGGGCACGCGGCGGAGAATGTGCCGGCGGAGGCGCGCGCCGTGATCGCCACCTCGGCGGCGGGCGCGGACAATCCGGAGCTGCTCGAGGCGCGCCGCCGCGGGCTGCCGGTGGCGACGCGGGGAGAGCTGCTGGCGGAGCTGATGCGGGGGCGGCGGGGCATCGCGGTGGCGGGCAGCCACGGAAAGACGACGACGACGTCGATGCTGGCCTGCGCGGCGCTGGAGGCGGGGCTGAACCCGACGGTGTACGTCGGCACGCTGGCGCCCTTCCTGGGAGGATGGAACGCGAGGCTGGGCGGGGAGCTGTTCATTGCGGAGTCGGACGAAAGCGACGGATCGTTCCTCGAGCTGGCGCCCGAGTGCGCGGTGATCACAAACATCGACCGCGAACACCTGGATTACTGGAAGACCTTCGAAGCCGAGCGGGAGGCGTTCCTGCGGTTTGCGAACCGCGTCTCGATCGGGGGGATGCTGGCGCTGTGCGCCGACGACGCGGCGGCGCGCTCCCTGCTGGGCGGGCTGCGAAGGCGGGCGGTGACCTACGGATTTTCCGAAGGCGCGCAGCTCCGGGCGGAGCGCGTGGAGCTGGAGGGCTGGGGCAGCCGCTTCCACCTGAGAATGGACGGCGCGGATCTGGGCGAGTTCGAACTGCGCGTGCCGGGCGCGCACAATGTGCTGAACGCGGCGGCGTGCGCAGCGGTGCTGCTGCATCTGGGCGTGGGGGCGGAGCGCATCCGGGAGGGGCTGGCAGCCTACAGCGGCGCCGGGCGGCGGATGGAGTGGAAGGGCAGCGCGGCGGGCGTCGACGTGATCGACGATTACGGGCACCATCCGGCGGAGATCCGCGCCACGCTGGCGGCGCTGCGCCTGCGCAAGCCGCGAAGGCTGGTGGTGCTGTTTCAGCCGCACCGATATTCGCGCACCGAGCTGCTGTTTGACGAATTCGCGGAGGCGTTCCGGGACGCGGACGCCGTGCTGGTGACCGACATCTATGCCGCGTCGGAGCCGCCGCGGGAGGGCGTGACGGCGGCGGCGCTGGCGGAGGCGATCCGGAGGTCGGGGCATCCGGCGTGCCGCTACGCGGGCTCGCTGGAGGAGGCAGTGCGGGAGGCGGCGGCGGAGCTGGGAGAGGGCGACCTTCTGTTGACGCTCGGGGCGGGCGACGTGACCACGGCGGGCGGGCGCGTGCTGGAACTGCTGAAGGAGACGAGTGATGTCTCGCAGGAAACGGAAAGCGAACGGCGCTGAAGAACCGGCGCGCGAGCTGCCGGTGCGCCGGTGGCTGCTGTGGGGGGGCTGGTTGCTCGCCCTCAGCGGCGCGGCGGCAGGCGCGGCTTTCTTCCTGCTGGAGTGGAACCGGTTTCTGTCGCGCGACCCCCGTTTCTTGCTGGCGGAAGAGGACTCGCCGCAGTCGGGAATTTCCATCGAGGGGACGCGGCGGGTTTCGCGGGCGGCGGTGCTGAAGGTGTTCGCCGCCGACCGGGGGCGGAGCATTGCGGACATCGACCTCGAGCGGCGGCGCGACGAGCTGCGGCGGCTGGACTGGGTGCGCGACGCGACGGTGCGGCGGGTGTGGCCGAACCGGCTGGAGGTGCGGATCGAGGAGCGGGAGCCGGTGGCGATGATTCAGGTTCCGGCGGGGATCTCCGGCAGCTTCGGAGAGCCGCTGCGGATGCGGCCGATGCTGATCGACGCCGACGGCGTGATCCTGCCGATGACGGGGCCGGCGCCGGGCAATCTGCCGCTGCTGCTGGGCGTGCGGCCCGAACAGGACGTCGAGCGACGCCGCAAGCTGGTGCGGCTGATGCAGCGCGTGCTGGAAGAGCTGCGCCCGGCGGCTTCCAATATTCCGGAAGTGGACGTGACCGACCCGGAGAATATCCGCATCGGCTACCAGACGAAGGACCATCTGGTGGTGCTGGTGCTGGGGAACGAAAAATTCCTGGAAAGGCTGAATGTGTTTCTGGGGCATCTGGATGCGATCCGGGAGCGGCTGTCGCACCGCGCCGTGCTGGACCTGACGACAGAAGGGCGCATTACACTGGTGGAAGCACCGCCGGAGGAAGACCTTTAAGCCGTGGCCAAGAGGACTCAAATTGCCGCCGGGCTGGACCTGGGAAGCGCATGGACGCGGCTGGTCGTGCTTTCTCTGGAGAACGGGCTGGTCCGGTACCTGACGCATGCCGCCGAGGTTTCGCGCGGTTGGCACCGCGGCCAGATCGCGGATCCGGACGCGGTGGCGGCGTGCGTGCGGCAAGTCTTCGAGCAGTGCGAACGCAAGTTGCGCGAGCCGGTGAATTCCGCCGTGGTGGGCGTGGGAGGGCCGGCGATCCGGTGCAAGCAAGGGCGCGGCCGGTACGAGCTCAGGTACAGGCGCCGGGTGCAGCATGAAGACATCGTGCAAGCCCTGAAGCTGGCGGCGCGGACGCCGGTGGAGCATGACCAGATCGCCCTGCAGGTGCTGCCGCAGGACTTCACGGCGGACGGGCGGCCGCCGATTCCGCACCCTTTGAACGTGGAGTGCGAACTGCTGGAGGCGCACGCGCTGATCATCACGGCGGCGCGGCAGGACCATCAGGCTGTGCTGAACGCGGTGCAGCAGGCGGGCGTGCAGGTGGAGGAGACCGTGTTCGAGGCGATGGCGGCGGCTTACGCCTGCATCCTGCCCGAGGAGCGCGCGAGCGGCGTGGCGCTGCTCGACATCGGCGCACACAGTTCGAACCTGCTGTTCTACGACGGCGATGCGATGCTGTTCGCCGCCGGGCTGCCGGTTTCGGGCGACCACTTCACTCGCGACATCAGCACGGTGCACGGCTTTTCCTACGAGGACGCGGAGCGGCTGAAGCTGGCGCACGGGTGTGCGCACGCCGCGCCGGCAAGCGAGCACACGATCATCGAGCTGCCGGCCGAAGGCGGGCGGGGACGGCGCGAGATCAGCCGGCGCGAGCTGGTGGAGACGCTGGAGGCGCGGGCGGGGCAGTTGTTCGAGATCGTGGAATCCTGCCGGCAGCGCTACGCGCGGGACCTGCAGCTGGGCGAGGGCCTGGTGCTGTGCGGGGGCGGCGCGCTGCTGGAGGGGATGGTGCAGGAGGCGGAGAGGCTGCTGCGGTGCCCGGCGCGGCTGGGGCTGACGCGGGGCGTGCTGGAGTGGCCCGAGGAGTTGTGCTCGCCGGTGTGGACGGCGGCAGCCGGGCTGGCGATGTACTCGGCAAGGCTGCAGTCCCGGCGCGAGACGGCAGGCAGCACGGGACTGTTCGGCCTGTTTCGGGGAAAATGAGGAGAACGCGCGGGGCAGGCGCGGAAGGGTCGAGGTCAGCATGGCAGAACTGGATGCACTGAAATTCGAGATACAGGACGAGCAGCTGGGCGGCACGCGGATCAAGGTGATCGGCGTGGGCGGCGGCGGCTCGAACGCGGTGAGCCGGATGATCGACGCGGGGCTGCGCGGCGTGGAGTTCTACGTGATGAACACGGACGCGCAGGCGCTGCGTTCCTCGCCGGTGCCGAACAAGATCGCGCTGGGGTCGCGGATCACCAACGGGCTGGGGGCGGGCTCGGATCCGGAGATCGGCAAGCAGGCGGCGCTGGAAGACACCGAGCGGATCGTCGACGTGCTCGAGGGCGCCCACATGGTGTTCATCGCCGCCGGGCTGGGCGGCGGGACGGGCACGGGGGCGGCGCCGGTGGTGGCGACGCTGGCCAAGGAGCTGGGGGCGCTGACAGTGGCCGTGGTGACGAAGCCGTTCGCGTTCGAGGGTCCGCGGCGGATGAAACAGGCCGAACGCGGGCTGGCGGAGCTGCACGCCACGGTGGATTGCGTGATCTCGATCCCCAACGACCGGCTGATCGATCTTGTGCCGCCGGGCACATCGTTTTTCGAGGCGTTCCGGCTGGCGGACGACGTGCTGCGGCAGGGCGTGCAGGGAATCAGCGACATCATCACGACGCCGGGGCTGATCAACCGGGATTTCGCCGACGTGCGGGCCATCATGCTGGGCATGGGCTTCGCCATCATGGGGACGGCATCGGCGCGCGGCCCGCAGGCGGCGCTGGAAGCCGCGCGGGGCGCCATCGCCTGCCCGCTGCTGGAAGAGGGCGGCCTGCGGGGCGCCAAGGCCATCCTGCTCAATATCACGGCGCCGCCAACGTTGAGCCTGCACGAAATGCACGAGGCGTGCCAGCTGATCCGGGAGGCGACGGAGAACCCGGAGGTGCAGATCAATTTCGGGCTGGTGCCGGATGCGAGCCTAGGCGACGAGGTGCGGATCACGGTGATCGCCACCGGCTTCGAGAGGGAGGGGCTGCCGGAAGTGGAGCGGCCGCAACTGCAGGTTCCGGTGCAGCGCCGCGCCGCGGCCGCGAGCGCGCCCTCGGCCGCGCCCGAGCCTGCGCCGCCGGTGGCGCCGCTGATCGTGGAGACGCCCGCGGCCGTGGCGGGACCGCCGCGGCGGTTCGACGCCGAGCCCGAGCCGGCGCCGGCGGGAGCTGTGGAGCCGGAGCCGCCGGAAGAAGCTGTGTTCGATCTGGAGCCTGCGCCGGTGGAGACGCTGCCCGTGGCGGGTCCGCCGCCGCAAGCGCCGGCGCAGGGGCCGGCCGACGAGATCCTGCCGTTTGATGACATCGAGACGCCTCCGGTGCTGCGCCGGGAGCGAAAATTGTTTTCGTAGATGAGCACTCCGGGAGCCGCGCTGAAAACCGAGCCGATGATCCTCCGCGGCGGCAGGCCGCTGGTGGGCGAGGTGTCTCTGCGCGGCGCGAAGAACGCGCTGCCGAAGATCATGGTGGCGGCGCTGCTGACCGATGAAAGATGCGTGCTGCGCAACGTGGCGCGCATCCTGGATGTCAGCATCACGGCGGAGATGATCCACGCGCTCGGGGGCGAGGTGCGCGAGCCCGAGCCGGGCACGCTGGAGATCTGCGCGGCCAACCTGCGGCCGATGGAGCGCTCCGTGCTGCGCGAGTTCTCCGGCAAGAGCCGCATTCCGATCCTGACGTGCGGCCCGCTGCTGGCGCGCTTCGGCAGGGCGCCGGTGCCTTCGCTGGGCGGATGCCGCATCGGGTCGCGCCCGGTGGATTTCCACCTGCGGGCGCTGCAGGACCTGGGCGCCGTGCTGCACGACGAGGCGCATGATGCGCACCTGACGGCGGCGAGGCTGCAGGGGAACAAGATCCGGCTGGAATATCCAAGCGTGGGCGCCACCGAGCAGGTGATCCTGGCTGCCGTGCTGGCCGACGGGGTGACCGAGCTCTCCAACGCCGCCGTCGAGCCGGAGATCATGGACCTGATCATGGTGCTGCAGAAGATGGGCGCCATCATCAGCGTCGACGTCGACCGCGTGATCAAGATCATCGGGGTGCGGCAGCTGCGGGGCTTCGACCACGAGGCGATCCCGGACCGGCTGGAAGCGGCAAGCTGGGCGTGCGCCGCCGTGGCCACCAACGGGCGCATCTTCGTGCGCCACGCGCAGCAGGCGCCGATGATGACGTTCCTGAACCGGCTGCGGCAGATCGGCGGCGACTTCCGGGTGACCAGCGAAGGGATCGAGTTCTGGCGCGCGGGCGAACGGCTGCGGTCCACGGCGCTGGAGACCGACGTCTATCCGGGCTTTTCCACCGACTACCAGCAGCCGTTCGTGATCGCGCTGACGCAAGCCGAGGGCGTCTCCATCGTGCACGAAACCGTGTACGAGGACCGCTTTGGATACGTGGAGGCGCTGCGCCGGATGGGCGCGCAGATCCAGCTCTACCGCGAGTGCCTGGGCGGGCTGCGCTGCCGCTTCGGGCAGCGCAACTACCGGCATTCGGCGGTGATCGTGGGCCCCACTCCGCTGCGGGGCGCCGACATCGAGATCCCGGACCTGCGCGCCGGCTTCAGCTACGTCATTGCGGCGCTCGCCGCCGAGGGCGAGTCGCGGCTGACCAACACGAGCCTGATCGAACGCGGCTACGAGAACCTGAGCGGGAAGCTGCGCGCGCTCGGCGCGGAGCTGCTCTGAAATTCCCCGTCACCGCCGTCCGCCTCAGGCCACCCTTTCCTGCGGGACCCGCTTCCGCGGCGCCTCCTGCTTGACGGGGCGCAGAGGCTCCTCGTCGACGCTGCGCCAGGGATTCTCGGTGCGCCCGTGGAAGTACTCGTCGATGGGATAAAGCGAATAGGGCTGAAGTTCGCGGAACACCTTGCCGAGCTTCGCCTCGATCCGGTACACCATGTGGAAAAACTGCCCGCGGTCGATGCCGAGTTTGCGCACGCAAAGGCGGGAATCGGCGCCGAGCAGGAAGTGATACCGGAACACGTTCCACTCTTCGGGCGTCAGATGGCGGCGGCTGACCAGGTAAAAATCCGCGATGTATTCTTCGTTTTTCATGCCCCATGTGATCCGCCGGCCGCCGCGCGGCGAGTACTCGAGGCTGACACGGCTGTACCTCTTCTCCTGCTCGACGCATTTCCGGAATCGCGCGTAACAGGCGCGGAAAATGCTGCGAAACACGCAAGCGCAGGGGACCATTTTGCCGCGGGCCTCGCGGAGGCCGAGTCCGCGGCAATGCACGCATTTGACCGAGGCCAAGCCAATCGTTTCGGAACGGGTCCACTCCATTGGGTTCTTTCCTCTGTCTATCGGGCCTCCGGCCTCACCCCGGACGCCCGGAATTCCTGCTTCCCATCTTGCGAGGGGCGGGCGGGGCGTCAAGCAACTCCTGGCACAGAGCCTCGAATTTTTTTCCGGAGAAGGCCGGGTTCAGCCGGAAGGTTCTTGTCTTTCTGTGTCTTAGCAGCTGGGCGGCAGGACTATTAAATTCTGTTCATCGACGAGCACAGGCTTGAGTACTAGATGTACTAGTACTATCCTATTTCAAGGAGAAATCAGGTGAACCCAGCGCCGGGCCCCGGGTTCGAACGGCTGCTGCAACGGCTCGTGCGGCGCGTGGGCGGTCTGCTGAGCAACGGCGAATACACCGAGCGCGGGCTGGCGCGGCTGACGGGAATTTCGCAGCCCCATTTGCATCATATTCTGGCGGGGAAGCGCACGCTGACGCCGCCGGTGGCGGACTCTTTTCTGGTCAATCTCGGGTGGACGGTCGGGGAATTGTTCAAGGAAGACGAGGTGGACCAGATCCTGCTTTCAAGGCGGATCGGGCGGGAGAACCGGCGAAGAATCCCCGTGCTTTCGGGAAAAATCGGGCCCGGGTCGCCGTGGCCGGACACGGGCAAGGTGGAGGAATGGCTGACGGTGAGGTCGCTGGCATGGCCGGGGGCGCACAGGTTGTTTCTGGCGGAACTGGAGCCGGATGCTGCCGTTCCATTCGCCCGAAGCGGCGGGCAATTCGCACTGGTGGCGGAGGATGAAGGGCTGCGGGCGAGGGTGGAGGAGGACTGCTGGCACGTGCTGAGGTGGGGCGGAGCGGGTCTGGTGCGGAGAGTGCGGCGGGAAGGAGCGTGTTTGAAGGTTCTGGGGCAGGGGCTTCTGGGAGAGGGAGGGGGGCCGCAGAGCTTTCCACTGGAGGGGCAGTCGCTGTTGTCGGTGGTGCGCGGGCGGCTGTTGTGGGCGGGCCCGGATCCGCGGAAATTCGACGCGTTCACTCACTCCGGGAGCGGCTTCCCCATCGCCACGGCCTCGTAGATGGCGAGCACGCGGGCGGCGGTGGTCTCCCAGCGGAACTCGCGGCAGCGGCGCGCGCCGCGCTCGATGAGTTCGCGGCGCCGCTCTTCGTTGAGGAGGACTTCGAGAATGCCGCGGGCGATATCGAAGACGTTGTCCGGGCTGACCATTTCGGCAGCGTCGCCGACGGCTTCGGGCAGGGAGGTGGCGGAGGAGCAAACCACTGGGGCGCCGCAGGCCATGGCTTCAAGCGGGGGGAGCCCGAAGCCTTCATAGAGCGAGGGGAAGACGAAGGCCGCGGCGGATTCGTAGAAGATGCGGAGGGTGTCCGCAGGCACGAAGCCGAGAAAGCGGACGTAGGGCTCGACGCGGGACTGAATGACGGCCTGGCGCACGGCCGGGTACTTGGAGATCTCGTCGCCGATGATGATGAGGCGGAGGTCTTTCCAGCGGGGGTCGTTCTGGAGCTTGCCGCGGACGAGAGCGAAGGCCTCGACGAGGCGCGGGATGTTTTTTTGCGGGCGGATGGTTCCGGCGTAGAGCAGGTACGGGTAGTGGACCTGGTAGCGCTCGAGCTCGCGGCGGCG
The DNA here is from genome assembly GCA_037481575.1 of Bryobacteraceae bacterium. Classification (GTDB taxonomy): domain Bacteria; phylum Acidobacteriota; class Terriglobia; order Bryobacterales; family Bryobacteraceae; genus JANWVO01. Next base: position 90,365 of record JBBFLJ010000009.1, on the reverse strand, counting down.
CTCGTGCTCGCGCGCTTCCGGGCCGGCGGCGCGCGCCCACCGGGGCGGACGGGGATCGAGGAAGCTGGGATCGACGGCGCCGTAGATGCGGCGGATCTTTTCCGGGGGGACGCCCATCAGCGAGATGAGGTCGTTGCGGGTCCACTCGCTGACGGCGATGACGCAGGCGGCCTCGAGCAGGGAACGGCGCAGGAGCTTCTGCTGGAGTTCGCCCTTCCAGCCGGAGACCTTCTCGATGACGAGGCTGGAGATGTCGTGGACGGTGACGATGTAGGGCCTGGGAAGGAAGAGCGGCACGCGGGCGAGGGGGATGTGGACCGCGGAAGGGATGTGCTTGCGGGCGAAGATCGAGAACAGCACGCGGTCGCGGGGCTCGGTGTCGGGCCGGTCGTATGGGAGGAGGTGGAAATTCGGCGGCAGCCCGGAGAGTTCGCCCTGATCCCGGGGGCGGATGGCGAGCAGGAACTCGTGCTGCGCGCCGATGGCGGCGAGGCCGCGGACGAGGTTGCGGATGTAGGTGCCGTAGCCGAAATCGCGCACGTGGCGGGCATCGAGCAGAATCCGCAGCGGCACCGCAATGACTCCGTGGCTAGGCGCGCACGGCTGCGCGCCTCCATTCGTAGAGCGGGAAACGCTCGGTGAGCTCCTGCACGCGCCGCCGGACGGCAGCGAGGTTGGCGGGGTCGGCCGGCGCCTCGAGCACGCGCGCAATCAGTTCCGCCACGAGGCGCATTTCGGCCTCGCCGAAGCCGCGGGTGGTGACCGCCGGGCTGCCGAGGCGGATGCCGCTGGGGTTGAGCGGCGGGTTCTGGTCGAAGGGGATGGAGTTCTTGTTGACCGTGATCCAGGCCTCGTCGAGCGCCTTTTCCGCCTCCCTGCCCCGCAGGCCTTTGGAGAAGACATCGACGAGCATGACGTGCGTGTCCGTGCCGCCGCTGACGACGCGGAAGCCGGCCTGGCTCATGCCATCGGCGAGCGCCCGGGCATTGGCGACCACGCGGCGCTGGTATTCGACGAACTCCGGCTGCATGGCTTCGAGGAAGCAGACCGCCTTGGCGGCGATCACGTGGACGAGCGGCCCTCCCTGAATGCCGGGGAAGACGGTCTTGTCGATGGCCTGGGCGTATTGCGCCCGGCAGAGGATGAGCCCGGAGCGGGGCCCGCGGAGGGTTTTGTGGGTAGTGGATGTGACGATGTCGGCCCACTGGCAGGGGTTCGGATAGAGGCCGGCGGCGACGAGCCCGCTGAAGTGGGCCATGTCGACCAGCAGCAGGGCGCCGGTTTCGTCGCAGATCCCGCGCAGGCGGGCGAAGTCGATGATGCGCGAGTAGGCGCTGGCGCCGGCGACGATCATCTTCGGCTTGTGCTCGCGGGCGAGGCGGGCCACTTCGTCGTAGTCGATGAGTTCGTCCTCGCGGCGCACGCCGTAGGGGACCACCTTGTACGTTTTTCCCGAAAAATTCAGCGGGTGGCCGTGGGTGAGGTGGCCGCCGTGGGCGAGGTTCATGCCGAGGATCGTGTCGCCGGGCGAGAGGACGGCCGAATAGGCGGCCTCGTTGGCCTGGGAGCCCGAGTGCGGCTGGACGTTGGCGTGCTCGGCGCCGAAGAGTTTCTTGGCCCGCTCGCGGGCGAGGTTTTCGACGATGTCGGTGAACTCGCAGCCGCCGTAGTACCGCTTGCCCGGATAGCCTTCGGCGTACTTGTTGGTGAAGACGCTTCCTGTGGCCTCGAGCACGGCCTCCGAGGTGAAGTTCTCGCTGGCGATCAGTTCGAGCCGCGAGTGCTGCCGTTCGGCCTCGTCGCGGATCGCCTGCGCGATCTCGGGATCGACCTCGGCCAGGGGCCTTGCCATGCGCTGCTGTTCAGTCATCCTTTGCATTCCTCCTCGCCCGCGTCCATCTTCCGGACGCGCCGTTCGTGCCTGCCGCCGTCGAAGGGGGTTTCGAGAAAAATCCGCACACGTTCGAGGGCCTGCGCCGGGCTGGTGTACTTGGCGCCGAGCGCCAGGATGTTGGCGTCGTTGTGGCGCCGCGTCAATTCGACGACGTCGGAGTTGAAGCCGAGGGCGGCGCGGACGCCGGGGATGCGGTTGGCGGCCATCGACATGCCGACGCCGGTGAAGCAGACCAGAATGCCCCGCTCGCACTCTCCCGAGGAGACGGCGCGCGCCACTTTGCGGGCGTAGTCGGGATAATCGGTGGATTCGGCGGAATTCGTGCCGAAATCGACGACTTCATGTCCGGCCGCTTCGAGTTCGCGGCGCAGGGTTTCTTTCAGGGCAAAACCGGCGTGATCCGCTCCGAGCGCGAGCTTCATGGGGGGAAGCTACGAGTGTATCACGCCGGGCGTTTCATTCCCCTCCGGGAGCGTGCTCGCCGCGGCTTTGCACATATTCGACGGGGTCGAAGGGCTTCACCGGCTTGCCGTGAATGGCGTCGACGGCGTCCTGTTCGGAGGAGAACAGGTGGAAGACGCCGCTGAGCTTGGTGAGTAGCATCAGGTCGACCACGCGGTCGGTGAGGTTGAACATGGCGAGCATGCCGCCGGCGTCGCGCGCCACCTTGTGGGCGACGACGAGGAAGCCCATGCCGCTGGAGTCGATGTACTCGGTGCCTTTCAGGTCCAGCGCCAGGCGCGTCTGCCCGCTTTTGATCGCCGCATCGATCCTGCGGCGGAACTCCTCCACGGCGTCGCCGATGGCGAGCCGCCCTTCCAGCGCGAGAACGAGCACGTCGCCGTTGTTGCGTTCAGTCACTCGCAGGCTCATATGAGAACTTCCCACTCTACCCGATGCGCGGGGCTTGCGCCACTGCTGCGCCGCCGCGCCGCTGTGATGAAATCGGAACATGCCTGCTGAAATTCCTCCGCCTGACACGGTTCTGGACTCCGGCGACTCCGCGCTGTGGGACGTGCGCACGAAAGCGCCCGGGCCGCAAGGGCGGCTGCCCTACACGGAGCAGATGCTGCGCGAACGGCCCTCGGGCGACCTCTACGGATGGACGATGAACGCGGCGATGGGCTGGGAGCCGGCGCGCATGAACGCCGAGGAGGTGCTGATCCTTTCCACCCACGGCGGGCTGCGCGCGCAGGACGGATCGCCCATTGCTCTGGGCTACCACACGGGGCACTGGGAGGTGTCGCTGCAGGTGGAGGCGGCGGCGCGGGAGCTGAAGCAGCTGGGCGCCATTCCGTTTGCGGCGTATTGCTCGGATCCCTGCGACGGGCGGTCGCAGGGCACGCCGGCGATGTTCGATTCCCTGCCCTACCGCAACGACGCGGCGACGGTGTTCCGGCGCCTGATCCGTTCGCTGCCGAACCGGGCGGCGGTGATCGGGGTGGCGACGTGCGACAAGGGATTGCCGGCGATGATGATGGCGCTGGCGGCGCAGCGTGCGCTGCCGTGCGTGCTGGTGCCCGGCGGGGTGACGCTGCTGCCGGAGAAGGGCGAGGACACGGCGGTGGTGCAGTCGATCGGCGCGCGCTTCGCGCACGGGGAGATCACGCTCGAATACGCGCAGGAGGTGGGCTGCCGCGCCTGCGCCTCGCCCGGGGGCGGCTGCCAGTTCATGGGCACGGCGGCAACGTCGCAGGTGGTGGCGGAGGCGCTGGGCATGGCGTTGCCGCATTCGGCGCTTTCGCCTTCGGGGCATCCGGTGTGGCTGGACATGGCGCGCCGCTCGGCGCGGGCGGCGCTGCATCTGATGGCTGCGGGCGTGAACATGGCGGGCATCCTGACGCCGGAGGCGCTGGAGAATGCGCTGGTGCTGCATGCAGCGGTGGGCGGATCGATGAACCTGGTGATTCATCTGGCCGCGATTGCGTTCCATGCCGGGCTGCGGCGCCCGACAGTGGAGGACTGGATCCGCGTGAACCGCAGCGTGCCGCGGCTGGTGGACGCGCTGCCGAACGGGCCGCGCAATTTCGCCACCGTGCAGGTGTTTCTGGCGGGCGGCGTGCCCGAAGTGATGCTGCACCTGCGCCGCGCCGGGCTGCTGCACACGCGCGCGCTGACCGTGACCGGACGCACAGTGGACGAGAACCTCGACTGGTGGGAGCAGAGCGAGCGGCGCGCCGCGCTGCGGCAGCGGCTGCGGGAGCTGGACGGGATCGATCCCGACGATGTGATCTTCAGCCCGGACGCGGCACGCGCCCGCGGCATCACTTCCACGGTGTGTTTCCCGACGGGCAACCTGGCGCCCGAAGGCAGCGTGGTGAAAGCCACGGCGATCGATCCGTCGGTGGTGGATGCCGACGGAGTGTACCGGAAGAGGGGCCCGGCGAAGGTGTTCACGTCGGAGTCCGCCGCGATTGCAGCGATCAAGGAGGGACGCATCCGCGAGGGCGACATCGTGGTGCTGGCGGGGCGCGGGCCCATGGGGTGCGGGATGGAGGAGACCTATCAACTCACGTCGGCGCTGAAGTACCTGCCGTTTGGAAAGCACGTGGCGCTGATCACGGACGCGCGCTTCAGCGGCGTCTCCACGGGCGCCTGCATCGGCCACGTCTCGCCGGAGGCGCTGGCCGGCGGGCCGATCGGGCGGCTGCGCGACGGGGACGTGATCGAGATTGTGATCGACCGCAACCGGCTGGAGGGATCGGTGAACGTGGTGGGAGTGGATCTGGAGGCGCGCACGCCGCATCCGGGGCTGGCGCCGGATCCGCTGCTGCCGGAGGATACGCGCCTGTGGGCGGCGCTGCAGCAGGCGAGCGGCGGCTCATGGGGCGGATGCGTGTATGACGTGGACCGGATCGTGAAGTTGCTGGAAGCGGGGCGCCGCGCGCTGGGCGAGGCGGGGGCGGAGGGCGTCAGTTCACCGCATCGCCCGCCTGGAGCTTCCGGTCAAACTCCATGAAGCAGCGGCCCCAATAGAGGCTGTCCTTGCGCCCGTAGCGGCTGCACAGCAGGTAGAGCCGGCCGAGCAGTTCGGTGGACTCCGGCGTCTCGAGACCGGCGAACTCCTCCATTCCCTTGCCCGGCTGGGGCTCTTCGTCTTCGTCGATGAGCCAGTAGGTGTCGAGCAGCTCGAAGACGTGCGCCTGGGCTTCGAGGGCGGGATCGTTTTGCCCCGCCTCTTCGAGCGCGAGCGCCACCTTCACCCACGTGAGGATGCAGAGAAGCGCCAGCGCGCGCAGGTCCTCCTCCTCGACGGGAAACCCGTCCACGATTTCGAAGACGCGGCCGAAGGCGTCGTTGGCCGCCTCGGCGTCGCCTGCCGCCAGAGCCCGGTCGCAGCGGATCCAGCACTGGCGAATTTGCTCCGCGCACTCGCGCATGGCGTTGGTCATCTGTGGCTGCCCTCCTTCGGGGTGCCTTCAATATATGCTGAAAACACGCCGGTGTACAGTGCCGGCGGCAAGGAGCCTGCCGATGATGCGCCGACCGGTTTTGTGGACCTTCCTTGTGGCGGCGGCGGCGCTTCCCCCACTGGCAGCCGTGGAGGGCAAGTGGACGCCGCAACAGGTGCTGGAACTCGACGCCGCGTGGCTGCGGCAGCTGGGGCTCGAGATTCCGGTGGAGCGCCTGTGGGATCCCCGGCGCGGCACCGGTCTGCTGGCAGCGGCAGTGAACATCGGGGGTTGTTCGGCGGGATTTGTCTCGGAAACGGGGCTGATTCTGACCAACCATCACTGCGTGTTCGGCATGCTGCAGGAGCACAGCACGCCGCAGCGGGATCTGATGACGAACGGATTCCTGGCGCGCACGCCGGAGGAAGAGCTGCGCGGGCGCACGACGCGCGTCACTGTGCCGCGCAAGTTCACGGATGTGACGCAGGCGGTGCTGGCCGCCGTGCCCGCCGGCGCTTCGGACTCTGCGCGGTGGGAGGCGATCGAGCGAAAGCAGAAGGAGCTGGTGGCGGAATGCGAGCGGCAGCCGGGCGCGCGCTGCCGCGTGGCAGTGTTCGACGGCGGGGTGCAGTACGTGCTGGTGGAGAGCCTGGAGCTCGAGGACGTGAGGCTGGTGTATGCGCCGCCGCGGGCGATCGGGGAGTACGGCGGCGAGATTGACAACTGGATGTGGCCGCGTCATACGGGCGACTTCGCGGTGGCGCGCGCCTACAAGGACGGGAAGCCCTGGCGGCCGGAGTTCTGGTTCCCGGTTTCCACCGCGGGAGTGAAACCGGGCGATTTCGTGATGGTGCTCGGGTATCCGGGGCGGACGGTGCGCTCGCTCACCGCCGCGGAGATGGCGTTGCAGCGCGACGGATTCTTCGCCTTGCGGGCGCGGATCTACGGCGAGTGGATCCGGCTGATGGGGGAGGCGGCGAAGGATTCGCGCGAGGGCGCCATCGCGGTGGCGGGCACTCTGAAGACTCTGCACAACGTGGTGAAGAACGCGCAGGGGCAGCTGGCCGGGCTGGCGCGGGGGCGGATTCTGGAGAAGCGCGAGCAGGAGGAGAAGGAAGTGGCAGCGTGGGCGGCGCAACGTCCGGAGTGGAAGGCGGCGCTGGAGGCCAAGCGCGAGCTGGACGAACGGGCGGCGGCGCGCAGCCGGACGGCGCTGCGGGACTTTCTGCTGCAATCCATTCCGAACGGCGCCATCGCCCTGCGCCACGCCGTGCAGCTGGTGCGGCTGGCGGCAGAGCGCGCCAAGCCCGACATGGAGCGCGAGGCGGAGTACATGGAGCGGCAGCTGCCGCAGCTGAAGGCGCGGCTGGAACGGGATCAGAAGAGCTTCTTCCGCGCCGCGGACGAGGCGGTGTTCGCCAGCTGGGTTCGCCACGCGCTGAGCCTGCCGGAGCACGCGAGGATCCGGGCGGTGGACGCGCGGTTCCGGGGGCAGGCGCCGGAGCGGGCCGCAGCCCGCCTGTACGAGGAGACCCGGGTGACCGACCTGGGGGAGCGGATGAAGATGTTCGGGGAATCGCTGCAGCAGCTGCGGGCGCGGCGCGACCCGATGCTCGAGTTTGCGTTCGAACTCGAGCAGGAGCTGCGCGCATATGACCGGGCGCAGCGCGAGCAGGAGGGGGCAGTGAGCCGGCTGCGTCCGGCGTGGCGGCGCGCCGTCATGGCGCATGCAGGGAAGCCCGTGGCGCCCGACGCCAACGGAACGCTGCGCGTGTCGTTCGCCCACGTGAAGGGATATGTTCCGCGGGAGGCTGTCGAATACCTGCCGCAGACAACGCTGGCGGGGATGCTGGAGAAGCACACGGGCGAGGAGCCGTTCGCCTTGCCGAAGGCGCTGCTGGAGGCTGCGGCGAAGACGGATCCGTCGCAGGTGCCGCTGAATTTCCTGGCGGACGCGGACACGACAGGGGGAAATTCCGGCAGCCCGACGGTGAACGGGCGGGGCGAACTGGTGGGGCTGAATTTCGACCGCGTGTGGGAGAATGTCGCCAATGATTTCGGCTACAATCCGGCGATTGCCCGGAACGTGAACGTGGACATCCGGTTCTTTCTGTGGATGCTGGAGCACGTGGAACGCGCCGACGGGCTGCTGAAGGAACTGGGGGTCAGGAGGCAGTAGAGACAAGGGTGTGATAGCGTCGTACTGAAACGGGGTGCATGCGATGAAGCGACGGACGTTGATCCAGACGGGAGCGGGCGCAGCGGTATTTCGCGCATTTCCCCATTTTCTTTACGTCTCGGCCACGGAGAAGCGCGCTTCGGATGTGGTGGAGCTGGGGCCGAAAAAGATCCGGGTGAGCCGGCTGGCGGTGGGTTCCGGCACCAACGGCGTGGGCGGGGCTTCCAACCAGACGCGCAAGCTCGGGCTGGGCGGGCTGGCAGACATGTTCCGCGCAGCGTATGACCAGGGGGTGTTCTTTTGGGACACGGCCGACCAGTACGGGACGCACCCGCACGTGCGGGAGGCTTTGAAGCGCGTGCCGCGCGAGAAGGTGGTGATTCTCACCAAGACGCACGCCTCGACGGCGGCGGAGATGAAAGCCGACATCGACCGCTTCCGGCGCGAGCTGGGCACGGACTACATCGACATCCTGCTGCTGCACTGCATGATGGACGCGGGCTGGCCGCAGCGGAAGCGCGGGGCGATGGAGTACATCACGGAGCTTCAGGAGAAGGGGATCGTCAGGACAAAGGGCGTGAGCTGCCACACGATGGCGGCGCTGCGCGCGGCGGCGGCGAGCCCTTGGGTGGAGGTGGATCTGGCGCGGTTCAACCCCGCAGGCGTGCAGATGGACGCATCGCCCGCGGAGGTGCTGCCCGTGCTGAAGCAGATGAAGGCGGCGGGCAAGGGGATCATTGGAATGAAGATCCTGGGCGCGGGGGCGCTGCGCAGGCGCGCGGACGAATGCCTGCAATACGCGCTGGCGCATGACGTGATCGACTGCTTCACCATCGGGCATGAAAGCATCGCCGAGCTGAACGACACGGTGCGGCGGATCCCGGCGGCGAGCCGGCGGGGCTGAGCGGCCGCCTCTCGGCGGGCGCGGCTGCATTTGAGATAGCCTGTCATTCGAATCCACGAGGGAATTCTCATGAAAGTTGGCGTCCTGAAGGAGACGGCTCCGGGCGAGCGGCGGGTGGCTCTGGCGCCGCCTTCAGCGGCTTCGCTGATGGCGAAGGGGTTCGAGGTGTGGTTGGAGAAGGGGGCGGGGGAGGCAGCAGGCTTCGACGACGAGGAGTATGCATCGAAGGGCGCGCGTCTCGCCGGCTCGCGCGAGGAGGTGATCGCAAACTGCGATGTGATCGCCCGCGTGCGGGCGGATGCGGCGGGGCTGCGCAGCGGACAGACGGTGATCGGCTTCTTCGATCCGTTGTCGGAGCCGCAGCGGGCGCGGGAGTTCGCCGCGGCGGGCGTTTCGGCTTTCGCCATGGAGCTGATGCCGCGCATCACGAGGGCGCAGAGCATGGACGCGCTGTCCTCGATGGCGACAGTGGCGGGCTATGAGGCGGTGATCCTTGCGGCGCATCATCTGCCGCGGCTGTTTCCGATGCTGATGACGGCGGCGGGCACCATCGCGCCGGCGAAGGTGTTCGTGGTGGGCGTGGGCGTGGCGGGGCTGCAGGCGATCGCCACCGCAAAGCGGCTGGGCGCGGTGGTCTCCGCCTACGACGTGCGCCCGGCGGTGAAGGAGCAGGTGCTGAGCCTGGGGGCGAAGTTCGTGGAGCTGCCGCTGGAGGCGGGCGAGGCGGAAGACAAGGGCGGGTATGCGCGCGCAATGGACGAGTCGTTCTACCGCCGGCAGCGAGAGCTGATGACGCGCGTGGTGGCGGAGAACGACGTGGTGATCACGACCGCAGCAGTGCCGGGCAAGAAGGCGCCGGTGCTGGTGACCGAGGAGATGGTGCGCGGCATGGCGCGGGGTTCGGTGGTGGTGGATCTGGCTGTGGAGCGCGGGGGCAACTGCGAGATCACCGTGCCGGGCGAAGTGGTGCAGCGGCACGGCGTCACCGTGATCGGGCTGATGAACCTGCCCTCGATGGCGCCGTACCATGCCAGCCAGATGTACGGGCGCAACGTGGCCAACTTCCTGCTGCACATCGCGGGCAAGGGGTCGATCGATTTTTCGGGCGACGACGAAATCCTGCGGGAGACGCTGGTCACGCACGAAGGGCGGGTGGTTCACGCCCGCATCAAGGAACTGCTGGGAGAAACCTGATGGAACTGTTTGTCACGACGCTCACCATCTTTGTGCTCGCGATCTTCGTGGGCTTTGAAGTGATCACGAAGGTGCCGCCGACGCTGCACACGCCGCTGATGTCGGGCTCGAACGCGATCAGCGGCATCACGCTGGTGGGGGCGGTGCTGTCCGCCGGCACGCAACACACGACGCTGACGACGGTGCTGGGGTTCCTCGCGGTGGTGTTCGCCACGATCAACGTGGTGGGCGGCTTCCTGGTGACGCACCGGATGCTGGGAATGTTCAAACGGAAATAGCCATGCCAACCGCAGTCATCAACTTCGCCTACCTGGTCGCCTCGGCGCTGTTCATCTTCGCGCTGAAGGGGATGTCGCACCCGCGCACGGCGGTGCGCGGCAACTTGCTGGGCGCGCTGGGCATGTTCATCGCCGTGCTGGTGACGGTGCTGGACCGCCGCATTGTGAGCTACGAGATCATCGTTGCGGGATTGGCGGCAGGATCAGGCATCGGCGCGCTGCTGGCGCTGAAGATCCACATGACCGCCATGCCGCAGATGGTGGCGCTGCTGAACGGCTTCGGAGGAGCGGCGTCGGCGCTGGTGGCAGGCGCGGCGCTGGCGGAGATGATTCACATGGGCGGGGCGTTCGATCTTCAGTTCACGATTGCCACGGCGCTGTCCGGGCTGATCGGCGGCGTGACGTTCCTGGGGAGCCTGGTCGCGTTCGGGAAGCTGCAGGAGCTGATCACCAGCGCCGCGGTGGTGTTCCCGGGGCGGCACGCCGTGAACGCGCTGTTCCTGCTGATCAACGTGGCGCTGTGCGTGATGGTGGTGATGCAGCCGCAGCAGCTGCTGTGGTACTGGCTTCTGCTCGGCGCCTCGTGCGTGCTGGGCGTGCTGGCGACGATCGGCATTGGCGGGGCGGACATGCCGGTGGTGATTTCGCTGCTGAACTCGTATTCGGGTCTTGCGGCGTGCGCCACGGGGTTCGTGCTGCAGAACAACATGCTGATCATCGCCGGCTCGCTGGTTGGCGCCTCGGGCATCATCCTGACGCAGATCATGTGCAAGGCGATGAACCGCTCGCTGGCGAACGTGCTGTTCGGCGGGTTCGGGGCGCAGGTGACGGCGAAGGGAGACGACATTTACAAGGGCAAGGTGAAGGCGGCGTCTCCGGAAGAGATCGCAATGCTGCTGGAGAACGCGCGGCGCGTGGCGTTCGTTCCGGGCTACGGAATGGCGGTGAGCCAGGCGCAGCACGCGGTTCGCAGCCTCGCACAGATGCTCGAGGAGCGGGGGGCGGAGGTGTTCTTCGCGATTCATCCGGTGGCGGGGCGCATGCCGGGGCACATGAACGTGCTGCTGGCGGAAGCGGACGTCCCGTACGAGCAGATGAAGGAGCTCGACGAGGCGAATCCGCTGTTCCCGCAGACAGATGTTTCGATCATTCTCGGCGCCAACGATGTGGTGAATCCGCTGGCGCGCACGGATCCGAAGTCGCCCATTGCGGGCATGCCGATCCTGGATGTGGACCGCTCGCGCACCGTCGTGGTGATCAAGCGCAGCCTGAGCCCCGGCTTTGCCGGGATTCCGAATCCGCTGTTCGCCGCCGACAACACGCTGATGTTTTTCTCCGACGGGCAGAAGGCGGTGAACGACATCATCAACGCGCTGAAGGAAGCCTGAAGCTGGCGGCGGAACACAGCTGGAACTATCGACCATGTTCGACCGGGACCGTTTTCGTGGCTGCCTCCTTGGGCTCGCCTGCGGCGATGCCGTGGGCACGGCGGTGGAGTTTGAAGCGCCCGGGACGTTCGAGCCGATCCGCGACATGGTCGGGGGCGGGGCGTTCGGGCTCGAGCCCGGGCAGTGGACCGACGACACGTCGATGGCGCTGTGCCTCGCGGCGAGCCTTACAGAGAAGGGCTGGGATCCGCGCGACCAAATGGAGAGGTACGTCCGGTGGTGGCGCGACGGCTACTACAGCAGCACGGGGGAGTGTTTCGACATTGGCGGCGCAACGCGCGCGGCGCTCTCGAGGTTTCTTCAGACCGGGGATCCCTTCAGCGGCAGCGAGGATCCGAAGACTGCTGGCAATGGGTCCTTGATGCGGCTGGCGCCGGTGCCGATGTTTTACGCAGCGACTCCGGAAGAGGCGATCGAGAGAGCCGCGGAGAGTTCGCGCACCACTCACGCCGCCGCCACCGCGGTGGACGCCTGCCGGTACTTCGCCGGGCTGCTGGTTTCCGCCTTGCGAGGCGCGCCGAAGGAGCAGCTGCTCGAACCGTTCCACGCGCCTTGTCCGGGCTACTGGCAGCAGCACAGCCTGCATGAGGAGATCGCGGAGGTGGCGGGCGGCTCATTCCGCCGGCGCGAGCCGCCGGAGATTCAGGGCGCGGGGTTCGTGGTGCGGTCTCTGGAAGCGGCGTTGTGGGCCTTTGACCGTGCCCAGAGCTTTGAAGAGGCGGTGCTGAAGGCGGCCAACCTGGGCTGCGACGCGGACACAACGGCGGCGATTTGCGGCCAGATTGCAGGCGCGCACTACGGCGCCGCGGGCATTCCGAAGCACTGGCTGGCGAAGCTCTGCATGCGCAAGGAGATCGAACGGCTCGCCGATGCGCTTTACGAGCGGGCAGCGGTCACGGGCGCCTGATCCTCGCCGGAGAGTGCAGAAACAAGAAAGGCGCGGCGGAAGCCGGGGAAGCTTCCGCCGCGCAGGGATCGTTTCCGCCGGGAGACTCAGAGCGGCTTGTAGCAGCTCCGGGTCTCGTTGCACTCGTACTCGTCGACGGGCTTGCCGTCGGGACCGATGGGGATGTGCGTCTTGTCGCACCAGAAGGCGCGGTCATTGGAGTGGGGGACCGTGGGATCCCACTCCGCTTCGATGTAGAGCCCCTTCCAGCGGAGGTTCTCGCAGCGGTCCTCGCCGATCCGCGTCAGCCCTGCCCGTTCGCGGTTGGTGATGGCCATGCAGGGCCTCCTCAGGCTTTGACGCCGGCCGCGGCCAGAAGCGCGCGCTTCACTGCCGCAGCGGCGATCTGAACCTTGTAGGCGTTCATGCTGAGCGGCCGCGCCGCGGCGACAGCGGCTTTGCCGGCCGCCTCCGCGGTTTCGGCAGTCACCGCCTTGCCCTCGATGGCTCGAGCCGCTTCGGCGGAGACCCACGGCGTGGGCGCCACATGACCGAGCACTACGCGGGCGGAAGCGACCGCCGTGCCCTTCATGGTCAGCGCCACCGAGGCCGTGGCCAGCGGCCAGTCGAGGGCGTCCTTCTGCCGGACTTCGCAGGTGGCGTTCTTCGCTCCGGTGACGGGGACGATCACCTCGGTGAGGATCTCGTTCGGCTTGAGATCCACTTCGCGGACGTCGCTGGAAGTGGGTGACACGAAGAACTTCTCCGCGTCGACCTCGCGCGTGCCCGAAGGCGAGGCGATCCTGATCTTCGCACCGAGGGCGACGAGCGCCGGGCCGAAGCTGGAAGCGGAGACGAACCGCGCCGGACCGTTGCCAAAGATGGCGTGGTAGCGGTTGTCGCCTTCGGCGACCAGGTCTTTGCCCTCGTAGCGGGCGATCAGGCCGAAGCCGGCGCGGAAGTACCAGCAGCGGGGCCGCTGGCAGAGATCGCCGCCGAAGGTTCCCATGTTGCGGATCTGCGGGCTGGAGACGCCGCGCGCGGCTTCTGTCAGCGCCGGGAGGGAGGCGCGGATGAGAGGGCTGGAGAGCACCTCGTCCACGGTGGCCAGGGCGCCGATGCGGATGCCGGCAGCGGTCTTCGAGATGCCCTTCAGCTCGGCGATCTCCTTGATGTTGACGACGCGCTTCGGGCTCATCACCTCATCCTTCATGAGGCTGATGAGGTCCGTGCCGCCGGCGAGCACCGCCGCATCGCTCCAGGCGCTGCCAAGCAGAGCCAGAGCTTCTTTCAGGGTCTTGGGACTCGCGTATTCAAACGGTTGCATCAGCTCATCCTCCCGCTCAGCGCATTGAGTACGTTCATCGGGGTCATGGGCACCAGCGGCACCCTCACCCCGATGGCATTGGCCACCGCGTTCGCAATCGCGGCGATGCCGCCGACTGCCGGAGGCTCGCCCAAGCCGATCACGCCGCGCTTGTCGTTGATCTCGTCGATTTCCAGGTGAACCACGATCTCGCCGATATCCTTGATGCCGGCCAGCTTGTAGAACTCCATCTCGTTGTTCAGCATGCGGCCGGTCACCGCGTCCATGATGCGCTCTTCCATCAGCGCACCGCAGATCGACATGATGATGGCGCCGTAGACCTGGCTTTCCGCGGTCTTCGGATTGATGATGGTTCCGCAATCCTGCACGGCGACAATGCGGTTCATCTTCACGACGCCCGTTTCCACGTCCACGGTCACATCCGCGATCTGCACGCCGCCGACGCCGCCGGTGTTCAGGCCTTCCTTCGGAGCGTCGCGCGGGATGTTCTGCCCCGTCTCGCTGATGGTCTTCACGCCGAGCTTGGCGCAGGCGGCCTTCCAGGTGAGGCTCTTGGCAGGATTGCCTTTCACCTGGATCTTGCCATCGACGGCCTCGAGCTCGGTGGCAGGAGCGCCGAGCGCGGGGGCGACCTCCTCGAACAGCTTCGTGAGGGCGTTGATGGTCGCCTTGCGGGTGGAGGAGCTGACGCCGCCCACGGTGGTCGATCCGCCCGAGGTGCCGGAAGGCGGATAGTTGGTATCGCCGATTTTGACGCGGATGTCGTTGACCTGCAGGCCAAGGCTCTCCGCAGCCACTTGCGCGATGATCGTGCGCGTGCCGGTGCCGAGGTCCTGCGAGCCGAGCTCGACCTCCACGGTGCCGTCGGGATGGATGTTGCAGCGCGCGGTGGAGTCATGTCCGGCGCCGCCCCAGGTGCAGACGCCGATGCCCAAGCCGCGCTTGAGGTGCCCGCGGCCGGAGTCGCCGCGCGGATGCCAGAGCTTCTTCCACTCCGCCAACTCGGCTGCCTTCTTGAGCTGGCGCTCGTAAGTGTCCGGGCGCGCCGTGAGGTCGACGTTCTTCAGGAAGAGCTCGAGCGGATCCATCTTCAGCTTGGCCGCCAGATCTTCCATGGCAGCGCAAGTCAGATAGGACGCCTGCTGGTGGTTCGGCGCGCGCCAGGCGCGGATCGGCGCCGTGTTCGTGCTGACCGCGCTGTGGTTCTTGCGCTGGTTGGGAATGCGGGTGTAGACATACGGGATCGGCGGGCTGCCGCCGCCGGTGAATCCGCCGGTGGCCCAGCTCTGGCTCTCCCAGAGGGTAATCTTGCCGTCCTTGGTCGCGCCCAGCTTGATGCGCGCGAAGGCGGAGGGGCGGCATCCGGCGATCACCTGCTCGACGTTGCGTTCCAGGAAGAGCTTCACAGGGCGTCCGCCGGCAGCTTTGGAAAGCCGGGCAGCCGCTTCTCCCCAGCGGTCGGGCTGGAACTTGGAGCCGAAGCCGCCGCCGATGTGATCCTGATGCACGTGCACGTTGGCGGCGGGAACGTTCAGCGCCCGCGCCATGTCGCCGCGGATGCTGGTGACCGCTTGCGTGCTGGGGTTGAATTCGACTTTGTTGTCGGGGGTCCAGGAGACAACGCTGCCATGGGGCTCCAGACAGCAGTGCTCGAGCACCGGAATGCCATAGAAGCCCTCGCTGACGACAGCGGCTTCTTTCAGCGCCTGGTCCGGGTCGCCCTCGATTTGCTCGCCGGCAGCCTTGGCGCGGTCCTGCACTTTTTTCAGGTCGGCTTCGTGGACAACGTGCGGCAGCACTTCGTACTCGACCTTGATCTTCTTGAGCGCGTCCCTGGCAGCGAGTTCGGTTTCGGCAGCCACGAAGGCCACTTCGCAGTGGGCCCAGTAGATCTCCGTGCCCGGGGGCGAGACGACATGCACGCCGGCGACGCCCGGGTGCTTTTCGGCCTCGCTCGTGTCGATGGACTTCACTCTGGCATGCGCGTAGGGGCAGACCAGCGTGGCGCCGTGCAGCATGCCCGGTTTGTTGATGTCCGAGCAATACTTCGCCCTGCCCGAAGCTTTCTCGATGCCGTCCAGACGGTTCAGGCGCTTGCCCATCACCTTCCGTTTGGACATCTCCGGCCAGCGATACTCAGGCATTGCGACCTCCTTTCATCGCCTTGGCGGCTTCCAGAACAGCCTGGCGCACGCCGACGTAGGTGCCGCACCGGCAAAGATTTCCGCCGAGGCCGTCCTTCACCTGCTCGTAGGTGGGATTGGGGTTGGCGTCGAGGAACGCCTTGGCGGCGACGACGAAGCCCGGCGTGCAGTAACCGCACTGCTGGGCGTCGTTGTTGACGAAGGCCTGCACCACGGGATGGGGCCGCCCGCCGGCGAGAGCGAAGCCCTCGATGGTGGTGATCTGCTTGCCCTGCGCGTCGATGGCGAGGATGGTGCAGGCGTACATCACCTTGCCGTTGACCAGAACCGAGCACGCGCCGCAGGTGCCGCGGTCGCAGACGCGCTTGGCGCCGGTCAGGTCGAGCTTGTTGCGGAGCACGTCAAGCAGCGTTTCCCGCGGCTCGACGGAAACCTTCATGGGCTTGCCGTTGATGGTGAGCGTGATGGGCACGGCGCCCGGACCCATCACGCCCGGCGCCGTTTGCGCCCCGGCGGGCTGCTCCAGCAGCGCCGGAGCCACGGCGCCCGTGACGCCGATGCTTTGCAGGAGTCCGCGGCGCGATACCCCGCGCCGGCTGTCTTGACTGGATTTGAGTTCGCTATCTGGGTGTCGACTCACGTTGATTCCCCTTCCCTCCCCCGGAGTCCCTGGGATGGCGCAGCGGGATTCCGGGATCTCCCTTAGTCTATACCACTGCAAGTTGCACGATGCTCTCGACTTGCGGAGGGTCTGATTAAGAGGTTTTCAGCATCGCGGCGCTCACTGGAAAGCGCTGCTCCCTGCTTCAGAGAATGCCAGCCTCTTCCAGCAGCAGGTGCACGATGCCGGAGATCGTTTCGGGATCCTCCGGCAGCCGCCAATGCGCGGCGAAGCCGAGGCAGAAGGAGCGCAGCAGGATGAGCCGGTCCGGGAGACCGCGATTCATGGCTTCACGGGCCAGCGGCGCGGCGCGCCGCAGGTCGTCCCGCATTTCGGGCGTGAGGAGGCGGCGCAGTTCGTCGAGTGTCTGAGGCGGCCGCATTCGCGGAATCTCCGGCGCGTTGCCACGCGCAGCAACCGGCAGCATGACACAGTTGCCGCGGCGGCTGCCAGTGAGGAAGACTTGTGCCTATGAACCGCCGCAGATTTCTGGCCGCCGCACCGGCTGGCGCGGCAGCGGTGCTGCAACCACCGGGGCTCCTGAAACCCCGCGCGCTGCGCCCCGGCGACACCGTCGGGCTGGTCACGCCGGCCACCTACGTCTCCGATCCGGACCGCCTGTGGCTGGCGCAGCGGACGATCGAGGAGCTGGGTTTGCGGTGCAAGATGGGGCGGAGCGTGGGGCGCCGGGAAGGCTACCTGGGCGGCACGGTGCGGGAGCGGGTGGAAGACCTGCACGCGATGTTCGCCGACCCGGAGGTGAAAGCGGTGTTCTGCATTCGCGGCGGCTACGGGGCGGCCATGCTGCTGGACTCGCTGGACTACGGGCTGATCCGCAAGAATCCGAAGATCCTGCTGGGCTACTCCGACATCACGGCGCTGCATCTGGCGGTGCACCGGCTTGCCGGGCTGGTGACGTTCCATGGCCCGGTGGTGCTGAGCGGGCTGTCGGAATGGACGCTGGAACATCTCCGGCGGGCTTTGTTTGAAACAAAACCGCTGGGAAAGCTGTCCAATCCGCCCGAGCCGCGCCCCATCCGGCCGCGGCATCCATGGCGCGCCGTGCGGCCCGGCAGGGCGCGCGGGCCGCTCGTGGGCGGCAACCTGACGCTGATCTCGACGACGCTGGGAACGCCTTACGAGATTCAGACCGAAGGGAAGATCCTGTTTCTGGAAGACGTGGGCGAGGAGCCCTACAGCATCGACCGGATGCTGACACATCTGCGGCTGGCGGGGAAGTTCCGCGGCATTCGCGGGCTGGTGTGGGGCGAATGCGCGGGGTGCCGCCCGCGGGAGTTCCAGCCCGGGTTCGAATCGACGTTTTCGACCGGGGAAGTCGTGCAGAACATCCTGGGATCGCTGGATGTGCCTGTTTTGACCGGGCTGGTCATCGGCCACACGGACGATCAGCTGACGCTGCCTCTGGGCGTGGATGCGGAACTCGACGCAGACGCAGGAACGCTGACGATTCTGGAATCCGCTCTTGTGGAGTGAGTGAAATGCGATATCTGTTTTTCTTTCTGCTGGCGCCTGCCCTGCTGGCGCAGAGCCCGCGCACGGAACTGTTGTGGCCGGAGGGCGCGCCCGGCGCCGTGGGCACGGAGGACGCCGACAAGCCCACGCTCACGATTTACCCGGCGGTCCAGCCCAACGGCGCGGCGGTGCTGATCTGTCCGGGCGGTGGATATGTGACCCACGCCATGGATCACGAAGGGCGGCAGGTCGCCGAGTGGTTCAACTCGTTCGGCGTGACGGCGTTCGTGCTGAAGTACCGGCTGGGACCGCGCTACCAGCACCCGGCGATGATCGAGGACGCGCGCCGCGCGATGCGGATCATCCGTTCGCGCGCGAAGGAGTTCGGAATCGACCCTGCGCGCGTGGGCGTGATGGGCTTCAGTGCGGGCGGGCATCTGGCATCGACGCTGTCGAACCATTTTCAGGAAGGCGAGCGGCCGGACTTCGCGATTCTGTGCTATCCGGTGATCAGCTTCACCACGCGCTACACGCACAGCGGCTCGATGCGGGCGCTTTTGGGGGATCCGCCCGATCCGTCGCTCGCATGGGAGCTTTCCAACGAGCTGCGCGTGACTTCGCAGACGCCGCCGACGTTCCTTTTCCACACGAACGCCGACACGGGCGTGCCGCCGGAGAACAGCATTCTGTACTACCTGGCGCTGCGGCGCGCCGGCGTGCCGGCGGAGCTGCACATTTACCAGGAAGGGCGCCATGGGGTGGGTTTGGCGCAGAAGGATCCAGTATTGTCCACATGGCCGTCGCGTCTGAAGGACTGGCTGGCCGTGCGCGGCATCCTTCCGGCGCAGTAACCGTGCCGGTGCGGGCGGCGTCTCATCAGCGGCGATGAAAACGGGCGCCTTTCTGCTGACGCTTGTGCTGGCGCCGTTGGCGGCGCAGCAGGCGCCCGAGCCCGCGCCGGATCCCGGCCGGCCGGTGCTGCGGCGCGGGGGCGCGGCGCAGAAGCGGGAACCCGTGACGGCGCCAGAGAACCGCCGTCCGGCGCAAGGGCCGTACCGCGAGGTGGTGGTAGACGAAGCGGGGCGCACCGAGAAAGTGCTGGCGGGCGAAGGGGCGGCAGAGCGGGATGATCTGCTCGAGCGGGCGCGGGAAGCGGCCTTCGAGTTCAACGAAAAGCTGCCGAGCTTCATCTGCGATCAGTTCGTGAGCCGCTACGAAAGCAGGACGCTGCAGCCGAAGTGGAAGCTGCTGGACCGGATTCAGCTGGAACTTGCCTACACGAAGGGCAAGGAGGAGTACCGGAATATCCGGATCAATGGGAAGCCCCTGAAGAAGGGCAGCCCGGAAGATTCGGGCTCCTGGTCGACGGGGGACTTTGGCTCCACATTGGCAAGCATCTTCGCCTCCACGCGCCCGGAGGATTTCCGGCTGCGGGGCGATTCAGAAGCCGCGGGCTTGAAGGCCAAAGTGTACGATTTTTCCGTGCCGAAGGAGCGGTCCCAATGGACCATCCGCTACGGCTATGCGGTGAAGCCCGCGCATGAAGGCTCGCTCTGGATCGATCCGGAGTCTGCGCGCGTGCTGCGGATCGAGATGAGTTCGCGGCGGCTTCCCGTGAACTACGACATCGACAAGGTGGAGATGACGGTCGACTACGGCTGGGTGGACATCGCGGGCACGCGCTACCTGCTGCCCGTGCGGAGCGAGAATCTTTCCTGCTGGCGCGGGACGTTCACCTGCACAAGAAACGAGATCGAATTCCGGAACTACCGCAAGTTCGAGGTGGAGTCGCAGGTGCTGCAGGTGGAGAGCGAGATCACGTTCCCCGAAGCGGAAGACGACAAGCCGAAACCGAAGACCGTGCCGCCGTCGATCACGCCGGAGCCGCCAAAGAAGAAGCGGTGATTGGCGCGGGGTCCCCGGGGCCCGGAATTTTTTCGCAAGATGTGGAAACCGCACGGGCGCGGCGCGCGTTTTCTGGATTGAAGCGCAAGCTTCAGAACACATCAAGAGTGGCGCGAGGGAACTGACCCGCTGACCGCCCGGCAACCTGGCTTCAGCCGCCAAGGTGCCAAAGTCAGCCCGGCAACGGGAACGATGTGGCGCGAACCGGCGCAATCAAGGCTGCCCGCCCGCATTTTCCCTCTCCCTGCTGGATCCTTCGCGCCGGAAGGAGCGTGAAGGATGAGCCAACCGACTGCACAAGCACCTGCGAAGACCTCGAAGTCCCCGCGGAAGGCGCCAAAGAACGGCGCTGCTGCGGCACAGCCGCCCGCCCCTGCCACCGAGGCGCCTGAACCGGCGCTGAGGGAGATCCTGCCTGCGCTGGGTCTGTATGGCCTGGCGGGCGTGGAGCCGGTGATCCTGGCGTCGCTGGTAACGGAGGACCCGCTGCTGCTGATCGGGCCGCACGGCACGGGCAAGTCGATGCTGCTGGAGCGGCTGGCGGAAGCGCTCGGGCTCTGCTACCGCCACTACAATGCCAGCCTGATTTGTTTTGACGATCTGATCGGCTTCCCCGTGCCCGACAAGGAGACGACGGAGCTCAAGTATCTGCAGACTCCGGCCACCATCTGGGACGCGGAGGCGGTCTTCTTCGACGAGGTTTCCCGCTGCAAGCCGGACGTGCAGAACAAGCTGTTCTGCATCATTCACGAGCGAAAGGTGCAGGGGATGCCGCTGAAGAAGCTGCGGTATCGCTGGTCGGCGATGAACCCGCCCTCGCAGCCCGACGGCGGGGAGGACTACCGGGGGTCGGAGCCGCTGGATGCCGCTCTGGCGGACCGCTATGCCTTCCTGGTGGAGATCCCGGACTGGTTCGCCCTGGACGCGGCAGCGCAGAGGCGGCTGCTCGAGTGCGGCGACCAGCCGCCCGCCCCTGACGCGCCCGATCAGCTGAAGAGCGTGGTGAAGGAGGCGCGTTTGGTCTGGAACCGGCTGGCAGGGCAGCTCAAGCCGCTGTTGTCGGAATACTTGCGCTATCTGATGGTGCTGTTGCGCGAGGCGGGAGCCGCGCTGAGCGGACGCCGGCTGGTGATGATGATGCGAAACATTCCGGCCGTGCACGCGGTGCGCCTGGTGCTGGGCGGCGGCACAGCGGGACTGGAGGAGTCCGTCCGGCTGGCAGTGCGGTTTTCCTGCCCCGGCGTGGCCCAGGGCAAGGTGCTGGATCAGGCCAAGATCGGTGCAGCCCACCGGGAAGCCTGGCGGGCTGCGAGCACGGGAAGCGCCGAAGAGCTGATCCGGATCTTCTCGCTCCGGAGCCCCGTGGAGCGCGCTGTCGTCGCGGCGCACTCGGAGAAACTGGACCGGATGCAGCGCTCCATCATTGTGGCCGACTCCATGCAGTTCATGCCGCTCGGGGCGCGCCACGCGCTCTCGTTCCACCTGGTGGAAAGCGGGCAAGCCGCGGAACTCGTGGGCGCGGTGGCCGAGCAGGTCGCCGAGGAATATGCACTCGCGGCGATTCCCTCCCGGGGCACTTTTTCGATCTACGATGACGCGCGCGCGGGCGAGGAGGTGCTGCGAAAACTCGAGGCCCTCGATTCGGACACTCCGTCGGCATTGGCGCTGCAGCAGCTGCTCGCGGCCCTCTTTGCGCGCGGCAGGATCGGGCAGCCGTCGCAGGTGGACACGATCTGCGCGGACTGGACGCGCACGCTGGACACGATTGCCCGGCTGACGCAGCGCCCGCAGGAGGAAGCCCGGGCCTAGAAGGGAGGTCGGCATGCAGATCCCCAAGCGAGTGTATTGTTTGACGCTGTTTGGGAAGCCGCTGGTGCGCCGCTTCATCCTGAAGGCGCCGCAGTTGTGGCCCGCCGGGGCCTCGCCCATCACCATAATCAGCAAGCTGGACGGCAAGCCATGGCAGGGGTCGGCCGATGCGGCCGTCGAGGAGCTTGTCAAACGGATTGAAGCCAGGGCGGCCGAGCTGGACTGGCCGCCCCTGGCCATCTGGACCACGAGCGGCGCGGTGCATGACCCGGTGATCGACGACCCGCTCACCTGGTGCGTGGCGACGAGCAAGCGCGTGGGCTCGATGGTGCTGTTGCACAAGCCGCCGAATGTGGAGTGGCTCCGGCTGAACGAAGACCTGGTGCTGAACTTTCCGTTGCGGAGGGTTTGCGGATGATCGATCTCGAGAAAATTTTCGACGCCTTCCCGGCGCGAAGCTACGAAATCAGCGGAATCATGCGGCTGCTGGAGATCGCGGAATCCAGGGCAATTCCGACGGCCTGCATCCAGTCCCAGCTGTCGCCGCGGATCCTCGTGAATCCCGATTTTGTGAGGAAATACGCGCCGACGCCGGAACGGCAGGTGGCGCTGCTGCTGCATGAGATCCTGCATCTGCTGCTGGGCCACCAGAGCAAGCCTGTCACGAAGCTGGATAACTTCATCTTCGATGCGGTGATCAACTCCATGATCACCCGCTCCACGGCGAGCCCCGCATACTGGTCGCTGTTTACGAGCGTCTATTCCGACCGGCGTTTCCCGGAATGCCTGCTGCGGCCGCCCTCCAACTACGTGCTGAAGGCCCCGGTCGCACCGCCGCCGGCGATCAGCCATCCGAAATTCGCCGCGATTCGCGCAGCCTACCGGAACTTGTACAGCGAATTCGGCAGTGCCTATTCGGATTTGCGCAAGGCTTTGCTGGACTATGCTCAGAACCATCCCTGGTTCCTGGGGGGAGAGCAAGACCCTGAGGGCTCGCAGGGCGGCGGCGCCGATTCAGATCGGTCCGGTCAAACGGCCGAAGTCAGCGAAGCGGGCGTGCCCATGGACCGGGAGGGGAGCAAGGAGAGCGAGACCTCGATCGACGACGTGACGCTGCTCGGCAGACATCCGGTGCAGCTCCTGGACCACCTGAGGCTGAGCGGAGAACTGCAACTGGCGGCATATCGCTTCTGGCGCGTGCTCGGGTACGCCCCTCACTCCCGGTGCGGGATCAGTAACAGCCATTTCAGGGTCTCCGTGGAATTGCCTCGAATGACCGAGCACGAGAACACGGTGAAACTGGTCCATCTGATTCAGAAAGTGGCCAAGTTCGGGTTCCGGGAGGCAGCCAGGAAACAGGCTCCCGGAAAGCGGCCCATGCAGTCTGTCTTGCCGGCGTTGGACCGGCGCAGCAACGTGCTCCGGTTCCTGGGCCTCGATCCGCTGCTGTATTTGCGCGAGACTCCGGTGCGGGACAAGCAGGGAATCGAACCGGTGCACGTGTATGTGGACGTCAGCGGAAGCATCTTCATGTATGTCCCCAGTCTCTACCGGGCGGTGCTCACCTGCGCCAACCTCGTGCATCCGCGCGTTCATCTCTTCTCGACCAGTGTTACCTCGGTATCCCTGGAGGATATCCTCTGCGGCCGCGTGGAAACCACGGGCGGAACGGACATCGGTTGCGTGCTGAGGCACATGCATCGCTGGAATGTCCGGCGGGCGGTGATCCTGACCGATGGATACGTGGGCAAGCCGGAAGCGGAGTTATCCGAATTTCTCAAGCAGTGCCTCGTCGGCGTCGCGCTGACCCCGGATGGTTCGACGTCCGACATGGAGGAATTTGCGCGATTCACCACACGACTGGTGCTGTGAGGAGCGAAACAGCGGGCCTCAGTGGCACCCGCAGCCGTCGCCCTTCAAGGCAAGCCAGCCTTCGCGGGCGATGATGGGCGTCATGATGAGGCCCGCCACCGGATCGGCCCACCACCACCCAAGCGTGGCATTCAGGACGAGCCCGCCGAGCAGGATTGCGGACAGGTAGCTGCACAGCAGCGTCTGCTTGGCGTCGGCGGCCATGGCGCCGCTGCCGATTTTGCGGCTCACGGCGCGCTTCTTCCGGGCCAGCACGGGCATGATCGCCAGCGAGCAGCAGGCGAGAATGATGCCGGGGATGGAACGCTCCGGGGCTTCCTGCCGCAGGATCTTCTCCAGCGCCTCGTAGCCGACATAGGCAGCCAGAACAAAAAACGAGATACCGATCAGCCGCAGCGCACGCCGCTCGAACTCCTCCCGGCGGTGGTGGTCGTCGAGGCGCAGCCGCCAGAGCATGATGGCGCCGGAGAGGCTCTCGATCACGGCGTCGACGCCGAAGCCGACGAGCGCAATGCTGCCCGCGATCACGCCGGCGGTGATCGACACCACGGCCTCGATGACGTTGTAGCTCAGCGTGATGTATTCGAGCCGCAAGCCCCTCTGCACTTGCGCCTGCCGTTCGGTCAAGCCGGCCCCTGCCATCACTCCCATTGTCAAACAGGCGGGCGCGGCGCGGAAAATCACACCCCGCTATCCTGAGAAGGAAAGGCGCTCTTATGAAACGAACCCGGTTGTTTGTTGCCGTCCTTCTGGCTTGCAGCCTTGTCCACGCAGACGAAGGGCTGTGGCTGTTCAATGCGATTCCGGAGAAGTACCTTGCCGGGAAGCACCGCTTCCGCCCGTCGCCGGAGTTTCTGGATCATCTCCGGCTCTCGTCCGTGCGGTTCGGAGGCGGCTCCGGATCCTTTGTTTCGCCGAACGGGCTGATCTTCACCAACCACCACGTGGCGTCGCGCTGCATTCAGAACGTGAGCTCGAAGGAGAACAACTACATGCGCGACGGCTTTTACGCCGATGCGCCGGAAAAGGAGATCCGTTGTCCGGGGCTGGAAGTGCAGGTGCTGACGGGCATCGAGGACGTGACCGAACGCGTGAACAGCGCAGTCACGGCGCCGCCTTCGGATCCGAAAGCAGCGGCGCAGCGACGTGCGGCGATGAACGCGATCGAGAAGGAATGCATGGACCGTCACGGCGGCGCCTGCTCGGTGGTGACGCTGCATGCCGGCGCGCTTTACCATCTCTACCGCTACAAGAAGTACACCGATGTGCGGCTCGTGTTCGCACCGGAAGAGGCGATCGCGTTCTTCGGCGGCGATCCGGACAACTTCACCTACCCGCGTTACGACCTCGACATCACGTTCTTGCGCGCCTACGAGGACGGCAAGCCGGCCTCCACGCCGCACTATCTGAAGTGGTCGCGCACGGGGCCGCGCGAGGGCGAGCTGGCGCTGGTGAGCGGGCATCCGGGATCGACGGACCGCTTCATCACGATGGCGCAGCTGGAGTACCTGCGCGACGTCTCCTATCCGCGAACGCTGCGGAGCCTCTCGGCGATCATCCAGGCGCTGAAGGAGTACGGCTCGAAGAGCGAGGAGAACCACCGCGTGGCGCGGGACAAGCTGTTCGGCGCGGAGAACTCGTTCAAGGTTCGCGACGGCGAGCTGAAGGGCATGCGCGAGGCGTGGCTGATCGAAGCCAAAAAGCGGAGCGAGGAGCAGTTCCGGGCTGCCGCGGCGGCGAATCCGAAGGCGAAGCAGGAGATCGGCGATGCATACGAGCAGGTGGCGGCAGCGTACGAAAAGTGGCGTCCGCGCTCGGCGGAGTATCTGCTGGAGTCCGGCGCCCTGTTGTGCGACATGTTCACCTACGCGCGGCATCTGTGGCGGCTCGCCGAGGAGCGGGGGAAGCCCAACGCCGAGCGGCTGCGGGAGTACAGCGATGCGGCGCTGCCTTCGCTCGAGCTGCGCCTGTTCGCGCAGACGCCGGTGACGCCCGAGCTGGAGGCGCTGATGCTGGAGAAGTGGTTCGAGCTGCTCTCCGCCGAGCTGGGCGCGTCGCACCCTGTGGTGCGGCAGATTCTCGACGGGAAGAGCCCTGCCGAAGCCGCGCGCGCCTACGTGTTCAGCTCGAAGCTGCACGATGTGAACGAGCGCAAACGGCTGGCCGCGGATCCTGCCGCGGTGCGGGCGTCGGAAGACGGCATGATCCGCCTGGTGCGGATGATTGATCCGCAGGCGCGCGCCATTCGCAAGGTGTTCGACGAGGAGTTCGATCCGGTAATCCGCGACGCCTCCTCGCGCATCGCCCGCGCGCGGTTCGCGCTTTACGGCACGAGCGTGTATCCGGACGCCACGGGCTCGCTGCGGTTGTCTTTTGGAAGGATCCAGGGCTACCGCAACGCGCAAGGGCAGCCCGTGAAGTGGACGACGGATTATGAGGGGCTGTACCGCCGCGCCACGGGTGTCGAGCCGTACAAGCTGCCAGAGCGGTGGCTGCAGCGCAAGTCCGCGCTGAACCTGAAGACCTCGTTCAACTTCGTCTCCACGGCGGACATCATCGGCGGCAACTCCGGCTCGCCCACGGTGAACACGCGCGGCGAGGTGATCGGCATCGTGTTCGACTCGAACTACGAGGCGATGCACAACCGCTTCGTCTACGGCATGGACCGCGGCGAGCGCTGCGTGCATGTCTCGTCGGACGGGATCATCGAAGCCCTGCGCTCGGTTTACGGAGCGGCGCGCGTGCTGGAAGAGCTGGGCTTCGCAAAGACAGCGAAGTAGCAGTCGAAGAGCACCTCGCGCTCTCCGGGGCCGAAGACGTCTTGCAGAGTGGCATCGGGCCACGCCCGGACGGCGGCGGGATTCTGTCCCGCTTGCACGGCGGCAGTGACGTTGGTTTCCGTCATCAGGTACGCAGCATAGGACCGTGCGGTGAAGGAGCCGGACAACTCGAACACTTCCGCCGCAGCAGGATCCAGGAGTTCGGCATTCAGCCGGCGCAGGGTTTCCGGATCGAGCGGAACAGCGCCGTCGTCGCTCTTCGGCCAGCGGTGCAGGAACTCCTTGAACCAGGATTCCAGTTCGGGATTGCCGCGGAACCTCCGCCCGGGCGCGAAGTCATAAATGACCAGCAACCCGCCGGGGACGAGGATGCGGGCGAGTTCGCGGAGCGCCACGGGCACGTCCGCGTAATTCAGGCTTCCGGCGGCGGTGGCCAGATCGCAGCTGCCGGATCGCAACGGCAATGCCTCCATGCGTGAGGCGAAGAACACCGCGCCGGAGATGCGGCGTGCGGCGCGGGCGGCCATGGAGACCGCGGCGTCTGTGCCCGCTGCGTGAAGAACGAAGGGCAGCATGGCTTCGGTCGAGAGTCCGGCGCCGCAGCCTGCATCGAGCCCGAAGCCGCGGCGCTCCGGCCACGCGGCGGCGCGCAGGGCGCGGGCCAGAATCCGCGCGTGCAGCCGCGGGCGGGCGCTCTCATACCCTTCCGCCATGCCGGGCGCAGAAAACGGATCCTCTTGTCCCATAGCCAGCCTCCTTGCGGGTGAAGTGTAGCATGGGGATATGTTTCGCCCCGCCACTCTGATTCTGATTGCGGCGGCGTGGACCGCCGGCGTGTCTGCGCAGAAGAAGGAAGGCCTCACGGCCCCGACGCTGTTCGACATGGAAACCGTCTCCAGCCCGGCCATCTCGCCGGACGGGAGGGCCATCGTGTTCGCCCGCGGATTCGTGGACCGGATGAAGGACCAGCAGCGCAACAATCTGTGGCTGATCACCGGATGGAATGATCCGGCCGGCCCGAAGCTGCGGGAGCTGACCAGCGGTCCGTGGCGCGACTCCTCGCCTGTGTGGTCGCCGGACGGGAAGCGGATCGCATTCCTGAGCGACCGCGACGGCACGACGCAGATCCACGTCATGTGGGTCGACACGCGCGAGGTGGCGCAGTTGACGCGCGTCGAGAAGGCGCCTTCGCAAATCCGCTGGTCGCCGGATGGCAAGCGGATCGCGTTCACGATGACGGTGCCGGACGAGGATCCCATCCTGCCGATCCAGCTGCCGAAGCGGCCGGAGGGCGCGCAGTGGGCCAAGCCGGCAGTGATCGTCGACCGGCTTTCTTGGGCCAGCGATGGCGTGGGCCCTGTGCCGAAGGGCTGGTCGCACATCTTCGTGGTGGACGCCCTGACGGGAGGCACGGCGAAGCAGCTGACATCGGGCAAATACAACCACCGCGACCCGCAATGGTCGCCCGACGGCAAGACGATCTACTTCAGCGGAATCCGAAAGCCGGATGCCGAGTACCTGCGGAACGACACAGAGATTTACGCGCTGGATCTTGCGACGGGCAACATCCGTCAGCTGACCGACCGCAAGGGGCCGGACAACAACCCCAAGCCGCACGGCCGGTGGATCGCCTATACGGGATTCGACGACAAGCTGCTGACCTACCATCTGCCGTCGATTTACCTGATGGACGCCGAGGGCGGGCAGAAGCGGCTGTGGGCGGGCAACCTGCCTTCGGGGCCGGGCGAGCTGCACTGGGCCGCTGACGGGTCGGGCGTGTTCTTCACGATGGAAGAAAGAGGCACGGCCAATCTCTACTTCCTTCCGCTGAACGGCTCGCCCAGGAAAGTGACCGAAGGGACGCACGTGATTTCGCAGGCGTCGCTGGCGCGGACCGGGGACGCTGCCGCGGTGCGGTCCTCCTTCCACGAACCGCCCTCGCTGGTGCACATCCGCGGCAACACGGTGACCAAGATTCTGGATGTGAACGAGGACGTGCTGGCGGAACGCGCGCTGGGCGAAGTCGAGGAGATGTGGTGGGACGGGCCGGACGGCTTCAAGATCCAGGGCTGGCTGGTGAAGCCGGTGAACTTCGATCCGAAGAAGAAATACCCGATGGTGCTGTACATTCACGGCGGTCCATGGTCGATGTACAGCGTTGCGTTCAACTGGGCGTGGCAGAACTTCGCGGCCAACGGGTATGCCGTGCTGTACTGCAATCCGCGCGGCAGCACCGGCTACGGGCAGGAGTTCGTCAACGGCATCCAGTATTCGTACCCGGGCAAGGATTATGACGACCTGATGGCGGGCGTGGATGCGGCCTTGAAGAAGGGGTTCATTGACGAGCGCAACCTGTTCGTCTGCGGCGGCAGCGGCGGCGGCGTGCTGACGGCGTGGATCGTCGGGCACACGAACCGGTTCCGCGCGGCGGTGTCCATGCGCCCGGTGATCAACTGGCACAGCTTCGTCGGCACGACCGACGGTGTGATGTGGTACGACCAGTTCCGCAAGAAGCCGTGGGAGGATCCGATGGAGTACGCGGTGCGCTCGCCGCTGCACTATGTGGCCAACGTGACCACGCCGACCATGGTGATGACGGGCGAGGCGGATCTTCGCACGCCGATCTCGCAGAGCGAGGAGTACTACCGGGCATTGAAACTGCTGAAGAAGGAGACGTTGCTTGTGCGGGTTCCCGAGGAGTTCCACGGCTGGCGGCGCCCGTCGCACCAGCTGATGCAGCAGCTGTATCTGCTTGCCTGGTTCGAGAAATACCGCGCGAAGGACAACTGATGGCACTGAACGTCCCCGAGGCGCTGCTGAACGTCATCATCTTCTGGATCCTCACCACGCCGCACGAGTTCGCGCACGCGTTCGTGGCGGACCGTCTCGGCGATGACACGCCGCGGCTGGAGGGGCGGGTGACGCTGAACCCGCTGGCGCATGTCGACTGGGTGGGCACGGTGCTGGTGCCGCTGCTTTCGTCGCTGTTCGGCGGAGTGTTCTTCGGTTGGGGCAAGGCGGTGAACACGAATCCCGCGCGGCTGCGCGGCGGCGCCAACGGTTTGCTGGCGGTCGCGCTGGCCGGGCCGGCCAGCAACGTGGTTTTCGCCGTGGTGCTGGCGCTGATCGCCGTGGCGTGGCCCTTCGGCACGGAGATCCTGTTCCGGGCGGCGTTTATCAGCCTGTTCCTCGCGCTGTTCAACATGATCCCGATCCCGCCGCTCGACGGCTCGAAGCTCCTCATCGCCGCCCGCATTCCGGTGGCGGTCTATGTGGAGTTGTCGCGCTTCGGTTTCATCCTGCTGTTTGTCGTGATGTTCTCCACCGGCATCGGCCGGTGGATGGTGGAAGCGAGTTACCACGGCGCCATGCGCCTGTTTCTGCTGTTTCGATAGAAGGACGCTCCATGATCACAAGACGCTGCCTGCTTTCCCTGTTTGCCGGTTTGCTGGCGTTCGGCCAGCCGCGGACGGCTGCCCCGCAGCCTCCGCCACAGGTTCAGGAGCGAGCCGCCTACATCCGGCAGCACTACACCAAGCATGAAGTGCTGATCCCGATGCGCGACGGCGTGCGGCTCTTCACGTCCATCTATGTGCCCAAGGACAAGAGCCGCACGTACCCCATCCTTCTTCTGCGCACGCCGTATTCCGTGGCGCCGTACGGACCGGAGAATTACCGTACAAATCTCGGGCCAGCGAGCGAAAAGTTCATGCGGGACGGCTATATTTTCGTCTATCAGGACGTGCGCGGCCGCCACCGCAGCGAGGGGGAATTTGTGCATGTCCGGCCTCACATTCCCGTCAAGAAATCAAAGACCGACGTGGACGAGTCGTCAGACACTTACGACACGATCGACTGGCTGGTGAAAAACATTCCGGGCAACAACGGACGTGTCGGCATGTGGGGCATCTCCTACCCGGGTTTCTATGCCGCAATGGGGGCGATCGATGCCCACCCGGCGCTGAAGGCCGTATCCCCGCAGGCGCCCGTCATCAACTGGTTCATCGGGGACGATTTCCGCCACAACGGCGCGCTCTTCCTCGTGCACGCTTTCAACTTCCTGGGTGCATTCGGAAGGCCGAGGCCGGAAGAGGGAGTCCTGGCCGGTTCGCGCTTCGAGATCGACGGGCCGGACGCCTATACATTCCATATGTCGATGGGGCCGCTGGCGAATTATGACGAAAAGCTGTTCAAGGGCCAGGTGAAATTCTGGCGCGAGCTGCTGGAAAACGACACCTACAATGATTTCTGGAAATCCCGCGATTTGCGTCAATATCTGACCAACCTGAAGCCTGCCATGCTGACCGTAGGCGGCTGGTTCGACGCCGAGGACGTTTACGGCCCGCTGCGGCTGTACGAGTCGGCCGAAAAGCAGAATCCGGGCGCCGTGAACCTGCTGGTGGAAGGGCCGTGGAGCCATGGCGGCTGGGCCCGATCGGATGGCACATCGCTGGGCAACATCAGCTTCGCAGTGAATACCTCGAAGTTCTTCCAGGACGAAATCGAGTATCCGTTCTTCGCACAGCATCTGAAGGGCGAAACTCCGGCCAGGCCGCTTCCGGAGGCGTTTGTCTTCGAAACCGGGCGCAACGAATGGCACCGGATGGACGCCTGGCCGCCGAAGGAGGCGCGGAAGAGAACCTTCTACTTCCGCGAAGAGGGGCGCCTTTCCACGGAGCCGCCCGCCGCGTTGGAGGCTTTCGACGAGTACCTGTCAGACCCGAACCGCCCCGTGCCGTTCCTGCCGTACATCGACCGCGGCATGAACTACAACTACATGACCGACGATCAGCGCTTCGCAGCCACGCGGCCGGACGTGCTGGTGTATCAGACGGAGCCGCTGGAAAGCGACGTCCGGGTAGCTGGTCCGCTCAGGGCCGTCCTGCATGTCTCCACAACGGGCACGGACGCCGACTGGGTGGTGAAACTCGTGGACGTCTTTCCGAATGACGCGCCCGATCCGCAGCCCAACCCGAAAGAGATCCGCATGGGCGGCTATCAGATGCTCGTGCGCGGCGAGCCCTTCCGCGGGCGCTTCCGCAACGGTTTCGACAAACCGGCGCCGTTCACGCCCGGAAAGATGGAGCTGGTGGAGTTCGAGCTGCCCGATGTCTTCCACACGTTCCGCCGCGGCCACCGCATCATGGTGCATGTGCAAAGCTCGTGGTTCCCGCTGGTCGACCGGAATCCGCAAAAGTTCGTGCGCATCCACGAGGCGAAGGCGTCGGACTTCATCCGCGCGACGCACCGCGTCTACCGCTCGAAACAGGCGGCGAGCGCGGTTATCCTGCCGGTGCTCGAGTAGCGCCCCAGAGCACAAGAAGCGTGGCTGCCGCGATGGTCACCGCCCGCGGCAGCCCCATCGATTTCTCTCCGCCGGCTTCCAGCTCGCTGTCCCGCTTCAAACGGAACATGCGGGGAATGTTCCGCAGCGTTTTCGCGAACCTTCCCCGGGCGATGACCAGCACCAGAGCGGCGGCGCCACCCAGAATCGCATCGATGACAAAGATGACGAGCATGTACTGCGCGCCGGCGAGCGCCCCGATGGCGCCCATCAACTTCACGTCCCCCCCGCCGAGCCATCGCATGAGGAACAGCGGGAGGAAGATGAGCGCCGCGAGGCCCAACCCGGCTCCGGCGGTTTTCAGCCCTGCCAGCCCGGCAGTCCAGACATTCAGCGCCAGGCCGGCCACGATGCCGCCCAGCGTGAGCCAGTTGGGAATTTCCCGGCGCTTGAGATCCGTGAAGGCGGCGATGAGAACCATCGCCGCGAGCACGGCTTCGATGTGAGGATGCAGGGGCGTCATGCGGCTCCGTCTGGCGGAAACTTTATTCTGCCAGAGCCGCGCCTGCCCCGCCTTCAGTTGGATTGCATAGCGAGCTGCGGGTGCATCACCACGGGGTTGTAGACGGGCTCCAGCGTCCGCAGAAATGCGTAGATCGCACGCAGGTCCTCCTCCTTCATCTGCGCGTAGCCGAACCAGGGCATCACCGTGAAGTTCTCCTGCACGGCGCGCGGGGCGGATTCGTAAGTCAGGGAGCCGTAATCGCGGAATCTTCTGACGAAACGCTCCTCGCTCCACTTGCCGATGCCGGAGTCGTCATCCGGCGTCAGGTTGGCGCTTCTGACCACGAAGCGGCCGATGGCGAATTCATGGCCGCCGGCAAACTCCTTCCCGGGCAGCGGCTTGCCGTTCTTCAATTCCGAGTGGCACTCGAGGCAACCCGCGACGCCTGCAAGGAACTCCCCGTAGCGCACGCGGTCACTGGGAGAGGGAGGATGCGGCGGCTCGAGCACGGGTGCGGGTTCGAATCGTGAAAAAACGCTGACGGGAAACTGCAGCTCCGTCTTCGGCAGGGCATTCTTCACGGGCGGCAGGGAGTTCAGGTAGGCGACGAGAGAGAAGATGTCCTCGTCGCTGAACCTCGCGAACTGTTTGAACGGCATGAAGGCGAACAGCGCCCTGCCGTCGCGGGAAATCCCCTCGCGAATGGCGCGGATCTTTTCGCCGTCCGTCCAGCCTCCGATGCCGGTCTCGACGTCCGGCGTGATATTCGCGCCGACGATTCTTCCCGGAAACCCGAGCTCGGCAGGAAAAACAAATCCCGAACCGGTCTTGCCCGGCACGGGGACCATGGAGAACTTCGACGCATCGCGCGGGCTGTGGCAGCCAGCGCAATCCGCTACGTGATGAAACAGATATTGGCCGCGCGCAATTCGCTCCGGCGTGGACGCGACGCGGATGTCCGGCGCGGGTCTCGATTTCGGAGTTGCCAGCGCGATCCACGCGCCGGCACCTCCCGTTGCTGCCAGCAAACAGCCGGCGACAGCAATCCCAAGGTTCTTCAGGCTCATGGCCCCTCCAGTAAAAACGCTCTTCCATCATGAACGGGCGAGGGGGCCGGCCGTTCGGAAAATCAGAAATTGTTTACAACAGTCAAGCGAGGATCAGACGGCTTCGCCCACGCGGTGGAGTTTCATCATGTTCGTGGTGCCCGGGCGGCCGATGGGCTGGCCGGCCACGAACACGACGGCGTCCCTGGGCTTCACCAGGCCTCGCTCCAGAAGGACGCGGTCCATGAGGGCCATCATTTCGTCTGTGGAAGAGACATGGGGCTGCGGAATGGCGTGAACGCCGTAGACGACAGCCAGCGCGCGGGCGGCCGCCTGCGACGGCGTGAAGGTGTAGATGGGCACAGGCGGCCGGTAGCGCGCCACCAGACGCGCGGACGTTCCGGACGCGGAGAACACGACAATCGCCTGCGCCCCGGCCAACCGGGCCGCGTGAAATGCGGCGTCCGCCACGATCTCGGCGTGCGTGACGGAATCGCGGCGCGGCAATTCGCGGAATCCCAGGCGGCTGAGCGAAAGCTCGGCCTCATGCGCCGTGCGGTCCATCACGCGTACGGCCTCCACAGGGTACTTGCCCACGGAGGTCTCCCCGCTGAGCATTACGGCGTCCGTGCCGTCGTAAATGGCATTGGCGACGTCGCTCACTTCCGCGCGGGTCGGGTAAGGATTCTCGATCATCGACTCCAGCATTTGCGTCGCCGTGATCACAAATTTCCCCGCTCTTCGCGCCTGTTCGATGATCGATTTCTGGATGAAAGGAACTTTTTCCATCGGGCATTCCACGCCCAGATCCCCGCGCGCCACCATGACGCCATCGGCCTCGGCCAGGATGTCCTTCAGGTTCTCCACCGCCTCCGGTTTCTCGATCTTCGCCACGATCGGGAGATTCGCGCCCTTTTCCTCGAGAAACAGCCGCAGGCGCAGGATATCCGACGACCGCCTGACAAAGGAGAGCGCCACGAGGTCGATTCCCTCCTCAAGCCCAGCCTGCAGGACTTCCATGTCCCGCCGGGTCAAAGAGGGGGTGGACAACTGGGCGCCGGGAAGGTTGATCCCCTTCTTGTCCGTAATCACGCCGCCGCGCACGACGCGGCACCGCGCCTTCACTCCGTCGGATTCCAGCACCCGCAGCTCCAGCGCTCCGTCGGCGAGCAGGACGCGGTCGCCCGGCTTCACATCCTTGGCGAAGTCCTTGTAGGTGGTGGACGCCGCCGTTGCGTCTCCCTCGATCTCCTCCGTCGTGATCACGAAATCGGCGCCCTCCTCCAGAAACGCGGACCCGCCCTCGAATGTGCCCAGGCGGATCTTGGGCCCCTGAAGATCCAGCAAGATGCCAACGGGGAAGGCAGCGTCCGCGCTGACAGCGCGCACGGTGCGAATCATCTCCGCCCGCCACTCCGCCGTGCCATGAGAGGCATTGAGGCGGAAAACGTCCACGCCTGAAGCGATCAGGTTCCGAATCATCTCCGGCGAGGACGTTGCGGGGCCCAGCGTCGCAATGATTTTCGTGTTTGTCATAAACGGCGGCGGCGCGTTGTGCGCTACCATGGTCCTTTTCCATTATGCCCGTCCACCAGGCAGCGATCCTCGCCATTCTGCAGGGCCTCACGGAGTTCCTGCCCATCAGCAGCTCCGCGCATCTGGCTCTTGCGCCGTGGCTGCTTGGGTGGAAAGATCAGGGCCTTGCATTCGACATCGCCCTGCACTTCGGCACTCTGCTGGCGGTGCTCCTCTACTTCGGCAAAGACTGGGTGCGGATTTTCGCCGCCGCAATCGGGCGTCCCCGAAGCGGCGCAGAGGAGGACGTTCCGCGGCACATGCTCTGGATGCTGGCCGCGGGAACCGTGCCCGTGGGCATCGCCGGGCTGCTGCTGAAGGACGCCGCGGAAACGGTGTTCCGCACTCCCTGGGTCATCGGCACGATGCTGATCCTCGTCGGGCTGTTGATGGCGTGGGCGGAGCGGAGCGCGCGGTTCTCGCGCGGGATCGGCGAGGTCGGCTGGCGCGACGCGATGGCGGTGGGCATGGCACAGGCGCTGGCGGTGATTCCCGGCACCTCGCGCAGCGGCATCACGCTGGTGGCGGGGCTGTTCCGCGGGCTGGACCGCGCCTCTGCCGCGCGCTTCTCGTTCCTGCTGGGCACGCCCGCCATCGGCGCGGCGGCTGCCGACGCCTTCTTCGACCTCTACCGCGCTGGCGGCATCCCGCAGGGGGAGCGCGGCGTTTTCTTTGCGGCGATGGCGCTCAGCGCCGCCACCGGATGCGCCGTCATCGCCTGGTTTCTCCGCTTCCTCCGGCACAGAACCCTGCGGTTTTTTGTTGCATATCGCATCGTTTTTGGTATACTCGTTCTCGCTCTGGCTATTTTCCGCCGGCTGGCGGAATGAACACAATTCCAATAACAGCACCCTCCCGGCTTCGGGAATTCTCAGGCATTGTCTGCCTTGCGTGCGCTCTGGCGCTGCTGTTTGCGCTCGCCTCTTTTGATCCCCTGGATCCAGGTTGGAACACGGCGACGGGCAGGCAGCCGGCAGCGAACAAGATTGGCGCGGTTGGCGCGTTCGCTTCGGATTTGCTCTTCCAGTCGGTCGGGCTGGCGGCGTGGCTGTTGCCGGCGTTGCTGGGATGGACGGGATTCCGCTGGTTGCGCCACCGCCCTCTCACGTCTCCGGTCGTCCGCATCACGGGCTACGGGCTGTTGATTCTCTCGGCTGCCGCCGCTCTGGAACTTGCACAGGCTGGCAGCGTCCTGGGCACCTCGTTTGCCGCGGGAGGATTGTTCGGATTCCTCGTTGCCTCTTCGCTGCAGTCCGTGCTCAACACGGCGGGCACGGCGATTCTCCTGGGTCTTCTGGTGGTGCTCTCCATCTACCTGATCTCCTCGTTCTCGCTGGACCGGATGGCAGGATGGATCGAGCCGCGCCTTGCCGCATGGTCGCCGAAGCGGAGGCAACGGCCCGCGGTCGAGATGGCGCCCGAAGAGCCGGCTGTTTCCGAGCCTGAGCCGCCGCGCCGGGCAGCGGCAGCGGCTGCTGCTGCCGGCGCCGCTGTGGCCGTCTCGCCCGCCGGATTGACTGCCGATCTCGAAGCCGCCGGGGATCTTCTGCAACAATCGCCGCCGATCGTCGAGCCGCCACCGGCCCCGCCCGCCGGCGAGGCGGAGGAAGAGATTCCCATCCGGCCGCTGGAAGAGCCCGAGCCGGCACACACATCCAAACCGAAACGGAGTACGAAAGACGACGCCGCGCGCCGCGCCTTCTACAAGCTGCCGCCCACGCGGCTGCTCAGCCCGCCGCCGGAGCGGGAGGGCTACGACTCGGAGGAGCTGAAAGAGATCGCCGGCCGCATTCGCAGCAAGCTGGAGGAATTCAACGTCTACGGCAACGTGGTGCAGATCAACCCGGGCCCTGTGGTGACGACTTTCGAGTTCAAGCCCGACGCCGGCGTGAAAATCTCCAAGATCACGACGCTCAGCGAGGACCTCTGCCTCGGCCTGCAGGCGGAATCGATCCTGATCGAGCGGATCCCCGGAAGACCCACCGTGGGCATCGAAGTGCCCAACACGCGGCGCGAAACCATCAGCCTGCGGCAGATTCTGGAGTCCGATGACTTCATCGATTCTCCATCGCGCCTGACGTTCGCGCTCGGCAAGGACATCACGGGGCGCATCCGCGTGGCCGAGCTGGAGCGGATGCCCCACCTGCTGATCGCCGGCTCCACGGGCAGCGGCAAGAGCGTGATGCTCAACGCGCTGATCATGAGCGTGCTCTACAAGTCCACGCCGGACGAGGTGCGCATGATCCTGATCGATCCGAAGCGCGTAGAGCTGGGCATCTACGACGGCATCCCGCACCTGCTCACGCCGGTGATCATCGAACCGAAGAAGGCCGTGAACGCGCTGCGGAACGCGGTCTTCGAGATGGACCGGCGCCTGAAACTGCTGGCCTCCTACGGCGTGAGGAACATCGAGCAGTTCAACAAGAAGATCCGCGAGCTCAACGAGCGCCCGCTGTCGCTGTTCGACGAACAACAGGGCGCGGAGGCGGCGGAGCCGGAGCGTCCGCTGCCCTACATCCTGATCGTGATCGACGAACTGGCCGACCTGATGATGCTGGAGCGCGCGGGCGTCGAGGAGTCCGTCATCCGCCTCGCGCAGATGGCGCGCGCAGTGGGCATCCATCTGGTCCTCGCCACGCAGCGGCCGAGCGTCGATGTCATCACCGGGCTGATCAAGGCGAACTTCCCCGCGAGGATCAGCTTCCGGGTAGCCACGCGGGTGGACTCGCGCACCGTGCTGGACGTCTCCGGCGCCGAGCATCTGCTCGGCAAGGGCGATATGCTCTTCCTGCCGCCCGGCTCCTCGAGACTGGTCCGCATCCATGGCGCCTTCGTAACCGAGAGCGAGATCAACGAAGTGGTCGACTTCTGGCGCAGCCAGGCGCAGCCGGACTACGACCAGTCGTACCTCCTCGCGCCGCCGTCGGACGACGAGGAAGAAACGGAGGACGACATGGAGAGCTATGACGATCCTCTCTATGCCGAAGCCGTGCGCATCGTGTGCCAGCTGGGCAAGGCTTCCACATCCATCCTGCAGCGGCGCCTCCGCATCGGCTACGGGCGCGCCGCGAGGATGCTGGACAGGATGGAAAAGGAAGGGATCATCGGGCCGCCCGACGGCGCCCGCCCGCGCGAGGTGCTGCGCCGCCCGGACTGGCTGGATGCCGGCGGCAGCGGGGACGGGAGCGGCTCTCCGCCGCAATAGGAACAGGTTTTTGCGCTGAAACGCTTCACCCCCGGAGGCCGACCCTGAGCCCGGCCCCCGGGGGCTTTTTTGTATAAATCATTTTCCGCTGCTTTTGTTTTGGTTGGCCAGCTCCCCCCGCGACACGCGCTCTCCGCGGACCAGCACGGTGTGGATTCTGCCCAGGGACCGGACGTCCTCCAGCGGATCGCCCTCCACGATCAGGAGCGTCGCCTCGTACCCTTCTTTCACGCGGCCCAGCCTCGCGCCAGCCCCGGCGCGCGCGGCCGCAAGCGCCGTGGCCGCGCGCAGGATCTCCGCCGCAGGCACGCCTTCCTTTTGCCACAGCTCGAGCTCCCGCAGCAGCGCAGGTCCGTGCAACCCCAGCCAGCCCCCGGCCGCGCCGGACGGCGCAGGAAGCTCGCCCCGGCGCCACAGCTCCCGCAGCCTTGCCGCGGCCGCAGCGTAGGCCTGCGGGGACCTGGGACGGCGCTCTCCCGTGGCCGCAAGCGCCCGGAGGTAGCCGTCAGAGAAGAACTGCCGCGCCAGATCCTGCTTCAGGATGGCAAGCTCTCCAGCCTCGGCCTCCGCCGCCGCAAGGCTGAAGGGCGGGACCCACGCGCCGGGCAGGATCTCCGGGCCGATGACCTCCCCCTCATCGACCTTCTTTCGGTATTGCTCGGCCACGCCAAGAGGATCCGGCAGCGCCTGAATCGCGCCCACGCCCCAATACACATAGCCGGAGAGCACGCTTTCCAGATCCTGAGGCGGCTCCTTTGCGCCCGGCCTCATCAGAACCACGCCGGAGTCGATCAGCGCCGGCAGCAGCGTGCGTCCGCCCGCTTCGATCCCCTCCGCCCGCACTTCCTTCGGCTCCGGCGCGGCGCCGCGGTAGACGCGTTCGATCTTCCCGTTGCGAATCAGGACGGCGCCGCGCTCGATCCACTCTCCGCCGCCCTCGAAGATCCTGGCATCGCGAATCAGCCAGCTCTGCGAGCGCCTCGTCTGGCGCTCGAGGATGCGCATCTTGCGTTCATTTCCGCCACGGTGCACTTCCCAGGCGCCGATCAGCACGAACGGAAGCATGATTCCCGCCAGCCACAGCTTGGCCGCCGGTTTTACCTTCTCGTCCTTTTCCCAGCGGAACAGCTTGATGCTGATCACAAGGCCCGCCGCCATCGCCAGCAGCATGGAGCCGACCGCCGCGCGGTTGTCCCAAGCCGTCTCCCCGCGCACAAGAATTCCCTGCGTGCCGAGGTAAAGGTGCGTGGCGGGGAGGAACTGCGCCAGTTTCTGGAGCCATTCAGGGAAGATGTGCAGCGGCACGGCGGCGCCGGAAAGCAACAGCATCGGCATGTAGAGCAGCTGCGCGATGATCTGGCTTTCCTGCATGCTGTTGACCACCGAGGCGATGATCAACCCCATGCTGCGGAACGCCAGCACGCCGACGCTGGTCACAATCAACAGCGACGCGAGATTCAGCGGCTGGTCCCACCCGTAACGCCAGCGCGCCAGGGAGAGGAACAGGAAGACGGAGGGCAGGAACACGGCCCAGCCCGTCACCAGAGATGCCACCAGCAGCGGCGCCGGCGAGATAGGCGCCACCTTGAAGCGGCGCAGAATGCCGGCCTCGCGATCCATCGTCGCGCGGATGCCCCCGCCGAAGAAGCCCGTGCCCAGCACGCCGAACATCAGCACCATGCTGACCGTCTGCGACATCGCACCGGAGCTTGTGGCTGCGCCCAGCCCTTCGCCGAAGGCGATGAAGAAGAGCAGGGGCATCAGGTAGTTGAAAAACAGGACCACGCGGTCCCGCAGAGTCAGTTTCAGCGTGATCTTGATATAGGCGCCGTAAGCTCTGAGCCGCACTGCTACTCCCTGAGGCTCTTGCCGGTGAGTTCCAGAAAGACGTCTTCCAGCGTCGGGCGCCGGATGTGCAGGTCTTCGATTTCGACTCCCGCCGCCTCCAGCCACTTCACCAGCTCCACGACGACTCGCGCCGGCTTTTCTGCCGAAGCGTACAGCATCTTGCGCCCGTCGCTGAAAGATGTCGCCACGCCCTCGCGCCACGCTTCGGGAAGCTCCTCGGGCATCGGCGCCGCAGTCTTTACCTCCACGCGGGCGTGGCCGAGCACGCGGTCTTGCAGCTCGCGCGGGGCGCCCATGGCCACGATCCGCCCCTCATCGATGATTGCCACGCGGTCGCACAGCCGTTCGGCTTCCTCGATGTAGTGCGTTGTGAGAAGCACTGTCTTGCGCTGCTCCCGAAGCTTGCCGATCAGCGTGTGGATCTCCAGGCGTACCTGCGGATCCAGCCCCGTGGTGGGCTCGTCCAGAAAGACCAGCTCGGGATCGTTGACCAGCGCCAGCGCAAGCGCCAAACGCTGCTTCTGCCCTCCGGAAAGAGTGCTGTAGTAGGCGTTCCGCTTCTCCCAGAGCTGCAGCCGCCTGAGCAGCGCGTCGACATCCACGGATCTCGTGTAGAAAGCGGCAAACAACTCGGCGGCTTCGCGCACCCGGATCTTGTCCGGCAGGTTCGTGGATTGCAGCGCCACGCCGATGCGGTCCTTCACCGCATCCGTTTCCTTTTCCGGATCGCAGCCCAGAACGGAAACCTCCCCGGCGCTGCGCTGCCGCAGCCCTTCCAGAATCTCGACGGTCGTGGTCTTGCCGGCGCCGTTCGGCCCGAGCAAGCCGAAGATCTCGCCTTCTGCTACCTCGAAGTCAATCCCCCGGACCGCCTCGAAGTCGCCGTAGAGCTTGCGCAGCCCGCTTGCGTGGATCGCCGCCGGAATCGCCATGCGCGTTACCGGCTCTTGAGAACTTGCATGCAGGCTTTCATGAACGCCGGCAGATCGTCGGGTTTGCGCGAGGAGACCAGATTGCCGTCCACGACCACCTCGCTGTCCTCCCAGAGACCGCCTGCGTTCACCACGTCATCCTTGATGGCGAAGAACGACGTGCAGCGCCTGCCCCGCAGCACGTTCGCCGAACACAGGCACCACAGACCGTGGCAGATTGCCGCCACGAGCTTGCCTTCGGCGTTCATCTCCGCGATGAAGCGGCTCGATGCCGGGTGCCGCCGGATGAAGTCCGGCGCGAATCCGCCGGGAACGATGACGCCGTCATAGTCCGCCGCGCGCACGGCTTCGTAGGTCTTGTGCGAAACGCAGGGATAACCCGTCTTCGACGGATAGCTTTTCGGCGCCTCCGCCGCGATGAAGTGCGCCTCGGCGCCCGCCTCGATGAGCCGGTAGTACGGGTACCAAACCTCCATTTCCTGATACTGCTGGTCGACGAAAATGGCGACACGCTTCCCTTTCAGGTCCATGTTTCCCAGTGTAGCGTTCCGCCCGCGCCAGCTCAGCGATGGACCGGCTCCGCGCGCCGGAGCCGCGGTTTCAGCGCCTCGGGAAACTCCGCAGCCTTGGAGCGGTCCGGGTGGCGCAGATGGAACTGCGGGCCGCGGTCGGGCTGCAGCGGGATGTACATCCCTCCTGTCTCTTCGAGAACCTTCCAGAGCCGCGCTCTCAGCTCGTCGGCGGTCTTCCTGAACTCGGGCCGAAGGATCAGGTTGCGGCTCTCCAGCGGGTCTTCCTTCAGGTCATACAGCTCATCGAGGTCCCACAGCCCGTGCACGCGGACGTACTTGTAGCGGTCCGTTCGCAGGGCATGAATGGTGGGGGTGTGCGGGAAATTGCGCTCCCAGTAATACTCGTAGAGAAGCTCGCTGCGCCAGCCCGCCCGCTCGCCGCGCAGGAGCCGCAACCAGCTCATGCCGTCGATGCCCTTGGGCGCCGGCACGCCGCATGCTTCCAGCACCGTGGGCATGATGTCGAGATTCGCCACGACCTCCTCCACCTTGCGCCCGCCGCCGAACAGCTCCGGGCAGCGCGCCAGCAGCGGCACGCGCATCGACTCTTCGTAGGCTGTCCGCTTGTCGATCAGCCCGTGCTCGCCGAAGGCAAAGCCGTTGTCGCCCATGTAGACGACCAGCGTGGAGTCCAGCTCGCCCCGCGCTTTCAGCGCATCCAGGACGCGTCCGATGCTCTCGTCCACGGCCATCAGCGTCTCCGCGTAGCGCTTGTAATATTCGCCGATGTCGAGATCGGAATGATAGGGGTACTCCACGCCGTGCCACGAGTTGCGCTGGTTCTGCACCCACATGGGCCGGCCCTGCGCATACTCGCCCTCGGCAGCCATCGTCTTCGGGTAGATGAACTGCGCGTCTTTGTACATCCCCTTGTGCCGCGGCGCGGGCTCGAACTCCGCATGCACGGCCTTGTGTGAAAGATAGAGGAAGTACGGCTGGCCTTTCGGCAGGGAATCCAGCCACTGCAGGGCGTAATCGGTCAGTTCGTCCGTGATGTATCCCTTCTGCGGCACGCGCCTGCCGTTGATGTTCAGCCCGTCGGCCGAGGGATTGTAGGTTCCCTGCCCCCGGAAGCTGACCCAGTGGTCGAAGCCCGGCTGTGGGTCATCGCCCTCGTTGCCCATGTGCCATTTGCCGAAAAATGCCGTCTTGTAGCCCGCCTTCTGCAAATAGGACGGGAAGAAGACCGTGCCCTTCGGAATGGCCGTGTTGTTGTCCACGATGCGGTGGCGGTGCGCATAAACGCCGGTTAGGATTGTCGCCCGGCTCGGGCTGCAGAGCGCCGTGGTGACAAATGCGTTGGCGAAGTGCGCGCCTTCCGCCGCCATCCGGTCCATCTGCGGCGTTCTGAGCCACGGCTGAGCCTTCATGAATCCCATCGCATCGTAGCGGTGGTCGTCGCTCAGGATGAAGATCACATTCCGGCGCCTGCCGGCTTGCGCAGCCGCGCCCCGCAGTACTGCGGGCGCGCCCGCCATCCACTCTCTCCTCGTGAGCATGGGCGTGGGCTCCTCAGGAAAGCATATCCGATGGCCGCTGCGCTCCGGGACGTTTCCGGGCCGTATCTCTGTTCATCGTGCGCCACGGGGCGGCTTGCATACACTCCGGTTGTATGCTGTACACCGGACTGGAACACACGGCGATCGCCTCGACCGTTTTCAGGCTCCTGTGCGCACTATAGTCCGTCGGAAGAAACGGGAAGCCGCAACGTCTTTCTGGGCATTCTCAGTCCGGCCTGCGCCATCCGCCTACGCCGTTGAAAATCAATCTTGACCGCACCAGTTGCCACCCAGTGCAAGTTGCAACTGCACAATGCGGGGCACGAAGGAATGTCGCGGAGTAGTTCTTCGAGCCACTCTTTCTTCTTGATCACCGTGTCAACGTCGCTGGAGCATGCTGGGTGGAATTCAACCCACTCAATTCGCCGCCTCCGGTTCGCTCCCCGGATCTCCAGACCGTAGTCCCAGCGATTGGCGCTCGGAAAGCACTCCCGCAGCCCACCGTCGAGATCAACAGAAGCCTCAAACTGCCAACCGGGAGCAGCACTCACGGCCTCCGAGTGCCCGGGCTTCAACGCCTTCTTCCCCTCGCCG
Organism: Bryobacteraceae bacterium; assembly: GCA_037481575.1. Taxonomy (GTDB): domain Bacteria; phylum Acidobacteriota; class Terriglobia; order Bryobacterales; family Bryobacteraceae; genus JANWVO01. The sequence continues at coordinate 47,159 of JBBFLJ010000009.1, read as the reverse complement.
AGCGCAGCCCGATCGAGGCCGGGGATACGGAGAACGCATTCTCGAAGGATGCTCATCGGCGCCCGCTCCTGGATACGACTTCCGCAATGACATCGCCGATGTTCGCGGTAAATGCAGTCAACCCACCCCAGCCTCGCACCTCTTCCGATTCATGACCGGGATCAAGGTCAGAAATGTCTACGGCTTTATCGCCTGATGGAAAGTAATATGTCTTGTAAGATTTCCCGAGCGCCGTTCTCGCAACTTCGTCGATGAAAGGCCCGCTTTTGATGCTGAAGATCCGCCGAACGTCCCTTGGCTCCGCAGAATATTCCTGGAAAACCCTGAGCGCCCAGATTACATCCAGAACATGAGGAGAATGCGTGGAGATGCAAACGCGGTATCCCCTGCGCAGCAACTCCAGGACGACGAGAAGGAATGCGGAGATTGCCTTTGGATGCAAACCCATCTCTGGCTCTTCTATCACGACGTGCTGGATTTCGTCCCGGCGCTGCGCACCACCCGCAGGCATCAGCCACAGGAGCCCCAGAAGCAGAGGTGTAAATTCGCGCTGTCCCGCAGACCAGTTCATGAATGGCAGATTCGCCCCATCACCCTTCAGGACGAACCTCCGTTGAGCCTCTGTCCGGTCCAACAGGAGCTCAAAGGAACCGAAGAGCGCTTGAGCCAGGGCTCTGCGGATTGCCTGGTTCATTCTTCCTTCCGAGGGAAACAAGAGAGATCTGCTTGCGAATTCCGTCTGCACAAGCCGGTGAATATTGTCGCTAAAGGAGCGGACTACGTAGGGATCACCTGCCCGGAAATCTGAAAACGGATGAGTCAAGCCATCCCGCAAAGCCATTACGCGCTGCGCAGGCAAATAGAAAACGTATGGATCTCTGGGCTTGCACTTCGGGCTACTCAGCGTCATGGCTGAGACATTTTGTTCGTTGAGAGAGACCTCGGTACTCTTCGTCCACACGCCTCCGAGTCCCTCACCAAAGTAAATGCGAAAAAACTCCTCTGGTTTCTTGGCATCCCAAAAGAGGTTGTTCCGCCTCAACTCATTGACGATACAAGGTCGATCAATCAGCAGCTTGAGAAGCTGCAGAAACAGGCTCTTGCCTGCGGCCTGAGGGCCGACAATAACCGTCACATCCCCCAATTCCACGTGCGCCTCAACGATGGGGCCAAAGTTCTTGACGTGGATGCTGCGCGGACTCGGCATGGGAGTGCCACCTCTGGGATAGTCTAGTCCATTCTCGTCGATCGCTACTCTGCTATCCGTGCGGTTGTCGAGCGCCCCCTGAGCGGACCGGCATCGAATCCCTTGCTACACTCCGGTTGTATGCTGTACACGGGACTGGAACACACGGCGATCGCCTCGCCCCACCCGCAGCGGCTGGCGCAGTGGTACGTCGACACGCTGGGCTTCCGCATCAATTACGAGTACGACGGCAACTACTTTGTGAAGGCGCCCAACGGCGCGATGCTCGAGATCATCCCCAGCCAGGGCGACGCCCTTCCCGCGCAGATGAAGACGCCCGGCTTGCGCCATCTGGCCGTCTCGGTGACAGACTTCGACGAGGCAGCCGCAGACCTCAGGAAGAAAGGCGTCAACATCGTCTCCGAACCCCTGAACCTCTCGGGCAACAGGCTGCTGTTTTTCACTGATCCGGACGGCAATCTGCTGCATCTCATCTCGAGGCCCGCGCCGCTGCCCTGACGGATCTGCGCCTTGCTCCGACGCATCTTTTCTGCATTCCACTACCGCGACTTCCGGCTGATGTGGTCGGGCGCCTTCGTGTCGAGCATCGGCACGTGGATGCAGAAGCTCGCCCAAAGCTGGCTGGTGCTCCAGCTTTCGGGCTCCGCGTTCTATCTGGGGCTGGACAACTTCCTTGGGGAAATTCCGATTTTTCTGCTGGCGCTGTTCGCCGGCGTTGCGGCGGACCGCATTGACCGGCGCCGCCTTCTGGTCGCCTCGCAGTGCGTGCAGATGACCTGCGCCTTCCTGCTGGCAGCCCTCTTGGCGTCGGGATATGCGCGGGTGTGGCACATCCTGACGCTGTCGTTCATCGTCGGAACAGCGCAAGCGTTCGGAGCTCCCGCCTATCAGTCTTTGATCCCCTCTCTGGTGCCGCGCGACCACCTGCCGAACGCCATTGCGATGAACTCGATCCAGTTCAATCTCGCCCGCGTGATCGGCCCGGTGATCGGCGGGCTGGCGCTCACGCATCTCGGCGCTGCGTGGTGCTTCGGGCTGAACGGGCTCTCCTACATGGCCGTGATCGCGTCGCTGCTTTTGATTCAGGTGCGCTTCATTCCCGCGCCCTCGCAGGAGTCCGTGATGGATTCCATGAAAAAGGGCCTGGTGTTCATCCGCAGCCGTCCGGGGATGCTGCCGGTGATCCTCGTCGCCTTCGTCTGCACGTTTCTCGGCATCCCGATCCTCGTGTTCCTGCCGGTGTTCGCACGCGACGTGTTCGGGGGCGACGCCACGACCTACACGGTTCTGCTATCGACCGAGGCTGCCGGTGCGATCACCGGAGCGCTGCTGGTCGCCGCCCGGGGAAAGCGCCCGCATCTGGGACGGGACGCCCTGATCGGCCTGATTCTTCTGGGATTGTTCGAGGCGCTGTTCGCCTTTTCCCGGGACTTCCGCCTCAGCCTCGTCTTCGCATTCTTCGGGGGCATGGCGCTCATCGCCTGTTTCGCCATGCTGAGTTCGCTGGTGCAGCTGATCGCCACCGACGAGATGCGGGGCCGCGTGATGAGCCTTTACAACATCGCCTTCCGGGGCGGGATGCCGATTGGCAGCCTCGTAGCCGGGGCGCTCACGCCCGTATTCGGCATTTCCGCCGTGGTGGGTTCGTGCGGGGTTCTGCTGACGGTGCTTGCAGCGTATCTGCTCGTCTTCCAGCGCAGGCTCGCAGCGCTGTAGCTCCTGCTCAGGCTTCCGCCCAATTGCGCCGTTCGATGAAGGTTTGCGGCTCGTAGGCCACGCCTTTCTCGAGCTTCCTCTCCTCGCGTTTCGTCAGCCACAGCAGCAGCGGGCCGAGCGCGGCGCCGACCGCCGCAGCCAGCGCGCCGCACTCCCGGCGGATCTCCTCCCGCAATTCGTGGACGCGCTGCGCCACTTCCGCGTTCTTCTGCCGCATATGGCGCTCCATCGCCCACAGCACCGCCGCGTAGGAAGTTCTGAGCGCCCTGGCCTCCCGTTCGAAGCGCTCCCGCACGCGCCAGTCCGGGTAGAACCGGTACTTCTTCACGCCTTCCAGCGTGGTGCGGCAGATCCGGTACAGCGAGGGGCCGTTCAGCTCGAAGTCCCGCCAGAAGGCCCAATCGAGGAACTTCTTCGAATCGTCCCGGCTGATGAACGGATGCCGCCAGTTGAACTTGTACTGCCCGTGCACGTCGGCAAGATCGACGTCGATCAGCGTGCCTTCCTTCTCCATCCGCTGGTGCAGCGGAGTGCCGGGCAGCGGCGTGTAGAGCATGAACTGGTGGAAGTCCGTTTCGTGCTTGCACGCATAGTCGATCTCCTCGCCGATGTTCTGCGGCGTGTGATGGTGCATGCCGACGATCGTCGATCCGAGAACGCGGATGCCGTTGCTGCGCAGCTCGCGCACCAAACTCAGCGTGTCGGATCCGGCGAGCTTGGCATAACCGCTCTGCGGCGACTCCAGCCCCATCCACACCCACGAGATTCCCAGCTCCACCAGCTCCTGCATGCTGTACTTGCGGATGGCATTTGCCGACGAGAACACATACAGGTCCCAGCTCTTGCCGCCCTGCTTCATGCAATCCAGCAGCTCCATGGCGCGCTTCCGGTGCAGCAGGAAGTTCTCGTCCATCACGAAGAAGGACTTGTAGCGGAACGCCCGCTCCGCCTTCTCCATCGCCTCGTAGATCTCGCGCCCGGATTCGAAGAAGTTGATGAACTTCCCCTTGCCGCCGAAAAACGCGGACGTGGTGCAGAAGTCACATCCCAGCGGGCATCCGACGGAGGGGATGATCGTAGCCGCTGTCGAACCCAGCTTGCCGGGCAGCTTCAGCCCCATGACGCGGTGCCCGAAGCCGGAGGCGATCAGCGGGTGCTCCACCTTCGCGTGCGGATCTTGTCCGAGGAACTCCCGCATCCACCGCACGCCCTCGCCCTTGACGATGTAGTCGGCGTCGATCATGTGCTCGAGCCCCGGAATCGCCGCCACGTGACCGCCGACAACGATGACAGACTTCGGCGACAGCCGCCGCACAATGCGGCACATCTCGCGCACTTTCCCGACGTTGACAATGATCGAGCTGATCCCGACGACGTCGTAGTCGTGCTCCTGCAGTTCTTGCTCGAAGCGCTCGCGGGTGGGGAAGTCGAGGACTGTGGACGGGTTCTCGATGTTCGCCTGAATGAACATGATCCCCCACGAGCGGTGGAACATCCGCAGCGAGTACGGACCCTGCGCCCGGGTCACCTGGTTGTGGTAGAGCTCCATCGGATTGATGGAGCGGCTCCCGTATTCGTCATCCTGCGCGTAGGGGCCGAACACGCTCGTCAACAGAACCCGGGCCTTCGGCCCCTTGGGATGCACAATCATCTCACGCTCGCTTTCTATCTCGGAAACTCGGATCTGGAGCCCCGGTTCTCCTAATTGTACACCGGCAGGACGGCTCCTCTCCGGAGAAGAAAGCGCGCAGAGACTCAGGCGCTGACCGAAGGCAGCCCGGCAAGCGCCATCGCCAGCTCGTTCTCGTCGTATTCCTGATCCACCAGCTTGCCGGCGAAGTAGTCCATGTAGGCCTGCATGTCGAAGTGCCCGTGCCCGCAGAGGTTGAACAGGATCACTTCGCTCCTGCCCTCCTGTTTGCAGCGCAGCGCCTCATCGATGGCGCCGCGAACGGCATGGTTGGCCTCCGGCGCCGGCAGGATGCCCTCGGCGCGCGCAAACATCACGCCGGCTTCAAAGCAGCTGAGCTGCGTGTATGCCTTTGCCTCGATCAGCCCCAGCTCCTTGCAGTGGCTGACCAAAGGCGCCATGCCGTGGTAGCGCAACCCGCCGGCATGGAAGCCCGGAGGCGTGAAGGTGCTGCCCAGGGTGTGCATCTTCACGAGCGGCGTCAGGTGCGCCGTGTCGCCGAAATCGTATGCGTACTTGCCGCGCGTGAGCGACGGGCACGCCGCCGGCTCCACCGCCACGATGCGCATCTTCTTTCCGCCCCGCAGCATCCTGCCGATGAATGGGAAAGCGATGCCCGCGAAGTTCGAACCTCCACCCGTGCAGCCAACCACAACGTCGGGCTCATCGCCCGCCATCGCCAGCTGCTCGATCGCCTCCTGCCCGATCACCGTCTGGTGCAGAAGCACGTGGTTCAGCACGCTGCCGAGGGCGTACTTGGTGTCTTCGCTTTGCGCCGCCACTTCGACAGCCTCGGAGATCGCGATCCCCAGGCTGCCCGGATGATCCGGGCGCTGTGCGAGAATCGCCCGCCCGCTGGCGGTCTCCGTTGACGGCGACGCGACGCACCGCGCGCCGTAGCTCTCCATCAGCGCCCGCCGGTAGGGCTTCTGTTCGTAGCTCACCCGCACCATGAAGACTTCGATCTTCAGCCCGAAAAACGCGCCCGCCAATGCCAGCGACGAGCCCCACTGCCCTGCTCCCGTCTCGGTGACGATGCGGCGCACGCCCGCTTCCTTGTTGTAGAAGGCCTGCGCCACAGCCGTGTTCGGCTTGTGCGAGCCCGCCGGGCTGACGCCCTCGTACTTGTAATAGATCCGCGCCGGAGTATCGAGCGCCTTCTCCAGCCGCCGGGCGCGATACAGCGGCGTCGGGCGCCACTGCCGGTAGATGTCGCGCACCGGCTTCGGGATCTCGATCTCCCGCTCCACGGACACTTCCTGCTCGATCAGGCTCATCGGGAAGATCACTTCCAGGTCCGCGGGGGTCACCGGCTGCTTCGTCCCCGGATGCAACACCGGCGGAGCGGGCTGCGGCAGGTCCGCCGCAATGTTGTACCAGAACTTCGGAAGCCGGCTCTCGTCCAGAACGTACTTGATCTCTTCGCTCATCGCTTCTTTTGTCTCCCGCAGGGATTCCGAAGCCGCGATTCTACCAACACGGCCAGCCCGTGCGCCCGGCGTGCGAGCCGTTCCCGGGAACACCCGAGGCCCCCTCGAAAGCGGTCCCCGCCGATACAATGAAGGCAGGTGGCGATGCCGCCAAGACAGCGCCGCTGAAAACATTCTTCATCGGACTTGTTCCTGTTTCCGTGGATTCCGCCTTGCATCCTGCCCAGCCCTACACCATCGCCGTGGCCGCTTCCTTCACGGCGGAGCCGCTGGAGCCCATCCTTGCCTTCTGGGGGCGCAGGCTCGGGGCCGCATTCGGGACGGTTTTCGCCCCGTACGACCAGATCCTGCAAACGCTGCTCGATCCGGGTTCCGTGTTCGCCTCCAACCGGCGTGGCGTGAATGTGATCTTGCTGCGCGCCGCGGATCTGGCGCGGATCGAAGGCGATGACCGGCGCCGCTCGGAGGCGGCTGCCGCCAACGCCAGGCAGATCGCCGAAACTGTGCGCACTGCGATTCCACGGTTCCAGGCTCCGCTGATCTTCCTTCTTTGCCCTTCGGCCGGAGGGCCGTCCGTGGCAGAGGCGGAAGAGATCCTGCGGGAGCTTCTTGCGCAGCTTCCCGGCGTGCACTTCTTCCATTACCGGGACATTCTGGCGCTGTACCCGCCAGCCGAAGTCTACGATCCCAGGGCAGCTGAAATCGCGCAGATCCCCTACACGGAGGAGATGTTTGCCGCGCTGGCCACAGTGATCGCGCGCCGCGCCCACGCGCTCTCCATGCCCCCCTACAAGGTTATTGCGGTGGATCTCGACAATACGCTGTGGCGCGGCATTTGCGGCGAGGACGGACCCGCGGGAGTTGTGCTCGACCCGCCCCGCCGGCGCCTCCACGAGTTCCTGCTCGCCCAGAGAGAGGCGGGCATGCTGCTCGCCATCGCGTCCAAGAACAATTTCAGCGACGTGCTGGAGACATTCCACGCGCACCCGGAGTTCCCGCTTCGCCTGGAACACTTCGCCGCATGGCGCATCGACTGGAATCCGAAATCCATCAACCTGTCCTCGCTCGCCTCCGAGCTGAACCTGGGCCTCGACTCGTTCATCTTCCTCGACGACAATCCGAAGGAATGCGCGGAGGTGTCCTCCTCCTGCCCCGGCGTGCTTTCTCTCGCGCTGCCCGCCGACATCTCCGAGCTTCCCGCCTTTCTCGACCACGTCTGGGCGTTTGATCATCCTGCGGTGACGGAGGAGGATCGCCGCCGTTCGGAGATGCTGGCGCAGTCGCTGGAATTCTCGCGGGCGGCGCAGGCGGCGGCGTCGCTCGAGGAGTTCCTCGCCACGCTGGATCTGCGCGTCGAAGTCCAGCCGCTGGATCCGGAGAGGATCCCCCGCGCGGCACAACTCACGCAGCGGACCAACCAGTTCAACACGACCACCATCCGGCGCACGGAGGCCGAGATCGCAGCTCTGGCGCAGACGCCGGGCGTGAGGATTTTCACCGCGGAGGTGAGCGACCGGTTCGGCGAATACGGGCTCACCGGGCTGGTGATCGTGTTCACGCGCCTGAACGAACTGTACGTGGATTCGTTCCTGCTCTCGTGCCGCGTTCTGGGGCGCGGCGTCGAACACCGGATTCTCGCCCGGCTGGCGGAGCTCGCCCTCGACGAGGGCATCTACACAGTGACGGTTCCCCTCACGCCCACGGCGCGGAACGCCCCCGCGCGGGCGTTTCTGGAATCCATCCGCTACGGCGAAGTGCACGAGGACAACGGAGGTTTTGTGTTCCGCTTCCCCGCGGTGGAGCTGCAAACTCTGCGCTGGTCGCCGTCGCCGGAATCGACCGCCCTGCCTCAGCCTGCCGCAGCACCGCAGGCGGCTGTCCGGTCTTTCACCGGCTACGCCGAGATCGCCGCCTCCCTTCGCACGCCGGCGCAGATTCTTGCTGCCGTCCGCCGGGAAGCCGCCGCCGTGCAGGCCCCTGCCTCCTCGGCCGCATTTTCGACGGAGACCGAAGAAAAGCTGGCCCGCATTTGGGCGGAGTTGCTCCAGAAACCTGTGACGCATTCCGAAGCCAATTTCTTCGATCTTGGCGGGCATTCCCTGCTGGCCGTTCTCCTTCTGATGCGTATCAAGGAAGAATTCGGCGTGGAGCTGGCCGTGGACGAAGTGTACTCGGGATCACTGACGCTCGGCTCCCTTGCTGCGATCGTCGACGCCCGCCGTCTTGGCGCCGCGGATCCGGAAGAGTACCAGGCATTGCTGGCCGAGATCGCGAGCCTGTCGGACGAAGAGGTCCGCGCCCTTCTGGAGCGCGAGATGGAAGAAGGATCGTAGCCCGTGCGCATTCTGCTCGCCTCGAACGCTTCCTACGATCCGCCCCGCGGCGGCTCCACGCGGTCCAACCTGGCCTGGCTGCGCCGTCTTTGCGCTGCCGGCCACGAGTGCGCCGTGGCCGCATCTTCTCTCGATGGCGAGCGGCGGACCTCACGCCCGGAGGGCATCACGATCCACTCCATCCCCTCTCTGTCCCTTCACGCCGCCGAGCTGGGCAGGCTCATCCGGGAGATGGAACCGGACTGGGTGCTCGTCTCCAGCGAGGACCTTTCCCACACGCTTCTCCGCGAGGCTGCGCGCACAGCCCCTGGAAAGCTTGTCTATCTCGCGCACACGCCGCAGTTCCTGCCCTTCGGTCCGGAGGCCTGGCATCCCGATCCGCCCGCCGCGGAACTGGTCCGGCGCGCCGCCGCAGTGGTGGTGATCGGCTGCCACATGGCGGAGTATGTGAAGACGCATCTGGGCCGGGATGCCGCCGTCATCCATCCGCCGATTTACGGACCGCCGCCGTGGAGGGATCTCTCGGATTTCGCCAGAAAGCGCGTATTGATGATCAACCCTTGCGCGGCGAAAGGAATCAGCATTTTCCTGGAGCTGGCCCGCCTTTTTCCGGAGATTCCCTTCGATGCGCTGCGTGGCTGGGGCACAACTCCGGAGGATGAAGCCGCGCTGGCCGCCCTGCCCAACGTCACGCTTCTTGAAAATGTCCGGGACATCGAAGAGGTCCTGGGCAGGTGCTCGGTTCTGCTCATGCCGTCGCTGTGGTACGAGGGTTTCGGCCTGATCGTGATGGAGGCGATGCTGCGGGGCATTCCGGTTGTCTCCTCCGATTCCGGCGGGCTGCTGGAAGCCAAGCAGGGCACCGGCTACGTGATCCCCGTGCGCCCGGTGGAAGGCTACCGGATGGAGTTCGATGCCGCGCACATGCCGCGCCCCTTGCTGCCGCCGCAGGACATCGAACCGTGGGCCGCCGCCCTGCGGCGCCTTCTGGAGGACGAACAAGAATACCGGGAAGAGAGCGCCCGCTCCCGGCACGCCGCAGCCGCCTTTGTCTCCGCCATCGATCCTGACGCCCTCGAAAAGCTGCTGGTTTCCCTGCCCCGTCCTGCGGAGGATGCCGTCCCGCCGCCTCGCGAAATGCCGCCGCTGGACGACGCCCGGCGCGCCCTCCTGCTTCGCAGACTGCAGAAGAAGCGCAGCCAGCCATGAGAGTCCTGCTCGCCCACAACTCGACGTACTTCCCTTCGCTCGGCGGCGGCGACAAGAGCAACCGGCTGCTGATGGAGGCTCTGGCAGCACGCGGGCATGACGTGCTCGTCGTCACCCGCGTCCCGGAGTTCTCCGAGGCGTCGCATGAGGAGCTGAAGCGCGAGCTTGCGGCGCGCTCGCTCGGGGTGGAAGAGGATGCCGAATCGCTTTCGTATGTCCTGAACCGGGTTCGGGTGCGCGTGCTGACGAGGCGTCCGCAGTTGCGCGCTTTTTTCCAGTCCTGCGTGGATGCTTTCGATCCGGACGTGATCGTCACATCCACGGACGATCCCGGACAGATCCTGTTCGACATCGCCATCCGGCATCCGCGGGCGCGCGTCGTCTACCTGGTGCGCGCTACCATCGCCGTCCCGTTCGGACCCGACAGCTCCATGGTCAGCGCGGCCAAGACGGCCAATCTGCGCCATGCAGACCTGATTGTCGGCGTCAGCCATTATGTGGCCGGGTATGTCCGCGAGTGGAGCGGGCTGGACGCGATTCACGTCCCCATTTCCCTGCTGGAGCCGGGATCGGAGTTTCCGCTGCTGGGCCGGTTTGACAACGAGTTCGTCTCGATGGTGAATCCCTGTGCCGTGAAGGGGATCTCCATCTTCCTGGAACTCGCCCGTCGCATGCCCGACTTGCAGTTTGCCGCCATCCCCACCTGGGGCACCACGCCGCAGGAGCTCGAAGAGCTCAGGAGCGTGCCGAACATCACGCTGCTGCCGCGCGTGGACAATATCGATGATCTGCTGCGCCGCAGCCGCGTGGTGCTGGTGCCCTCGGTGTGGGCGGAGGCGCGCTCGCGCATCGTGCTGGAGGCGATGAGCCGCGGCATCCCGGTGATCGCATCCGACGTCGGCGGGCTTCACGAAGCCAAGCTGGGCGTGCCTTATCTGGTGCGCGTGAACCCGATCGTTCGCTACCAGCCTTCGCTGGACGCCTCCATGGTGCCCGTCGCCGAGGTCCCGCCGCAGGATGTCGAACCGTGGCAGCGAATCCTCCGCCGGCTGGTCACGGACCGCGCCCACTGGGAGGAGATCGCCGCGGCGAGCCGACGCGCCGCGCTCGAGTATGCGGCATCCCTGTCGGTGGAACCCTTCGAGCAGGCGCTTCTCGAGCTGCTCAGGAAACCGAAGAAGGCGCCCCCGCGCGCGGAGGCGCCGCCGCAGCTGTCCGAAGAGAAGCGGCGGCTGCTCGCCCTGCGGCTCTCGCGGCGCGCCGCCGGCAAGCCCCCGGCCACGCACCCGTGGTTCCCAGCCATCCACGCCGCACCGAAAGACAAATTGCGTCTGTTTTGTTTTCCCTGGGCGGGAGGAGGCGCGCTGCCTTTCCGCTCCTGGAGCAGCGCGCTGGAGCCGGCAGCATTCGTGGTGGCCGTCCGCCTGCCTGGGCGCGAGTCCCGCGCCTCGGAGCCCCCATACGAGCGCATGGAGCCGCTTCTGGATGCGCTGCTGGAGCAGATCCGCCCCTTTCTCGATGCCCCCTTCGCGTTCTTCGGCCACTCGATGGGAGCGGGCATCGCCTTCGAGCTGGCGCGCGCGCTGCGCCGCCACAGCCTGCCAATGCCGGCCTCGCTGCACGTCTCCGGCGCACGCGCCCCGCAATTCCGCCTGAATCATGTGCCGCCGCCGGAGCCTTCCCTGCGGGACTTCATCGAGGAGCTCCGCCGCCTGGAAGGATTTCCGCCCAGCGTGCTCAGCCAGCCGGAGTTGCTGAAACTTGCCCTGCCGGCGCTCCTGGCCGACGCCCGCCTCTACCGGCATTATGTCTACAGACCGGAACCGCCGCTGGACATTCCGATCTTCGCCTACGGAGGCGACGCCGATCCGAACGTCACATCCGCGCACCTGGACGCGTGGCGCGAGCAGACCACGTCCACCTTCGAACGGCTCGAGTTCCCCGGCGGCCACTTCTATTTCGAGGCCGCGCTGCCGGCGCTTCTGGCTGCTCTGCGGGCGCGGCTCTCGCCGCGCGCACCGCGCCCGCAGAGTTAAACGCACCAAATCGCCGGATCACTTGCCTTTCATGGCAAGGGCTTCCGTCACATCGAGCCTCGCCTTCCAGGGATCTGTCTTCGCTGCAGTCTGCTGCAGGCCGAATTCGAGGACCGTATCACAAGCCGGATCGCACGCGGGCCATGCCGGACGTCCGCTCCCGTTCGGGTCGCCTTTTTTCACAAAATCGACCCAATACGCATGCACAAGATCCGCCATGGCCTGATCCGCGGGTGCGAGTTTTTCCCCGTATTTCACCTTGACCGTGTTGAATACGTACGGAATTTCCGTGGCATGGGGAGCGCCTGGCCATTCTTTCCGCATCGACTCCGCCACATAGGAGAAGCGGTAATGGAACGCCTTCTGTCCGGCCGCTGCCATGCGGCGCACCGTGAACCGGGCGGGCTCGATCATCATGCGGTCCATCGCCACCAGGTATCCGACGGTGCGCACGTCGCCCTTCCCGTCCCCGTTGTAGGCAGCCTCTGCGCGGGCCCGTAGGTCTCCGAACGGTTGGAAGACATCCTCCAGCGTTCTTGCGAAGCTGAAGCCGATATCCATGTTATTCGCGCCCGCAATGAAGGGGACCTTCGCCTGCCGCCCGCCGAGAAATGCATCTTCCACGCTTTCCACGACGATCTTGCCATCCAGCATGGGGCCGCTGTAGGTGGGCGTATTCATCGTCGCCATGTTGAGCCCGTCCACGATCTTCTCCGCCGGGAGTGCGCGCAACGCCTCCAGCGCCTTCGCATCCTCGCCCTCAATGCCCATCTTCTTTGCGAATGCGATCCCGACGCTCTCCGCGGACGAGAGCGTTCCCTGGGACTCGCGCAGCTTCCGCATCGGACCCAGCAGATTTCTTCCGCCGCCGGATTGAACGATCGCTTTGTGAAACAGCCCGCGAGCCGCAGGCGATGTCATCAGGGTCAAGACAGACATCCCGCCGGCGGATTCGCCGAAGATCGTCACGTTGTTCGGATCCCCGCCGAACGCAGCGATGTTCCGCTGCACCCACTTGAGCGCCGCAATTTGGTCCATGAAGGCGTAGTTGCCCAGCATCCCGCCGGGGCTTTCCTTCGTCAGGGCAGGATGAGCGAAGAAGCCGAACCTGCCGAGGCGGTAGTTGAAACTGACGAACACAATGCCCTTCTCGGCGAAGCGGCTGCCGTCGTACACCTCAGGCGAGCTGCCGCCGTTGACAAAGCCGCCGCCGTAGATCCACACCATCACGGGCAACCGCCGGCCGCCCGCAGCGGGCTTCCAGACATTCACAAAGAGGCAGTCTTCCGCAGGCGTCACACCCAACGGGGCCGCATCTCCCGGGAAAGGAAGCTGCATGCAGTCGGCGCCGTAGCGGCTGGCATCGCGCACGCCCGTCCACTTCGCTGCCGGCTGCGGGGGACGCCAGCGGTTGGCACCCACAGGAGGTGCAGCATAGGGGATCCCCTTGAACGCAACGACGCCGCCTGTCTGGATGCCGCGCAGCTTGCCCGTCTCCACGGTGGCATCAACCACGGCTGCCTCCAGTACGACGGCAGCCAGAACAAGTCCAGTGAAAATTCCAGTTCTCATCCCGCATCTCGCTTCTTGGGCTGGATCGCCTTCCGCAGGTTCATGAAGAGCCCGGCGTAACAGGCGAGAAATCGCTTACAGCATACAACGGAAGCCGCCCGTCACGTCCGAAACCGCGAGGACGCATGGCAGGTGGTGCTCGCGCACAGCCGGATTCTCAGGCAGCCGGAAGCGCGACTCCGGCCCGGTCGTCGCCGTCAAACCTGGATCCAGGCCAGTTTCGGCACGCGGCAATGACCCTGGTGTACGGGCTGCGGCGCGTGTCACGCCCATCCGACCATGGCAATCGCCGGGAAGGCACGCGGGGCGCAGGCGCGCGCCCCGCGCGTCAAACACCTACTCCGCGGGCTCGATGGCGACGACGCAATCCATGATGCAGCCGGAGCCAAGCCAGTCGCCGCGCTGATACACTTCGTCGATCGATTGCGCCGGGATCAGGTCATTGTCGCTGAATCCCTTGCCGCCCGCGACACTCAACCATGGAGACTTGTGGCCGAAGCCGTGCGGCACAACGACCACGTCCGGGCGCACCGTTTCCGTCAGCCGTGCGACTCCCACGGCCTCGCCCGCGCGGGAGCGCACCCGCACGAGCCCGCCGTTGCGGATGCCGTGCTTCTGCGCCGTGGAGGGATGGATCTGCACGTAGGACGCGCCGCCGATCTCGTTCAGGATCGGGTTGTTCTGCGTCGAGTTCCGCTTGTGCTCGCCGGGCAGCACAGTGATCAGGTAGTAAGGGAATTCGGCGCTGGGCAGATCCCGCTTGGGCCGCCAGTTGGGCAAAGGATCGTAATTCTTGGCCGCGAATTCGGGAACATAGATCTGGCATTTGCCGGTTGCTGTCGCAAAAGTTGTGCGCGGCGTGAAGGCCTGCTCTTTGGCGAAGAAGCCTTTCTTGCGGAATTCCGCGAAGTTCTCTCCCAGCCCCGCCCGCTTCGTCTGCTCGTCGAGCAGCTCGGAGCCGCTGATCCAGGAGCCGTCCGGCTTTTTGAAATATTCCGGCGCAAGCCGCTTGCCGAGCTCGATCGCAATGTAGCTGGCGCTCTTCGTCTCGAACGGCGCCGGGGTCACCGGCTGCCGCACCACCACGAAGGGCGACTTGGCGTTGTAGGTTCGCGCAATGAGGTCGCTGCCCTCCAGAAACATGGTGCTCGGCAGCACGATGTCGGCGAAATACATGGCGTCCATGGGCAGGATGTCCACCAGGACCATGAATTCCACCGTCTTCAGCGCTTCCGCAAGGCGGCGCGGCTCGGGGAAGCTGTTCAGGTGGTAATTGTTCCAGAAGATGAACTTCACTCGTCCCGGATAGACGCGTGTCATTCCGTCGGCGAGAGTGGAAAACATTCCGTAGCTTCCGGCGAGGGGCAGCTTCTCCCGCCCGTCCACTCTCTTGGCGGGGAGCTTTGGATAGGCCGGGGGCGGCCAGATGGAATCGAGCGAGGGGATGGAGATCGTCCGCGGGAAATAGTGCCCGCCCGGGCGGTCGATGTTGCCTGCCAGGATGTTCAGGATTGCGATGGCATGGCACATCGGCGCGGCGTTTTCGTAATTCGCCGCGAGCGTCTTCTTGTGCAGTGGCGCAACGGCAGGCCGCGTGGCGCCGAATTCCCTTGCAACGCGCCAGATGACCCCAGCCGGAACGTCGCTCTCCTTTTCCGCCCACTCCGGCGTGTATTTCTCGAAATGGCTGCGGATCTCATTCTCATACTGGCCGAAATTCGTGTATTTGTCGACGAAGTCCTTGTCGTACAGGTTCTCCTTGAGCAGCACATGGATCATCGCCAGCGCCACGGCCAGATCGCCGCCCGGGCGCACCGGGTGCCACTCGTCGCTGAACTTCGCCGTCGGCGTGTAGACCGGGTTGAAGTTCACCACCCGCGCGCCGTTCTCTTTGGCATGCAGCAGGCGGTTGGCAAGCACCAGCTTGGCGCGTGCCATCATGTCCCAGCCGAACAGGACGATGTATTTCGCGTTCTCGAGATCCCAGGCGAAGCTGTGCGCTCCGATGGTGCGCTGGGAAACGACGATGTCCACGCCGTAGCACATGTCGTTGTGGTCCACGCGCTCCATCCCGAGCGCGCTGTACAGCCGGGCGAACCACGCCGGGCTGCTGCGGGAAACCGCCAGCAACGCCTCCTGCCCGTACTTGTCCCGGATCTCGCGGAACCGCGCGGCGATGGTGTCCAGCGCCTCGGTCCAGCTGATACGCACCCAGCGCGGATCCTCCTCGAAACCTTTTTTCGGGTTCGTCCGCATCATGGGGAACTTCAGCCGGTCAGGATCGTTCTTGATCCACGCCGACGCCGTGCCCTTGGCGCAAAGCCTTCCCTCGTTGTGGGGATCCTCCGGCAGCCCTTGCAGGAACCGGATGACGCCGTCCTTCACCGTCGCGCGCATGCCGCACGCCGAGTCGCAGATGGCGCAGCTGGTGACGATCGACTCAGGCGGGTATGGGACTGTCTTCGCCTCCTCGAAGTAGCTGGCAAAGAGTTCCTCCCACGGCGCCGCAGCCAGCGCCGCCGCCGTGCCCGTGTTGCGCAGAATGGTTCTTCGGGTGATCATTTCGCTGCCTCCTTACGACCGCCACGGCTCCGTCACAAACCGCACGTGAGGCTGCATCTGCCTCGGATGTGCAAACCCGGGGATCCGGTCGGCGCCTTTGCCGCGGATCTCCTCCCATTTGCCCCATCGCAGAGCGCCCGTGGGGCATGCTGTTGCGCAGGCCGGCTCGAGCCCCTGCTCGATCCGGTCGAAGCACATCGTGCACTTGCTCGTCTTCCGCGTGGCCGGATTCAGCTGCGGCGCCCCGTACGGGCAGAATACGTAGCACTGCCCGCAGCCGACGCACCGGCTCTGATCGATCAGCACCGCCCCGTCCTCATCCCGCCTCCAGATGGCCTTCACCGGGCACACTTTCTGGCAAAAGGCGTTCTCGCAGTGATTGCAGGCCATGGACACGGCAGTCACCGAGACATTCGGAAAGGCGCCGGCCTCCTGCCTCAACACCCTCCGCCACCTGACGTTGACCCCCGTCTCCACCTGGTTCCACTGCTTGCAGGCCGCCTCGCAGGCGCTGCATTCAATGCAGCGCTTCGGGTCGATCAACCAGCCGTATGAGTTCATAACCACTCTCCAAGACTCCCGGATGCCGCCTCCCGGGCGGCTATTCATACAATACGGTCTTTTTATCCTGAGTGCAAGGGATGCGTGGCGCCGTGGATTCTCTCTACGGTCCGCCTGTGTTTCAGGCCACTGTGACCGGATCCCGGAACTCGCCCTCGGGCTCCTGCCAGTCCTGCTCCGGCTCGGGCAGTTTCCCCGCCGCGTTGGCCCACGCCCAGAAGACCGCCGTTGAAGCGCTCAGCGCGCCCGCCACCAGGCCGATCTGCCTCGGGCTGTAGTGCGTGACGGCCACGGCGGCGGCGGCCATCGAGATCATCATCACGCCGTTGGTGATCCCCTCGGCGGCGGTGAAAACGCGCCCGCGCAGCCGGTCCGGCACGTGCAGCAGCAGCATGGTGCGGTTCATGACGGAGTTCAGAGCCACGCAGAATCGGGAGAGGAAGATCCACGCCGCCGCCTGCCAGAGCGCGGGCGCCACGCTGAACATCATGTAGAACAGGCCGTGCAGCAGGAAGGTGACGGTGACCGTGTGCTTGTAGAGGCGGAAGTTCAGGTGTCCCTCCCACTTCCTCGCCGCCAGCCCGCCCGCCACCAGCCCGCAGCCGGCGAAGCCCCACAGGATCCCCGTGCCCGCCGGGCCGCGGGCAAAAACATTTTCGCCGAAAAGTGTAAACAGGATCTGCGCCGCGCCGCCGCCGGTGGCCCAGCCCGCGCCGAGCATCAGGATGCCAAGGATCAGCGGCCGGCTCCCGATGTAGCGGACCCCGTCGCGAAACTCCCTCCAGCCCGAACCTGTCCGGCCCGCGCCGCGGGCTGCCCCCGCCGGCGCAAAACCGCCCTCCACCCGCAACGACGCCACCGCCCATGCGCTCCACAGAAAGCTGGCGGCGTTGATCAGGAACGCACCGCGGTAGCCGAGCCAGCTCGTGCTGAAGCCGCCGAGCATCGTCCCTGCCGCCACGGTGAGCCAGCCGGTCGTTTGCGTCAGCGCATTTGCCGTGTGCAGGTCTTCGCGGGAGACCAGCCGGGGAAGGATGGCAGCCCGTCCGCTGTTGAAGAACGGTGCGGCGAAGGTGAGCAGCGCGCTGAGCGAATACAGCGCCCACGTCTGCGGGTACACCAGCAGCAGCAGGTGGGCGGCGGCAATCGCGGCGCGAAGCAGGTCGGATACGATCATGACCCGCCGCCGGTCCATCCGGTCCAGCACGACCCCCGCCAGTGGCGCCGCCAGCAGAGCGGGTCCGACGCGCGCCAGCATCACACCGCCCACTGTGGCGCCGCTGCCGGTCAGGTGAAGCGCCATCGATAGCACGGCGATCGAGTTGAAATGATCGCCGATCTCGCTCACCACCTGTCCAAGCCAGCAGTTGCGGTAGTTCCGGTTCTTCCTGAGCAGCCGCGCGAAACCGCCCACTTCCTCATTAGACAGGTTCCGCCGCCAGAACCTCAAACCGGGTCCGCTGCCCGGTTACGGCTTGGCGAACCGCGAGTCCGGAATGTCGACGTTCGCCTTGATTTCCGTGATCCGCGTGATGATCTCCCCGACGGGCAGCTTCTGTTTAATCAGGTGCGGCGCCTTCATTCCGGTGCCCGGCACTTCGCGATAGTCGCCGAACTCGGTTTCGATCTCCGCCTCGCCCTGATCGGTGATGCGCACCCCGGATGTCTTCAGCATCAGGAACGTCTCGGCATCGAACCACGCGGTGACAGGATTGCCCTTCTCCGGCGTCATCACGACGATCCACGCCTCGCGGTCGCTGGCCTTGCCTTTGCCTTTCACCTCGATTTTCTGGTAGAGGCGCTTCAGATGGAGTTCGGGATGCATCACCGAATCGCGCTTTATGTCCTCGAGCATCTGCCCGCTCATGTCGATCGAGCCCATCGGGCTGACGCTGAAACCGCGCTCCCCGTCGAAGCCCTGGTAGATCTCCCCGAATCCGTCGACGTTGATCACCGTCATCCGCTTGCCGGGCGCCTTCGCATACATCGTGATGGTGCCCGTCGCACCCATGGCGGGCAATTCGAACGAACCGCTCATCACGGTGCTGGTCACTTTCTCCAGCGCCTCACGCCCCCCAAGAGCCGCGATGTGCTTCTCGATCAGCTCATCAACGGCGATCGTGTCTTGCCCCGCCGCTGACATCCAGGCGGCAACAGCCAGCACAGGCAACCAAAGCTTTGTCATGATACCTGGACCTCCTGAAATCCGACTTCGCCATCTTATGCTTCCACCCGCCGGCGCCGCAAGCCGGGGTGCTCTGCTGTGCATGTTCGCATCGGTCGCGGCGCGCCAGGGCCGGCGGAGGCGGCACTCTTGCAAATGCCTGCTGCACACCATACTCTGCCCTGAGGAGATGCGCCCTAATCTGCGAGACCGGAATCAACCGCCATCGGGCCCTCGCGCACACCCCACCATGGTCTGCCTGCCCAGCAGCCGGTCAAACAGGGAGAAGTACTGGTTCAACATTACGTCTTCGGAGAACTCGCGGCGGATCCTCTCACGCCCGGCTTTCCCCATCGCGGACCGCAGCTCTTCCGAGTCCAGCAGCCGCAGCGCAGCGCGTGCAAATCCATCGAGATCCCCGGGATCGCAAAGGAAGCCTGTCACCCCGTCCTCGATCAACTCTGGCACGCTGCCCACCCTTGAGGCGACGACAGGCTTGCCCAGCGCCTGCGCCTCCAGCACCGCCAGCGGACTGCCGTCCAGATGGGAGGGAAGGATCGTGACGGCGCAGGCCTCCATCCAGTCATGAACGTTGCGGACGAAGCCGGCCAGGCGGATCCTGCCTTGCAGCCCGCGCCGTGCCACCTCTTTTCGCACGGCGTTCATTTCGGGACCATCGCCGGCCATCACGAAGCGCGCATCCGGACATTGTTCGAGAATTTTGGAAGCGATCCTGACAAAATCCAGCGGCGCTTTTTCCGGGGAAAGGCGGCCGAAAAACCCGAGTACGCGTTTCCCGAGGAACTCCTCCGGCCACCCGGGCGGAACCTGGCCAGGAATCACGCGTGGCAACCGGATGCACTGGCGGACGATGGCCACCCGCTCCGGCGACTCCCCGAATTCGCTCAACAGCCGCTGTGCGATCCGCTCCCCCGGCACGCTGGTGCAGTCAATCAGCGGGGCAAAGGCCCGGTTGGTATGAAAATGCACTTCGTCGTTGAAGAGCTGGTCAATCACCCGGATCGACGGAAAACATCGCTTCACGTCCGGCAGGAGTTTGTAAAAGAAGTCGCTTCCCGCCATGAAGACCAGCCCCGGTTTGTACCTCCGCAAGAGGAAATACAACAGCCCGGCCTGCAAATCCTCGCGCCCTTCGAACAATTCCCCGAGAGCATACACATGCGGAGTGAAGCGGCGGAGCTCGTCGATGCGGTTCGGAATTTCGGGCGGGAGCACGGCGGTGGTGACGACGATTGCACGGGTCCCCCTTCTGTGCCACTCCGCCATGAGCGAATAGAAGATCCGCTCAGCGCCGCCGACAGTATAGAACGGAATCACCAGCATGACGGTCTCTGCGGCCGGCGCCTCCAGACAGTCCCATGCCAAACGGCCCCGGTTACCGGCAGGCCTCTCCGCCGGAGCGGCTTGCTGAAGCAATCCGGAGTGAATGGCACGCATCTTCCTCTGCATGGCCGGCATTCCCCCGGTTGCTGACCGGGACAAGCTGTCCGGCCGCACACGGTAATGCATCAGCCGGGCTCTCAGAGCCTTTCCCCGCGCCCCGGCCGCAACCGCGCGCACCCAGAAGTCCCAATCTTCGGGAACATGGTCCGCGCCGACGCCCCAGTCGCGGAAGCCGCCGATCTGTTCCCAGAGTGCGCGCCGGAACAGCGCTACAGTGGACACCCGGTTTTCATGAACAATCCCGGGCCATGAGGGGTCCTCCACCAGCCAGGATCCCGACGCGGCGCCGAATTCGCGGAGTGACGGGTACACAAAGTCGTAATCGCCAAACTCGGCTGTGAACAGGGCGGTCTCCAGAAATACCGGGTCGAGGAGATCGTCCGCGTCCAGACAGCACACATACTTTCCGCGCGCATGGGCGATGCCGAAATTTCGGTTATCCCCCGCCAGAGAGGGCGCGTCGCGGTGGACGACCCGGACTCCCGGGAGCCCGGCCCGTTCCAGCCTGCGCACTCGTGCAGCCGTCTCACGATCGGTCGAGCCTCCCTCGACGAGGATGACCTCCCGGTCGCGCCAGGTTTGGCGGAGAACAGACCACACCGCTTCCTCCGCGTAGCGTCCGAGGTTGAAGCACGGGATGACGACACTCACGACAGGCGAGCAACGCTCCGTGCCGGGCGCTTGCAGAGCGGGATCAAAAGACACTTCTCGCGCCGCGACCGCCGTGGGAATCGCAATTCTACCCTCATTTCGGCCAAATGCGGCGAAGTGCAGCAGCGGATTCCAGCCAGCCGCCGCGACATCCGGGTTTCTCTTCCAATAAGCGGCCGTGGAAAACCCCGCGGAGGGGTTCGCCCCTTCCCACGCACCGGCCAGCAGGTAATGCAGGGTGGGGGCCACGCCCGCCTCTGCGACATCCGGCCGGTCAGACAGATAGAGATCTGCGTGAAAGTGTTCTTGCCATGTTTGCCGACCCTCTTCGCGCCACAAGAACCGGGAAAACAAGGCCAGGTTCCGCGCTGCCCGCCAACGATCCCGGGGATGAAGAATCTGAAGCAGGGCCCACACAGCGGTGCGGACTACAGATGGGGCTCTGTTTGATCGCCCGACGATGGCGGAAGCATCAGCCCCCGGAGGGGCGGCGCCCCCACTCGGCGGTTCTGACTTGTGCGGCGGCTCAGCGCTTGTCTCACGCTCTTGGTTCGCAATCCGCCTGGCTTCCGCCAAGTCTCTCTGCCAACGGGCCGCGGCCTTTTTGGCCTCCATGTTTGCCGCCCGGATAACATCCTCCCTGTTCCGGGCATATTCCACGCTTTCTGCAAATTGCCTCGCCATCAACCGGAACACGTCCTCCGCATACTGCTCGTAAAGACCGGAATGGCGGGAGCGAATCATGGCCAAAATCCGGGAATAATTTGCCGGTTTTCGGGTCTCCGAGTACATCGATCCCGCGCGGATCCGGTAGTCGAAGAGGACCTCCGGCAGCAGGGCGCCCGTCCAGCCTTTTTCCAGGATGGAGATCCACAGGTCCCAGTCCTGCATGGCAGGAAGGGATTCGCAATATCCGCCCGTGGCGGCCCAAGCGTCGCGCCGGAAAACACTCGACACAACGGCCTCATTGCGCACGAGCATTTGCGGAAGACGGAGTTGCGTGTAGCAGCAACGCCCGCTGCCGCCGTCAAACAATTCGTAGAAGCAAGAGACAAAACCGGCGCGCCCGTTGGCTTCGAGCGCTGCCACAGCCTTCTCAAGGTACGAGGGGCGCAGCCGGTCATCGGCATCCAGACAACAGACGAAAGGAGCACGGCTTTCGCGGATTCCGAGATTCCGCGCCGCGGGCAGCCCCCGGTTCTCCGTGCGGAGAACGCGCCAACCGTCTTCGGCAAGCGCGTCCAGCCGCGCCACCGTGAACGGATCCGTGGAGCCGTCGTCCACGATCACCGTCTCCACCTCCTGCAGCGTCTGCGTCCTGACGCTGGCCAGCGCTTCCGTCACGTACTCGCCGAGGTTGAAGCAGGTCACGATCACGGAGACCCGCGGCTCGCAGGCCGGGGGCGCGGGCAAGGGCCGAAACCAGATGCGGCGGTGCTGAGGGGGCGCCTGCGCGGGAACAGAAGTGTTCTCCAGGTGGAATCCCAGCGCCGGAAAGCGCCGGAAAGTCCACGAGCCGGGGTCGGGCAAATCATCCTGCAGGAGTGCGCGGATGGTGTGCAGGGAGCACAGGCGCGTCCACGTGGCCCAAACGTCGCTTCCCCCGATACGCGCCTGCATCGCCGGCCAGCTTGTGTATTCGTATGTCGCACCACCAGCGATGTCCGAATACGGGAACCCGCCGTCTTCCCGCTGCATGTTCCAGAGGGCCCAGAATGCCCGAGTGAGAGCCTTGCGGACGTCAGCCGTGAGCCTGCCGGTGGCCCGTGCCGCTGTGCAAAGAAGATCGATCGCGTCGAGATCCTCGCACGCGCCGCCGCCTCGGGAAGGAGCGAACAGTCCGTCGTCGTTCTGGATCTCCAGGCACGCGTCGATGATCTTCTGCCAGCGACGGACCGGACGGCGTGCGTAACGGTAGAAGGGCACGAAGTGGTATGCACCCGCCACCCCATTCAGCACGGAAGCGCCATGCTCCGTACCCCAAAGCCCGGTCCGCGGGTCCTGCTTCGCGTCCAGCCAGTCGAGCACATCGTGGTATCGCTCCGCCGCCCACGTTTTCTCTTCCCGTAGCAGCACGAAAAGGAATCCTGCAAGCAGGTGCATCACGAGGTTGCTTTCGCGCCACGGATTGCTCCAGTCAAGGTTCTCCAGCCAATCCAGGACACGTTCACGGGTCTGGAATTCATCCAGAAAAGTGAGGGGATATGCGGGCTTTTCTCCCAATGCATCGAGAGCCTGAAGGGAGAAATACGTGCAGCTCCAATTGAAATACGTTTGGTCATGCAGTGTCCCGCGTAACGGAATTCCCTCTGCGAGCGGTTCCAGAAACAGGCCAGTTTCCGGATCCTGTGCGGACCAGATCGTGCGCAGGACAGCCTCCCGCTCTGAGATCTCCACGCCCAGTCCCTCGGCCAGGAGCACGCCCATCGACGTCGAGTGAATCGTCTGGTTTCCACCCGGGGTAAAGAGAAACCCGGCACCGCAGTGCAGGTCTTGCAGCCATTCGGCCGCCTTTTCGTGCAGGCGGGGGCGCGACCACCGGATGGTGGGCACGTTTTCCGTTTGCGGCTTCAGCTTGCCGGCGTAGAGGAAGATGGGCAGATCGCCGTCTGTATCGATCCGGGATTCGAGGCAATCGAAGCACGGATCGAGGAGGCTGCGGATCTCCTCTTCCGAGTATTCGACAAAGTGCCATGGATTGCCGGAGTGCCTGTTGTGCTTCCTCAGCGGCGTTGACAGAACAAGGATGCCGCCAGGACGCAAGACCCTCCGGCACTCGGCCAGAAATTCTAAAGCGGAACGCGCTGGTACGTGTTCGATCGCCTCCAGGCAGGTCACTACGTCGAACATGCCTGACCGGAAGGGCAGGCTCACCATGTCAGCAGCAACCGCGCTCCGGATGAATCCAAGCCACCGGCCTTCCTGTAACGCCTCCAAGGAGATGTCGATGCCCACGATACTGCCGGCGCCGGCCAGATCTACCCAGCCCCAGCCCGTGCCGCAGGCGATATCGAGCACTCGTCGCCCGGCGAGATAACTGGCGGCGAATTGGTGCCGCTCATGCATCTTACGCTCATACACAGTTCCTTGAAAGCCCGGGTCGTGGGGGTGTGCGCGTTCAGCCACGGTTCTTGTTTTTTCTCCTGGCCCAGGGGATCTGAAACTTCCTATTGTCCCTCGGCCCAAGGGCTGCCGAGGCAAGGCGATGAGAGGAGTAAAGGCGGCTGACCGTTCTGCCGATGTCATGCATGGAGGTGAACCATGCCTCTGAGGATTCTGCCGATGCTATGTGCCTTCCTTTGTGGGCTGCCCCTGCCGGGAGCAACGCGTCAGGCTCTGCTCGGCGGCGAACCCTGGCAACTCGTCCACCCGCAAGCCCGGTGGATCCTCGGCATCGATTGGGCCCGTGCGAGGAACTCGGCTGCGGGCCGGATTCTGTCGCGCCAGTTCGCGGGCGCGCGCGGCAAAATGGAGTCCTGCGGCCTCGGTCTCGGGGCGATGGTCTCGTTGGAGCGGATCGTCGCATCCGGAGTCTCGCTGGATGCCGGCAGCAGCCGGTCACCGAAGGGGCTTGTGCTCGCTCTCGAAGGCAGACTGGACCGCACTCGCCTCCGCAAAGAGCTGCCGCCGGGCACGGCGATCGAAAAGTTCCGGGGGGCGGATCTCTTCGTTCCTCCAAAAGCTCGTGAAGATGAGCCGTTGGTCGCCGCTGTCCAGGACCGGCTCCTGTTGATCGGGGATCGCGAATCCCTCGGTCTGATCCTCGCCGGCAAGGGCGGGCTGCAGGACGCGGATCTGTTCGGACGGGCGGCGCGCCTGGCGGGAGAGGCCGATCTCTGGATGGCAGCCCTCAATCCGGAAAAACCCGCCGAAGGATCCGGGGAGATTGAACCGCTGCGTGATCTGCGCAGCATGGAACTGGCCATCTCGCTCCGCGACGGGCTACGCTTCCATGCCTCCGCAGAAGCCGCAACGGTGGAAGCCGCACAGCATCTCTCGGGTCTATTGCAACTGGCATCCGCCTTGGGCGAAGGCGGCGCGCCCCTCTCCTGGCTGCGCCGGATGCATGCCGAATTCAAGGGCAGCTCCCTGACCCTTTCCCTCTCGATTCCTGCCAGCGAGCTGGAGCGAACCATCCTCGAAGGCAAAGAAACCATGCAAAAGGCAGCACGATTGGCCGTGGAGTCATGGTTCGCCGGGGAACGAGGTGATCCCGGCGCCGCTCTTGAAGCCGCCATACGGGCCAAAGCCCCCCGGCAGGAGGATCTGTCCCCTCCTGCTTTGCCTGCTCCGGCGCCGAAGGTCAGAACGATCCGGATCACGGGCGCAGACGGTGGCCCCGCTGAAATCCATTACGTCCCGCCCCGCTGACTCGCGCTCAGACTTCGAATCGCAGCGGAACTACTCTCGCCGGCGCGGCCGGCTCAGACTTGCGACGGACCAGAGCTCCGAATTGGCTTCCTTTGGCGCAACGCCGCCGGGCTGGGCCGCGTATAATGGACAAGGAGGTCCGATTCATGCGCAAACTGCTCCGGCTGTTCGTCCCCGCATTTGTTACCGCAATCGTGGTTTTGCCCGCTCTCGGCGCTGGCGATGCCGAGAAGGGGAAAGAGCTTTATATGAAGCGTTGCAAGTCGTGCCACGCCGAGGACGGCGCCGGCACACCCGCCATGCAGAAGAAGTTCGGCGAAAAGCTCCTTCCCTTGGGCGGCAAGGAAGTCCAGGCGATGAAAGACGCCGAGATCGCGAAGAAGTTCAATGAAGCCGCGAACCACAAGGCTCTGATCAAGGCCCTTCAGCCCGGCGATCTCGACAACGTCATTGCCTTCATCCGTACTTTGAAGAAATAACATCGACTGCAGCTTTTTCCGCCCGCCCGGACACAAACCCGGGCGGGTTTCTGTTTCTCCGCGCACTCGCGAGAAACACCTTCCGAAGCCATCGGGACGCCTTCACCGTGGCGCGAGCTACCGCACTCGGCAACCATTCCGCCCGTGTCACACTGGTAGGACAGAACACATGGGAGGTTCCGCATCAGGACTGCGCCTGCTGTGCGTCGGCGGAGCACGGCCGAACTTCATGAAGCTCGCCCCGCTGCTGGACGCGCTGCGCTCGGACGACTTCTTCCACCCTCTCCTGGTCCACACCGGGCAGCACTATGATCACCAGATGTCGGGCGCGTTTTTTCGGGATCTCGGCCTGCCGGATCCGGACTTCTACCTTGGAGTGGGTTCAGGCTCCCACGCGCAGCAGACGGCCGAGATCCTCAAGTCCTTCGAACCCGTGGTGCTCGACGCAAAACCGGACGCCGTAGTCGTCGTGGGCGATGTCAACTCCACCATCGGTTGCGCCCTCGTCGCGGCCAAGCTGTGCATTCCCGTGGTGCATGTGGAAGCCGGCCTGCGGAGCTTCGACCGGACCATGCCGGAAGAGATCAACCGCGTGCTCACGGACGCGATCTCTGATCTGCTGCTCGTGAGCGAGCCGAGCGGTGTCGAGAATCTCCGGCGCGAGGGCGCCGATCCGGCAAGGATTCACCTGGTCGGCAACCTGATGATCGATTCGCTCCGACGTCACCTGGAGCAATCCCGCGGACTTCGCATGGCGCAGCGGCTGGAACTGGCTCCGCGGTCCTACGGCCTTGTCACGCTTCACCGTCCCGCCAACGTCGACCATCCCGAAGCGCTGGCTGGCATTCTGGAGGCGCTTCGGCAGATCTCGCAAGAACTGCCGCTTGTGTTCCCCGTCCATCCCCGCACCCGGCCCCGGCTGGAGGCAGTGGAAGCCCGTTCGAACCAGAGGATCCGGCTTCTGGAACCGCTCTCCTACCTCGAGTTTCTTGGCCTGATGTCGGACGCCGCCGCCGTCTTCACGGACTCTGGCGGCGTACAGGAGGAAACCACGGTTCTCGGCATCCCGTGTTTCACTCTGCGCGACAACACAGAAAGGCCAGTGACCATTCAGCAGGGCACGAACCGCCTGGCGGGCACAAGCAGGGATTCGATCCTCGAGGCGTGGCGCACGCATGGGCTCGAACGTCCCGGCGCCCGCGTGCCGGACCTGTGGGACGGACAGGCAGCCACACGGTGCGTCCGCGCCCTGAAGGAACACTTCCGGCAGGCGTAAAGGCGGCCCGCGGCGTGCTTTAGCGCCCCGCGGAACTGATCTGCACGAGCGGCGGGCGCGTCTGCGCATCCAGCGCCCGGCGAGGATCGGGCAACGTCTGCGGGGCGCGCCAGAAGTCGAAGTACGACACGTAATGCACGCAGCTCACCGTGCAGTGCGGAGCGCAGTCCTTTTCGGTGATGTACTCCCGGCGGAAGTCCTCCAGCGTGTATTCGGCAAGCGGCTTCGCCGGATAGCCGCGCTGCTGCGAGCAGTAGTGCACCAGCCCGTCTTCGCAAATGTAGAGGTAGCGCGCGCCGGCGCGGCAGCGCCAGCGGTTCGGCAGCCCGCGGACGAT
This sequence comes from Bryobacteraceae bacterium, assembly GCA_037481575.1. GTDB lineage: Bacteria > Acidobacteriota > Terriglobia > Bryobacterales > Bryobacteraceae > JANWVO01. The sequence goes on along the minus strand of JBBFLJ010000009.1, from coordinate 20,101 downwards.
GTTTTCCTGGAAGAAGCTCAGCTGAGAATAATTCCGCTTCTCCAGCGCCTTCACTTGCAGGTAGATCTCGCGCTCCCGCTCGCTCAGCGGTTTCAGCTGCCCGGTGTGATCGTGGATGATCCCGATCGTGGAACTGAACCCGAGCTCGAGGGCGCGCCTGGCGATCACCAGGGCATCTTCCGGATGGCGGACGCCGCCGCCCACCACCGAGTTGATGTTGACGTGGAACAGCGCATGCTTCGCCAGCAGCTGCAGCTTCTTGTCCAGCACCTTGAGGCTCTTCTTGGAAACCTCGTCGGGCATGACGTTGTCGATCGAAATCTGCATGTGATCCAGCCCGGCGCGGTTCAGGCGCTCGATTCTCTCGCTGGTCAGCAGATACCCGTTGGTGATCAGCCCTGCGATGGCGCCGTTGCGGCGGATGCGCGTGATGATCTGGTCCAGATCCGGGTGCAGCAGCGGCTCGCCCCCGCTGATGGTGATGATCGACGTTCCCAGCCGCCCCAGCCGGTCAATGCGCTCGAACATCTCCACCGTGTCCACCGGGCGCGAGACGTCGTCATACTCGTTGCAATAGGCGCACGAGAGGTTGCAGCGGCGAATCGGAACGATGTGCGCCATCACCGGGTGCTCAACATGGATCGCACCCCAGGCGATCATCTTCAACTCGCGCAGGCGTCTCTTCAGGGCTGCCCAGTCGCGGCGGGCACGGAAACCGTGATCCGTCATGAACTACCTGTAATTATCTCTGACGCCCCCCAGCCAGGGGAAGATCCAGCACCGAATGGCAAGCCCGAGGGGCTGGAAGGCGAAAAAACGGCATTGAACGGATCAATCCTGCTTCTTCGCCGGCGGCTTGGGCGGCTCGGCCGGCGGCTCGTCCACGCCCTCGTAGGTGATCACGGTCTCCGCCTTGAACTGCTTGTAGTCGCGGTAGGTGATCACGAGCCTGATGGGGATGGGGCCGGATTCGAAGTTCAGCACGTCGTTCGACACGGTGTAGGTGGGAAACCAGTATTTGCCGTCGATCTGCTCGCGCCAGGTTTCGAACTTCGGGAAGCGCTGCCCGGCCACACGTTTCCCCGTCCCCACGCCGCGACCGTAGGTCTTGACGATCTGCAAGTCGCGGTCGTCCACCCACACGATGCCGGAGAAGTACCGCTGCCCCTCCACCATGGTCTTCGGCTTCACCGCGAACACGTAGCAGTCAATCTCATCCAGCCTCTCGCGGCCCAGGTAGCGCACCCGGTAGTTCGGCAGCTCCTTCACCGTGAAGACGAACGGCTGCACGTTGCGCATGTCCTGCTCGTCCTCGGGCGTGAAGATGATGTTGCGGAGCGTGTTCATCGGCGCATAGGTGACCCGCTCGATCCGCTTGCCGCTCTTGTCGAACAGGATGTCGGCTTCCATTTCCAGCTTGCCCACCGGGCGGCGGTCGGGCCCCAGCTCCTCAAAGCGGTATCGCTGGCGGTAGGTGTAGTTCTCGCGGGCGCGCGTGAACTCCGTCTCCTTCTCCGCGACTTTCTGGATGATCCTTTCGATCTCCTCCGGCGCCGGATCCGGCAGGCTCTGCGCCGGCAACCAGCTCACGGCGACCGCCGAAAGCAGCAACAGCCGCACCATCCTTCGACCCTCCCTCCCTGTAGATGCCTGCCGCAACGCCGCCGTTGCGCTCTACCCGAGCAAATGCCGGGCGATCGTCAGCAACTGCATGTTCGTCGTGCCTTCGTAGATCCGGCCGATCTTCGCGTCGCGGTAGAGCTTCTCGACGGGGTAGTCCCGTGTGAACCCGGCGCCGCCGAAGATCTCAACCGCCCGCGAGGCGACAGTTTCCGCGATCTCGGAGGCCCAGTACTTCGCCATCGCCGCCTCCTTCACGAAATCCAGCCCAGCTTCCCGCCGCCGCGCCGCGTTGTACACCATCAGGCGCGCCGACTCGACATCGGTGGCCATGCGCGCCAGCTCCATCCGTACTGCCTGAAACTCCGCAATCGGCCGCCCGAACTGCTTCCTTTGCTTCGCATACCCAACCGCATGGTCCAGCGCCGCCGCCGCCAGCCCGGTCATCTGCGCGGCAATCCCGATCCGCCCCACGTTCAGGGACTCGATGGCGATCTTGTAGCCTTGCCCCTCCTTGCCAAGCACATTCCCGGCGGGCACGCGCACGTCATCCAGCACCAGCTCGCAAGTCGAAGAGGCGCGGATTCCGAGCTTCTCCTCCTTGCGCCCCACCTGCAAACCCGCTGCGTCCCGCTCCACCACGAAGCACGTGATCCCGCGGTAGCCGGAGTCGGGGTTGGCATTGGCGAACACCAGAAACAGTCCGGCTTCGGCGGCGTTCGTGATCCACAGCTTCCGCCCCGTCAGGCGGTAGGTGTCGCCCTCGCGCACGGTGCGCGCCGCCAGCGCAAACGCATCCGAGCCCGCCCCGGCTTCGCTCAGCGCGAAGGCGCCCAGGGTGCGCTGCGCCAGCGCTGGAAGCCAGCGGCGCTTCTGCTCCTCCGTGCCCCACTGCTGGATGGCGCAGTTGATCAGCGTGTTCTGCACGTCCACGACCACCGAGACTGCGGGATCCACGCGCGCGATCTCCTCGATGGCGAGCAGCGCCTGCGTGAACGTCCCTCCCTGACCTCCGTACTCTTCCGGAATCTCGATCCCCATCAGCCCCATCTCGAACAGCGACTCGAGCAGCTCCGGCTCGAGCTTGCCCGCCTCGTCCATGGCGCGCACGCGCGGCGCGATCTCCTTGCGCGCGAACTCCGCCACGGCGGCGCGGAACAGGGCCTCTTCCTCGCCCCACTCCAGCAACGGCGCGGCTGCAATCGTCGGCTCGTGGTGCGTCATGCCATCATTAAACCATGCGGTCTTCGCTTCTCCCCGATTGGGCGGCCCTTGCGGCGGCGCAAAAGATCGAACTGCCCGAGACCTCGCTGCAGCGGCTCGAGGCGTTGTCGCGCACCATGCTGGGACTGCGCGGAATGCTGGACTGGGGCGAGGAGCCCGCGCAGGTCTTCCGCGTGGATCTGCCCCAGCCGGAGCCCCGCTCATGACGCTGATCGAGGCGGCCGCGGCGTTGCGCCGGCGCGAGGTCAGTTCCGTCGAGCTCACCCTGGACTGTCTGGCGCGCATCGAAAAGTGGAACCCGGAGCTGAACGCATTCATCACGGTCACGTCCGATCTGGCCCTGAAACAGGCGCGCAAGGCGGACGCAGAGCTTGCCGGCGGCATGGACCGCGGCCCCCTGCACGGCATCCCCATCGCCCACAAGGACCTGTTTTGCACGCAAGGCACCCGCACGACAGGCGGCTCGAAGACCTTTGCCGGCTTCGTGCCGGAATTCGACGCCACCGTCGTGGAGCGGCTGGAAACAGCCGGCGCCGTCATGGTGGGCAAGACCAATCTGCATGAGCACGCCTACGGGATCACATCCGAGAATCCGCACTACGGCGCGGTGCGCAACCCCTGGGACCCGCAGCGCAGCGCCGGAGGCTCCTCGGGCGGCAGCGCCGTCGCGGTGGCCACGGGCATGGCCCTGGCAGCCACCGGCACCGACACCGGCGGCAGCATTCGCGTGCCCGCCTCGTGGTGCGGAATCGCCGGGCTCAAGCCCACCTTCGGCCGCGTCTCCAGACACGGCGTGCTGCCCCTCGGCTACACGCTCGATCATCCGGGGCCCATAGCCCAGACGGTGCGGGACGCCGCCCTCCTGTTTGAGGCCATGGCAGGGCACGACCCGAGGGATCCCAGCTCCGTGGACCGGCCCGTTCCGCGCTGCCTGCCGGAAGAGGGCGAACTCTCCTTGCGCGGCGTGCGCATCGGCCTGCCCCGCAACTTCTATTTCGACCGCATCGACAAGGATGTCGATTCCGCCGTCTATTTCGCCGGCTACACGGCGGAAGATCTTGGCGCGGAGCTGATCCGCGTGCAGGTGCCCGATGGCGAGCAGCTCAACACGCTGGCCCACCTGACGCTGCTTGCAGAGGCGGCGGCGGTTCACGAGCCTTATCTGCGCAAGCGCCGCAGCAGCTACGGCGAGGACGTGCGCACGCTTCTCGACATGGGAAGGCTCGTTCCGGCGGTGGATTATCTCCAGGCCCAGCGGCTGCGCAAGCGGATTCTGGGCGTCTATCTGGACATCCTGAAGCGCATCGATGCGCTCCTGCTGCCGGCGACGCCCATGACGGCGCCGCTCATCGGCCAGAAGCAGGTGGAGATCCGCGGCGAAGCCGAGGACACGCGCCTCGCAGCCACCCGCCTGCTGCGCGGCTTCAATCTGCTGGGGCTGCCGGTGCTCTCCCTGCCGGTCGGCTTCTCCTCCGCCGGACTTCCCATCGGCTGCCAGCTGGTCGGCCGCCCGTGGGAGGAGCCGCTGCTGCTGCGCATCGGCGCGGCTCTCGAAGACCGGATCCGGCTGCCAAGGCGCCCGCCCCGCTTCGCCTGAACGGGTCCGTTCCTGCACCCCGCAGGCGTGTCCCTGCATCTCAATGCTCATGAGGTGGTCTGCCCTCGGCAGCCTGTTTCTTGCCATGTTCTCCGCTTCTGCCGCTCAATTTCCCGATCCTCCCATCGACGAGAAGCCCTCTCCGGGCCTCCGCAAGGCTGTCCTTGCCGGAGGATGCTTCTGGTGCACGGAAGCGGTGTTCGAGCTTGTGGAAGGCGTGAAGGACGTCGTCTCCGGCTACTCCGGCGGATCGCCCGAGACAGCCAACTACAAGCGCGTCTCCATGGGCGACACTGGCCACGCGGAGGCGATCGAGATCACCTACGACCCGGCAGTGGTCACCTACGGCCAGCTCCTGCGCGTCTTCTTCGAGGTCGCCCACGACCCCACGCAGCTCAACCGGCAGGGGCCCGACGTCGGGCCGCAGTACCGTTCGGCCATCTTCTACCTGAACGAAGAACAGAAGCGGATCGCAGAAAGCTACATCCGGGCTTTGAACGAGGCGAAGGTCTTCCGCTCGAAGATCGTCACCGAGGTCGTGCCCTTCAAGTCCTTCCATCCCGCGGAGGACTACCACCAGGACTACGCGGCCAACAACCCGGGCAACCCCTACATCTACTTCAATGCGGTCCCCAAGGTGGAAAAGCTCAAGAAGGCTTGCCCGCGGCTGGTGAAGGGCAGGAAGAAATGAAGCTCCCGTTCCTCGGGCCGAAGCGCATGAAGATCGCGGAATTTGACGACACCGGGCGCTTCCTCGGCTATGCGGAAGTAGAGCCCGTCCGCAGGAATGAAGAGGAATGGCGCCGGCAGCTGCCGCCCGACGTCTGCTTTGTCACGAGGCACAAGGGCACGGAACCTCCGTTTACGGGGGCGTTCTGGAATTGCCATGAAGACGGAATTTACCGGTGCGTCTGCTGCGGCACGGCGCTGTTCGATTCCAGAACGAAGTTCGATTCCGGCACCGGCTGGCCGAGCTTCTTCGCCCCTCTCGACGCCGTGAATTTGCGCCTCGAGAAGGACTACTCCTACGGCATGGTGCGCGTCGAAGTGCTCTGCGCGCGCTGCGACGCGCATCTTGGCCACGTCTTCCCGGACGGCCCTCCTCCCACCGGAATGCGCTACTGCATGAACTCGGCTGCCCTCCGGTTCGTGCCGCGAAGCGGCGGCGGCCAGTAACTGGCGCGCCGGACGGGAATCGGATATAGTTTGCGGCGGAGGGCCGCAGAATGAACCGCCGCAGTTTCCTGGCCGCCGCCGGCGCCGCTCCCGCTGCGCTCGCGGCGCCCGAGTATGCTCCGGTGCTGCAGGCAGGCGTCTACGTCTGGACCCAGCATTACAGCCGCCTCGGGCAGCGGGCGCAGGACCATGTGAACGACATCTGCATGGCGTTCGCGCGCGCCGGCTTCCGGGACGTCGAACTCATGAGCCTGTTCTTCGAGCCCGGCCTGGACCGTGTCACTCTGCAGGCTCTGGAACGCGCCGGGCTCGCCTGTTCCACCGTGTACAACGGCGGTCCGCTGCACACGCCGGAATCGGCGCGGCAAACCATCGCCACCACGGTTGAGCTGGCGCAGCGGATTCTGCGCCACAGGCCTCTGGACGCCATCGTGTTCAATCCGAACCCCGTGGGCCGCGCGAAAACCGATGAAGAGCTCAAAGTGCAGGCCGAAGCACTGAACACCCTCGGCTGGGCGCTCTGGAATTCCGGCGTCCGGCTGATGCTTCATCAGCATGCGCCGGAGCTGGCCGACAACGGCCGCGAGTGGCGCTACATGCTGGCCCATACCGAGCGCCGCTGGCTCCGGGTGTGCCTGGACACACACTGGGTCTACCGCGCCGGGCTGGACGTCATGACGCTGCTGAAGGAATGCGGCCCGCGTCTGTACGGCCTGCACGTGCGCAATTCCCGCGGCGGCGTCTGGACCGAGGACTTCGGCGACGGGGACATCGACTACCGAGCGGTGGCCCGGCACCTGCGCGAGGCCGGATTCACCGGTTATCTGTCTGTCGAGCTGGCCTGGGACAAGGAGACGCGAGTCACCCGTCCGCTCGAGGAAAATCTTCGCCGCAGCCTTCAGTACGCGCGTGACGTCTTTGGCATTGCCGCCGGATAAACTGTAGGCATGAGAAAGCTGACCGGCACCCTTTGCCTGGCCTTTGCGCTGGCATCCACCCTGCCTGCGCAGAAGAGCGGCATCAACAAGGAAGATCTCGACCCGTCTTGCAAACCCTGCGAGGATTTCTGGCGCTATGCCGCGGGTGGATGGCTCGACCGGAACCCGATGCCGGCGCGGCTCGCCCGATGGGGCACCATGGCGGTGATCCATGAGAAAAACCGCGAGCGGCTGAAAGCGATCCTGGAAGAAGCCGCCGCAGCTCCTGCCGGCGCTCCCGCCCATGTCAAGCAGATGGGCGACCTCTATGCCGGCTGCATGGACACCGCCGCCATGGATGCGCGCGGGCTGGAGCCGTTGCGCGCCGATCTGGAACGGATCGCAAGGATTTCGGATCTCGACGGGCTTCGCGCGGTTCTGGTGGATTTCCAGATGACCGGGCTTGCGCCGGGAGCGCTGTTCGCCCTGCCGGATCTCAAGAACAGCAAGGAGATGATCGCCAACATCGGCGCCGGCGGCATTTCGCTCCCGGACCGCGACTACTACTTCCGCGAGGATCCCCGTTCGCAGCAGATCCGCGAGGAGTTCCTCCGCCACGTCGAGCGCATGTTCGTCCTGATGGGCGAGCCGCAGGACAAGGCGGCTGCCGCCGCACAGAAGGTCATGGCGTTCGAAAAGGACCTCGCGGGCTCCATGCTCACCAACGTGCAGCGCCGCGATCCATACGCCCGCTACCACAAGATGGATCTCGCAGGCGTGAACGCATTGACCCCCAACTTCAACTGGAAAGCGGTCTTCCGGCTGTTCGACTTGCCCGACACCACGCCGGTGAATGTCAGCGAGCCCGAGTTCCTGAAGAAGCTGAACGCGCAAATGACCGCCGTGCCGCTGGAGGACTGGAAGATCTGGCTGCGGTGGCGGCTGGTGAAGAGCTCCTCGTACATGCTCTCGAAGCCCTTCCGCGACGAGGACTTCCACTTCTCCAGCGCCGTTTTGACGGGCGTCAAGGAGCCGCTGCCGCGCTGGCAGGAGTGCGCCAACCTCGTGGACCGGGCGCTCGGCGATTCGCTCGGCAGGGAGTTTGTGGCGCGCCACTTCCCGCCGCAGGCGAAGAAAAGAATGCAGGAGCTCGTTGAGAATCTGCGCGCCACGCTGCGGGAGGAGCTCCAGAAAGCGGACTGGCTGACGCCGGAGACGAAGAAGAACGCCATCGCGAAGCTCAATGCCTTCTATGCGAAGATCGGCTACCCGGACCGCTGGCGCGACTACTCCGGCGTGCAGGTGCGGCGCGGCCGCTTCTTCGAAAGCGTGCGCTCCGCCACCGAGTTCGGACGGAAATATCAGATCTCGAAGATCGGCAAGCCGATCGACCGCAACGATTGGGGGATGACTCCTCCCACCGTCAACGCCTACTACAACCCCACCATGAACGAGATCGCCTTCCCTGCGGGCATCCTGCAGCCGCCCATGTTCGACATGGAGGCCGATGACGCGGTCAACTACGGAGCCATCGGCGCCGTGATCGGCCACGAAATGGGGCACGGGTTCGACGATCAGGGCTCGAAGTACGACGCCGAGGGCAACCTCCGCAACTGGTGGACGCCCGAGGACCGCAAGAAGTTCGAAGAGCGCACCGCCTGCGTGATCGAGCAGTTCGACACGATGGAGGTGGGCGATGGGCTGCGCCACAACGGCAAGCTGGTAGTGGGAGAAGCGTTGGGGGACCTCGGAGGCCTCACGCTCGCCTACCGCGCCTACAAGCGTTCGCTCAAGGGCAAGGAGGGCCCCGTGCTGGACGGCTTCACCGCCGATCAGCGCTTCTTCCTCGCCTTCGCCCGTGTCTGGGCCACGATCGACCGTCCCGAAGCCATGCGCCTGCGCCTGAACACGGATCCGCATCCGCTGCCGCGCTTCCGCGCCATTGGCACGCTGCAGAACATGCCAGAATTCCACAAGGCATTCGGGTGCAAGCCCGGCGATCCCATGGTCCGGCCTCCGGAGAAACAATGCAAGCTCTGGTAATCGCCCTTCTGTTCACAGCCGCCGCGGCGGGCCAGACGTTCCAGATCACTCTGCCCGCCGCGCGCGCGGACAAGCCGCTCGACGGCCGTCTCCTGCTGCTGCTCTCGACCGACCCCTCGGCCGAGCCCCGCTTCCAGATCACGGACGGACCGAAGACCCAGATCGTCTTCGGGCAGGACGTGGAAGGCTGGAAGCCCGGCGCGCAAATCGAATTCCGCCCGGATACGCCCGGCTATCCGTTCGACCGTCTCTCCGACGTCAGGCCAGGCAGATATTCCGTGCAGGCGCTGCTCGACATCTACGACACCTACCGCCTGAAGGACGGGCGCGTTCTCAAGCTGCCCGTAGACCGCGGAGAGGGGCGCCAGTGGAACCGCGCGCCGGGCAACCTCTATTCGAAGCCCGCGCCGGTCGACATCCGCCCCGGCGCGCGCATCCGGCTCGCTCTCGATCAGGTGATCCCGCCCATCGAGCCCCCGAAGGACACGAAGTACATCCGCCACATCCGCATCCAGAGCCGGTTGCTCAGCGAGTTCTGGGGCCGTCCCGTCTATCTCGGGGCCCACGTCCTGCTGCCCCACGGATTCGACGAGCACCCCGAGGCCCGGTATCCGCTGATGGTCTTCCACGGGCACTTTCCGGCAGATTTCAGCGGCTTCCGCACCGAGCCTCCGGACCCGGACCTGAAGCCCGACTACAGCGAGCGCTTCCGCCTCCACGGCTACAACCGCATTCAGCAGCAGGAGGCTTACGACTTTTACCGCAAATGGATTTCCCCGGATTTTCCCCGCTTTCTGGTGGTGGAGATCCAGCACGCCAACCCCTACTATGACGACTCGTACGCGGTAAATTCCGCCAACCTCGGCCCCTATGGCGACGCCATCATGCGCGAGCTGATCCCGGAAATCGAGCGCCGTTTCCGGGGAATCGGCCAGGGTTGGGCCCGCTTCACCTACGGCGGCTCGACCGGGGGATGGGAGGCGCTGGCGGCGCAGATCTTCTACCCCGACGATTTCAACGGCACCTTCGCCGCCTGCCCCGACCCGATCGACTTCCGCGCCTACACCCTCGTGAACCTGTACGAGGACCGGAACGCCTATTATGTCGAAGGTCCGCACCTGCGCGTGCCGCGCCCCGGAAAGCGCAACTGGCTGGGCGAAGTCTCCATCACGCTCGAACAGATGAACCGGATGGAGCTGGCGCTCGGCACCCGCTCCCGCAGCGGGCAGCAGTTCGATATCTGGGAGGCGGTCTATTCGCCTGTCGGCCCGGACGGATATCCCGCCCGCATTTTCGACAAAATCACCGGCGTGATTGACCGAAAGGTGGCAGAATACTGGCGTGAAAATTACGACCTGCGCTACATTCTGGAGCGGGATTGGCCGAAACTCGGCCCGAAACTGCGCGGCAAGATCCACATCTACGTGGGCGACATGGACAATTATTACCTGAACAACGCCGTCTATCTGATGGAGGAGACGCTGAAGAAACTGCAGAACCCTCCGGCAGACGCGACCGTCGCCTACGGCGACCGGTTCGAGCACTGCTGGAACGGCGATCCGAACCTTCCGAACGCCATCAGCCGCCTGCGCTACAACACCATGTATCTGCCGCGCATCCTGAAACGGATGGAAGAGAACCATCCGCCCGGCGCCGATTTGAAGAGCTGGCGGTACTGAACAACCGCTTCGTCCGCGCCCCGGCTCAGAGCAGCCCGGCGCGGCGGGCAGACTCGCATTCCGGGCAGGGGCAGATCCGGCGCAAATATTCGTAGCTGTAGATGCCCGTCCGGTGCCCGTCGTTCCAGTCCACGCGGAAGGCGTAGGCTCCCACTTCCTCGATCCGTTCCATCTTCAGCTTCGGGCGGTACATCGGGAAGGGGCTGGACTGCGGCTTGGAGTAGGAAGAAGGCTGCGGTTCCGTGCCGTGCGCACCGGTGCAGGTGGCGCACGGGCAGTGGTCGCGAAGGTACTCGCAGCTGTAGTAGCTCTGGTGGCCGTCTGCCCAGTCGATGGTGACTCCGCGGGACTTGGAAACGGCGATGTGCCGGGGATCCGTGCTGATCGTCATGGCTTTGGCTGGCAGGCTTTCCCTCAGTGGATTCTTTCAACGTCCCGCACGCCGGGCACGCGGCGCATGGCGTGAACCAGCCGCTCCAGCTGCTTCTTGTCCCGGACCTCGATGGTCATCTCCACCATCGCCGAGTCGAAGTTCTTCTCGTCGGCGTGCGCCTCGACGCTGCGGATGTTCACGTTGTCGTCGAAAAGGATCTGCGTCAGCTGGTTGAGCATCCCCGCCCGGTCGTCGGTGCGGACCACCAGCCGCACATGGAAGCTGGAGTTCGCCGAGCGCGCCCATTCCACCTCGATCCGGCGCTCCGCCTCATACATCAGGTTCTGCACGTTCGGGCAATTGCGCGAGTGCACGGCCACTCCCTTGCCGCGGGTGATGTAACCCACGATCGGCTCGCCCTTGATCGGGTTGCAGCACTTGGCGCGGTAGGTGAGCAGGTCGTCGACGCCTTTGACCTGGATCACGTAGTCGCCGGCCTCTCCGGGCTTCCCCCGCGGAGGAGGCGCCTCGGGGGGCTCCGGCGGCGCGGGCGGCTCGGCAGGGATGGCTTCCGGCGCGAGCTTGCCCAGCACCTGCCGCGCGGAGAACTTGCCCCACCCGAGCGAGGCATGAAGATCCTCGATCTTCGCGCAGCCGTATTCGGCGGCCACGGCTTCCATCTGCTGCCGGCTCACCCGGCTCAGGGAGACGCCCAGCCGCCGGGCCTCGCGCTCCAGCAGGCGCTGCCCGAGTTCGATCGCCTTCTCGCGCTCGGTGGCGTTGATGACGTGGCGGATCTTGTTGCGGGCGCGCGCTGTCTTGACGAAGGCAAGCCAGTCCCGGCTGGGCCGGCTGCCGCTCTGCGTGATGATCTCCACCACGTCACCGTTCCGCAGCGGGTGTTTCAGGGGCACCATGCGGCCGTTGACGCGCGCGCCCGTGCAGGTGTGGCCCACGTCGGTGTGGATTGCGTACGCGAAGTCCACCGGCGTCGCGTCGCGCGGCAGCACCACGATCTTGCCCTTGGGCGTGAAGCAGTAGACTTCCTCCGGATACAGGTCGACCTTCAGGTTCGACAGGAAGTCCGAGGGATCGCGCATCTCGCGCTGCCATTCCACCAGCTGGCGCAGCCAGGCAATGCGCTGATCGTCCTCGGCCGGACCCTGCCGCCCTTCCTTGTATTTCCAGTGCGCGGCGATGCCCTCTTCGGCCAGGCGGTGCATCTGCTCCGTCCGGATCTGCACCTCGAAGGGCACGCCGCCCGGCCCCATCACGGACGTGTGGAGGGACTGGTAAAGGTTCGGCCGCGGAATCGCGATGAAATCCTTGATGCGGCCAGGAATGGGGTGCCACTCGTGATGGATAATCCCGAGAGCGGCGTAGCAGTTCTTCACCGAGTCCGTGATGATGCGCACGCCCAGCAGGTCGTAGACCTGCTCAATGGTGATCTTCTGCCGCCGCAGCTTCTGATAGACGGACCACGGGCGCTTGATCCTCGCTTCCACCCGCGCCGGGATGCCCTCCTCTTTCAGGCGCTTCTCGATGTGCGCGCGGATGGACTCCAGGTCGAGTTGGCTGGCGCGCCGCCGCTGCTCGATCGCTTCGGTGATCTCTTTCCAGGTGTCCGGATCCAGATACTGGAAACCCAGGTCCTCAAGCTCCGCCCGCAGCTTGCCCATGCCCAGCCGGTGGGCGATCGGCGCATAGAGCTCAAGCGTCTCCGCCGCGATCCGCTCCTGCCTTTCCCGCGAGAGAGATCCGAGCGTGCGCAGGTTGTGAAGCCGGTCCGCCAGCTTGACGATGATGACCCGGATGTCCTCCACCATCGCCAGAAGCATCTTGCGGACGCTTTCCGCCTGCCGCTCCTCGCGGTTGTGCATCTCGATCTTGCTCAGCTTGGTGACGCCGTTCACGCAGCGCGCCACCTCTTCGCCGAACAGGCGGCGGATCTCTTCGAGCGTCGCAGAGGTGTCTTCCAGGGTGTCGTGGAGCAGCGCCGTCACCAGGCAGACCTGGTCCATCTGCATGTCGACCAGGATCTCGGCGACTGCCAGGGGGTGCGCCATGTACGGCTCCCCGGAGTCTCGAACCTGCCCGGCATGGCGCAGGGCGGCAAACTCGAAAGCGCGGCGCAGAGGCGTGAGGTCCTCGCCCGGGCGGCGTTCCCGAAGCCTCTGTTCGAGCGCCTGATAGGCAGCCTCAATCTCCTGGGGGATCGCCGGGGCGGTGGCCTCTTCAGCAACGGGCTGCCCGGCAGGATTGGCGGGGGCGGACTGTCGTCGGGTCACGTTAGAAGGCCGCCAAAGGCAAAGGCGAGGGCATCAGCCCTCGCCTTCATTTTACTGCAACGGGTAAGGGGCTCGAGCAGGCCCGGCTACTGTTCGCTGACGATGCCGGTGGATTTCGGCTGGCGCTCCGCCTTGATCTTGCGCGTCTCCAGCGTCTTGTTGATCCACATATCGGCTTCTTCGATGTCCTTCTTGTACTCTGCCACTTCCGCGTGCAGGTCCGCGCGCTCGCGGTAGAGCAGGTTCAGATAGGCCATCGCATCGTCGTATTCCGGATCGATCTCAAGCGCTTTGCGCAGGTTGGTGATCCCGTCCTCGATCAGATCCCAGTACTTGGCGCGCAATTCCTCGCGCAGCTTCTTGTCCTTGAAGGGGCCGGGCTCGTCGGGCTTCATGCCCAGCTTGTTGCGCGCCGCCATCCACTGCGGATAGAACTTCGCCCAGGCAATTACTCCGAGCGAGTAATAGGCTTCCTTCTCCTTGGGATCGACCTGAATCAGCTTCCTGTACCATTCCGCCGCTTTGTCGAGCCGGTTCAGTTTCTCTTCCATCGTCGGCGCGCCGCTGGACTGCTGGTAAGCCAGCGAGGCCAGCGACTTGATGGCGGTCGTGTTGTTCGGGTCGTCCCGCAGGACTTCCATGAAGTATTTGGCGGCGTTTTCGGCGAATGCCAGGTTCTCGGGCGACTCCGCGCCGGGAATGTACTGGCTCATGTACGCCGTGGCCAGGTACAGCTTGGCGGTGGGGTATGTTGGATCCAGCTCGATGGCGCGCTTGAAGAACTCGACGGCATCGGCGTACTTGGCGTTCTTGAACGCGGCCACGCCCTTGTTCAGGTTGTCGCGGGCTTCCAGCTTCTTGCATCCGGCCATCGAGCCGGCCATGAGCAGCGCCGCGGCGGCAGCAAGCGTGAGGAGGAGATTGCGTTTCATCCAGCGTACCTCCCGGCTATTCGCCCGCCTCGACCTTGGCCGTCATCAGGCCGACCTTGTCCATCTGCGCGCCCTTGGCGATGTCGATCGCCTTGGCCACGTACTGAAACTCCAGGTCCGGATCCGCCTTCACGAAGACCACGCGCTCGGCGCGCGTCTTGAAGACATCCAGCAGCCGCTCGCCCAGACGGTCCTCGCTGATCGGCTCGGTGTTCAGCATCATGGAACGGTCCCTGTTGATGATGATGACCACCGTGCGGTCCACTTCAGGAGGCGGGGCGTTCGGCGGCGGGGGCTGCGGGATCAGCGCTTCCAGCCCCTTCGGAGTCAGAGGCGTGATCACCATGAAGATGATGAGCAGAACGAGCAGGACGTCGATCAGCGGCGTCATGTTGATGTCGGCTTTCGGTCCGTGACCGGAGCCGCCCACTGCCATTCCCATAGCAACTCTCCTTGACGATACTCAAACTCAATCTGCCCCACTCCGGGGCGGCCTGCGGAAACCGCGCCGGGCTTGCGGCGCCCGGCCGCTGCGCCGCTCACTGCGCCGTCGTTCCTGCCCCTCCGCTCAGAGCTTCCATCCGGGCCTTCGCCTTGGCGTCCAGCTCCGTGAGCAGGCCGATGTTGTCCACCCCGGCGGCGCGCAGGTTGTCGACGACCTCGACCACGCGCTCGTACCGCGCCCGCGCATCGGACTTGATGTAGCAGGTCTTGTCCAGCCGGTTGGCGAGCAGGTCTTTCACCTTCGGCGCAAGGTCGGCGGGGTTGATCTGCTTGGAGCCGAGGAACACCTTGCCGTCGCGGGTGACGGCGATCACGACGGCGTCTTCCTTGTCGGCGTCATTCATGGCGATCGGGTTCAGCGTCTTGGCAAGATCCACGCTGACACCCTTGGAAAGCATCGGCGTGACCACCATGAAGATGATCAGCAGCACGAGCATCACGTCCACCATGGGCGTGACGTTGATGTCCGAGATCGCCTGCGTACTTCTCGTTTTCTTAGCCATTCACCAGGCCTCCTTCCAGACCGGATCCGGCGCCCATTGCCCCGGGGAGCGGCGCCGCCGCTCCCCGGAACAGGCAATCAACTCGCCGGACAGAGCATGCTGGGCTCGAGTCTTGCGCCGGAGCCTACTTCACGGCTCCCGTGCGGATCCGCTTCAGGAAGTAGTCGATCAGCTCGGAGCTCGAGTTCGACATCTCCACGTCGAACGCCTTCAGGCGCTCGTTGAAATAGTTGAACATCCAGACCGCCGGGATGGCCACGAACAGGCCGATCGCGGTGGCCACCAGGGCTTCCGAAATACCGCCAGCCACGGCGCCGAGGCCCGTGCTCTTCTCGGTCGAAATGCCCTTGAACGCGTTGATGATGCCGACCACCGTGCCGAACAGCCCGACGAACGGGGCGCTCGATCCGATCGTCGCCAGGCCGCTGACGCCGCGGTCCAGCTCCGAGCGGACAATGGCCTGGGCGCGTTCGAGGGCGCGGTTGGACGCTTCCACGATGTCGCCCGGGATCTCCGAGCTCACCTCGTGCGCGCGGAACTCCTGCAGACCGGCGACCACGACCTTGGCCAGGTGGGACTTCTTGTAACGGTCAGCGATCTTGATCGCCTCGTCCAGCTTGCCTTCGCGCAGGGCGCCGGCCACGGCCGGGGCGAACAGACGGGACTGCTTGCGGGCCGCGTTGTAGACGATCAGGCGGTCGATCATCACGCCGATGGACCATGCCGACATGATGAACAGGATGATGACGACCGCTTTCGCCATCCAGCCCATCTGGTTCCACATCGAACGGAGGTCGAACCCGACGGCGCCGGCTTCCTGAAGCAACAGGAACGACCAGACTTGCATTTGAAGAAGCATCTTCTTTTCTCTCCTGCGAGTTGAGTTGAATGGAACGGACTACATTCGACTTTCTGGATCCACGCCGGCTTCACGTTACTGGCTGAGCGTGAAGTTGACGTCGATCTGGGTGACCACTTCGACCGGCTCGCCGTTCAGCAGCGTGGGCTTGTAGCGCCACTGCTTGACGGCCTCGGTCGCCGCCTGCACCAGCAGCGGGTGACCGGAAACCAGAGTCAGGTTCTGGATGGTCCCGTCGCGGCCGATGATGGCGGTGAAACGAACTGTGCCCTGGATGCGCGCCTGCTTCGCCAGCGGCGGATAGATGGGCTTGGGCTGATAGATCAGCATCGCCTGCTGGACGTTGCCGCCCACGGTGATGCGGCGCGGCGCCTGGGGCTTCACTTCCTGCTTCACCGGCGGAGGGGGCGGCGGCGGAGCCGCCGTGGGGACGCTGCTGATGATGCCGCCGATCACGCCGCCCGGCGTGCCGCCCGGCACGCCGCCGGGCACGCCGCCCACAACGCCGACGCTGGCCGCCGGAGGCAGCTCATCTTCCTTGATGATGGCGATTTCCTTCGGCACCTGCTTCGGCGCCATCAGGCGCGAGCCGTCGAACTGGCGCGGGATCACTTTCTGCACACGAACCACCTGCGTCGCCGGAGGCGGCGGCGGAGGAGGCGGCGGCGGAGGCGGGGGCGCCACCAGCATCGACTGAAGGGCCGTTTGCGGCAGCATCTCCGGGTTCAGCAGCGGGATGATGATCGCCACAATGACCATCAAAACCTGAAGGGCTGTGGACAGGATGACCGTCCAGCCCTTGTTGGTTTTGGCGCGTCCTTCCACGAGGGATTGTTCAAACATGGGGCCTTCCTTCTCCTTTGATCCCGGCCGCAGGCTCGTTTCGGGCCAAGACCATTTCCAATCCTATGGACACCATCCATGACGGGAGGTTCCCGGAACCCCCCGCCCTGCCAACTTTTTTCCCCTGCCCGGCAGCTCCGCGGCGGACGCGCTCATGGAACTCACCGGGCCGGCGCCGGGGCGGCCGCCCGCTTCCCCTTCTGGAACTTTTCATGCCAGAAGACCAGGATCGGGCTGGCGATGAAGATCGACGAGTAGGTCCCGACGATCACGCCCACGACAAGAGCGAACGAGAACCCATTCAGAACCGGGCCGCCGAACAACCAAAGAGCGAGTGCGGAAATGAAAGTCAGCCCGGAGGTCAGCACGGTTCGGCTGAGCGTCTGATTAATGCTATCGTTGACGATCTTCGGGGTCAACTCCCTGCGGGAGAGTTTCAGCGTCTCCCGGATGCGGTCGAAGACGACGATCGTGTCGTTCATCGAATATCCCACCAGGGTCAGCAGGGCGGCGATCACGTTCAGGCTGATCTCCTTGTCGGTCAGCGAGAAGAAACCCAGCGTGATGATCACGTCGTGGAAGACGGCGATCACTGCCGCCAACCCGTAGACAAACTCGAAGCGGAAGGCCAGATAAACGAGCATTCCGCCCAGCGCGTAAAGGACGGCCAGCACGGCTTTGTTGCGCATCTCGGCGCCGATCTTCGGCCCGATCACCTCCGCGCCGCGGATGGTGAACGGCGCCAGGTAGCACTGCTGGCGGATCACCTCGAGAATCTGCGGCGTCACCCCCTCCACCTCTTTCAGCTGATCGAAGCTGGTCAGCACGCCGGAGCGCGGCGGCGTGTTGCGGAACTCGAAGATCCGCCGCGCCAGTTGCTGCAATTGCTCGTCGTTCATGGGGATGGAGGCGCGCTGCAGCGGATCGCGCAGCCGCCCGGCGATGGCCTGCGGGTTGGCGTTGTTCAGGTCGAGGCGGTCGGTCTTTTCGCCGAAGGTGGCGGCCAGCGTCTGGACGACTGTCTCTCTCTCGCGCTGCAGCGCGGCGTCGTCCTTCAGTGGCAGGCCGATGATGACCTCGTTCTCCCCCGTCACTTCCTGCACGGAGATCTCGCCCGGGATGCGGGCGCTGATAGCGGCGCGGATGCGGTCGATCGGGGGCGCGGAGGCGAAGCGGACGTTGATGTTCGCGCCGCCGGTGAAGTCGATGCCGTACTTCAGGCCGCCCTTGACCGCCCAGCTGCCGATGCCGACGGCCAGCAGGATCAGCGAAAGGCCGATGAAATACTTCTGCTTGCCGAGGAAGTCGATTTGAGTGTTCTTGAATAGCTCCATGAGGCTTCCCGAAACAAAGGCGGGGCGCCGGGCGCCCCGCTGCGGTCAGATTCCGATGCTGAGCCTCGGATTGAACCCTTGCCGCGCCAGGGAAAACTGAAAGAGGGCGCGGGAGACGAATACCGAGGTGAACACGTTGGCCACCAGGCCGATCACAAGCGTCACGGCGAACCCGCGGATGGCGGGCGTGCCGAACATGAACAGGAACGCGCAGCTGACCACGGTGGCCACATGCGTGTCAATGATCGTCAGAAACGCTTTGCTGAAACCGGTGTCGACGGCTGCCAGCGTGGCCTTTCCGGCGCGGAGCTCCTCGCGGATGCGCTCGAAGATGAGAACGTTGGAGTCCACCGCCATGCCGATCAGGAGGATGATGCCGGCGATGCCCGGCAGCGTCAGCACCGCCTCCAGATAGGCGAGGCAGCCGATCAGGATGACGCCGTTGAGGATCAGCGCCACCACCGCATTGACGCCCGCGCCGGCGTAATAGACCAGCATGAAAGCGACCACGAAGACCAGGCCCACAACGCCGGCAATGAGACCCTTGCGGATGGAATCCGCCCCGAGCGACGGGCCCACCGTCTGTTCCTGGAGGTAGACGACGCCCGCGGGCAGCGATCCCGCGCGCAGAACCAGCGCCAGGTCGCTGGCTTCCTGATGGGAGGCAGCGCCGGTGATGCGCCCCTGGTCCTCGATCCGGCTCTGGATGACCGGCGCGCTGCGGATCTGGTTGTCCAGTGCGATGGCGAGGCGGTTGCCGATGTTGGCTTCCGTAAAACGGGCGAAGCGGCCCTTGGCTTCCTGCGAGAGCACGAAGGCCGTCTCCCACTTGCCGAATTCATCCTGCGCCGGGCGGGCGTCGCGGAGGTCGCGGCCCGTGATCACCGGCGTGCGGGCCACCAGATACCAGCCCTCGCCCGAAGGATCCCCCGGCCTCGGCGCGCTGCGCATCAGCTTGGTGTTCAGCGGCAGCACGCCGCCGAGCTTGGCCAGCGCGTCCTCCTGCCGCGGGAAGGGACCGTCCTTGACTTCATACAGCTCCAGCAGCGCGGCCGTTTGCAGAATGTTCTTCACCCGCGCCGGATCGTCGAGTCCGGGCAGCGAGATCAGGATCTCGGCCTCCGACCCGGCGCCGCCGCGGCGCTGCACGCTCGCCTCCGCCAGGCCAAGCCCGTTGATGCGGCTCTCGATGGTCGTGATGGCGCGCGTGATGGTGTCTTCCTTGAGCTGCAACGCCTCGGTCGGCTTCAGCGTGAGCCGGTAATCGGTGGAGCTGAGCGGCGTGAGCACCCAGCTCGGCAGCAGCTCGGCGACGATGTTGCGGAACAGCTGGGACTTCTCTGCCGGAATGCCCCGCACCTGAATGGCGATCTTGTCGGCGTCGGCGAGCGTTTGCGGATCGTTGTGGTCGATCGAGGCGTAGGGGATGCTTTGCTTGCCCAGCTCTTCCTTCAGGCGTTCGATTTGCGTGTTGGCTTCCACCTTGAAGGCGTCCTGCAGCTGCACCTGCACCACCAGCAGGCTGCCGCCGCGGAGGTCGAGGCCGAGGCGGATGTTCTTGTTCCAGTTGGCGATCAGCTCGTCTTTCGACTTCGGCAGTCCGATCACGCCATAGATGCAGGCCAGCGTGATGGCCACAATCAGAGCCGCTTTCCATTTGAGGCTTTTCATGGGATGTCGGTTCTCGCTGTCGTCGGGCTTACGGTTTCTTCTCTCCGCTGATCTTGCTGGCCACCGCGCCGCGGGCGAAGGTGAGCTTGACGTTGTCCGGCTTGACGCGGATGACCAGGGTGTCGTCGGCGCCCACGGAGAGGATGGTGCCGATGATGCCGCCGTTGGTCAGCACTTCATCGCCGGGCTGAAGCTCCGCCAGCATCTTTTGCTGCTGCTTCTTCTGCCGCTGCATGGGCAGGAAGAGCAGGAAATAAAAGATGGCGAAGATCAGGATGATCGGCAGGAACTGCAGCAGCGGGCTCGGCGCCTGCGGCGTCTGTTGGAGGAGCAGGAATGCCATGGGCGGTCCGTTCAATAACGGGGATCCGTGCTGGACGCCGTCCGCGGCATGGGTTCGCCCGCCTCTCCGGCAGGCGCGGCTGTGCCTGAAGCCGGCCCGGAGGAGCGGACGGCGCTCAAGAACGCGGGAAACGTCCCAAGCAAAATAGCCTCTCGCATCCGGCGGGCGATGTCAAGGTAATGGGTAAGGTTGTGC
>JBBFLJ010000008.1:64211-125742 GCA_037481575.1 Bryobacteraceae bacterium | reverse complement strand
CTGCCTCCTTCCGCGGGCGCCGAGCTTCCTCCGCCCCAAAGCAGCCGCTTCGATCTCCCGCAGGCTTCCGGATGGGGGCTCCTGCGCCCCTACCGCCGCGCCGAGGTGCCCCCGGTGCGCCTGGAAAACTCCGGCCGCCTCGAATCCCTCCTCCGCGCTGGCACGGTCTACCTCAGCCTCGCTGACGCCATCGCCATTGCCCTCGAAAACAACCTCGACCTCGAAATCTCCCGCTACACGCCGATGATTGCGCAGGCAGACCTGCTCCGCGCCCGCGCCGGCGGCCTCCTGCGCGGCGTCCCCACCACTGTCCGCGCCACTGCCCAGAGCGTCCAGGCGCAGGTCACCGGCGGCGCCATCGGCGGCGCAGGCATCACCAGCGCACAGGCCGCACTCGCTGGCGGCGACGCAGGCGGCGTCGGCGGCGCCGTCATCACGCAAACCGGCGTCGCCGTCCCCACGCTCGACCCGTTCTTCTTCTCCAGCGCCAACCTCGGACACCGCTCCTCGCCCCAGTCCAACACCGTCACCACGGGCACCACTGCCCTCGTCTTCGACACCCGCCAGTTCAACTTCGGCTACCAGCAGAATTTCCTCTCCGGCACCAGCCTGACCTTCGCCTGGAACAACAGCTACTTCCTCTCCAACAACCGCAACTCCATCATTAACCCGGGCTGGAACCCCAGCGCCCAGCTCCAGATCACCCAGCGTCTGCTGCAAGGCTTCGGCTTCGCCGTCAATAACCGCAACATCCGGGTCGCCAAAAACAACCTCCGCGTCAGCGACCTGACCTTCAAGCAGCAGGTCATGGTTACCGTCGCTGGCATCGTCAACCTGTATTGGGACCTCGTCAGCCTCAATGAAGACGTCAAGGTCCGCCGCAAGGCGCTCGAGGTCGCGCAGAGGTTTTACGAGGACAATCGCAAGCAGGTCGCCATCGGAACCCTGGCCCCCATCGAGATCGTCCGCGCCGAGGCCCGCGTCGCCCAGGCGGAACAGGAGCTTACCAACGCAGAAACCGCCCTCCTCCAGCAGGAGACGATCCTGAAAAACGCTCTCAGCCGCACCGGCGTCGCCAGCCCCGCCATCGCCGATGCCCGGATCATCCCCACCGACCGCCTCTCCGAGCCCGAACCCGAACGCCTCGACCGGCTCCAGGAGCTCGTCGAACTCGCCCTCCGCTCCCGCCCCGACGTCGAGCAGGCCAGCATCAATCTGGAAAACAACCGCATCCAGATCGCCGGCTCCCGCAGCCAGCTCCTTCCCTCGCTCGATGTCACCGCTACCTTCCAGAACAACGCCTTGGCCGGCAGCCGCAACGCTCTCCTGCCCCCCGGCAGCCCGCTCACGCCGGACCCCTTCTTCATCGGCGGCTATGGCACCGCCCTCGCCCAGCTGTTCCGCCGCAATTTCCCCGACTACTCCATCGGCTTCAACCTCAGCATTCCGATCCGCAACCGCACCGCCCAGGCCGACTACATCCGCGATCAGATCACCCTGCGGCAAGCCGAGCTCAACCGCCAGCGCCTCCTCAACGACATCCGCGTCAACGTCCAGAACGCCCTCATCGCCGTCATCCAGGCGCGCGCCCGCTACGAGTCCGCCGTCAAGGAGCGCCGCCTCCAGGAGCAGACCCTCGACGCCGAAAACAAGAAATACGCTCTAGGCGCCTCCACCGCTTTCCAGGTCGTGCAGACACAGCGCGACCTCGCCCAGGCCCAGGCCGGCGAAGTGGCCGCCCTCGCCGCCTACAACCGCGCCCGCGTCCAGCTCGACCTGCAAACCGCCCAGATCCTCGAAAAATACGGAGTCACCATCGAGGAGGCTCGCGAAGCCCGCAGCCGTCGGCCCATCGCCCCTCAACAGGAGAACTGAACCGCCCTGTACTCCGGGATCTTCTGACATTCTGGCGCTCGCTGCAATCCGCAGGCGCGCACGAATCCTCCCGCCGGGTTCACGCACGGCTCAACCTCGCTCTCCGAGGGAAGGGGATCTTTTGAGGGGATGGGGCGCGTGGTGGGATTCGAACCCACGACATCCAGAACCACAATCTGGCGCTACTACCAGCTGAGCTACACGCGCCGCAACTAGTCGCATTTTACCAAACGCACCCGCCGCCCTTCCACCGTTCGAGCGCTATCCAAGCCCCGCCCGCTTCCAGAGCTCGTCCACCCGCGCCTTGACCTCCGGGCTCATCACGATCCTCTCCGGCCACCGCCGCGTGAACCCCTCTTCCGGCCACTTGCGCGTCGCGTCGATCCCCATCTTCGATCCGAAGTCCGGAAGCCGGCTCGCATGATCCAGCGAATCCACCGGCCCGCGCACGAACTCGATGTCCCTCTCCGGATCGATGTTGTTCAGCGCGATCCACGCCGCCTCGCTCAGGTTCTGCACGTCCACGTCCTCGTCGAACACCACAATCACCTTCGTGAACATCGCCTGCCCCAGCCCCCAGATCGCGTGCATCACCTTCCGCGCGTGCCCCGGATAAGACTTCCGGATCGACACCAGCATCAGGTTGTGAAACACGCCCTCGGCCGGCATGCACATGTCCCGCACCTCGGGCAGCTGCAGCCGCATCAGCGGCAGGAAGATCCGCTCGATCGCCTTGCCCATGTAGAAGTCCTCCATGGGCGGCGGCCCCACAATCGTCGTCGCGTAGATCGGATCCCGCCGGTGCGTCATGCACTCCACATGAAACACCGGATAGTCGTCATCGAGCGAATAAAACCCCGTATGGTCGCCAAACGGCCCCTCCCGCCGCGTCTCGCCGATCTCGACGTAGCCTTCCAGCACGATCTCCGCGTTGGCAGGCACCTCCAGGTCCACCGTCTCGCACTTCACCATCTCCACCGGCTTGTTCCGCAGAAAACCGGCGATCATCATCTCGTCGAGGTCCGGCGGCAGCGGCAGGATCGCTGAATACATCGTCGCCGGATCCGCCCCGATTGCCACCGCCACCGGCATCCGCGTCACGCCCTGCTTCTTCAGGCGCCGGTAATGCTCCGCCCCCTGCTTGTGCGTCTGCCAGTGCATGCCCGTTGTGCGGTCGTCGTACACCTGCATCCGGTACATGCCGCAGTTGCGCTTTCCGGTTTCCGGATTTCGCGTGAACACCATCGGCAGCGTGATGAACGGGCCCGCATCCCCCGGCCAGCACGTCAGCACCGGCAGCTCTTTCAGCGAGAAATCGCCGCGCCGCACCACTTCCTTGCAGGGGCCGCTGCTCACCGTCCGCGGGAAGAAGTTCGCCATGTCGGCCAGCTTCGGCAGCATCTTCAGCTTGTTGATCAGCCCCTGCGGCATCCGCATCTCGAGCATCTCCGAGATCCGCGCCGCGTGCTCCTCCACCGACTTCACTTCCAGCGCGATCTCCATCCGCCGCATGCTCGCAAACGCGTTGATCAGCACCGGAATCGACGAGCCCCGCGGCTTCTCGAACAGCAGCGCCGGCCCTCCCTGCTTCACCGCCCGGTCGGCGAACTCCGTGATCTCCAGTTTCGGATCCACTTCGAACGGGATCCGCTTCAGCTCGCCTGCCTGCTCGAGCGCCCGAACAAAATCGCGCAAATCTGTATAGGCCATTCCAATGAACCTTCCGTCCAGCGGCATTTACTATCATGAGAGACGAAACGCTTTTGCCTCAAGGAGTCTCGCCCCATGTTTCATCGCGTGGCCTTGGTGACCGGCGCCAGCCGGGGCATCGGCCGGGAAATCGCGCTCACGCTCTGCCGCAGTAATTATGATGTCGTCGTCGCCTCGCCCGAGGTGGAAAAGAACGAGGAGGTCGCCGAGGCCATCCGCCAGTGCGGCGGCACCACGATGACCCTCAACCTCGATGTCTCCAACCGCGACTCCATCCGGCAGGGCGTCGAGACTGTTCTCAAGGAAATGCGCCGCATCGACGTCCTCGTCAACAACGCCGGCATCACGCGCGATGCCCTCTCCATGCGCATGAAGCCCGAAGACTGGGAACTCGTCCTCCAGATCAACCTCACCGGCGCCTTTTACATGGCCCAGGCCGTCATCCCCTCCATGATGAAGGAACGCTGGGGCCGCATCATCAACATCGCCTCCGTCGTCGGCGAGATGGGCAATCCCGGCCAGGCCAACTACGTCTCTTCCAAAGCCGGACTCATCGGCCTCACCAAGTGCCTCGCCCTCGAACTCGCCCCGCGCAACATCACTGTCAACGCCATCGCCCCGGGCTACATCGAAACCGACATGACTGCCGTCCTGCCGCAGGAGGTCAAGGACCGGATGCTGTCCATGATCCCCCTGAAGCGCTTCGGCCAGCCCAAAGACATCGCCAATGCCGTCAAGTTCCTCGCCAGCGAGGACGCCGGCTACATCACCGGCGCCGTCCTCCGCGTCAACGGCGGCATGTATATGTGACGGGCGCCAGCCTCGCCGCCGTGAACCCATTCAGGCCCTCCTCGAAACCCGGCTGCTTCCCGCTCACCGCTCCGCGGGCGCGCCCAGCCCGCGCTCTGCCGCTCCTCACCGCGCTGCTCGCGCCCCTCGCGCTCGCCGAGCCGCCCGCCACCCCCAAGATCCTCTGGCTCTCGTACGCCGCCGACCACCCCGTCTCCAGCCGTTGGGAGCTCCACTTCGACGGCAGCTACCGCCCCACCATCGGGAGCCCCGCCCGCCAGTGGATGCTTCGCCCTGGCGCCGGCCTGCAGATCACTGACAGGCTGAAGCTTTCCCTCACCTACTCCTACTTCGACACCCACCCCAACGGCCTCCGGCAGGACGAGGGCGAAACGCGCGAACACCGCTCCCACCAGCAGATCGAATACTCCATGCCCTGGCGCCGCACCGTGATCCGCCACCGCTTCCGCATGGAGGAACGCTGGCTCTCCAGCCCGAATCACGCCGGCCAGACCCCCCGGTGGCGCTGGCAGGACCGCCCCCGCTACATGCTCCGCCTCGATCTGCCCCTTCACCGCAACAACCATCCCTCCGTGGCGCCCGTGCTCACCCTCTACGACGAAGTCCTCTTCAGCTTCGCCTCCCCCGCGGCATCCGCCTTCGAGCAAAACCGCGTCTACACCGGCCTCACATGGAAGCTCCTGCCAGGATTCTCGCTGGAAACCGGCGCCATGCACCAGGCCATCAAGACCGTCTCCGGCCCCTTCCGCCACAATCTGATCTTCCAGATGTCGCTGCGCAACAACTTGCCGCTAAGGAGCCTGTTTGCGCGCCTCCGCGGCGCCTGACGCCGCGCCCGTCCGCTCCACCCGCACCGCAAACACATACGTCGGCCCCAGCATGTTCGACCGGAACACCACCCACTTCCCGTCCGGCGTGAAGCTCACGTTCGGCTCCAGCCGGTAATCATGCTTCGCCATGTTCACCAGCTTCTCCGCGCGCAGCAAGCCCGGACGCACGAACGACGGATCCTCCACTCCCCGGTTCACGATCCGCTCCGGGCGGAACAGGTAAATCCACCGCCCGTCCGGCGCGCGCGCCACCTGCCCCGGATCACCCCCGTCGCCGCAGAACAGTTTCCCGTCCCGCGAGACGTTGAAGTGGATCGACCACTCGTTCCGCTCGAGGTGATACCACGTGCGCGTCCCGCTCTCCAAATCGAGCCCGGCCAGCCAGAACACCTCACCCCGCGGCGTCTGCAGGTCGTACCACACCGTCCGCCCGTCCGCGCTCCAGAACTCGTGCCCGAAGATCTCCATCTCCATCGTCCGCGTGTGCACCTTCCGCAGCCCTGTCCCGTCGGCGCGGATCGTCCAGATGCGGTCCACCTTGTGCCACGGCCCTTCATGGCAGAACATCAGGAGGCCGGGATCGGACGGCGAGAACAGCAGATGGTTGAACCAGTCCCGGCCGCGGTGAATCACCTTCACCTCGCCCGTGTCGATCCGCATCGTGAAGATTGCCATCGGCAGGCGCGCTGCCCACCGCTGCTCCATCATCTGCCCCTTGTTCCGCGGCTGCTCGAGCGAATGCCCCTGCCCTGCCGCCGCCGGCGCCTGCGTCTGCGGCATCTGCGCGTCGCCCTCGATGTACGTCCCCGCTGCGAGCGTTTCGTCGGCATTGATCGTCGCAATCGACGCCCGCGGCGGCAGCGCCCCCGCGCGCCTCGTCTCGCCCGTGTCCGCATCCGTCCACCACAGCGCGCCTTCCTTCAGGTAGTAGACACGCGCATGTTTGCGCCCGGCTTCGATCAGACGCACCCGCCCGCTCACTACCTGTTTCGACTCGCGCGTCTCCCAGTTCACCGTCCAGATCCCTGACGGCGCCGAATACACCAGCCTCCGCCCGTCAGGCAAATATCCGTTCTGATTGAAATACAGGCTCGCGCTGCCAGGCTCATCGGTCAACCGCCGGATCTGATGCCCTGTATCGGGATCGATCCACTCCACCGGCGGATCCGCACATCCCCAAACGGCCGCCGTCAGCAAGACACCGGTCACAACCAGCCGCTTCATGCTGTCATCCATATCACGCCGCGGCCGACGCGCGCCCGCTTACCGCAGCCACCCCAGCCACCCGGCAAGCGCCGCCGCCCCCAGCAGCGGTGCTGGGTGAAGCCGCGCAAATACCAGCAGCACGAACGCTGCGCCCGCCGCTGCCCAATGAGTCCAGCCTGTCAGACTCCCGCGGCTCAGAGAAACTGCCGCAGCCAGCACCATCCCCGCCACCGCCGGGTTCACGCCCGCGAGGAACCGCCGCGCCCACGGCTCATCCTTCCGCCGCTCATACTGCGCGCTCAGAAACAGCATGAATGCCAGCCCGGGCGCGAACAGCGCCGCCGTCGCCAACAGCGCCCCCGCCACGCCGCCCTCATGGTAGCCGGCGAACGTCGCCAGCACCGCAATCGGCCCGGGCGTCAGTTGGCTGATCGCCACTCCGTCAACAAACTCGCGCTGTGTCAGCCACCCCAGCCGCGTCACCAGATGGCTGTGCAGCACGGGCAGCAGCACAAACCCGCCGCCGAAAAAAATCAGCCCGATCTGAAAAAACACGCCTGCCAGCTGCAGCAGGCCCGCGCTTGCCGCCGCACCCGCAGGCGCCGCCAGCCAAATCCCCGTTGGCGTCCCGGATGGTTCCGATTCGGGCTTCCTCCCCTTGTCCGCTGCTCGGGCCGTTGGCATCAGCAGCCCCGCGGCTCCCGCCGCCAGCAGCGTCCACGCGGGGTTCCAGTGCAGCAGCCCCGCCGCCAGCGCGCCGGCGAAAATCGCCCACGCCGCCGCGCTCCGCAGCACGCGCTGCCCGATGTTCCACGCCGCCGCCACGATCAGCGCCACCACCACCGGCGCCAGCCCGCCCACGGCATCCGCCAACGCCGGCACGGCGTGATACCGGAAATAGAGCGCAGAGAGCACGATCACCAGCGCCACCGAAGGCGCCAGAAACGAAATCGCGGCCACAAGCGCTCCCGCAGCGCTTGCGAGCCGGTAGCCGGCAAACACCGCCGCATTCACCGCAAACGAGCCCAGCACCTGCCCCAGCCCCACCCCGTGCAGAAACTCGTCCAGCGGGAGGAGCTTGCGCTTCCGCACCAGCTCCTGCTCCATCAGCGCCACCACCGCCATCCCCCCTCCAAACCCGATCGCCCCGATCCGCGCAAACAGCCCTGCCAGCCGCAGCCAGCCTCTCACACCTGACGGAAGCGCCTGCGAATCGGCCCCGCGCGCACTCGCACCAATCTCCACCCTTCCACTGTACATTCCCGCCCGGCCGCCTTCCCGGAAAAGCCGCCGCTGCTCCACGCCCCGCGCTTGCCCCGACACGCTCTCCGGCGAAAATCCCCGGTCTTCCCCTCGGCACGGTCTCCTCCCAGCGCTGCGGCAGGCACCCGCAAAACACGAGAAGACACAAGGCCCGCTGCATACCCAAATCAGGAATTCCCGGAAATGCTCTGCAGGAAGGCCCCCGCCGTTCGCGCTTGTCCCGCTCCGTTTCCGCAGTCCCCCGGTGCTTTCCGCGGGGCCGCGTTTGCAGCGTTGCCCGCGCAGTTGCCCCGGCGCTCGCGCCGGGGCCGCAGTGCTCGGGCTACCAGTACGCTTGCGTTGGGGAGATGGGGACAGACCACTCTGTCCCGCCCCCGCATCGCTCAAAACCCAACGAACGCCCACCCGTGGACAGAGCTGTCTGTCCCCATCTCCGCCCAAACCGCGTCTCGCCACCGTTCGCGCGGCGGCCGCGGCGCCTCCGGGGCCCGCATTCTTTCGCTGTTTCCCCGGCGGTCGCCCCGGGGCTACATCACTGAGCAAGCCTCCCCGGGTGTACGGCCAGCACGAGTCAACGGAACAGGCAAAGGGCCCTCCTTTGCAATTTCCTCTTCATGCTGCAGCCTCGGCCTCCTGCAACGCCGACGATACCGTGAGACCGCACATCCAGAGAAACTCAGCGTGGACTCCCACCCCGCACTCATCGAAGCGGCGCACCAGGGACGAATAGCATCCAGGGCCAATCAGATGGTAGGCCAGAATGAGATACAGGCTGGCCCACTGCGGCCCGTGAGAGGGTACGCAACGCCACAGCCCAATCGCGGGATACAACCAGCGGTGGGCCCAGTGCGCGTACTCATGGATCAGCAGGACCTTGTTGAGCATGCCCGCCCGGATGCGGATCCGGTCGCGCCCATCCTTCATCGCGGTGTATCTCCCGCTCGCGCTCATGCGCTCGGTGAACTCGAGTCTCGGCGCGGCCCAATGGGGTTGGAGGCGCAGCGGCCACTGTTCTCCGGCGCAGAAGTCGACAATCCGGCGGGCGAATTCCAGCGCGTCGCGGGTCGAGCCGAGGAGATACGGACGGGCGCCCTCGCCGTAGAAGAGCGGGCTCTCGGCGTTGTACACCCGGCTTCGTTGGGAGTCACGGACTGACATGTTTCTACCTTCGCTCCCATGTCAAGTGGCAGCCCGTGCATTGTGTCCCCCCGGGATATCGTTGGACGCTTGTTTGCAGTCAGCAGGAGAGGGGTAACCAACCCGAAGTCTTGCGTTTCCCGGCCCGTAGCGGCCGTGCGAAGAGTGTGCGCGGTCCTCGAGCTGCTACACGGCGTGGATCTGAAGTCCACGAGCCGCCAATGTGGCGTCACGGCCGCCGCCACGTCCGGTTGGCGCGACCCCTTTCTGGTGCACCCCCGGCAACCCACACGTCCGCCACATCCCGCGCACGGTGGCGGCACCGCCCCCCACCGGCGAATGCTACCGCAAGGCTTCCGCGCGCTTGCAGCTGCAGCCGGTCGATCTCAGGCGGCAGCCCAGGCAATGTGGAAAACGTGCATGAGAACGGCCTGCTGCCTGTCCGAAAACCGTCTCCCGGGGCCACCAGACTCCGCCCCTTCCTCCGGTCCTTCCGGCTCAGCCGCCTGACGGACCGCCCCGCGCCGCTACCTCCGCAGCGGCGTGAAACGGAACTGCACCGTGTCCGTCCATCCGCCCTGCCCTACGGTCAGCAGATAGCCCTTCAGCAGGTCCAGGTCGAAATCAGGCACGCGCGACAGGTCAACGAAGATCGTGTCGTTGCTGCCCTCCCGGATCAGGATGGCATCCTGTGGCACCACCCGATCCTCTAACACCACGTACGTCTTCGCCCCCGGGATAAAGCGCCCTTTGATCTCCAGCCAGTGCGACGACTCGCTCCAGAACTGCCTCCACCAGTTGATCCCAGGCACAAGATAATCCACGTCCACAATGTCCCGGACATAATCTCCCGTGGCGAAGTCGGTCGCCGACATCGAATCCGGCTTGCCCGGCTGACTGACAATCACCAGGTACGTCGTCAGCCCGGACTGCCAGAAATCCCCCAGCGTCTTGATGCCCGGCAGGTAGAACGAATAGCCCGGCGGCAGATCTTCCGCCGCCTCCAGCGCCTCCAGCGCCCATTCCTGCTCGTTATCGGGTGGCAGTATGAAGAATTGCACCACGCTCCGCGTCGGCAATGTCTCTGTCAGCACGAAATACGCCTCGCGCCCCGAATCGAAAAGATTCACCTGCACCACGCCCGGCGCCATCGCCGAAGGCAACGCCCCCCGATCGCCTGCGACCGCCGCCCTCAATCCGCGCTTGCCGCGCGCCTGCAACAACGCCCGCGCCGCCGCCCGCGCCGAGTCGGTGAATTTCCCCTTCACCACCTTGCCCGCCATGGCCGCCTTCACGCGCTCCGCGCGTTCCGTGCGCTCCGCCACCGCCATGGGAATCAGAAAAACACCGGCGAGCCCTGCCAGCAAAATTCTCCGTATCATTCCTGCTTTTCTCCTTATTCTCGAAACGGGCCAGCGCCACGAGAGACGCAAGGCAACCCCGTCCGGTTCCATTCATTCTCGCTCAAACAGGCAGCTCGATCACGGTTCGCGTCCCCTCCCCCTTCCGCGATGTGATACTCAGCCCGTAGTTCGACCCGAACAACACCTGCAGCCGTTCGTTCACGTTCGACACCCCGATTCCGGCCTGATCCAGGATCGACTTCAGCCGCTCCTCTTCCATCCCCACGCCGTCATCCGCGACCGTCAACACCAGCCGCCGCCCCCGCGCGCCGTCCTCGATGCGGCTTTCGATCCGCACCTCGCCGCCCTCGATCTTTTGCGCCAGCCCGTGCCGGATCGAATTCTCCACCAGCGGCTGCAGCAGCATCGCCGGCACCTGGCAGTCCAGCGTCCTCTCGTCCACCTGCTTCACCACCCGCAGCTTGTGGCCGAACCGCGCCATCTCGATCGACAGATAATCGTCGATAAACGCCAGCTCCTCCCGCAGCGGCGCGAAATTGTCCGTCTTCCGCAGCAGCCGCCGCAGAATGTTCGACAGCCGGTAGACCACCTGCCGCGCCTTCTCCGGATCCGTCCGGATCAATGAGCCCACCGTGTTCAGCGTGTTGAACAGAAAATGCGGGTTGATCTGCGAACTCAGCGCGCTCAGCCGCGCCTGCACCAGCAGCCTCTCCTTGCTCTCCAGCAGCCGCTCGTTCCGCGCGCTGCCCCAGATCTTGATCGGCAGCGACACCGTGAAAATCGTCGTCACGAACACCGCCACGTTCGCCCAGCCCCGCGCCGGATCGTACAACGTGAAAATCATCTTCCCCCCGAACAGCTGATACACCGTGTACCGCATCAGCTCCGCCAGCAGGATCGCCGCCAGCCCCGCAATCTGGAACAGGCTCCGCACGCGGTCCTCGGGGTGAAAGATCAGCCGCCACAGGCTCAAATCGAAAAACGGGCTGATCCGCCACACCTCCTCCGCCCGCGGCGCCAGATCCCGCAGCAGCCCCCCCATCACTCCCACCGCCGCATACAGCGGCATCGACAGATACTCGCCCGCGAAAAACGCCGGCATCGACGTCAGCACCCCGGTCACCAGCCCCGGGATGTAGCCGCCGATGATCCCCGCCAGCAGGCTGCCTTCCATCGCCATCTCCGCCGCCGCATAGCTGCCTGTGGCAATCCGGATGAAGCTCCCCGCCACGCAGAATGCCGATACCATCCCCGCCAGCTGCAGCCCTTCCAGCGCCGTCCGCTCCTCGCGAAGCAGCAACCCCAGAAAATGATTCGAACGCGACAGAATGCTCGCGATCGAGGCCGCCGCGGCAAGCTTGATCATCAGGATGATGATCTGGTTGTCCATCCTTCCCTGCTTCCGCGCGGGCTCTCCCGGCCCCCATACTAGAATAGAAAAAGAAGCCCTCCGCGAATGGAAGCAGCCTCAGAACTCACGCTCCGCCACGTGGCCGTCGCCGACTTCCCCTCCGAGTTCGGCCACTTCCGCATCCACGGCTTTGAAGCCTCGCGCGAGTCCGCCCGCGAAGAAGCCGTCGTCCTCGTCATGGGCGACCCCTCCGGCGCCCCTCCCCTGGTCCGCATCCACTCGCAGTGCTTCACCGGCGACGTCTTCCACTCCCTCCGCTGCGACTGCCGCGCCCAGCTCGAGCTCGCCCTCGAGGCCATCGCCTCCGAAAACCGCGGCATCATCATCTACGAAATGAAGGAAGGCCGCGGCATCGGCCTGATGAACAAGCTCCGCGCCTACCAGTTGCAGGATGCCGGCGCCGACACCGTGGAGGCCAACCAGCGCCTCGGCTTCGAGCCCGACCTGCGCGAATACGAACTCCCCGCCGCCATCCTGCGCCACTTCGGCGTCAACTCCGTGCGCCTGCTCACCAACAACCCGGACAAGATCGCCGCCCTTGAGCGCGCCGGCATCCGCGTCGCCGAACGCGTCCCCTGCCAGCCCAAGCCCCTCACCCATCACGCCGCCCGCTACCTCAAAACCAAGAAGAAGCGCATGGGCCACCTGCTCGAGCTCTAGCCCCGCCCCATCAATCGCGCCAGCCGCACCAGCAGGTCCGCCTCCCCGAATCCGCCTGCCTTGGTCACCAGCAGCCGCCTCTGCCCGGCGCCCATCCAGCTCGCCACCACCCCCGGCACCGGCTCCGCAAAGGGAAACAGCAGCGGATCTCCGAAGATCCGCACGACGGCCCGCGCCGTTTCGCCGCCGAAAACGATCAGCGCCCCGCCCCACTCCCCCGCCTCCTCCACTCGCCCGGTGCGCCAACCCCGCCCGAACACTCCCGCCTTCTCCGCCGCTTCCATCTGCGCCCGCGACGCCGGATGCGCGCTGCCATTAATCACCAGGCACCGCTCCGCCCGCGGCAAAGGAGCGCATTGCCGCTCAAGCCCCAGCCTCCGCGCCAGCACCCCCAGCAGTCCGGCGGGTCCCGCTGCCACACGGGGCGCGGGCTCGCGCAACACCGCCTCCGCCGCGCTCTCCAGATCCTCGTCCCGCTCCCCTTCATGAATCCGGATCCGCTCCAGCGGTGCCCCCTGCCGCGCCAGCACACGGCGGATGTCCCCGTCCGTCACCGGCGCCAGCGGATCCCGCGCGAACGCCGTCCGCTCCACCGGCTCGCCATCCACAAACAGCCGCCCGCCGCGCACTGTCCTGCCCAGCCGCGGGTACGCCGGCGCATAATGGATCGTGACCTCGGGCAAAGCGGCCAGCTCCGCCCCGATGTTGCCCCGCAGCGTCGAGTCTGTTTTCTTGTAAATCAAATCCGCCCGGATTTGTTCGATCCACTCCGACACCCGCCGCCGCGCCTCGTCCGCTCCCAGGTGCCGCGTCTCGGTGTCGATCACCGCCGCCGCGCCCTCCGGCGCCCGCTCCACACCCGCCGCCGCGCCCTCCAGCAGCACGCCTGACTCCAGCGCCCCCGTCAGGTCGTCGGCCAGAACCAGAACTTTCCGTGCCGATCGTTGCGCTTCCATCCCCGCTGCCAGTCTACTGCGCGGCGGGCGCCTCAGAAATACATCCGCAGCCGCACCCCTGCCGTGAACGGCTGCACCACCCGCGTCCCCACGAAGATCGACTGGAAATTGTAGAGCGCCGTGCGGTTCGTCAGGTTGGTGATTTGGATTCCGATGTCGTAACGCTTCTTCTGGTCCTTGACGCGCTCGTATCCCGCCACCAGATCGATGATGCACCGCGGGCGCACCCGCGCCGGCGTCTGGTTCAGCTTCACATACGGCAGCAAATCGGAGAAGTCCGGATCCGCCGCCACCTCTTCCGGATCCGAAGGATTCGCCACCAGCCCGTAATCATAGCGGTTGCTCACCGTTGCGTACCAGCCGCGCCGGTGGTTCCAGTTCACCACCGCATGCACCGAAAGCGGCTGGTCATGGTCGATCACAAACGCCCCTTGGCTGAACGATTCCACCGCTTCGTTGCCGAGAAACAGCCCGCCCGTGAAAGGCGGCGTCGCCACCGCGCGCGAGTGCGTCACGCTCACCGTGTAGGAAAATCCCCGCGTCACCGGCCCGACCAGCCTTCCTTCGACGCCGTTCACCCGGATCCGCGCCAGCGTGATCGGAAAAATAATTCCCGTGTCCAGAAAATTGTTGTTGTCCTGCAAATTCCGCGAATTTTTGTGATACCAGGCGACGTTCAGGCTCGCCTTGCGCCCGACCGCCTGCTGCAATCCCGCCTCGAAAAAGTTCTGCTCCTCCGGGCGCATCGGAATCCACCCGCCCAGCTGCTCCTGCACCAGCGGCGGCGTGAGCCGCGCCGCCTCCGGCGAGGACGAAAGCAGCAGGTTCTCGTTCGGCGGCGTCTGATACAGGCGCGAGTAGGACGCCCGCAGCACCGTCCCTGTTTCGCGGATGTGATACGCTGCTCCCAGCCGCGGCTGCCATTGATTTCCGTTCACAATGAACCGGTACGCGTCGAAGCGCAGCCCCAGGGACAAATTCAGCCTTCCCGCGGAAATTGCGTCCTGGAAAAATCCTGAATACATCCCCCCCGTCCGCCGCGCGCGGAAATCGAACAGCCTCCCGCCCCGGGTCAAATCATGCGCCAGCAAATTCGGATTGAAATCCGGGCTTTCGGGATCGTTGAAATCCGGCACGGTGATCCCCATCGTGAAGTGCTCGCTCAGCGGATACCGCTGGATGTCGAACCCCGTGCGGATGGTGTGCCGTCCGCGCACTGCGTTCAGCCGCATTCCCGCTGTGATCGTCGACATCTGCCGGGCCTGCGACGCCGTCACCGGAATGTCCCCGGCGCTCGGCTTCAGCCAGGCCATTGCCTTCCGCGCGGAAAAATTCGCATCCAGCGTCGTCTGCGCGTTCAGCGTCCGCACCCACCCGGCGGAAACCGCGCCATCCCGCAGCAGCTGCCGCTGGTCCATCCCGTTGGCATGCTGCGAACGCAGGTTCGCCAGTTGGAACGAAGCCCGCCCCGCCATCAGGTTCAGTCGGAACACGTCCCGCGCCCCCGGATGCCAGTCGAAGCGCGTGAACATCCGCTGGTTGTTCCCCCCGTTGTGCAGATTGTCCAGCGACACCGAATCCAGATACCGGTTCGTCTTCGAGGTGTTCACCACCGCCGAATACCCGAAGTGCCCCGCCTCGCCCGATACCTGCGTCACCTGGCTCAGCAGATCGAACTGCGCCGCGTTCAGCAGCGTGCTCCCCCCGAACCGCCGCGCCGTGCCCATCCCCGACTTCGTCGTGATGTTCGCCACCGCGCTCACCTTGTTGCCGTACTCCGCCGGCACGTTGCCCGTGAACAGCTCCACCGTCTGCACGATGTTCGGATCCACCGCGTTGGCGAACGCTCCTGTCAACTGATCCGACACCGGCATCCCGTCGATCACAAAAGTCATCTGGTTGTGCGCCCCCCGCGGATGAATCGCGCCGTTGGCGTTCTGCGCGAACCCGGGCATCGACACCAGGATGCTCTCCAGCCCCTTGTTGCCCGCCTGCAACGCCAGCTTCTCGATGTCGCCCTGGTTCATCTGCACGTGAGTCCCCGTCTCCTCCGGATCCACCAACAGCTCGCTCGCCGCCGCCACTGTGATGCTCTCCCGCACGCCCGCCGGCGCCAGCCGCACCACCATCTCCACCGGCACGTTGCTCCGCAGCGACACCGTCTCCTCATGCGGCTCGAACCCCTCCCGCTCCACCGTCACCGTGTAGGTGTGGAAGGGAATATTGCGGATCTCGAACACCCCCTCCTTCGAAGTCAACACCTCTGCCCGGAACCGCGTCAGCGGGTTCTCCACCCGCACGCGCGCCTCTGGAATCACCGCTCCGCTCCCGTCCTGCACCACGCCCTGCAGCACCGCAGTGGACTGCGCCGCCGCCAGACAGGGAACCACCAAGAGTATCGCCAACAGGAGGTTTCGCATGAGTGCACCGAAAAGACCGGCAGGAAACTGATTCTCTTTTATCACATCCGGCGGGATGCGTTCCCCGGCACTCAATGGGTATACTCCGTGCGGATGAGCGATCCTCGCGCAGCGGCTGCCTCCATGTGGGCCAAACTCGTGCTCCTCGCCGCCCTCTTTCTTGCGTTCGTCATACTCGTGCCGCGGCCGGAATCGCTCACCCCGGGGGCATGGCGCCTCGCCGGACTCTTCCTTGCTACCGTTGCCGGGCTCATTCTTCAGCCCGTGCCCGGCGGCGCCGTCGTGCTGTTCGCGATCACGCTCGCCCCGCTTCTCACGCCCCTCAAACTCTCCGACGCCCTCGGCGGCTACGCCGACCCCACCGTCTGGCTCGTCATGGCCGCCTTCTTCATTGCCCGCGCCCTCATCAACACCGGACTCGCCCGCCGCATCGCCCTCATCTTCGTCCGCGCCTTCGGCCGCAGCACCCTCGGCGTCTGCTACGCCCTCGGCCTCTCCGACATGGTGCTGGCCAGCATCATCCCCTCCAACGCCGCCCGCTCCGGCGGCGTGATCCTCCCCATCGCGCGGTCCATCGCAGCCCTCTATGGCTCCGAACCCGGCCCCACCGCCCGGCGCGTCGGCGCATTCCTGATGGCCGGCGTCTATCAGTCGATCTGCATCACCGCCGCCATGTTCTTCACCGGCCAGGCCAGCAACCCCCTTGCCGCCCAGATGGCGGGTAGCTTCGGCTACTCGGTCACCTGGGCCAGCTGGATCTTCGCCGCCTGCGTGCCCGGGCTCTGCTCCCTCGCCCTGACGCCGTGGATCGTCGCCCGCGTCTATCCGCCGGAGATCCGCCGCACTCCCGAGGCGTCGGACTTCGCCCGCGCCGAGCTCGAAAAAATGGGCCCTATGTCGGCGGCGGAGAAGATCCTCCTGGCCGTCTTCCTCACCGTTTGCGGCCTGTGGGCATCTTCGTCATGGACGGGGATCGACATCACGGTCACCGCCCTCTGCGGCAGCGCCGTGCTTCTGCTGGCCCGCGTGCTGTCTTGGCAGGACGTCACCGGCGAGCGCGCCGCATGGGACATCTTCATCTGGTACGGCGGCCTCCTCCGGCTCGGAAAGGCGCTTCATGAACAGCACGTCACCGAAGCCTTCGCCCAGCGCTTCGGCGCACTGCTCTCCGGCCTCGAGTGGTTCGCCCTCCTCGTGGTCGCACTCCTCGTCTTCTACTACGCGCATTACCTCTTTGCCAGCATCACCGCCCACCTGCTCGCCCTGTATGCCCCGTTTCTCGCCCTCCTTGCCGCCAAGGGCGCCCCGCTCGGCCTGGTCGTCTTCTCCTTCGCCTGCTTTGCCAACCTGAGCGCCGGCCTTACCAACTACGGCACCACGCCCTCGCCCATGTACTTCGCGCAGGGCTATGTTTCATTCCGCGATTGGTGGCGTGTTGGCTTCCTTGTCTCGCTTTGCCACCTGGCCGTGTGGGGCACGGTCGGCTTTGCCTGGTGGAAGCTGATCGGTCTGTGGTGATCCCCCATGCGCCTTGATGGGCCGGTCCAAACGTGTCACGCACTGGATGGGGCGGATTGAACCTGTGGCACCGCTCGCGACAGAACCCCGTCAGCGCCGGATCGCCAATTTCCTCGCCGCCGCCGTGATCCTCGCCTTCAGCCTCCTGGCAGGATCCGGCATCTTCCACCACGCCAAGCGGCAGGATTTTCTCAACATTTACACCGGCGCCCGCCTCGCCCTCGAGGGGCAGTTTCCTCGCCTGCACGATCCCGCCCTGCAGCTGGCGCGCGAACAGGAGCTGGCAGGCCCTTCCCGCACGCTCGTCCCTTTCGTCCGCCCTCACTTCTACGCGCTGGCGCTCTCTCCCCTGGCTCTCCTGCCGTGGGATTCGGCGTTCGTGGTCTGGATCCTCCTTCAGCTCGGATTTCTGCTTGCCCTGCTGATCCTCGCCGCGCAGCTCATGGGGAGCGAGAGCGCCGTTCTCGTCGCCATGTTTACCGCTCCGATCCTCGGGCTCCTCCACGGGCAGGACAGTTACCTCGTCGCCCTTCTGGCCTTGCTTGGCTTTCGCGCTCTCGAACTCGGCCACGAAACCCGCGGCGGGCTGTGGTGGAGCCTCCTGCTGATCAAGTTCCACCTCGCCCTCGGTCCTGCCGCCGCTCTCATTGCCGCCCGGCGGTGGCGCGCCTTCCGGGCCTTTTTGTTAGGGTGCGTCCTGCTCGGCGCCATCAACCTTGCGTTGAGCGGCGCCGAGGGGGCTCGCCTGTACGCGCAGATGCTGCTGAATCCTGCCACCGAAGGACTTTATCCCGCTCCACAGAAGCTCGCCTGCCTGCAGGGCCTCGCTGCCACGCTCCCGCTTGCTCCCCACTGGACGCATCTCGCCATCGGCCTCCCCATCGTTTTCTCCCTCATCCGCGGCGTCCGCAACCTGCACTGGCGCACCTGCTACGCCCTGATTCAGGGCGGCGCCCTTTACCTCACGCCCCACGTCCACCTCTATGACTGGAGCGTCCTCACGCCTGCGTTTCTGTCGTCGGCGGGCTCCCGCAACCCGCTGCGGCTCCGGGGGCTTTCGCTCTTCCTCCTTTCCCCGCTCGCCGCGGCAGCCTTCCTCGGTTCGATCTTCACGCAGCCGCTGGTGCATCTCGCATATCTGGCATGGCTGGCTGTGCTTGCCTGGGCAATGCCTTCGCCCCGCTGGCGGGCCTCGCGAGCGGCGCCTGAATCCTGACCGCGTATAATTGGATCAAACAATATTGTCGGCGGCCGTGTGCGGCCCGCATCCTCCGGGTGCGGCATTCCGCGCATCGCAAGCCGCAACACTGGGAGGTTCGATGATGACTGCGTCGTTCAAACTGGGCGTGTTTCTCCTCGGCGTCACGGCAGCCGGCTGGGCTGCGTCGCCGTCCATTCAGGCCACCGGCATGTACGTCGAGGCGCGTTCCGCCGACGTCAACGCCGGCTCGTGTTTCATCAACAGCGAGGTGCAACTGGTCGGCAACCTCGCCGTCTTCGGCTGGCAAATCGACCGCGGCGAAGTGAATGGCGTCAAAGTGGACGGCCTGAAGGTCGCCGCCGCCGTCAAGGCTGCTTCCACTCTGGGCGATCTCACTGGCGAGCCCTATCCCGTTTACTCCGTGCTGATCTACGATGAACGCGCCACCCTCGAGCAGCGCCACGCGCTCCGGCTGTTCGCACAGCGCATGACGGGCGACCTCCTCGAGCGCGTCGTCCGCGAGTTCGTCATGCCCATGGAGTTCCGCATCGAGGGCGATTCCATCCACGACCGCCGCGTCTCCTTTACGGCCGGCACGCTTGCCGCCATCCGCACGCGTGCGATCGAAGAGGGCGACAAGGTCTGCGGCCACGAGGAAACCTTTTACCCGCCGCTGGCCAAGACCGATCACGCCATGGCCGCCTTCACCCTCGAAAACCGTTACGAAGCCGACTCGCGCGAAGGTCTCCGCGCCCGCTGGTCTCTTCCCTACAAGCGCAACGCCTTTGTAGCCACGTTCCACGTCAACGAATAACCGGCTCCCTTTCCGGCAACAAAGGCCCGGCGCCCGCACGCGCCGGGCCTTTTTCCCATCGCGGCCCGGGGCGAGAATGGGGACATGAAATCTCTCGCGTG
Source organism: Bryobacteraceae bacterium (assembly GCA_037481575.1). Taxonomy (GTDB): domain Bacteria; phylum Acidobacteriota; class Terriglobia; order Bryobacterales; family Bryobacteraceae; genus JANWVO01. The sequence goes on along the minus strand of JBBFLJ010000008.1, from coordinate 106,466 downwards.
GCTCATTCTGCTCGCCGTCTCCACCACCCCTGCGCAGGTTCTCATCCTTCACAAAGGCGACGACTCCCTCGGCCTGTACGACGAGTCCTCCGGCCGCCTCCTCCACAAGATCCCCGCGGGACCCAAGCCGCACGAATTCGCCGTCAGCCCCGATGGCCGCTTCGCCTTCGTCAGCAACTACGGCGTCGACTCGTGGACGGAAGACAAGCCCGGCGCCAATACCCTCTCCATCCTGGATCTCACAAACCGCCAACCGGCTGGCGAGATCTCCCTGGGCGCCAACCGCCGCCCGCACGGCATTCACCTCGCTCGCAGCGGCCGCCTCTACGTCACCTGCGACATCCCCGGCGCGCTCGCTGTTGTCGACTCCCGCAGCCGCCGCCTCCTCCATGCCATCCCTGTCTCCGGCAAGCTCCCCCACATGATCGCCGTCACCCGGGACGAGCGCCAGGCATGGACCGCCGACTCCGGCTCCGGCACCGTCAGCGTCGTCGACCTCCGCGCGCGCCGTCAGCGCGCCTCTATCGACGTCGGCGGCGTCCCCATGGGCATCGCCCTGACCCCCGACGAAAAAACCCTCCTCGTGGCTACGCGCACTGCCAACACCGTTGTCGTCGTCGACGCCGTCACCAACACCGTCAAACGCAAGCTCGGCGTTCCCGGCCAGCCCTCCCGCATTGTCGTCTCGTCCGACGGCCGCTGGGCCTACACCTCGCTGATGGAATCCGGTGAAGTGGCTGCCATCGATCTCGCGGCTCTGGAGGAAGTCCGCCGCGCCCGCGTGGGCTCGCACCCCGAGGGCATCTTCCTCGACCACGCCGGCAACACCCTCTTCGTCTCCGCCCAGAGCGACAACCGCACCGTGCGCTTCCGCCTCCCTTCTCTGGAGCCCGTCACAACTTACGAAACCGCGGCCAAACCCGACCCCGTGTATCTGCTTCGCCCTTCCGGTGGCCGCTGACCATCCCGATTGGTTGCGAGAACCGGCAGAGATTTCCGGAGATCCATGCGGTCCTGCGCTGGCGCCCGGGCCAGCTGTCATTTCCGTTTATTGCCCCCGAACGCGTGCATTCCCACGCGCCTCGATGGGAAATTCGATCGGCCCCTTGCTTCCCGACGCCTGGAAGGCGCAAACTTGCCGCCCCACGGTCAGGATCAGGCAATCACCGTTGCTTGGGAGTCTGCGAAACGCGGCCCCGGCGCAAGCGCCGGGAGAACCCCCGGCGAGCGAGGGGGTCAGCCTGATCTGGCACTTTCGTCGCTTGTGCATCCGCAAGTGGAAGCTCGGAGTACACCCCGCATGCTGGAATGCTGGAGCACGAAATCTGCCCGCCATGTGGGTTCGTGAAACGCGGCCCCGGCGCAGGTGCCGGGGAAGCCCGGATGCACAAAAGCGCGGGGCGGCGGGGGCGCGGTCTTTCCGGATCGACTTCTCCTCCTTCCGCCCCGTTTTCGTTCTTTCCGGCATACAACCGATCCTCGTCAACGACCGGCCCGTCGGTGCACGGGGAACATGCAGGGCGCGGTGCCGCAGAGGACACTCAGGGCAGTTCCCCGGCGGCTCGGGTCGCATCAAAAACCCCGGACGAAGATGACATTGTGGAACTGAGGGACAAAGCGAGCCTGCACCGGACTACAGCCCCGGAGACATCGCGTGGGATCGATAGAATGGTGGGATGAGCCGGATGGCGCATTGGGCGGCGTGGCTGGGGCTTTCTGCGGCGGCGTGGGCGCAACAGATCGACAAAGGGCGGCTGGAAACTTTCATCCGGCACCTGATGCTTTGGGGGCCGCAGATCGAAGTGACCCTGAGCGAGCCGAAGCCCTCCGGCATCGCGGGGCTGTTCGAACTGCGGGCGACGGCACGGTACGGGCAGGCCAGCCAGGAGGAGGTGTTTTTCGTCTCGAGCGACGGGCGGCATCTGGTGCGGGGGGCGCTGTTCCGGACCGACGAGGCGCCGTATGCGGCGCAGGCGGCGCGGATCGAGACCGAAGGGCATCCGGCGGACGGAAGCCGGGAGGCGAAGCTGCAGCTGGTGGTGTTCAGCGATTTCCAGTGCAGTTTCTGCCGCCAGGAGGCGCGCACGCTGCGGGAGAATCTGCCGAAGGCGTTCACGGGGCAGTACCGGCTGGTGTTCCGGGACCTGCCGCTCGACGCGATTCATCCGTGGGCGCGGCAGGCGGCTGTCGCGGGGCGTTGCGCGTACCGGCAGGGCGACGCGCTGTTCTGGAAATACCATGACTGGGTTTTCGAGAAGCAGGGTGAATTCAAGCCCGATAATTTTCGCGCCCGGACGCTGGAATGGCTGAAATCGGCTGGCGGAGACGAGGCAGCATTTTCCGCCTGCCTGGACGACCCGAAGGCAGCCGGGGAGGTGGCGCGAAGCGTGGCAGAGGCGCGCCGGCTGAATCTGCAGTCGACGCCGACGCTGTTTGTCAACGGGCGGATGCTGTCGGGGAGCATCCCATGGCCGCAGCTGAAGGCGATCCTCGACCTGGAGCTGGAATTCGCCAAGAAGTCGGCCGCATCGGAAGAATGCTGTTCGCTGGCTCCCTCCGTGCCGGGCAAAGCGGCTGAAAATACCAGGAAAGAGAACCGGAAATGAGGCGAAGATTTTCCTTGATACTGGCGGTTGCCGCACTGGCGGCGGGGCTGGCGGCAGGCGCGCTGCGCCCCGGGGCGATCAGCGAGCAGAGCTACCGGGAAAGCGTCAAATTTCTGGCCTCCGAACAGCTGAAAGGGCGGCTCACGGGCACCCCGGAGCTGGAGAGGGCGGCGCGGTGGATCGCGGCGCGGTTCCGGGAGCTGGGATTGAAGCCCGTGCCGGGGCAGCGGGACTATTTCCAGAGATTTCAGGTGACGGTGAGCGCGAGCCTCGGGAAGGGCAACCGGCTGGCGGAAGCGGCGGAGGGGGCGAAGCCGCGTAGCTACACCGCCGGGCAGGATTTTCAGCCGCTAAACTTTTCGGGCAACGGGCGGGCGGCGGCGGAAGTGGTGTTCGCGGGATACGGGATCACGGCGCCGGAATATCAGTATGACGACTACGCGGGCGCCGACGTGAAGGGGAAGATCGTGATGGTGCTGCGGCACGAGCCGCAGGAGTTCGACGAGAAGAGCCCGTTTGCGGGGCGCGCCTACACGACGCACGCGCAGATCCAGAACAAGGCGGTGAACGCGCGGTTCCACGGCGCGGCGGCGGTGTTGCTGGTGAACGACACGCCGAACCACGCGGGGGAGGAGGACCGGCTGGAGAGGTTCACGGGGCGGGTGGGACCGGAGGCGTCCGCGATTCCGGTGGTGCAGGTGCGGGCGGCAGTGGCGGAGGAGTGGCTGAGACGGGCAGGAACGAGCCTGAGGGAGTGGATCGAGGAGACCGACCGGACGCTGAAGCCGAGGGCGGTTCCCATCGCCGGGCTGCGGCTGGAGGTGGCGGCGGATGTCACGAGGCGGCAGAGCGCGTCACCGAACGTGGCGGCGTACCTGCCCGGGGAGACGGACGAGTACGTCGTGCTGGGGGCGCACTTCGACCATCTGGGGCTGGGGCAGCAGAGTTCGATGGCGCCGGATCTGGCGGGCAAGGCGGTGCATCCGGGGGCGGACGACAACGCGTCAGGGACGGCGGGGCTGCTGGAGCTGGCGGCTTACTTCGCGGGGCGGCCGAAACAAAAGCGGGGGATTCTGTTTTTGGCGTTTTCGGGCGAGGAGCTGGGGCTGATCGGATCGAACCATTACGTGAACCATCCGCTGCTGCCGCTGGAGAAGGCGGCGGCGATGATCAACATGGACATGATCGGGCGGATCCAGGACGGGAAGGTGTATGTGGGGGGCACGGGCACGGGAGACACGCTGAAGAAGATGCTGGAGGAGGCAATGGCAGGCTCGCCTCTGAAGTTTGATTTTTCCGATCAGGGCGGGTACGGATCGAGCGACCATTTTTCGTTCGTGAACCGTCAGGTGCCGGTGCTGTTCTTCTTCTCGGGGCTGCACGCGGACTATCACAAGCCGACGGACACGTGGGAGAAGATCAACGCGCAGGCGGCGGCGCAGATGCTGGAGGTGGTGGCGCGGGTGACGGAGAAGCTGTGCGGGGCGGAGGCGAAGCCGCAGTATGTGAAGGTGCAGATGCCGCAGCCGCCGGTGATGGCGGGGAGCGCGGGCTCGGGAGCGTGGTTCGGCTCGGTGCCGGACATGGGGGAGTCGAAGGACGGGTTCCGGCTGTCGGATGTGATGAAGGGCTCGCCGGCGGAAGAGGCGGGGCTGAAGGGCGGGGACGTGATCGTGGAGTTCGACGGGAAGCCGATCACGAACCTCTACGACTTCACATATGCTTTGCGGGGAAAGAAGCCGGGGGACACGGTGGTGGTGAAGTACCGGCGCGGGAGCGAGGTGAAGGAGACGCGGGCGACCCTGCGGAGCCGGAGCCAGATGAAGTAGAGGGCGCATTGGCTAACGTCCCGGGGCGGATCCGCCGATGAGAGGAGCGAGGCATGGCACACGCAAAGCTGCCCGAGGGCGTGGTCTGGGATCTGCCGCCGGTGATCCTGCATCCCTTTTCTGATCCTGCGGGACCGGATCAGCTGGTGGAGAGCAGCCGGGCGCACCTGATGCTGGAAGGCATCCTTCCAATGGGAGGGCTGACAGAAGACGAGCTGGTGCGGCGGCTTCTGGCCGGGCGGCTGACGGAAGTGAAGATGCTCTACTACGTAGGGCGGGACCTGGAAAGGTGGCTGGGGCAGTGCGCGGAGGTGGCGGCGCGCGACGAGGCACTGAGCGCGGCGGGGGTGAAGCCGGCAAGCTTTGCGGAGTTGCTGGTGGAGCATCCGCCCGAGAAAGTGCTGGCGAAGCTGCACAAGTGGGGGGTGACGGACTACAAGTCGATTTTCTCGCGGGCGCTGGGTTTGCAGGCCGTGTTTCAACAGCCGCCGGATTTCGACTTCGTGACTGCGGGCTTCATCCGCAACTATTACCGGTTCGCGGACCAGATGTGGGCGGCGCGGCAAGGGCTGGAGCCGTTTCCGTCTCTGCCGCCACAGCAGTTCCGGTTCGAGCTGTTCGCCTCCGCCGAGTATGCGCGCATGCTTGAGCGGCAGTGGGAAGAGAGCTGAACACCCGGCGGCTCTGAGCGCGGCGGGGCGCTCCCGGCTGGAACTCCTGTTGCCGGCTCCGGCAATGCCTCTGCGAACCCGATATATGATGATTCGGAAGCAGAGGTCCCGCAGATGAAATCCACGCGACGAACGTTTCTGATGAGCACTGCCGCGGCAGGCGTGTTGGCGCAGACTTCGCCGGGAGACAGGATCCGGCTGGGGCTGATCGGGTGCGGCGGACGGGGGCGCGATTTGCTGAAGATGGTGGCGGGTTCCGGGGAGAACGCGGCGATCACGGCGGTGTGCGATGTGTGGCGGGTGAACCGCGAGGCGATGGCAGCGGAAGTCGAGAAAGCGTTCGGGCAGGCGCCGTTCCAGACGACGAAGTATCAGGAGGTGCTTTCACGGAAGGACATTGACGCGGTGCTGATCGCGACGCCGGATTTTACGCACCCGAAGATTCTGGCGGATGCGGTGGGGGCGGGCAAGGACGCGTATGTGGAGAAGCCGTTCGCGACGACGTTCGAGGAGGCGCGGATGGCGTACGACGCGGTGAAGCGGAGCGGGCGGGTGGTGCAGGTGGGGACGCAGCGCCGCAGCGAAGCGAAGTTCATGGCAGCGGCGGAGGCGATCCAGAAGGGGGTGATCGGGAAGGTCACGCGGGTGTCGATGGAGTACCACTTTTACGAGCCGCGGTGGCGGCGGGATTATCACATGATCCGCGCGGAGGACGTCGACTGGGAGGCGTTCCGGTTCGGCGGGCGGATTCAGGGGGGCTTTGATCCGCGAAAGCTGCGCGAGTGGCAGCTGTTCCGGGACACGACGAACGGGATTCCGGGGTTGTGGATGACGCATCTGATCGACCTGGCGGCGTGGTATCTGAACGATCCGTTTCCGAAGGGCGCGATGGCGATGGGCGGGGTGTACTACTGGAAGGACGGGCGGCAGACGAGCGATGTGTTTCAGGCGATGCTGGAGTACACCGACTGCCTGGTGACCTTCGCGATGAGCCTGACAAACTCGGCGGGCGGGCGGAACCTGTGGTTCGGAACGAAGGGGATGCTGGATGCGGAGGCGAACCGCGTGTCAGGGGACGGCAGCCGGGATCCGGACCGGGTGATGCAGCCGTACACGCTGCCGCTGCCCGCGCAGGTGGAGTCGCACATGGCGAATTTCCTGCGGTGTATGCGGACACGGGCGACGCCGCGGGCAAGCGTGGAGGCAGGCTATTCGCACGCGGTGGCGACGTGCATGGCGGCGGTATCGCTGGAGACAGGGCGGCGCGTGGGGTATGATCCGGCGCGGCGGGAGCTGACATGACGCGGCGGGAGCTGCTGGCGGGGGCAGCTTTCTTGTACCGGAAAGACGCGCCGGCGGTGCGGACGGTGGAGGCGCTGCCGGTGCGGTATCCGGTGACGGGGTATTTCCGGTTTTTCACGAAGCCGGAGCGTCCGGCGGTGTTCGTGAAGATCACGTGCGAAGACGGGACCGTAGGGTGGGGGCAGAGCGTTCCGATTCCGACGTGGAGCTACGAGACGCTGGAGACGGTGACGGTGGTGATCCGGCAGTACCTGGCGCCGGCGCTGGCGGGGCTGAACGCCACAGACATCGCAGAGGCTCACAGGCGCATGAACCGGGCGATCGCGCCGTCGTATTCCACGGGGATGCCGATTGCGAAGTCGGGCGTCGACATGGCGCTGCACGACATCGCGGGCAAGCTGGCGGGCAAGAACGTGGCGGAGCTGTGGGGAAAGAAGCCGGGCGCACGCGTGACGCTGAGCTGGACGGTGAACGTGCGGACGCTGGAGGAGGCAGAGGAGCTGCTGGAAGCGGGGCGGAAGCAGGGTTTCCGGCACTTCAACATCAAGGTGGCGCCGGATCCGAAGTTCGACGTGGAGCTGGCGCGGCGCGTGAGGAAGTTCGCGCCGGAATGCTTCCTGTGGGCGGACGCCAACGGCGGGTACGATCTGGCAACGGCGCTGGACGTGCTGCCGAAGCTGCGCGATGCAGGGGTGAACGTCATGGAGCAGCCGGTGCCGCCGAACCGGCTGTCGTGGCTGCGGGAACTGAAGAAACAGGGGGCGCTGCCGCTGATCCTGGACGAGGGTGTGGTGAGCGTGGCGGATCTGGAGGAATTTCACAAGCTGGGGATCCTGGACGGTGTGGCGATGAAGCCGGCGCGCACGGCGGGGCTGTGGGACGGGCGGCAGCAGGTGGAATATGTGCAGAAGCACGGGCTGATGTTTCTGGGCAGCGGACTGACGGATCCGGACGTGTCGCTGGCGGCGTCGCTCGTGTTGTACGGGGCTCACGGGCTGAGGCATCCGGCGGCGCTGAACGGGCTGCAGTTCCTGGCGGGTTCGTGGCTGAAGGCGCCGTTCCGGCTGGAGGATGGCGCGCTGCGGGCGCCAACGGGACCGGGGCTGGGGGTGGAAGTGGACGAGGAGAGGGTGAGGCGTGATTCGCAGGGCTGAAACAGGATTGCTGATTTTTGTTTTTGCGGCGCTGCCTGTGGCGGCGCAGATGGAGTGGCGCGAGCTGCCGGGGCAGCGGGTGGAGGTGCTGGACGGAGGGAAGCCGGCGCTGGTTTACAACTACGGGCCGCAATTGCCCGCGGGCGTGCCGGAGGACCGGCGGCGGTGCTGCTACATCTATCCCGCATACACGCCGGCCGGGGTTTCCGTGCTGGACGATTTTCCTCGCGACCACTATCATCACCACGGGCTGTTCTGGGCTTGGCCGGTGGTGGAGACGCCGTCGGGGAAGGCGGACCTGTGGATGTACCGGGGCATCGAGCACCGCTTCGAGGGTTGGATCCGGCGGGATCCGCGCGAGGGCGCGGCGCAACTGGTGGCGGAGAACGGCTGGTACATGCGGGGGGCGAAGATCGTGCGGGAGGTGGTGGAGATCCTGGTGCATCCGGCGCAGGGCGCGGAGCGGCGGGTGGACGTGGCGCTGGAGTGGGAAGCGCTGAAGGAGCCGGTGACGCTGCGGGGATCGCAGGAGGCGGGCAAGAGCTACGGGGGATTCAGCGCGCGGTTCGCGCCGAGGGAGGGCACACGGATCGTGACAAGCGAGGGCGCGGTGGAAAAGGACGAGGATCTGACGCCGCACCGGTGGGCGGAGCTGGAGGCGAGCTACGGGGGAAGGCGGGCGGCGCTGCGGATCACGCCGCATGAAGGGAACCCGGGCGTGCCGTATCAATGGTGCCTGCGGCAGTACGGGTTTGTGGGAGCGTCGTTTCCGGGCAAGACGGCGGAGTCGAACGGATACACGCTCGAGCCGGGCGTGCCGCTGCGGTTGCGGTTCACGGTGACGCTGCGGGACGTGCGCTGACGGCTGGAGCGGCCGGCGGCTACACTGGGGGAAACGCGGGCCGCGGGGCCCGCGTCGGGAGGGAGGAGGCGCGTTCGAAGAACAGAACGAGACTGTCCTGTTTTTTCCCCGGGAGAGGACTGATGCAAACATATCGTGCAATTCTTGTTCTTTTTCTGGCCCTGTGCGCGAGCGGCGCGGACGTGGTGAGGCTGGCGAACGGCGACAGGCTGAGCGGGAAGCTGGTGTCGGCGGACGCGAAGGCGGTGGTGCTGCGCACGGACTACGCGGGGGAGCTGAAGATCGACCGCAAGGCGGTGGCGGAGATCCGCGCCGAGGAGGCGATGTACGTCACGCTGGCCGAGGGGGCGGTGATCGTCTCGAAGGTGGAGACCACAGGCAGGGCGGTGCGGCTGGTGCAGCCCGACGGGCTGGTGAAGACGGTGGAACCTTCGGAAATCGCGGCGATGCGAAACGAAGCGGCGCAGCGGGCATTCGAGCGGGAGGAGGAGAGGTGGAAGCACCCGCGGCTGGGGGATTTCTGGCGGGGCTCGGTAACGTTTTCGGTGGCGAACACGAGCGGCAACGCCAAGACGACGACGCTGAGCACGGCGGCGAACGCAGTGCGGGAGGCGGGGAAGAATGTGCTGGCGCTGAGCTTTTCGCAGATCTACGCGACGCAGAGCACGACGGAGCCGTTCGGGGCGACAGCGAACCGGATCAGCGGCTCGATCCGCGCAGACCGGCGGGCGAACGGGCGGCTGTTTCTGTACGGGATCAACGCCTACGACTATGACCGGTTCCTGTCGCTGGATCTGCGAAGCGTTTTCGGCGGCGGGCTGGGATACAAGCCGTGGGTGAGCCGCCGCGGCTCGCTGGAGCTGAGCGGCGGCGGCAACTGGAACCGCGAGAAATTCAGCCGGGAGGAGGGACCGCTGGTGCGGAACTCGGGCGAAGTGGCGGCGGGGCAGGAGCTGAGCATTCAGGTGTTATCCCGGCTGAAGCTGTTCGAGCGGGCGGGCTTCTTCCCGAACCTGACCAACCGCGGAGAGTACCGGTTCAGCCTGGACGCAAACGCGGCGGTGCCCGTGACGAAATGGCTGGAGTGGACGGTGGGGCTGAACGACCGGTATCTGTCGAATCCGCTTCCGGGCAAGAGGAAGAACGACCTTGCCGTCACGATGGGCGTGCGGGTGAGCTTCGATCAGACGCAACGCTGAAGTCTGACGGCGTCAGATCCGCGGCCCGTGTTCGGCGAGCGAAGCGGCGAGGTGCTCCTCCTTCGTGAGGTACTGGAAATTCTCGATGAAGCGCGCGGCGAGGGAGCGGTAGCGCGCCATGTACTCGTCGCGGCTGGACCAGGTGGAAGCGGGATCGAGGAGCGAATCCGGGACGCCTTCGAGGTGGCGCGGGACCTCGAACCGGAAGACGGGGTCGATGTGGAACTCGGCGTTCTCGAAATGGCCGGCGAGGGCGGCGTGCAGAAGAGCGCGGGTGTGCTGGATGGAGATGCGCTTGCCGACGCCGAAGGGGCCGCCGGTCCAACCGGTGTTGACGAGCCAGACGGTAGCGCCGTGCTGGAGGATTTTGGCCTTCAGCATCTTGGCGTACTCGTAGGGGTGGTGGACCATGAAGGGGCCGCCGAAGCAGGCGGAGAAGGTCATCTGCGGCTCGGTGCCGAGGCCGATTTCGGTGCCGGCGATCTTGCTGGTGTAGCCGCTCATGAAGTGGTAGACCGCCTGGTCGGGGGTCAGGCGGGCAATCGGCGGAAGCACGCCGTTGGCATCGCAGGTGAGGAACACGATGTTCCTGGGGTGGCCGCAGCGCTTTTCCGGGATGGCGTTTTCGATGAAGGATAGCGGGTAGGCGGCGCGGGTGTTTTCGGTGAGGGTGGAGTCGTCGAGATCGATGATGCGGGTGCGCGGATCGAAGACGACGTTCTCGAGAATGGTCCCGAAGCGCCGCGTGCAGGCATAGATCTGGGGCTCTGCGGTCGGGGAGAGCCGGATGACCTTGGCGTAGCAGCCGTCCTCGAAGTTGAAGATGCCGTCGGGAGACCAGCCGTGTTCGTCGTCGCCGACCAGCCCTCGCTCGGGATCCGCGGAGAGGGTGGTCTTGCCGGTGCCCGAGAGGCCGAAGAAGATGGCGGCATCGCCGGAGGGTCCGACGTTGGCCGAGCAATGCATCGGGAGCACGCCCTGGAAGGGAAGGAGCGCGTTGAGGACCGTGAAAATGGTCTTCTTGATTTCACCGCCGTAGCAGGTGCCCGCAATGATGGCGGTGCGCTGGGCGAGGTTCAGGACGATGGCGGTTTCGGTACGGGAGTTGTCGATGAGGGGGCTGGCGAGGAAGCCGGGCGCGGTGATGACGGTGAATTCGGGGACATGGTTGCGGCAGGCGTCCAGCGAGTCCGGCTTGAGGAACATGGTGCGTGCGAAGAGGGACTGCCAGGCGTGCTCGGTGATGATGCGGACGGGGAGGCGGTAGTTGGGGTCGGCGCCGCCGAAACAATCCTGCACGAAAACGTCGCGGCCCTGGAAGTAGGCGAGCACGCGGTTCAGGAGGGTGTTGAAGGCCTCCGGAGCGAAGGGGCGGTTGTACTGGCCCCACCAGATGTAATGCTCGGAAGAGGGCTCGCGGACGATGAACTTGTCGGCGGCGGCGCGTGCGGTGTGCTTGCCGGTGTGGACGATGAGCGGCCCGTTGGCGGCGATCCAGCCCTCGCCGCGGAAGACGGCCTCTTCATAAAGCGCCGGTTCGGGGAGGTTCCAGTAAACGCGGCGCAGGTTGTGGAAGCCGTGGTTTTCCAGCCCGTAGACGGGCTTGGCCAAGGCTGCCTGGGACAGAGCGGGGGACGGAATCTCGGTGTAGATGTTCATGCAAAGCTCCCGTCAGGGGGGTCACATCCAGTCGCGCACGAGGCGGCGCGTTCCGATGTAGATTTCGTTGGGCGATGTGGGGTCGAGAGCCCACCGAATTCTTTCGATGCCTTCGGTGATTTCCTTGATGGTTCCGCAGAAGGAGATGCGGAGGTGGCCTTCCATGCCGAACTCGACGCCGGGCACGGTGACGACGCGGACTTTTTCGAGGAGAAATTCGGCGAGCTTCTTGGAGTCCTTCATGTAGTTGGAGAAGTCGGGGAACGTGTAGAAGGCGCCGTCGGGGCGGGTGACGCGGATGCCGGGGAAGGCAGCGAGGCGTTCGAGCAGGATGTCGCGGTTGTTTTCGAGAGTCATGCGCAGGGCTTCAATGGAGTTCTGGATGCCGTTCAGAGCACCCGCGGCGGCCCATTGCGATGGGGTGGCGGGGCCGGAGGTCTGCTGGCCCTGAATGGTGGCCATGGCGGTGGCGAGCTCGCGCGCGGCGACAGCCCAGCCGATGCGGAAGCCCGTCATGGCGTACATCTTGGAAACGCAGTTGATGACGATGACGCGCGACTGGTCGATGTCCTCTTTGGCGAAGTCGTAGACATTGATGGGAGCACGGCCGTCGAAGACGAGGCGGTTGTAGGTGTCGTCCATGATGAGGAAGAGCGACTTGCGGCGGCAGAGATCGACGACGCCTTCGACAAAGTCGCGCGAGTACATGACGCCCGAGGGGTTGTTGGGGCTGTTGATGATAATGGCCTTGGTATAGGCGCCGACGGCGGCGGCGATTTCCTCGACGGTGGGGCAGAAGGAGCCGTCTTCGGCGCGGACCGGGACGGGAACCCCGCCGGCGAGCTTGATCATCTCGGGATAGCTGACCCAGTAGGGCACAGGGAAGATGACTTCGTCCTTGGGGTCGAGGATGGCGATCAGAGCGGCCATGATGGCCTGCTTGGCGCCGCAGCTGGCGACGACGTTCTCCGGGCGGACGGCGCGGCCGTAGTGTTCCTCGGTGTAGCGGATGATGGCGCGTTTGAGAGCGGGGATGCCGTCCGGGGGAGTGTACTTGATGTCACCGGAGGTGAGCACAGAGGTGCAGGCGACAACGGCGTCGATCGGGGTTTTGGATTTGGGTTCGCCGCCGCCGAGGTGGATGACGGGCTCGCCCTTGTCGCGAAGCTGGGCGGCGGTCTGATTGAGTTTCAGAGTGACCGATTCCCGGATTGTCCGGGCCATCTGGCTGAGGTTCATAGTAGATCGGCTCCCAAGCGGAGTTTCCCCTTGAGACAAGCCTCTCCGACAGCGGTGCGCCGGTAAGCGCGTAATAGTTCCTATGATGCGCGGAAGCGGGCCGGTTGCGCAAGTGGGAGGTGGCCGCGGCGCAGGCGGCGTGTAACCACGGCGGTGCGGATCTGCGCCAGAATCACAGTAGCGTGACCACGCGAAGAAAAGGGGATTCCGGAACCATGTATCGAAGAGCACTGACAGCGCTGTTCCAGGTGTGTCTGGCGGCCGGAGCGCTTCTTGCGCCGGCCCACGCAAAGGAAGCGAAGCTCGTGCGTTATCCGGCCTACCATGCCGGGCGCATCGCCTTCACCTACCTGGCTGACATCTGGGTGGGCGACGAGACAGGGAAAAACGTGATGCGGCTGACGGCGCATCCGGCGCGGGACGCGTATCCGCGGTTTTCGCCCGACGGGAAGTGGATCGCGTTCAGCTCCGACCGGAAAGGCAACCTGGACGTGTATGTGGTGTCCGCATCGGGCGGAACGCCGAAGCAGCTGACGTTCCACTCCGCGGACGACAACGTGCTGGGATGGACACCGGACGGCAAGGCAGTGCTGTTCAGCTCGATGAGGGGCGACGATTTTCTGGCGAAGCTGTGGCTGGTGGACGCCGAAACGGGGGCGGAGAGGCCGGCGGGCACCGACTACGGGCTGGCCGCGAGTTTTTCGCCCGACGGAAAGCGCATCGCATACAACCAGCGGGGGCAGGTCTACTGGCGGAAGTATTACCGGGGCTCCTATCAGACGGACGTCTTCGTGCTGGACCTGGCCACGAAGAAGTGGGCGAACCTGACGCAATTCGACGGCATGGACTCGTGGCCGATGTGGGGCCGCGACGGGTTCATCTACTTCGTGAGCGACCGCGATGGAGGCGGGCTGACCAACATCTGGCGCGTACCGGAGAAGGGCGGCAAGGCGGAGAAGGTGACGCAGTTCACAAGCGGGGACGTGCGGTGGCCGTCGATTTCCGCCGATGGGAAGACGATCGTGTTCGAGCACGATTTCGGCATCTGGAAGCTGGACGTGGCCAGCCGGAAGGCGGCGCCGGTGAAATTCGACATCGAGGCGGAAACACAGATCAACCCGGAGGAGATCCGGACGTTCCAGTCGCGGGCGGATCAGTTCCACATTCATCCGAACGGGCGGCGCATCGTGTTCAGCATCTATGGCGAGATCTTCACGGCGCCGGTCGAGGAGGGCGAGCTCGTGCAGCTGACCGAAGGTGCGGCGCGCGACCGCGAGCCGCAGTGGTCGCCGGACGGCAAGCACATCGCCTACATCAGCGACCAAAGCGGCCGCGAGGAGGTGTGGGTGGTTCCGGCCGAAGGCGGGCAGGCGCGGAAGGTGACCGACCTGGACGCGCTGAAGATGGAGATCCGGTGGTCGCCGGACTCGAAGCACATTCTGTTCACGACGTCGGACAACCGGCTCTTCCGTCATGAGCTGGGCGGGCAGACGGTGGAGCTGGCGTCGTCGAAGTACGGGAGCATCAACTCGCCGGTGATGTCGCCGGACGGCAAGTGGGTGGCGTTCTCGATGCCGGACGAGGCGCGGCAGAGCGACATCTGGCTGGTGCCCTCGGCCGGAGGCGCGGCGCCGCGGAAGGTGACGTTTGATTCGTACCCGGAGCGCGGCCCGAGCTTTTCGAGCGACGGGAAGAAGCTGTACTTCGTGCGCATGGAGAGCACCGGGATGGGCGGCTTCGGGGCGGGGGACCTGTCGAGCTCGCAGCTGTGGGTGACGCATTTGGAGAAGCTGGAGAGCGACCCGATGGCGCCGGAGGAGCCTGCCGAAGATGCGCCGGGTGGCGCGGCGGCAGCCGCGGCTCGGCGGGCGCAGCAGCAGAATCAGGCGCCGAAGGAGATCCAGATCGATTGGGACGGGCTGAAGAGGCGGACATGGCAGATCACGCGCGTGCCGGGCGGGGTGAGGAGCTATGAGGTGGTGCCGGACGGACGCACGCTGGTGTTTGTGACGATGGAAGGCACAGGCCCGCGCAGCACTCCGGTGATCTACACGATCCAGGACACCGGGCGCCGGCAGACGCGTGTGGCAAGCGGCAGCGCGCCCTCGGGCGAAGGACAGGACGGGCCGCCTTCGCCGGGCATGGGGATGTTCGGCGGCGGGATCTCGCAACTGGCGGTGACCCGCAACGGCCGGACGCTGTTCTTCAAGGAAGGCGAGGGCGTGTATTCGGTGAATCTGCCTGCGGCCGGAGCGGGCGGCACGGGCGGTGGCGGTGCCGGAGCGGCAGGCGCGCTGGCTGCGGCCATGCAGCAGGCCGGCGCCGGCGCGCAGGCCGGCGGAGGCGCCGGAGCGCGGCGCCGGATCAACTTCACGGCGCGCGTCCGGATCGACCACAAAGGGCAGTGGCAGCAGATGTTCGGCGACGCGTGGCGGACAATGAAGTACCGCTTCTACGACCCGAAGATGCACGGCTACGACTGGGATGCCATGCGGGCGAAGTACGAGCCGCTGGTGGAGTACGTGGGCGACCGGCAGGAGCTGCTGAACATCATCAACGAGATGATCGGCGAGCTGAACGCCTCGCACACGGGCGCGGCGCCGCCGCCGGGTCCGCGGGAGGGCGCCGTGCAGACGCTGCACCCGGGGATCGAGTTCGCAGCCGATGAAGCATCCGGGCGGTACCGCGTGGAGCACATTTACGAGAACGGTCCGGCGGACAAGGACTGGGTACGCGTGAGCAAGGGCGACTATCTGCTGGCCGTCGACGGCAAGCCGGTGACGACGAAGGACAATCTGTGGAAGTTCTTCCACAACCAGCGGCTGAACCGGAAGCTGAAGCTGAAGCTGAACAGCAAGCCGGAGGAGTCGGGCGCGTGGGAGACGCAGATCGATCCGGTGCCCAACTCGCAATACGCCACGTTGCGCTACGAGCGCTGGGTGAAGGAGCGGCGAGAGATGGTGGACAAGCTGAGCGGAGGCAGGATCGGATATCTCCACATCCGCGCCATGGACCAGGCGTCGTTGCGGAAATTCGAGAAAGAGCTGCGCGAATTCCGCCACAAGCCGGGGTTGATTATCGACCAGAGGTGGAATGGCGGCGGCAATATCGAGCAGCAGCTGCTGGCGATTCTGGTGCAGCGGGAGTACCAGATCTGGCAGCCGCGCGGCACGGAGCCGACGGGGCGCCCGTTCCAGGGATACTTCGGCAAGAAGATCGTGCTGCAGAACTGGCGTTCGGCTTCCAATGCGGAGATGTTCCCCGCCGGGTTCCGCGCGCTGGGCCTGGGCAAGACGCTGGGCACGCAGACCATGGGGGCGGTGATCGGCACAGGCAGCTACTCGCTGATCGACGGCTCCACGGTGCGCACGCCCGGCGTGGGGGTGTTCCTCGCTGACGCGAAGAGGACCAACATGGAGAACCTCGGCGTGAAGCCGGACATCGAGGTGGAGAACACGCCCGAGGACAATCTCAACGGGAAAGACCGGCAGCTGGAGGCGGCTGTGGCGGAGCTGCTGAAGGAGCTGGGAACCAGCTGAGCCGTTACCAGGCGTGGTAGAAGCCGTCCGCCTGCATCACGCGGACGGGAACGCCGAACAGCGCGCCGAGCCTTTCGGGGCGAAGCGCGCTGTTTTTGTCTCCGTCGAAGGAAATTCGTCCGTTTTTCAGGAGAATGACGCGGTCGATTTCCGGGATGATATCGGGCAAATGGTGGGTGACCAGGAGAATAGTGACGCCGGAAGCGGCGAGCCGTCGGATGGCATCGCGGACCTCGTGCTGGGCGCGGAGGTCGAGCGAGTTGGTGGGCTCGTCGAGGACGAGCGCGCGGGGATCGTGAACCAGGGCCCGGGCGAAGACAGCCCGGCGGATTTCGCCGGAAGACATCTCCGAGAGCGGGCGCGAAGCAAGGGGTTCCAGATCGAAGAAGCGGAGCGCGTCGAGGGCGCGCGCTTCCATCTCGGGGGTGACGCGGTGGTTGGGCCAGACGCCGATGCTTGAAAAGAATCCGCTCAGCACGATCTCAAGGGCCGAACAGGGCCGCGTGCAAGCCTGGACGAGATCGTTGGTGACGATGCCAAGCAGGGAACGCAATTCAAACAGATGCCAGGTTTCCTTGCCCCAAAGGCGGAGGCGCGAGCGTTCCGGGTGACGCGGGTAGAGTTCCCGGGTGATGGTCTTGATGAGGGTGGACTTTCCGCTGCCGTTGGGGCCAAGAATGGCGGTGTGCTGGCCTTCCGCGACCGAGAAGGAGACGTCCTCGAGCGCGGCGACACCGTCGCGGCAGACGGTGACGTGCTCGAACTCGAGGATCGGGTTGTCACGCCGAGGCGCGATGTTGCCTGACAGGGCGCCAGCGTGAGGATGGATTCCGTCGTTCACTTGGTGGCTCACGGATGCAAGGCGGAAGGGGCTTGTTGCTGAAGGGGATCGGAAAAGCGCCACACGGAGGTCCAGCCCCACCATCGGAGACCGGGCAGCGCCAGGAGCACCCTGTCGGCGGCGGAAAGGACCGCGTGGGCAGTCTGGAACAGCGCGCCTGCGGGCAAGGGAGCTGCCGCGAGAGAAGCGAGAATTTCCGGATGCACCTCGACGCTGGCGAAGCAAGTTCGTGCGAAGCGGAGATCGGACCGCAACAGGGGATGTTCATCCGGGGTGCGGAGGTGCGGGGTCCGGTTCCTGTACCAGTTCACGACAGGATTGTGGCCGAGGGGCTCCAGAAAAATGGCGTATCCGGAGGGGGCGAGCACTCGTGCGAGAGCAGGCAGGGCGCGGGAGAGATCCAGGTGATGGAGGATGGCGCGCCCGCAGACGAAGTCGAACGACTGCGGGGGCAAGTCGAGTTCTTCGGCGTTCATCACGCGGAACTCGACGTGGGCGAGGCCGGCTTTCGAGGCGCGTTCCCTGGCCTGGCGCACAGCAGTGTCCGAGATGTCGATGCCGGTGACGCTGGCAGCCACGGCAGCGAGGCGGAGGGAGACGGAGCCGGGTCCGCAGCCGATTTCGAGGACGCGCTTGCCGCGGGCAGCTTCCACGCAAGAAGCGATGAAGCGCTCGATGGAAGGCAGGGCGATGCGGTAAAAGCGGTCCAGCTGACGGCGTTCCAGCTGCTCGAATTCCTGGTCGTGGAACAGCTTTTCTCGTTCAATGCGATCCAAGGGAAGCAACCCTCCGGCAGCGGGCCGTGCCTCTCAGTTTAGCCGATCGTTGGCGGGATCGCCCGCCGGACGGGCATAGCCCGAAGCGGAGCCGTCGAGGGACCAGAGCTGCCCGCAAGGATTTTGCGGCGACCGGATCAGGCGCCCGGCTGCTGCCAGGAGAGAGCCAGTTCCACAAGGGTGCGCACGGGGAATCCGGTCGGCCCCTTGGCCATCCAGGGCTTGTTTTCCTCGAGCCAGGCAACCGATGCGATGTCGAGGTGGACCCAGGGTTTGCCCTCGACGAACTCCTCGAGGAACTTGGCTGCGGTGATGGAGCCGCCCCAGCGGCCGCCGATGTTGGCGAGGTCTGCAAACGGGCTCTTCAGCAGCTCGCGGTATTCGGCGTCCATGGGGAAGGGCCAGATGCGCTCGCCGGCGCGGGCGGCGGCGTCGAGCAGGCGCTGCTGCCAGGCGGGGTCGTTTGAAAAGGCGCCGGCGTAAAGATGGCCGAGGGCGACGGCGATGGCGCCGGTGAGCGTGGCGGCGTCGACCAGGTGGGTGCAGCCGAGGCGGGCGGCCCAGGTGAGGGTGTCAGCGAGGATGAGGCGGCCTTCGGCGTCTGTGTTCAGCACTTCGACAGTTTTGCCCTGAAATGTTTTGACGATGTCGCCCGGGCGCTGCGCCTTCGGGCCGGGCATGTTTTCGACGCAAGGTGCGAATGCGGTGACAGCGACGGGAGGCTTCAGGCGCGCCAGGGCGCGCATGGCGCCGAGGACGGCGGCAGCGCCGGCCATGTCGTACTTCATCTTTTCCATGCCGTCGCTGGGCTTGATGGAGATGCCGCCCGTGTCGAACGTGACGCCTTTGCCGACGAGCGCGAGGTGATCCTGCGAAGCCGGCTGCCCGGGCGTGTAGCGGACAACGATCAGGACGGGCGGCTCGGCAGAGCCCTGGGCGACGCCCAACAGGGTGTTGAAGCCGAGCTGGCGGAGGCGCGGCTCGTCGAGAACTTCGCATTCCAGGCCGCACTCTTCCGCCATGGCGCGGGCACGGTCCGCGAGAGCGCGCGGCGTCAGGACGTTGCCGGGCTCGTTGACGAGAGCGCGGGTCCAGTTCTGGGCTTCGCCGGTGACGCGTGCCGCGAGAAGCGCCTCCTCCAGCTCCGGCGTGACGGCGGGCACAGAGATCTCGACGCTCTCGAGGAGCTTTCCGCCGTTGTTCTTTTCCGTCTTGTACTGGTCCGGCTGGAAGCTGCCCGTGATGAGGCCTTCCACGAGGGCGCGGAGCATGGGGGCGCCGGCAGAGTCCTCAAGGCGGACGGCAGCCTGCTGGATGGAGCGCGCTTGCAGGGCGCGGGCGATGACGCCGCCGGCCTGGCGCATCAGCGCGGGCGTGAATTTTTCCGGCTCGCCGCAGCCGGCCAAGAGAAGGCGGCGCGCCCGAAGCCCCTGCGGGAGATGAACGAGGGCCACCTCGTTGGGCTTGCCGGTGAATTCGCCGGAATCATACATTTCCCGCGGCACGCCGCCGGCAAATTCCGGGGCAGGAGGGCGGGAAGCAAAGGCAAGAATGGCGGCAGCAGAAGCATCGATTTCAGCCAGAGGACGGGAGGTGAGAGTGAATTCCATGGATCAATCCCTGATTCGTTTCGCGTTTCTGAGGCTCATGGCCTTGCGCGCTTCCATGTCGCGCTCGCGAGCCTGTTCGGCTTCGCGCTTGTCGTGCAGCTTCTTGCCGCGGCAGACGCCGAGCTCGCACTTCAGGCGCCCGTTTTTGAGATAGAGCTTGAGGGGGACAAGGGTGAGCCCTTTTTCGCGCACTTTGGGAGCGAGCTTGTTGATCTCGGCGCGGTGCAGCAGAAGCTTGCGCTTGCGCGTGGGCTCGTGATTCCAGATGTTGCCGTGGGAGTAGGGGCTGAAGTGGGTGTTGAGCAGCCACGCCTCGCCGTCGATGACGTCGGCGTAGCTGTCGCGGAGCTGCACTTTGCCCTGCCGGGCGGACTTGATTTCCGTGCCCGTAAGGACAATGCCGGCTTCGAGGCGCTCGAGGACGTGGTAGTCGTGGAGCGCCTTGCGGTTCTCGGCGACGATCCGGACTGCTGGCTTGTTTTCCGCCAAGGGAATTGCCTCCACGCGCGCGCCGCGCCGCGCGTCATTCCAATGGAGAATGTGTGCGCCGGCGCAAGAAGCGACAGCTAGACTCAGTGTAGCACGCCGGCTCCTGCGAGAAGCCTTAACATGCGGAAGATGAATCAGTTAGCGGCGACTCTGACGGTTCTGGCGATGGTTCTGGGCGCGCCCGCGGAGGCGGGCAACCGGAAGGGGGACCGGTTGCTGAACGAGGGCAAGAAGGCGGAGGCGCGGGGGGATCTGGACACGGCGCTCGATTACTACGAACGGGCGCTGGCGGCGGATCCCACCGACGCGTCGTACATGCTGCACATGAGAAGGGCGCGTTTCGCGGCAGCGCAGCGGCACGTGGATCTCGGGCAGAAGCTGCGGGCGGAGGGCAAGCTGGAAGAAGCGCTGGCGGAGTTCCGGAAGGCGTTCGTGATCGATCCATCCTCTGGTATCGCCGAGCAGGAGCTGCGGCGGACGAACCGGATGATCGAGCGCGACAAAAAGGAAAAAGCGAAGCCCGGCGAGGAGGGCGAGGATCGCGGGCTCACCGATGCGGACCGGGCGCGGAAGGAGGCGCTGGAGCGGGCGGCGCGGATGCTGGAGGCGCCGGAGCTGAAGCCCGCGACGCGCCGGGTGGCCGGCCTGAAGATCGTGAACCAGACGGCGCGGGTAATGTACGAGACGCTCGGAAAGCTCGCCGGGCTGAACGTGCTGTTCGACGCCGACTTTCAGGACACTCGCCGCTACACGCTGGACCTGAATCAGCTGACGCTGGACGAGGCGCTGGAGTACGTGAGCCTGGTGACCAAGACGTACTACAAGCCTCTCAGTCAGAATACGATTTTCGTGACTCAGGACAATCCCACAAAACGGCGCGATTATGAAGAACATGTCACCCGGGTTTTTTACCTGCAGAATGTCTATTCCGCGCAGGAAATGACCGAAATTCAGACCGCCATGCGGTCCGTCACGGACCTGAGAAAAGTGTTCCCGCTGAACACGCAGTTTGCGATCGTGGCGCGGGGCACAAGGGATCAGATCGCGCTGGCGGAGAAGGTGCTTCTGGATCTGGACAAGCCCAAGCCGGAGGTGGTGGTGGACGTGCTCGTGATGGAAGCCAACCGGACGCGCGCGCGGGATCTGGCGCTGACGCCGCTGAGCGCGGGCAAGCCTGGGCTGGGCTCTCCGGTGAGCTTCACCGGTGGGGGAACCTCCGGAGCGGTGCCGCTGAATCAGGTGCGGGACCTCGGAGCGGGCGACTGGAGCGTGGTGCTGCCGAGCTTCCTGGTGCAGGCGCTTTTGAGCGACCGGCAAACGCGGGTGCTGACGACTCCGCAGGTGCGGGCGGTGGACGGGCAGAAGGCGACGCTGCGGCTGGGGGACCGCGTGCCCTATGCCTCGGGCTCGTTCGCGCCGGGCGCGGTGGTGGGTGGCGGCGGGCTCTCCCCGTTCGTGCAGACGCAATTCCAGTTCGCGGAGGTGGGTGTCAACATCGACATGACGCCGCGCATTCACGGGGACGAAGTTTCGCTGGAGGTGGAGCTGGAGATTTCGAACATCCGCGAGCGGATTGACCTGGGCGGGCTGTCGCAGCCGGTGATCGGGCAGCGGAGAGTCAAGCACGTGATCCGCGCCCGGGAGGGCGAGGTGACGCTGATCGGGGGGCTGATGCAGGCGACAGTTTCGCGCGTCAGAAGCGGAGTTCCGGGTCTGATGAACATTCCGATCCTGGGGCGTCTGTTTTCGAGCGAGAATCTGGAGAACGCAAATTCGGATTTGCTGGTGGCGCTGGTGCCGCGCGTGGTGCGGGCGCCGGAGATCACGGCGGAGAGCCTGCGCGCAGTGGCGAGCGGAGCGGAGACCATCTACCGGGTGAATTTCGCGCGGGAGGAAGACGAAGCGCAGGAAGCGGAAGCACCGGCGCGGCAGCCCGGCGAGCCCGTGCGGACGCCGCTGGTGCCGGGCACCGCCGCGCCTCGCCCGCAGCCCGCGCCACCGCCTGCCGGGCACGCGCCTCCGCCCGCGCCGGAGGCAGCGCCGGCGAAGCCCGCGGAGACGCCGGCAGCCGAGGAGCCTGCCGCCGCGCAAGGACCAAGGCTTTCCTGGCAGCCCGCCTCGCAGGAAGCCGCGCTGAATTCCACCGTGACGGTTCGTTTGCAGGTGGAGAACGTCAATGAGCTGTTCAGCGCCCCGTTGCGCATCCGCTTTGAGCCGCGGGTGCTGCGGCTGCTCGACGTGCAGCGCGGGCCATTCCTGGCAGGGGACGGGGCGCAGGTGAATTTTTCCGACACCCGGGACGACGCGACGGGACTGGTGATCGTGAACATGAACCGCCTGCCGGGCTCCGGGGGCATCACCGGCTCCGGCGTCCTGCTGGAGCTGAAATTCCAGGCCGTGGGGCGGGGCGAAGGCAGCATCCGACTGGAGGATGTGACGCTGCGGGATGCAAAGCTGGAGGCGATGCCGGCGGGAGCGCCGTCGGCGGTGATCCGCGTGCCATGAGGCAGAAGAGGCTCAGCAGCAGGCGGGAGTTCGGGCTGACGCTGGTGGAGCTGATCGTCGCCTTCACGATCATGATGTTTCTTACGGCGATGGCGCTGCCGCTGGCGCGGTACAAAGTGCGGCGGGAGAAGGAGCGGGAGCTGCGGCATGCGCTGCGGGAGCTGCGTTCGGCGATCGACCGCTACAAGGACACTTGCGAGAAAGGGGGGATCGAGAAGAAGCTGGGCGCGGAGTGCTACCCGGAGTCCCTGGAGCAGCTGGTGGAAGGGGTAAAGCTGGCGAACGATCCGACGGGGAAGAAGATCCGCTTCCTGAGGCGGATCCCGCGAGACCCGTTCACCAATTCGACCGATTGGGGGCTGCGCTCGACGCAGGACGACCCGCGCTCGACGACCTGGGGCGGGCAGAACGTCTTCGACGTGTACACGAAGTCGATGGAAAGGGCGCCCGATGGCACGCTGTATTCGGAATGGTAGGCGGCTGGCCGGCTTCACGCTGATCGAGCTGATGATCGTGATGGCGGTGGTGGCGGTGCTCGTGTCCGTTGCGGTGCCGATGTACCAGAAGTCGGTGATCCGGGCGCGGGAGACGGTTTTGCGGCAGAACCTGTTCACGCTGCGGACGGTGATCGACGAGTACACCTACGACAAGGGGAAGGCGCCGCAGTCGCTCGAGGATCTGGTGCGGGAGGGATACCTGCGGCAGATTCCGGTGGATCCGATCACGGGGCAGGCGGACTGGGAAGTGATCATGGAGGACTCGGTCACGAGCGTGAATCAGACCGAGCCGGGGATCTTCGACGTACGGTCGCGCTCGACGGCGCGCTCGCTGGAGGGGACGCCTTACAACGAGTGGTGACGAGGCGCCGGCGGCTGCTGGTAGGATGTCGGCAGATGCCGGTCACCCGTAGGAGACTGTTTCTCGCGCCGCTGGCGGAGCGCCTCTTTGCATGGAGAGCGGACGCGCCGAAGCTGCGGCTGGGCTACGATACGTACTCATTGCGGGCGTGGGGGATGAAGGCGCTGGAGCACCTGGAATTCGCGGCGAAGCACGGGTGCACGGCGTTGCAGATCTCGTCGCTGGGAGACTTCGAGTCCCTGGAAGAAGACCATTTGAAGCGGGTGCGGGCGCGCGCGGAGGAGCTGGGAATTCAGCTGGACGCGGGCACAGGGTGCATCTGCCCGACGGCGCGGGCGTACCGGAACCGGAAAGAGGACGCGGCGGAGCATCTGCGGCGCGCGCTGCAGGTGGCGAAAACTGTCGGGGCGCGCACGCTGCGATGCTATCTCGGGGATTTCGAGGACCGGCTGCACCCAAACGGGATCGAGTACCACATGGAGGCGACGATCCGGGTGCTGAAAGCAGCGCGGGAGGCGGCGCTGGAAGCCGGGGTGAAGATTGCGCTGGAGAATCACAGCGGGGACCTGCAGGCGTGGGAGTGCCGTCAGATTGTGGAGGAAGTGGGCACGGACGCAGCGGGGGCGTGCCTGGACACGGGCAATCCGATTTGGTGCGTGGAGCATCCGGAAGTGACGCTGGAAGTCCTGGGCCCGGTGGCGGTGACGACGCATGTGCGGGACACGGCGATCTTCGCGCATCCGCGCGGTTGCGCAGCACACTGGACTGTGCCGGGCGACGGATCGGTGGACATGAGCCGGCTGGCGGAGTTGCACAGGCGGCTGTGCCCGCAGGCGCCGCTGCATCTGGAGATCATCACCGGGCGTCCGCCGCGGATCGTACCGTTTTTCGAGGAATCGTTCTGGAAGGCGTTTCCGAAGGCGCGGGCCGGCGAGTTCGCGCGGTTCGTGGCGCTGGTCAAGAACGGATCGCCGCTGATGAAGCCCATGGTGATGGAAGACGTGGCGGGGATGGACGTGCCGGAATACCGGGCGGCGCTGAAGAAACAGCAGTGGCTGGATTTGGAGCGGGGACTGGCCTATGCGCGGGGCAGAATGATCTGATGGTTTCGATCCTCGTGGCGACGGTGATCGAAAGACCGGCGCTGGCGATTCGCGTGGAAGCGGCGCCGGAAGGGCTGGCGTCGGCACTGGACGCAGCTCTGCCGGCGCTGCTCGATCACCTGCAGTCCCTGGGCGAGGAGGGCGAAGGCAAGCCGTTTCTGCGGTATCTGGGATTCACGGAGACGGGGCGGATGCTGGTGGAGGCGGGAGTCGAGACGAAGTGCGCGATGCCCTCGGCGCCGGGGGTGGAGTCGGTTCTGCTCCCCGGCGGGGAGGCGGTGATCGCGGACGTGCGCGGGGATAGCGCGGAGGTGGCGCGGGGGCACGAGGCGCTGGACCGGTGGATGGAAAAGCGGCGGCGCGCGCCGGGAGCTGCGCGGGAGGAGCTGCATCTGGAGGTGCACGGGGGCTGGCGGCATGTGCGGCTGATTCAGGTGCTGGCGCCGGCATAGCAGCGGGCGCAGTGGCGGGGTGTGGAACAATGAGAGTCATGAACCCGGTTCTCGCTTTGGCCCTGCATGGCGTGTTGCGCGGAGAGCGGCGCGGCTGGAGAGGGCCGAAACGACAGTTTTTGTTTCCGTTTGAAACGTTTCGACTGACTGTTGTGCTGCTGGTGGCACTGCTAGCAGGCTCGGGAGCGGCGCGGGGGCAGTCTCCGCTGGGGGCGGTGACGGGGCTGGCGCTGGATCCGAGCGGAGCGCCGGTGCCGGAAGCGGCGGTGGTGCTCGAGAACACAGCCACGGGCGCGAGGCTGGAAACCCGGACGAACGCGGCAGGGAACTATGTCTTCGCGAACCTGCCGCCGGGGACGTACCGGCTGAGCGCGGAGGCAAAGGGATTCCGCCGGTTCGAGGCGAGCGGCATCGAGGTGGCGGCGTACCGGACGGTGCGGCAGGACGCGCGGTTCGAACTGGCGTCGACCGCAGCGGAGATCACGGTGACGGACGCGGCGTCGCCGGTGGTGCAGAGCGAGACTCCGAGCGCAGGCTCGCAACTGACGGGGCGGCTGGTGCTGGAGATGCCGACCAACCTGCGCAGCGTGTACAACAACGCAGGCGACTCCGGGCTGATCGCGAATCTGATGCCGCTGGCGGTGCCGGGGGTGGTGCAGATGGGGAACGGCGCGTACTGGATGAGCCCGGGGGCTGGACCGAACGGGCTGCGCCTGAAGGTGGACGGCGTGGACACGACGTTCGGCAATTTCGGAAGCCCGGACCCGGTGTCGCAGCCGTCGATGGAATCGGTGGAGGAATTCACCGCCAATATTGCGGGAAACCGTGCGGAATTCAGCGGGCTGGGCGCGGTGACGACGGTGACCAAATCTGGGACGAACGACCTGCACGGATCGCTCTTCTGGTTCGGGAGGAATGCGGCGCTCGACGCGCGGAATCCGTTTCTGCCGTCGCGCGCGTTTCAGAATATTCACAATTACGGCGCAACCGCAGGCGGGCCGCTGAAGCGGGACCGCACGTTTTTCTACGCAACCGCGGACCTCACTGACGGCGTGCGGGGTTACACGTTCACTTCGAATGTCCCCACGCTGGCGCAGCGGCGGGGAGAGTTCCCGGGCGTCGTGCGGGACCCGCTCGCCGGGGGTGTGCCGTTTGCAGACAACCGGATTCCGGAGTCGCGGATCGCGCCGGAAGCGGCGCGGGCGCAGGGGCTGTTGTACCCGCTGCCGAACTTCGGGGCGGAGACGCTCACGGTAGGCAACTACCGCGCCGCGTTCAACGGGGCAGAGTGGCACCGGCTGCTCGAAGGGCGGATCGATCACAATTTTTCCAGCGTGCAGACGGGCTTCTTGCGGTATCAGTACAAGCACGACGACTATGACATTCCGGGCGCGCGCGGGCAGCTGCCGCCGGTGACTCAGGGCACGTCGAACAACGTGAGGAAGATGCACATGGCCGTGGCGGGGCATTCCTGGACGCTGGGTCCGGCGACGTTCAACGAGTTCCGCGCCGGGCTCGTGCATCTGGAATCGTCGTCGACGGCGGATGTGAAGGGGCAGGATCTGCTGGACCGGATCGGAATCCGCGGGCTGCCCCCGCGCCCCGGGGCGCCGGGCGTGCCGCGCTTCAGCGTGGCAGGGCTGAGCACGTTCACGCAGATCCTGCTGAATCCGGTGATCGACGGGCATTTCCAGGTTTCCGACAACCTGACGCGCGTCGAGGGGCGGCACACGGTGAAGGCGGGGATCGAATATATCCGCTGGTTTGTGAACCGGCACGTGACGTCGAATCCGGCTCTGTTCGGGGACTTCAATTTCACCAACCGCTTCAGCGGACAGCCCTACGGGGATTTTCTGCTGGGATTGCCGACCACGGTCGGGCGGATCGACCCGTGGGCGGCGCAATATTTCCGCTGGAATGACCTGTCATTTTTTGTTCAGGACGACTGGAAAATCCATCCGAGAATCAGCCTGAGCTACGGGCTGCGCTACGAGTACAACGGCCCGCCCTACGCAAGGGACGACAATTTCTACAACTTCAACGTGGCCAACGGAGCGGCCACGCTCGCCTCGGCGGCGGCGCGGCGGCTGACAAGCCCGTTCTATCCGTCGGCGCTGCCGGTGGAAACAGCAGAGGACGCGGGTCTGGGACGCACGCTGCGCCGGGCGGACAAGAACAACTGGGCGCCGCGCTTCGGATTTTCCTGGCGGCTCGACGAGGCGGGGCGCACGGTGGTGCGCGGAGGCGCAGGGATCTATTACGGGCACTTCAGCGTGGCAGCGCTGGGCAATCAGGTGGCGGGACCGTTTGCGGTCTCCACGACGAGCAACAACGCGATCAGCGGCGGCGCGCCGCTGTTCACGCTGGCGAATCCGTTTGCGCTTCCGGGTTCGGCGGGCACACTGAATCTGAACGGGCTGACGCCGGACCTGCGGAACATGTACTCGCTGCAGTACACGCTGAGCGTGGAGCGCGAGCTGAGCCGCAATCTGGGGCTGCGCCTGACCTACATCGGCACGAAGGGCACGCAGCTTCCCTTCATGCGCAACATCAATCAGCCGTTGCCTTCGGCGCAGCCGTTCGCGCAGGCGCGGCGCCCGTACCCGATCTACAACAACGTGATCTACGCCGAGAATGGGGCGAACAACAGTTATCAGGGGCTGCAGGCGGGCGTGGTGAAGCGCTATTCGCGCGGGCTGCAGCTGCAATCGACGTGGATCTGGGCCAAGCAGCTGAGCGAGGTGGATGACACCAACAACGCGGAGCTCAACACGCAGATCGAGGACGCCTACGACCGGCGGCGGGACCGCGCCAACGTCTACTCGGTGCCGCGGCATCAGTGGATGAATCAGGCTTTGTGGGAGCTGCCGCTGGGGCGCGGCGCGCTGCTGGGCGGCTGGCAGCTGAACTTCCTGCTGAATCTGAGCACAGGGCACTGGCTGAACCCTGTGTTCACGGGTTCCGATCCGTCGAACACGAACACGTTTGGAGGAAGACCGGACGTTGTGGCGCCGTTGACGTACCCGCGGACGCTGGCAGCATGGTTCGACCGGACGGCGTTCGCGGCGCCGCCGGCGGGGGCAGGACGGTTCGGCAATGCCGGGCGGAACGTGATTGAAGGACCGGGATATATCGTGTTCAACGCTGGCGTTCTGAAGCGTTTCACGCTGCCGCGGGAGCAGCAGCTGGAGGCGGGGGCATCGTTCACGAACCTGCTGAACCACTTCAATTACGGGCAGCCGAACATGACGGTGAACGTGAGCGCAGGCGGGACCATCACGAGCACGCACGTCTTTCTGCCTGCGGGAACGCCGCGGCAGGGGATGCTCTCGCTTCGCTGGAAGTTCTGAACGGGCGCGAGCCCCCAAGGAAATCGGGCGCCGCGCCTCTTCAGGCGCAGCGCCCGGTGGAATGATTCAGCCTACTGGGCGGTTGCCGAGACTTTGTTGCTCGGCGCGCTTTCGGTCACAGTTTCGCTGCACCTGTTGAAGGCAGTGACCACGTAAGAGTAAGTGACGCGGCTGGTGAGCCCGGTGTCTTTGTAGCTGGCGGTGCTGGCGGAAACCTCTGCTCGGAGCTGGAGCTTGCCGCCCTGATCGTAGTAGACGCGGTAGCCGCCGTTGGGTGCGGGCGAGCCGGGTTGCCAAGAAAGGGTAATGGATTTCTTGCCGGCTCTGGCTGTCAGATTCTGCGGCACACCGGGAGTTTCACAAGCGGGCTGAGGCGCACTGCCCCAAGTGGTTTCCGCCATGACGAAAGGCTCTGCCATGCCGGTGACCAGCCAGGTTTGGAGGAGCTTGTCCCCTTCCCCGGCGAGGAACGCGTTGGTCTTTTTGTTGGCGAGGTAGAGGAACTGGATGTACTCCCAACTGGTGGGTTGATACAGGAGGCGGATGGAAGCGTACGAGGCGCCGGTGGGCGGGTTGAGGGTGAGTTCGTCCCAATACCTGCAAGTTCCGCCCGGAGTGCAGCCGTATTGATCGGCGGGCACGGGGAGCGCATTGCGCTTGCGCGCCTCATCGTAGCTGAACCCGTAGGGCGGGATGCGGTTGTCCTTGGTGACGGTGTTGTTCAGGACGAAGTGGAAGGTGTCGGCGTACCCGGAGCTCCCGCTGGCAAGCTCGCCCAGGGTGAGAGTGACGGTGCCGCTGACGCGATCGAAAGCAAGAGGCAAGTCACGAGGGTAGCCGAGGCTGAGCAGCTGGTTGGCCCACTCCTTGGTCATGCCGTAGTGCGCCTCGTAGATCTTCGTGTTTGGATCGTTCAGATTGACGATGGACTTGACGGGGGTGCCGTTCACGGTGGCGACAACATCGTACTTGCCGTCTTCGCGAAGGAGGTTGTTGTTCACGTCGTACCAGCGGATGTTGACCCACATGCGGCGTCCTTCGGGGTAGCCGCTGATGAGCTTGTGTCCGGTGTGATTGATGATCTTCAGCGTGTTGCCGGACACAGAGAGAGTGGCGGCGAGGCGGAGCTGCTGGATGGCGCGGTCTTTGCCCGCACGGAGGGCGTCGATCTGGACGGTCGTCAGCGCGCCGCCCAAGCGGAGCCATCCCTGGGAGTTCTGGTAGAGGATCGCATCCGGCGTCCAGTAATTGCCGCCGGTCATGTCATGCAGTGGAAGGTCGGTGCGGATGGGGATGCCTGCCTTGTTGGCGCCTGCGCCGGTGACGGGGCGCATATGGCAGGTTTGGCAGCTGAAATAGCGGGTCGTACCGTCGGCGTAGTTGCCGCTGGCGGCGACGGCGGCAATGGCGCCGGCTTTGAGGTCAAGGGGTAGGGTTGAATAATCGGTAACGCGGGTCTTGGAAAGCCCGCCCGCCATGAACTCGCTGAAGGTGCGCTCGACGATGCCGTACATGTAGGGCGGGTTGTTGAACGCCGCCTTTTCTGTGAGGGCGGAGTTCAGGTTGCCGCTTGCCACCACGCTGTTCGCAGTGCTCTGCCTGCCGTTGTTGTGGGCGAGGTCGCCGGTGACGGGGTTGGAGACGTCGTGGCAGGACCCGCAGAAGCGAATGTCGCGGTGGAAGCGCGACTGGAGGAACTGATGGCGGGCGTCGGCGTCGCTGTAGGGGCCGAGCTTGTGGGAGTTGGGCCAGAGGGAGAGCATGCCGCTGCCATAGAATCCCTCGCCGTTCTTGTAGGCGAAGAAGGGACTGATCATGACGCCGAGGTGCTCCGTGTTGTCCGGGTTGGTCATCTTGTGGCAGGTGTCGCATTCGACGCCGTCGGCGTCGCCGGACATGAGTCTGGAGCCGTCGGTCGGAGTCGAGCGCCCGGCATACCAACCGGATGTGGAGTGGCAACGGATGCACAGGTCGCCGGCGCCGTCGAAGTCCTGTTCGGCGATGGCAAGAGTCGCCCAGAAGATCGGGTCGCGCGAAGCGTTTCCCATCATGCTGCCCCGCCAGTTGAAGGCGGGCTCCACCGCCCGGTTGTAGCCGCCGTGGCAGTTGTCGCACTTGTCCGGCGTCTCAAGGTTGCTCACTTGCCCGGGCTGCGTGCCGGGCATCCTGATGGCAGGCGGTTCGACGAGCGCTGCCGTGGCGATGGCAAGAATACCAAGGATGGCGAGGAAGAGGATGATGGAACGCATAAGGCGCCTCCCTGACCGGACAGCCAGATACATCATGGATCAGTCCGTGTCGGATTTCAAGGGTTTTTGATGTTTTTATCCTGTATACTTGCGCAATTTCCCTGCTGCAGGCAACACGGGGAAGCGGCGGGCTTCCATGGGACTCAGCAGGCTGCCGAAAACCTCGGCAAACAGATGGAGAAGCCAGCCTGAACACGGGGAAGCGCAGGGATCCGGCAGCGCCGAATCTGGCAGAATAGGAAGGAGCAGGAGGCACTGCCAGTTCTCATGTTTTTCAGACGCCCGAAGCCGCGTGAATTGAGCTTTGCCGAGCATCTGGCGCGCCTGCGCGCCGCCGGGTTCGAGGTGCTGCCCGGGCCGAACGGCACGACGCTGGCGACACGGAACCGGCTGGGGGCGCTTCTGCGGGAAGACAGCGCGGGCAAGCCCCGGATCGAGGACACCGGCATTCTGCTGGGCGACGAGCTGGCGGTGCTCACGGATGTCGGATTCCAGAAGATCTTCCTGGCGCCGAGCGGGCGCAGGACCGCGGCGTTGGCGGAACACCTGAAGGCGCTGCACGACTTCCGCGAGGACCTGGTGGAGATGCTGGGGTTGGAGAGCCTTTACAACGAGGGGCTGGGAACCACCAACGAGAAACACCTCTACGACCGGGTGGCCGGGCGGGACACGGGCACGGCGCCGCGCCCGTGGCAGAGGTAACAGCCTTCTTCAGCCGCGGCGCGGGCGGAACTTCCAGCAGTAGAAGACGCCGAGAACGAGGAGAAAGAGCCCCCACCAGAGGCCGGCGCGGAGTTCCTTGAGCACGACGTCATGCGTGCCCGGGCGGCCATGGTAGTACAGATCGGCGCCGGCGATCAGCAGGCCGTAGATCAGCAACTGACTGCCGATGAAGAACCAGATCGAGATGCCCGTGTCTTTGGTTTCCGTCAAGGCGTCGCTCTCCTCTCCCCATACGATACCCGAAGCGGAACTCCCGTGCAGGGAACGCCGGCAAACCCGCAGCCACGGCGGGTGCCGGATGCTACCATAAAGCGGGTATGGCCAAGATCAAACCGGCACGCGGAAAGAAGTCTCCGCGCGGGCCGAAGAATCCGGGGGCCATCGGCTGCCTGATTCTGTTCGCCACCGTATTCGTGCTGCTGGCTGTGATTCTTTACTACGCATTCATCTATTCCGCGCAATCCGCCTCGTGAGAGTTTCATGCGACCTGACAACCGCCGACCGGACCAGATGCGCCCGGTGCGCATCCAGACGAACTACCTGCTGACGGCAGAAGGATCGTGCCTGATCGAAATCGGGCACACGCGCGTGCTCTGCGCGGCGACGATCGAAGACGGCGTGCCGTCGTTCTTGCGGAACACGGGGCGCGGGTGGGTGACCGCGGAGTATTCGATGTTGCCGCGGGCGACGATGCAACGCACGCCCCGTGAGATCAGCAAGGGGCGCCCGAGCGGAAGGACGCAGGAGATCCAGCGGCTGATCGGAAGGAGCCTGCGGGCCGTGGTGGACATGGAAGCGCTGGGAGAGCGCACAGTGATCGTCGACTGCGATGTGTTGCAGGCGGACGGCGGCACGCGGACGGCGTCGATTACCGGAGGCTGCGTGGCCATGGCGCTGGCGTTCGAACGGCTGATGCCGTTCGGGGCGCTGCCACGGAATCCGTTGCGGCAGCTGGTGGCGGCAGTGAGCGTGGGAGTGCTGAACGGGGAGACGCTGCTGGACCTTTGCTACGAGGAGGACTCGCAGGCAGAGGTGGACATGAACGTGGTCATGACGTCGGAAGGGGAATTCGTGGAGATTCAGGCGACGGCGGAGAAAGCGGCGTTCGGAGACGCGCGGCTGGCGGAGATGCTGGAAGTGGCGCGGACGGGCATCCGGGCGCTGTTCGAGGCGCAGCGGGAGGCGCTGGGCCGGAAATGATCCTGCGCTGCGCCACGGGCAACGCGGGCAAGCTGGCGGAGTTCCGGATGGCGGCGCAGGCGCTGGGTGCCGCAGGGATCGGCATCCTCCCTCTGGAGTCCCTCCGGCAGCTTCCTCCTTGCGTGGAAGACGGACACACTTTCGAGGAAAATGCGGTCAAAAAAGCGCTGTATTATTCGGCGCACTGCGAGGACTTTCTGTTCGCGGACGATTCCGGGCTGGAGGTGGAGGCGCTGGGCGGGGAACCGGGCGTCCGGTCAGCGCGATACAGCGCCGAGGGGACGGACGAGGCGAATAACCGGCTGCTGCTCGAACGGCTCCGCGGGGTGGCGGACCGGCGGGCGCGGTTCGTGTGCGTGATCGCGCTGGCGAGGCAGGGACGGCTGATCGCGGCATTCCGCGGGGAGGCAGAGGGGCTGATCCTGGAGGCGCCGCGGGGCGCGGGCGGATTCGGCTATGATCCGCTGTTCCTGTATCCACCCCTGCAGAAGACGTTCGCGGAGCTGGACGCGGAGACGAAGATGCAGGTATCCCACCGCGGCGCGGCGCTGCGCAAATTGTTCCGCTATCTGGCAGATCTGGACCTGCGTTGAGCCTGGCGGCGCCGGTAAATGGCCCAGCCAATGATCGTCTTGGCGTCGCGAATTTCGCCGGATTCGATCATTTTTTCGATCTGTTTGAGCGTGAACCAGCCGGTTTCGATGCGTTCATCCTCCATGGGTTGCGCCTTGCCGTGACGGAGCTCTTCGGCGAGGAAGATGGTCATTTTCTCCTCGACGTAGCCGGGGCTGGGAAAGAACTCCACAAGGCGCGTCCACTTCCGGGCGGTGCAGCCGGTTTCCTCGCGCAGTTCGCGGCGGGCAGCGCGGAGCGGGGTTTCCCCCTCATCCAGCCTCCCGGCAGGCAGTTCCCACAGATAATCGCGCGCCGGCAGGCGGTACTGGCGAACCAGAAGCACCCGCTTGCGGTCATCGACCGCCATCATGACGGCGCTGCCGCGATGCCGGACAATGGCGCGGCGGATCTCGAAGCCGCCGGGATCGACGGCATGATCGAGGGTGACACGAAAAATCGGGGTGGAGAGGAGTTCCTGGCTGGAAAGGATTTTCATGGGCATCGTGGGGCTCACTTGCGGAGTGCCGCGCGAAGCTCCTCCAGAGGGAGAGTGTTGACAATGTCAGCCGGCTCAAGCCATCCGCGGCGCGCCATCTGGACGCCGAAGCGGAGGTTGGCGAGGTGGCGCGGGTGATGAGCGTCGGTGGAGATGACGAAACGGCAGCCGAGTTCGCGGGCGCGTCGGATGAGGGCGGCGTGAAGGTCGAGCCGCTCCGGGCTGGCGTTGATCTCCAGCCACACGCCGCGGCGGGCGGCTTCACGGGCGACGGTCTCGAATTCGTAGTGGTAGGCGTCGCGGTGGAGCAGGACGCGTCCGGTGGGGTGGCCAAGCGCCTTGACGGCGGGGCATTCGAGGGCGCGGAGGAGACGGTCGGTCATCTCGCGGGGCTCGAGGTTCATGTAGGAGTGGACGCTGGCGACGACGAAGTCGAGTTCAGCGAGGGCGTCCTCGGAGAGGTCCATGCGCCCGTCGCGCAGAATATCGCACTCGAGCCCGGAGAAGACGTGGATGCCTGGGGAGGACTGGTTGAAGCGGCGGACTTCGGCGGCGAAGGCGACGGCGCGCCGCTCGTCAAGACCGTTGGCCATGGCGAGGGCCTTGGAATGATCGGTAATCGCGATGTATTCGTAACCGCGTTCGCGGGCGGCGGCGGCCATCTCCTCCAGAGTGGCGCGGCCGTCGCTTTCGCGGGTGTGCATGTGGAGATCGCCGCGCATGTCGGACTCTTCGACGAGGCGCGGAAGCCTGCCGTGCTCGGCGGCGTCGATTTCACCCTGATTCTCGCGAAGTTCGGGCGGGATCCACGACAGGCCGAGGGCAGCGTAGACGCCCTCTTCCGAATCGCCCGCCACCCGGCGCTCGCCTTCCAGCGTGAACAAGCCGTACTCGTTGAGCGAGTACCCCATCTTCAGCGCGCGCTGGCGGAGAGCCACGTTGTGCTCCTTGCTGCCCGTGAAGTACTGGAGCGCGGCGCCAAAGGATTCCGGGGCGACAACGCGCACGTCCACCTGCAAGCCCTCGGCGCCGAAGCGGGCGCTCGCCTTGGTGTCGCCTTTGGCCAGGACCTGCTGGATGCCAGGATGGGCAAGGAAGCGTTCGATGGCTGCGGGATCCGTGCTCAGGATGTCGAGATCGCCGACGGTTTCCTTGCCGCGGCGCAGGCTGCCGGCAGGCGTGCCGTGGACAAGAGGAGCGATCTCCGCGGCGACGGCAGCGGCGTAATTCAGCAGGAAGCGGCCGGCCACTTTGCGGTAGTGCGCGATGCCGTCAAGGATCTTCTGTTCCATCTTCGCGCCCATGCCTCGCAATTCGCGCACTTTGTGCTCCTGGCAGAGCCGGGCGAGATCCTCGAGCGTGCTGACGCGGAAATGCTCCCAAAGGGCGCGGACGGTCTTGGGGCCGACGCCGGGGATGCGCAGCATTTCGAGCGCGGTGGGCGGGTATTTGGCAAGCATTTCGTCGCGGCGGGCGAAGCTGCCGCGCTCGGCGATCTCGCGCAGCGCGCCGGCGATGCTCTTGCCGATCCCGGGGATCGAGGTCACGTCACGGTTCGGGTCGCGGAGGATGTCGATGATCCGCTCCGGGTGGTTTTCGATTGCCGCAGCGGCATTGCGGTAGCTGCGGATCCGGAAAGGATCCTCGCCGCCGATTTCCATCAGGTCGGCAGTCTCCGCCAGCAGGCGTGCGATCTCAGGATTCTCCATGGTAGGCCCTCTCTCCGTAGGGTTCGACGTGGACCAGGACATCCTCGACCCACGCAAGCTCGCCCTTCACCCGGTTGCGGACCTCTTCGGCGATGGCATGGCTGCGCCGCACGGTGAGTTCGGGATCGACTTCGAGATGGAGATCGACGTGGTAACGCAGGCCGGTCTTGCGCGCGTAGCACTTCTCCACATCCAGCGCGCCGGGGACCTGAAGGGCGGTGGCGCGGATGGTGGCCATCATCTCTTCATCCGGCATGGTGTCCATCAGCGTGAGAGAAGTTTCGTGCACGACGCGTAGCCCGAGCAGAATGACGATGCAGCCGATGGCGGCGCCGCCGTAGTGGTCTGCGGCCAGGAACCGCTCCGGATTGAGGATGGCGAGGCCGACAGCAAGCAGGGCGACCGTGCCGGAGAGGATGTCGACTGCGTCGTTCCAGGCGTCGGCGACCAGCGCCGCGCTGCGGATGCGGCGGCCGACACGAAGCTTGACCACGGCCATGGCCGATTTCAGGGCAACGGAAGCGGCGACAGGCCAGAGGGCGAAGGAAGCCGGAGGCGCGTGCCGGAGGCCCACGTCCTGCAGCGATTTCCAGATGATGCCGGCGCCGACGAGGGCCAGGCCGAGGCCGGTGACGAGTCCGGTGAGGGTCTCAAAGCGCCCGTGGCCGTAGGGATGGTTCTTGTCGGGCGGGCGGGCGGCGATCGTGAGACCGAGCAGCACGATGCCGGAGGCGACGACGTCGCCGGCGCTCTCCACCCCGTCCGCGACCACGGAAGCGGAGCCAGCCAGCCATCCTGCGATCAGCTTGGCGATGGCCAGAACTCCGCTGAGCGCCATGCTGATGATGGCGATCCGCGCCCCTTCTCGTTCCGCCGTCCGCACTCCTTCCTGAATTTAGCGCACCCGCCGCCGGCGGCGGACGCAAGGCCCGCCGGAGCCCGCCGCGGCGCAGGCGGCTACTTTTTCCAGCAGGTGACGGTGATCTCGATGCGCGCCGGACCGACGAGCGTGACTCCGCCGACGGTGGTGCGCGCGGGGCGCGGCTCGGGGAAGTAGGTCATGTAGACCTTGTTCATGCGGTCGAACAGCGAGATGTCGGTGAGATGCACCTGCACGGAGACGGCGTCGGCGAAGGTGTAGCCTGCCTTGTCGAGCACGGCCTTCACGTTCTCGAGCGTCTGGCGGACCTCGTCTTCGAACGACTCGGGATACTTGCCGTTCTTGTCGCGGCCCACCTGGCCGGCAACGAAAAGGAAGTTGCCTGCGACGATGCCGGGCGTGTAGGGGCCGGCGACCGTGGCCCCTTCGGGCACGACAGCCTTCTTCTGGGCCTGCACGGCCGCAGGCAAAGCAGCAACGAGAAGCATGACGATCAGGGTTCGCATGCCTTCGATGATAGCGGCGCGGGGCCCGGGCTGCGGCCGCCGCCCTGCCAGCAGGGAAGCGGCGCCTATGGTTCGGCCGCCGGGCTGACAGCAACATTGTGATAGGCGGCGATGCGCCACTGCCCGTTTTCCAGGATCAGCACCTGAAGAAGGCGGGTGTGCAGCGCGCCGTCCGCGGCTGCGGCGATGCCGGGTGGGAGGGCGCGAAAGCCCGTGAGCCTGACGCGCGTCTCGACCATGGCAACTCCCGGCGCGAGGGGGCGCCACCGCAGGATCTCCTGCTCCAGCCGGCTGCCGCTGAAGATCGTGCGGAAGATCAGCTCGTGGCGCTCCACGAATGGGCGCGTGCCGGTCGCGGTTTGGCCAAGGATGTTCGTGAACCAGATCTCCTCCGATGCGTCCGCCGCATACGCGGCGGCATCCCCCCGGTTCCACGCATCCGTCTGACGGTCCAGCAGGCGGCGGATCTCCTGTTCAGCCACGGGTGCGGTCATGGCAGAGAGACCCTCACGATGGTTCCTTCGCTGCGGCTGGTCACATAAAGAGCGCGCGCGGCGGAGTCGAGCGCCATGCAGGTCGGAGTGCGCAGCGCGGGAACGAAGATCTCCGTTTCGAGCGACGCCCAGCGCTTGATGCGTCCGGGCGCGGGCGGGGTCTGCGTGAGAGCGGCGCTGAATTCGAGCAGATAGAAGGTGGGGCGGCTGGAACCGGGCCGCTCCTCCCAGGCGATGTCCATGGCCATCGTCGCCCACGGAATGAAAGGGCCGATGGCGCCCGTGTTCACATCGACGATGGAGACGCGCGCCGTGTTCGGAACGAAAGGGACGCCGGAAAGCTGCGTGACCAGAAGCTGATCTCCGTACGGTCTGACGTTGGTGGGCACAGCTTCCGCGACCGGGCGCGACGGGATTCCCGTAGGAATGGCGGGGAACCGCACGAGCGTGCGGGCGCGGCCGGTGGCGATGTCCACCTGCCAGACGGTGTTCATGCCCGCGTCTGCGACGAAGAGCTGCCCGGGGAAAGAGGGGTGCAGGGTCATGCCGTAGGGGTGGGAGTTGCGGTAGATCGTTCTCGCGTCGGGGACGTTGTCGCGGAAGTCGGCGAGCAGCTCGAGCCGCGCGGTGTCACCGGCGCCGTTTTCGAGAGTTACTGTGTTGCCGTCGGCGAGCGCGTCCTGGTCGGCACGGGAGAGGACGAAGGGCTGCCGGATGCGGGCGGGGTCGTCGCTGAAGCTGACCTTGAGGATGGAAGAGTAGATCGGCGATGAGCGTCCGGCAGGATTCGGAACGATCGTGCCCGGAGATCCTGCGGGCACGTGGGTGTCCCCTTCGCCGTTGGCGATGAAGAGGGTTCGGCCGTCGAGGGCGAGGCCGTTGGGACCGTCGAGCGTGCCGTCCGGCGCTGCGGGCCCCGACGGGAGCCCTTCCAGCAGCGGCTGCACGCGTCCGGCGGCATCCACGGCGGAGATGCGGCCGGAGTTGGGCAGGGCATCGGTTTCCGCCACCAGGAGGCTGCCGTTGCCCGCAAGAATCAATTGCGACGGGTTCTTGAGCCCCGCCGCGAACACGGTTGCCTGCTGCGCCGGCGCGGAGCTTGCCAGGCCGGCCAGGGCGATGCATGCGACTGCCCAGCTGTGCGTCGTCATCGTTTCACTCCTTTGACATCGTGACACTAATGTGCCACAAAGGCACATGGGTATACTATAGAGCGATGCAACTGCGTGGTCAAGAGGAAAACGGACGGGCCCGCCAAAAGAGGAGGACGCGCGCGCTGCTGCTGCGGGCGGCGGCGGAGCTGATCGCCGCAGGACAGGTCCCGACAGTCACGGCGGTGGCGGATGCCGCCGACGTCAGCCGCCGGACGGCGTACCGCTATTTCCCCACGCAGGAGCAGCTGCTGGCGGAGGCTTCCCTCGAGAGCCTGCGGCCGCGCGTGGAGGCGGCGATTGCGGCGGCGCGCAGCGAGCCGGACGCCGGCAGGGCGCTGGAGAGAACCGTGGGCGAGATTCAAAAGCTGGCCGTGGAGCATGAAGACCTTCTGCGGGCAATCCTGCGGCTGAGCCTGGACCGGCGGCTGGGCGCCGGCGAGCCTGCGAGGGGGCGGAGGCGGCTGGACTGGATCGAGAGCGCGCTGGCTACAGTGAAAGGGAAACTGCCGAAGCGTGTGTACGAGAAGCTGGTTTCCGGGCTGACGCTGACGCTGGGGGTGGAGGCGCTGGTCATTTTGCACGACATCCGGGGGCTCGGCCCGCAGCAGTCGATTGCGGTGTGCCAGTGGGCGGCGCGGGCGATGCTGGAAGCGGCGCTGCGGGAAGCCGGGGAGTCAGCCGGGTCGCCGGCTGGAAGGAAGCGGGGGCGGACCTAGCCGGGAGACCGCGCCGTTCGGCGCGCCCCGAAGATTACACTGATTATTCGGATCCCCTATGGCGCTTCCCACGCCCGGCACGGATGTCGAGAAGAAAGACCAGGAGACGCACGAGCCGCTCTGGCACGTCGTGCTGCTGGATGACGACGAGCACACCTACGACTATGTGATCGAGATGCTGTGCAGCCTGTTCTTCAAGACGGCGGACGAGGCGCTGCGGCACGCGATCGAGGTGGACACCACGGGGCGGACGATCGTGATGACATGCGAGCGGAGCGCGGCGGAGTTTGCGCGGGACCAGATCCATGCCTACGGGGCGGATCCGCGGATTCCGCGGTGCAAGGGGTCGATGACGGCCATTTTGGAACCGGCATCGTGATGATGCGAACCCTGTTTCGGGATTCGAATCCGTGCAAGGTTCTGCTGGAATTCGGACCGGACTGCCATGGCGTTACCGGATTCCCAGTCGTTCTTTCTTCCCGCCTTGCGCGCATTCGCTGACGGGCAGCCGCATGAACTGAAGGAAGTGCGGGAAGCCGTCGCGCAACAATTGCAACTGGAACCAGAAAGCCGCACCTTGCTGCTCAAAGATGGGCGTACGCCAGTGTATGTGAGCCGGACCGACTGGGCCGTGACCTACCTATTCCGCGCTGGAGCGCTGGCTCGTCGGAAGAGGGGTGTCTACGAAATCACGGAGCGTGGCAGGGACTTGCTTGGGCGAGGATTGGACAAGCTGACTCAAAAACACCTGCTCGAATTCCCGGAATTCCGGAAATTCATTTTGGGGAATGATACAGTGATCCCGCCGCCGATCGACGGACACGCGAGCCCCGAAGAGCAGCTCGCCAGCGCGTGGAGCCAGATGAGAGAGACACTGGTAGCAGAGATCCTCGACAAATTGCGCCACGTTTCTCCTTCGCGTTTTGAATCTGTCGTCGTGGAACTTCTTGTTGCGATGGGCTACGGCGGCTCGGTGGAGGACGCGGCGCGCGTGCTCGGGCGGTCGGGCGACGGCGGCATTGACGGGATGATCAAGGAGGACAAGCTCGGGCTCGACGTTGTCTACGTGCAGGCCAAGCGGTAGAGCCAGAATGTGGGCAGGCCGGAGGTGCAGGCCTTCGCCGGTTCGCTGGAGGGTGCGCGCGCCAAGAAGGGCGTTTTCATCACAACCTCCGATTTCACACAAGAAGCGCGCGAATACGTCCAGAAAATCGAAAAGAAAATCATCCTGATCGACGGCAGGCGGCTGGCTGAACTGATGATCGATCACGACGTCGGCGTCACCACGGTGCAGACCTACCGGGTCAAGCGCGTGGATTCGGATTATTTCGAGGAAGACTGAGGCTCGCCGCGCCGAGTGGAGCGCCCAGGGCGCCTGTGGGATAGACTGAGGCGCAATGGACGCCGCGATTGTCCTCTTTCTGACAGCTGGTTGCATCTACGTCCTTGCTACGGAAAAGCTCCGCGTCGACCTCGCGGCAATCTTCGTCGCCATTGCGCTGATTGCCACGCGGGTGCTGACGCCGGAGCAGGGCTTGTCCGGTTTCAGCAACCCGGCGACGGTGACCGTGGCGGCGATGTTCGTGCTGAGCTCTGGGCTGGCGCGGACAGGGGCCTTGCAGCCGGCGACGACGCTGCTGATCCGGCTTGCGAAACGGCTGCCGTGGGTGGCGGTCGGGCTGACGATGATCGTGGCGGGAGCGGCCTCGGCGTTTGTCAACAACACGGCCGTTGTCGCGGTGCTGCTTCCCGTGGTGCTCGAAATGGGAAGGGCGGCGAACCTGAGCCCTTCGCGGCTCCTGATGCCGCTCTCGTTTGCCTCGATGTTCGGCGGCGTGTGCACGTTGATCGGGACTTCGACCAACATTCTGGTGAGCTCGATCGCCGAGCAGCAGGGGCTGCGTCCCTTCACGATGTTTGAGCCATCGCCGCTGGGGCTGTGGATGGCCGCCGCGGGAATGGCCTACATGTTTCTGATCGGCATCCGGCTGATCCCGGAGCGCCGCGCTGGCACGGACCTGACGGAAGTGTTCGACGTGGGCCAATACCTGACCGACGTGGTGCTGGGCCCGGACGCGAAGTCGGTGGGCAAGGTGGCGGCACACTCGCCGCTGGTGAAGGATCTGGACGTGGAGATTCTGGCCGTATTCCGCAAAGGAGAGCGCCTGGCGGAGGCGCCGGAGCAGATTGTGCTGGAGGCGAGCGACGTGATTCGCCTGAATTGCGACGCTTCCCGCATTGAAAAGCTGCAAAGCCGGTTCGGGGTGAGCCTGATCTCCCATCTGGGCTGGAGGGACCGGGACGTCGAGGGCGACGCCACAGAGCTGGTGGAGGCAGTGGTGGCGCCGAATTCGCCATTGATCGGCGAGACGCTGAAATCGCTGCAATTCAAGGACGCCTACGGGGCCAAGGTGCTGGCCATCCGGCACCACGGGCAGCTGGCCCAAACGAAGCTCGACAGCCTGCCTCTGCACGCGGGCGACACGCTGCTGCTGAGCGTGCCGCGCGAGCGGCTGGAGCCGCTGGCGAAAAACCCTGCCTTCGTGCTGGTGACCCGCAAGGCGATGACGCGCTACAGGACGAGAAAGGCATTGCTGGCCACGCTGATTATTGCAGGAGTAGTGGCGGCAAGCGCGCTGAAAATCGCCCCGCTGGTAGTAGCCTCGCTCACCGGCGCGGCGCTT
Organism: Bryobacteraceae bacterium; assembly: GCA_037481575.1. Lineage (GTDB taxonomy): Bacteria > Acidobacteriota > Terriglobia > Bryobacterales > Bryobacteraceae > JANWVO01. Next base: position 64,996 of record JBBFLJ010000008.1, on the reverse strand, counting down.
CTGGTGGTCACCGGGTGCCTGAAGCCGGAGGAAGTTTATCCGGCCGTCGACTGGAAGGTGATTCTCATGCTCGCGGGCCTGATCCCGCTGGGCACGGCGATCGAGGCCACCGGGCTGGCGGCGCAGCTCTCCCGCCTGATTGTCGCCGTATTCGGCTGGCTCGGGCCGACCGTATTCCTCGCGGCGCTCTACCTCTGCACGTCGCTGTTGACGGAGGTGATGTCGAACTCCGCCACGGCGGTGCTGCTGACGCCGATCGCCATCAGCTCGGCGCAGGCAATGGGGGTGGACAGCCGGCCTTTTCTCGTAGCCGTGGTGTTCGCCGCTTCCTCCAGTTTCATTACGCCGGTCGGCTATCAGACCAACACGCTGATTTTCGGCCCGGGCGCATATAAATTCAGGGATTTCTTGCGTGTCGGCACGCCGTTGAATCTGATCTTCTGGATCCTTTCCATAATTTTGATCCCGAAATACTGGCCATTTCACCCATAAATTCCCTTGCAGGAGGGCAGGAGGATGACGGAAAAGTGGTGGTCGCAGCTGCGTGAGATCTTCGGCCGGCCGGTTCTGCCGCTGGGGCCGTCCGGGGTGTCCCTGGGAGCGCTGCTTCAGCTGGTGTTGCTGGTCCTGCTGTTGTTTTTCCTCGCCAGCAGGCTGCGGGCATGGCTGACGGGGAGGCTGCTGGCGGGAACGCGGCTGGACGCAAGCGCGAGGCAGGCGGTCGGCGCGCTGTTTTATTACTGCGTGGTCTTCCTGGGGTTGCTGGTCATCCTGCAGGCCTCCGG
>JBBFLJ010000008.1:0-64202 GCA_037481575.1 Bryobacteraceae bacterium | reverse complement strand
CGCGAGGCAGGCGGTCGGCGCGCTGTTTTATTACTGCGTGGTCTTCCTGGGGTTGCTGGTCATCCTGCAGGCCTCCGGGATCGACCTGACAGCGCTCAGCGTGGCGGCTGGCGGGCTTGGCATCGGAATCGGATTCGGCTTGCAGAACATCGCCAACAACCTGGTCAGCGGCCTGATCGTGCTCATCGAACGGCCCGTCAAGCTGGGAGACCGCATCGAAGTCGCCGGCACGGAGGGACAGGTGGTGGAGATCCGCGCCCGCAGCACCACCGTGCTCACCAACGACAACATCGCCATCATCATTCCGAATTCCCGCTTCATCACCGAGGAGGTGATCAACTGGAGCTGCAGCGACCCCAAGGTGCGGTTCCGCATCCCGGTTTCGGTCGGCTACGACTGCGATGTCAGGCTGGTAGAACGGCTGCTGCTTGAGATTGCCCGGGCCAATCCCGACGTGCTGGACGAGCCCGCGCCGGCGGTGCGGTTCCTCGAGTTCGGCGACAGCGGCTTGCAGTTCGAGCTGCGGGCGTGGACCACGACGCTGATCCAGCGGAAAGGGAAACTGGTCAGCGACCTGAATTTCGCGATCCTGGATGCCTTCCGCGCTCACGGCATCACGATTCCCTACCCGCAGCGGGACGTACACCTGAAGTCTGCGCCGCCTGGCGTTGGCTCTCCTGCCTGACGATCAGCTTGCCGTGCGTTCTGCCCCCCTGCCGGCGCGCGGAGCGGACTTCGTCCCAACCAGCGCTTGCCATTCGTGGGCGACGGCGTCGACAAGGGCCGGCAGAGCTGCGGCGACCTCCGCAGACGGGGTGGAGGCCCATTCGAAGTCGGCGCCGACCAGCCCGATCAGGATCAGCGAATCGGGCAGGCAATGCAGAGCGGCGCCGAGCCGGACGGCCTGCGCAAGACCCGGGCCGCGCGCGCAAGAGCGGGTCCATTCAGGATGGAAGCCGGGGTCTCCGTAAGCAGCGCGGTGCAACGAGCCCGGCGGGCCGCCAGAAGAGAGCGCGTCGACCACGATCACATGGCGGGCCTCGCGCCAGGCCTCCAGCAACTCGCTCGCCGTGCCGCCGAGGGTGACGGCAGGGATCTTGCGTTCGGCGAGAGCGGCTGCGCAGAGCGGCCCGACGGCGTCGTCGCCCCAATCCATGCGCCCGCAACACAGGATGCGGGCATGCCATGTGCGGCCGGATTTGGCACGGCGTGCAGCCATGGGTCTCCGACAATCTGATCACGAGAGCGGGCGCAGTTCAAGGGCAAGGACGGGATGCGCGGCCGACGCCGCGGGATTGGAGTCGCAAGCGCAATCTTCGGAGCCCGGCGCAAGCGGCTGGCCGCAGGTTCTTGCCATCGGTCTTGGCTCGCCGGGAGGGATGATCCTTGGGCGCGGTTAGATGAGGCCGAACACAGACCACCGGTGCTGCTTGGATTCGCCTGGCTGCGGAGACGGAGATAGAACCACACGGCGGAATTTCGCAGCCACAGCCGGGTCGCCGCTTTTACGCTTGCCAACGTGGCCTCATCGACTGAGCCGGGGATTTTCGAAGTGCCCCTTTGCCCGGGGCCATCCTTTCTGGCACCCCCGGCGCTCGCGCATGGGCCGCGGTACTTTCGTCGCGGCCTCAGTGCCTGAGCCAAAGCAGGGCGCAAGTCATCCGCGGCCGGATTCAGCCGCCTCTCCATTGGCTGCGAAGATCCCGTCGAGGTGAGAGGAAGAGCGCGGCCATTGCGGCCCCGGCGCGAGCGCCGGGGGAACTGCTCAAACAACGCGGCCCCGAGGCAAGCGTCGGGGGAACTGCGGAGGACACGCTGGCTCCATGGTTCGTCGCGAGCGCCGGGGGAACTGCGCAAGACCGAGGACGCGGGTGGAAAAGCAGTGCGAAGCGCGCTGGCGGCGGGCACGTGCAGCGCGGGTGGGACGCGGCCCGGCGATTTCAGGATTCCCCCGACGCTTGCGTCGGGGCCGCGCATTCGGCGCGGCTTGCTGGACAGTGCCGGAGAGGCAAGCTAGGCCCCAAGAATCCCTCGCCAAGGGACTGAGGGGATCGCCTTGGAAAGGGAACATCGGTGGGATCGCGCGAGAAGGGGGAAATCTAACGCGGCCCCGGCCCAACGGTCGCGGGAACTGCGCAGAACACGCTGGCACTGTGGCCCCGACGCAAGCGTCGGGGGAACAACGGAAGCACACCGGCCGCGCAAGCACTACGGCCCCGGCGCGAGCGCCGGGGGAACAGCACAACGGGATTTTCGAGGGTTCCCCGGGGCAACGAGGCAGCCCGGTCAGCTGGAACGGTCGGCCAGCTGGTCTTTGCAGAGCCACGCCTCGAGGAGGAACTCGTCCGGGGGAATGGGGGTGAGGCGCACGTCGTGGAAAAGGATCGCGTCGGAACGGCGGCGGCGCCCGAGCCCCCCGGCGACGGGAAGCGATTCAACGCCGCCAAGGATCTTGGGGGCGTAGTAGAAGAGAATGCGGTCCACCACTCCGGACTCGAGGGCCGACCAGTTCACCTTGCTGCCGGCTTCGATCATCAGCGACTGGTAGTTGCGTTCGGCGAGCAGCGAGATCACGCGGCGCAGATCGGGGCGTCCGTCCTCGCCGTCGAGGGCGACCACCTCGACGCCGCGCTCCTCCAGGGCGGTGCGGCGCGCGGGCGGTGCCACGGAGGTGCAGACGACGAGCACGTCGCCGCGGCAGCTGCGCACCATGCGGCTTTCCGGAGGGAGGCGGAGCAGCGAATCGAGGACAATGCGCAGCAAGGGCCGCGCACGCTCGAGCCCGCTGCGGTCGGTGAGAAGGCAGTCGTCGCCGAGAACTGTGTTGATGCCGGTGAGGATGGCGTCGTGCTCATGGCGGACAAGCTGGACATGGGCACGGGCGCGTTCGGAGGTGATCCAGCCGGTATTGTCTTCCGGGGCGGCGATCTTGCCGTCAAGGGTGAGGGCGGACTTCAGGGTGACGAGCGGGCGCCCGGTGCGCATGAAGTGGAAGAAGGCGAGGTTGAGCCGCCGCGCCTCTTCGGCGAATTCCGGCAGGAGCGTCACCTGGACCCCCGCCTCGCTCAGGCGGGCGAAGCCGCGGCCGGAGACCAGCGGGTTGGGATCTTCGGTGATCGAGAAGACGCGCGCGATGCCGGCCCGCAGGATCGCGTCGACGCAGGGAGGAGTGCGCCCGGTGTGGGAGCAGGGCTCGAGGGTGACATACAGATCCGCGCCGCGGGCGGCCTCGCCTGCCTCCTCGAGCGCGATGACTTCGGCGTGGCGGACGCCGGCCCACGTGTGAAAGCCGCGGCCAAGGATGCGGCCTTCGCGGGCGACGACGGCGCCGACGGCCGGATTGGGCGAAACGCGCCCGACGCCCTGACGGGCGAGGGCAAGCGCTTCGCGCATGAGGTCAGGGTTCATGGTTCGAAGAGCGAATCAATGAACTGATGGGCATCGAAGGGCAGCAGGTCATCAACCTGTTCGCCGACGCCCACGTAGCGGATGGGCAGGTTGAGCTCGCGCGCGATGGCCACGACGATGCCGCCCTTGGCCGTGCCGTCGAGCTTGGTGAGGATGAGGCCGGTCACGCCCGCCGATTCGGTGAAGCGCCGCGCCTGTTCGAGGCCGTTTTGGCCGGTGGTGGCGTCGAGCACGAGCCACACTTCGTGCGGCGCGCCCTCGACGAGCCTGGCGGCAGTGCGGCGCATCTTTTCGAGCTCGGCCATCAGGTTGGACTTGGTGTGGAGGCGCCCGGCGGTATCGGCCAGCAGAATGTCCGTGTTGCGAGCCTTGGCCGCCTGAATGGCATCGAAGAGCACGGCGCTGGGATCGGCGCCGGCATTCTGGCGGATGAGATCCGCGCCGCTGCGGCGGCTCCAGACCTCGAGCTGGTCGATGGCGGCGGCGCGGAAGGTGTCGGCGGCGCAGAGCAGGACGCTTTTGCCCTGCGCGCGGAACTGGGCGGCAAGTTTCCCGGTGGTCGTGGTCTTGCCGGAGCCGTTGACGCCGACCAGAAGAACAACCGCGGGCGGGGAGGCGGGCCAATTCAGCGGCCTGCCGCCGGATTCGAGAACGCCGAGGAGATGCTCGCGGATCAACTGGCGCAATTCCGCGGGATCGTTGACAAGATGGCGGTCGACGCGCTGACGGATGGACTCGAGAATGTCGGATGCAGTGCGCACGCCGATGTCGGCGGTGATGAGCGTGTATTCGAGCTCTTCAAGCAGCTCCGGATCGATCTCCTTCTTGCCGAGGAGAACGTCCTCCATTTTGCCGACAAGGCCGGCGCGGGTTTTCTGGATTCCCTGCTTGAGTCTTTCGAGAAGGCCGGGCATAAAAAGACGGGCTGATTTCAGTGTAGCGGGGAGGGCTTCCTACTCGCCGATGATCTTGACGAGGACGCGCTTGCGGCGCCGGCCGTCGAATTCTCCGTAAAAGATCTGCTCCCACGGGCCGAAGTCGAGGCGCCCGCCTGTGACGGCGACGACGACTTCGCGGCCCATGATCTGGCGCTTCATGTGGGCGTCGGCGTTGTCCTCTCCGGTGCGGTTGTGCCGGTAGGCGGAGACGGGCTCGTGCGGGGCGAGCTTCTCGAGCCAGACGTCGTAGTCGTGGTGCAGCCCGGGCTCATCGTCGTTGATGAAGACGCTGGCCGTGATGTGCATGGCGTTGACGAGGCACAGCCCCTCGCGGATGCCGCTTTCCCGGAGGCACTCTTCCACGTCCGGGGTGATGTTGATGAAGGCGCGGCGCGAAGGCACCTCAAACCAGAGTTCTTTCCGGTAGCTTTTCATGGCAAGGACCATTGTCTCGCGCCGCGGCGGACCTTGCGCCACTGCCATGGGGGGACAGGGGCGGGGTCTTGCCAAAGGCCGCGGCGGGCGCTGCGGGCGGATTGCTCGAGCCGCGCCAGGGTTGTGTCGTTCGGGGCATACTGGCGGTAGTGCCACGCGAGACCTTCGGCGACGAGGATCTGGCTGAGGGAACGTCCGTCAGGCAGGAGCACGGAAGCGACGAGGCGTCCGTAGCGGTCGCGGGATTGCGGGAGGATGGTGACGGTCTGGCCGAAAGCGAGCTGGGCAGTTCTTTGAGCGGCGCGGCGGTGGAAGGGCTGGCCGGGTTCCGGGCAATCGATGCCGTGAAGGCGGATGCGGATCTGGCGGCGCTGGTGCAGGACAGTGAGTGTGTCGCCGTCGGCGATGGAGACGACACGGGCCTGGAAGGGTTGAGACAGGGGCAGTTGAGCCTGGAGGAGGAGGACGAGAAAAATGGCCGCGGCCACGAAGTCTATTTTTTCGCCATCCGGGGGCTTCGTGGTTTGGCGGGGGCGGGCCCGGAGGGAGGGAAGCGGACCCGCCCGAGGAAGCGCCGGCAGATTATTTCGTGTAGTTGAACGTGATGATCGTGGTGAATTTGACAGGCTGGCCGTCTTTCAGCAACGGTGTGAACTTCCATTCCTTCACGGCGGCGAGGGTGGACTGGGTGAAAAGGGCGTTCCCTTTAAGGACCTTGGCGTCGATGACGTTGCCCTGCTCGTCGACGGTGATCTGGACGTCCTGCGCGCCGGTGACGTTGAGCTGCTTGGCGGCAACGGGGAAAGCCGGCGCCACCTTCTTGACGACGCGGCCCAGAGCGTTGGCGGTGGTGATCTCTTCCTGCGCCGCTGCCGGAGCGACGGCGAAGACGGCGGCCACGGCGACGAGCGCCACCCAACGGACCCACGAAGACAGTTTCATGCGGTTTCTCTCCTTGACCCTGAATTTCAGCGGATGGCCCTTGGCTTGGCTTGCAAGGGCTCACGGGTCGTATCGGCCCGCGCAAGGGGGGCTTTGAGAGATTTTTCCGCAGGGAGAGATTGCGAGTAGCCGCAGCGGCGTGAGTCGATACGGCCGGGCAGGCGTCAGCCCTGGAAGAGGACGAACTCGAACTGCCGGGGGTCGAGCCCGCGGCTTTCCAGCTGTTCGATGCAGGAAGGAATGTCGCGCCCGGCGGCTTCGATGCGCTTCAGCGGAAGCGTCTGCGGCGTGTAGACCTCGTAAGCGACCCACCATCCGGCCAGCTGCCGTCGCTCTTCCAGGGTCAGCCGCTCGGGCGCGCGTCCGATCACTTTCGCCGTATCCATCGCTCCAAATCTTAGCGCATCGCGCGGAGCTGCTGGATGACGGCCTCCAGCCCCTTCTTGCGGTAGAGCTCCGCCAGACGGATCATCTCTCCCGAGGCGGGAAGCGCGCTCCCGATGCCGGGCTGACGCCAGGCAGATGCGGGCGGCACCCACACTTCGCCGTTTTCGAATTCGACCAGCGCCGGGTAGACCGCCAATGAGCCCACCGGGCGGGCGAACCGGACGCGCGTCTCGCCCCGGACCGTGGAACGCTGCCCGGGAGGCAGGTGGATCTCGGCGGGCAGAGTTCCGGCGGCAGCCAGGCGGCCGGCGGAGTCCGCTGCCAGCCAGCCGAGCTCGACGAAGCGCACGGGGCGGCCGGTCCGGTTGGCCACGTCGATCCGGGCCGAGTGCGCTTCATTGCCGGCGATCACCGCCTGGCCCGCGAGCAGCTCGACGGGGGAATCGGGGATGCGGAGCGCGGCCAGCTCCGTGCGGCGCCCCGGCGGCGTGCCGGCGGCGGGCGCGGCGCCGCGCACCACCTGCACCGGCATCATCGAATTCTCCTGACGGGCGAGCGTCTCCAGCATCTTCGCGCGAAGCGCCTCGGGGCCTTCTTTCTCGAGGATCGCGGCCAGCATCTGACGGTCTCGCCGGGCTTCGATCTCCCAGGCGAGCATTCCGCGGCGGACGTTCATGCGGTTCGGCCCGAAAAAAACGAGGTCATCGAAAAGCACGCCGTCCAGGGCGATCTCGACCAGCGGCCCCGTCTGCTGGACCAGCGGGCGCAGGAGCCGCATATCGATGCGGAGCGAGAATTCCTCGCCCGGCGCCACATCCAGGCCCGGGCGCGTGACAGCGCCCGCCGGGCGCAACTTCCTGCGCCACCACGCGAAGAGCGATGGCGCGGATGCGGCGGGGCGTGTTGTTGCGCAGCCGGAGCTGGGCGTGCAGATCGACCAGAAGAGCGCCGCCTCTCGGAGTGGCCGAGGAGTTGCCCCAATCGGCGCTGACCAGCTCCACGGGCGAGCCGGCAGGCAGGTCTGCCCGGAACGGAAGGGGCTGGCTCCAGACGCTCGCGGCGAGGCACGCCAGCGCGAACTGCATTTTACTGAGCCGCCACATCGTAGATGGTCACCTGCCCTGTCTCTTCGTCGAGGAACGGCGCGCGAACCCCGCCGTCCCAGCTGACGGCCGCGGCTGCGGGCGCCCTGCCCGGGCCGAACACGGCGGCTTCGGTGCCGCCCCACTTTACCGAGAGGCCCTCCTCGGTTGGCCGGAGCACCACCTCGGCGCTGGATGGAGACGGAGCCGGCGCCGGGCGGCGCTGCAACGTCCATCCGGCAACAGCCACGATGGCCAGCGCCGCAGTGACGACGGCCGCCGCACGCCAGTCCGCGGCGCGGAAGCCCTCCTTCTGCCCGCGGCGCCGGATGGCCTCCCCGGCCGCCAGGCCGAGGCGGATGTTGGCTTGCATCTCCGCGGCCAGAGATTCCCAGTCCACTCCGGGCGGCAGCCCGGCGCCGGAGCGCAAGGCCGCCAAAGCGTCGCGGAACCCTTGCAGCTCGCGCTGGCAAGCGCCGCAGCGCCGCAGGTGCCACGCCACTGCCAGCCGCCGCGCCCAGGGAAGGTCGCCGCCAGCATGCAGCGCAAGGTCCCGCGCATCCGGATGATTCCTCATGGCTGGCGCCTCTCCCAGTACTTGCGAAACTTCACGCGCGCATTGGCGATGTGCGAACGCACCGTCGCCTTTCCGCAATTCAGCTGCCGGGCCACTTCCTCGGCGGGCAGATCTTCCAGATCGCGCAACACAAGGGCTGCGCGCTCGCGGGGGGTCAGCCTGCCGAGCCCTTCCTGCAGCAATTCCGCCCGTTCGGCGCGCAACAGGCGATGCTCCGGGTTCATCTCCTCCGGCGCGGGCGCCGAAATCCCCTCCAGGCCCGCTTCGCCGCGGCGCGCCCGCTTGCGGAGATGATCGAGCGCCGTGTTGGTGGCGATCCGGGAGAGCCAATGGGCGGCTTTCTCGGCGTCGCGCAGCTGCTCGTGGCGCTGCAGCGCCTTGATGAACGCTTCCTGCGTGAGATCCTGGGCGTCGGCAACGTTTCCCACCAGCCGGTAGATGAGCAGGAAGATCCGCTTCAGATGAGCTTCGACGAAGGCGTCGCGCTCCGCCCGCAGGGCGTCCTGTTCCATGCCGGTTTGCGGCGGGCCGGAGTCAGGCATCCATGCCGCCTCCCGCCGCGCGGCAGAGCGTTGCGCTCCCTGTGTCGATGGCCGCCACATCGCTTCTGATAGTCATGACGCTGTCCGGCGCCCGCCCGTGCAAACTCTTCAATCGGCCGTATGCTGAAATTGTAGGAGAGCGGAGCTACGGAAGAAAGCGGCTCCGCCGTGCGGCCGCCACGCTGCGAGCCGGGACTTTCCACGAAGAAAGGAAACACAACCATGCAGTTGAGCTCCGCCATGAGCAGGATCGGCACGGAGACGGCATTCGAGGTGCTCGTCCGTGCCCGGCAGCTGGAAGCCCAGGGAAGGCACATCATTCACCTCGAGATCGGCGAGCCCGATTTCGACACGCCGCGCCACATCGTGGAGGCAGCCAAGGCGGCGCTGGACGAGGGCTGGACCCACTACGGGCCGACGCAAGGGCTGCCCGAGTTGCGCGAAGCCATCGCGGAAACCGTCTCCCGCAGCCGGGGCATCGAGGTGGGGGCGGACCGCGTGTGTGTCGTCCCCGGAGGCAAGCCCATCATCTTTTTCTCGATGCTCGCCCTGCTCGAGCCCGGCGACGAGGTCATCTATCCGAACCCGTCGTTTCCGATCTATGAGTCGATGATCCGCTACTGCGGCGCCACTCCGGTGCCGATCCCCCTGCTCGAAGAACGCGGGTTCGCCTTCGACCTCGAACTCTTTCGCGAGCGCTTGTCAGACCGCACCAGGATGGTGGTACTGAATTCGCCGGCCAATCCCACCGGGGGCGTGCTCTGCCGCGAGGATCTCGCCGCCATTGCAGACCTGCTGCACCACCGGGATGTGGTGGTTCTCTCCGATGAAATTTACAGCCGCATTTGGTATGACGCCGAGCCCATGTCCATCGCCAGTTTCCCGGAAATGACCGACAAAACGATCATTCTCGACGGCTTTTCGAAAACTTATGCGATGACGGGCTGGCGAATCGGATACGGTGTCATGCCCCCCTTCCTGGTCGATGCCGTCAACAAGCTGATGGTGAATTCCAACTCCTGCACCGCCTCTTTCACCCAAAGAGCGGCCTTGGCCGCACTGCGTGGCGACCAATCCCCCGTGGATGCCATGGTGGCCGAGTTCCGGCGGCGGCGGGATGCATTTGTAGAAAAATTGAACACAATTCCGGGAGTTCGCTGCGCCGTTCCGGCAGGCGCATTTTATGCGTTCGCAAACATCAAAGCGACGGGTTGGGGAGCGCGCGAATTGGCGGATGCGTTGCTGCAGCAGGCGGGGGTCGCCTGCCTGAGCGGCACGGCTTTCGGCAAGTTTGGCGAAGGTTATTTGCGCTTCAGCTACGCCACTTCATTCGAAAATTTGATGGAAGGGGCGCGCCGCATCGCAGATTTCATGTCATCAAAAGCGAAAAAAGACGAAACCGTGTGAGGATTAACGGGTTAAGTCTTACGCTCATTCGGGGAGTATGTTTACCATCGAAGCATGGAGTTGGCGGGCGTCATCCTACTCGGCGACGATGCCTCCCCGTTGGCTGCGAACGAGTTCGGGGCATGCGTGTTGCGATCCACTGAGTGGCCCCGGATGCGGGAGGAGATCCGGCACAGATTGCACCGCGGGCACGATGGGTCTGTCTTCGCCTTTTCCCGACTCCGGGGGCAGGCGCCGTGGATCATATGGCTGACCAGGCTCGCGGAATCCTCCGGTTACACCAATGGCTGGCGTCTTTGCTGTGTCTTCGATTCCGAGCGCCGTCCTGAGGCGTGCCTCGGTATGCTTCGCGAGGCGTTCCGGCTCACACAAGCGGAACTGCGGCTCGTGGAGCAAATCCTTCAGGGCAAGAGTCCGGCTGAGGCAGCCGAGGCGCTGGGTGTGACCATCCATACCGTCCGCACTTACCTGAAGAGGCTCTACCACAAAGTCGGAGCACGCTCTCAGGCATCTCTGGTGAGAACGCTGATCCAGGCATCTTCCCTTCCTGTTCTCCTGGCGGCTTGAGGGGGCATCCCCCCTGCAATCTACCCGGTTCGGAGGAAGGGGCAGAACTATCGGAGGTTCTGCCCCTCGGGTTGATTGTTTCTCCTGCCGGGTTTCCCGTGCCAATTCCGCTCTGGCAGCATGGGATCTGCCTCATGCGCCCTCGGCTGCGGCAATCCGCTGCGGAGGGGAGCCCCACGAGCTTGGCACCGCCGCTGTCTGCCAGCGAGGCGATGCAGGAAACGGAAAGTGCCGGTGCGGCGGCGCCGGCTCGTCCCGCATTCGCCTCCATGAGGCAATCTGGCGGGCGCTCACCGTTCGCACGGCAATTTGCGTGCCGGCGAACCGGTGCAGAAGTTCCAGGCACTGCTCGTCGAGCACCGTAGCAGCGGCGACTTCGAGCTTGCCGCCGCGATAAGCCAGCGGGAGCACGCCCAACTCGTCCGCTACCTTCGCCGGAAGAGCGCGGAGCATTCTCTTTGAGGGCGGACCGGCAAGACACGGATCTTCCGCTGCAAACGGCGGGGACGCAGACCACCGGAAAGGTTCAGGGCGCGGGATCGCTGACGTGGCAGGAGCGCCGGACGCCCCAACAGATCCGGTGACATCGAAGGCAATCCAGCTGCCAGCTGCAGCTCCCGCAGCCGATGCCCGGAGGGTTTCGAGCGATGGGTAACAATGCTCGGTCTTCAGCCAGCGCAAAGGGCGCCCCGTCCACCAGGCGAACGTAAACTGCCAGATCGCGCGAGCCGAGGCCGCGGCATTGATCGCATTGCCCCAGATCGTCCGCAGGGGCACCGCCAACGCGAACTTCCAGCCGTAGATGCGGCTGGAAAACCAGGCCCTCATGGCTACCCGGCCGCAACAGAGCGCCAGATTGGCCGCCAGCACCGGGCCGAGCCAGGCGGTCGACGCGATGACTCTGCCGAACTCCCACACGCCCGCCCCAGCCACCGATGCCGCCCACGTCACGAAGCCCCAAAGCAGGAGCAGGTTGCAGGCAATTCCCGCCCAGCTGCCCCAGAGGCTCTTGCGGTCCCGCCAGAAGAACCAAGCCTGGATCCACGGACGCCGGAGTCCCCGCCCCCATCCGTGCCGCTGCCAGGCTTGCAGGCAGTTGCCGGTGATCCACCGCGTTCGCTGGCGAACCGCGGCGCGGAAGTTGCGCGGGAAATACTCGCGCGTAGCAACAGGATCCACGGAGGAACCGCCAGGAGGCATAACCATTTGCCGGCAGCCAAGGCGGAAGAGCCGCAAACCGTTGTCGTAGTCCTCGGTGAGAGAGAGGGGATCGAAGATCCGGTTGGATTCCGCCTCCGCCAGCCGTTCCAGTTCCTCGCGGCGGAAGGCGGTGCCGACCCCGCATCCCGGAAGAAAGCCGCCCAGGGCGGCGCGCACGGGGAGATCCCTGCATTGACTCTCGGCGAAGTCGTCGCAGTAGACGCCGTGCGTCATCTCGGACCAACCGGTGGCGAGAGCGAACACCGGGATCTGGATCATCCCCGCCTGCTCCGACCAGCGGTTGATCCATTGCAGCGATTCCGGGTGGATGACGTCTTCCGCGTCGTGGATCAGCACGATCTCGGCACGCGGCGCGCCCCCCAGCTCGCGCTCGATCAGCCTCTGATAGATCCAGTTCAGGCAGTCCGCCTTCGACGTGGGTCCATCATGCGGAACTTCCGCCAGCGTGACGCACGGGACCCGCTCCGCCACAGCCTCCACGGCGTGCCGCGTCTCGGGATCGTTTGCATAGACCCCCGCCAGGATCTCGTAGTTCGAGTACCGGATGGAGGCCGCGTTGTGCTCGAGCATGCGCCCGATCACGGCGGATTCTTGCCACAGCGGCACGAGAATGGCGATCCTCTTTTCCCGCGCCGGCTCGGCGAGCGGCGCCGCCTGCCTGCGTCCGATCCCAGCCAGCCAGAGAATGTCGATCAGCAGATCATCGAGGCTGCTGGCGAGCACGTACAAGGCCAGGGCGGCGACGACCCACGCCAGCGCGTCTGCCAGGCGGGCGTCCATTCGCGCCAGAGTTCCGGCAAGTCCCTCCACATACGGAAGTGCCCGCAGGGGCGGATTCCTCTCACAGAGCGCTGGCGAGACGAAGGGCGGACTCTGGCCCGCCGGTCCATCCATTGCCCGCCCACGGGCGCTTGTCTGCCCCGGCAGTACCGGCCAGTTAGCGGGCGCATCCTCCGGGGGCGCCGGTATCGGTGGTCGTCTTACGGGGAAGAAGGAGATCGGCGTCAGGTAAGAGGCGAGAGGTGCAGCTGTCTGCCCGGATCCGTTTGCCCGGGAAGCGCTCCGCCCCGGATGTACTTCCAGCGGCTGTGCTTCCCGCGACAGGTTCTATGGGAAGTCACGCCGAAGGGCGGCGGCGAACCGGAGGTAGCAGGCACAGCCGGCAGAAACGGGGAGCCGCAGATCACCCCCTGAATGAGGGGTTCAGTCAAGAAGGGAACGGCAAGGGAGTGGTGCGGATGAGAGGACTTGAACCTCCACGGGGTTGCCCCCACTAGAACCTGAATCTAGCGCGTCTGCCAGTTCCGCCACATCCGCACGGCTGGCGTGTCTTTCAACTGTTATTTTCCAAAACCGCCCGCGGCGCTGTCAATTCTGCCGCTGCCGCAGGCGGATCAGCAGCCCTGTGACGAGCTGCTCGATCTCGTCACGCACCATGCGGAGCACCTTGTCGCTCTCTCCGACCGGATCCGGGACGTTCCAGGTCACCATTTCCACGCCCGGCGGGGCGTGGAGCGGCAGCCCGCTCATGTTCACGACCATGTCGAAAGTCTTCAGATCCATGTGCACCAGCGCCTTCGGGAAATGCGAGTCGAGCTCGATTCCCTTTTCGCGCATGACCGCCCGGGTGGCCTCGGGCACGGCGAGCACAGGGGCGATGCCGGCGCTCTCCGGCTCGACGGCGTCCGCTCCATACGCACGGGCGAACGCCTCCGCCATCTGGCTGCGAAAGGCGTTGCCCACGCAAACGAACAGGACGCGCTTCTTGCGTTTCACGGCCGCGCCTCCCTAGCCGGAACCGAAAGCCGCTCCACGAAACGCCGGTGGATGCGCAGGTCGGCGGTCAGCTCCGGGTGGAAGGTGGCGGCCATGTGGCGGCCGAAATCGACCAGAACAGGATCGCCGAGATATGTTGCGAGCACCTCGGCGCCTGCGCCGACGCGGCGGATGATGGGGGCGCGGATGAAGACGGCTTCCAGCTCGCCGTCTCCCAGACGGTGATCGCTCAGGCGCACCACGCGGCTGTCGAGCTGCCGCCCGTAGGCGTTGCGCTCGACAGTCATGTCGGCGAGCCCGAGGGAGGGCTGGGGCGGGTTGAGCACTTCCGTGGCCAGCAGGATGGCGCCGGCGCAGGTGCCGAAGATGGGCTTGCGCAGGCCGAACTGGCGCAGCGGCTCCATCAGCGAGTAGTACTCGATGAGCCTCAGCATGGAGGTGCTCTCGCCGCCCGGGATCACAAGGCCGTCCAGCCCGTCGAGGTCCGCCGCGAGGCGCACCTCGCGGGGCTCGGCGCCGGCGCGGCGCAGGGCCGCGGCATGAGCTTCGTAGTCGCCCTGCAGGGCGAGGACGCCGGCGACAGGCATGGCCCGCTACCAGCCCCGCGTGGAGAGCATCTCGGATTCGCTCATGGTGCGCACGTCGAGGCCCGGCATCGCCTCGCCGAGCTCCTCGCTGGCCTCCAGCACTGCTTTCGGGTCGTTGTAATGCGTGGTGGCCTTGACAATGGCCCGCGCGCGGCGCTCGGGGTCGGAGCTCTTGAAGATCCCGCTGCCGACAAAAACGGCCTCGGCGCCGAGCTGGCGCATGAGGGCCGCATCGGCGGGCGTGGCCACGCCGCCGGCGCTGAAGTTGGGCACGGGCAGACGGCCATTGTCGTGGACGAACTGCACCAGCTCCAGGGGCGCCTGAAGGCGCTTGGCTTCCGCCAGCAGCTCGTCCTGGCGCAGCACGGTGAGCATGCGGATCTCCTTCATCACGGTGCGCATGTGGCGCACGGCTTCGACGACGTTGCCGGTGCCCGCCTCGCCCTTGGTGCGGATCATGGCCGCGCCTTCGGCGATGCGCCGCAGCGCCTCGCCCAGATTGCGGCAGCCGCAAACAAAGGGGACCTTGAAGTCGCGCTTCCAGATGTGATGCTCCTCGTCAGCGGGGGTGAGCACTTCGCTCTCGTCGATGAAGTCGACTTCCAGCGCCTCGAGCACCTGCGCTTCCGCGATGTGGCCGATGCGGACCTTGGCCATTACGGGGATGGAAACGGCCTGCATGATCTCGCGGATCTTGCTGATGGCCGCCATGCGGGCGACGCCGCCTTCCTTGCGGATGTCGGCCGGCACGCGCTCGAGCGCCATGACGGCGCAGGCGCCGGCCTTTTCGGCGATCTCGGCCTGGCGCGCATCGGTGACGTCCATGATGACGCCGCCTTTCAGCATTTCCGCCAGGCCGACCTTGACGCGGAATGCATCGTCCAGATATGTCATGTCATTTCTCCCTGTTTTCTCTCGAATTGCGAAATCATTTCCTGCCGCATTTTCAGACAATGGCCGGAGCCAGGCCGGCTTCCGCCGCAGCCCGCTGCCGCTGCACCTCTTTCCGGAAGATGCGCCCCAGGATCTGCAGGCCTTCCTCGATGACTTCCGGCGGCAGCCCGGCGAAGCTGAGCCGGAGGGCGCCGGTCTGCGGGCGCTGTACGGCAAACCAGCGGCCCGGCAGATAGCTGACTC
The DNA here is from genome assembly GCA_037481575.1 of Bryobacteraceae bacterium. Lineage (GTDB taxonomy): Bacteria > Acidobacteriota > Terriglobia > Bryobacterales > Bryobacteraceae > JANWVO01. The sequence continues at coordinate 49,196 of JBBFLJ010000008.1, read as the reverse complement.
CCGACTCTTCCGCGCGCGGGAGGATGCGTTCGGAATCGAGCGGCTCGGGCAGCCGCACCCACACGTTCGTGCCGCCTTCGGGGCGTGTGAATCGCGTCCCGGCAGGCAGGTGGCGCGCGCAGGCATCCAGCAGTGCATGGAGCCGTTCGCGCCCCGCGGCAGCCAGGCGGCGGCGATGCGCCTCCAGGCGTCCGCTCTCCGCCAGGCGCAGCAGCACCGCCTGCGAAAGATGATCCGAGTGCAAATCTGAAGTCTGCTTCCACGCTGCCAGCCGCCGGATGACCTCCCGGGGCGCCGTCACCCATCCGACCCGCAAACCGGGAAGCGCGAGCTTGGACACGCTGCGAATCTGGATGACGAGCCGGTCCTCGTCGAGCTGTTTCAGCGAGGGCAGCGGATCGCCCTCGTAGCGCAGCCCGCTGTAAATGTCGTTTTCGATCACGGCGGCGCGCGCCTGCCGCGCCAGCCGCAGCAGTTCGCGGCGCTTCTCCAGCCCGAGAGTGGCGCCGGTGGGGTTCTGGAAGTTCGGGGTGACGGCGATCACGGCGACGGGCTCGCGCTCCAGCAGGCGCGCGAGCGCGTCCAGATCGAGCCCGGTGTCGTGAACCGGAACGCCGGCAACGCGCGCTCCGGCTCGCACAAATACCTCGCGCAAGCCGGGATAGACCGGATCTTCGATCGCCGCAGCCTGCCCTTCCAGCGCCAGCGCGCGGCTCAGCAGATCGAGAGCCTGCTGGCAGCCGCTGGTGACGAGCAGGTCGTCGTGATCGCGCGCCGCGCCCTCCCGGCGCGCCTGCTCGAGCAGAAACTCGCGCAGGGGAGCGTATCCATAGGGGGAGCCGAGCCGCAGGATGTCCGCGATGTCGCCGCGCAGCACTTCGCGCCCGCAGGCGCGGAATTCCTCGAGGGGTAAAAGGTCATCGCCCGGGCGCGCCGAGACAAAGTCGATGCGGGCGCGGGCGTCCCAGGCGCGGGTCTCGGCGGCGGAGGCGAGGCGCGCCTCCCAGTCCATGGCGGGGCCGGCGGCAGCGGAGACGAAGCTGCCCCGGCCGACGTGGCCGCGGATCAGCCCCTCCTGTTCAAGCAATTCGTAAGCGGCGGCGACGGTGGCCCGGTTCACGCCAAGCTGCCCGGCCAATTCGCGGGTTGGCGGGATGCGCTGTCCATGTGGAAGCGCACCGGAAAGGATCCGTTCGCGCAATTGGCGGTAGAGCTGCCGGTAGAGCGGCTCCTCGGCGCGGGGATCCAGCCGGATGGGCGGGGCCATGTCACTCCCAAATTAGCGCAGGCAAGCAAGCCAAGGCAAGCCATGCCAGCCAATTTGGATGGCAGGCCGGCCTCAGGCCGGGTCCCTGTCGAAGGGGATGGTGCGGACACGCACGCCGGCTTCCTCGAACAGGCGCATGACGCGCGGGAAGTGCTCGTTGTACTGTTCGCTCTTGTATTGCTGGAAGCGCTTCTCGTCGGTGACGACTTCCACGATGCCCGCCTGCACGATGGCGCGGGCGCAGTCCATGCAGGGCATCAGGTCGGTGTAGATGGTGCAGCCTTCCAGAGGCGTGCCGGCGCGGGCGGCGTTGTAAATGGCATTGCGCTCGGCATGCTCGAACCAGAGGTACTTCTCGGGGCGCTCGAAACGCTCCGGCACGTTGTCGTTCACGCGGCGTGGAAGGCTGTTGTAGCCCGTCGAGCGAATCTCATGCGCCGGGCCGACGATCACGCAGCCGACCTTCGTGGAGGGGTCCTTGCTGCGGCGGGCGACGACGCGGCAAATCTCGAGATAGTAACGGTCCCAATCCGGCACCTGCGCCATGTCAGCCTAATGTAGCCCAGCGGCGCGCGGGCCCGCCACTGCCGGGGATCAGTTCCCTTCCCCGTCCCCGCTGCCGGGCTCGTCGAGCAGCCGCATGCCCTCGAAAGTCTTCGGGCCCAGCAAACCCGCCTGCGCGTAGACGCGCAGCTTCTGGCGCGAGTCCTCGATATCGAGGTTGCGCATGGTGAGCTGGCCGATGCGGTCCGCCGGGGTGAAGGCCGCCTCGCCTTTCTCCATCGTCAGGCGCTCCGGCTTGTAGGTCAGGTTGGGGCTTTCCGTGTTGAGGATGGTGTAGTCGTTGCCGCGGCGAAGCTCGAGCCAGACGTCGCCGGTGATCGCCTTGGCCACCCAACGCTGGAGCGTCTCGCGGATCATCAGCGACTGCGGATCGAACCAGCGCCCTTCGTAAAGCAGGCGCCCGAGGCGGCGGCCCATGTCGCGGTACTGCTCGATGGTCGCTTCATTGTGGATTCCGGTCACAAGGCGCTCGTAAGCAATCCACAGCAGCGCCATGCCGGGGGCCTCGTAAATGCCGCGGCTCTTGGCCTCGATGATGCGGTTCTCGATCTGATCCGACATGCCAAGGCCGTGGCGCCCGCCAATCCGGTTGGCCTCCAGCACGAGCTCCACCTCGTCTTCGAACCGTTTTCCATTCAGGGCCACCGGGATGCCCTCTTCAAAGGTGACGCGCACTTCCTCGGGGCGGATGTCGACGTCCTCGCGCCAGAAGGCGACGCCCATGATCGGCTCGACGATCTTCATGCCCTTGTCGAGGTGCTCCAGGTCCTTGGCCTCGTGCGTCGCGCCCCAGAGGTTGGAGTCGGTCGAGTAGGCCTTCTCCTTGCTCATGCGGTAGCCGAGGCCGGCGCGCTCGAGCAGCTCGCTCATCTCCTTGCGGCCGCCGAGTTCATCCAGAAACGCCTGGTCGAGCCACGGCTTGTAGATGCGCAGTTCAGGGTTCACCAGCAGTCCGTAGCGGTAGAAGCGCTCGATGTCGTTGCCCTTGTAGGTGGAGCCGTCGCCCCAGATGTGGACGCCGTCCTCTTTCATGGCGCCGACGAGCATGGTGCCAGTGACGGCGCGGCCGAGCGGCGTCGTGTTGAAGTAGTAAAGGCCCGCCGTGGAAATGTGGAAGGCGCCGCACTGAAGCGCGGCGAAGCCCTCATGCACGAGCTGCTTGCGGCAGTCGATCAGCCGCGCCTTCTCGGCGCCGCATTCCAGCGCGCGCCTGGGAATGGCCTCGTAGTCGCTCTCGTCGGGCTGGCCAAGGTTGGCGGTGTAGCAGTACGGAATGGCGCCCTTTTCGCGCATCCAGAAGACCGCGGCGCTGGTGTCCAGACCGCCGCTGAAGGCGATGCCGACGCGCTCGCCGACGGGGAGGCTTTGCAGAATATGACCCATGATGGCTTGAACCTCGAAGGGAATGGCCGCTGTTGGCTGAACCCTTCATTGTAGGACGCCCGGAGCGGCGCGCGCCCTTGATAGGATGGCAGGGAATATGCGCGTGGCAGTCGTTGGACTCGGATTCATGGGGCTCACCCATTTGAAGGCCTACCGGCGCATTGCGGGAGTCGAGATCACGGCGGTCAGCTCGAACGACCCGCGGGTGCTGGCGGGAGACCTGTCGCACATCCAGGGAAACCTGGACATCGGCGGCGAGCCGGTGGACATCAGCGGGCTGCCGCGGTATGCGGATGCCCTCGAGTGCATCCGCAATTGCGAGGCAGACGCCGTGGATCTTTGCCTGCCGACAGCGATGCACGCGCCCGCGGCGATCGAGGCGCTGCGGCGGGGGCTGCACGTGCTGGTGGAGAAGCCAATGGCTCTCGATGCCGCCGAATGCGACGCGATGATCGAAGAGGCGCGGAAGGCGGGGCGGATCCTCATGACGGCGCAGGTGCTGCGCTTCTTCCCTGCATACCTTCCGTTGATCGACGCAGTGCGCAGCGGGACTCTGGGCGAAGTCCGGCACGCGCTGTTCCGCCGCCGGTGCGCGGCGCCGAAGTGGGGCGCGTGGCTGACGGACAAGAAACAGAGCGGGGGCGGCGTGTTCGACCTGCTGATCCATGACGTCGACATGGCGCTGGTCTGCTTTGGCATGCCGGCGGCGGTGTCCGCCACGGGCTACGAGAATCTCGAGTCCGGCATCGACATGGTGACCGGGCAGCTGCATTACGACTCGGGTCTGACGGTGACCATCACGGGCGGCTGGCACCTGCCCTCGGCGTATCCGTTTTCGATGGAATACACCGTGGTGGGCGAGTGCGCGGCCATCGAGTACAGCTCCGCGGGGCGCCCGCCGCACTGGTACGGGCGCGAAAAAGATTACGAAATTCCGCTGGAATCGACCGACGGATATCAGGCGGAAATCGAGTATTTTGTCGAGTGCTGCCGCGCGGGGCGCGCGCCGGAGCGGTGTTCGCCGGAGAGCTCGGCTGCCGCGGTGCGCGTGGCGCGGCTGCTCGATGAAGCCAGAGCGAAGAAAGGAGAACCGGTTCCATGCCGTTGATCCGGGACCGTGAAATCGGAATTTTCTTCTGGGCCGAGCCGGACGCCGAGGCGACCCTGCGCGCGGTGAAAAGCTGCGGCGTCGTCAGCGGACAGCTCGGGGTGGACGGGAGCGTGCTTCTGAACGATGAGACGGCAGCGCGGTGGAAGGAGGCGCTCCGCAAGGAGGACTTTCACCTGTTCACCGTGTTCGCCGCCTACGAGGGCGAAAGCTACGCCGACATTTCGACGGTGCAGCGCACCGTGGGCTTCGTGCCGCGCGAGACACGCGCGGCGCGCGAGGTTCGCACCCGCGCGGTGATCGACTTCGCCGCTGCGCTGGGCGTGAAGAGCTTCGGTTGCCACGTCGGCTGCATCCCGGCTGACCGGAACCATCCCGACTACAAGGACGTTCTGGAGCTGGTGCGGCGCATCGCCGATTACGCGGCAACGTTCGGCATGACTTTCTGCCTCGAAACCGGGCAGGAGCCGGCGGAAGAGCTGCTGGCGTTCTTCGAGGAAGCTGGACGCAGCAACCTGAAGATCAACTTCGACCCCGCCAACATGGTGCTGTACGGCTCCGGCGAGCCCATATCGGCGTTCCGCCTGTTGCGCAAGCACGTCGTGAGCTGCCACGGGAAGGATGGCGACTGGCCCGATCCCGCCAAACCGGGATCGCTCGGAACGGAACGGCCGCTGGGCGAGGGATCGGTGAACATTCCGAAGTTCATGGCGGCGCTGCGCGAGACCGGGTTCACGGGCCCTGTTTGCGTGGAGAGCGGCGTGCATGGCGAGGAGCAGCGCTGGCAGGCGCTGGCGCGCGCGGTGCGGATTCTGGAGTCTTTGCGCTGACGGCCTCCCTCCGCCAGGGTGCGCGGCGGCGCGGCGCGCCATTGCGGCGTCTTCCGCGCCTCTGCTAGCTTGCAGTGTGGAGGCGGAAACCAGGAATCATGGCACAGCAGGACAGGAGAATCGTGCGCACGCGGCGCGTGGATGAGGCGGGCACTTTCGACGAGTTGCTGCGCGATTGCCTGCCGGCGTTCGGCGGCGCCTACCTGAGGCGCATCTACACGATTCTCGACAACGCCATCGGCATGGGCTGTCCGATGACGGTGGCCGTGGCCGGGCCGGTGACGGTGAGCGGGCAGCACCAGACGTGGCTGAACCCCCTGATCGAAACAGGATGGGTGGCTTATGTTTCGACCACCGACGCCGTCTGCTACCACGACGGGCACCGGTCGCTCGCCGGCCGGCGCGACTGCGTCTTCGAGGTGCCGATCTTCGGCGACGACGGAGCGCTGCGCGAGCAGCGCATCATCCGCGTGGCGGACATGGCGTTCGAGGAGGAGATCCTGTTCGATCAGGACCGCTTCCTCTCCGCGCTCCTGCGGCGCCCGGAGTTCCAGAAGAAGATGTCGGGCACGGAGTTCCGCTACAAGCTGGGGCTCTGGTACGGGGCGATGGAGAAGGCGTCAGGCGCTGCGCCGGGACTGCTTTCCACGTGCGCGCGGATGGGCGTGCCGGTGTTCGTCGGAGCGCCGGGCGACGGCAGCGTCTTTCTGAATTCGATGAAGCTGTGGGCGATGCGCGAGGCGGGGCTGCTCGAGCGCCACGATCTGGAACTGGATCTCCACCTGGAAGTGTTCGAGAGCTGCGCCTTCCATCGCTGGGGGCTGTTCGAGAGCGAGGCGAAGGCGCTGGCGACGCTGATCCTCGGCGGCGGCGTGCCGAAGAACTTCAACCTCCAACCGGAGCCGGCGCTGGGGCAGATTCTCGGGTTGCCGGACATCCGCGGTTATCTGTTTGACGTGCAGATCGTGAGCTCGCCCGTGACGGATGGCTCGCTGTCGTCGTGCTTCCCCGCCGAAGCCGTGACCTGGGGCAAGGTGGACAAGGATCACTACCAGCAGACGACGGAGTCGATGCAGTGCGACTATTCGATCGTCATGCCGCTGATTGTGAAGGCGCTGCTCGAGAACCGGGCGCGTTATGAGCGCATGGCGGAAGTGATGGGCCGGGAGGCGCTGTTCGAGCGCGAGCCGAAGGCGCGCGGGTACCTGCGCCCGCGCGAGGGCTACCGGCTCTACGACCGGCGCGCGGAGCTGGTGGAGAAACTCAAGCAGGCGGTGCGCGAGCAGCGCGAGTGGCTGACGGAATCGCTCGAATACCCGCTGCCGCCGGCGCCGTAGATCACCGGCGCGCATCTCCGGCATGCCGCCAGAAGTTCTCCGGAAGGCGCGGCTGCCGGGGGGCCCGGCGCAGGATCAGCAGCGGCCGGCCGAATTGCCATTGGACGTGGCATTCTCGGAACAGAATCACGAAGTCAGGGCTATTCTTCGATGAAACGAAAACACGCGCGGCAGAGGCAGATTCGCTCGTGCAAAACGACGCTGGCGGAGGCACAGTTGCAGTCCGAATCCGGCATCCCGCCGGATGTTGCCCGGAATGCCAGGATCGAACTCCGCCGCGTGCTGGGCTGGCTGATGATCATCGTTCTGTCTGCGGTGAACCTCTACCGGGCCGCAACGCAATCGATTGTCGGCGACGAAGCGCTGACTTTTCATTGGTTTCTTCGGGGCGGTTGGATCGATGTTTTTCAAAAGTTCGATGCAAATAATCATGTTCTTTATTCTGCGCTCGCGAAGGCCTCTGTCTCGGTATTCGGCGTTTCCGAACTTGCTATCCGCATGCCGTCGGTTGTAGCAGGGGTCTTCTACCTGATAGCTGCCTATCGCATCTCGATGAGGAATTTCCCCGGGCTCGCCACTTTCCTGCTGTCGCAAGCCCTGCTCAGCCTGAATCCGCTTGTGCTCGATTTCCTCTCCCTCGGGCGGGGTTACGGGCTGGGACTCGCAGCCCTTTTCTGGGCGCTTCATGAGGCGCAGAACTACTTCGACAGGCGCAGGCGGACCCTGATCCCGGTTGGCGTGCTTTGCGCGGTGGCAGTCTGCGCGAACCTGGTCTACGCGGTACCCACAAGCGGACTTTTCGCTGTGTTGATCGGGCTTGTGTTGCTCCGGAGGCAACCTCTGCGCCCCGTTCTGGCCGCAATCCTCGTTTGCGCGGCGATCTCCGCGGCATTGCTTTCCGTGCCTCTTTCCCATGCGGTACGGGATCACTTCTACGCAGGGTCAGCGACGATCGCTGAAAGTTACATCAGCCTGATTCACACTACGATTCCGCAGCGCGCCACTGTTGTCTCCGGCTGGCTGGCTGCCGGATTGCTCGGAATAACGCTCATCGTCTCTGCCGGGCGTCCGCAGAATTTGAGCAATCTTCCAGCAGCGGTGCTCGCGTTCTCGCTCGCCGCCCTCGTTGCAGCGAACGCTATTCTTGGCGTGCCGCTTCCTGTGAACCGCACCGGGCTTTACTTGATCCCCTTGTTCAGTCTGGCTGCGGTTGCAGCAATGCAGCAGCTTTCCGCCGGAAGGCTCCAGACAGCCGTACGGTTTCCGTTTCTGGCAGTGCTTTGGGCGCTCGTGCTGGTCTATTTGATGAGTTTCCGGGTCAACCGCTACCCCATTTGGTGGCAAGACTCTGCAACCAAGCAGGCAGTTCAGCAGCTTCGAGCACTCGTGCGACAGAGACAATGGCAGACTCCGGTGCTCGTCGGCGTGACTTTCTGGCTTTATCCGGGCCTCGAATTTTACCGGCTGCGCGATCCTGGTTGGTTTTATGCCGTTCCTGTTCAGGATGGCTGCGTCGAGAACGCTACCGACTTTGGGATTGAATCGAGCCGGGAGTCACGTGAGTTCCGCGCGCGGATGGGAGCAGACCGCAGGCCTGATGTTTACTTCCTTCACAACGCGGACCGCAGGTTCGAACAGGTATGCAGGCTGAAGGAGTTTTTCCAGTATGAGTCCGCAAGTCTGGCGCTCGCTTTGCCCGATCAGGCCTCGGCCAGCGGCAGCGGTGCCGGTCCCAGCATGGGCGGAACCAAGGAGACACGGTGACACGACGGCGGAAGAGAGTGATCAAGCTCTCGCCCTGATTCTTGCCCACGCTCTAACCAGACGAGAGCGTGCAAGGCGGCAATGACACGGCAACGCCGGCAGCCGGGTTTGGCCCTGAGCCCGACTTGCCGCAAGGCGTGGCGGCGGGAGAAGATGGCGGGCAGGAGTCCGGACACCGATTCAGGCTCGCGATGCTGCTGAAGGGGAAATTCCTGCCGCCGATTCTGGCTGGCGCCGGCGCCTTGGCCTCGCTAATGCTCTGCGGGCTTGCGGGGGCGCACCAGACGACGCGCCCGCCTGCGCCGCGGCCCACGTTCCGCGATGTCGCCGGGAAGTGGCCTTACCGGTATGTCTCCAACAACAGCCTCCATGGCCGGAAATGGTTTCCGCAGCCGATGTGCGGCGGCATTGCCGTGCTCGACTACGACAACGACGGGCGCCTCGATCTCTTCTTCACCAATGGCGCCCGCTTCCCGGAACGCAGGCGGACGGACCCTTCCTACTACAACCTTCTTCTGCGTCAGCTGCCGGACGGCTCGTTCGAGGACGTGACCGAACGCGCGGGGCTCGAAGGCAGGGATCTGGACTTCAACTTCGGCGTGGCTGCGGGCGACTACGACAACGACGGCTGGACGGACCTGTTCATCGCGACTGCCGGGCGGAACGTGCTTTACCGGAACCTGGGCAACGGACGGTTCCAGGACGTCACGGCGGCGTCCGGCATCGGAACCAAACCCGCCAACACGCTCAGCGTCGCGGCGGCGTGGTTCGACTATGACCGCGACGGCAGGCTCGACCTGTTCGTTTCGAACTATACGATCTGGTCGCCCGAAAAAGACCACCGTTGCGCCATGAGCGACATGGATCTGTACTGCGATCCGCGGCGGTACCCGAGCGTGCCGCACCAGCTGTTCCGCAACCTCGGCAATGGACGGTTTGCCGATGTCACGGAAAAAGTACGGCTCCACGAAGCGCCCGGGAAAGGAATGGGAGTCTCGATTGCGGATTTCAATGACGACGGCTGGCTGGATGTTTTTGTCGCCAATGACACGGATCCGAATTTTCTGTTTCTGAATCGCGAGGGGAAATACCTGGAGGAAATGGGGCTGCAGCTGGGCGTCGCCTACAACGAGAACGCACAGGCGGGCTCCTCGATGGGCTGCGACGCGAAGGACTACGACAACGACGGGCGGGTGGACATCTTCTACAACAACCTGCGCTCGCAGATCTGGGGACTGTTGCGGAATACGGGGGATGCGTTCGAGCTGGTCTCTACGCCGTCGCGAATCACATACCTGAGCCGCCCCTATTCGGGCTGGAGCAACGGATTCATCGACTACAACAACGACGGCTGGAAGGACATCTACTCCTCCAACGGGGACGTGGATGAATTCAACGAGCTTTCTCCCCAGAATGACACCATGTTCGAGAACGTCGAGGGGAAGCATTTCATCGACGTTTCCGCAGAACTGGGACCGGATTTCCTGCAAAAAGGGTTTCAGCGCGGATCCGCCTTCGCCGACCTCAATGACGACGGGGCGATGGACCTGGTCGTGACGTCGCTGAACCGCCGGCCGCGGATTCTGCTCAACAGCGGCGTCCCCGGGCGGCACTGGCTGCTCGTGGAGCTGACCGGGCGGCGAAGCCCGCGCGATGCGATCGGAGCGAAGGTGAAGGTGACCACTGCATCGGGGCGCACGCTCTACAACCATGTGGCAGTGAGCGTGGGGTTTATGGGCTCAAGCGACCGCCGGGTGCATTTCGGGCTGGGCGAGGAAAATGTCCTTCGCAGCGTGGAAATCTTCTGGCCAAGCGGAGTGACACAGAAGCTGGAGAATGTGCGCGCGGACCAGATTCTGAAGGTGTCAGAACCCGGACCCCCCAAGCCGGCGCCGGCGCCCGCGAAGTCGAAGCCTGGTGTTCGCCGTTGAGATAAGCTGTTGTGCCTGCATGGCCACGCTGCTGGAAGAGCTGGAGGGGTGGAAGCGCCGCTATGGGGGGGAGCCGGAACCGCTCCTGCGGCTGCTGGACGAGGCAGGAAGAACGAGCACCCGCACGGCGGCGGAACTGATCCGGCTGCATGAGACCCTGCTGTTCCTGCGCGCCTATCCGCCCAGCCGCGCGGTGGCAGAGGCATGCGATGCGCTGCTGGCAGGGTTTCGGCAGCGGGTGCAGGCGTTGGAAGAGGGCGCGGAGGCTCTGGAGGAGCCGGAAGTCTCAGGCATCGCCGGCACCGCTGTCACAGCCATCTTCAGCTACGAAGCGGCGCGGGCGTTGGCAGCGCGGCACGGAACGGAAATTGACATTGCGTGGGAGCATTGCCCCGAGCCGGACAGCTTCGGCCCGCTTTTGGCAGCGGTTTTCCCCGCCGCGCGCGAGGAGTGGCCCGTCGAAGCCCACTTCCCGGCACGGGCGTGGGTCGAGGGCGCGAAGAAGCCGGGGCAGACCTGCCTGCAGTGGATCCTTTCGAAACTCGAACGGCTGGAGGGACCCCGCGAGAGGCGCGCGGAGTTGTACGGGAGCGCCAGGGTGATGTTGTCCTGGCGGCTGGGCGACTCGCGCGCAACGCGCACGCGCATGCGCCGCGGGGAAGCGGCGTTCTTTCACACCGAGCCGCTGATTCCGAGACGCGCCGTCCACTTGGAGGCGGAATTCGCCGGTCCGGAGTTGCCCGTCCGCCGGCTCAGCGCAACGGAAGCCCGCGAAGCGCTGGCAATGATCCACGACACATCCGCCGTGCGGTACCGGGAGCTGTACGGCTTCAACTTCCCGGATTCGCGGCGCGTGTATAGCGCGGACGCAGGGCGCGGCGTGGAAATTCTCTTTTTCGGGGCCGCCCCCGAAGCGCGGCTGCCGCTGCGGGCCTACCACGCGGGGATGTTTTTCAAGAACGGGGTTCCTGCAGGTTACGTGGAAGTGCTTTCGTTTCTCGAGCGGGCAGAGGTCGGATTCAATCTTTATTACACGTTCCGCGAAGGAGAAACGGCGTGGATTTACGCAAAAGTTCTCCAGCTTTGCCGGCAGTTGCTGGGCGTGACTGCATTCTGGGTGGACCCATATCAAATCGGGCATGAGAACGAGGAAGCGATCGAGTCCGGAGCGTTCTGGTTCTACCGCAAGCTGGGGTTCCGTCCCGTGGTTCCGGAGGTGGCCCAAGTGGCACAGCGGGAAGAGCGCAGGCTGCAGGCACATCCCGGCGCGCGGACGCCGGCCCGCCTGTTGCGGCGGCTGGCAGCAAGCCCGATGATTTACGAGTCTCCCCGCGCGCCCATCGGCGATTGGGACAGATTTCACATCCGGCGGCTTGCGCTGGCGCCGTGGCCATTGCGAGTGCGGCGCCGCTTCGAAGAGCACGCGAGGCTCAAGCGGACGGGCGACGAGACGCGTTACCTGCGAGCGCTGCAGGCGGATGAGTGGCTTCGTGCGGAGATCCTGCGGCTGGGATCCGGCAGCGCCGCGGATTTTGCGAAGTGAGCGCAGAAGGGCGCGCTTTGCGCACCGCCTCGTGACGGGATTGTGAAAGAATCCGGTCTTTTGGCGAGGGGGACAGCCTGATCTGGCACCTTCGCAGCTTGAGGTGGTGGGGTGCAAGTGTGCATTCAACGGGCCACGCTGGCAGCGCCGGGAAGGGCAGGAAGCGCGGCCCCGGCGCAAGCGCCGGGGGAACAGGACAAGGGCGGAGATTGGGACAGACAGCTCTGTCCACGGGTGGACTGGCGGTGGAGGGTTGGGGAGCTGCGGGGCGGGACGGACAAGTCTATCCCCATCTCCTCAAGACAGCCACGCTGGCAAAGCGAACAAGGCGGCCCCGGCGCAAGCGCCGGGGGAGATCCGCAGAACGACGCATGCACTGCGGCCCCGGCGCGAGCGGGTGTGTGAAGGAATTTGGCCTCTGCGCGATTCAGATTCGTCGGGGCCGGCGAAAAATCAGAACACTCCGATTCTGTTTTGCCTCCGCGGGGATTTTTTCAAATTCCCTGACGGCCGCGGCCCATTATTTGCGCAGGTTGGTTTCGAACAGCTTCAGGATACGGCGGTATTCATCCGTCCAGCTCGAAGCGTTGACGAAGCCGTGATCCTCCACCGGGTAGATGGCCACTTCCCAGTTTTCCTTGCCCAGTTCGATGAGCTTCTGCGCAAGCCGCACTGTGTCCTGGAAGTGAACATTGGCATCTGCCATGCCGTGGCAGATGAGGAGCGCCCCTTGCAACCCGGCGGCGTGATAGATGGGCGAGCTGCGCTTGTAGGCTTCCGGATCGTCCTGCGGAAGGTTGAGAATCGCGCCGGTGTAAGGGTGGTTGTAGTGGGCCCAGTCGGTCACCGGGCGGAGCGCGGCGCCGGCGGCGAAGACGCCGGGCTGCGTGAACATCGCCATCAGAGTGATGAAACCGCCGTAGCTGCCGCCGTAAATCCCGATCCGCTTCGGATCCACGCCATGCTCGGAGACGAGCCATCGCGCGGCGTCCACCTGATCGTCGAGATCCTTGCCGCCCATGTGGCGGTAGACGGCGGTGCGCCAGTCGCGCCCGTGCCCGGCGGAGCCGCGGTAGTCGAGATCCAGCACAATGTAGCCGCGCTCCATCAGCAGGTGGTGGAACATCATCTCGCGCGCATAGCTCGACCAGCCGCGGTGCACGTTCTGCAAATATCCCGCGCCGTGGACAAAAATGACCGCCGGGCCGCCCTTTTTCCAGTTTTTCGGCTTGTAAATATGGGCAGGAACTTTGGCGCCGTCGCGGGCGGGAATTTCCACGATCGGCTTCTCGATCCAGGGATATTTCGTGAATTCTTCCGAAGGTGAAACCGTCACCCGCGTCATGGGCGCCTGCGGCCGGGCATCCATCAGAAACAGCTCCGGGGGCTGGTTCGAGCGGCTGTGGATGACTGCCAGGCGTGTACCGTCAGGAGACAATTCTCCCGAATAGAACCCGGGCGCGGCGGTGAGGCGCGTGCGGGCGCCGCCGGAGGCGGGCATCAGATACAGGTGCTGCTCGTAGGGGCTCTCCTCGCTGGTGACGAGCAGGAATTGCTTCTTGTCGCGGGAAAGCTCTGCCTGCTTCACCTCCCATGTTCCAGAAGTGAGGGCGCGGACTGCGCCGGTTTCGGCGTCCGCCGCATAGAGGTGGGACCAGCCGGTCTGCTCGGACTGGAACCAGACCTCGCGCCCTCCGGGCAGCCAGCCGAGAGACATGGCGCCGGGGCCATCCACCCACGCAGGATCCGACGTCTGGTGCAGGATGCGCGCCTTTCCGGATTCCGGGTCGACGACGAACACCCAGCGGTCCTTGAAGTCGGCGGCGCGGCCCAGCATGGCGAGCCTTGTGCCGTCCTCGTTCCACTGCGGATTGAAAAGATTTACGACTCGTTCGACTTCCTTGCCCTCCCGCGCCGTCTTGATGCCGGGATCGATCCATTTCGCCTCTCCGGTTTCCACCGCGAGCAGCGCCATGCGGGTGCGCGGCTGCACGTCGCCCGCCTTGGTGCGCGTGGGCTGCGTCTCCGTGTAGGCGGACTCGGTGACGTAGCGCGGCATGATCGCCGTCCTGGCTTCCTGCGGGCGTTCGGTGATCACGGCGAGGACGCGCTTGCCATCCGGCGAGAGGATCAGATCCGTCACGGATTGGCGCTGCCCGAGCCGGAACGGCTTGCGCGGGTTCTCCTTCTTGCGCCGCTCCTCACGCTCTTCACGCTGCCGGGCCATCTTGTCGACGGCTTCGAGCAGCGCGCGCTCCTCTTTTTTCAGGTACTCCTGGCTGGCCGTGCCGCGGCGGTCCTCGCCCTGCGGCGCCTGTCCGGGCTGGCCCGGAGCCTGGATGTCGGTGAGCTGCTCGATCGTCCCGGAGTCGAGAGACAGCAGGTACAGATTGCCGCCGCGCAGGAAGGCGACGGCGCGCCCATCGCGTGTCAGCCGGGGCGAGGATTCCGCGTCCCCGGTGCGAGTGAGACGGCGCATCCGGTCCGTGGAGCGGTCATAGAGGAAGATGTCCCCATCGCGGGCGAAGACGACCTTCGATCCATCGGCGGACTCCGAACCTCGCACGGGCGGGGCGAGCAGCGCCTCTTCGTCGCTCAGGCGGCGAAGCCCGGATCCATCCCGGTTCACCACCCATGTGGAAAACTCTTTCTCCTGCGGCTCGGACGCCTGCTTCCACTCGAAGAAGACGCGCTGCCCGTCGCCGCTCCAACGGACGGCGCGCGGGGCGTGACCGTAGAGCGCCGGCCCCTGCATGATCCACTCGACGGTGAGCGTGCGCGGAGCAGGCGCCTGAAGAGCCGGCGCGGGCGCGCAGAGAAGGGCGGACAGGCAGATGGACAGAGTCGCTTTCATGGCCGGTAAAACCGGGATTCTCTCATACCTGCGGCCGGCAGCGCGGCAGCGCCGAAAGGAGCCGTAGAATGGGCGGATGGCTTCCACCACGCCGCCGCCCTTGGCGGACCTGCCGCTGGCGAGACAGCTGGAGCGCGCCGAGGCGGTGAGTTCGGCGCGTTTTGTGGAGGCGAGGCGGCGCGCGGCGGATTCGCGGGCGGAGTGGATCGAGTGCGGCGGCGCGGTGGCGCTGTATGACGGAGCGGAGTCCCCTGCGACGCAGACCTTCTGTCTGGGGCTGTTCGAGGCGGCAAGCGAAGAGACGCTCGAGAGGCTGGAGCGGTTCTTCTTCGAGCGCGGTGCGGCGGCTCATCACGAGGTGAGCCCGCTGGCGGGGATCGAATGCTTCCAACTGTTGCAGCAGCGCGGTTACAGCCTGGTGGAGCTGAGCAGCGTAATGTACCGCACGCTGGAGGCGCCGCCCTCGCCGCCGGAAGGCGTGCGGGTGAGCCTGGCGCAGCCGGAGGAGGCGGACTTGTGGGCCCAGATCGCGGCGGACGGATGGCGCGACGTGGCGCCGGACCTGTATGAGTGGATCCGGCAGATCGGCGAGGCAACGGCGCGAAAGGAAGAGTCGCCGTGCTTTCTGGCGTGGATCGAGGGGCGCCCGGTGGCGGCTGCAGGCTTGTCGCTGCTTCCGCCCGTGGCTCACCTTGCCGGGGCGTCAACGATCCCGGAGGCGCGGAGGCGGGGAGCACAGCAGGCTTTGCTGGAAGCGCGCCTGCGATACGCCGCGGAGCATGGCTGCGCGCTGGCGCTGATGGGAGCCGCGCCGGGCAGCGCCTCGCAGCGCAACGCGGAGCGCCAGGGATTCCGCATCGCCTATACGCGTCTCAAGTGGCGCTTGCCTTGTCCGGCAACAGCCGCAAGCGGAGCCTGAGCAGCTGCGAGGATCAGGACAGTTTCCACGGGGCGCGGTATTCGCGGCGCAGGAGCGCGTTGGCAGCGTCGTTGTTCCAGATCCGCCCGGAGGCAGGATCCCACTCGATGCGGCTCCGGGAGCGAAGCGCCACGTTGCCAATCATGGCGACGGCAGAGACGTGGTGGCCAACGTCGAGGTTCTCCACCGGCTGCTGGCGGCTCTTCACGCAGTCGAGGAAATTCCGCGCATGAGCGACGCGCGCGTTGTCGCCTGCGGGCGCCCGGCGGCGCATCTCGACCACCTTGTCGCGCTTCTTGGGTTCCGCGACCACCTCCCAGCCGTTGTTGTCCACAATCAGCGTGGCATCGGCGCCTGTGAAGACCACGGCGTGCTCGCGACGGTCGGGGCCGAGTCCGCACTGCACGGAGTGCTCCCAGATCAAGGTGTAGGAAGGGAAGTCGTACACGGCGATCTGGGTATCCGGAGTCTCGGTGTTGTCCTGCAGGACATACTTGCCGCCGCTCGAGACGACGCTTTTCGGCCATTCCGGGCCCATCGCCCAGAGGGCAATGTTGATGAGGTGGACGCCCCAGTCTGTCATGAGTCCGCCGGCGTAGTCCCAGAACCAGCGGAAGTTGAAGTGGAAGCGGTTCCGGTTGAACGGACGCTTCGGCGCCGGGCCGAGCCACATGTCGTAGTCGACGCCGGACGGCACGGGCTCGTCGGGCGGATTGCCGCAGTCGGTGACCCAGTCGAGATAGGCGAAGCAGCGCACCTGCCGGACCTTGCCGATCTTTCCCGCGCGCACCATCTCCACGGCCTCGGCCCAGTGGGCGCCGCTGCGCCACTGCGTGCCCATCTGGGCGATGCGGTTGTGGCGCCGTGCGGCATCGCGCATCGCCTGCCCTTCCCACACCGTGGTGGCAAGCGGCTTCTCGACGTAGACATCCTTGCCTGCCTCGAACGCCATCACCGTGGGCAGCGCGTGCCAGTGGTCGGGCGTGCAGTTCAGGATCACGTCGATGTCGCTGCGTTCGATCAGCCGGCGGAAGTCCTTCGCAACATCCGGGCGCTTTCTTCCGAGATCGTCGAGGCGCTTCAGCGTTCTGGCGATCATCGAGTCGTCCACGTCGCAGATGGCAGCAATTTCGCACTCCCGGTGGGCAAGGAAGGCGTTGGAGTCGGCGACGCTGATGCCGCCGCAGCCGATGAGACCGATCCGGACGCGGTCCGAGGGAGCAGCAGGCTGGCGCCCTGCCGCGTGAGCTGCGGAAGCGAGCGCTGCAGAGAAGGCGCGCCGGGAGAGAGCATGACTGGCCATGGGAGGAGCCTCCTGTCCATCAGGAAGCATACACCCGGACCAGCGCAACGCGGATCAACGTGAGGCCTGCGCGTGGGCAGCGTGCTGCGCGAGCATGCGGCGGAGATCCTCGATGTGGTAGGGCTTGGCAAGATATCCGTCCATGCCGGCGGCTAGACAACGGCGGGCGTCTTCCGGGAAGGCGTGGGCAGTCAGGCCGATGATCGGCGTCCGGGCTCTCTTCACCGCGCTCTCGAGGGCGCGGATCTGACGCGTGGCTTCCAGACCGTCGAGGCCGGGCATCTGCACGTCCATCAAAATGGCATCGAAGCGGTCAGTCCGCGATTTCTCCACGGCCTCAGCGCCGTCGGAGGCGAAGCGGAGGAAGTGTCCGTCGCGGCGCAGGAGGCTTTCCAGCGCACGGCGGTTGATCTCATTGTCTTCGGCGACGAGAATCCGAAGCCCGCGCGGGGAGGGGTTGACGGGGATCTCCTCCTCGGCGGGCCCCGGCGCTGGTTCAGCGGCAGGCAGCGGAATGCTGAATTGGAAACAGGCGCCGCGGCCGGGTTCGCTCTCCAGCTTCAGCTCGCCGCCCATCAGGCGGACGAGATGGTCGCTGATGGTAAGCCCGAGGCCGGCGCCGCCATATTGCCGCGTGGAGGAGGAGTCGCCCTGCACGAAGGCGCGGAAGATCTCTTTTTGCTTCTCGTGCGGGATGCCCGGGCCCGAGTCGCAGACCGAGAAGCGGACGCGGGCGCCGTCCTCGGGCCGAATTTCGAGCCGGACCCAGCCGGAGTGCGTGAACTTGACGGCATTGCCCAGGAGATTCACCAGCACCTGACGGATCCGCCCGGCATCGCCTTGTACGACCTCCGGAAGGGCAGGGTCGAGGCTCGCCTCCAGCCGGAGTCCTTTTTCCTCGGCGAGGGTGCCGAACAGCGGGAGGATCTCCTCGACCATCTGCCGGAGCGCGAACGGCGCGGGCTCGAACCGCATGCGGCCCTTCTCGATGCACGACAGGTCCAGAACGTCATTGACAATTTCGAGAAGGGCGCGGCCGGAGCTGCGGATGGTCTCCAGGTAGGAACGGATCTCTGGCGAGGGGCGCGACTCCAGCGCAAGTTCGGCCATGCCCAGAATGCCGTTGAGCGGGGTGCGGATCTCGTGGCTCATGTTGGCCAAAAAGCGGCTCTTGGCCTCTTCCGACTGGCGCGCTTCGATCATCAGGCGGCGGATTTCAGCGGTCTGGCGGCGGACGGCGCGCCGCAGCAGAATTACCCAGAGGCTGATGACAAGGGCCAGAGCGGCTGCGCCGAGCAGCCAAAGGCGGAGGGTCCTGAGTTGGGCAGCCGCCGGCAACTCCAGAACCGACACGTCGCCTGCTGTGCGCAGCCGGATCTGGAATTTGTCCGCCTCCTCCGGGATGAGGATTCCGGTGACGTCGACCTGCGAGCCCACCGGGGCCGCCTGGGCGAGCATCGACGGTTGTGATGGATCCCGCCGGATGTAAACCCGCAAAGCTGGCCCCGGCGGCCCCAACCAGATTACGTCGCGGGATTCCCCGATGGAGATCCTGTGGACCGTCCCCCGGACCCGGATGAGCTCGCCGGCGGCAGTGCCGTCGAGCGCCTCGGCCACCGAGAGTTGCCGGGGTTCCGGGAGCTTGCCCTTTCCCAGGAAGGTGAGCTCGGCCTGCTCGAGCTGTGGCTCCAGCCTCTCGTAAAGCCCTAGCGTGCCGCAGGCCTTGACTGCGGCGCCGCGCGGCACCTGAACGGATCCCTTCGCCTGAACCACAATGCCGCCAGACTGGTCTTGCAGGTAGAAGTCGGAAGGGCCGGAGCGCAGAATGCCTGTCTCCATGGTGACGACGCCTTGCAAGCAGACTGTTTCAACAGGACCGGAGAAGGCCAGACGGCGCGCCTCGGCCACAGACCGGAAGGAGGAAGGCCGGGCGGGGACCCCCGCGTTTTCCGGGGGCGAGGCCAGAATCAGGGCCAGCAGAAGAGAGGACATCATCCCTCGGTCACTTTTCGGCAGAAACAGGGCGGCAGTTTAGCCTGTTTGGGGACAATCTGCCCCGCTGCTCATGGCAGGCAGGTCGAGCGGCAAGATGCTCCCGCCGGGTCTTAGAACACGGAGCATCTCGGGAGTGGGAGCGTCGGGGAGGGGATCCAGGACGGCGTCAAACCATGCCTCGGCCCAGGGGATCTCCTCGCGCGTCCCCTCGACAAAGAGGACGTGCTCCAGCGCGGCGCACTCCTTGCGGGCTTCGAAGATGGACTCCCGTGGGGCGAGCACCACGATGGCGCCTTCCGCGTAGCGCGCAGCGAGCGCCCGGACCGTTGCCGCAGCGGGAAGCGTGGTGACCAGGACGCGGCCGGCCGCCGGCATGGCTCCACTCTAGCACGGCGCCGCGGGACGCCGCGCCCCGAGGGCTTGACTGGCGCGGCGGCCGGGCATATACTTAGGAGTCCTAACTATGTTTCCAGCGCAACCGCTCTCCGCCCGCGTTTCCGCGGGCCTGGCGAAGATTTCGCTCCTGCTGCGGCAGCATCTCTGGCAGGCGGCCGGGGCGCGGGCGCTGACGCCGACGCAGGCGCAGGCGCTGGCGGCGCTGGCCTCGCGCCCGCCGCAAGGGCTGCGGCTGCAGGAGATCGCGGAATTGCTGGCCGTGACCCCGGCGACCGCCAGCGATGCGGTGGCGGCGCTGGTCTCGAAAGGGCTGGTGGCGCGCCGCCCGGATCCGGAGGACGCGCGCGCGGCGCGGTTCCGGCTGACGGCCAGGGGGCGGCGGACGGCGGAAGCCGTGGCGCAGTGGCCGGACTATCTTTTGCAGGCGGTGGACTCGCTGCCTGCCGTCCAGCAGGAGCAGCTGCTGGCGGCGCTGATGGGACTGGTGCGTTCGCTTCAGTTGCAGGGGCGCATCCCGGTGGCGAGGATGTGCACCAACTGTGCGTACTTCGAGCCGGACCGCTTCCCCGGCTCGCCCGAGCCGCACTATTGCGCTTTTGTGCAGGCGCCGTTCGGCGTGCCGCAGTTCCAGCTGGATTGCCCCGACTTCCACGCCGCGCCGGAAGAGGCGCAGGCAGCCAACCAGCGTGTCCTCATTTCCATTTCCCTGAAAGGAGCAAGCGATGGCAAACGGGACCATTCCGGGATATGACTTCGGCTCGGCGGCGCTGGCTCGTTCGCCGGTGAGCCTCGAGGAGTTCGAGCTGTTGAAGAAGACCGTCCTGTTCACGGACGAGGATGTTGCGGCGCTGCGGCGTTCGAAGGAGATCCTGGCGCCGCAGGCGGAGAAGATCCTCGACGTGTGGTACGGCTTTGTCGGATCGAACCCGCACCTTCTGGAGGCGTTCGTCGATCCGGCCAGCGGAGAGCCGGACGCCCGCTATCTGGAGGCCGTGCGGAAGCGGTTCGGACAGTGGATCCTCGATACCGCATCCGCCGACTACGGACAGGCGTGGCTCGACTATCAGCACGAGATCGGGCTGCGGCACCACCGGACGAAGAAGAACCGCACGGACGGAGCCCGGGGATCGGCGCACGTGCCGTTCCGGTATCTGGTGGCGCTGCTGTTCCCGGTGACGGCGACGCTGCGGCCGTTCCTCGAAAGCAGCGGCGCGCCGCCGGCGGAGGTCGAGAAGATGCACCTCGCCTGGATCAAGAGCGTGTTGCTGCAGGTGATCCTGTGGTCGCACCCCTATGTGAAGGAGGGCGACTTCTGACCCGCGGAGCGCCGCGCGGGGTTACTGGCCGCGCGGGCGCGGGTAATTTTCCTTGACGCGATCCGGAGCCCGGCGGATGAGCGTGCGCGGGTCGAGCAGGTGCATGGGGCGGAACTCGCGCTGGTTCCACTTGACGCCGGGCTCAAACTGCACGCCCACATACCAGCCGATGTCCTTGTACATGCAGTAGCGCACGATGCCTGCGAACTCCCCCTGGTCATAGGCGATGCGCATGGGAGCGCCGACGGGCACGCGGGTTTCCAGCTGCAGGCAGGCGCCGGAGAGCGAAATGTCCTCCAGATTGGCGACGGCGCGCCGCGTCTTGCCATTCTGATCTTTCCAGCGGACGTCGACTAGATCCGCGCACAACATCCTCGGTTCGGACCGCCGATCGATCATACACCCCCTCCATCGGACATTCCGGGCTGTGCTTGCAGACTGTGAAGGTTCACTTTTTTGCCTTAGCTCAAATTAGGGCATCTCCTCGGGCATTACCGGACCGGTGTGGCTCTGGCTCCCATAGTACTCTTATGCCGCGGGGCTTCCAAGCGCTAATGGATTCGCCTCAGGCGCGCCCCTGCTGCCGGAGCCATTCCCGGCGCGTGGCGAGGTCGTGGCTCGAGCGCGCGTGATCCAAGGCAAGCACGCCATCGAGATGATCCATTTCATGCTGGATCAGCTCCGAGAGAGCGTGTTCGGCTTCGAGGCGGCGCCGTGTGCCGCTCGAGTCCTCGTGCTCGATCACGATGCGCGTATGGCGGCGGAGACGGACCATGAGGTCGGGGAAGGAGAAGCAGTCGTCCCACAGCTCGAAAGTTTCGGGGCTTTTCTCGAGATAGACAGGGTTGACGAGCTCGTAGCGGCGCCCGTCGACCTTCAGGAAGATGATGCGGAGGGGCACGCCGATCTGGATGGCGCTGATGCCGCGGCCGAAGCCGTGGCGGGCGCGGAAATCGGCCAGTGTGTCTTCCAGATCGGCGAGGACGCGGCGGATTTCCTCCGGATCCGCGGCGGGCGCCGAGACCATGCGCAGCGTGGGATCGCCGAGTTCCAGGATGCGGCGGACGGCCATGCCTTCATCGTAAGGCAGAAGCGGCGGGAGCGCGGATCGGATAAGCTGGGGCTGATGCGCCCGGCGGAAGGCATGGCGGCACGCCGCAGGAGCGGGGGCGAAGGGCAATGAGCGCCCCTGCAGTGCCGGCGCCCTCTGCCGTCGGGCTGCTGATCCGGGCGGGGCTGTTCCTGCTGTTCGTGCGCATGGGCGGATGGGCGTCCGGCGCCACTCTCTATGCGCTTTTCGACAGCCTGCTGGTGGCCAGCGCAGCGGGGCTGTTTCTGGCATCCGCCCTGGCAAGCTGGGCCGTGCTGCGGATGTTCGAGAGAGGCGGGCTCGAGGACATCGGGCTGGCCTGGTGGCCGCGAGGGCAGCGGCATTTCCTGACAGGAACGGCGGCAGGCCTGGCGGCGGGCCTGCTGGCAGTGGGCGTGCCGGTGCTGGCCGGGATGGCGTCGCTTGAGAAGTCGGCGGAGCCGGAGCTGGCCTACGGGACAGGGAAGTTTCTTTTCGTGACGCTGATGCTGTGGTTGGGGGCGGCGGGCGAGGAGTTGATGTTCCGGGGCTACGCGTTCCAGATTCTGGCACGGCGGTTCGGCCCGTGGCTGGTGATTCCTGTGTTTGCGGCGCTGTTCGCTGCCGGGCATTTCATCAACCCGTCGGCCACGTGGGCAGGTGTGGCGAACACGGCGCTCTGGGGGGTCGTGTTGGGGCTGGCCTGCTGGAGGAGCCGGAGCCTGTGGCTGCCGATCGGGCTGCATTTCGGGTGGAACTGGGCCCTGCCGCTGACCGGGGTGCGGCTGAGCGGGTTTAAGATGGGGTTGACGGGCTACACGCTGGAGTGGAAGGCCGGGCCATGGTGGAGCGGGGGCGACTACGGGATCGAGGCCGGGCTGCCGACCACGCTGGTTGCGGCGCTGCTGCTTCTGTGGCTGTGGCGCCGGAAATGGCAACCGGAGGCGGCGGCGGGCGTCTGAAAGAAATGGGGAGGCTGGAGAGGTGAGGCGGCTGCTGGCGCTCGTGTTCGCAAGCTTCCTTCTGTTCGCGCAGAGGGGCAAGGAAGACCGCGTGCGCAAGCTCACCGACGAGGAGAAGATCGAGCTGCTGCGCGGGTTGACGGCGGAGTACGCCACGGTGAAGGCGTTCATCCCGCGGGTGAAGCGCCCGGTGCAGATCCGCGCCGACGGCACCTATGACAAGACGGAGTGGCGCGAGAAGGGGGACGAGTACGGAGCGGTAGCGCGCGTGGGGGAGCTGGTGCAGATCACGAAGGTGGAGATCGAGGACGACCGCATCGTGCTGCAGATCAACGGCGGCCTGAACACGCGCGGCAAGTGGTATGAGCGGATCGAGGGCGGCGTGGGCACGAGCGGACGCACGGTGCCGATGTCGCGCAACATCACCCGGTCTGCGGGCACGACGATCGCGCTGGTCTTCCCCGGACGGATCCCGCCGGAGACGAAGCCCTCGGACGTGAAGAAAATGCTGGCGCCCGTGCTGGAGTTCGAGGCGCGGACGGCGACAGAGAGTTATTTCGCTTCGCTGCCGCCCGAGATTCAGGAGGCGATCAAGGCCAACCGGGCGGAGGTGGGCATGACGCCGGAACAGGTAAAAATGGCGCTGGGCCATCCGCGCGACCGGTGGCGGGAGACGGTGGACGGGGTGGAAACCGAGGACTGGGTGTACGGGTATCCGCCCGGCAAGATCACCTTCGTGACCTTCGCCAACGGGAAAGTAATTCGCGTGAAGGACAGTTACGCGGGGCTGGGCGGGCAGACGGTGCCCATGCCTCCGCCGCCCCGCTGACCCGCAGATCAGGGCACCAGAAGCAGCTTCCCTGCGGTCTTGCGGCTGGCCAGATCCGTTTGCGCCTGAGCGGCCTGGCTCAAGGGGTAGACCTTGTCGACCAGCAAGCGGAACTTGCCCTCGGTCAGCCAGCGGAAGACGTCCCCCGCGCGCCACAGCAGCTCGTCGCGGTTGGCGCAGTAGTGCATCAGCGTCGGGCGCGTCAGGAACAGCGAACCCCGTTGGCTGAGCACCAGCGGCTGGAACGCGGGCACGGGGCCGCTTGCGTTGCCGAAGCTGACCATCATGCCCCGCGGCCGCAGGCAGGCGAGGCTCTTGTCCCACGTGTCGGCGCCCACCGAATCATAGACGACGTCCACGCCCCGGCCGCCGGTGAGCCGGCGGGTTTCGGCCTCGAAGTCCTGCTCGGTATACAGAATGACCTCGTCGCAGCCGGCTTCGCGGGCGATCTTCGCCTTGTCCTCGGTTGACGTGGTGCCGATGACGCGCGCACCGCGAATCTTGGCCGCCGCCACCACCCAGCGTCCGGTGCCGCCCGCAGCGGCATGCACCAGGCAGGTCTCGCCTTCTTTCAGCGGGTAGGTGGAGTGAGTCAGGTAATGGGCCGTCATTCCCTGCAGCAGGGATGCCGCAGCGGACTGAAAATCCAGCTCGGGAGGGATCGGAACCAGCAGCCACGCGGGCACGGCGGCGTATTCGGCATAGGTCCCGCGGTGCATGGCCCATGCCACGCGGTCGCCGGGCTTGACCTCCTTGACGCCCGGTGCGACGCGCTCCACCACACCGGCAGCTTCCATGCCCAGGATGACAGGCGGCGCGGCGGGGTAGAGCCCGGTGCGGTAGTAGATGTCGATGAAGTTTACGCCAATGGCGTGGATCTTCACCAGCGCCTGCCCGTCGGCGGGCACGGGCGCGGGCAGGTCCTCGTAACGCAGTTTTTCAACGCCGCCAAATTCGGTGACAAATACGGCTTTCATGTCCGGAGCGCCCTCCGCAGATGAATGTACGCTGCAAACGCGAGCAAGTAAAGCAGTACGAAAGGTGCAAAAATCAGCCTGCCGAGAGTGGCCGCGCCTTCCCCGCCCGTGAGCCCGGCGCGGAACAGCAGGAAGTGGAGCATGATGCGCCACTGGCTGTAGTCGAACCAGAAGTAGTCGCAGTTTTCGTTGACGATGAAGACCTTGGCGGGCACCTGCCAGACGAGGGCCCACTTCCAGCGCGCCAGCACCGCTTCATCCGAGCAAACGATGCCCAGCACGTCATAGCCGCGGCGCCGCAGCATGGCGTAGAGCTTGCGCCGTGCGGCACGCCCTCGGTGGTCCTGCGTGCGGAAGATTTCGCCGCGCGCGGGATCGAAGTTGACGGGCGCGCCGCCGAAGCAGGTGATCAGATCCACGCGCTGGTTGACCGGATGGCTGTACAGCCCGGGAAGGATGTTCTCGATGAGGCGGCGGGAGCCGCTCTCCACCAACAGCACGCGCCTGGGCTCAGGGACGTGCCTGGAAAAAAAGTACCGCAAGCTTCTATCTTAGCGGCAGCCGGCGGACGGGAGATCGGCCGCCCCGCGCAAGCCTGACAGCGGTGCGACTGCGGGCGCCCGGCAGAGCCGACGGAGCCCTCCGGTCCGGGAGAACCGGAGAAACGCCCCCGTCACGCGCGCAGCGCGTTGCCTTTGCGGTCCACGGCGCGGCGTCCCGGAGGAGCGGGCGTCCAGAAATCGCTCCAGGCGAGCTTGCACTCCCGCACCATGCGGCGGCCATAGTCGCAGCGGCGCAGGTCCTTCGGGCCGGAATTGTTGGTCCCGAACGTGAATTTGACGCCCATTTCCTTGCCCATGCGGATGAACCTGGCCGACGGAATCTCGTACCGGTCGTTGATTTCCATGGCGACGCCGTTGCGGGCCAGCGCCTGCAGGACCTTGCGCATCCGCTCCTCGGTCCAGAGCTCGTCGTAGCGGGGCTGGAGCTGATCGGGAATATAAGTCGGATTTACGTAGATATCGATGGGTTCTTTTTCGATGATTTCCACGGCGCGGGCGACGAGCGTGTCCATGAACTCCTGCGGGTCGGCGATCGTGCCCACCTCGGAGGGGATCCATGTCCTCATGCGGCGCCCGCGGTTGTCAGTCCAGGTCATCGAGTCCGTGAAGATGTAGTCGAACATGGCGGCGACGCGGCGCGAGAACATCTGCGTCCACTCGCGCCCCTCCGCCTGCATGGCGATGAAGCAGGGCTGCCCCTTCATGCGTTCGAAGAATTTCAGCGCGCCCTCGTCGTTCTCGGCTTCATGCCCCTTGCCGCAGTTGATGGCGAAGCCATAGAAGATGCCGTCGAGCCGCGAACGGTCAAGCGCCTGTGCGAGCGTCAGCCCACCCTTCAGATGGACGTGATAATCCACCATGGGATAGTTCTGCGCGCCGAGGCCCAGGATGTCGCGCCAATCGGCATCTGCCACCGGTTCCACCGCGCCGGCAGGCAGCGGAAGATTCTCGGGCAGCGGGCGCACGCGGATCCGGCGAAAGCGGACGCGCGAGCCGGGATCGTGGCATTGCAGGGCGAACGTTCCGCTCCCGAGGCGGCGCTCCTTCTCCATGCCGGGATAGGGAGGGGGCGGCAGGGGCTCCGTGTAATCGACCGTCAGCATGCCGTTGAGACGCACCTGCACGTTGCGGTTGCGAACCAGCACGTTCAGGGTGAACCACTCGTTGTCGTTCACGAACTGCCGGTAGACGTTGCGGACTCCATACAGCGAGCCGGTCTTCTTGTTTTCGCGGTAATTCCCTTCCCCGGTGGCGGTGTTGTTGATCTGCACCTCGAAGCCGCGCTGCGGCCAGCCCTCCGGCTGGAAGGCTGTATGGAAATAGACGCCGGAATTGGCGCCGGGCTCGGCGAGCGCCTCGACTTCCAGCTCGAAGTTGCGGAACCGCGCCTCCTGAACGGGGCCCGTGTAAAAGAGGTGAGAACGCGGCCCGGCGGCCAGGATCGCCCCGCCTTCAACCCGCCAGGACGAGGGGCTCTCGTTCGGCTTCCATCCGTCGAGAGACTGTCCGTTGAACAGCTCCACCCAGTCCGGCGGCTGCGCGGAGAGGAGCGGGGCGAGCAGCGAGGCGGAAAACGTGCGGCGGTCGATGCGGGATGCTGGCATTTCGGCTCTCCGCACCGAGTATATGCTTCCCGCCGGAGCGGCGGGGGCGATCGATGGCCCGCAAGGCTGCCGCGTTCGCGGCGGGGATCAGCCGAGCTCGCAGCCGCGGAAGAACCAGGAAAGCTCGAAGGCGGCCGTTTCCGGCGCGTCGGATCCGTGGCTGGCGTTGCGGCCGATGTCGGTGCCGTAGAGGGCGCGAACGGTGCCGGGGGCGGCCTTCTTCGGATCGGTGGCGCCCATGACTTCGCGCCACTTGGCGATGGCGTCCTCGCGCTCGAGCGCCATCAGGATCACAGGGCCCTCGGTCATGAAGGCGACAAGTTCCTCGAAGAAGCCCTTGCCGCGGTGAACGGCGTAGAAGCCTTCCGCTTCGGCGCGCGTGAGAGTCTGCATCCGCATGGCAAGGATGCGGAACCCCGCCTCCTCGATCATGGAGATGATCTTGCCGGCATTGCCGGCGGCGACTGCGTCAGGCTTGATGATGGCGAGTGTGCGTTCAACAGGCATGGTGATTCTGCTTTCTGTTCAGAGGTATTTTCCGGCGCCGCGGCGGAGCGCGGCGGAGGCGGTTCCGACCGCCGGGGAAACTCGCGGGGCGCAGGAGTCAACCGTGCAGCCCCTGAAACTCGCAGCCCTGCGAGCAGCAGGGCCAAGCCCCCGCTGACAGGGGCGCAGGGAAAGCCGCTAGCATTTGAGCGCCGCCTTGGCGCGGGCGCCGATTTCGGCCGGGGTCTTGCAGACAAGAATTCCGGCGTCTTCCATGGCGGCCATCTTGTCGCTCGCTTTGCCGGAGCCGCCGCTGATGATGGCGCCGGCGTGACCCATGCGGCGGCCCGGCGGCGCGGTCTGCCCGGCGACAAAGCCGATGACAGGCTTCCGGACGTGCTGTTTGACATAGGCAGCGGCCTCTTCTTCCGCCGTGCCGCCGATCTCGCCGATCATGATGATGGCCTCGGTCTGCGGATCTTCGTTGAAGAGCCGCAGCGCGTCGACGTGCGTGGTTCCGATGATCGGGTCGCCGCCGATGCCGATGCACGTGCTCTGGCCGATGCCGAGCGCGGTGAGCTGTCCGACGGCCTCGTAAGTGAGGGTGCCGGAGCGGGAGACGACCCCGACAGGGCCGGGCTTGTGAATATGACCCGGCATGATGCCGATCTTGCATTCACCGGGGGTGATAATGCCCGGGCAATTCGGGCCGATGAGGCGCGTATTCGGGTAATTTTTCAGGAAGCGCCACGCGCGGACCATGTCCAGGGCCGGGATGCCTTCCGTGATGCAGACCACCAGGCGGATGCCCGCGTCGGCCGCTTCCATGATGGCGTCGGCGGCGAAGGCAGGCGGAACGAAGATGACGCTCGCGTCGGCGCCGGTGGCCCGCACCGCCTCGGCGACAGTGTTGAATACGGGACGGTCGAGATGCGTGGTTCCGCCCTTCCCGGGGGTGACGCCGCCTACGATATTCGTGCCGTAGGCGATGCATTGCTGGGCGTGAAAAGTGGCTTCCCTGCCGGTGAAGCCCTGCACGAGCACGCGGGTGTTTTTGTTGACAAGAATGCTCATGACGGGAAATCCTCTATGACTGGCTGGCGAGAGCAACGACCTTTTCGGCAGCGTCTTTCATGCCGTCGGCGACGGTAAAATTCAGGCCGGATTCGCGGAGAATGCGGCGTCCTTCTTCGACGTTGGTGCCCTCCATGCGGATCACAAGCGGAAGTTTGAAGTCGAGCTCGCGGGCGGCGGCGACGACGCCGGAGGCAAGCGTGTCGCAGCGGAGGATGCCGCCGAAGATGTTGATGAGAACCGCCTTGACGTGGGGGTCCGACATCAGGATGCGGAAAGCGTTGGTGATCTGCTCCTGATTGGCGCCGCCGCCGACGTCGAGGAAGTTGGCAGGGCTGCCGCCGGCGTACTTGATGATGTCCATGGTGGCCATGGCGAGTCCGGCGCCGTTGACCATGCAGCCCACGTTGCCGTCGAGCTTGATGTAATTCAGGCCGAATTTCGAGGCCTCGACCTCGAGGGGATCTTCCTCGTTCGTGTCGCGAAGCGCGGCGATTTCCGGATGGCGGTACAGGGCGTTGTCGTCGAAATTGAATTTGGCGTCGAGGGCGATGACGCGCTGGTCTTCGGTCACCACGAGGGGATTGATTTCGGCGAGCGAGGCGTCTGTTTCCACCCACGCGCGGGCAAGCGCCTGGAAGAGCTTCGCGGCGGCAGAGGCTGCGGCGCCGGAGAGGCCGATGCCGAAAGCGAGTTTGCGCGCCTGGAAGGGGAGCAGGCCGTCGCCGGGATCGAAAGATTGCTTCAGAATGAGTTCGGGCGTCCTCGCAGCGACTTCCTCGATCTCCATGCCGCCGGCAGCGGAGGCCATCAGAACGGGCAGTCCCTGGGTGCGGTCGAGGACGATCCCGGCGTAAAGCTCCTGGGCGATGGGCAGGGTTTCCTCGACAAGCACCTTGCGGACGAGGCGTCCTTCGGGGCCGGTCTGGTGGGTCACGAGGGTCATGCCGAGAATCTGCGAGGCGACGGATTCCGCCTCCTCGGGCGTGGAGGCGAGCTTGACGCCGCCGCCCTTGCCGCGGCCGCCCGCGTGGATCTGGGCCTTCACCACGACGCGGGCGCCGATCTCTTCAGCAATGGCGCGAGCCTCGGCGGCCGTGGAGGCGACCCTGCCCCGGGGGATGGGGACGCCGTAGCGCGAAAGAATCTCCTTGGCCTGGTATTCGTGGATTTTCATGGTGTTGGGCTTGTGGTAGGCTCGGAAAAAGCCCCGTTTTTCACTATAACATGCCGTTTCTCAGCTACCTGCACAAGGTGATGGACAGGGAGTCGCTGTCGTCGCTGGAGGCGATGGCAGCCATGGAAGAGATTCTGGAAGGGCGAGCCTCGACGGCGCAGATCGCGGCATTTCTGGCGGCGATGCGCGTGAAGGGGGAGACGGCGGACGAGCTGCTGGGGCTGGCACAGGCGATGCGCGAGCATTCCGTGCGCGTGGAGCATGGCATCCGGGACCGGGCGGTGCTGGACACGTGCGGCACCGGAGGGGATCAGAGCGGCACGTTCAATGTGAGCACGGCGGTCGCGTTCGTCGCCTCAGCCTGCGGGGTGGCCGTGGCCAAGCACGGCAACCGGTCGATGTCATCGAGATGCGGAAGCGCGGACGTGGTGGAAGCCCTGGGTGCGAGGCTGCTGACGGATGCGGCGCAGATGGCGCGGTGCATCCGCGAGACGGGAATCGGGTTTCTGTTCGCGCCCGCGCTGCACCCGGCCATGAAGCACGCAGCGCCGGCGCGGGCGGAGCTGAAGACGAGGACGGTGATGAATCTCCTGGGCCCGCTGACGAACCCGGCGGGAGCCACGGCTCAGCTTGTGGGGGCGCCCTCTTTGCGGGCAGCGGAGTTGATGGCGGTGACTCTGGCGTCGCTCGGGCTGGAGCGCGGGTATGTCGTGCACGGGGAGGATGGGCTGGATGAGGTCTCCACGACGGCGCCGACGCACCTGATGGGCATTGTGCACGGGGCGATCGAGCACGAGGTGGTTGAGCCGGAGCGCTTCGGAGTGAAGCGGGCGCGGCTGGAGGAGCTGCAGGGAGGCGACGCGCAGGAGAATGCGCGAATCATTCTTGAGGTGCTTGGGGGCCACCACGGGGCGAGGCGGGACATCGTTCTGGTAAACGCTGCGGTGGCGCTGCGTGCGGCAGGGGCGGCGGCGACTTTCGAAGAGGGGATGCAGCGGGCGGCAGAGGCGATCGACAGCGGGGCGGCAAGGGCGAAGTTGCACGAGTTCGTGGAATATACGCAGCGGGCGGGGGCGGATCCCGCCTGATACGGGCGGCGGGAACCGGGAGCCCAGAGCAAACGTTTCCTGCCCCTGGCGGGAAGCATCGGGCCGAACGTCGCTTGAGAGACGAGCCACGCACGGCCAGAATCTGGCTTCAGGCAGAGGCGCACCGTGAGTCTTCTGAGGACGGGCTCGCGGCGAGCGTGGGCCGTGGGCCTCGGGTTGGCCCCGGGGAGACAACGGTGAGGCCGCGAAGCCTGCCCGGCTGGAGACGAGGAGCTCCGCGAGGAAAGGATTTGCGCAATCCACTGCCGCCTTCGCCATGGGCGCGTGCGCGGCGGCAGGAGTAATAGAATGGGATCGCGCACGGGGCTCCCAAAGAACCGCTGCCGCTCTTCTTCATCCGGCGGCGCAAACCGAGGATGCCGCTGGAGGCGGAATTCCCTCGCCGACACCACGGGCTCCCCTTTCAGCCCGCCAACAATGAGTCAACCACTTGGCCGGCGATCTTCGCGGGCAATCCCTTCTGTGGCATGGCGCCGGCTCTCTCTGCGCCATGGTTTTGCTCGTGCTGCCTGCGTGGTTCCCCCGGCGCTCGCGCCGCGGCCGCGTTTCTCGCGTTGCTATCGTGCGCAATTTCTTCGGATTCCCCCGACGCTTGCGTCGGGCCGCGCTACCTGCTGGAAACTGCTAATGTGCGGCCATCCACCTACGCTTGGCCCGGAACGTGCGCTCGGCCTGCGTTGCTTTTGTTGCCGCCAGGCTGCCTGTACAAGAGACGACCTGCCGCCATCGCCGGCGGGGTTGTGCCGCGAGCGTGGTTCCCCTTGAGCGACCCCGCCGGGGCCATTGCGACAGCACGGCCATCGCGGCCCCGGCGCAAGCGCCAAGGGAACGACACGAACCGAGCCTCAATCACGGAGCACGAGCGCAAAGAGCGCCTGCAGCGCTGCCTGTGTCTTGGCACCGGGATCGAGGAATTGAAGCGCGGCCCCGGCGCAAGCGCCGGGGGAACTCCGCGAGCAGAGCGGGAGCAGCGCCAGCGCAGACCAAGAATTCTCCGCGGGTGCGGAGAGGACCGCGATCCTCGAGAGCCTCACCCTCATCAGAGCCCCCAACAGGAAGCAAATGGCTGAGCCGGGGAATTCGAAGAGCCTCCCCGCCTGCTCCCCGCATGCACGGGCGCTGAAGGAACGTCCTTCAGCGAAGCCCGAAGATATTGCCTTTCGAATCGACGTCCATGCGAATGGCCTGGGGTTCGCGGCCAAGGCCGGGCATGCGCATCATATTGCCGGCGATGACAACGACGAAGCCTGCTCCGGCAGCGAGATCGGCATCCGTGACAGTCAGGGTCCAGCCGGTGGGCGCGCCGTAGATTTTCGGATTATCAGTGAACGAGGATTGCGTCTTCGCCATGCACACCGGAAGGTTGCCGAAACCGGCGGCCGCGTACCGCTCGAGCTTCTTTCGGGCTTTGCTTTCGATATAGACGGCCGCAGCCCCGTAAATTTCCCTCGCGATGGTCTCGATCTTCGTGCGGAGGCTGACCTCGGGCTTGTAGAGCGGCTCCGGAGCGGCGATGCGGTTTTCGAGCGTATCCAGAACTGCCTCGGCAAGCTCGATGGCTCCCTCTCCGCCGCGAGCGAAGGCGTCCACCGGCACCGCGGGGACGTCGCGTTCGCTCGCGAAGAGCCGGATTTCCCGGATCATTTCGTCGGAGTCGTCGGGGAAGCGGTTGATGGCGATGACCACGGGGACGTGGAATTTCTGGAGGTTGTCGAGGTGGCGGGCGAGATTCGCCATGCCGCGGCGCAGGGCGTCCAGAGAAAATGGGCCCTTCTCGCCGCCATTGCCCTGCGCGCAGAGGGCGCGGGCGCTGGCGATGAGGACAGCGGCGTCGGGGCGAAGCCCGCTCGAGGGCATCACAATGTTGAAGTATTTTTCGGCCCCGAGGTCCGCGCCAAAGCCGGTTTCGTTGACAACGTAATCGGCGAGCGCGAGCGCCATGCGCTGGGCGATCACGCTGGAAGTGCCGTGGGCGATGTTGGCGAAGGGACCGGCATGGACGAGGGCAGGAGAGCCTTCCGTCGTCTGGACCAGATTCGGCATGATCGCCTCGTTCAGGAGCACCATCATGGCGCCGGTGGCGCCGAGGTCGGCGGCGCGGACGGGCTCGCCCTTGAGGTTCAGGCCGATGACGATCCGCGAGAGGCGCGCGCGCAGGTCCTCGCGGTCGCGGGCGAGGGCGAGGATGGCCATGATTTCGCTGGCGGCAGTGATCACGAAGCCGGTTTCGCGGGGAACGCCGTTGGCCTTGCCGCCAAGGCCGACGATGACGTGGCGGAGTGCGCGGTCGTTCATGTCCAGGGCGCGCGGCCAGGTGATTTCGTCGACGTCAATCCCGAGAGCATTGCCGTGATGCAGGTGGGCGTCGATCATCGCGGCAAGCAGATTGTGGGCGCTGGTGACGGCGTGGAAATCCCCGTTGAAATGGAGGTTGATCATTTCGCTGGGGATGACCTGGGAGAGGCCGCCGCCGGTGGCGCCGCCCTTGAGACCAAAGACGGGGCCAAGGGAGGGCTCGCGGAGAGTGACCGCGGCGCGGCGCCCCAGTCTTTCGAGCGCCTGCGTCAGTCCGATGGAGACGACGGTCTTGCCTTCGCCGTGGCTCGTGGGGGTGATGGCCGTCACCAGAATCAGCTTGCCGCGGCGCGGCGCATTTTCCAGCAATTCGAGGCGTAATTTTGCAGTATATTTGCCGTAATATTCCAGCGCATCTTCCGGGATGCCGAGCTTGTCTGCAACGGAGCGGATAAGCAACATGGCTGAGCCTCCGCGAGCCATGCTATCGCAGGGCGGCGGCGGGCGGAAGGGTGCGGGCGGGCAGACGCGGGCCGCAGCGTGCGGTAGTCTGACAGGACATGATGCGGATGATTTTTCTGCTCTGGGCGGGGCTGGCAGTTCCACTTCGGGGCAGGCGGCAGCAGAGGGCGCGCCTGTCCGGCTGGAGGGGCGCGAAGTGATGCGCTTGCGAGCCGGCGTGGGCGTGTTGACGCCGCAGGAAAGGGCGGCGGAAGTGGAGCGGCGGCTGGCAGAGGCAGCGAGGCTTGGATCCCCGGACGTTTCCTGGCGGATGGAAGAGAGCGGCGCCGTGATCCATGCTGGCCGCGTCCGCGTCGTGGCAGTGACGGAGGCGGACGCACGCGCGGAGGGCACGGACATCGCGGCGCTGGCAGAGAAGCGCGCGCAGGCGGTGCGGGAGGCGCTTGCCGCGTACCGGGGGAGGCATTCGTGGCAGTCGCTGCTGCTGAGCATCCTGAAGCTGATTCTGGCGTGGGCGTTTTTTGCGGCCGTGTTGTGGCTGCTGAAACGGCTGGTGGAGGGCGCGCAGGCATTCATCCGCACGTGGTTTGAAAGCCTGGCGAAGCGGAAGGCGGCGCAAGGGCTGGTGCTGCTGATCCTCGAGCGTCTGGCCCTGCTGGCGCTGATGCTGGCGAAAATCGCGGCAGCGGTCCTGGCGATTGTCTGGCTTTCCCTTCTGCTCACCTACAGCTTCAGCCTGTTCCCGGCGACGGAGGGCATTTCGGTGTCGCTGCTGCCAACAGTGTGGGATGCGGTGCGGGAGGCGGCGAGGGGCGTGGCGAACTACCTGCCCCGCGGGTTATTCGTGCTCGTGGTGTGCGCGATGGCCTATTACGGGCTGCAGGTGGGGCGGCTCCTGTTTCAGGCGATCGAACGCGGCGACCTGACCGTGCGGGCGATCCATCCGGAGACGGCGGGCATCAGCTGTCAGCTGTTGCGCGTGGCTGTGGTGGTGCTGGTTCTGATCATCGTTTTTCCTTGCCTGCCCGGGAGCCACACCGAAGCATTCAAGGGGGTTTCGATTTTTCTGGGCGTGGTGATTTCGCTGGGGTCGGGCTCGGCGGTGAGCAACATGATGGCGGGGGTGGTGCTTGCCTACATGCGTCCGTTCCGCGCGGGCGGCCGTGTGAAGAGCGCCGAGACCACGGGGGACGTCATTGCGAAGGGGCTGCTGGTCACACGGCTCAGGACGACCAAGAACGTGGAGGTGACGATCCCGAACGCGGCGATCCTCGGGGGCCAGATCCTGAATTACAGCGAGAAGGGGAAAGAGGGGCAGCTCATTCTGCATACGACGGTGACGATCGGCTACGACGCGCCGTGGAGGAAAGTGCACGAGTTGCTGATCGCCGCGGCGCTGGACACCCCGGGCGTGCTGAAGGAGCCTGCGCCGTTCGTGCTGCAGACCTCGCTGAACGATGTTCACGTCTCCTACGAGATCAATGCATACACGGACAGGCCGAACGCGATGGCGTCCACGTAATCGGCGTTGCATGCCAGCATTCAGGACAAGTTCAATGCCGCAGGGGTGGAAATTCTCTCTCCCGCGTATCAGGCGCTGCGGGATGGCAATGAGCTGACAATACCGGCCGGGCAGCGGAAGCCGGATGCGGTGCCGGGCGCGTTCCGCGTGAAGCGGGTGGAGTAGAATGGCCGCGGAGGCAGAGGGCACGATGACGACGCTTCCCCGGAGAGACCTGCTGGCGGCTGCGGCGGCTGCGGCCGGCGCGGCGTTCGCACAGGGCGGTGGAGACATTCCGCGGCGCCCGTTGGGCAAGACGGGTGTGGAGGTGAGCATCCTGGGGCTGGGCGGGCACCATCAGGCGCGGCCGAAGGACGAAAGCGAATCCATCCGGCTGGTCCACGCCGCCGTGGATGCAGGCATCACCTTCATGGACAACGCCTGGGACTACCACAACGGGCGCGCCGAGGAGGTGATGGGCAAAGCGCTGGCGATGGACGGCTACCGCAAGCGCGTCTTTCTGATGACGAAGGTGTGCGCCCGGGATTACGCGGGCGCCATGCAGCATCTGGAAGACAGCCTGCGGCGGCTGCGGACGGACGTGATCGACCTGTGGCAATTTCATGAGTGCAACTATCACAATGACCCGGAATTTTTGATGGAACAGGGCGGTTTGCGGGCGGCATTGGAGGCGAAAAAGCAGGGCAAAGTGCGGTTTATCGGATTTACGGGCCACAAGCATCCGCGCATTCACCGCAAGATGCTGGCGCTGGATTTTCCCTGGGACGCGTGCCAGATGCCGATCAACATCATGGATCATGCATTTGAGAGTTTCCGCCACGAGGTGGTGCCGGAGTGCCAGAAGAAGGGCGTGGGGGTGATCGGGATGAAAGGATGCGGAGGCGACGGGCGGATGCTCGCCGACGGAGTGGTGACGGTGGAGGAGTGCTACCGGTATTTCCTCTCGCAGCCGGTGAGCGTGCAGGTGGTGGGGCTCGCCTCCATGGAGGACTTGAATCGGGCTGTGCAAATTGCCCGGAATTTCCGGCCCATGGATGCAGCGGAGCTGAATGCGCTGTTGCAGCGCGTGCGGGCGGTGAGCGGGGACGGCCGCTACGAGCTTTTCAAGACGACGCAGCGGTTCGACGCGCCGCTGCACCGAAAGCAACACGGGTTCGCGTGAAGGCGTTGCGGCTCAGGGCGCGATGAGGCGGGCGCGGCGTCAGCGCGCGGGGGCGGGACGGATCGAGAAAAACAGGGCGAGGGAGGCGAGTTCCAGGACGACGGCTGCCGACGCCAGAGCGGGCAGCGAGCGGTCATAGAGCAAGCCGAGGAGCGCGCTGCCGGCGAACCACGCGGATCCGAAGGCGGCATGAAACAGGCCAAACGCCGCCCCGCGTCTTTCCGGCGGCGCGTGCCGGGCCACCGCCGCGCGGAGAACGGACTCCTGCGCGCCCATGGCGACGCCCCATGCCACTGCCGCCGCCCACGCGGTGGCTGCATTGCCGAGAAATGCAAGCGGCGCGGCGAGGGCGGCCATCAGCGGAGCGGCTGCTGCGACGCGTGCGCCGCGGCGGTCAAACCAGCGCCCGAGCAGAAGGGCTGCCAGCGCGTCCACGCCCATGGCGACGGCGTACAGGACGGCGATCCAGGCATCGCTGAAAAATTGCGAGCGTTCCATGTGGAAGGCGATGAGCGGGAAGTCGGCGAATCCGGCCCCGCAAAGGGCGGCTGCGGCGACCAGCGTCCAGTACTGTCTGGAGAAGCCGTGCGCGTGGACTTCGGGCAATTGCGGATCGAGCTCCTGCGGGCGGGGAAATTCGCGCCGGGCTGCAGCGAGAATGGAGAGCGCGATCAGGGCGGGGATCAGCAGAACGGCGAAGGATTCCCGGTAGCCTCCGCGCCACTGCAAAACGGCAGCGACGATGAGCGGCCCGAGGATCGCGCCAATCTGATCCATCGCCTCGTGGAGTCCGAAAGCGCGCCCGGCGCCAAGGCTGCGGGTGGCGAAGGAGAGCATGGCATCGCGGGGCGGGTTGCGAAGGGCTTTGCCAATGCGCTCCATCACAAGAAGCGCAGCGGCGGTTTCCCAGCGTCCGGCAAGTGCGAGCGCGGGCACGGCGAGGAGGTTCACGGCGTAGCCGGCGAGGGTGAGGGTCCAGTAACGGCGCGTCCTGTCGGTGATCCAGCCGGCGGCCAGGCGCAATGCGTAGCCCGCGAACTCGCCAAAGCCGGAGACGAGGCCGACGGCAGCGCCGCTGGCGCCCAGCAAGGCGAGAAACGGCCCGGAGATGCTGCGGGCGCCCTCATAGGTCATGTCCGCAAACAGGCTCACGAGCCCGAGCAGCACAACAAACCGCAAGGCGCCGCCTGCGTGCATGACCGCAGGATATCCCGGCCGGCGCCGGCCGCGCCCGCGTCAGTGAGAAAATAGCGGGAGTCTTCCGGATGGATGGAGGCGGCGCGAATCCCATGCGACTGCGGCTCTCCCTTGACTGGCTCCTCGTCTTTGTCCCGGTGACGGCTGCGCTGGAATGGTGGGTTCCCTCGGCGCACGGCTGGATCTTCGCCTCGGCGTGCCTGGCGATCCTGCCGCTGGCGGGCTGGCTCGGCCACGCCACCGAGCATCTGGCCGCGCATACGGGGGAGGGCGTGGGCGGGCTGCTGAACGCCACCTTTGGCAACGCGGCGGAGCTGATCATTGCCATCGCGGCGCTGCAACGCGGACTGCACGACGTGGTGAAGGCGTCGCTGACGGGATCGATCATCGGCAATATTCTGCTCGTGGCGGGGCTGGCCATGCTGGCCGGTGGCATCCGCCACAGGACCCAGTCGTTTCAGGCGCTGGCGGCGCGCGCGCAGGCGACGCTGCTGACTCTGTCCGCCATTGCGCTGGTGGTGCCGGCTGTTTTTCATCACGTGGCCGGCGCCTCGCGCGAGGTGGAGAACGATTTGAGCCTGGAAATTTCGGTGGTTTTGCTGGCAATTTATGGGGCGCATTTGGTTTTTTCGCTGGTCACACACCGGAGCTTTTTCCGGGGTCTTCCGTCGAGCACGGAAGCCGGGGCAGGCGAACCCCATGCGCCGTGGAGCCGCGGACGCAGCATCGCGGTGCTGGCAGTTTCCACGGCTCTGATCGCCTGGATGAGCGAGGTGCTGGTGGGCAGCGTCGAACAGGCGGCGCATGCGTGGGGCATGTCGCAGGTGTTCGTGGGCGTGATCGTGGTGGCGGTGATCGGCAACGCCGCCGAGCACTCGTCCGCGATCGTGATGGCGTGGAAGAACCGCATGGATCTGAGCCTCTCGATTGCCGTGGGGTCGAGCATCCAGGTGGCGCTGTTCGTGGCTCCGCTGCTGGTCTTGCTCAGCCATGGGGTGGGACCGGGCCCGATGGATCTGGTGTTCACGCCCGCGGAGGTGCTGGCGGTGGTGGTGACCGCCGTGATCGCCGCGCAGATTGCGTCTGACGGCGAGTCCAACTGGCTGGAAGGCGCCATGCTGCTGGCGGTGTATGCGATGCTCGCTCTGGCGTTCTACTTTTTGCCGGACGCGGGAGCGGGCGGCCCCGCTGTTCAACATTGATTTGAAGCCGGACCGCACAGGAGCTTGTGCGCGGGGCTGCGGGACGGGCGGCGGCGGACGGAAATCGGGTCACCATCGGCCGGGCGGCCGTGGACGTTCCTTCCGGCCCAGCCGGGCGCGTGCCGGATTGGGCCTCACTGCCAGGATGGTGCACCAAGGCGGAACATGGCAGGGCTGTCTCTTGCCCGGAAGGAAGAAACTCAACAGGATCGCCCCAGCTTTCAATTACTTGCCGGTATGGCAAGGCGTGTGCTTTTCCGGGTGGCAGCGATGAAGGTCACGGCCACAGGGTGGACTCAAGGCGAAGGGTTCTTTCCTCTCTCCCGACCCACCTCCTCTCCCTCGAAGCCCCTGTGCCTCATGCTCTCCCCGCATGCCTTCCACTCCTTCGTCTTGAGTCCAATTTTGAGATGGGTGCAGATTTTTCTTCGGCAATTCATTCGTTTTTTCCCTGAGGGTCCGGCTTGGATTTGCATAGAGTGTGGTTTCTTCATCGGGCACAACACAGCGAAAAGACGGGCTCCGGCAAGCAGAACCGGGATGATCCAGCTGTCCGCAGAAGCAGAGCGTCCGAGGGCGCGAGAGCCCGGCGCCTTTCGGGGGCTTGATCCGCCGGGCGGCCACCGCGCTCGAGCGGAAGTGTCTCTCGGCGGTTCTTGTCAATGCACCGGAAGATACCTCCGTCGCAGGCGCGCCATCGGCAGGATCTGGCTGCCGATAGAATGGGGAGCCGGAGGCAGGCATGGATCCCAGGCAAATTTTGTCGAGGCTCGGCATCGACGAGTGGAATTCCGGCGCATGCGGAGCGCAGTGGGTGCAAACGCCCGGCGGCGGGGAGTTGACCAGCTACAATCCCTCGACGGGCGAACCATTGGCGCGCGTGGCAATGGCTTCCGCCGAGGATTACGAGGCGGTGGCGGCGGCAGCGCACGAGACTTTCCTGCGCTGGCGAATGTACCCGGCGCCAAAGCGCGGCGAGGTGATCCGGCAAATCGGGCTGGAGTTGCGGGCGCACAAGCAGGAACTCGGGGCTCTGGTTTCGCTCGAGATGGGCAAGATCCTGGCCGAGGGGCTGGGAGAAGTGCAGGAGATGATCGACATGGCGGATTTCGCCGTGGGTCTCTCGCGCCAGCTGTACGGTCTCACGATGCAGAGCGAGCGTCCGCAGCACCGGATGTACGAGCAGTGGCATCCGCTGGGGGCGGTGGGGGTGATCTCGGCATTCAACTTTCCCGTAGCAGTGTGGAGCTGGAACGCCTTTATCGCTGCGGTATGCGGCGACACGGTGATCTGGAAGCCGAGCTCGGAAACGCCGCTGTGCGCGATCGCGGTGCAGCGGATCTGCCAGAGAGTGCTGGAGGCCAACGGATGGCCGGGCGTCTTCACGCTGGTCATCGGGCGTGGCGGGACGGTGGGCGAGAGGCTGCTGGCAGACAGGCGCGTGCCCCTGGTGAGTGCGACGGGCAGCTGCCAGATGGGCTACCGCGTGGCCGAAGTGGTGGGCAGACGGCTGGGCAGGACGATTCTCGAGCTGGGAGGCAACAACGGAGTCATCATCGAGCCGGATGCGGATCTGGACCTCGCGTTGCGGGCGGTGCTGTTTGGCGCCGTTGGCACAGCCGGACAGCGATGCACGACGATCCGGCGGCTGTTCCTTCACAGGGAGATTGCGCAGACTTTCACGGAACGGCTGAAGCATGCCTATTCGCAGATCCGGATCGGAGATCCGCTGGACGAGCATACTTTGATGGGTCCGCTGGTAAATGGAGCGGCCGTGGAAGAAATGATGGACGGGCTCCGCCGGGCCATGGAACAGGGCGGGGAGTTGATCTTTGGCGGACGGCGGCTGGACCGGCCGGGCCACTTCGTCGAGCCGGCGCTCGTGCGGGCGCGGGCGGACATGCCGATCCTGAAGGAAGAGATCTTCGCTCCGATCCTCTATCTGATTGAGTACGAGGATCTGGAAGAGGCGATCCGGTGGCACAATGACGTGCCGCAAGGGCTTTCCTCGGCCATCTTCACACGCAATCTGATTGCCGCGGAGACGTTCCTCTCCGCAAGCGGGTCGGACTGCGGAATCGCAAATGTCAACATCGGGACCTCGGGCGCCGAGATTGGCGGGGCGTTTGGCGGAGAGAAGGAGACGGGCGGCGGGCGCGAGGCAGGTTCGGACGCCTGGAAGGCATATATGCGGCGGCAGACGGTGACGATCAACTGGTCAAAAGACCTGCCGCTGGCACAAGGGATCCGTTTCGAGTTGTAGAGCCCCGCACCGGACGGGGCGGACGGAGGCTCACTCTTGCACCGGGCGGCAGGAGACGTGGCCCAACTCTGAGAAAACAGGGCCCGGGACGCCACTAGTAATGACGTGAGGGCATTCCGGGTTCTTGCTTGCCTGTGCGTGGCGGCGAGCCTGCCGCTGGAACCGGCGTCCCCGCCGGGCGGCTGCGCGGGTGAAGCTGCGCGCATAGAGACGCTCATCGCGCAGTTGACCGAGTTGAAGTCGAGGCTGGCGGAGACCGAGGCGCAGTTGGATGCGCTGCTGCGCACACTCAGCGAGCAGAAAGGCGCGGTGGCGAATCCGCCCCGGTTCGACGCCCTGCAGCAGCCGGCCGAGCCTGCCGCGGGCGCGCCGGACCGCAAGCCAGCCGTCGTGCGTTGCGCGGCGATCACCGCGAGCGGGAATCGCTGCACTCGTCCCGCGGCACCGGGTTCTCGATATTGCAGGCAACACCAGCTGGCGCACCAGAAATGAGATGCCGGCAGCCAACTTTCCCGGCCCCGGAGCGCGGAACCGCAGCACACAGGGCATCCCGGAGGCCCGGGCGGAGCAAACAACCTCAGCTTCGCTCGAGATCCGGCACTTGCACTGACCTGGAGCAGTTCAGCGCCCGGAGGACTGTTCGCATGGCAGGTTCGATAAGGACGTGCAAGGCGAGCCGGAGGAGCAGGCCAGAAGAAAGTCGCATCCGGGGGGCCGTCTGCTCTCGAACCGGCGATGGGCAGTCGACGCTCGCCGCTCTGACTCCGTCCTGCTTCTGAGAGAACAGCTGCCCGCAGCGAGCAGGGTGAGGAGTGGCTGAAATGCCGCCGAAAGGGTCTTGCGGTCCTGGATATGCGGCATCTCGGGCCGGGCGCCCGGGGCGGCAGAGCATTTCCGCTCATCTTTCCTCAGCGCTTCGTCGGGCGGGTCCTGCCAGCCGCTGCCAGCGGCTGTCCCGCACCTACCCGGAGGCTCATCCCGGGATCCCGGAAAAAGCCGCTGCGTCATCTCGTCCGGCCGGGATCCGTTCGCGGCCCCATGTGAACGGAGAGAGAGAAATCTCCCGTCGGATGATTCTTTCCGCCAGGGGTGAGCCTTGGCGGCTGTCACGCACGCGCCGGGCGCGCATCTGTCATGCTGAGGGGAAAATGGCTCCGTTCTATTTCGTTCTCTGGGGCTTGGCAGCCGTCTTTGGAGCAACCGCAATCGCCGCCCTCGTCTGGTCGATCCGGCGCGGCGAGTTCGACAACCTTCGCGAGGCCGCTCTCAGCATCTTCGACGAGGAGGAGCCCCCGGGCGCCGTCACGGACCGATTCCCCGGCAGCTGTTCCGGAACTGAACCGCTCCCATGACAGCCACATCGCAACCCGTTCCTCCCGCGCAGGATGAGCGCGAGCGTCTGACGCGAATCCAGATTGACCGGTCGTGCCGGCAAACGGTGGTCTGGTATTACACGAGCGCCGTCTTCTGGCTGCTCGCCGGCAGCGTGCTCGCCCTGATCGCCTCTGTCAAGATGCACACGCCCGGCTTCCTTGCGGACTGGG
The DNA here is from genome assembly GCA_037481575.1 of Bryobacteraceae bacterium. Classification (GTDB taxonomy): domain Bacteria; phylum Acidobacteriota; class Terriglobia; order Bryobacterales; family Bryobacteraceae; genus JANWVO01. The sequence goes on along the minus strand of JBBFLJ010000008.1, from coordinate 7,189 downwards.
AGTGGCTCACCTTCGGCAGGGTCCGTCCGGCGCACCTGGCAGCCATGATCTACGGCTGGGGATCGATGGCGGGAGTCGGGACGCTGCTGTGGCTGCAGGCGCGGCTCACACGCAACCGCCTTCCCTTCCCCACCCTCCTGCCTGCCACCGTTATCGTCTGGAACCTGACCGTCGCCGTGGGCGTCGGAGCGATCCTCGCCGGATACAGCACGAGCATCGAGTGGATCGAGATCCCGCCATTCACCGCGGTGCTGTTCGGCTTCTGTATTGCCGTGATCATCGCCGCGAGCATTCGCATGTTCCGCAATCGCGAATCGCGCCACACCTATGTCTCGCAGTGGTATCTGTTCGGCGCGATCTTCTGGTTTCCGATTCTCTACGTTTCTGCCCAGATCTTCCTGCACACTCCTGCGGCGAAAGGAGCGGTGAAAGCCGCTGCCAACTGGTGGTTTGCTCACAACGTGCTGGGGCTGTGGTTCACGCCGATCGGACTCGCGACAGTCTACTACCTGATTCCTAAGGTCATCGGCCGTCCCGTTCACAGCTACCATCTTTCGCTGCTCGGCTTCTGGACGCTTGCCATCTTCTACAACTGGGCAGGGACGCACCATCTGATCGGGGGCCCGCTGCCGGCCTGGCTGATCACGGTGGGCATCGTCGGCAGCGTGATGATGTTCATCCCGGTGGTCACGGTGGCAGTGAACCATCACCTGACGATGGTCGGCCATTTCCACTATCTGAAGCACAGCCCCACGCTGCGGTTCGTCGTTTACGGTGCCATGTGCTACACGGCCGTGAGCATCCAGGGTTCGCTCCAGTCGCTGCGTTCGGTGAACGAGATCACGCACTTCACCCACTACACGATCGCGCATGCCCACCTGGGCGTCTATGCGTTCTTCACGATGGTGATGTTCGGCGCCATCTATTATGTGGCCCCGCGGCTGTTGAGTACGGAGTGGCACTCGGCAGGCTGGATTCGCGTGCATTTCTGGACCACAGCAACGGGGATGGCGCTCTACTGGCTGGGTCTCACGTATGCGGGTTGGGAACAGGGCCGGATGATGAACGACCCGCGGATCCCGTTTCTCGACATTGTGCGCTTCACTGTCCCGTGGCTCTGGTCGCGCAGCGCGGCGGGGGTGCTGATGACTGCGGGCCACCTGGCTTTCGCATGGCTGTTCTGGAACATGCTGCGGCGGCGCGGCGCCTGGCTGCCCGGCCCCACGTTGCTCTCCTGGAAGCGCCGTTCCGAACCCCGGATGGAAGGAGCCGCAGGATGAACCGCGCGTGGATGCTGACTCTGGGCGTGCTCGCCACCCTGATCGCGTCGATGACAGGGCTGGTCTTGCTGCCTGACAGGCAACTGCGCTCCACCCAGCCCGTCACAGACGAGGAACGGGACGTTACCTTGCCGGTGGGCTACTTCGGCGACATCGAAGAAGGGCGGCGGGTTTACATGGACCTCGGCTGCATTTACTGTCATACCCAGCAGGTCCGTCCCGAGGGCTTCGGGGCAGACCTCGAGCGCGGTTGGGGGATGCGGCGAAGCGTGGCCCGGGACTACATCCACGATGACCCGCCCCTGATGGGAACCATGCGCACGGGACCCGACTTGATGAATATCGGTGCGCGCCAGCCGAGCGCGGAATGGCATTATCTGCACCTCTACGATCCGCGCATCACGTCCCCTGGCTCGATCATGCCGCCGCACCGGTTCTTGTTCGAACTGCGCCGCGACAGCAACGCTCTTCCCGAGGATGCCGTCCGGCTGCCGGACGCTTTTGCGGAGGGCGGCCCCGCGTGGATCGTGCCCGGCGAGCGCGCCCGCAAGCTGGTCGCCTATCTTCTCAGCCTCGATCACAATTACGAAGTGCCGGAGGCACGCTGACCCGCCATGCAGGAGACGAGCAACACTTCCCGCGGCCCGGAGTTCCGGAAAGACCTCGAGGCCGGAGAGAGCAAGAGCCCCGATGTCATCCCGCTCCACCGCGCCGTCATGCGCGAGATGGCGGAACCCACCGACGGCTTCGAGCCTGCGCCCGTCTGGCTGATTCTCGCCTTCCTGTCACTCGCCGGATGGGCCGGCTGGTATCTGGCCATGAACTCCGGCGGCTTCCGTGCGGACCAGTACAACGAGAGAGCCGGCCCGGCCGCGGCGCCCGCGGCCCGGAAGGCCGTGGATCCCATGACGCTCGGGCGCCGAGTGTACAACAACTGCGTCACCTGCCACCAGCAGGACGGCGGCGGAGTGGAAGGCGCCTATCCGCCGCTGGCCGGCTCGGAGTTCGTCACCGGCCCGCCGGAACAATTTGCGGCCATTCTGTTGCATGGCCTCCGCGGTCCGTTGCGCGTCCGGGGCGTGCTTTACAACGGCGAGATGCCCGCGTGGGGAACGAAGCTCTCCGACGAGCAGATCGCCGCCGTGATGACCTACATCCGCGCGTCGTTCGGCAATCAGGCTTCCGCCGTGGAACCCGCTCTCGTGGAAAAAGTTCGCGCTGCCACGGGTACCCGAAGCTCGCCCTTCACCGAGGCTGAACTCCGCGGGATCCGCACCGGTGGCTGACGGTCCGCGCACATGAGCACGCCGGCTGCTATCGAGCCTTCGGCACGCTCCTGCGGGGAGGGATCCTGCCATGCGGCGTGGCTCAGCGCCACGCCGGCGTCGTGGTGGTGGCGGATCGGCATTTCGGCCTTTCTTGCCATGAACACCATGACGGTAGGGCTCGCCGTCAACACTTCGGAAGCCACGCCCCCGGAACGCCGCATCCTCCATCTGGTTCTTCTGGCCCTGACGCTGGCCGTGTTCGCTCTCCTGGGGAAGCCTCTTCTGGACGGTCTTGCGGAGAACTGGCGCGCGCGGCGTCTCTCGCTGGAACCGCTCTTCGGCCTCGGGCTCTCCGGGGCGTTCGCCGCGAGCGTCGTCGCGTTGTGGCGCGGGGAGGGGCCGGTCTACTTCGAGGTCAGCTCCATCCTGCTGGTCGTCTACAGCCTCGGCAAGTTGGTCACCGGCGAGGCGGAACAGCGGGCGCTGCAGGCTGTTTCGCTCTCCTCGGTCACTTCGGAAACGTGCCTGGTGCGGGCGCCCTCGGGCGAATGGATTGAAACGCCGGTGCGTGAGGTGCGTGCGGGCGACCTGGTGGCCGTCCCCGCGGGCACTCCGGCGCCGGTGGATGGCATTGTGGAGCGCGGCCCAGCGTTGTGTCACACGTCCGCGATTTCAGGCGAGACGTTTCTGGCGCCCCGGAACACAGGGGATTTCGTCGCTGCCGGAGCGACTCCCGCCGACGCAGCGCTCTGGATCCGCGCCTCGGCGCCGGGCTCGGAACGCTCGTTGGACCGCATCGCAGACGCGATCGCGCGGAGCCGCTCCTCGCCTTCGCCCGCCGAGCGCGTTGCCTCCCGTGCCGCGTTGTGGTTGACGCCGGTTGCGGGGCTCTCCGCGCTATTGACCGCCGCATTCTGGTTCTGGCGCTCCGGAGTGGAAGCGGCGCTGATGAACGGGCTGGCAGTGCTGGTGGTCGCCTGCCCGTGCGCGCTGGGCTTCGCCACGCCTCTGGCGTTCTGGGCAGCGATGGCGCGATTCGCTCTTCGAGGCGCCTACCTGAGAAGCGGGGAGGCGGTGGAGCGAATCGCGGAGGCGGATCTGGTTGTGTTCGACAAGACCGGCACCCTGACGGGCGCCGAGCTGCGGCTGGCGAGATTCCTCACAGTGCCGGGCTGCCCGCTGGCGCGCGAGACGCTGCTGGCGATGATCGCTGCCGCAGAGAGGCTGAGCGGGCACCCCATTGCTGCCGCCTTCCGGGGGCATGCCGCCGCGTCTCCGGATTTCGAGATTCTTGAGTTGCGTCTGCTCGCGGGTTCGGGGATTGCGGCCACCGTCCGCGCTTCCTCGATGCCTTCCGCCTTCGAGCTGCACCTGGGACTGGCGGAAAAGCTGCTCGCGGCGGAAGACGAGCGTGAGTGGCAGCGTCTGCTGGAGGACGCGCGCCCCTCGCCCGGCTCGCGCCTGCTGGCTGTGCTGCTCGATCGCCGCCTCGCTGCGCTCGTCGCGCTGGAAGAGGCACCGCTGGAAGGCGTCGGTGCACTTTGGGAGGCGCTCCGCGAGCTGGGCGTGGACAGCATGACCGTTTCCGGAGACGCGGAGGAACGCGTCCGGGCGCTGGGATGCCCGGATGCGCGCTGCGGTCTGGATCCTCTGGAAAAGCTGGAACTCGTTCGTGCCCTTCAGGCGAGAGAGCGCAGAGTGTTGTACGTGGGCGACGGCGTGAACGACTCCGCCGCCATGTCGGCCGCGCATGCCGCGCTTGCTATCGAGTCCGGCGCGCCCATCGCACGCGATGTGGCGCACGGGGTCTTGCGTCCGGAAGCTGTGGTTCGCCTGCCCGAGTTGTTGCGAATCGCGCGGGGAGCACGCCGGCTGGCACGTTCCAACCTCGCCTGGGCGGCGGCTTACAACGTGGCAGGCATCTCTGTTGCCGCGGCGGGGATGTTGCATCCCGTTCTGGCTGCGCTGCTGATGACCTGCTCGAGCCTGATGGTGGTCTGGCGGGCAGCCTCTTTCCTGACTCCCGATCTGGAGCCGCCCGCGCCCGGCATCGCGCCTGCTTCCGGCTTGAGCGGAAAGGAGGCAGCGATTTGACGGTGCAGCCCCGCACGCCGCTGATCCGCCTTGCGCCTGCGCTGCTGGCTCTGCTGACGCTGGGGCAAGGGGCGCCGTTTGCCGCCGCACGTTGGTGGCTGGGGCTGCCGTGGCTGCCCGTGGCGCTGGCAACCGTTGTTGCCGCCCTCGCGGTGGTGTTCGCCTGGCGCGCGCGGTTTCTGCTCTCCTCGCACAGCGACATGCTCCTTGTCATGGCTGCGTTTGGGGGCTTCGGCATGTGGCTGGGGGACAGGGTGGACCACTGGCTGGATCCCAACGCACCGTTGTGCCCGTTGCACGATGCGCGGGGCGTCCTGGCGCTTCTGGATTCGTGGATGACGTGGCTGATGCTCGCCTTCGCCATTCCTCCCTCGATTCTCTGGAGCCGCTGCCTGCAGCCGCTGCGGCGCAGCCCGGCTCGGCTCCTCCTGGCGCTTGCCCTCGACATGGCAGGCATGCTCGCGGGCATGATTGCGGCGCATTTCTGGCTTGGGCGGGCGTGGGCGCTCCGCATCCCGCCGCCAGAGCTCGGGATGCACCTCGCCATGTTGCTGGGCATGCTGGCGGGGATGATTCCTGCGATGTGGCTTCGCGACGCGCTGTTGCGGCGGTTTTCTTCCTATGCGCCCCCGCAGCCGTCTCCGGCTCGGCATTCACCCGCCATGCATTGATCCGGCGGGAAAGTCTTTGGGCTTACCACGGACATTCCGCCAATGCCGCGCCTCCAGATATGCCCCACGTCATCAGATGAGCCGGCGCGTTGCAGCGCATTCGCGGCCGTAATTCCTCCCTCTTCGGGGCAGCCGCTTGCATTTGACGAGGCTCTCTGATAGTGCTGTTCGGGACAGGCGAAGAGTCTGGAGGGGGGACTTTCCCGCCTGGAGTGACGTACGCCCAGGGGGTGACTGTATGAAGTGGTTCTCGCAACGGGCGCTGGTTCTGGCGCTCGTTACCGTTGTCCCGTTCTGTTTCGCGCAGAACGTTTCCAGCTCCATCACGGGAGTGTTTGTCGATCCTACGGGCGCCGCGCTCGTGAACGTGGAAGTGACGCTGACGAACGCGGGCACGGGGGTGAAATTCACAACGAGGAGCGGCGCCGACGGAGGCTTTTCTCTGCCGAACCTGCTGGCGGGCCGTTACCATCTGACGGCGACGATGCCGGGCTTCAAGACTCATGAAACGCGGGACATTGTCCTGACGGCAGGGGAAATCCGTTCGCTCGGGCAGATCCAGATGCAGATCGGCGAGGTGCGCGAGAGCATCAGCGTGGAGGCCGTGGCGACAGCGGTGCAGACGTCCTCTGCGGAAAAGTCCGGCGTGATCACAGGCAGCCAGCTGAATGACATTGCCGTCCGCGGCCGCGACTTTTTCACGTATCTGTCGACGATCCCGGGAGTCGTTGACAATTTCTCGCAGCGCCGGGAGACCGCATCGCCGGACTCCATCCGGGGCACATTCATCAACGGCGGCCGGGAGAACCAGAAGAACCTCGCCGTGGACGGCGTGACAGCGCTCGATACCGGATCCAATTCGACGATTCACTACCAGCCCAACATGGACTCGATCGCCGAGATCAAGGTGATGACGTCGAATTACCAGGCGGAGTTCGGCCGCAATGGCGCGGGTGTCATCACGGTGATCACGAAGAGCGGCACGAGGGATTTTCACGGCTCGGCCTACTACTTCCACCGCAACGAATCCCTGAATGCCAATCACTTTTTCAACAACAGGACCGGGACGCCGAAGGCGCCCTACCGCTACCGGATCAACGGCTATTCCATCGGCGGGCCTGTTTACGTCCCGAAGAAGTGGAACACGGACCGCTCCCGGCTGTTCTTCTTCTGGTCGCAGGAGTACGTGGGCATGCGCAAGGACTACGGCACGCGCTTCGTCAACATGCCCACCGCGCTGGAGCGGGCAGGAGACTTCTCGCAGTCGCGCGACACGAACGGAGCGCTGATCCCCGTCCGCAACCCTGCCACTGGGCAGCCGTTCCCGGGCAACATCATTCCGGCGTCGCTCATCAACCCGCTCGGGCAGAAGATGCTGAGCTTTTTCCCGCTTCCGAACTATGTGGATCCTGACCCGAGGCTGCTGTACCAGAGGAATTTCCGGAGCCAGTATTCGGGGGCATATCCCAAGCGGCAGGACATGATCCGGATCGACGCCAACTTCTGGCCGACCTTCCAGTTCTATTACCGTTTTGTGCGCGACAAGGACGAGCAGGACACGCCTTACGGCATGTGGGTCAACGGCAACATCAACTACCTGCTGACTCCGGTCCGCTTCGGACAGCCCGGCAAGGGGCATGTCGTGCGAATGAACAAGGTCTTCTCCCCCACGCTGATCTACGAATTCACCTACGGAAAGAGCTACAACAGGCTCTATTTCAAGCCCGTGGATGAATCGTTGATGACGCGCGACAAGGTGGGGAATCCCGCGCAGTGGTTCAAGGACGACAACATCCGGGAAAATTACGCGCCGAACATCGTATTCGGCGGGCAGCCGGCCAATCCGGTGAATTTCTCGTGGGGCAATATCCCCTAC
>JBBFLJ010000007.1:56782-155773 GCA_037481575.1 Bryobacteraceae bacterium | reverse complement strand
CTTGCGCAGTTCCTGCCGGAAACGGCGCCGCCGGTGGATCACCGTCGAGACGAAATCATCGAGCGTCTTGCGCTCCACGGCCACCTGGTCTTCGAGCCCGCCGATGGAGTAGTCCCCGGCCTTGAGCGCCCGCCGCACGGCGCCCGCCAGCCGGGGATCGAACGAATACGGTTCCTGCTCGCGCGAGTCGATGACGATGGTGGCCCGCGCCGCGTTAGAACGGCACAAGGGCGTCGTCGGCCTCCCGCCGGAACTTGCCCGCGCCCGGGCTGGTCTCGATGCGGCGGTTGAAGTAGATGTTCTCGCTGTCGCCCTTGGTGCGCTTGGTCACCTCGAGCTTCACGTCGAGCAGCCGGTCCAGATGCTTCGGCAAGTCCGAGAGCCGCTCCAGATCGAGCCCGCACAGGTGCAGGTCGGTCTTGACGTACTTGAGCGTGTTCTGTGTGATGACGCTGTTGCGCCACATCAGGCGGTTGGCGAACTTCGGCCCGAGAATCCGCAGCGTCCACTTGATCATCGGGTTTCCCGACGACTGCGCCTCGGTCAGCTCAGCCCTTTCGACCGTGACCTGGTACTTGCCGTCGGGCACGCTCTCGAAATCGCCGCGCTCCTCGGGCTGCTCGGCCCGGAAGCCGTCATCGAACTGCGATAGATCGATCGAATGTCTGCTCATGGTGTCGTCTCCTGTCGGGGGTTACTTGGCCTGCTTGGGGCCCGGCTGCGGTTTGGGCGGCGCGCCGGCCGCCGCCTGGAAGGCTTCCAGAAACTTGCGGTAGTCGAGTTCGATCGTCTCGGGCAGCCGCCCGGTCCGGTCGCCGGCTTCGTAATAGAGGCTCGGCTTGGTGCGGATCACCCGGCGGATCGTCTGCTCGCCGTCCGCGCCGACCGACACATCCAGGTCGCAGTACAGCACCATGTCCACCATGCCGAGCACGATCTTGCGCGCCTTCTCCGGCAGCGTCGGCACGATGCGCGTGTACTTGCCAGTGCGCGTGTCGACCTCGATCTCCCTGGCGTGCGAGATGAGGTAGAGCCCGTAGGGCAGGAACGCAAGCTTCGTCAGCACGCGCTGGAACTCGTTGTTGATGATCGCGTAGCCCTTGCCGTAGGCGAGGTCGGATTCATGCTCCACCTTGTGCTTGCGCAGGATGTAGTCGGTGCAGAACTTGTAGGCGTTGTCGATGGTGTCGATGATGACCGTCTTGAACGGGTGCTTGCCCTCGCCGATCTCGGCGCAGGCGGCCAGCAGATCCTCCCAGGAGAGGATCGGCACCTGGAAGACCTCGAGGGCGTTCAGACCCGGCTCGGTGGCGAAGAAGACGGCGCCGTCGGCCTGCGCGCACGTCTGGCTCTTGCCGATCTTGGTTTGCCCGTACCACAGCACGGTCAGATCCGACAGGCTCGGCTTGGGCGGGGTTTTCGTCGTGGGAAGAATGGGCATCGCGGGTCTCCTTGGGTTCAGAAAGCGGGCTCGGGCGCGCCGGCCGCGATGACGCGGAGTTCCTCGTTCGGCTCGGCGCGCTGATAAAAGTTCTCGATCACGTTGGGATTGCCGTTGGAGCGGCACAACGCGAAGTACGGGCACGGCCTCTGGTAGTTGAAGCAGAAGGATGTGTTCTGGTAGAAGACGCCGCGGCGGCGGGCGTCGAGGAAGGCCTGCGTCAACTCCCAGAGTTCGCTGCGCAACACGTCGAAGCGGTCGCGCGAGAGAATGAGCCGCTCGCGGTGAAACATCGCCGGATCGGCGTACTTCTCGTTGAGGCGCCGCTGGAACTCCTCGTCCGATTCCGGCTCGCGCCGCCGAGCCGCCGTCCTGCCGGTCTTCGACTTGGCGAGCAGCTCCGCACGGCGCGCTTCGAACTCCTCCTCAGTCTCGCCCTTGGACTGCTGCAGCCGCGCCTTGACGAGCACGTTGTAGAGGATGCCGGTGATGGGAAGGCCCATCGTCTGCTCGACGTAGTGGGCGTAGAGCGTGATCTGGAAGTCGGTCCAGAGCCGTTCGAGATAGTCGGAATCGATCTGCGAGGCGGTCTTGTGCTCCAGAATGAAATACTCTTGGCCGGCCCGAATGATCCCATCGACCTTGCCCGCCAGGCGGAAGCTGCGCGAGGCGGCGCCGGTGGCCGGGTTCACGATGGGCCCCTCGAAGACGTGCTCGAGCGCGATGACCTCGAACTCCTCGGCCGGATACCGGGCGGCGTAGCCGCGCATCATGGCCGTGGCCAGGTGCCAGTCGCGCTTCTGATCCTCGTCCTGCGCGCGGGCCGCGCAGCGCCGGTCGATGAGATCGAGCACCCGCGCCAGGTCACGCTCCCGATGCCACAACTCCAGGCACTCGTGGATCAGGGAGCCGAAGTGCAGGTTGCGGTCGCGCTCGATCGGAACCAGATGATCGAGATACCGCAGCTCGGCCGCTTTGCGGCAGTTCCGGAACAGGTTCCACATCGAGTAGGTGGTCACCATGGGCAGGGTGTCGCGCTTCATACCGGCTGCACCTCCCGCGCCAGGGCGACCGCCTCGGCGACCGTCAGGTCGGAGGCTTCGCCGATCACGGCGACGACGCGCTGGCGCAGCGCAAAGACACTGCGACGCTTGCGCTGGTCGGCGGCGATCTGGAGGTCGAGCATCCGCAAGTTGGCATCGAGGTCGGCGACTGTCGCACTGAGCACTGGCACCCACTCACAGTCGCCGTTGAGCGGATTGGACGAATCCACCGGCACGGCGATCATGTTCGGCATGTCGAACTCGGGCAGATCCAGACCGAGTTGCACCCGGGCATCGCCCTCAGTGACCTCGGCCGCGGTCTTCATCACCCGGCGCGCGAGATCGAACAGCTTCTCCCGCGCAAGTTCGCGACCCAATTCGTTGAACAGGTCCCCGTACTGCTCGATCACTGCGTCGACGATGTCCCGGTTCAGAAAGCGCCGTCCCGCCGCGCAAAAACCGGCAACCGTCTCACGGATCGCTTCGTTCAGTTCGGACCGCTTACTGGCTCTCATAGCGTTTGATCTCCTGGTTGATGGCTTCAAGGAATGCAGCCGCTTTGCGACACATGCCCACAAGGTTCATGTCCGGCGTGTCCAGGCTCAGGATGGCGGCGGCGATATCGGCTGCCTGGTAGCTGCACGCTGCGATATCCCGGACCCCGTCCAGCACCGCCATGGCCGCATAGTTCCGCTCGACGATGGGCCGCTGCGACTCCGGCGTGGGCAACTGATAGTTCAGATTGCGGTCGAGAACGGCCATACCGCTCTCGAGCGCTTGACGCCGGGCTTCGGCCGGCGTAGGCAGATCCTTGCGGCGCAGCTTGCGCACAGCCGCCTTCTTCTCGTCCTCCGGCAGCCGGGCGATCTCGCGCTGCGCCTCCGGCGGCTGCTCGGCGATCACGGCCGCGGCGCTGATGGACAGATCGCCCGTATCCATCTGGGCGACCACTTCAGCTACCGCCTTCTCGACCACCTTCTTGGCCAGCTCGTAGGTGGTGTGGCCTCCGAACCCCGCCTTCTTGGCGGCGATGTCGCGGGTCTCAACGCTTGGCGGGACTTCCGCCACATGTGGCGGAAGTCCCCTGTCCGTCCGCTGCCCCTGCCTCTTGCCGATCTCCGCTTCAATCGCCTTCCCGATGGCCACACGCTCGCTCGGTGTGAAGTCCTTCCGAATCTCGTTCTCGGCATACTCGCCCTCGACCATGCTCGGCACTTCGAGCACGATCACCGGGATCGTTTTCCAGCCGAGGATGTCGCGCATGGCCCGGAACCGGCGTTCCCCACAGACGAGCTCGCCGTCCTTGCTCACCACGGGCGGATGGAGCAGACCGACCGTGGAGATACTCGCCGCCACCACCTCCAGATCTCCCAGGTCTTTGCGGTGCCTTTCGCCAAGGCGGATCTGATCGCATGGCATCTCGGCAAAAGCCAGCGCCCGGTTCACCGCGCGCCTCCCCGGCTGGCCAGGACAGCCGGCGTGAGGCCGGCCGCCATGAAGGCGCAGCGCAGTTCGGCAATCCACCGGTAAATGCAGGACCGTGACCGGCCCGACTCCCGGCACACCTCGCCCGGGCTCATCTCCGTCAACTGAATGGCGAGGATGCGAAGATGCTCCGGCAGGCGCGAAAGAACCGTTTGGACGTCGATACGGAGATGAAGTTTTGCCTCCACGTCTGTGGTTGCGCTGCCACAGAGTTCGCACGCCTCGTCGGGAAGTTCGCTGGCGATTTCGGCGCGGAATCCTGCCCTCGCAAGTTTCGCCGCATGGTTGCGAAGAACTCCGAAGACGAAACCGCGCTGATCTCCGCGCGCCGGATCAAACCGGGGTTGCCGGCGGACAAAATCGAGAAGCAGTTCCTGCCGTAGGTCTTCCCAGTCGTCGCGCGTGTAGCCGGTGGCGCCCACGATGCGGCTGGCCCGGATCCCGGCCTGCCTGAGGACAAGGGCGTCGATGGCGGCGGCGCTCATGGCTCCACCTCCGCGGGCATCGCCTCGATCACCATCCGGAAGGGAAGGCCGTGGCGCACCTCGATGCGCTCCACCGTGCCGTTGTTGAACCGCCGGATCTGCTGGATGAACCGCTCGACCTGGCTGCGCAGTTCGAAGTTGCCGAGCCGGACTTCCGGCCGCGGGCCGTCGGCGGCATCGAGTTTCAACTCGAGGAAGACTCGCGGCTCCGGGCTGAACACGGGCTCGCCGTTGCGGATTTCGAGTTCTTCGACGCGTCCGAAGTGGATCGTCTGGAACAGGCGCAGCAGGCGCTGCCAGGAGGGAGAGAGGTCGGCGAACTGCATGGCCTACTCCCCCATCCCGGCGCGGTTGCGCACGAGGAATTCGTCCACGGCGGCGTGAATGCGCGGCGGGCGCGCTCCGCCCGGTTCATACTCCTCGCGCGGGGCGAGACCTTTCAGTTCGCGGAGCAGCCGGACACGGATGCGGTCCAGCCGCTTCATCACCGTCCACACCAGATCGTCATCAAGCTGGTGCAGGGCGGCGGCGCTGCCGATGACAAGCGCCACGTCGGCCAGCGCCTCGCGCACGAGGGATTCCACGTTGGCCGGAGGACCGGCGTTAGCAGCAGCGGCCGCCGGCGGGACCGTTGGGTTGGTGGCAGAGGGTAAGGTGCTCATCGATTGCCTCTGCCCCGATCCGTGGAAAATTCCACGGGAAGGCGGTTTCCCGCCGGCCCGAAATGCTATGTCGTTGGAAACAGGGGAAATTGAGTTGCGAAGATTTTTCGGCGGGCGCGAACGGAGCCGTGGAAAATTCCACGGCGACCCGCTCGGCTACCGGCGGCGCTCCGAGGAGCAGTCGAAAGCGGCGATCCAGGCCCCGGTCGCTTCGCTGAACTGGAGAGGATTGCCGTCCAGGCCGGTCTGCTCACGGAGCCACCGGTTGAGTTTCAGGATGGCCATGTCGTCACCGGCCCGCACGAGCCGCCCGCCCGAACGCAGCAGTTCAACCAGGGTTTGGCCTTCTGGTAACAGCCGGTCTACGTCCCGAGCGAGCCCCAGATCCACCAGCGAATGCTCCTGCCAGAGTGTTTCGTGATGTTCGGCCGTGCCGGTCTCGCCCGTACGGACATCCCGGGAGCGTCGAATCAGATTCGCTTTGACGCCCACAGCAATGCGGCCATCGCGGCGCTCGATGATCTGGTAGCTCATCCACGAACCGTCGGAAGGCAGCGGGAGGTCCGTGTCCCCCGCGCGCCGGATCTTGAAACAGCACGTGTAGGCTTCTTCGTCCGCATCCCAGCGAATCGACTCGCCTTCGGCGGCGAGCAGGCTCCCGAGCCTCTTTCTGAGATTGCTGATCTGCTTGCGAAAACGGTCCTCTCTGGTCATGGGATCCCAGCCCTTGACCTCTTCCATAGTCAGGCGGCCCCTGCGTAGGGCGAAGAGGTGCAGGATCTGATATGGTCTGTCACTTTCTCCCGTTTTCCGCCGGGAATCGGCGAAGCCTGCCTCTTCCGGATCGATCTCCCATGACTGGCCTCGCGCGAGAACCCGCAGCGACGACTCGCCGGGCTCCAGCGTTATCTCCGGCCAAGCAGTCCCTTCCGGGATGGGCAAGCTGCGGATCTTATCCTCTTTGATGGCCCGGTCCCTGGGGAGGGCGTCTTCGATGTAGTCGAGATCCACCGTGAGTCCGTCCTCGCCGAGTTCCACGACTTCAGCCAAGTCGAGGACGGTGAACCGGTCCAGACTGCCGTCATGAAGGGAGGGCTGTCCGGCGAGCAGAATTCCGTCCTTGGCGGCCAGATGTCGCGTGGCGGCGTCCGTGATCCTCGCGTACTCGCCGGCCACGTTCATCGACAGGAACACGTCGCGGAACCGGCCTGCCAGGCGCCGCCGCCCGAGTTTCCACACCTTCCCGGACAAGACCTCTTCAATCGTTCCCGAAAGGGCCATCGCCGCAGCGAGTCCCTTGGCAATCACGCCGCCATCGACGACCCACTGCCGCAGACGGATTTCCGGGACATGCACCGGACCCTCGTCCGGGCAGCGGATGTAGGCTCGCTTGCCCAGAAGGTCTCGCACGCTTGGCTCCCACAGCACGTCTTCACGGTGCATCCCCCCGCAGGCATCACACACCACGGAGGCGGCGAGCGGCCCTTCCCGCAGGATGCCCATCTCCACCAGTTGCTCGAAGCGCTCCCGCGACCACTCTCGCACTTCGTCGAAGCAGAACACCCGCTCTCCTGAGGCGCACCGGCGCACGACCGCACGCCAGAGTTCAGCCGGAGGCCTCAATCGTCCACTCCTTGAGATATCCCCGAAGAATATCCGCCTCGTCCGAGTCGTCCAGATTGCAGTGCGTCGGCGTGATCTCGAAAGTCAAAGTGCGCTTGCGCTTGCCGGGCGGCTCGAAGATCGCCTGCAGACTCACCTCGCGAATGGTCACGTTCGCCAGCGTTGCCGTCTGCTCGGCCAGGTGCGCCCGGATCAACTCGTACACGGGCTTGTGGGATCGCCCGATATCGACCGTAATCGTTCCGCTATCAGCCCCATGCACATCGAAGCGGAGCGCCTTCACGCGGACAGAGGTGATGTGATGTTCGGGCTTCGTTGGCAACTTGACATAGGAGTTCTTGAAGAGATCGAGATTGTATGGCGCCGGCTTCCACGGCTCGGATTCCTGGGCTTGGCCGAATGCGGCCTCCGTGAAGATGCCCGTCAACTCGTCGCGCACCGCGCGTCCGCCCTGCGCATAGAGATCAATGGTCCCCGCCCCGCCGTCGTAGATGAAGACCACTTCGAAGGCCTTGCTCCAGGGCCGCCGGCCCAGCTCTCCCGATTCGTCGTAGCCAAGAACCTCGTCTTCGTAATCGGCCGGGTAGGCGAAGAACCAGTGGCTGCCGTTGCTGCGCTTCTGGTGCTCGACCTTGCACGGCGAGCCACGGCCATCACGGGCGCGGTAGTAATCTCCGATGCGTGGGCCAAGCTGCTCCCTGGTGGCGTCGGGCGAGGCGAGATCCTGCTTTGGGAAGCCGTTGCGCTTCTCCCACGAGGTGCGCCTCAGACCTTCGATGTGATCGAGAATCCGCGCGGCGTTGAAGACTTTGGGGTGATCGAGATAGCAGGCAAGCGCGCGTTCGTGGGCATTGCCGAGCGCGGCGAGTTCTTCGGCCAGGTCCAGCCCCTGATCCCGCCCGGCTTCGATCAGCGCCCGCGTGCCGCGCGGCGTGGCCAGGCAATGGACCTGGCGCAGGATGCGCCCCACGGCGCGGACGTCGCCGTCGCCCATTGTTTGCCAGCGCTCGAAAATGCGATCGGCGGTTCCTTTGGAGCCGGCATTCCAGTCAAAGTCCGCGAAGCCAGGGTAGGGAGCGAACAACCGGGCCAGTGTTTCGTTGGGGATGAGCCGGAGGACGGCCTTGGCGTTGTACTGCATCACACGAATCCCTCACAGTTGATCAGGGCTCCGCGCGATCAGTACGGCGGTCAGCAGCCGGGGACAACGGCAAGACGAGGCGAGGCCCCACGGTGCCGGAGCCTGAAAAACGCTCTACAAAAACGCTGCTGACTGTGCCATTTTATCATGGCGAAGATTTAGCGAATCCAGTCACAGGATAACGGCTTGATCGGCCTGCAAATCTCAGGCTTGACAGGTTTCGCCTTGTGGATCGTTGTGGAAATCGGCCAACGGTTTCGGATAGACCGTAAGTCGCTGCCACTCCTGTCTTTGCTTGTCCCAGTGCACGATCTTGGCAATTCGCCGCAACGCCGTTTCGCTGAAGGGCGCGCGCCCGCAGTGAGGCGGCAAGCGCAGCACGGCTTCCTGGATATCCGGCGCGAGCCAGACGAGCATCATGATCTGGCTGATCCGCTCCCGGCTCACGCATCCCAGGCGCGCCAAGTCGGCGTAATCGCGCACTTCGCCGCGGTCGATCATCTCCTGAAACTGAAGCGCCAGCGCCAGCACCTGCGCCGCCCGGATCGGTCGGCCAGGCCGGGGCGCCGCCTCGACTCCCGCCGGTGGCTGCCTTTCGGGGCGGCTGATCTGCCGCACCCGATGCGGCAACGTCGTCTTCACCTCGAACCGTGTCATGGTCGCATTCACTGGTTTCGCGTCTCCGCGCAAAGTTGTTTGATCGCCGCCGTGCGGAAGCCCACCGTGACCTCGCCGCTCCAGCCGTCGTAGGTCACCCGGTCGACCAGGGTCTTGACGAACTTCTCCTGCTCGCGCGGCGTCATTTCGGCCCACAGCCGGTCAAACTCGCGCAGCGTCCTCCGCACGTCGGCCACGTTCACGGTCTGGCCCTCCCATGCGGCCAGTTGCTCGCGAACCTCGCGAAGTTGCCGTTCGAGCGCCGACGCCCGCTCCTGCACTTCGGCCATCCGGTCCACGGCGAGCTTGCCGCCCGCCCGCACGAGCCCGGCGAGTTCCTGGCTCAGGCGTTCCAGTTCGCGCTCGATCAGCCGCTTCTCCCGCTCCAGGCTCTCGATATCGGCTACGCGCTGCTCGCCGAGCGACTCCAGGACGTTGTCCACGACAGCAGGGCTCGAGGCGATGCCGCGGATCTGCTCGACGACCGCCTGCTCGATCGCGGGCGCCGACACGCTCCGCGTCGGACACTGGTGGTAGCCCTTCTGGTGCGCGTTCACGCAGACGTAGTAGCGGTAGAGCTTGTGCGGCGTCTTCTGCGTGTAGGTGTGGACCATGCCCGCATCGCAACTCGCGCAGCGCAGGATGCCCTTGAGCAGCGCGCCGTACTTATTGCGCACCTGGCGGCCGCCCGTTCTGCCGTTGTGGCGCAGCCGGTCCTGCACCCGCTGCCAGACGCCGGGATCGACGATGCCCTCGTGCTCGCCTTCGTAGATCTGGCCGCCATGTTCGACCTTGCCGATGTAGACGATGTTCGTCAGCAGGTTGTAGAGACGGTTCTTGGCGAAGGGACCACCGCCAGCCAGGCGGCCTTTGCGCGTCGTCCATTCCTTCATCCGCCAGCCGCGGCGGTTCAGTTCCTCGACGACCGGGATCAGCGATCCGTGCTCCAGGTACAGATCGAAGATGGCCCGCACGCGCGCGGCCTCGTCCTCGTTCACCACCAGCGCGCCGCCCCGCTCGCGGATGTCATAGCCCAGCATCGGAATGCCGCCCACCCACCGGCCTTTGCGCCGCGCCGCCGACATCTTGTCCTTGGTGCGCTCAGCGATCATCTCGCGCTCGAACTGCGCGAAGCTCAGCAGGATATTCAGCGTCAGCCGCCCCAGGGAACTGGTCGTATTGAACTGCTGCGTCACCGAGACGAAACTCGCTCCGTGCTTGTCGAGCACCTCCATGATCCGAGCGAAGTCGAGCAGCGACCGCGTCAGCCGGTCCACCTTGTAGACCATCACGCAATCCACCAGCCCGTCGCGCACGTCCTGAAGCAGCCGCTGCAATGCGGGCCGGTCCATGTTGGCCCCCGTATAGCCGCCATCGTCGTAGTGTTCCGGCAGCGCCACCCAGCCTTCGCCGCGCTGGCTGCGAATGAAGGCTTCGGCGGCGTCGCGCTGGGCGTCGAGCGTGTTGAACTCCTGTTCCAGGCCTTCCTCGGTCGACTTGCGCGTGTAGATCGCGCAGCGAATCGCCGAGCGGCGCGGCATGGCGAGAGATCCGTTACCGGCGGCCATTCTCCTTCTCCGTCAGGCCAAAGAACAGCAGGCCATTCCATTTGGTTCCCGTGATCTCTTGGGCGATCGCGCTCAGCGACGTGTAGCGCCGGTCGTTGTAAGCGAATCGGCCGTCGTCGAGGACCTGGACGACGTGGCTCCGTCCCTTGTACTGCTTCATGATCCAGCCGCCAGGCATGGGCAGCCGCGGATCTCGATCCGGCTCGATCGTGGCCACGGCGGTCTGCTCGGGCGGAAGGCCGGCGTGGCGCTTGCTGGCGTTGGTGACCACGCGGTTCCGCAGCGGCGAGTTCCGCGCGATGCCGCGCGCCAGCTCAAGAAGCCCATCAGGCTGCCAGCCTTCCGCGTCCGCCTGCAATCGCCAGGCGATCTTGCGGAACAGGAACTGCCGGTGCGAGCTCGCCGGCTCCTTGCCGAAGACCTTGCGATGCTCTTCGCGCAACGCCGGCACGTTCATCGCGGCGAGGGTTGCGATCCGGTCCTGGAGCGTCTTCTTCATGCGTCAACCTCACTCACATGAAGGCTCTCCGGGCGCGGTTTATCAAGTTCTCTGTTGACGGATTCGGGCGTGTCTTCGGAGGCCGATTCGATCCTCCGGGCGTGTCGGGAACGCTGGTAGGCGATGGCCAGCAGCCGGGCAATCTCGGCGACAGCATCGCAGGTGGTGCGATCTCGGAAATCCATGGGTGCCGGTCCTTCCGGCCCACAACGGCTTCCGCTTCGCGGCCTGGCGCGCTGTCTGGCTCTGTCAATAGATACTCACGGGAGTTCGAAATTGTCCCGCCGGGCTACGCTCTCAACCTTGGGTGTCCGCACGAGGAACACAATGAGTCTCGAAGAATTGAACAAGGCTCTCCTTCGTCATCGAGCCGGACGCCACGGCGAGCACCGCGTCCACCAGCGCGTCTTCGCTGAACGCCGGTTCCCACTCGTTCATCAACAAGAAGGTAATGGCCGCGTTCGCCGCCACGCGCTTGTTGCCATCGACGAAGGGGTGGTTGCGGCAGATGTGAAACAGGTAGGCGGCGGCCATGGCGGGAATGGAGGTGTGCAGAAACTCGGCTGAAAACGTCGCCTGAGGCTGAGCGATCGCGGATTCGAGCAAGGAGAGATCCCGGACGCCCGAAGCTCCGCCGTAGTAGTCGATCTGTTGCTGGTGGATCTCCAGCACTTCCTCAAGCGACAGGAATAGAGGTAGCACGGTGAAACCGGTCGGGCGCTATTCCGCCAGCCGCTTGAAGGCTTTGCCGTAACGCTTGTGCGCCCACTGCTGGGCGGCGTCGAACTTCTCGCGGCGCGCGGAGGGAGCGGCCGGCGCCACGATCAGCCGCTGCCCGTCCGTGCTGATCTCAAGGGGTGTCTCCACGTCGATCTTCAGCAGGTCAAGAATGGGCCGGTCAATCACCAATGCCAGGCTGTTCCCATGCTTGGTCAGCTTCTTCACCATGGCGGCCTCCGTCAGTCCAATGGTAGCACAATGGTATAACCACTCGGTGTCTCAATGACTCTGGGCGACAGTTCGAAAACCGCCAGACCGGGCTACGCTCTCAACCGGCCTGTCAACAAACGCGGAGCTGTCAACAGAGAAAACGGAGAGTTCGGAGGGTTGAAAGAGGCCAACGGGCTGAACCATGATGGTTCAGCGCGTGGCCCGGTTGGAGGAGTTTCCAACTGGAGAACCGCGCCGAAACGCAAATACTGGCGCATGTTTGGGTTAACGCGCCGGCGCAAACGGCGATGGCGTCAAGCAAAATGGGGCGGCGGGAAGTTACGGTTTTTGGGTGTGGCTCCCCGGCATGGATTCGAACCACGATTCACGGCTCCAAAGGCCGCTGTCCTACCATTAGACGACCGGGGAGCAGAGGCGTTCTGATTCCAGTTTAGCGGCGCGCAGGGCGTGCGGCAACGGCCTGCAGCCGCGCTTCCGGGCGGCAGAGGCGTCCGCCGTCGCTTCAGGCTTGTGGCACGCGCCAAGCCGGCGGCGGAGCATGACGGGGAAGCGCGGCTGAAAGCGGTGCTTCTCCCCGTGGGGGCTCAGCTCGGCAGAGATCCCGCGGCTGCGTGCAAAACCTCCGGCTCGTCCCGCCCGAGCGCGCGGCGAGCCATGGTGAGCGCCAGGATCGGGAAATACTTGCTGTAAAGCGTGTACCGAAGGTAGAAGACGTTCGGGAAGCCTGTGCCCGTGGCGAGATCCTCTTTCCAGGTTCCGTCAGCCTGCTGCGTTTCGAGCAGATACTCGATCCCGCGGCGCACGCCGTCATAGTAGGACTCGCCCGCCGCCAGCAGCCCGAGAAGCGCCCATGCGGTCTGCGAGGGCGTGCTCGGCGCCGGGACGAAGCGGTCCTCCAGATAACTGGCGCAGCTCTCGCCCCACCCGCCGTCGGGGTTCTGCACCGCAGCCAGCCAGCGCGCGCCCTTGCGCACCGCTTCCTGCACGTTGGGGGCGCCCGAATACTTCAACCCGCGCATGGCGAGGAACGCGCCGTAAATGTAGTCGACGCCCCATCGCCCGTACCAGCTGCCGTTGCGCTCCTGCGTCTTCAACAGATACTCGACGCCGCGGCGTACCGTGGGGTGGGAATGCACCAACCCGCGGCGGCACAGGGATTCGAGCACGCGCCCGGTGATGTCCGGGCAGGTCGGATCGAGCATGGCGTTGTGATCGGCGAAAGGAACCTTGTTCAACAGCTGCCAGTCGTTGTCGACGTCGAACGCCGCCCAGCCGCCGTCCTTCGACTGCATTCCGATCAGCCAGTTCACGGCGCGCCGCTCGCAGCGCGCCTGCGCTTCGGGGTCGCTGGCACGAGCGTGGAGCAGCGCCAGCAGGACCATGGCGGTGTCGTCGATGTCCGGGTAGTGCTCGTTGGCGAACTCGAACGCCCATCCGGAGGGCTCCAGATCCGGGCGCTTCACGCTCCAGTCGCCTTTGCGGCGCACCTCGCGGGCGATCAGCCAGTCGGCGGCGCGGCGGAGGCGGTCCGCCGGGGCGCCGCCCATCTCGCCCAGTGCGAACGCCGCGTACGCGGTGTCCCAAACCGGGGAGAAGCAGGGCTGGAAGTACAGGTCGTCCTCCCGCTCCGTCATCAGCGCCTCGAACTGCCGGATGGCGTCGATCAGATCAGGATGGTCGCGCGGGTAGCCGAGCGAATCGAGCGCCATGATCATGTACATCATCGATGGATAGATGGCGCCGAGCCCTTCGGAATAGCGCGTGTGGTCGAGCATCCACTTCTCGGCGGCGCGGATGGCGGCATTCTTGACGCGCGCATTGCCGCGGTCCTGCCAGATCTTGAGCCCGCGGTCGATTCCGTGGAAGAGGAACGAGAGCTTGTCCCGCCGCGGCAGGCGGAAGCTCTTGCCGGGCGCGACGATTTCCTCCAGGTGGAACCCGGGCGGCACCGGCCGGATGCCGCCGCGCGACTGCACGATGGAGAGCGGCACCACGATGGCGCGCGTCCACGACGACATCTCGTACAGCACGCCGCCCGGCAGCAGGACCAGCTCCGGGGGGATGGTGGGCACGTGCTCTCGCGGGTAGAGCCCGAACAGGCTGAGGTTGATCTTGACGTAGCTGTTGGCCGCCTGCACGCCGCCCAGGCGCAGGATGCAGTCGCGCAGGCGCGTCATTTCGGGGCTCTGCGGATCCATGCCGGCCAGCTTCAGCGCGGCATAGGCCTTGACGCTGGCGCTCGGATCCGGCGGGCCGCCGGGGTAGATGTCGAAGCCCCCGCCGGGCAGCTGCCGCCGAAGGATGCTCCTCGCCGCCTTCTCGATGCGCGCCTTTGTCGGCGGGTTCCAGCCCGTGGAATCCGGAGGGTACAGCCAGAGCTGGAGCAGAATGTAGTCGGATTCGAGAGTCGTGTCCGCCAGCAGGTCGCCGCACCAATAACCTTCCGGCTTTTGCAGATCCAGCAGCGCCCCGCCCGCGCGCTGCAGCGCCACGCTGCACGCCTGCGCCAGGCTCTGCCGCGTGGCGGCAGCCACGGAAACCGTGCGCCGCGTCACCCGCCTGTTGACGTTCTCAAACCACACTGCATCCATGGGCGGCTCTCCGTGTCAAACTTCCATTGTCGGTCATCCGGCGCGCTGCCGGGCGCGGAGGCGGCCTGCGGCGGCATGATAAACTGGGGAGTTTGAATAGCGGAGAGCACTGTGGACCGTCTCACCAGGCATGAATTGAAGACCGACAAGTTCGTCGAGGAGGTCGGGCACACTGTCCATTTCCTCGAAGAGCACCGGCAGGCGATTCTCCGCTACGGGTCCATCGCGCTGGCGCTGATTCTCATCGCCGCGGCGGTGTACGGCTACACCCGCACGAAGCGCGCCGAACGGCAGCTGGCTCTGGGCAAGATTCTGGACATTTACAACGCCCCCGTGATGGACCCTCCGCCTGCCGAGATCACGGCTTTCCGCTCGGAGGAAGAGAAAAGCCAGGCGATCGTCAAAGGCTGCAACGAGCTGATCCAGAAGTACGCGGGCAGCGATGAAGCAGCACTTGCCACTTATCTGTTGGGAGCGAACGCCGCCGACCAGGGGGATCTGGATGCCGCGGAACGGTACCTGAAGAGCGCTGCCGAGGAGGGGAGCCGCGAATATGCCTCGCTGGCGCAGTTCGCCCTGGCGCAACTCTATATTTCCCGCGGCAAGGAGGCGGACGCCGAAAAGATCCTGCGCGCGCTGATCGAGAAACCCACGGTGCTCGTGACGAAAGAGCAAGCGTCGCTGAAACTGGCGGAGCTGTTGAAGAAGTCCAAGCCCGAAGAGGCGCGCAAGCTCGCCGCTCCGCTGCAGAACAAGCCCGGCGCGGTGGGGCGTGCGGCGGTCTCCCTCCTCGCCGAGCTGGGCCGGCAACAGGGATCGTGATTCTCTCCAGGCTCCGGTTCCCTCTGACCGCCCTCCGCGGGCGGCGCTATCCGGAGCCGCCGCATCCATACAGGAACGAGTTCCAGCGCGACCGCGACCGCATCGTCCACGCGCGCGCCTTCCGCCGCCTCGAGGACAAGACGCAGGTCTTCAGCGAGCGGCTGAGCGATCACTTCCGCAACCGGCTGACGCACACGATCGAGGTGGCGCAAATTGCGCGCACGGTGGCTTCCGCCCTCGGGCTGGACGAGGATTTCACCGAGGCGCTGGCGCTCGCCCACGACATCGGGCACCCGCCGTTCGGGCACTCCGGCGAGCAGGCGCTCGACATCCAGATGCGACGCTTCGGGGAGCGGTTCGATCACAACATCCACGCGCTGCGGCTGGTGGAAAGCTTTGAACAGCGCTACGCCGCGTTTCCGGGGCTGAACCTCACCTTCGAGGTGCGGGAAGGGCTGGTGAAGCACTCGCGGGACTTCGAGCCCGGCGAGCAGCCGGAGCTGGACGAGTACTTGCCGGGCCTGCGCCCCCCGCTGGAGGCGCAGCTGATCGACCTCGCCGACGAGGTGGCCTACAACACGGCGGACCTCGACGACGGCTGGAGCGCCGGGCTGTTCACGATGGAGGAGATCGAGGCCGAAGTGCCGGGCTTCCGGCTTGTCGCGCAGCAGGCGCGGCAGCTGTATCCGCACGCATCCGAGCGCGCCCTGTTTCTCGAGTCCCAGCGGAGGTTGATCGATCTGCTGGCTACGTCGCTGATCGAGGGCACGGCCTCGGAGGCGCTGGCCAGCGGCGCGGAGACGGTTGAGGACCTGCGCCGCCTTCCCCGCGTGGCGCGGCTGGCGCCCGAAGGCGCGGAGACCGGCCGGGCCCTGAAGCGCTTCCTGTTCGAGCGGCTCTACTCGATCCCGATGCTCGCGGAAGAGCGCCGGATGGCGATGGAGCGGATCGGGGCCCTGTTCGAATTTTTCCTGAATGAGCCCGCCAAATTGCCGGAAAATCACAGAGAAAGGGCCAAGAAATTCCCCTTGCACCGCGTGGTTTGCGACTACATTGCGGGAATGACGGACGGATATTTCCGCAAAACTGCGGCCCGCTTTTTGGGCTGATGCCGCCGCGCGGGATCAGGCCCCCCGGTCCTCTTCCTGTTCGTGGAGGCTCATCACCTCGGCCCGCCGGACGCCGTAGATGCGCTCGAGGGCGCGGCACAACTCGGCCGCGAAGCGGCGGGGATTTTCGCTTTCATCGAGTTCCGTTTCCACCTTGAGGTAAATATCCACGGCAGCCATCGTCCGGATGATACGATAAAGGCAATGCAGCGCGCCAAATGCCATCTCTGCGAGTCGCGCCCCCCGCGCCGCGCCTGCCCGGCTCTGGGGCGGGACATCTGCGCGATTTGCTGCGGCGAACAGCGCGAGGAAACCATCGACTGCCCGCTGGACTGCCCGCACCTGCGGGAGGCGCGGCGGCACGAAAGGCCGCCGGCGCGGGATCCGAAGTCGATGCCCCACCCGGACATCGCGGTGACGGAGCGGTTCCTGGCGGAGAACGAGAGCCTGGTGGTGCTCGCCGGGAGGCTGCTGGTGATCGCAGCCCTGCAAACGCCGGGCGCCGTGGACTCCGACGTGCGCGACGCACTGGACTCGCTGGCGCGCACCTACCGCACTGCCTCGAGCGGGCTGATCTACGAGAGCCGCCCCGCCAACCGCATTGCCGACAGCATTGTGGAGCGGTTCCAGAAAGAGATGGCGGACTTCCGCGAGCGCGTGGCGCAGCGCACGGGCGTGCACAGCATCCGGGATCAGGACGTGCTGGGCGCGCTGGTCTTCTGGCAGCGGATGGAGTGGCAGCACAACAATGGCCGCCGAAAAGGACGCGCGTTCATCGACAGCCTGGTGAGCCTGCTGCCTCCTCCGCCGCAGCAGGAAAACCTCGTCACGGCCTGAGGCATCCATATTCGCAGGGGGCCATGCAAGCTCGTCTGGTCTCATCGACGGAAATTGCGCCCGAGGTGCGGCACTTCGTGTTCGAAGCCGAAGGCGTCGAGCGGCTGGAGGCGTCGCCCGGGCAGTTCGTCTCCTTCACCGGGGAAGTGAACGGGCGCCGCGTCACACGGGCGTATTCGCTGGCCGGGCTTCCGCAGGGCAACCGCTTCGAGCTGTGCCTGAACCGCGTGAAGGAGGGGCTGCTTTCGCCGTGGCTGTTCGACCTTCGCCCGGGCGACGCGGTCGGCATGCAGGGGCCGCTGGGCTACTTCACGCCGCGCGTTCCTTTCCGCGATTCCGTGTTCATCGCTACCGGCACAGGCATCGCCCCTTTCCGTGCCTTCCTGCAGTCGCCCGAGGTGCTGAAAAGCGGGGCGCGGATCACGCTCCTGTTCGGAACCCGGCACCCGGAGTCGCTGCTGTACAGGGATGAATTCGAAGCGCTCGAACGCACGTTGCCGGGCTTCCGCTACCTGCCCACGCTGACGCGCCCGCCGGAAGGCTGGCAGGGGCGCACGGGGCGCGTGCAGGCGCATCTGGACGAGGCGCTGGAAGGCAGAACGGATCTCGACGTCTACCTCTGCGGGCTGAAGGCCATGGTCGACGACGTGCGCCGCCTGCTGAAGGAGCGGGGGTTCGACCGGCGGCAGATCATCGTCGAGAAATACGACTAGAATCGAGGGAGATGGGCCTGCCCTGGAAGCGAGCGATTCTGATCGCGGCCGCAGGGGCCGCCGTGTTCGCGCTTGCTGTTGCAGCAGGCCTGAAATTGACTTCGGCGCCGCGCACGCAGGCCGACTATCTGGTCATCGGCTCGGTGGCCACGTTTCTCATGCTCGGCGTGGTTTTCGGCTTGCTGCTTGCGCTCTGGGTCAAGCCGAAGGATTTTCTTGTGAAGCGGCGGACGAAGGGGCGCGCAGGGGAGAACCCGGAGGCGCGCTGAAGAGCGTGCCTGCCCGCTCAGGCGGCGCGTTCCAGCCCGACCCGGGCCAGAATCTCGCGCGTCTGATCCAGAGAGGCGAAGCTCACGCCGGGCAGCCGCGCCGAAGCTGTGCCGGCCGCCACGCCCCACTGCAAGGCCTCCGGGCGCGTGGCGTCATTCGTGAGAGCCCAGACATAAGCTGCCGCCAACGCGTCGCCGGCGCCGATCGGACACAGGGCTTCCACACGCGGCGGGATCGCCTCCCACACCGAGCCGTCCTCGAAGGCGCCCACCGCGCCGCGCGCTCCCAGCGACAGCACGACGTTGCGCGCCCCCATGCCGCGGATCCGCTCCGCCGCTTCCTGGAAGTGCGCGCGCGTCAGCAAAGCCCGGTTCAGCAGCCGCTCCGCCTCTTGCTGATTGGGCGTGACCACGGTGGGGCGCGCCTCCAGCGCGGCTTCCAGCGGATCCCCGTCGGCATCCAAAAGGGTGCGCACGCCGGAATCCTCCGCCGCACGGACCAGCCGGGCGTAAAAGTCCGCCGGCACTCCCGGAGGCAGGGAGCCGCACAGCATCAGCCACGCGGCGCCCGGCAGCCTGGAACGGACTGCCTTCTCCAGCCTCGCCACTTCGGCGGCTGTCAGCTCCGGTCCGATCTCGTTCAGCTTCACAGTGAGCCCGTGGCGGTCGGAGATCGTGAGGTTGGTGCGGATCTCGCTGCGCACGCGGACAAATTCGCACGGGAAGCCGCAACAGCCCAGGTATTCCTCCAGCTGACGGCCCGCCTTGCCGCCGCAGATCGCGATGGCGAGCGTTTGCCCGCCGAAGGAGTGGATCACGCAGGAGGCGTTGATGCCGCGTCCGCCCGGCGACTTGCGGGTGTCGAGAATATAGGCCCGGTCGTCGAAGACGAGCCGGTCCACGGTCACATTCCTGTCGATGGCGGGATTGGCTGTCAGAGTAAGGATCAACGCGTCATTTTATCGTGAATGCGGTCCGGATGGTAATCTGGGCATTTGAGGCGGCATCCGCAATTCTGGGCCTATGCGGCCCTGATTTCCGTCTGTTTTTTCTGGGGCACGACCTACCTCGGCATCCGCATGGCGCTGGAGATGTGGCCGCCGATGACGCTGGTGGCGGTGCGGTTCCTCCTTTCCGGCGGCATCCTGCTGGCGGGCGCGCTCCTGCTGAAAGCCGGACTTCCACGCGGGCGGGAACTGGCGTTGACGGCGCTGTACGGGGTGGTGATTCTGGGCGCGGGAAACGGCGCGCTGGTGCTGGCGGAAACGTGGATCCCCAGCGGAATGGCGGCCCTGATCATCACCGTGAGCCCCTTCTGGATGGTGGGCCTGAACGCGCTGCTCCCTCCGCGCGAGCCGCTCCACGCGCCGACGCTTGCAGGAATGGCTGTGGGGCTGGCGGGGGCAGTTCTGCTGGTGGGACCGGGAGCGCTGCAAGGGGGCGCGGCGGGCGCCGCCATGCTCAAGGGCGCGCTGGTGCTGCAGGCAGGATGCGTCAGCTGGTCGCTGGGATCCTTGCTGCAAAAGCGGCTGCCCACGCGCGCCCATCCGATTGTTTCCGGCGGCATCCAGCAGCTGGCAGCCGGGCTGGCGTTCGTCCCCCTGGCGCTTTTGTGGCCGGGCGAGATTCATTACTCCCCGCGCGGGCTTGGCGCGCTGCTGTACCTGGTGATCTTCGGCTCGATCGTCGGCTATTCGAGCTACGTGGTGGCGCTGGAGCGCCTGCCCGTCGCCGTCGTGTCGATCTACAACTACGTGAATCCCGTGGTGGCGGTGATTCTCGGCTGGCTCTTCTACCGCGAGCCCTTCGGCCTGCGCGAGGCGGCTGCCATGCTGGTGATCTTCGCCGGCGTGGCGATGGTGAAGCGGATGCAGGACTCCCGCTGACCGGCTATTGCCGCGATCCCCGCAGCCGCGCCCCGAGCGCGCCGCCCAGCGAGCAGAAAATTGTCAGGAACAGGAACTGGAAGACAAGCCCGGCAATCAGCGTGAATGCGAACATGCGCGGGTCTTCCAGCATCTGGCGGAACCGTTCCACCGACTCCTCGGGGAGGTTCATTCGCGACAGGCTCTCTTCATAGGCCTTGGCAAGGTCGCCGCTGGCCGAAAGCACCGCCATGCCCGCGGTGAAAAACACCGTGGCGATGACGAACGTGAAGATGCCCGTGATCCACCCCACGCGCGCGCCCTCGATGACGGTGAGCGGCGCGCCTGTGCGGCGCATGTACAGGACCGCCGCGTAGAAGCCGCCGCCCAGCAACAGCAACGGGAGCAGGATGGAAGCGCCGGCCATCGCGCTGAGGATCGACGCCAGCTGCACGAGCACCGCCGCCAGAAAACCCACGCGGATCGCCGCCTGATTCTGAAACGCAGGCGCCTCCCTCACAGGCGCCGCGGTTTCGGGCCCCGCCAAGGGCCCGGCTTCCGGAGCCGCTTCCGGCTGCTCCTCTTCCACTGCGGGAGTGAGTTCGCGCACCGGCCTGCCGCAACGGTGGCAGAAGAGCGCGTCTTCCACCAGTTTGGCTCCACAGGTGCAGGTGTTCTCCACTGATTTCAGTTTCCCGTACCGGGCCGGAAGGGAGCAAATGCCGCACGCGCAGGATTATTCTGGGAACGAGGCATGAAGGCACACACGCTGCTCGTCCTGAACGATCCGGCCGCCCCGCACCTGAAGTGGCTGGAGAAACTGCCCCCGGAGACGCGCATTGTCGCCGGGGCGGCGGCGGAGGCGTTCCGGCAGGCGGCGCCGGAGGCCGACGTGATGCTGGTGGGCGCTGTCCCGCGCGAGCTGGTGGAGCAGGTCTTCGGCATGGCGCCCCGGCTTGAGTGGGTTCATGTGCTGTGGGCGGGTCTCGATACGCTTCTGTTCCCTGCCCTGATCGAAAGTCCTGTCGTTCTCACCAATGGGCGCGGCGTGTTCTCCCACTCTCTGGCGGAGTTTGTGATCGCCGGCATGCTGTGGTTTGCGAAAGACATCCGCCGCATGCGCCGGCAGCAGCGCGAAAAGCGCTGGGAGAAGTTCACGGTGGAGGAGCTGCGCGGCAAGCGGCTCGGCATCGTGGGGCATGGCTCCATCGGGCGGGCGGCGGCAGCGCTGGCTGCGGCGTTCGAGATGAAAGTGGTGGGCGTGGGCCGCACTTCTCCGCGGGAGGAGTTCGACGAAGTGATCAGCACCAGCGACTTCATCCTGATCAGCGCGCCCCTGACGGAGCAGACGCGCGGATTGATCGGAGAAGCCGAGTTCCGCCGCATGCGCCCCCATGCCGTGCTGATCAATGTGGGGCGCGGTCCGGTGGTCGACGAGAAGGCGCTGATCGCCGCCCTGCGCGAAGGGCGCATCCGCGGCGCCGTGCTGGATGTCTTCGACGTGGAGCCGCTGCCGCCGGAGCACCCCTTCTGGGAGATGGAGAACGTCCTGCTCAGCCCGCATTGCGCCGACAACACGCCCACATGGCTGGATGAGGCGATGCAGCTGTTCCTGGAGAACTTCGAACGCTTTGACCGCGGCGAACCGCTCCGCAACCTGGTGAACAAGCAGGCGGGCTACTGATGGAAGAGATCACGCTGGAAACGATCCGTGCGGCGGCAGCGCGCATCGCGCCGCTGGCGCAGCGCACGCCCGTGTGGCGTTCCCGCAGCTTCGACGAACGCGCCGGAACGCAGGCGTTCTTCAAGTGCGAGAACCTGCAGAAGGGCGGCGCGTTCAAAATCCGCGGCGCCACGAATTTCATCTACTCGATCCCCGATGGCGAGCGCCGCCGCGGCGTGGTGGCCTATTCATCGGGAAACCACGCGCAGGCAGTGGCCATCGCCGCCCGCCATGCGGGCATCTCCGCGACGCTCGTGATGCCCGCCGACGCGCCCCGCTCCAAGGTGGAAGCCACGCAGGCGCAGGGCGCGCGCATCGTCTTTTACGACCGCCTGCGCGAGTCGCGCGAGGAGATCGGGCGCCGCATCGCCGCCGAGACGGGCGCCACGCTGGTGCCTCCCTTCGACCATCCGTGGATCATCGCCGGGCAGGGCACGTGCGCGCTCGAATTTCTCGAACAACAGCCGGAACTGGATGCGCTCGTTGTCTGCCTGGGCGGAGGCGGGCTGCTGGCAGGCTGCGCCATCGCCGCCAAGGCGTTGCGCCCGGAGATCCGCATCTTCGGCGTGGAGCCGGAAACGGCGAATGATTACTGGCTCTCGCTGCGCCGCGGCGAACCGGTGGAGATCCCTCCGCCGTCCACCATCGCCGACGGGCTTCGCACCACGAAGCCCGGACAATGGAACTTTCCCATCATCCGCCGTCTCGTGGAAGACGTGCTCCTCGTGAGTGAGTCCGAAATTGGCGAGGCAACGCGCTTCATCATCTCCCGCATGAAACTGGTGGTGGAGCCGAGCGGCGCTGTCGCCGCCGCCGCCGTGCTCACCGGCAAGCTCCCCGCGCGATTCGAGCGCGTGGGAATTATCCTGAGCGGCGGCAACGTGGATCTGGAGACACTGGCCGCCCTCTAGCAGAGCAATAGGGCAGGTGCGCCGGCGGTCTCTGGACAGGGAGACGGAACCGATGCTCGATCGACGCAGTTTCCTGGCTGCTGCAGGCGGCGCGCTCACTGCGCAGCCGCGCGGCGCGCGGCCCAACATCGTCTTCATCCTGGCCGACGATCTGGGCTGGCGGGACCTCGCCTGTTACGGCAGCGAGCATCATTCCACGCCAAATCTGGACCGCCTCGCCTCCGAAGGGGCGCGGTTCACGCACGCCTATGCCGCCGCGCCTGTCTGCTCGCCCACGCGCGCCAGCATCCTCACCGGGCGCGCGCCCGCGCGGCTGGGCGTTACGGACTGGATTCCCGGGCGCCCCTCGCCGGAGCGCGGTCCGCTGATCACGCCCGCCACCGCGCGGCAATTGCGGCTGGAGGAAACGACGCTCGCCGAGCAGCTCCGGCAAGCGGGCTACCGCACCGCCAACATCGGCAAGTGGCACCTGGGAGGCCAGGGCTTCCTGCCCGGCGATCAGGGCTTCGACCTCAACATCGGCGGCACGGAGAGCGGCAGCCCGCCGCGCAGTCCGCGGCCTTACTTCGGGCCCTTTGAGCTGCCGGGCCTGAAGGCGGCCGAAGGCGAGTTCCTCACAGAGCGCCTGACGGCGGAGGCGGTCCGCTTCATCGAACAAAACCGGCAGAATCCGTTTTTTCTCCTGCTCTCGCACTTCAGCGTCCACATCCCGCTGAGCGCTCCGGAAGAGCTGGTGGCACGCCACCGCGCCCGCGCGGAGGGGCGCTATCATCCCGTCTACGCCGCCATGGTGGAGACGCTGGACGCAAGCGTCGGACGCGTGCTGGAAGCGCTGGAGCGGAACGGGCTCGCGCAGAACACCATCGTCGTCTTTTTCTCCGACAACGGCGGGCTGTGCTTCGAGCAAACCTCGAAGGAGCGGGTCACCAGCAACGCTCCGCTGCGCGCCGGCAAAGGGCATCTCTATGAAGGCGGCATCCGCGTGCCGTTTCTGCTGCGCTATCCTGGCGCCGTGCGCGCCGGCGTCACGGTGGATGCGCCCGTCTCGAGCATCGATCTTTTCCCGACGCTCTGTGAAGCCGCGGGCGTCCGCGTGCGAGGCGTGGATGGCGTAAACCTGCTGCCTCTCTTCCGGGGCGAGGCGGCGCGCCCGCGCCAGCTCTTCTGGCACTACCCGCACTACTCCAATCAGGGCGGGGAGCCTTCCAGCGCCATCCTCGACGGCGACTGGAAGCTGATCGAGTTCTACCACGGCCCGCGGCAGGAGCTTTACAATCTGCGCAACGATCCGGGCGAGACCCGCAATCTCGCTGCCAGCCAGCAGAGCGTGGCCAGGCGGCTCAGCCTGGCGCTGCACCAGTGGCTGCGGCAGGTGGACGCACGCCTGCCCCAGCCGAATCCGGCCGCGGACCCGGCATGGCCGGGGTTGGGCTTGACCGGCGCGGAGCCGCCCACGCCGCCGCGGTAGGCCCGCGGCCCGGTCAGTGCTGCGGCGGAACGTAGTCCGGCGGAAGCTGCGCGCCTTCGCCGAAGAAGTACTGCTCCATCTGTTTCAGCAGAAACTCCTGCGCCTCGCGCGTGCCAAGGTTCAGGCGGTACTCGTTCATGATCATCTTCATGTGCTCCACCCACATCCGCCATGCCTCCTTGGACACGTTCTCGTAGATCTTCTGGCCGAGCGGGTGGTTGTCGAAGGGAACCTCGTCGAGCCCCTCCATCTCTCGCCCGAACTTCACGCAGTGCACCATCCGCTTGGGTTTGGCTTCCGACATTCGGCTGTTGGCCTCCTCTTGCAGTTTCTCTCAGTCCAGCGGCGGCAGTCACGCCCGCGGGATCAGCGGGGCTTGGCGTTGCTGGTCCACTGGCAAACGGTCTGGATCTCCGCGCCCGAGAGCTTCGCATCGGGATGCAGCAACAGGTAGCTCTTCAGCGGCATCGAGCCCACGCGGATCTCCTGGCAGACGTCCTTGAGCGACATCTCCTCGGTGAAATCGTCCATGTTGAAGTGGCGCCGCCCGTCCTTCACATGATCGGCGAGAAACCACGACGCCGGCGCGACATGGCTGTACCAGGGCCAGCGGGTGCGGTTCGAGTGGCAATCGCCGCAAGACCGTTCGAGGATCCGCTGCACGTCCGCAGGCACTTCGTACTGCGCTGCGAGAGTCAGATCGGGATGCACCTTGGGGTTGGATCGTTCCGGACGGACGGTCTGCATCCCCGCGAACAGGACAATTACGGCGATGAGAGCCCAGCGCACCCAGCGTCTCTTCATGTTTTTCATGATGCATCAGAAGGCTTGCCGGAGGCAGGCTGCGCGCCGCCTGCGGGCGTTTTGGCTCCTGCTCGAAGCGGCCGGAGAGACACCCCCGCTCAAGGCCGGTAAGTCTTGGTGAATCCGTTGCGCTGGTTGCGCACGGTGATAACGCGGTCCCGCGTGGCTTCCACCTCGATGCCGAACCCCTCGCACTGCGGCTCCAGATTGGCGATCCGCTCTTCGGCCACGTTGGCGTCCTTGCCTCCAGCCAGCGAATAATGCAGCTGCCAGAGGTCCTCCAGACCCGGGGAGGATGCCACGATGCGCCACGCGGCGGGCGAGCCGCCCTTGCGCGCGCCGTTGTTCATGATGCCCACGCGCGGCCTCATCCCGTGCACGATCTGCGGGCAGCCGCTCTGGTCGAGCCCGTGATGCGTGGTGAGATAGAGATCCACGGGACCGATCAGGTGCTCCGGGCAGGCCAGCTCGAGTTCCTTGTTCCACGTCAGATCGGCCAGATCCACGAAGCGGAAGCGCCCGAACGTGAGCACGAAGCCGATCGAGCGCGCATTCTCCGTGGGATCCTCCGCCTTTCGCTCCGCCTGGGGGCAGAGCGGGTTCTTCTGGCCGCCGCCGCGGACCGGCCGCGTGATGCGCTCCCCGCGCGCGGCGACGATCTCGATGCGGACGTCGTTGAGGGGGAGCGTGTCCCCCGGCTTCACGGTCAGCCTCCTCGCGCCCGTGGCCAGCACCTTCCGGTAGGCATCCTCCAGCGCTTTGGCCTGTGGCGAGGTCTCTGTGTTATCGCCGTGATCGGCAAACGCCGCCACCGGGAACTTCGCGGCCAGCTCCGGCACGCCGCCGACGTGATCGAGATGATAGTGAGTCACCAGAAGCCAGTCGATCCTCGACAGGCCGAGCTTCTTTGCCGCCGCCACGATGCGGTCTGCGTCCCGCCCGTTGTTGCCCGGAAATCCGGCATCCACCAGCAGCGACTCGCCGCGCGGCGTCACAATCAGCGTCGCCTGCCCGCCTTCCGTGTCAACAAACACCATCCGCAGAGGCTGCGCGGAGAGGGTGGCAGCGCCCGGGAGCGCAAGCAGGGCAAAAACAGCGATCCGCAGCATGGCGGCATCTTATCACGCACGCCGCAGACCGAACTTTTGTCACACAGGCCGCGTAGTACACTACGGGAAACAAGAAATGCCCTACTGCACGCAGTGCGGCCGGCAGGTGGACGAACAGGCGATGTTCTGTCCCGCCTGCGGCGCGCCCCAGCGCGCGGGCGCGGCGCCGCCCCCGCCGCCGGGAGCCGGCGCGCCCCGCCCGAACAGAGGCGAGGATTTTCTGTCCCGCATGTCCCCGCGCCGCGCCGCCATGCTGTGCTACATCCCGTTCGCCGGCTGGATCATGTCCATCCTTGTCCTCGCATCCGAGCA
Source organism: Bryobacteraceae bacterium (assembly GCA_037481575.1). Lineage (GTDB taxonomy): Bacteria > Acidobacteriota > Terriglobia > Bryobacterales > Bryobacteraceae > JANWVO01. Next base: position 129,685 of record JBBFLJ010000007.1, on the reverse strand, counting down.
GTTTCGCGAGGACCGCACGGTCCGCTTCCACGCCTTTCAGGGGCTCTACCTTTTCGTCGTGTGGCTCTTCGCCGATTGGGTGTTCGGTCCGCTGACCGGCTACAGCCCGGTGATGAAATTCACGGGCGGAGCGCTGAAGCTGGCAGTGATCGGGTTGTGGATCTTCATGATCGTGCGCATCCGGTCGGGCGAAGACATCCGGCTGCCTCTGATCGGAGACCTGGCGGAACGCTCCGTCTCCGAGCAGCAGTGAAGCAGAAGCATACGGATCCCCGCATTTGGCAAGCTCCCGGGATTCATCGTGGTGTTATAATTATTCACTAGAGTGAATAAATAACCAAGCCATGAAACTTCGGGCAGGAATTGTCGGCTTCCGCGGCTACAGCGGCATGGAATTGGTGCGAATTCTGCGTTCGCACCCGCGCGTGGAGCCAGTGCTGATGGAGCACCGCTCGGACGCGGCGCCGGAAGTCCATCCGCTGGGGTGGCGGGGACCGGAGCGAATCGAGGCGGCGCCGGAGGCGGCGCGGGACGCCGGGATCCGCGTGGTGTTGCTGGCGACTCCTGCCGACGTGAGCATGCAGCTTGCGCCCGGGTTTCTGGAAGCGGGGATCCGGGTGATCGACCTGAGCGGGGCGTTCCGCCTGCGCACCGTGGAACGGTACCGCCGCTGGTATCAGGAAGAGCACACACAGCCGGCGTTGCTGGAAGAGGCGGTCTACGGGCTGCCCGAGTTCTACCGGGAGCGGATCGCCGGCGCGCGGCTCGTGGCGAATCCTGGCTGCTATCCGACAGCGGCGAACCTGGCGCTGCGCCCGCTGGTGCAGGCGGGCTGCATCGAACGCGCCCACGGCGTGGTGTGCGACGCCAAGAGCGGCGTGAGCGGAGCGGGGCGGAAGCCGTCGCTGAAGACGAGCTTCTGCGAGGTCACGGAGAACTTCAGCGCCTACTCGATCCTCGGGCACCGCCATGTGCCGGAGGTGCTGCTGAACAGCGGGCTGGAGGAGCACGAGTTTTCGTTCACGGCGCACCTGCTGCCGATTCACCGGGGAATCCTGGAGACGCTGTATTTCCGGGCCGCCGAGGGCGTGACCGCAGAACAGCTGCTGGAGGCATATCAGGCGGCTTACGGGAAGGAGCGCTTTGTGAAGCTGTACGCGCCGGGCGTGGTCCCTGACCTGCGTCCCGTGCAGCACACCAACGAGTGCCACATCGGCTTCCGCGTGGATGATGCGACGCGGCGGGCGGTCGTGGTAGCCTGCATTGACAACCTCGGCAAAGGCGCCGCCGGGCAAGCAGTGCAGAACCTCAACCTGATGCTGGGGCTGGCCGAGGAGGAGGGTCTGGAATGCGGATCGTGATCAAACTCGGCGGCACGCTCCTGGATCAGCCGAAGACGCTGAAGTCGCTGGCTTCGCAGATCGCGGCGCTGCCGGCGGGGACCGAGCCCGTGGTGGTCCACGGGGGCGGCCGTCAGATGACGAAGTACCTGGAAGAGCATGGGGTGGAAAGCCGGTTTGTGAACGGGCTTCGCGTCACCACGCCGGAGGTGCTCGACGCAGTGCTGAAGATCTTCGCCGGCAGCGTGAACAAGCAGTTGGTGGCGGCATTGGTGGCCGAGGGCGCGCCGGCGGTGGGGCTGAGCGGGATCGATGCGAAACTGGCCGAGGCGAGGCAGCTCAGCCCGGATCTGGGCGCCGTCGGGCGCATCACCCGCGTGAACGCGGAGCTGCTGGAGGTGCTCTGCGAGGCCAACTTCCTGCCCGTAGTGGCGTGCGTGGCGGGCGACGCCGAAGGGCGCATCTACAACGTCAACGCGGATCAAATGGCCTCGGCGCTGGCCATCGCCTTTCAGGCGGACCGGCTGGTGTTTCTCACTGACGTGGAAGGCGTGCGCGGAGCGGGCGGCGCCATCCTCTCCCATCTCACGCCGGACGATGCAAGGAAGCTGATTCAGAGCGGCATTGCCACGGGCGGGATGCAGGCGAAGCTGGAGGCCGCCTGCGAGGCGGTCGATCAGGGCGTCTCCGAGGTGGTGATCGCGCCGGGCGCGGCGCCGGCGGTGCTGGAGCGCATGAGCGCGGGAGAAGCCGCCGGCACGCTGCTGGGCTGGGAGTGGCAGCCCGAAGACGAGGAGGAGGACGAGGTTTGACGCTGCGCAAGGCAGGCATGGGCGATATCCCGGGCATCCTGCGCCTGATCAACGGCTATGCCTCGCAGGGGCTCATGCTGCCGCGCAACGGCTTCGAGCTGGCGGAAAACATCCGGGACTTCACCGTCGCGGTCTCCGGCGGCGCCGTGCAGGGCTGCGCGGCGCTTCACTTCTACGGTCCCACCATGGCGGAGGTGCGCTCCCTGGCGGTGGATCCCGCGCTGAAAGGGGCTGGCGTGGGGCGGCTGCTCGTGGAGGCGCTCGAAGAGGAAGCCCGGCAGTTTGATCTGGAGCTCCTGTTCGCCTTCACCTACGTGCCGGGTTTCTTCCACCACCTCGGCTACCGGCAGGTGGACCGCAGCGCGCTGCCGCTGAAGGCGTGGAAGGACTGCCTGCGCTGCCCAAAGTTCACCGCCTGCGACGAAATCGCCGTTTTGAAGTGGCTCAAGCCGGAGGCGGAACGCGCCCGCCCGATGGCCGAGGCCGAAGACGCACTGATCCAGATCCCTGTATTCAGAACCACTTAGGAATTCCCGGGCGGCTCCGGGCGTCACTCGGGGATTCACGGTACTACGAGTACCAAAATCCCCTGAGAATTTTCTGAGGCGCAAGCCACTATTGTGGCGAGAATGGCGGCCGCGCCGTTTTCAGCGGAACTCGGTCCGGGGCGCGGCCGGGGAGGACACATGCGCGCCCAGACGATCGACGTTCGCCAGGCCCACGGCAGGGTTCTCTGCTGCACCATCTTCCGCCCCGGCGGGAAAAAGCTGCTTTCCAAGGGGCATGTGCTGAGCGAGGAGGACGTGCAACTCCTAGAAACCGAAGGACTTCGAACGGTGTGGGTCACCGAGCTCGAGGAGGGCGAGGTGGCTGAGGACGAGGCGGTGGTTCAGGTGGGCGCGGCCATGGCTTGCGGATCCGCGGAGGTGCGGCTCGCCGCGGGCGGACGAGCGAACCTGCACGCCACCGAGGACGTCTGCGTGCTGGTGGATGACGAGCTCCTGCGGCAGATCAACTGCACTTCTTCCGTGGTCATCGCTACAGCCGCCAATTTCGCCTTCGCCCGCGCGGGCGACCGCATCGCCACCGTGAAAAGCACGCCGTTTGCGGTGGCGCGGCAGGAGCTGGAAGTGATCCTCGGCACGCTGGGCGAGCGCGGCCCGCTTCTGCAGGCGCGTCCTGTGCGAAATCCCGTTCTGGCGATCCTCTACAGCGACCACTACGATGGCGAGCGGGCGCGCATGATGTTCGAGCCCATCGTGCGGCAGCGCATGGAGCGCTTCGGCGTTCAACCTCGGTACCGCCTTTCCTGCACGGAGACCGAAGCCGAGGTCGTCAAGGCGCTGGGCCACCTCCTGCGGATGAACCCGGACGTTGTGCTGGTTGCCTCGACGACGGCGCCCGCCGGGCCCGACGATGTGATCGGACGATCCATGCGCCGGCTGGGAGCGCATCTGGAGCGCTTTCTGGCGCCCGTGGAGCCGGGCAATCTGCTGCTGCTCGGCTACAAGGATTCCATTCCCATCCTTTCGGCGCCCGGCTGCTTCCGCTCGGCGAAAACAAACGTCGTCGACCTGGTGCTGCCGCCGCTGCTGGCGCGCTACCGGGTTTCCGGATGGGAAATTGCCTGCCTCGGCCACGGGGGGCTGCTCGCCTGAAGGGCTTCAGGCACCTTCCGGGATCTCGCTCGAAACTCCTCCTGAAGCAGACCCTGTGGCAAAAGGGCCGGATCTCCTCCGGGGAGTCCGGCCCTTTTTCTGCCAGCCGGCGGCTCTGACTGCCGGCCTCGCCTGCGCGGAGACGGCTGCGGGGGTTCAGAACCAGCCGCCCGCGCGTCCGGGTCGTGCATTCCGCATAGGCGCGCCCGGTCCAGGCCCAAGGCCGAGGCCCAAGCCGGCACCGGCGGGCGGCTGCGGCGGGGCAATCAACCCGAGCGCCACGGCTTGCCGGGCCGCCTGTACCAGCTGAAGGGCCTTCTCCAGCTCGGCCAGCTTCTGTTTCTGCGCGGCGGTCAGCAGCGCCACGGCTTGCGTGCGCATCGCCTCGAGCTTCGCCAGCCGCTGATCGTTCAACTTCTTGATGTCGACGTGCAGCTGCCCGACCTTGAGCGGATCAGGATTGGCCGACTTCATCAGCTCGGCGATCTCCTGCCGCTTGGCGCGGATCTGCTCGGCGATCGAGCGGTTCTCCTCCGCCACCTGCTTCCGCAGATCCGTAAGCTGCTGCACCTGCTGATCGGTCAGGCCGAGATAATCTTTCAGGGCCGTCGGGACAGGGGGCGTCTGCGCGCCAGCCGCCCAGCCGGGTCCCATGCCCGGTCCGAACCCCATGCGTTGCGCCGGCGCGGGCAGAGCCACCAACGCGGCGAGAATGATCACCGGAATCCACTTCAGAACCTGCTTCATTGCCATTTCTCCTGGATGCTGGAACTTTCGGAAAAGCCTTCCACTTTCCTGTGACGGAGATTTCCGGCCCGGGTTTACCCGCAGAGCGGTGCAAATTTTCCGGCCCTGTTGGAAAACTTCGTATACTTTGATGGGACCGGGATGCAACTGGGCCAGTACGAGGTCTGGGAAGAGATCGGGCGCGGCGGCATGGGGGTCGTCTACCGGGGCTACGATCCCCTGATCGGCCGCGAGGTGGCGCTGAAGACCATTCATCTTTACGCCATTGCCGATCCGCGCGAGCGGCAGGACATGCAGGACCGCCTCCAGAGGGAGGCGCAGTCGGCCGGGCGCCTGTCGCATCCGAACATCGTCACCATCTACCAGATCGGCTACGCGGAGCTCCAGCCGGGCCAGACCACGGCGTTTCTGGCCATGGAGTTCGTGCCGGGCGCGAACCTCGCGGCCTTGCTGGACAGTTTGCGCGCCGGGCCGCCCGAGCGCATCGTCGACTATCTCCGCCAGGCGGCGGCAGCACTGGACTATGCGCACAGCCGGGGCGTCATCCACCGGGACATCAAGCCGGCCAACCTTCTGGTAACACCCGAAGGGATGCTCAAGATCGCCGATTTCGGCGTCGCCAAGATCGTCACACAGACGGTGACGATGACGGGCACCGTGCTCGGCTCGCCCGCTTACATGTCGCCGGAGCAGATCAAGGCAGAGCCGGTCGACGGGCGAACAGATCAGTACTCGCTGGCAGTGGTGGCATACGAGCTCTTCACAGGGCAGAAGCCGTTCGAAGCGGACACGCTCTCCGCGCTCGTGTACAAGATCGCCCAACAGCCGCCGCCCCCTCTGCGAACGGTTCCGCCGGAGCTGGCGGGAAGAATCGGACCCGTGCTCCTGCGCGCCATGGCCAAGGATCCTGCGGCGCGTTACGCTACCTGCACGGAGTTCGTGGAGGCTCTGGCGGCTGCGCTGCGGTCCTCCACGCGGAAGGAAGCCGCCGGATGGCAGGCTCCGCTCGGAGCGGAACCTGCGAACGCGGACCCGGGCATCCGGCAGGGGCGGGCGGTGCGTGTCTCGCCGCGGGCTCTGGCTGCAGCGGGCGCAGTTTGTGCAGGACTCGCGCTGCTGGGCTGGATGGCCGTTTCGCTGCGCGAGGAAGCTCCGAAGGCGCAGCTGCCCGCAGCCACGGAGCATGTGCAGGTCTCTTCCGCTCCAGCCCCCTCTGCCGCCGCTCCGGGAGCCTCTCCGGCCACTGTTGCGCCGCAGCCCGCCGGGAATGCCCGTCCGCAACCCCTGACCTTCGGCGGATTGCCGGAGCCGAAGCGTTCGGAGCCGGCGCCCGTGCGGAAAGAGCCTGCGTCCATGACGCCGCCCGCATCAGCCCGCCCGGAAGGCAAACCGACTCAGCCCTCCGTTGCGAAAGCGGCCCCGGCCACGCCTCCCGTCCCTGACAAGGCGCCTCAGTCCGCGCCTGCCAAGCCCGAGCCGCAGCCGTCAACGCCCGCCGCCGCCGTCGCGGAGGCCAAGCCGGAACCCGCGCCTGCCGAGCCTCCGCCGAAGGCGCCGGAACCGCGGCGCGAACCCGTGCGCACGCCCCCGCGCGTGACACAGACGGCGCCTGCGTCCTACACGCCGGAAGCCTTGCAGAAAGGGCTCGAGGGATCCGTGCTGCTGTCTGTGGACATTGACGAGCAGGGCATTCCCCGCCGGGCGCGCATTTTGCGTTCGCTCGATCCGGGGCTGGACCGCAAGGCCATCGAATCGCTGGGAGGATGGCGCTTTGCGCCCGCCACCGAAGATGGGCGCCCGGTGCCTTCCACAGCGAACGTCGAGGTCAACTTCACGCTGGTGGGCGCCCCGCGGCGCACGCCGCCCTCGCTGAAGAGCCTGAAGTGAAGTCACGAGCCGGGAGAGGACCGCTGCGCCGGGGGCACTTCTTTAGTGCCTCCGAATGCAGCAGCACAACCGGCGCGAAATCCGGAAGAACCGCTGCTGGAGCAGCTCGAGCGGCTCAGCGCGCTGATTGCGTCCCGGGATCAGGAGCTGCGGCGGCTGCGCGAGGATCTCGTCCTGCGGGACCTCTACATCGACGAGCTGCACCGCATCCTGCGCCTGCAGGCGGAGCGGCTCGAACGGATCGAGGAGAAGATCCGCCGGATTGCCGCCGCCGGAGAGGGCTGAGGAGGCGCAGCGTCAGCCCCGCGGTGGAGGCAGCTTGTCAAACTCCACCACGCCGCAACGGTCCGCCCAGCGCTGCCACTCTGCAGCCATCTGCTGCACGCGGCGCGGCTCGCGCGCGGCAAGATCATGGAGCTCCGTGCGGTCTTCCGCCAGATTGTACAGCTCCCACCCCTTGCCCCGGCTGGCCACGAGCTTCCAGTTGCCCTGCCGGAATGCCTTGTGCCCCTGATGCTCCCAGAACAGCCCAGGAGCGTTGCGCGGCAGCCCTCCTCCATGCACGACGCAGGTGGTCAGCGAGACGCCCTCCAGGGGCAGGACCGGCGTGCCCTGATTCTCTTTCGGGTATGAAGCGCCGGAGATGCGCAGCACGGTGGGCATGAGGTCGACGATGTGGCCGACTTCATGGGTGACAGTGCCCGGCTGCCGGATGCGGCGCGTCCAGGCGGCGATGGCGGGCGTGGCGATGCCGCCCTCATGCGTGTATTGCTTGTAGAGCCGGAAGGGCGTGTTGGAGACGTTGGCCCACGGGCGGCGGTAGGAGGTGAAAGAGTCCGCCGGACCGGGGCGCGGATTGGGCGCCTTGCGCTCCATGCCCCCGCCGATGTTTTCCTCCGCGCACCCGCCGTTGTCGGAGAGGAAGAACACGAATGTGTTCTCGAGGCGCCCTGCCTTCTCGAGCTCGGCGAGCACCCTTCCTATGCCGCGGTCCATGCGGTCCACCTGCGCCGCATACACGGCCATGCGCAGGTCCCACTCTTCGCGCTCCTTCTGGGAGAGGGAATCCCATGCGGGGACGGCGGGGTCGCGGGGCGGCAACGGCCAGGAGCGGTCTGCCAGCCCCATGGCGATCATGCGCTCGCGGCGCTCCTGCCGCAGGCGGTCCCAGCCCTTCAGGTAGCGTCCGCGGTACTTCTCGATGTCCTCTGGCAGGGCGTGAAGGGGCCAGTGCGGAGCTGTGTAAGCGAGATACAAAAACAGCGGATTTTGTTTTGAGGCCGCCTCGCGCACCATGCCCACGGCGCGCCCGGTGATGGCGTCGGTCATGTAGAAGCCGGACGACGGGGGCGTCCACGGCTCGTTGTCGAGGGCCATGGTGCGGCCGGGATCGAGGCGGAAATAGCTCGAGGCGCCGCTGATCAGGCCGAAGTAGCGGTCGAAGCCGCGGTCGCAGGGCCAGTGCGGGCGGCGCTCGCCCACATGCCACTTGCCGGACATGAGCGTCGTGTAGCCGGCGGGCTTGAGCACTTCGGCGAGCGTCACGCAGCGGCGGTTCAGGTAGCCCTGATAGGACGGCAGCCCGCGGTCCTCCACCATGTGGCCGACGCCCGCCTGATGCGGATACAGCCCGGTGAGCAGGGAGGCGCGCGTGGGGCAGCAGCGGGCGGCGCAATAGAATTGCGAGAACCGCACGCCGCGGCGGGCGAGGCGGTCGAGGTTCGGCGTCTCGATCTCTCCGCCGTAGCAGCCGATGTCAGAGTAGCCGAGATCATCGGCGAGGATCAGCACGATGTCCGGACGACCGCCGCGCGCGGGTGCGGCGGCAAGCGGCGAGGCGGCGGCGCCGGCGGCTGAGGCGAGGAACGAGCGGCGGTCCATCGCCGACAATTCTACGCCCCCGAAACGTCAGCCGAGCTTCTGCTTCAGCAGTTCGCTCACCTTGGCAGGGTTCGCCTGCCCGCGCGTCGCCTTCATCACCTGCCCGACGAAGAACTGCAGGACGCTGGTCTTGCCGCCGCGGTACTGCTCCACCTGTTTGGGGTTGGACGCGATCACCTCGTCGAGGATCCGCTCCAGCTCGCCTGTATCCGACATGGCGCGCAGCCCCTCGCGCTCCATGATGTCGCGGGCGCTCTGGCGCGACTCGAACATCTTCGGCAAAATTTCCTTCGCGAGCTTGCCGGTGAGTTCGCCTTCGCGGATCAGCGTGATCAGCTCGCCGAGCTGCGCAGGCGGCACCGGGCACAGGGCGATGTCCAGCCCCTGCGCGTTGAGCAGCGCGGCCAGGTCCCCGGAAACCCAGTTGGCGGCGGCGCGCGCGTCGCCGCAGGCCTTCACCACGGCTTCAAAGTAGTCCGCCAGACCCCGCGATGCGGTCAGCACCTGCGCGTCGTATTCGCGCAGCCCGTACTCCTCGACGAAGCGCCGGCGCAGCTCCGCCGGCATCTCCGGCATTGTGCGGCGGATTGACTCCAGCCACTCCGGGCTCACCTCCAGCGGCAGCAGATCCGGTTCCGGGAAGTAGCGGTAGTCATGCGCCTCCTCTTTGCTGCGCATGGAGAACGTTTCGTCGAGATCGGGGTTGTAAAGCCGCGTCTCCTGCACCACCGTGCCGCCGTTTTCGAGCAACGCCACCTGCCGCGAAATTTCGAACTCGAGCGCCTGCCGGAGAAAGCGGAACGAGTTCAGGTTCTTGATTTCGACCTTCGTGCCGAACTGCGTTGCGCCGCGCCGGCGCACGCTGACGTTGGCGTCGCACCGCAGGTTGCCCTTCTCCATGTCGCAGTTCGAAACGCCGGCGAACTGCATGGCGAGCTTCAGCTCGGAGAGATATTCATATGCCTCGTCGGGGCTGCGCAAGTCCGGGGCGCTGACAATCTCCGCCAGCGGCGCGCCGGTGCGGTTCAGGTCGACGTAGGAGAAGCGGTCGCTGTCGCGGAAGCCCTCGTGCAAGCTCTTGCCGGCGTCGTCCTCCAGGTGGAGGCGCAGCACGCCGATGCGGCGCGGACCAGCCGGCGTCCGGATCTCGACCCAGCCATTTTCGGCCAGCGGCTGGTCGTACTGCGAGATCTGGTAGCCCTTGGGCAGATCCGGGTAGAAGTAGTTCTTGCGGGCGAATACGCTGCGCCGCCGCACCTCGCAATGCAGGGCGAGCGCGGCGCGGATGCCCAGCTCCACGGCGGCGCGGTTCAGCACGGGCAGAGCGCCCGGCATGCCGAGGCAGACCGGACAGACGTTGGTGTTGGGCGCGGCGCCGAATTCGTTCGCGCAGCCGCAGAAGATCTTGGTGCGGGTGCCCAGCTGAACATGGACCTCCAGCCCGATCACCGGTTCATACAGCGCAAGCTGCTCGGGCGTGGCCAGCAATGGCGCGGCGGAACTCATTGTTCCCCATTGTAGGGAAACGGCGCGCGGGGCGGGGATAATAGGGGAGATGAGCAGCGGAAGCGCGGAGCAGAGGAAAAAGCGATTGCTGGTGACGACCGTCGGCGGCGCACCCGAGCCGATCGTGGCGGGCATCCTGCACTCGCGCCCTGCGCGGGTGATTTTCGTGTGCAGCCCTCAAACGAGGCGGCTGGTGGAGCAACAAGCGCCGCAAGGCAAGGATCCGATCCTGGCCGTCCTCCTGCGAAATGGCTTCCCGCTGGAAGCCGGGCAGTACGAAATCGTGGAGGTGGAAGATTCCCAGAACCTGGAGACGTTCGTCAGCCACATGCGGCGCCGGGTAGAGCCGGTAGTCCGGAAGTGGATCCTGCGCGGCGCGGACTTTGAAGTGATTGTCGATTTCACGGGAGGCACCAAGTGCATGTCCGCCGGCATGGTGCTGGCGAGCCTCGACTGGCACTGCCAGTGGCAGTACGTGGGCGGAAGCGAGCGGACGAAGGACGGCGTGGGGATCGTCGTCGACGGCACGGAGCAGGCGGTACATCCCCGAAACCCTTGGGACACGCTTGCCTGGCGCCATGTGCTGCGGGCGGCGGCCCTGTTCGATGAAGGCGACACGGGCGCGGCAGTGACCGTCCTGCGGGACGCTTTGCGGGCTTCCACCGAGGGAGATGTCAAAAAGGCGCTGGCGGCGCTTCAAAACTTCTGTTCCGTCTTCTGGCATTGGGACGCTTTCCGGCACGGGGATGCCCTGAAGACGCTGGAGGACTTTCTCGCGTCGGCTTACTCGATGGCCTGCATCCTCTCCCAGGAAGCCGTGGACGAGTTGCGAAAGAGAGCGCAAGGCGCCCGCCCTATCCTGCAACAGTTGGCAGCCTGCGAGGGTCCGGAGCCCATTTTGATCGCCGACATCTACCGCAACGGCGAGCGCAGAATGCGCGAGGAGCGCTGGGACGACGCGGCGGCACGCTTCTACCGTTGCACGGAGGCGCTGGCGCAGGGAGCGCTGCGGCGCCACGGCATCGAGTCCACAGACAAGGTGCCTGTCGGGAAAATCCCTGAAGCGCTCCGGAAGGAATGGTGCCTTGAGTCCTGCGAGGGGACCGTGATTCTGCCCCTCTACAGGTCCTATCAGCTGCTGGACGCACTAGGCGATCCGCTGGGCCCGCGCTTCCTGGAATCGGCCTTCGGCGATAACAAGAAAACCCCGCTCACCGCCCGCAACTACTCAATCCTGGCGCACGGGTTCCGCCCCGTCAGCAAGGCAGACGCGGAAGCCCTCCAGAAGGAGCTTCAGAAGCTGGCCGGAAAGGATCCGGGCGATCCGATCCCGGCCTTCCCGAAACTGGGGGACGTCATCGAACTCCGGTAGCGATAGCGTGCATCATTCCTGAACGGGCAGCCGGATTTCCAGCTCGGCCCCGCGCGCGGGATGGGAGTCCACGGTCAGGCTGCCGTCCAGCGCACGCACGCGGCGCATGATGCTCCAGGGTCCCAGGCGGAGCATTTCCAGCTCCTCCAGCGTGAAGCGGCCGGAGAAAGGGAAGCCCGTTCCGTCGTCTTCAATCCGGAGGATGATGTGGCCGTCCTGCCGGTCCAGGGTGACGGCGGCCCGCGAGGCGGCGGAGTGCTTGCGGATGTTGTTAAGCGCCTCGCGCACGATCTGGACGATCTCCGGCCGCGCCTCCAGGTCATCGTGCATGGCCGAGGGCGCGGCGCGGAAAGACGCCGGGATGCCGGAGTCCTTCTGGAAAAAGCCGACAGTGGACCGCAGCGCGGCAGCCAGCCCGGCGCCGTCGACCTCCACCGGCCGCATGCCGCGGATGAACGTGCGCACCTCGGTCACCTGCCGGGCGCAGATCTGTTGCAGCTCGCGCAGCTCCTGCATGCCGGCCTCGAAGTTGCGCTCCAGCATCTTGCGCAGGATCTCGAGCCGCATCTGGATCGAGATGAAGCTCTGCAGCGGTCCGTCGTGGAATTCCGCGGCGATGCGCTCGCGCTCATCCTCCCGCGCCCGCTGCGCTTCCACGCGGCTCAACACCGCCTGCCGCGAGGCAGCCGAGAGCCGCTCCAGCAGGCTTTGCCGCTGCAGCGCCACGATGCAGCCGAACATGCCGAGAATCAGCAGCAGCGGCTGCAGGCGGTCCATGCCCGGCGGCTTGAGGCTGTTGATGAAGGCAAGCGTGAGCACCGTGGTCAGCAGCACATCGCGCCACTCCAGCAGCGTGGACGCGGCAAGGAAAAGATAAAAGGCGGCGAACGCCTGCAGCCAGAAACCGCCCTCTCCGGCGAGCACCGTGCAGAGCAGAAACGCCGCCACATCCAGCGCCGTGTTCAGAAGCCCGCCGCGGTCGATGCGCTCCGCCCAGCGCCAGAAGATCGAAACAAGGCTGTAGACGGTGACGACCGACAGGATGAAGATCCACGTGGCCGACTCCAGCCGCCCGCCCGCCAGCAAAATGCCAAGACAGGCGCCCGTGATCAGAGCCCGCAGCACGCTCAGATAGCGCCGCCAAAGGTACGGCAGCACCATCTGGTCGGCATGCAGCATGCAACCCTACCTCACATACAGGTAGAGAGTGTGCGCCCGGCCCTCGCCGTCATCCTCGATATGCTCCTCTTTCGCCGGCGTCCAGCCGGGAATTCCGAAGTCGTGCGCCACGACGCGCGCGCCTTTCTTCAACTGCTTTTCGAGCAGCGGGCGGGCCTTCTCCACGGCCGAGGGAAGCAGGTAGATAGTGATCACGTCGGCGTCGGAGTAGTCCTGCTGCAACAGGTCCCCATGGATGATGCGGGCGCGGTTGCCCAGCCCGAGCGCCCGGATGCGGTCCGTGGACTGCTTCACGAGGTCGGCGTCGAACTCCACCCCCACAGCGTTGGCCTTGAACCGGTCCGCCGCCATGATGACGATGCGCCCGTCGCCGGAGCCGAGATCATAGAGCTTCTCGCCCGGCTTCAGCCCGCTCAGCTTCAGCATCCGCTCGACCACGCTTTCCGGAGTCGGGTAGTAGGGAGCGAGCTTCTCCCCCTTCTCCTGTCCGGCTGCCAGGGCAGCCGCCATCAGGGCGGGCAGAAAAATGCGCATGGCTTTCATGAGGTCTTCTTGTCTCCTCCTGTTTATGGAACGGCGTAGATCCTCACCGGGTTGCTGCGGACGCCGCCGGCTTCCACGACTAACTGATACACGCCCTCATCGAGGAGGGCCGGCAATTCGACTTCCACCAAATAGAAGCCTGTATAGCCGGGCGCCAGCGTGGCGCGGCGGACTTCCAGCGGGATCTCATCGAGCCACGCACGCACGGGGGCAATCACGGCGGGCGGGTTTTCCAGCGGCGCGGGCATTCCAGCCGGCCATGTCGGCCGCACCCGCCCGAGGCCGCTCATCAGCACCTGCAACGTCATCCCCGGCCTTGCGGGGTTCATGAGTTCCACCGCCGCGCCAGAGTCGGCGTCCAGCACCATCGGCGATCCGTCGCGGTCCACCAGAATCGCCGGCGCGGCGGGCGCCAGCGGGAATCCAAAGGCCACCCGCTGCCGGCCGACCTCCAGGGTGAGGGCCACGCTCGAGCCGTTCAGATCGAAGGGCAGCTGGATTTGCGACTCCTGCTCCGAGGCGGCGAGAACCGCGGCCTGGGCGCGGCCCGCAAGGGCTTGCGACACGGCGCCCCCTATCAGTGTCATCAGGGCGCCGGGCGCTGCCGGGCGGACGGAAAGATCCGCGCTGTGCACCAGCCGCGGCGTGCGGCGGCGGTGCGGAGCCGGAGCGGCATAAACCCCGTAGCCCTCCACGGCCGCCAGAAGAGTGACGCCCGAATCGTCCAGGCGCACGTCACGCACGGCGCCCCGCGGCAAACCCGCCCCCACGGCCTGCCAGGCAGTGGGGGGAGCGGGGTTGCGGAGGTCTGCGAATGTCAGAAAGAGCCCCGAAGCCGTGGCGGCGTAGAGAGCGCCGGAATCTCTGTCGGCGGCGATGCCGTACACGTCCCCCGCAGGAAGGCCTGGAGAAAGGTCGTCCCACCAGACGCCGCCGTTCAGCGTGCGGAGCAGGCGCGGCGCGCCCTCCTCGCCGGCGGCCAGGGCGGCGAGTGCAAAGGTGCGGTCCTGGCCGTCGGTCCAGATCCGCAGAACGGCCCCCGCGCCCGGCGTCGAAAACTCGCGCCACGTGCGCCCGCCGTCTGAAGTCGCCAGCAGGCGCCCCGCGGCATCGCCGGCAAACAGCGTGCCGCCCGCTTCCGCCACGGCAGTCACCTCGACCCCGAGCTCGCGGCTCCATCTCCGCAATTGCGCCGACTCCGCAGCGAGCAGCCCCCCGTCGGAGGGGAACCAGCCCAGCCGCTGCCCCGGGTACCACTCGAACTCCTCCAGCCCTCCCGCCTGCTCCAGCGCCACGCGGACGCCCCGGCTTCCGGCGGGGGCGGCAAGAATGCGGCGCACCCGCAGCGCAGGCAGCCCTTCGTTCAGTCCCGTCCACGAGCGGCCGCCGTCATGCGAGATCCACACGCCGGTGCCGGCGGCTACGGCCACGCGCTCCGGATTCGAGGGATCCGCAGCCAGATCCGTGACGCTTGCACCAAGCATGGATCCGCCCCGCCACATGGTCAATGCGTGCCACGACAGGCCGCCATCCTCGGATCGCCAAACCTGGCTGCCGCCGGCGTACAGAACCGCGCCCGCTGCCAGCAAACGCGCCCCGGCTTCCGGCAGCTGCGGGGCAGCCGGAAGAGGCGGGGGCGGAGCGCCCTCGGCGGGCGTCCAGGAATCTTCTTCGCCGCGGACGAGGATTGTGCCTCCCGGCAGCCGCACGAACAGGCGTCCGGCGGAGTCAAACCACACCCGTTCCACTGGCCCGCCCGCCACCGAAGCTTGGCCGGCAACCAGAGACGTGTTTCCGATCTGACGCCACGGCCAGGCTTGGCCCGGGGCGGCGGAAGCCGCCAGAGCGAGCAACACTGCCAGCCGGACTGTGGACTTTTGACTCACGCCTGCGTCCATTCTACCCTGACCCAATCGGCCGTCTGCCCCGGCAACTGCAGGCATCCCGCTGAATTTTCGTGAATATCAGGCAGGGGACCTATTCTTGCACGGCAACTTTGGTGGTAGATTAGAGAGTTCGAGGTCCCTATGAGGAGGACCGTGCGCGGGCAGTCCGTCCGGAGTCTGGCGACGCTGCTGGCGGCGGCGGCGCTGTCGCTGCCTGTGTCGGCGCAGTTCTGGAACAGCTCCGCAGCCGGCGCTGCCGCTACGGCGGTGACGGTTCAGGGGAATGTCTCCCTGTTGCGGGACTCCTATCTGTGGGCGGTCAACGCCGGGGATCAGATCCAGCCGCAGCAAATTATCGTCACAGGCGCCGACGGCTACGCCGTGTTCCGGGTTGCCGACGGCAGCACGTTCGAGGTTTTCCCGAACTCGCGCGTCACCTTCCGCGCCAACAGCGGCAACTGGCGCGATCTGGTAGACGTGTGGCTGGGACGCATCCGCGTGCAGATCCAGAAGCTGGGCGGGGCGCCGAACTTCAACCGCGTGCATACTCCCACGGCGGTCATCTCCGTGCGCGGCACGATCTTCGACGTCAGCGTGGATCCGAGCGATGAAACCACGCACATCGTCGTGGAAGAAGGGCAAGTGGCGGTCGAGCACCGGCTGCTGCCGCGCGACGGGGATCCGAAGATTCTCAACGCGGGGGAAGAGCTGGTGGTGTACCGCAACAGCCCTCTGTCAGCGATGCGCCGGCTGGATCGCGGACGGGTTCTGCAATTCATGGCGGATGTGGTGTGGCAGATTCTTGTGCGAACGCCCCGGCTCCCGGGAGGCGGGGGTGGCGCGCCCACCAACGTGCCAGTGCCTCCGCCTCCGGCTGGCGGCGGACTGCCGGGCGACACGGGCGCGACCCCTCCGCCTCCGCCCCCTCCGCCTCCTCCGCCGCCTCTGCCGCCCGGCAATTAGTTCCTCAGATTCCTGCGGCTGCCCGGCCTGCGCGGTGCGGTCCGGGCGGATACACTGGCTAGAGAGTGTTCGCGCAACTTGCCCTTCTGCTGGTCGCCGGCCAAACCCCCGCTCCTCTGCCCGAAGCAGGGCTGCTGCCCGACTGGGAATTGAAGCCGCGCGTCGCCCGGCTCGCGCGCGGGCTGGAAGGCGTGAAGCCGCTGCTCGAGCGCCTGCAGCCGGAACGGTGGACGGCAGCGGGCGCGCCGAAAGAATACGAGCAGCAGCACCGGGACTGCCTGAAGACGCTGGAACACGTCCAGAACGCGGCGGCGCGTCTTTCCGAGCGCCCCAACCGGCTGGCGGTGGCAGTGGAGACGCTGGTGCGGCTGGAGAATTTCGTCAGCCTTGCCAGGTCGTTGAGTGAAGCGGTGCGGCGGTACCAGAACCCCGCTGTCGCCGATTTGCTGGAGAGCGAGCTGGCGGCGGCAAGCGACCGCGAATGGCTGCGGACGCACGTGCTGGAGCTGTCCGTGGTGCGCGAACGGGAATGGGAGACTGCCGAACAGGAGGCGCAGCGGTGCAGAGAACAGACGCTGAAACAGGCTCCGCGCAAGTGAGTCCCGCAGCAGCGCCCTCGTTCCCCTGCAGCATCTGCGGGGAGCCGGGCACCCGCATCTGCGTCTGGTGCACGAAGGACGCCTGCGACAACCACATCTGCGCGAAGTGCCGCCGGTGCAGCGATTGCTGCGAATGCGAACTCGTCCGTATGGGCGCGGAGGAAGGCTCATGAGAATCGTTTGCATCCATGCGCACCCTGACGACGCCGAATTCCTCGCGGGCGGCACGCTGGCTCTGCTCGCGCAGGCGGGCCACAAGGTGATCATCCTCACCATGACTTCGGGCGATTGCGGCAGCACGACGCTGCCGCCGGAGGAGATCGCGGATCTGCGCCGTCTCGAGGCGCAGCGCGCCGCCGCCGTGATCGGCGCCGAGCACCACACGCTGGGATTCAAGGATTTGTCGATCTTCGAAGACGACGCCTCCCGCCGCAGAGTCACCGCAGCGCTGCGCAGGCACCGCCCGGATCTCGTGCTCACAGCTTCTCCGCGAGACTATCACTGCGACCATGAGGCCACCAGCCGCCTGGTGACCGACGCCTGCTTCGGCGCCTCCGCCCCGAACTACCACACGCAGGCCTTCGACCAGGCGCCGGCGCTGCCTGCCATCCCGCACCTCTACTATGTGGATCCGGCGGAGGGGATCGACCGGGAAGGCAACACCGTGCCTGCGGACTTCTTCATCGATGTCGGCAGCGTGATGGAGCTGAAGCGCAAGATGCTGGCGGCGCACTCGAGCCAGCGGGAATGGCTGAAGCGCCAGCACGGCATGGACGACTATCTGGAGACGATGGAGGAGTGGACCCGCAGCCGGGGCAGGCTCTGCGGCGTCGAGTGGGCGGAGGGCTTCCGCCAGTACAAAGGGCACGCCTATCCGCGCACGCCGGCATTGCAGGAGCTGCTTGCCGCCTACCTGCGTCCGCCGCTCGCCTGAGCCGCCGCCCGGCTCAGCGCGAGCCACAGGGAAAAACCCGCCAGAGACATACCGGCCGCCGCGCCGAAGGCGGCGTCCCACGCCCGCTGATCCATCAGCCTTCCGAACAGGGGCATCGTCGCCGCCACCATCGCCGACCAGGATCCCGCCCCCAGCCCTGCCAGCAAGCCCGCATGCGCCGGCGCCACCACGCGCGTGGCGTACGCAAGGCTCACGATGACGTTCCCGCCGGCAATGAACATGGCCCAGAACAGCAGCGCCAGCAGCCCTCCAAACGAAGCGGCGCGCGCACCGAAAGCCAGCGGCGCGGTGCCTGCCATCAGAGCCAGCGTCAAGCCGCGAAACACGGGCGTGACGTCGCCGCGTCCGCGCGCCAGGCGGTCCGCCAGCCATCCCCAGAAAAAGTAGCCGCACTCCCATCCGAGCGGCGGAATCCAGAGCACGGCGCCGATCTCGGTTTGCGACTTGCCCCACGCACGCCCGAAGTAAATGGGCGCCTGATAGAGCACGAAAGCCAGAGGGAGGCATCCCAGCGCGTAGGAGCAGAGGAACGCCCACAGGCGGCGGTCGCGCCATGCGAGCCGTTCCGCTTTCCTCGCTTGCGGAGCGTGCGGCGCGCGCAGCTCCGCCCGCCGGCTGACGAGGCGCCAGAGGAGCAGCCAGGCAGCTCCGATCAAACCGGTGAACAGAAACGCGGCGCGCCATCCGAAGGCGGCGTAAACCGGCGTCACGATCACCGGCGTGAGAACCGCGCCCAGCGAACCGCCGCTGTATGCCAGCGCCGCGCCGCGGCTGCGCAGCCCTTCCGGCAGCGTCTGCACCACGGTGCGCAGTCCGCCCGGAAACGTGGCCCCTTCGCCGAACCCGAGCAGCGCGCGGGCGGCGGCGAAGCTCCAGAAGCTCGACAAGAAGGCATGCGCCGCGCTGGCTGCCGTCCACAGCGCCACCGCCAGCCCCATGCCCCGGCGCACGCCGGCGCGGTCCAGCCAGCGCCCCCAGAGCGGGTTTCCAGCCATGTAGGCGACCGAGAAGCAGGAGACGATCCAGCCGTATTGCTCCGCGCTCAGCCGGCATTCGGCGAGAATCGTGGGCGCGAGCAGCGCGAGCGTGTTGCGGTCGATGTAGCTGATCAGGGAGGCAAGCAGCATCGTCGCCGCGGGCGCCCAGAGCGCCGCGGCATCGCGCAGCTTGCGCGGGCGGGCGGCGGTCACGGCGCCGCGGAACCTCCCGGCAGCGCGAGCATCTCGCTCACGGTGAGGAACTCGTAGCCGTCCTCCAGCCAGCGCGGCAGGAGCCGTTCCAGGGCGCCCAGCGTGGAGGAGATGTCAGGCGAGTGGCGCAGCTCGCGCCCGTCGTGGAAACAGAGGATCGCGCCCGGCGACACGCGCGGCGCCACGTGCGCCACAACTCCCTCCGCGTCGAGCGTGTAGTCGCGCGCCAGCACCGTCCAGGCGACGTGCTTCAGCCCGAGTTCCCGCAGCACGCCGCGCATCCCGAACCACCGCACGCCGTAAGGGGCGCGGAACAGGCGCGGCGGCGCTCCCGTCAGGCGCGCCAGCGATTCCTGCGCCCGCTCGATCTCCTCCCGGATGAACTGCGGACCCCGCAGCCAGAATCCGTGATGACGGTCGGTGTGGTTCCCGATCTCGTGGCCCTCTTCCACGCAACGGCGCACCGTGCGCGGCAGCCGCCGGGCATGATGGCCCAGCTGAAAGAACGTGGCGCGCACGCCATAGGTGTGCAGCAGGCTCAAGAGATCCAGCGTCGATTCGCTCGGGCCGTCGTCGAAGGTCAGCGCCAGCGCACGCCGCGATTTCGGCCCGCGCCACACCGAGGGACAGAACAGCTGGGCGGACCGCGCCCGCGCGCCCCAGGCGAGCACGCCCCCGGCAGCCAGCAACAGCCCTGCCCCTTCCGCGATCATCGCCGCGAGTGTACCATGCCGGACCGCCCGCGAAACGCCGGAGCCCCGCGCGGCTCGCGCCGGCGGGGCTCCGCGGCTCAACGCAAAGGAGAAGGCGGCTTAGAGGCCCTTCGAAGCCATGTACAGGCAGAGATCGACGATCCGGCAGGAGTAACCCCACTCGTTGTCGTACCAGGCGACCACCTTGGCGAGGTTGCCGTCCAGCACCTTGGTCATCAGCCCGTCCACGATCGACGAGTTCGGGTTGCGCATCATGTCGGTGGACACCACCGGATCCATGGTGAAGGCGAGAATGCCCTTCAGAGGCCCTTCGGCGGCCGCCTTCAGGGCGTCATTGATCTCCTCGGCCGTGGCATTCTTCTTGAGCAGCGCCACCAGGTCGACGACGCTCACGTTCGGCGTCGGCACTCGCATCGCATATCCGTCAAGCTTGCCCTTCAGCTCGGGCATCACCAGCCCGATGGCCTTCGCCGCGCCGGTGGTGGTGGGGATCATGTTGATGGCGGCGGCGCGGGCGCGGCGCAGATCCTTGTGCGGGAAGTCGAGAACGTTCTGGTCGTTCGTGTAGCTGTGGATCGTCGTCATCGAGCCCTTCTCGATGCCGAACTGCTCGTGCAGCACCTTCACCACCGGCGCCAGGCAGTTGGTGGTGCAGCTCGCGTTGGAGACGATGTGATGCTTCGACGGATCGTACGCCGTGTGGTTGACGCCCATCACGACCGTGATGTCCTCGTTCTTGGCCGGGGCGGAGATGATGACCTTCTTCACCGTGCCCTTCAGGTGCGCCTTGGCAGCTTCGGCGTCGGTGAACTTGCCGGTGCTTTCGATGACGACCTGCGCGCCGAGGCTGGACCAGTCGATCGCGGCCGGATCCTTCTGCTGGAAGACCTTGATCGTCTTGCCGTCCACGGTGATCGTGTCCGGGCCGGCGCTGACCTCGGCGTCGAGCGGGCCGAGGACCGAGTCATACTTCAACAGGTGCGCCAGAGTCTTGGTGTCGGTCAGGTCGTTGGTGGCAACGAACTCGATGTCAGGATTCTTGTACCCGGCCCGCAGGACGTTGCGCCCGATGCGGCCAAACCCGTTGATCGCGACTTTGAGTGCCATTCAGGAGTATCCTCTCTGGAAGTAGAATGAAGGTCTCCTTATCAGAATATCAGAGGAGAGGATGGGAATGACCCGCAAACTGTACCTCTGCATCCTGCCGCTGGTTCTGGCCGCCCAGCCGCAGCCGCCGTTTACCAAACAATATCTGCCCGTGAAACCCTTCGACCAGGCGGAAAACGAGCGCCTGCTGAAGCTCTATGAAGGGCTGCGCGTGGCGGACGTCAACGACGGGCTCGACATCGCCGGGCTGGCCAACGTCATGATCATGGATCCCGGCATCCTGCCCATGTGGCGCGACGAGAAGGAATTCCGCCACCGGATCACCGGCATCGCCGTGACCCTGCGCGTCGTGCCCGCGCAGGCGCGCACGCCGGACTTTCCCAGCCATGAGGAGTTCGCGAAGTGGGAAGGGCAGTGGTACAGCCAGAAGACGCCGGAAGAGTTCGCCCGCTGGCTCTCTCCCGGCACGGTGCTGGTGATTGACGCGCAGGGGACCCGCGATTCCGGCTTCTGCGGCTCGAACAACGCCCTGAACTGGACCTCGCGGGGCATGCGCGGCATTGTCACCAGCGGCGGCTGCCGCGACTCGGACGAGAACATCCTGCAGCGCATTCCCATCTACCAGCGGCAGTACACGCGCGGCATCAACCCCGGGCGCGTCCTGATCGAGAGCTACAACCAGCCGGTGTCAGTCGGCGGCGTGCTCGTCTTCCCCGGCGACATCATCGTCGCCGACAGCGACGGCGTCATCGTGGTGCCGCGCGCACAGGCGGAGAAGGTAGCAGCGGCGGCACGGAAGATCCTCGAGGGCGACAAGAAGGCGCGGCGCAGCCTGTACGAGAAGACAGGGCGCCCGCTGGACCACACCGTCAAGTGATCCCCGCGCGCCGCCTCAGGTGCGGTGCGCGTCCTCGAGATACGTGTATCCGTACAGCCCGTCTTCGTAGAACTTCAGAAGCCGCCCGCTCTCCTCGTAGCCGATCTTGCCCTCCATGACAGCGTCCTCCACGTCGCGGCGGAACTGCTCGAGCAGCTGCGAGGAGCTGAACTGGACGTAGGCAAGCACCTCTTTCACGCTGTCGCCGCGGATCACCGCCTCGAGCACGGGCTTGTTCTGATCGTTCACGCGCACGTGCACGGCGTGCGTGTCTCCGAAGAGGTTGTGCAGATCGCCGAGGATCTCCTGATAGGCGCCCACGAGGAACGCCGCCAGATAGTAAGGCTCGCCGTTGAACGGGTGCAGCGGCAGGGTTTTCTTCACGTCGCGGCGGTCGATGAACTGGTCCACCTTTCCATCGCTGTCGCAGCTGATGTCGCCGAGCACCCCGTGCCGCGTCGGGCGCTCCCCAAGGCGGTGGATGGGCATGATCGGAAACAGCTGCTTCACCGCCCAGCTGTCCGGCATGCTCTGGAAGAGCGAGAAATTGCAGAAGTAGGTGTCGGAGAGCATGCTCTCCAGCCCTTCCAGCTCTTCCGGGAACACATCGAGCTGCTTCGCCATGGAGAGCACGCGGCGGCAGATCAGCCAGTACAGGTTCTCCGCCAGGCACCGCTGCCGCAGCGGCAGGTAGCCCAGGCTGAACAGGTTCAGCGCGGAGTCCAGCGCCTGCTGGGCGTCATGGAAGCTTTCCAGCAGGTTCTTCAGGCTCAGGTTGCGGTAGGTTTCGAGCAGGTCCACGAGGGGCTGTTCGGCGTCCTCGGGCAGTTCTTCGGGCACCTGCTCTTCGCCGAATCCGCTCACGCCGAGGACGTTGAACACGAGCACGCTGTGGTAGGCGGCGATGGCGCGCCCGCTCTCGCTCATGATCACCGGGTGCGGCACCTCGGCTTCGTCGCAGACATTCTGGACATGGTAGATGATGTCGTTGGCGTACTCCTGCAGCGTGTAGTTGACGCTCGACTCGAAATCGGTCTGCGAGCCGTCATAGTCGATGCCGAGCCCGCCGCCCACGTCGAGGATCTCCAGCCCCGCGCCCTGCTTCTTCAGGTCCACGTACACGCGCGCCGCCTCGATGACGGCGCCCTTGATGTGGCGGATATTGGTGATCTGGCTGCCGAGATGGAAGTGCAGCAGCTTCAGGCAATCCTCCATGCCGAGCAGCTTCAGCGTCTCCAGCGCCCGCATGGCTTCCGAGACGGTGAGCCCGAACTTGGAGCGGTAGCCGCCGGAGGACTTCCACCGCCCGGCGCCGCGGCTTGCCAGCTTGATGCGGATGCCGATCGAGGGGCGCACGCCGAGCTTCTCCGCCTTCTGCAGAATCAGCTCCAGCTCGGTGTACTTCTCCACCACCGGCGTGATGTTGCGCCCCACCTTCCGCGCCAGCATGCACAGCTCGATGTATTCGTCATCCTTGAAGCCGTTGCAGATGATGGGGGTGTCGTTGTCCGCGATCGCCATCACCGCCAGCAGCTCCGGCTTCGAACCCGCCTCGAGCCCGAAGCCGTATTGCCGCCCGAGCCGGTAGATCTCCTCGACCACCTGCCGCTGCTGGTTCACCTTGATCGGGTAGACGCAGCGGTAGGAGCCCTGGTAGTTGTGATCCCGGATGGCAGCGTCGAACACCTGCCACATCTCCTCGAGCTGGCGCCCCAGGATCTGGGGGAAGCGCAGCAGCAGGGGCGGATCGATGCCGCGCAGCACCAGCGTGTCCACCAGCTCTTTCAGGTCCACGTATCGCTGCGGATCCTTGGTCGGATGGACAAGGACGTGCCCTTCGTCGTTGATCGAGAAATAGCCCTTGCCCCAGCGGTCGATGTCGTAAAGTTCCCGTGCATCCGCGACCGTCCACCGCTCGGACGGCTCCCGCACGGGGGCAGCCTCAGGCAGCTTGAGATTCAATTCGGGTTCGAGTGCCTCCGTCTACCAAGTGTGAATAAGATCGAGGGGAGGGGGCAACTCTTTTTTGCGTCTCTCGCGCAGAATCTTGCTCCTCGGCGGGCTGGCGGACGCGGCGCGGGCGGAACAGCCCTCGCTGGCGCCGTGCATCGCCTCGTCTTCCTCGGACGGCGAGCTGCGCCTGGTCTTTCGCCCCCCGGCCGCGCCTCCGCCGCGCCGGACGCGGATCGTCCTGCTGCTGCACTTGCGCAAGGATCCCCCTGCCCGCGTTTCCCTGAACGGCAAACCCGCGCCCGTCGCCTCGCGCTCCCGGGAGTGGGCCACCGTGCCGCTGCCGCCCGGCGTGCGCTGGCAGCGCATCACGGTAGCCCCCGGAGAGCCGTTCGACGGATGTTCCGAGCCCGCGCGGGCGCCCTATCTCGTCTTTGAGCCCGAGCCGCCGGCCAAGTAGAATCTTCTCCATGCCGGAACTGCCTCTCGCCAACAGGCTCGCTCTTGTGACTGGCGCCAGCAAGGGCGTCGGGAAAGGCATCGCGCTCGAGCTGGCCCGCCGCGGCGCCGACGTCGCCGTCAACTACCACTCGGATGCCGCCGGCGCCGAAGGCACCGTCGAGGAGATTCGCGCGCTCGGCCGCGCTGCCTTCGCCGTGCAGGCCGACGTCTCCTCGCGGGAGCAGGTCGACGCCATGTTCGCCCGCGTGCTCGGCGAACGGCAACGGCTCGACATCCTCGTCAACAACGCCGGCATCCAGACCTGGAAGCCGCTGCTCGAACTCACCGAAGAAGAATGGGACCGCGTCCTTGACGTCAACCTGAAGGGCTGCTTCCTGTGCACGCAACGGGCCGCGCGCGCCATGAAAGACTCCGGCGGCGGCGTGATCGTCAACATCGGCTCCGGATGCAACAAGTGGCCTTTCCCGAACCTGGTCAATTACACCGCCTCCAAGGGCGGCATCGAGCAGTTCACCAAGGTGGCTGCCGTGGAGCTCGGCCCCTACAAGATCCGCGTCAACTGCGTCGCTCCCGGCGCCATTGAAATCGAGCGCACGCGGCAGGAGGCAGGCGATTACGCCGGCACGTGGTCGCGCCTCACGCCCCTGCGCCGCATCGGGCTGCCCTCGGACGTCGGCGCCGCTGTGGCGTTCCTGTGCGAGGACCGCGCCGAATTCATCACCGGCCAGACCATCTGGGTGGACGGCGGCCTGTTCACCCGCCCGGTCTGGCCCTATGAATGATCATCGCCGCAGCCGCGCCGGCTTGAGCGTCCACGCCTGCAGCCGCGCCATCTCGAGCAGCGCCTCCGGCGCGAAGCCCTTCGGGTGGATCACCCAGTTGTAGAGCCGCGCCGCGTCCTTGCCGATCCGGCGCTCGAAGTCCGCGCGCCCTTTGCGCAGCTCTACGGGTCCCTGTCCGCCATCGGCGGCGAGCGTCGCCGTGAAGTCCCCGATCGAAAGCCGCCGGCTGCCAAGCCAGACCGCGTCCGGCAGGCGCCCGTGGGTGCGGATGAACTCCGCCGCCTCCCGGCGCGCGCGGTCGAACACAGCGCGCGGGATCTGCGGCTCTTCCCAGGTGGTGGACACGCGGCGAAGCGGACCGTCCACATGCTGCGGCTCCAACCCGAGCAGACTGAGCAGCAGATCCGCGGCGGAAAAGCCTTCATGCGCATCCAGGCTTTCAGCAAGCCTTCGCGCCAGACCGGGCGGCGGGGCGGCGTCGCGCGGCTCGAACAGCGCAATGGCCTCCCGGGCGGTGACGATGCGCAGATTCGGCGTGCGGCGCACATGGTCCACCCAATCAAAGAAGATCCGGAACGCCTGTTCGCGCGACTCGGGGCTCCGCAGCGCCGGCTTCTTCCACTCGCCCGGTTCGGGATTCGCTCCGTGAGAGAAGTTCACCGCATCCCAGAACTGCGTGGTGACCCACTCGGTCGGGTGATAGTAAGTCTGGATCACGCCGCCGCCGAGCCTCCGCGCCGACTCCACCGCCTCTTCGAAGCGCCTCTTCGCCGCATCGAGCGCTGCCGGATCGTTGAGCTCCGCCCGCACGGTGTGTCTGCCAAGGTTGAAGATGTACAGCAAGCCGCCGTACCAGAAAGGCTGCCCGTCGAAGCCCACCTGCCCGGCGTCGTCCATGTACACCTTCACGCCCCACGAGCGCAGGGCAAGGTTCACCTGCGGCGCCCACGAGTTGCCGGGCTGCCCGTAACAGCTCGGCGGAAGTCCGAACAGCTTCTCCAGCAGCAGAAAGCCGCCCTTCTCGCGGCGCGTGAACTCGGCGGCGCCGTCCAGCAGCCCCATCGATTCCAGATACTCGGCGGGCGCGGGATGCACGCTGTGAAATTCCGTGTGGTAGCCGATGTCATGGGCGGCGAGCGCACGGATCACATCCTGCCGCCCGCGCTGCAGCCACACGCGCGCCTTTTCGCCGACAATCTTGAACGTGGCGCGCACGCCGCGCTCGCGCAGCCCTTCGGCGAGCCGCAGAGCGGCATCGTCCGAGCCCGGCTCGATGTAATCCTCGGTGTCGAACCACAGCAGCCAATAGACGGGCGGCTGCGCAAGAGCCGCCGTGCAGAGCAGCAGCAGAACAGCGATCCGCATGGTTCACCCCGCAAGCCCCGGCACTCCGCCCAGCGTCCGCGCGCGGCGCACGGCACGGAGAACGGCTTCTGCCACCGCCTCCGCGGCGGCGACGCCCAGCGCGTCCGGGCGGGCATCCAGTGCGCCGGCGGAAAGCCCGATGCACAGATCGCCATCCACGGAGGTGTGCACGGGCGAGATGGCGCGCACCAGCCCCTGCTGGCCCATCTGCGCCAGCCGCGCTGCCTGCACCTTGCTGAGCCGCGCGTTGGTGGCGACCACGGCGAGCGTCGTGTTGCGCCCCGGGATCGACGGCGCAGCGCGCGTCTTCATCAGCACCGCGGAGTTGGCGAATTCCTTCGATTCGGGCGACTTGCGCGTGCCGGCGACGATGCGCCCCGTGCGCGGGTCGACCACATCGCCCCAGGCATTCACGGCCACCAGCGCCGACACCTTCACTCCGCCGCCCAATTCCACCGTGAACGTTCCGATGCCGCCCTTCATTGCGTTCGCCAGCCCCAGCGCTTTGCCCACGGTGGCGCCCGTTCCCGCGCCGACGGAACCTTCCTCGACGGGGCCGTCGTGCGCCGCAGCCGCGGCCGCTTCGCCCATCTCTCGCGTGGGGCGCACGTTCGCCTTGCCGAGGGCGAGATCGTACAGGATCGCGCACGGCACGATTGGAACCACCGCCGCACCAGTCTGAAACCCCACGCCCTTCTGCTCCAGAAAGCGCCTTACGCCGCTGGCCGCCTCCAGCCCGAAGGCGCTTCCCCCGGCCAGCACCACGGCATGGACGTGCGGCGTCAGATGATACGGGCTCATCACGTCCATCTCCTCCGTCCCGGTGGCGCCGCCCCGGATGTCGACACCGGCAACGGCGCCTTTTTCGCAGAGGATCACCGTGCACCCGGTCAGCGCTTCAAAGTCGGAGGCATGCCCCACCCGCAGGCCAGCGATGTCGGTCAGTCCCTTCATCCGCGTGAAACCGGGGCTTTCCCGGCCCTTCGTAACCGCTATGCTAGCATCAAGTCAGCGAGAGGAACCGCCGCTTGCTGGATCTCCTGAAACGGCCTGTCTACACGTTCCAGGAATTTGTCCTCCTCGCGATCCGCGCCTTTCGGGGGCTGTTCCGCAAGCCCGCCTACTGGGGCGACACCATCATCCAGATGGACCTGATCGGCGTGGGCAGCCTGCCCGTGGTCGGGCTCACCGGTTTCTTCAGCGGCGCTGTCATGGCCTTGCAAATGGCGCGCGCCCTGCAAACCTACGGCGCCACGTCCCAGGTGGGCACGATCGTCGCCATCACCATGGTGCGCGAGATGGGCCCCGTGCTGACGGCGCTGATGGTGGCGGGGCGGAATTCCTCTGGCATGGCCAGCGAACTCGGCTCCATGAAGGTGACCGAGCAGATCGACGCCATGCGCGCTCTGGGCACCGACCCTGTGCTGAAACTCGTGAAGCCGCGGCTGCTGGCGACGGCGATCGTGCTTCCCCTGCTCACCATCCTGGCGGACTTTCTCGGGCTGGTGGGTGGATGGGTGGTCGCCTGCGTGATGCTGCAGCTGACGCCCGGCACGCAGTACTGGCAAAGCGCCTGGCGCGCTATCGAATACAACGACATCGCGCAGGGGCTGATCAAGCCCTTCTGCTTCGCGATCGTCCTCTCGCTGGTCGGCTGCTACTACGGGATGCAGACCACCGGGGGCACGCAGGGCGTGGGCCGCTCCACCACGCAGGCTGTGGTGGTGGCAAGCGTCTGGGTGGTGGTGCTCACCTTCATCATCGGCCGGATCTTCACCAAACTGTGAGCGGAGATGGGCGCGCCGGGCGGCACATCGGTGATGCGGTTCGAGGGCGTCTGCCTCAGCTTCGGCGAGGAGTGCGTGCTCGACGGGATCACCTTCGACGTGTCCCGCGGCGAGACGCTGGTGATTCAGGGCGCCGCCGCCAGCGGGAAGACCCTCATTCTGAAGCTGGCTCTGGGACTGTTGCGCCCCACGCGCGGGCGCATCTGGCTCTTCGGAGAGGACGTCACCGGTTACAACGAGCACCAATGGAATGCGGTGCGGGCGCGCATCGGAATGCTGTTCCAGGAAGGCGGACTGTTTGATTCGCTCACCGTGGAAGAGAACGTCGCCTACCCGCTGCTCAACCAGCTGCGGACGCCCCTGCCCGACGACGAGATCCGCCGCCGCGTCCAGCAGTCGCTCGACTTCGTGGAACTGGGCCACACCCTCGACAAGTTCCCCAGCGAGCTGAGCGGCGGCATGCGGCGACGCGTGGGCATCGCCCGCGCCATCGTCACTCAGCCGGAACTGCTGCTCTACGACTCGCCCACGGCCGGGCTCGACCCGATCACCGCCACCACCATCATGGCCCTGATCGTCAAGGGACGGGACGCAAGCCATGCCACGACCGTCATGGTCACGCACCGTCATCAGGACGGCGAGTTGCTCGACCGGTACCGCTGGGACGCCGCTTCCGGACGCCTCGTGCCTGCCGAGCCCGGCAGCACGCGCACACGATACATGGTGCTGCGCGAGGGGCGGATCGTCTTCCTCGGAACGCCCGCCGAATTCGACGCCTGCCAGGACCC
Source organism: Bryobacteraceae bacterium (assembly GCA_037481575.1). Taxonomy (GTDB): domain Bacteria; phylum Acidobacteriota; class Terriglobia; order Bryobacterales; family Bryobacteraceae; genus JANWVO01. The sequence continues at coordinate 101,336 of JBBFLJ010000007.1, read as the reverse complement.
CTATGTCAGGAAATTCTCCAGCCGCTAGGGCGCGCCACACATCCCTGACAATCATGGGAAGCTAGGGAGAAGAGCCATGCCTTCGTCGCAAAAGGTCGCCTGGTCCCAGCTCCGCGTGGGCATCATGGCCATCGTCGCGCTGTCGCTGCTGGCCGTGCTGATCTTCCTCATGACCGGCGCCGACAACCCGTTCGAGGAAAAGGCGACGCTGTACACCTATATGGCGGATTCCGCAGCGATGACAGAAGGCTCCGCCGTGCGGCTGAACGGCATTCTCATTGGCAAGGTGAGGAAGATCGAGATCACCGGCGAGAAAGACAACGCCCGTGCCGTCCGCATGACCCTGTCTGTGGACCGCACCGCCTTGCCGCTGATCCCCGAAGACTCCGTCATCGGCTTCAGCGCCGAGAACGTCCTCGGCTCGAAGTTCCTCAACATCCGCCGCGGCGTCAGCGAGAAGCCGATCCAGAACGGCGGCACGCTGCGCGCCCGGGACGACAAGGACTTCCTGGAAGTGGTGCAGTCGGCCATGCCGCTGCTCGATTCCATGCAGTCGATCCTCCGGCGAGTGGACGGGCTCATCGAACACATCGAGTCCGGGCGCGGCAACCTCGGCCGCCTGATCAAGGACGAGCAGCTCTACACGCGCATCAACAACGCGCTGGCGGATGTGCAGCAGATCACCGCCGCCGTCCGCGAAGGCAAAGGCACCGTCGGCCACCTCGTTTACGACGAAGGCCTCTATCAGGATCTGCGCCGCACGCTGGCCCGCTTCGACCGTCTGGCGGAAGGTCTCGAGCGCGGCGAGGGCACCGCCGGAAGGCTGCTCAAGGATCCCGCGCTCTACGACGAGCTTCGCGCCACCTCGAAAGAGCTTCACACGCTGATCGAGAACCTCAACAAAGGCGAAGGCACGGCAGGCAAGCTTCTGCGGGACGAGGCGCTGCACCAGCGGCTGGTGGCAACGCTCGACAAGGTCAACCTGACCATCGACCGCCTCAACGCCGGGCAGGGCACCCTCGGGCAGTTGATGACGAACCCGGCGCTGTATGAGAACCTGACGGCGACCTCCTCCCAGATGAGCGCCCTGATGCGCGACTTCCGCGCCAATCCCAAGAAGTTCCTCACCATCCAGCTCAAGCTCTTCTGATGGCCGCGCGCACGCTCACGGTCAATGCCGACGATTTCGGATTCACGCGCGGCGTCAACCTCGGCATCCTGCACTGCCACCAGAGCGGCATTCTCACCTCCGCCACGCTGATGGCCAACGGCGCGGCGTTCGAGCACGCCGTAGAACTCGCACGCTCGCATCCCACGCTCGACGTCGGCGCGCACCTGACGCTCGTGCAGGGATCTTCCGTGAGAGACGGACGGCCGCTGCCTGCCAGCGTCTCTGCGCTCGTGCGCGCCCTGGCGCTCCGGCGCCTGGATCCTTACGCGGAGCTGAAGGCGCAGCTGGAAAAGATCCTTGCTGCCGGCATCCGCGTGACGCATCTCGACACGCACAAGCACACCCACCTGCTGCCGCCCGTTCTGGACGCCGTGCTGCGGCTGGGACGCGAGTACGGAATCCGTTGGATCCGCCGCCCCTTCGATCTTCCGCTGCCCGCCTCTCGCACGCGTGTGCCGCCAGCGGTCCGCCTGGCGCGCAGCGCCATGGCGCCACTGCAGGCGAGAATGGAGCACCGCATCCGCGCCGCCGGGATGCGCTCCACGGATCACTTTGCCGGCTTCCAGTGGACCGGGCGCTACACTTCAGGAGACGTGGCGCAGCTCTTGAGGAGCCTGCCGCCGGGCAGGACGGAGTTCATGACGCACCCCGGCTACTGCGACGAGGAGCTGCGGCGGGCGCCGACGCGCCTGAAAGAGAGCCGGGAGGAGGAATTGCGCGTGCTCACTGATCCGCACGTGCGGCAGGCTGTTCTGGAGAGCGGTATCCGCCTCTCCGGGTACGCAGATCTGGAAGAAGACTAGCCGGAGCGCCCCTCAGCGCCCGTAATAGGCGGCATTCTTCTGCGCGTAGTCTTTCCACTTCTCCGGCAGATCGTCGAGAGCGAAGATGGCGCTTACCGGGCACACCGGCACGCACGCGCCGCAATCGATGCATTCCACCGGATCGATGTAAAGCATCTCCACCTGCTCGTAGGCGGGCTCGTCCTTGCGCGGGTGAATGCAGTCCACCGGACAGGCGTCGACGCAGGCGGTGTCCTTGGTGCCGATGCACGGCTCAGCGATCACATAAGCCATGGCGGAATCCCCTCTTCAAACTGAAGTGAAACCCAGCAACCTCTCTCCATGAAACTAGCACAGTGTTCCGATTGCTTTCAATTTCAGTCATTTCCGGCCGATTCTCGGGAAACCTCGCGGCGCGTTTCCACGGGTTTGCGTACTGTGTTTTTCCTCGCCGCATCCCCGCGTCATCCGATCGGTGCTCCAGCCTTCGTTGTCTACAATGGGCATGATGGTTCCCCCCGTACGCAAGGCTGTCTTCCCCGCCGCAGGACTCGGCACGCGCTTCCTTCCCGCCACCAAGGCCATGCCGAAGGAGATGCTTCCGCTGGTCGACAAGCCGCTCATCCAGTACGGCATTGAAGAGGCCATCGCCAGCGGCATGCGCAACATCGTCATTGTCACAGGCCGGGGCAAGACCGCCATCGAGGACCATTTCGACGTCTCCTTCGAACTCGAGCACCTGCTCGAGTCCCGCGGCAAGACGGAGACCCTCGAAGCTGTCCGCGCCATTTCGGACATGATCGACGTCGCATACGTGCGCCAGAAAGAGGCGCTCGGGTTGGGCCACGCCGTGCTGCGCGCCAAGGATCTGGTCGGCCCGGAACCCTTCGCCGTCGTGCTCTCCGACGATGTGATCGACGCTCCGGTGCCATGCCTGCGGCAGCTGCTGTCTGTCTACGAGTTCTATGGCGCTTCCGTCGTCGCACTGATGGAAGTCCCGCGGGAGCAGATCAGCGCCTATGGCGTCGTCGCCGCCGAGCCGCGCCCGCACGAGGGCATGGAGGGGCAGGTCTTCCGCATCCACGATCTGGTGGAAAAACCCCGCCCGGAAGATGCGCCCTCCAACCTCGCCATCATCGGCCGCTACATCCTTACGCCCGAGATCTTCGCCTCCATCGAGGCAACCCCGCCGGGGCGGAACAACGAAATCCAGCTCACCGACGCGCTGAGGCACCTGCTGAAAAACCGCCCCATCTACGGCGTGAAGTTCAGCGGCAAGCGTTTCGATGCCGGGGACAAACTCGGCTTCCTGCAAGCCACGGTGGAATTCGCGCTGAAACGCCCGGATCTCGGCGCCCCCTTCCGGACGTGGCTTGCGAGCCTCGATCTCGGCTGATTCATCCTGCCACGGGCACGGGCAACAGGAGCGCCAGCAGGAGCGCTCCGATCACCGCCACAAGCACACGGACGGCCATGGCGGACTCCTCCCGCTCGGATTCTGAACCCGCCTGCGGCGGGAGTCAAGCCTCGGGCGCCTCCACGTAGGGCATCGGCGGCACCTTCCCGCGCAGCCGCGCATAGACGGTGAGCGCCCCGCGGTGATGCGCCGTGTGGTCGCGGATCGCACCCAGGATCGCAAACCGCGGCATGCCGCCCATGATGGGCCCTTCCGGCAGCGGCGCCTCCCATTCTTCCGCGCTGTGGGCAGCGATGGCGGCCTTGCCTTGCGCGAAGGCGCGTTCCAGCCACTTCCGCGCCTCCATCAACGATTCCACGCTGCGAACCTCGCGGTCCATCGCTTCCCAGTCCATCCGGAAGCCCGCCGGGTCAAAGGCGCCCGCAAAGAACCATTCGATGGTCTGCGCTACGTGCGCCACTTGCTGCGCCACGGTGAACGTACCCTCCGCAGGCGCGAAGCCGGAATCCTCCTCCGTCAGACAGCGCGTGGAGCGCTCGAAGTACTCCTGAATGTTGGCCAGATCTTGCTGAAGATCCGCGACGATGTAGTCTTTCACGACCGGCCTCCTCCTCGGGGGCAGGCTTCAGTGTCCTGCACTGAAGCGAGGAACGCAACCCGGCTGCAACCAGCCTGAACTTTCAGACCGAGCCGGCAGACTCTCGAAAATCTTCTTCTCGGCGGTGGATGTTGCATCAGCGAAGCGGCGAGGGTGTGCCGAAGGGGTCAGCCTGATCCGGCACCTTCGCGCCAGACGGCGCCCGAGACACTGTAGAGGATCGCCGCTCAGCCTTTGCTCTCGCACTCGCAGCGAGGGGGTCAGCCTGATCTGGCACCTTCGCGCCAGACGGCGCCACGGTTGCTTGCCTGAATCGCCGCCGGGCACTTGGCGTTGCACTGGCCAGGCGCTTAATCTCCAAGTGGTCAGCCTGATCCGGCACCTTGGCGCCAGACGGCGCCCGAGACACTGTAGAGGATCGCCGCTCAGCCTTTGCTCTCGCACTCGCAGCGAGGGGGTCAGCCTGATCTGGCACCTTCGCCGCGGACTGAGCCCGAGGCACTGTAGGATCGCCGCTCAGCCTTTGCTATCGCACTCGCAGCGAGGGGGTCAGCCTGATCTGGCACCCTCGCGCCTGTCGGCGGGTCGCGGTCGAGTCGCATTGCACGCGCCGAGACGCAGCTCTTTCCCCGGCGCCTGCGCCGGGGCCGCGCTTTCTGCGCCAATCACCAGCGCTTCGACTTTCAGTTCCCCCGACGCTTGCGTAGGGGCCCCGTTCATCCCGCTGCCGCAGCTGTTCCAGTCTTGCCCGAACCGCACGGCTTGCGCTGTCGCGTTACCGAGCCGCCTCCGAAGCCGCTTTCCTCCGGCGCTTGCGCCGGGGCCGCGAAGATCGAAAGCTCCCCAGGCCGTTGCGCCTCGCAAGGGGAATGAATTGGAAGCCGGCCCGGCGGCGCGCTATCGCACGGCGGCGCACGCCGGCGCCGTGCGGCGGGCAGCCAGCAGGCGCAGCATGACGAGATCAGAGGGCTGGAAATACATCCGCGGAAGGTTCGCCATCTGCTCGTCGTCTTCCAGCAGGTGGGCGCGCACCAGCGCCCGGAAATCATCGAGGGTGAGCCCAAGGGCGCGGGCCGCCTCGGCTTCTGTGTAGTAACCTTTGGGCGGGCGATGCGTTCTCATGCCGGTTCGCCTGATGACACCCCGATTGTAGCCTCCCGCCCCGCGGCCGCTGAATCCGCAAATTCTCTGAAATCCGCTCAAATGGGGACGGCGGCGCCGCCCAAGCGGCGGGACTATCGTACTAAGGTTCCCTCCGCTGGCCGGGATCGGTAGACTGTTTGGGCGGAGGCACTCCTGCCATGGCCTATCGCCGCAACATCCACGGCGCCCACCCGTCCACCGAAGTTCTCACGCGCGGTTTCGATCCACGGCTCTCGGTGGGCAGCGCCCGCCCGGCTGTCTTTCGCAGCTCCACCTATGTCTTCTCGAGCCCCGAAGCCGCCGAGCGCGCCTTCGCCCTGCTCACAGGCAAGGCGGAACTCGAGCCCGGCGAGCAGCCGGATCTGATCTATTCGCGCTTCAACCACCCGAACGCGGAAATCCTGGAAGACCAGATCGTGCCGCTCGAGGAGGGCGCCGAGTGGGCCATCGTGTTCAACTCCGGCATGGCGGCCATCATGACCACCCTGCTCGCCCTCCTGAAGCCCGGCGAAACCATGGTCTACACCGTGCCCCTCTATGGCGGCACGCAGCATCTCGTACACGAGCTGCTCGAGCCGCTCAACATCCGTTGCATTCCCGTCATCGCCGGCCGCTCGGCGGAGATCGATGAAGCCATCCGCACCGCCCCGGACCTGAAGGTCGTGTTCGTGGAAACTCCCGCCAATCCCACGATGGTGATGACCGACATCAAGCGGGCAGCGCTCACCGCCGCCGCCCGCCAGCCCAAACCGGTCGTCATCGTCGACAATACCTTCCTCGGACCGGCCTTCCAGCATCCGCTCACGCTCGGCGCGGACCTTGTTGTGTACTCCGCCACAAAGTACCTCGGCGGCTTCTCGGACCTTCTCGCCGGCGTGGTGCTCGGCGCCGACAAGTCTCTGGACCGCCCCATCCGCTCCCGCCGCGGGCTCTTTGGCAACATTCTTCAGCCGGACGAGTGCTGGATCCTCGACGGACGCCTGCCCACTGTCAGCTTGCGCATGAACCGGCAGTCGAAGAACGCGCAGCGGATCGCCGAAAGCCTGGTGAAGCGGCCGGAAATCCGCCACGTCTACTACCCGACGCTGTTCGATGATCCCGAACAGATCCGGATCCGCCTCTCGCAGTGCGACTATCCCGGTGCGATGATCGCGCTCGACCTGTACGGCGGCAAGCCCGCCGCCTTCGAGTTCCTGCGCAGCATCCGCCTGGCGCACAACGCCGTGTCTCTGGGCGGCATGGAGACGCTCGTCTGCCATCCGGCGACCACAACGCATGCCGGCTGCACTGAGGAGGAGCGCCGCATCGCGGGCATCACCGACGGCATGGTGCGCATCTCGGTGGGCGTCGAGGACTGGCGCGATCTGTTGCGGGACTTCGAGCAGGCGCTTGACCGAGTCTCGGAGTTTCTCGGCGCGCAGCCGCAGCCTTTCCACTAACGGAAGAACGTCCGCCACAGCGCCACTGTACAGGCATGCGTCACCATCGCGGCGCGGATGCCGCCGCCGGCGCGGTACGCCAGCCCGTAGAAGACCCCGGCCACGGCAGCCACCAGCGCGAACCGCCAGTTGGGAAACTCGCGGAATCCCAGGTGCGCCAGCCCGAACAACGCCGACGCCGCCCACAGCCCGATGCGCGGCTGCAACAGCCCGCGAAAAAAGAACTCCTCGCTCAGCGCCACCACCCAGAGAATTCCGAAAAACGTCCCGGCGGCCTTTGCCAGGGTCATCGCCCACGGCCCTTCCGGCCTCTGCGGAGACGCGAAGCCTGTCGCCAGCGCCAGGGCCAGCACCACGGGCGCCAGCAGAAGAAAATAGCGAAGCCCCGTCTTCCACTCACGCGGTTCCGGCCAGAAGCCGAAGCCTACGCCCTCAGGCTGCCAGTCGCGAAGGATGGTCGCTAGCGTCGTGCGGATCCACATCAACTGCCCCAGAAACTCCATCCGCAGTTCTCCCGCGGGCGGGTAGAGCGGGCGAAACGCTTTCAGCAGCACCGGCGCCGCCGCCAGCGCCACCAGAACCGCCCAGCCGTAGCGGAACCTGCGCAGCCAGGGGCTCATCAGGACGAACGCCGCCGCCATCGCCCCGAGCGCCAGCACGCTGCGCAGGCTGCTCTGCGGGAGCGCGACATGATACAGCGCGCAGGAGAGAGGCGCCGCCGCCACCAGCAGCCGCGGCTGCCACCGCTCACGCCATGCGCGCCGCGCCAGCGAGGCGTACATCGCCGCCTCCACGACGACGGCAATCGCGACCCACGCCAGCAAGGATGGATCGCCTCCCAACTTCTCCAGCCACGGCATTCCCTTCAATCATAGGGCTCGCTGCAGCCCGAGCGCCCGCGCCGCGCAGGTGTACAATCAGGGCTAGCTCCACAGAAAGGCATCCTTATGAATCGTCGCGAATTTCTCGGCTCCTCCGCGGCTTCCCTGGCTGCCGCGCAGTCCTCCTCCCGGCGTCTGCCCATGCGGAAAGGCATCTACTGGAGCATGCTGCCTGCGAAGCTCTCCATCGAGGAGCGCTTCGCACTCGCCAAAGAATGCGGCTTCGAATCCGTGGAGTGCCCCACCGAGGACAACCCCGCCGTTGTCGAGGAGATCCTCGCCGCCAGCCGCAAAACGGGCTTGCCCGTGCATTCAGTGATGAACCGCGACCACTGGAAGTTCCCGCTCTCCAGCCCCGATCCTGCGGTCGTCGAGAAATGCGTCCACGGCATCGAAACCAGCATCCGCAATGCGAAGGCATGGGGCGCGGAAACCGTGCTGCTGGTGCCTGCCGTCGTCAACGCCGAGGTCGGCTACAAACAGGCGTGGGACCGCTCCACCGCGCAGATCCGCAAGCTCATCCCGCTGGCTCGCGAAAACAAGGTCATTATCGGCGTTGAGGAAGTGTGGAACAAGTTCCTTCTCAGCCCGCTCGAGTTCGCCCAGTATGTCGATCAGTTCGACAGCCCGTGGGTGCGCGCCTACTTCGACGTCGGCAACATGGTGCTCTACGGATTCCCCCAGGACTGGATCCGCACGCTCGGCAAGCGGATCGTCAAGGTGCATCTCAAGGACTTCGGATGGCGCACCTACACTCTGCCCGGCGATCCCCCGCAGCGGAAGCGCGTGCCGGAGTTCGTCGATCTTCGCGAAGGCGAGATCGACTGGAAGGCGGTGCACGCAGCATTCCTCGAAATCGGCTACCGCGGCGATGCAACGGTGGAACTCCGGGGCGGAGACGCCGAGTATCTCAAGGAAGTGAACCGCCGCGTGGATCTGATTCTCGAAGGCGCATGAGCAGGCGTCGCCGCGACGAGCCGGCGTGCGGAAGCCTGCGGAGGAGGGCTTTGTGAAGAAGTTCCTGCTTGGAATTCTGGCCGGCTTCATCATTGCCGGCGTCACCCTGATCGTGGTGGTGTTCGCTGCGGCGAAGTTCGCCCGCCGCGCGCCCGAACCGCCCGAGGCAGCGTATCTATCGTTGCGGCTTGGCGGCGATCTCCCGGAGCTGCAGCCCATGATGCTGCCGCTGCCCGCGCTGGAGTCGAAAGCGCCGCTCACGGTGGGAGAGGTGTGGAGCGCCTTGCGGCGCGCGGCGCGCGATCCGCGCATCAAGGGCGTGCTGCTCCGCCCGCGCGGGCTCGCCATCGGCTGGGGCAAGCTCGAGGAGATCCGCAACGGCATCGAGGAGGTCCGCAAGGCGGGCAAGCCCGTGCATGCGTGGCTGGCGGGCGCGGGCACGCGCGAGTTCTATCTGGCTTCCGCCGCCGACCGCATCTCCATGGCGCCCGAGGACGTGCTCGACCTGCGCGGGCTGCGCGTGGAAGCGATGTACATCAAAGGCACGCTCGACAAGCTCGGCGCGGAAGTCGAGATCGAGCACGCCGGCAAGTACAAGGACGCCGGCGACATGTTCACGCGCACGGGCATGAGCCCGGAGACGCGCGAGGCGCTCGATGCGATTCTCGACGATCAGTACGCCCGCATCTGTCAGGCGGTGGCCGCCTCGCGCAAGACCTCGCCCGAAAAGGTGCGCGCATGGATCGACGACGGTCCCTACATTGCCCCCAAAGCATTGTCCGCCGGGCTGATCGACGAACTGCTCTATGAGAAGGACGCCGAGCAGAAACTCGTGGACGCCGCAAGCACGGGGCTGAAAGACAAGGCCAAGCCTCTGGCTGTGCGGGATTTCCTCCGCCTTCCGCAGGACGACAAGGGCAAGCGCGTGCGGCAGTTCGCCTTCCTCGTGGCGCAGGGAAGCATTCTGCGCTTCGCTCCCTCGGATCTCTTCGGCGAAGAGCAGGCCATCACCCCGCGCAACATCGAACAGCAGGTGAAGCTGATCGAAAAGGACCCGGCGATCCGCGGCGTCATCGTGCGCGTCGACAGCCCCGGCGGCGACGCCGTGGCATCAGACGAAATCCTCGAACACCTGAAACGCCTCTCGAAAAAGAAGCCCCTCGTGTTCTCGATGTCCGACGTCGCGGCTTCCGGCGGCTACTACATGGCCATGACCGGCGACCCCATCGTCGCCTACCCGGGCACCATCACCGGATCCATCGGCGTCATCTACGGCAAGGTCAATCTGCGGGGCCTCTACGGCAAGCTCGGCATCAACAAGGAGATCCTCAAGCGCGGACGGTTCGCCGATCTCGATTCAGACTTTCAGAAGCTCACGCCCGAAGGGCGGGCCAAACTGCGCGAAACGATCGACTTCATCTACGCGGGCTTTTTGAAGCGCGTCGCCGAGGGTCGCAAGAGGAAGGTGGAGGAGATCGAGCCCTTCGCCCAGGGGCGCGTCTGGTCTGGCATTCGCGCCCGCGAGCACGGGTTGGTGGATGCCACCGGCGGAATCGACGCCGCCGTGGCGCTGATGCGGCAGAAGACGGGGATCAAGGAAGACGAGCCCGTGCGCCTTGCCGTGTTCCCCTCCCCGAAGAGCTGGTTCGATCTGTGGTTCCGGCCAGCGCCATCCGACGATGCGTCTTCGGACATCGAGATGGCGCTTCTCGCCCGCAGCCTGCCCGCGGGCCTCGCCCCATGGCTGCACGGCGGCTTCCTCCGCGTGCTGCCGTATCAGATTCGCATCGAATAGCGCGCCGGCGCGCCTCTCAGCGCTGGTTCGCCTTCAGCACCTTTTTGCGAAGGCGGATGGAGCGCGGCGTCACCTCCACCCATTCGTCGTCATTGATGAACTCGATCGCCTGCTCCAGGTTCAGCAGCCGCGGCGGCACCAGCCGGATCGCCTCATCCGCCGTGGACGCGCGCATGTTGGTCAGCTTCTTCTCCTTCACGATGTTCACATTCAGGTCCTCCGGGCGCGCGTTTTCGCCGACGATCATGCCCTCATAGACCTCTGTGCCAGGCGTGACGAACATTTCGCCGCGCTCCTGCAGGTTGTAAATCGCGTAGGAGGTGGCCACTCCCGGCCGGTCCGCTACCAGCGCTCCGGTGGTGCGCATCGGAATGTCGCCCTGCCACTCGATGTAGCCGTGGAACAGCGAGTTCATGATCGCCGTTCCCCGCGTATCGGTCAGCAGTTCGCTGCGCATCCCGATCAGCCCCCGCGAGGGAATCAGAAACTCCAGCCGCACGCGCCCGGAGCCGTGGTTCACCATCTTCGTCATCTTCGCCTTGCGGATGCCTGTCTTCTCGATCACCACTCCGGCATAGGCTTCCGGCACGTCCACCACCAGCAGCTCCTGCGGCTCCATCACCTTGCCGTCCACCGTGCGGGTGAGGATCTGCGGCTTGCCCACCATCAGCTCGTAGCCCTCGCGCCGCATCATCTCGATCAGGATCGCCAGCTGCAGCTCGCCGCGCCCCATCACCAGAAACGCATCCGGCCCGCCCGCCTCCTCCACCTTCAGCGAGACGTTCGTCAGCAACTCCTTCTCGAGCCGCTCGCGCAGGTGCCGCGAGGTCACCCACTGCCCCTCGCGCCCGGCGAACGGGCTTGTGTTGACCGTGAAGATCATGCCAATGGTCGGCTCGTCGATCTGAATGCGCGGCAGCGGGCGCGGATCCTCCGGGCTCGTCACCGTATCCCCGATCGTGATGCCCTCGATGCCCGCCAGCGCCACGATGGATCCCGGCCCTGCAACCGTCTCCTCCACCCGCTCCAGCCCCTCGAAGGTGAAAAGCTTCGTGATTCGTGCTTTCTGCACCCCGCCGTTCGGCTTGATCACCGCCGCCTCATCGCCCACGCGCAGCTCGCCCTGAAACACGCGCCCGATGGCAATGCGCCCGAAATACTCCGAATAGTCGAGGTTCGTCACCTGAAACTGCAGCGGCGCCGCCGGATCGCCCTTCGGCGGGGGAATGTGGCGCACGATCGCCTCGAACAGCGGCTCGAGCGTTGTCGAATTGTCCTCCAGGCTCGCCCGCGCAATCCCGTCCCGCGCAATGGTGTACAGCACCGGGAACTCGAGCTGCTCTTCGGTGGCGTCGAGATCGATGAACAGGTCGTAGATCTCGTTCAGCACCTCCTGCGGGCGCGCGTCCGAGCGGTCGATCTTGTTGATCACCACGATCTGCGGCAGCCGCGCCTCCAGAGCTTTCATCAGCACATAGCGGGTCTGCGGCAGCGGCCCCTCGCTGGCATCCACCAGCAGCATCACTCCGTCCACCAGCCGCAGCGCGCGCTCCACCTCGCCGCCGAAGTCGCTGTGCCCCGGCGTATCCACGATGTTGATGCGGATGCCGTTGTACCGCACGCCGGTGGTCTTGGCCAGGATCGTGATGCCGCGCTCACGCTCCAGCTCGTTGGAATCCAGAACGCGCTCCTCCACCTGCTGGTTGGCGCGGAAGATGCCGCTCTGCCGGAACATGGCGTCCACCAGCGTGGTCTTGCCGTGATCGACGTGCGCAATGATGGCGAGATTGCGAATGCCGGGATGCTCGATTGTCATGGGGAAAATGCGGGGGAACTTCCATTCTCGCACGGGGGCGCGCCGCCGCGGCGGCGCGGAAGCCGTGAGCTAGACTGAAATTGCATGCCGCAGTCCACCGGCCTGCCCACGGTCGTCATCGTGGGACGGCCCAACGTGGGAAAGTCCACCCTCTTCAACGCGATCATCGGCCAGCGGAAGGCCATCACCGGCGACGAGCCCGGCATTACGCGGGACCGCATCGCCGGCGAGGCCATCCACCGCCGCCGCCGCTTCCGTCTCATCGACACCGGCGGCATCATCCCCGACGACGAGGCGCTCATCCCCTCCGAAATCCTCCGGCAGGCGCGCGTCGCGCTCGACGAGGCCGCCCACATCATCTTCCTGATCGACGGACGCACCGAAATCACTGCCGCCGACCGCGACCTCGCCCTGATGCTCCGCCGCCTCGGCAAGCCCGTCACGCTCGCCGTCAACAAGATCGACGCGCCCAAGCGCGAGGTGCTCGCCGCCGAGTTCTACTCGCTCGGCTTCGAACGGGTGATCCCCGTCTCGGCCGAACACCGCCTTGGCCTCGCCGAGCTGCTCGACGCCGCCACCGAAGGCTTCCCGGAAACGGAAGACGCCGGGGAGGAGGAGGAAAAGCCCCGCGCCATCCGCGTAGCCATCATCGGGCGCCCCAATGTGGGCAAATCCACGCTGCTGAACGCCCTGCTCGGCCAGGAGCGCGCCATCGTCAGCCCCATCGCCGGCACCACCCGCGACTCCGTCGACGAGCGCATGGTCATCGACGGACGCGAATACGTCTTCGTCGACACCGCCGGCATCCGCCGCAAGGGAAAGACGAAGCTCATGGCCGAAAAGCTCAGCGTCGTCATGGCGCGCAAGCACATCCGCATGGCCCACATCGCCCTGCTCGTGCTCGACGCCGAAGAGGGGCCCGTCGGCGGCGATGCCACCATCGGCGGCTACGCCCACGAAGAGGGCCGCGCCCTCGTGCTCGTCGTCAACAAGTGGGATCTGCTCGACGACCGCCGCCGCAAGGAATACGAGGCCGCCATCCGCGCGCAGTTCCGCTTCCTCGACTACGCCCCGCTCGTCTTCGTCTCCGCCAAGGAACGGCGAGGTCTTCCTGCGCTGCTTCAGAAGATCGACCAGTGCTGGGAGTCCTTCAACTTCCGCGCCCCCACCGGCGAGCTGAACCGCCTCGCCACGCAGTTCCAGCTCGAACGCGGCCGGCGCATCTACTACATCACCCAGCCTTCCGTGCGCCCGCCCACTTTCGTGCTGTTCATGGACAGCGACGAGCCGCTGCACTTCTCCACCGAGCGCCACATCATCAACCGCCTGCGCGAACGCTTCGGCTTCCTCGGCACGCCCATTGTGCTGAAGGTCAAGGCGCGGCGCTGAGTCAGCGCGGTACGATCCACTCCACCCGCTCGATCCGCGCGGCGCGGATCTGCCGCTCGAGCGCCCGGTAGCGCAGCAGCCCCGCTGCGGCCAGCACGCGCCGCCGCCCGTTTCCGTCCAGTTCCATCGCGTAGCGGTCCGCGCGCTCCCGGTACGAATAGCCCGCATACTGCGGCGAGCCCAGCCCGCCCATCAAAGCGTCCCAGAAGCTCGACCTTCGGAACAGCCTTCGCGCCGCGCCCGCCCGCTTCTCGATCTCGATCCGCGTGAACGGGCCGCTCAACACCACCCTCGCGCAGCGCTCGAACGCGCAGGGGCGCTCCGGCTCCGGCTGCGGCAGCCGGCGCACCGCCTCCGCCACCTCCTCCAGCGTGCACTCGATCCGCTCCCAGCGGAACCGCGACGCCCCGCTGACCAGCGAGCCATGCGTCAGCAGATGATGCACGCGCGCCGCGTCCGCGCCCACCGCCGAAGCCGCCAGCTCCAGCAGCTCCTCCAGCGCCATCTCGCTCGCCACCACGGGCGTGAACGCGATCGCACCCGCCTCTTCGCTGGAAATCCGCACGCGGATGGTCCGGGGCAGCGCCATGGGCCTGCTCTCATCGTACAATCGCAGGCGATGACCGATCTGGAAAAGGTCCGCGCGGAACTCGCGCGCTACGAACACCTCCTGTTCGAGTTCGGCGCCGAGGAGACCGGCGCCGGCGTCGAACTCGTCATCCGCCTGCGCGCGCCCGTGGAAGGCGCCCACGTCTACCGCGCGCCCCTGCATCCGCGCGACATCGCCCATCCGCAGTTCCCCTGGAGCTTTCAGCGGCATCTCTACGACTGCATGCACGACTACCTTTGCGAACTCTTCGTCCGCAATCCGCAGGAGCGGACCCCGTCCGCCGGAGAGACGCGTTGATGTCCGGCGAGGCTCCTCTGACGGAAATCCTTGCCGCGCGCATCCGCCGCGCCGGGCCAATTCTTTTTTCCGAATTCATGGAGGCGGCTCTCTATCATCCCGATCACGGCTACTACAGCGCCGCGCGGCGCGCCGTGGCAGAGCCCACCGGCGCCGCCGGCGACTACTTCACCGCCACGCAGCTCCAGCCCGTCTTCGGCAGGCTCGCCTGCGCCGCGCTCTCGCGCCTGCGCGCAGAACTCGGACTTCCCGAAGGCTGCACCGTGGCTGATTGGGGCGCGGGACGCGCTCTCATGCGCGAATTCTTTCACGGCTTCCGCTACGTCGCCGTCGAGGTCTCGCAGCCCGCGCCGTCCCCATTCGAGGGCATTGTCTTCGCCAACGAACTCTTCGATGCGCTGCCTGCAGACGCCGTGCGCTGCCGCCGCGGCGCGGCGCGCCTGCTGCGCGTGGACTTCCGCGATGGCGCCTTCCGGTGGATCGAAGCCGAGCCGCCGCAAGATCCATGGCTCGCCTATGTCGAGCGTCTCGAGCCGCTCTTCCGGGAAACCGGAGACTTTCAAATCGAGCTGCCCGTGCGCATGGAGCAGGAGCTCAGGCGCATCGGCGCCTCGCTCCGGCGCGGATCCATGCTCGTCATCGACTACGGCTACACGGAACGCGAAGCCGTGCGCTTCCCGCGCGGAACCCTGATGAGCTACCGCCGCCACACCGCCAGCGAGGATGTGCTTCGCGATCCCGGCATGCAGGACATCACCGCGCACGTTCCGTTCACATTCCTCGGCGAGCTTGCCGCCGCGTCAGGATGGACGCCTCATCCGCTGGAAAACTTCTCCTCGTGGCTGTTGCGCGCCGGAGAAGCGGATCACTTCGCTGCCGCGCTGGCGGCGGAATCGGAGGAAGAGGCGGCGCGGCTGCGCCTGCAGCTCAAGACTCTGCTGTTCGGGATGGGAGAGGCGTTCCGCTGCCTGCGCCTCGACAAGGCGGGCTAAAAACATTGCGGCCCCGGTTGCCCGGGGCCGTCCTTTCGATCTTCCCTGGCGGCGCTCCCTCCGGAAGCGCTCCGCCTTGCTTACTTCTTCTTCTTCGCGGCTGCCTTCTTGGTGGCCTTCTTCGCCGCCTTCTTCGCAGCCTTCTTGGTCGCGTTCTTCATCGATCTGTTCTCCGTGACATCAGATTTTGCAGTCGCATCGCGACAGCATTGTGATCCTTTTATAAACTTGGTCTCCGAGCGTTGTCAAGAAAAAAATGCAATGAGAGCGCGCAAAGAGGCGTTTTTCCGCGCCGAAGAGGGGTTAAAACAGAGATGAGGCGTTTTGTTTTGCGGCTCCGTCGCTTCTCTCCGGCTCTCTGCGCGCTGCTCGCGGCGCTGCTTGTGGCCTCCGCGGGCTGCAGGCGCAAGGCGCGCGCGCCTCGCGCGCCCGCGGCTCCCGCGCCCGGATGGACGGAGACGGGCATCGCCAGCTGGTACGGACATCCCTATCACGGCCGGCAGTCCTCGAGCGGCGAGGTATACGACATGAACGGGCTCACCGCCGCGCACCGCACCCTTCCCTTCGGCGCCATCGTGCGCGTCACCAATCTCGAGAACCGCAAGAGCGTCGTCGTCCGCATCAACGACCGGGGGCCCTTCGTCGAAGGCCGCATCATCGACCTCTCGCGGGCCGCCGCGCAGCAGATCGGCCTCATCGGCCCCGGCACCGCGCTCGTCCGCATCGAACTCACCGGTTACGAGGATCCCGCAAAGAAGGATGCGCCGCCGCTGTTCACGATCCAGGCAGGCGCCTTCGCCGACCGCGCGAACGCCGAGCGGCTCCGCGAGCGGCTCCGCCGCCGCTTCGAGCCCGTCGATATCGTCTCCTCCGCGGCCTCCCCGCCCCTGCACCGCGTCCTCGTGGGACGCTTCGGCGACTTGAGAGAGGCGGAGGCGGCCGCCGAATCGCTCCGGCGCGAGGTAAAGGATGTCTTCGTCGTTCGCATCCGCTGATTCAGGCCCTCCTGCGGAGCGTGCCTGCCGCAGCATCGGGCTTACAATGGGGCTTGACGCAGATTTTTGTAGAGGATTGCGTTCCTCCGGCCACTACTTCCAATGAGGAGAAATGTCTTCTCACGCGCCTGAAAGACAGGGAGACCCGCGCTGGATGATCCAGGACAACAGGGCGCGCCGCTACGAGCTCGTGGGCCAGTCGGCCCGCCTCAGGAATGTGCTGCGCCTCGCTGCCAAGCTCGGCCGCGGCCACTGGCCCGTGCTCCTGCTCGGCGAAACCGGCACCGGCAAGGAGCTCGTGGCGCGCACCATCCATGCCAATGGCCCCGGCGGGCCCTTCGTCACCATTGACTGTTCCTCCATGGTGGGCACGCTCATGGAGAGCGAGCTTTTCGGCCATGTGAAGGGCGCCTTTACGGGCGCCAATTCGAACAAGATCGGCCTCATCGAGCAGGCCAACGGCGGCACCGCATTCTTTGACGAAATCGGCGAGCTCCCGCTCGACCTGCAGGCCAAGCTGCTTCGCGTCCTTCAGGAAAAAGAGTTCCGCCCTGTGGGCTCGCTGCAGGTGCGCAAGTCGAGCTTCCGCGTCATCGCCGCCACCAACCGCGATCTGGCGAAAGAGGTCGAGAAGGGCACGTTCCGCCAGGATCTCTACTACCGCCTCAACGTCGTCACCCTGCGCCTGAGCCCGCTGCGCGACCGCAAGGAAGACCTGCCCGCGCTCATCCGCCATTTTCTGGAAATGTACGGCAACGGCCACACAGTGAGCGGCGAGCTGCTGGAACTCATGTTGAGCTACGACTGGCCGGGCAACGTGCGCGAGCTGGAAAACTGCATCCAGCACATGGTGGCGGTCAACAGCGGGCCGGTACTCCATGTGCAGGACGCTCCATCGCAGCTGCTCCACTTCCACGAGCGCCGCCGCGCCCCGCAGGCTCTTTCGCAAGCCGCTGCCGCCGCCGCGGCGCCGAACGGCGAGGATCCCTCGGACTCCTTCGTCACGCCCGTGCTTCCGCTGGCGGAAATGGAGCGCCGCGCCATCATCAACGCCCTGCGTTACACCAAAGGCGACCGCGTCATGGCGGCGCACCTGCTCGGCATCGGGCGCACCACGCTCTACCGCAAACTCAAGGAATACGGGATCCGCGATTGACCATCGCCCTGGACGCCACTTACAGCCTCGGCAGCGAACTGTCCGGCATTGGCGTCTACAGCCGCGAGCTGCTCCACGGGCTCGCACAGGCGCACCCGGGCGCGCGCTTCGAATGGCACTACCGCCCCCACCGGTTCCTTGAGGGCTGGCGTGCCCGCCGCCCGGCCAATGCCGCCGTGCGCCTTCTCCTTGAACACATCCGCACCGGAAGAGCGCGCCTGTTTCATGGCATCAACCAGCGGCTGCCCGCCGCGCGATACCCGCTCCGCATCGCAACTTTCCACGACCTGTTCGTCTTCACGGCGGAGTATTCCACGCCCGAATTCCGCGCCCGCTTCCAGCAGCTGGCACGGGAAGCAGCGCAGCGCGCCGATCTGATTCTCTGCGTAAGCCGCTTCACTGCCGCGCAGGTGGAGGAGATCCTCAAAGTGCCGGCGTCGCGGATCCGCGTCGCGCCCCACGGCGTGCGGATCCCGCCCCTCCGGACGACCGAGCTCCGCGAGCCCATCGTGCTCCATGTCGGCGCCGTTCAAGCGAGGAAGAACCTCGTGCGGCTCATCCATGCGTTCGAGCGCGCCGCGCCGCCTCCGTGGAGGCTCGTCCTCGCCGGCGGCAACGGTTATGGCGCCGCAGAAGTGCATGAGAGAATGCGCCGCAGCCCCGCGGCGGAGCGGATCGAGGCCACCGGCTGGCTGCCCGATGACGAGATCGCCAGGCTCTATCGCCGCGCTTCCATCTTTGCCTTCCCATCGCTCGACGAGGGCTTCGGCATCCCGGTGCTGGAGGCGATGGCGCACGGCGTGCCCGTGCTGTCCTCGCTGCGCGGCGCCTTGCCGGAAGTTTGCGGCGATGCGGCGCTTCTCGTCGATCCCTTCCGCGAAGACGACATCGCGCAAGCGCTCGAATCACTCATCCGCGACGATTCCCTGCGCCGCCGGCTCGCAGAAGCGGGACTCCGCCGCGCCGCCGAGTTTCCGTGGGAGCGAACCGTGGAAGCGACATGGAACGCCTACGCGGAATTGGGCGCCGTGTAAAGCGCCGCTCTCCGCAGGCCTTCGCTTCCACACGGCGCGGCTCCTGCCGTGCCCGCGCAGTACCCCGGCGCTTTCGCCGGGGCCGCGGTGCCTTTTCTGTTCCCCCGGCGCTTCCGCCAGGGCCGCGCTGCATCCGCTGTTCGCTGCCTGTGCGCTGTTCCCCCAGCGCTTCCGCCAGGGCCGCATGGCCAGCGAGGCCCCCTGAGGCGATGGGGACAGGCTTCTCTGTCCCGCCCCCGCATCGCTCATACCCAAACTCCCCGCCCAATCGTGGCCAGAGCAGCCTGTCCCCGTCGCCGCCCGGATCCCATTTGCCCTCTTGCCGACACGTGCACCCTGCTGCATGCATCACGGCCGTCGGAACTCGATTTCCACAGGTGATGCCAGAACGAGCGCAACGCGCGACGAAACCGATCTCCGATCCTCGACCAAGGCCCCATCGCGTCTCGGCATCACACGCCGTGCACAGATTCTCCAGCGCGAACCTCTCACGGCGCCTCTTTTCGTACCCCGGCTGCTCCGCACACTGGCGGCGTTACGCGGCCCCGGCGCAAGCGTCGAGGGAACTCGCAGGCGAAAAACCGGTAAACAGCGCTAGCCACGGTGCCAGGATTTGGAATTGCGCGAATCCCCCACAGCCTCGCCAAGCTGCGTCGCTCCCCAGATGTCGCCCGATTCGCCCAAGTGCTGGCGTGGTGTCCATGGCAGTGGCTGCATGACCGCGGGGCTTCCATTGTTTGTTGCCCTGGCGCTTGCGCCGGGGCCGCGCTGCTGCGGATCGGGAAGAATGAAACCGGGGAAAGCCCTTCGAGTCCGCGAATAAAAGCAACGCCAACCGAATCCCGCCCGCCCTCAGGAGCCGATGATACGAATCAATCCAGGATTCCGCCGCTGCCGATGTCAGGCGCCTCAGACGAAGACATCATAGAGGCCAGCGTTCTTTGCCTCCCTGCAATGAGCCTGCAGCGGGAGACAAGGAACACCCGGAAAGGAGTTGGCGGAGGGAATGCTGCGCTGCAGCTTTGCGGCCCGCAGATCGCCAGCCCGGGACTCAGGTATTGTCTTCGTCGATGGCGATCTTCAATGCGCGGAGGAATTTCTGGTCTTGCGCCGTCCAGCGGATCTTGCCGGCGCGCCGCTGGCGCGGACGCTTCCGGTTCCGCTCCAGCTCCTCTTCGAAATCCGTTTCCAGCCGCGTCTCCACGACCGTTTCCGTGTCGTCCGCCTCTCCGGATTCGTCCCGCTTGTTGAACCCGATGCTGGCTTCGAGCACGAGAAACACGTCGTAGCCGGCGCGCTTGATCTCGCCGATGGCTTCGGCGATGCGATCCGAGTCCGACAACGATTCGTTGATCGCGTTGCCGAGCTCTTGCATCAATTCTTTGAGCCGGTCGTCCAAGGTCAGGCGAAGATCCTTTCCTCTTTCAGGATACCATCCCGCAACCGTGCCGCGGCTCCTGCGGCGGCGGCGTCAATCCCCATATCGACAAGTTCCGGCCCGTTCATGAATGCGGCGCTCTGATAGGATGAGGATCGAGGGATGCCGGAGCCGATGATCGGAATGGCCAGAAAATTCCTTTCCGCCGTGCTGCCGGGCATTCTGCGCCCGCTTCATTCCCTCTGGAACGAAGTGCTCGGCTTCCTCTTCCTGTTGCTTGCCGTGATGATGGTCCGCCCCGTCTGGAAAGGTTGGCAGGAAATGAACCAGGGCCCCGAGCACGTCTTGCGCTTCTTTCTGAGCGCTTTCATGCTCGTGGTGATGCTCGGCTTCGCGATCCACGCCTTCTGGAAGGCGCGCCGCATCAGCCGCGGATCCTGACGCCCCCGCACGAAAGCGCGCGCCAGCCTTGTGGTCACTGTTCGGGGACGCGCTGCACCGCGGACGGACGGCTGGCCACGATCCGCTCCAGTTCCGCGATCTGCTGCTTCACCGATTCGGCATCCGGCGCGTTGGGCGCGAAGCTCAGATAGCCCTTCATGTGGTCGAGCGCGCCGGAGTAGTCCCCCTTGTCCCGGAGAATGTAAGCCATCAGGCTGTACACCCGCGGGTTGCGGTGGTTCGGATCCAGCTTGATCGCCTCCCGCGCGCTCTTCTCGGCAACGTCGCGCCGCCCAAGGTTGTAGTTCGCCGCGCTGTGCACGAACCACACCTGCGGATAGCTGAACGGATTCAGCTTCAGCACCGCCTCGCTGCGCTGCGCGATCTGCTCCCAGTCGCGCGAATTCAGCGCCAGCTGCAGCAGATTCAGGTGCGGGCCAATGAACTTCGGATCCGCCTCGATGGACTTCTCCCACGCCGTGCGCGCCTCTTCGGTCTTCTTCTGGGCGTCGAGCGCGTTGCCCAGCTCGAGCCACGCCGCAGCGAACTTCGGGTAGATCTCCACAGCCTTGCGCAGGTGAGGCTCGGCTTCGGCCATCTTCTTTTTCTTGACCAGCGACAGCCCTTTCTCGAACGCCTTCTTCGCCTCCTTCGGTGCGTTCGCCGTGGTGAGGCTAAAGGTGAACCCCTCGACGTTCGCCATCCGCCGCAGCACGATCACGCCGACCTCGGGGTTGTCCAGCACTCTGCGCCCGGCCAGCTGGATCACGTCGCTCTGGTGACCGGCCAGTTCCGCACGGAACTCGCACCCCACGAGATCCCGCTCGGAGATGCCGCGCGCCGGCCCGGGATTCATGATGCTCCGCATGTCCGTGCTGTCCATGCTGGCATCGGCAAACACCGCCTGATTCTGCCCCAGCGCGATGTTGAAGCGGCCCTTGGTGTCCGTGTACCCCTGCGGCCGCGGCCGCCCGTTGCACACCATCACCATCATCACCGGCTCCGGCGGAGGCGTGCCGTCCTCCATCATCACGCGCCCCGAAATGTAGATCGGGCGCTGGAAGTCCTGGAAGGTCGGCTGCTGTTGCTGGCCGGGGAACGGCGTCGGGGTAGTCGGTTTGGTCGGCGACGGAGTGGGGGTCGGAGTGGGAGTGGGAGTTGGCGCGGGCGCGGGAGATGCGCCCCCTCCGCCTGTGCCGCCGCTCTGCCCGCCGCCCTGCTGCTGGCCGGAGGCGAAAACGCCCAGCATCAGCGCCAGCACCGCCGCCAGCGCTGCGCCTCGGAACCCGGTTGCGTTCATGGGAAACCTCCCTCTGCGGGACGGATGTCAACCGCTGTTGCCCGTATTATGGCACAGGTCCGCCGCGGCAGCACCCGCTTCCTGCTCCGGAGCGGTTGCGGGTTCGCAAAACTTCAATATGATTGAGGGAGACGAAACGAACCCATGAAACGCATCCTTTTGTCCCGTTGCAGTTCCGCGCTCCTCCTCCTGCTGACCGCCTGCTCGCAGTCGCCCCCGCCCAGGAAGGCTGCGCCCAAGCCCCCGGAGCCCGTCACGGGGCAGTCCGCCATCTTTCAGACCTACCAGGTGGCGCGCACATGGGCGCCGGACGCCAAGCTCTTGCGGCTGGAGAGCGGCAACATTCCGGAAGCTCCCTCCGGCAGCGGCAAGTACGGCTTCTGGCGCGCAGCCTATGTGAGCGAATCGAAACGCGCCCGGCGCGAATTCACCTGGGCCGCCGCCGACAGCGAGGGCGGCATCATCCAGGGCGTGCGCGCCGGCGCCGATTCCGGCTATCTCCCCAATCCCCGCATCTTCCCCATGGCGATCCAGGAGATCAAAATCGACACGCCCAAGGCGCTCGAAGCGGCCATGGCGGAGGTCGAAAAGGACAGCAGCATGAAAAAGGTCCTCGCCGACAACAAGGACCTTCCGATTCACTTCCTGCTGGAGTGGGTGGCCCCGGACATCAAACCCACCTGGCGGGTGATCTTCGGGCCGTCGATCTCCCAGAGCAAGTTCTCCGTCTTTATCGACGCCTACACGGGCAAGTTTGTGAAGAAGCTCCGGTAGCGCCCGCGCTCACCGCTGCTGGCTCCGCACCGAACGGCGCCGCACGCGCGGCTTGGCTTCGCCCTCCGGCGGCTCCGGAGGCAGAGGACGCGCCACGGGAATCAGGGAGTGCTGCGGCTCCGGCGGCGCCTCGCGCAGATTCTTCACGAGCTCCGCATTCAGCGACTGCACGAACTGCTCGATCTGCTTCTGCATCGCCGCCATCTTCTCGCGCATGTTGAGGATGATCTCCACGCCCGCGAGGTTCACGCCCAGCTCGCGCGTCAGCTCCAGCACCACTTCCAGCCGCTCCAGGTCCTCTTCCGTGTACAGCCTCGTGTTGCCTTCGCTGCGCGACGGCTTGATCAGCCCCTCGCGCTCATACATGCGCAGCGTCTGCGGATGGATCCCGTATTTCTCGGCCACCGCCGAGATCATGTAGCCGGCTTTCCCTTTCTGCTTGGGCACGGCGCTTCACACCTTCGACCAAAGCTCGGCGCGCACATCGCGCGTGTCATGCATGGACAGCTCCCGCAGCAGCTCCCGCACGCGCTCGTCGCGCACGTCGGGCGTCTGCACGTCGATCTCGACAATCTGGTCGCCGCGGGCGTTCTTCCGGGAGTTGAACACGCCCTTCTCCCGCAGGCGGAACTTCTGGCCGTTCTGCGTCCCCTGCGGGATCTTCAGCAACGCCCGCCCGTCCACCGTCGGCACTTCAATCCTTGCCCCAAGCCCCGCTTCCCACACGGTCACCGGCACGCGGACATAAATGTCATCGCCCTCCCGCCGGAACAGCGGATGGTCGCTGACCCGGACGGTGATGTAGAGGTCGCCCGGAGGCGCCCCCATCGTGCCCGCATTGCCCTTGCCCGCGATGCGCAGCCGCGAGCCCGTGGACGCGCCCGGCGGAATTCTCGCTTCCACCGTCTCGTTGACCGACACCCGCCCGTCTCCGCCGCAAGCCTGGCAGACCCGCGTCATCCTGCCGCTTCCCCCGCAGCGCGGGCAGGCAAGCGAGAAGCGCATCGCCCCCACCATCTGCGTGACGCTGCCGCTTCCGTTGCACTGCGTGCAAAGCGTGGCGCCGCCGCCGGCTTCGCCCGTGCCGCCGCAGCTCTTGCAGGTGTCCAGCCGCGTGATGTTCAGCCGGACCTGCGTGCCGCGGATCGCCTGCCAGAAGTCGATCTCGAGCGCATACTCCAGGTCAGTGCCCTTCTCCGGCGTGCGCCGCCGCGCTTCCCGGCGGCTCCCGAAAAACTGGCTGAACAGGTCGCCGAAACTCGAGCCGAACCCGCCCTGCGAACCGCCAAACGCCTCGGAGAAATCGAATCCGCCGAACCCGAACCCCTGCGGCCCGGCGCCCGGCTGCCCGGCGCCCGGGAATCCGGAGTCCGAATAGAACCCGTAGGTGTCGTACATCTTGCGCTTCTTGGCGTCCGAGAGAACCTCGTAGGCCTCCTGCACGGCCTTGAAGCGTTCTTCGGCCGCTTTGTCGCCCGGGTTGAGGTCGGGATGATACTTGCGGGCCAGCCGGCGGTATGCCTTGCGGATCTCTTCCGGCGTGGCATCCCGCCTCACCCCGAGCGTCTCATAGTAATCCTTGCTGGTCGTCATATGCCGGCCCGCCCCCTTGCGGCGTCGCCGCGGCGAGGATTACTTCTTCTGGTCGTCGACATCCACGAATTCGGCGTCGACAACGTCGTCTTTCTTCGCGCTTTCCGCCCTGGCGCTGCTCGCACCGTCCCCGGACGGCTGCTGCGCGCCGGCGGCGCGGTACATCGCTTCGGCGAGCTTGTGGGAGGCCTGCATCAGGCGGTCCTGCGCCGCACGGATCCTCTCGAGCCCGCCTGCGGCAATGGCCTTCTTGGCCTCCGCCACCGCGTCCTCGATGTTGCGGGCGTCGGCGTCGGAGATCTTGTCGCGGTGCTCGCGCAGCATCTTTTCCGCGCTGTAAACCGCGTTGTCCAGCTGGTTCTTCGCCTCCACCTCCTGCCGGCGCCGCTCGTCCTCGGCGCGGTGCGCTTCGGCGTCGCGCGCCATCTTCTCCACTTCCTCCTTCGACAGGCCGGAGGAAGACGTAATGGTGATCTTCTGCTCGTTGCCCGTCGCCCGGTCCCTCGCCGTCACGTGCAGGATGCCGTTGGCGTCAATGTCGAAGGTCACCTCGATCTGCGGCACGCCGCGCGGCGCCGGCGGAATGCCCACCAGCTGGAACACGCCCAGCAGGCGGTTGTCCTGCGCCATGGCGCGCTCACCCTGGTAGACCTTGATCTCCACGCTCGTCTGGTTGTCGCTCGCCGTGGAGAAGATCTCCGACTTCCGCGTCGGAATCGTCGTGTTCCGCTCGATCAGCTTCGTGAACACGCCGCCCAGCGTCTCGATGCCCAGCGACAGCGGCGTCACGTCCAGCAGCAGGACGTCCTTCACCTCGCCGGCCAGCACGCCGCCCTGCACCGCCGCGCCGACCGCCACCACCTCGTCCGGGTTCACCGTCTTGTTCGGCTCCTTGCCGAACAGCTCGCGCACCAGCTGCTGCACCCGCGGAATCCGCGTCGTGCCGCCCACCAGCACCACCTCGTCGATCTGGTCCGGCGTCAGCCCGGCGTCGGCCAGCGCCTGCTTGCACGGCGGAATCGAGCGCTGCAGGATGTCCTCGATCATCTGCTCGAAGCGCGCCCGCGTCAGCGTCTTCACCAGGTGCTTCGGCCCCGTCTGGGGATCGCCGTAAATGAACGGCAGGTTGATCTCGGTCTCCATCGCCGAGCTCAGCTCGATCTTCGCCTTCTCCGCCGCCTCCTTCAGGCGCTGCAGCGCCATCCGGTCGCGCGACAGATCCACCCCCTCCTCCTTCTTGAACTCCTCGATCAGCCAGTCCACCAGCCTCTGGTCGATGTTGTCCCCGCCCAGGTGCGTGTCGCCGTTGGTCGACTTCACCTCCACCACGCCCTCGCCCACCTCGAGGATCGAGATGTCGAACGTGCCGCCACCGAAGTCATAGACGGCGATCCGCTCTTCCTTCTTCTTGTCCAGCCCGTAGGCCAGCGCCGCCGCCGTCGGCTCGTTGATGATGCGCAGCACCTCCAGCCCCGCAATCTGCCCGGCATCCTTCGTCGCCTGCCGCTGCGCATCATTGAAGTAGGCCGGAACCGTGATCACCGCCTTGGTAACCTTCTCCCCGAGATACGCCTCGGCGGCCTCCTTCAGCTTCGACAGGATCATCGCCGAGATCTCGGGCGGAGCGTACTTCTTGCCCTGGATCTCCACGCGCGCGTCGCCATTCTCGCCGCGGACCACGTGGTAGGGCACCAGCTTCATCTCCTGCGTCACTTCATCAAAGCGCCGCCCCATGAAGCGCTTGATGGAATAAATCGTGTTCTCCGGGTTGGTTACAGCCTGGCGCTTGGCCACCTGCCCCACCAGCCGGTCCCCGCTCTTGGTGAAGGCGACCACCGAGGGAGTCGTGCGCGACCCCTCCTGGTTGGGAATCACAACGGGCTGCCCCCCTTCCATCACTGCCACCACCGAGTTGGTGGTCCCCAAGTCGATTCCGATGATCTTGCTCATGTCCCTTTCCCTTGTTGCCGCTGAATCTGGATGTTCGAATTCCTCGGCGCTCCCTCTCTCAGATGCGCCTGTTTGTATTATCAAAGTTTAGTCGATCATTGTCAAGTCTTCTCCGCGAATTTCACGCTAAGCCCTTGATTCCAAGCCTGATTTGTGACATTCCTGAAGCGTGGACTGGAAACCGCTCCTGCTCTTCCCCCTCGCCTGGGCCCTCCTGTCCTGGTTCGCTCACCGCTCCGCCTTCTACCCCATGCGCTTCCCCGATGGCTTCTGGCAGGAGGCGTCTGCCTTCGGCGTCGAGGACGTTTGGCTCCGCAGCGGGAAGCACCGCCTCCACGGCTGGTGGTCGCCACTGGAAAACTCCCCCGCCGCAGTCCTCTTCCTGCACGGCAACGCAGGCAACGTCACCCACCGCATCCGCCACATCCGCGCCTGGCGCGCCGCCGGCGCCTCGATTCTGGTCATCGACTACCGCGGCTACGGACGAAGCGAGGGCCGGCCCACCGAAGCGGGAATCTATGAAGACGCCCTCGCGGGCTACCGCTACCTGCGGGGGCGCGGTTACCCGCCTGAAAAGATCCTCGTGCACGGCGAATCGCTGGGTACCGTCGCTGCCGCGCACGTGGCGTCAGTCGAACCGGTCGCCGGACTAATCCTGGAGGCGCCCTTCCCCTCGGCGCGCGCGGTCGCGAACACCGTCCTGCCCCTTCTCGGCCCCTTGCTCGTCTGGGGCTTCGACCTGAAGTCCCGCATGGCGCGCGTCGAAGCCCCGGTCCTCGTCATCCACGGCGAACAGGACGAAATCATCCCCTTCCGCCTCGGCCGTGAAGTGTTCGAAGCGGCCCGTCCGCCGAAAGACCTCTGGGCCATCCCCAATGCCGGCCACAACGACATCCCGGAAACTGCCGGCCCAGCCTACCCCGAACGCCTCCGCTCGTTCCTCTCTTCGGTCGCTCGAACTTCGGGAGACAGCGCCCGGAACTGAACAGTTGTCCCGCGCTCGCCGTTCTGCTGTGATGAACGCATGCGGCGCAGATCGTTCCTTCTCCTGCCCCCGTTTGCGGCGCTCGCCCAGAGCGGGAAGCCGTCCACTCCTCCGCTGGCCGAAGAGATCGAAGCCTTCGGGCTCCGCTGGCAGGTCATCTCCGCCGCCGACTGGAAGATCGACGGCGACGAGCTCCATCTGATCACCGCCCGCCCCCAACAGGCCAACCCCCGCCGCCCCATTCAGTTCGCGCTCGCGCGAACCGAGCCGCTGGCCCGCTTCACCCTCGAAGTCGAAGTCCGCCGCTCCGCCCCGAAAGGCTCCCTGATCCTCGTTTACGCGTGGCAGAAGGACGGCTACTTCAACTACGTCCACCTCTCCGACGACGCCGCCTCGCAGGTCGAGGTTCACAACGGCATCTTCCACTGCTTCGGCGGGGACCGCGTCCGCATCAGCCCGCTGGAAGGCCCCGGCTCGCTCCCCACCGCCGGCTGGCACGCCGTGCGCATGGAATACGACGCCTCGACCGGGCTCGTGCAGGCGTGGGTCGACGGAAAGACCTCGCCCTCTCTCAAAGCAGTGGACCTGAGCCTGGGCGCCGGACGCATCGGGCTTGGCAGCTTTTTCAACACTGCGTCCTTCCGCCGCTTCCGGCTCGAACGCCGCTGAAAAGGAAGCCCCCGCTGCTATCCTGAAATCAGATCCTCTGGCATGTTCCTCAAAATCCTCGCCCATCCGGTTCTTGTGAACCTCAACTTCCATATGCCGATCCTCGTCGATCTCCGGCACCCGCTCATCCTGCTCACCGGCGAGAACGGCTGCGGCAAGTCCACGCTGCTGCACTCGATTTACTACGCCATGCGCGGAGAAGAAGTCGACGGCTACGTCTACCGGGTGGAGAACAAGATCGAATTCCCGAAGGTGTTCCTCTTTGACGCCGAACACCACAACCCGCGCATGCATCTGGAACTCTTCCAGAACAACCCGCAGATGCGCGAGTTCATCCAGATGGCGTCCCACGGGCAGGTCATGCTCTCGCTGTTCCGCGAGACCTTCCCCGCCCTGCCCGAAGGCACCATGCTGCTGCTCGACGAGCCCGAAATGGCGCTCTCGGTCTCCAACCAGAAGCGCATCCTCAAAATGCTGCTCGAACTCGTCGACCAGAAGAACTTCCGCATCATCTGCGCCACGCACTCCCCTGTGCTGATCGACGCGCCGGAAACCTACGTCATCAACCTCGACAACTACATCAACCGCAACGTGCCTGACCTGACGCTCGGCGTCGAAGGCTCCAGCACCATCCAGTGAAGCGCCGCGCCTGCGGCGGCTACGATGGATGAGGATGAAGCGCGACACGCTCATCGACTTCTTCGAGTCCATCGTGGCGCAGAAGGGCGTCTGCCTCGTCTATGACGACGGCATCCGCCCCCGCTCCTACACCTACGAGCAGCTCGGCGCCGCCGCCCGCCGCTTCGCGCTGCGGCTCGCCGAAGCCGGCGCCGGGCGCGGCGACCGCGTCATCCTCTGGAGCGAGAACCGCCCTGCGTGGATCGCCGCCTTCTGGGGCTGCCTCCTCCGCGGCGTCGCCGTCGTCCCTATCGACGAAAAGCACTCCCCCGACTTCCTCGCCCGCGTCGTTCGCATCACCGCCCCCAAAGCCATCCTCCTCGGCGACGCCGTCCGCCTCGACTCCCCGCCTCCGGGCGTCCCCGTCTGGCGGCTCGCCGATCTCGATTGGCGCACGCCCGCGCCGGAAGTTCCGCCCGTCGAGATCACCGCCGCCGACACGGTTCAGATCCTCTTCACTTCCGGCGCCACCGCCGATCCCAAGGGCGTCGTCATCACCCACCGCAACATCCTCGCCAACATCGTTCCCGTCGAGCGCGAGATCCGCAAATATCTCGACTATGCCCGCCCCTTCCATCCCATCCGCTTTCTCGACCTGCTCCCCCTGAGCCACATGTTCGGGCAGGCGATGGCGGCATTCATCCCTCCGATCCTCGGCGGCACAGTCATCTTCCTGCGCACGCAAGACCCCCGCGAAATCGTCCGCCAGATCCGCACCCGCCGCATCAGCGTCCTCGTCTCCGTACCCCGCATCCTGGAACTCCTGCGCGAATACATTCTCGCCATCTGCCCGGAAGCCGCCCAGCCCGCTCCGGCGGGCGAGAAATTCTGGCGCCGGTGGTGGCGCTACCGCCGCGTTCACAACCTGTTCGGTTGGAAATTCTGGAGCTTCATCGTCGGCGGCGCCGCGCTCGACGGCGCGCTCGAACAGTTCTGGGGCAAGCTCGGCTTCGCCGTCATCCAGGGCTACGGGCTCACGGAAGCCGCGCCCATCGTCACGCTCAACCATCCCTTCCACGCCCGGCAGGGCTCGGTCGGCAAGCCCATCGCCGGCGTGGAGATCCGCATCGCGCCCGACGGCGAAGTCCTCGTGCGCGGCCCCAATATCACTTCGGGCTATTTCAACGACCCCGAAGCCACCGCGGAAGCCTTCGAGGACGGCTGGCTCCACACCGGCGACATCGGCGAACTCGACTCCGAGGGCCGCCTCTACATCAAGGGCCGCAAGAAGGAGATGATTGTCCTCCCCGACGGCCGCAACGTCTTCCCGGAGGACGTCGAAAAAGTTCTGAACTCCATCCCCGGCGTCCGCGAATCCGCCGTAGTTGGCGCGCCCGGCCCGGGCGGCGAGTCCGTCCACGCCGTGCTCGTTCTCGATCCCGGCGCCGGCGCGGAAGCCGTCGTCCGCGAGGCCAATTCCAGGCTCGAAGAGCATCAGCGCATCCGCTCCTTCACCCTGTGGCCCGAACCCGAACTGCCCCGCACCGAGGGCACGCGCAAGCTGAAGCGCCGCCTGATCCGCCAGCACGTTTCCGGCGGCGCGAAGGAAGCTCCGAAGCAGAAGGCGGAAGATCCCGTCGCTGCCATCCTCGCGCGCTATTCCGGCGGACGTGAACTCTCCCCCGACGCCTCGCTCGATGAACTCGGTCTCACCTCGCTCGACCGCATTGAGCTGATGGTCGCCCTCGAACAGCAGCTCGGCCGCACCCTCGACGAGACCGCCTTCGCCTCTGCCCGGACTGTCGCCGACTTGCGAAAGCTCGAATCGGCGCCCCCCGCCCCTCCCGCTGAGCCGTTCGAGTTCCCCCGCTGGAGCCGCGCCCGTTGGGCGCACTGGCACCGCGTGTTTCACCTGAACGCATGGGTGCTCTGGCTGGCGCGCCTCTTCGCTTGGGTCCGCGTGGAAGGGCGCGAGAACCTCCAGGGGCTCGAACCGCCCGTGCTGTTCGCCTCCAACCACCAGGGCTACTTCGACACGCCCGTTATCTTCATCGCCATGCCGTGGAAGTGGCGCCACCGCCTCGCCCCCGCCATGCGCAAGGAGTTCTTCGATGCCCACTTCCACCCGGAGCGCTTCCCGTGGTGGAAGCGCTTCACGAACTCGCTCAATTACTACCTCGCCTGCCTCGTCTTCAACGCCGTGCCCATTCCGCAGCGGGAAGCCGGCGCGCGCGAAGCCCTGCGCTACCTCGGCGAACTCGCCGGCGAAGGCTGGTGCCCGCTCATCTTCCCCGAAGGCAAGCACAGCCGCGACGAATCGATCCTTCCCTTCCTCCCCGGCATCGGCATGATGGCGGCGCGCCTCGGCATCCCCGTCGTCCCCATCCGCATCCGCGGCTCCAACCGCGTCCTCCACCCGGACTGGAAATTCCCCCGCCCCGGCTTCGTGCGCGTCAAGATCGGCAAGCCGGTGCGCCTCGAAGGCGAGGATCACGCCGCACTGGCGCGCCAGCTGGAAGAGATCATCCGCTCCATGTAGTAAGATTCGCCCGAGGAGGGCTGCCGTGATCCTGGCCGCAGTGCTGGCGTTCACCGTGCACCCGGCTCCAGCACCGGCATCGCAGAACGAAAGCAGAGCAGCGCAACTCGCCTACGAGGTCGGCATTCGTCTGGAACAGGAAGGGAAGCTCGAAGATGCGTTGGCAGCCTACTCCGAAACGCTCCGGCTGAACCCGAAGTCCTCCGGCGCCCTGCGCCGCCGCGCCGCCCTGCTCTTGCAACTTGAACGCCCGGAAGAGGCAGAGAGCGACCTCGCCCGCTTGTTCCAACTGAACCGCTCCGATCCCGAAGCCATCCGCCTGCAAGGCGAACTGCGCCTCCGCCGCGGCGACGCCGCCGCTGCACTCGAAGCGTTCGATCAGTGCCTCGCCCTCCGCCACGAAACCTCCGCCGTGCAGCGCCTCCGGGGCCAGGCATTGGCCGCCCTCGGCAGGCACGAAGAAGCTCTCGCCGCCCTCGGCCGCGCCATCCGCCTCCGCCTCGACGACCCGCAGGCATGGCTCGCCCGCGGCCGCCTCCTCGCCAGTCTCGGCCGCCACCACGACGCCATCGAGGACTTCGACCGCGCCATCGCGCTGCAACCCTCTCTTTTCGAAGCCTTGTTCGAGCGCGGCCGATCCCAGGGCGATGTGGCCCGCTTCGACCGCGCCATCGCGGATTTCACCGCTGCCCTCAATGCTGCCCCTCCGCAATGGCCGCGCCGCGCCGAAGCCTTCCTCCTCCGCGGCGCCGCCCACGAGGTGCTTGGCGACTCCCGCAAGGCCCTGGCCGACTACGACGCCGCCATCGAAGCCCGCCCGGATTTCGTCCGCGCCCTCCTCCTCCGCGCCGACCTCCACAGCCGCGAAGGCCGCCACCAGCTTGCGCTCGCCGACCGCAACCGCGCTGTCGAGTTGGAACCCTCCAACGTCGCAGCCCTCGTCGCCCGCGGCGGCTCGCTGCACGCTCTTGGCATGCACGAACTTGGCCTGCAGGACCGCACCCGCGCCATCGAGCTCGAGCCGCAGAACCCGCTTGGCTGGCACGCGCGCGGCGCCGCGCTCTATCTGCTTGAGCGGTACGAGGAGGCGCTCGCGGATCTCGAACGCGCGCTGCATCTCCAGCCCGGCGATGAGGACTTGCGCACGCTCGCCGCTCAGGTCCGCGCTGCCGCCGAGGCCCGCCGCATGTCGGCTGCACAAGCGCCCCCTGCGCCCGCGACCGAACCGCCTGCGCCATCCCCGCCTGCTCCGGCTTCTGCGGAACAACCCTCCCTGCCCCCGCAGAAACCAGACCGCCTCGCTGCGCCACCTGCACCAAACCCTCCCGCCCCTCCGGCAGCCCATCAACCGGATGCTGACGCATCCCGGCGCGCCGCATCCTGCCACCAGCAAGGCAGGCGGCTTCTGCAAGAAGAGCGATTTGCAGACGCCCTCGAAGCACTCACTTGCACCGTCACTCTCGATCCCCGCTCCGCCCTTGCGTGGAATGCCCGCGGCTACGCCCTCCTGCGCCTCGGCCGCTTCCGCGAAGCTCTCGCCGATTTCGACCGCGCCCTCGCCATCAAGCCCGACTACGAGAACGCCCGCCGCAACCGCGAAGCCGCCCTCCGCCGCCTCGGGCGCCCCTGAGCCGCCCCCGGCTCACCCCGTCAACTGCAAAATGAACCGCTCCATCACCAGCCGGTCGTCCGGGCGTGTCGACTTCATCGCGCTGTCCGCCTCGAAGATCGCCTCGATCCGCCCCGCCCGCCCACAATCAATCTGTTCCCCGGGCCGTTGAAGGCAAAGCCTTGCTCCGTCGGTCAAGCGACAATACACTGAAACAGGGAGAAGAGAGTCCTTTCTCGGCAAGAAAGCCGGCTTCGGGCAGGACTTCTCAACAGCAGGCCCCGGCAAACAGGATGACCATCCGAATCCCTTCACGCCTCGCAAAGGATCCGCTTCTGGAAGCCGTGTGGGAACTCCGTTTCTCCGCCCGGCCGGGTGCCAGCCATGTCCTGCCGGGGCTCCTGTACTCGAATTTTCGGCGGGAATTTCCGAAAATCGTCCGCTTGCCTCTCGCTGACGCGCCAGATCAGCTCGTAGAATCCCAGCCGAGCCTGTGGTACTTGCCGCGGCTCAGATTTGAAGGCGAGGCGAAGGCTCTCCAGGTCGCCTGGAAAGCCGTCACTCTGAATTTCTTGCGCCCATACCCGGGCTGGAAGGTCTTCTCTTCTCAGATCGCGGACTTGATGGCTGAAATCCGGCGCTCGGAGATGATCGAAATCCCGGAGAGATTTTCTTTCAAGTATCTCAACCTCCTGCCGGAAACGGACACGCCTTGGCTCTCCCTGCTCAACGTCGATCTGAGGCTTGGGGCTTGGAACGTGGCCGAGTCGCCCGTTCAGATCCGGGCGCAGATCCGTTCGGGCGACTTCGATCACACGGTCCAGATCGCAGCGCCTGCGACAGTGGACCACCGGGGGACAGGCCTGCTGAAGGGAACAGTGGTGGAGATTGAGACTGCCTCGGAGTTGAGGGGAGAGAACCTGTGGGACTTGCTGGAAAACAGCCTCAATCCCGCTCACGCCGCCTGCAAGGAGGCGTTTTTCACTCTTCTGCGCCATGAGACGGTGGATTCTCTTCAGCCGGAGTTCGAAGAATGAGCAGCAGCCTTCTCTCACTTGTCCAGGTGCCCCACTCCGCGGTTGCCGATCCGGGGCTGTTTCCCAGCACTGTGGTCTCTGCTCAGGAAACTCACCCCGTGATGCAGGGGGCACCCGGCGCCCCGCTGCCAGTTCCGGGCGCCACCTTCTTCCGCGAGAGCTTGTTCTCCCCTCTGTGCACGGAATGGCGGCTGAATGAAGTATCGCTCTGCGCCAACGCGGCAACCCGACACACGCTGTTGGGACAGAAGCTGGAAGCGCTTCGAAAGAAGGCTTTGGCCAAGGGTCTCAAGCTGCTGGGAGAGGATGAGATTCTCGAGGAAGTAAGACTGCGCCGGGGGGAACAGCCTTAGCCGGATGGGCGTCCGAACTTATGTCGACAGCAGCGTCCTGATCGCTGCTTGGAGGGGAGAGGAAACGATTCAGAAGAGAGCCTTGGGCATCCTGCTCGATGAAGAGCGGCATCTTCTCGTCTCCGATCTGCTGCGGCTGGAAGTCCTGCCGAAGCCGAAATTCCATCGCCGTTTCGAAGAGGAACAATTCATGCTGGAGATCCTTGCGCTCGGCGAGGATGTCGATGCGACAGGCTCGGTGACGCGGCATGCCCTGTCCCTTGCAAGCAAATACAATCTCTCGGCAATCGATGCCTTGCACGCCGCGGCGGCGATCCAGGCCAAGGCCGACGAGTTTGTGACCCTGGAAAAACCGGACAAGCCGCTCTGTAAGATCACGGAGCTCAGGGTCGTCTCTCTGGCCACCCGCGCATCCTGATGGCGCCGGGCAGTTCCCTCACCCCGTCAACTGCAAAATGAACCGCTCCATCACCAGCCGGTCGTCCGGGCGTGTCGACTTCATCGCGCTGTCCGCCTCGAAGATCGCCTGAATCCCCGCCGCCAGCTGCCCGGCGCCGAACCGCGACGCCGCCGTGAAGATCTGCTCCGCCCGCGACCGCCACATCGGCACCCCCAGCCGCTGAAAATAAGTTTGCACCTCTTGCGCTGAACGCAGCTTCTGCTCCCGAGCCGCCAGCGCCATCCGGAACACGCCCTCCAGAAACAGAAGCGCCAGCGGCAGATACTCTCCGGCACGGATCAACAGATCCAGCAGATCCAGCGCGCGCGCCCGGTCTCTCCGCGCCAGCGCGTCCACCAGCTCGAACACCGTGGACTCCTCCGCATCCGGCACCAGCGCGGCAATGTCCTCCCCCGTCACCGCGCGCGCTCCGCAGTAAAGCGCCAGCTTCTCGATCTCCGTTTCGATCCGCACCCCGTCGGCAGCCGTCACCGCCGCCAGCAGCTCCGCCTCGCGCCTCCCGAGCTTCAACCCGCGTTCGCCTGCCAGCGCCAGCGCCAGCTCCTGCGCCTGCCGCAAGTCCAGCCGCCGGAACTCGACCACCGCCGCCCCGGCGTAGAACTTCAGCAGCCGTTCCATCCGCGCCTTGTCCTCGCCCTCAAAGTCCCACCGCCGCGCGTCGAACACCAGCGTCACCCCAGGCGGCGGATCCTTGGCCAGCTGCGCGATCCTCTCCGGATCGCCCGCCTTGGCTTCCGCACCTTCCTCCTCCTGCCCGCGCGCCCGCGGCAGCGCCGCCTCCGCCGAAGCCACCCAAATCAATCGCCGCGGCGCAAACAGCGAAAACGACTGCGCGTCGTCCAGCACCTCGCCCAGCGAAATCTCCTCCAGATCATGCCGCACGTAGCCCTGTTCCCGCTCCTCTTCCCCCAGGCATTTCCGGATCAGCGCCTCCCGGCAGCGCCGCCGCAGGCTCCCCTCCGGTCCCGCAAACAGCAGCACCGCGGGCGGCGCCTTCCTCTCCAGCTCCCGCAAAAACTGTTCCGGCGTCATCGCGTCAGAAAGCCTCGAGGATCGAACTCACCACCTGCCGCGCCACCTCGCGGCTCAGCCGCTCCAGCGCCGTCGAACTCTCGTCGAAATACTGCGCCTGATCCGTGGCGATCTCGTAGCGCCCGCGGAACTCGTAGTTCTCCCGTTCGAACAGCACCTTCCCCGATTCGCGCTCCACCAGCTTCACATCCAGAAACACGTGCACCTGCACCGCCGACGCGCGTCCCGTACGCTGGTCGAACAGCGTCGGAAAGCTGAAATAGTTGCGCACTGTGCCGTACAGAACCGCGTCCGCTTCGTTCGGATCCGCCACCACGCGGTATCTCGTCCGCGTCAGAAACTCCCTCGTGATCGCCGCCGGCAATTGGCTCGTCAGACGGTAGCGCGGACTCGCGTTGGCAAACGCGGGAATCGCGATCGTCTGCAGCGTCGCGGGCAGCAGATCCGTGCGCCCGCCCACGTGATACCCGCACCCCGCCAGCAGGAGCGCAACCGCGCACGCCGCCGGCGCCCGCTTCACCTCGCCTCCCTCCCGCGCGCCAGCAGCCCCGCCGTCAGCAGCGCCGCCTCCGCGTGCGCCCGCAGATTGTCGAACGCCACCCAGAACCACGCCGCCTGCGGAGAAGAATGATCCTCGGCGATGTCGCTCACCGTCAGCCCCACCTGCCCTGCCACCGCGACATTCGAAGCCGGCTCCGCATCGGCGCGCCGGATGTCGATCCCCGCCTCCTCCAGCAGGTGCTCCAGCGCCCCCACCGGCGGGCGCTTCGCGAACTCCACCCACACGCTCATGCAATAGCCATGGAACACCGGCGCCTGAATCAGCCGCACCGACGCCAGCGGCACGTGCCGCGCACCCAGCAGCGTCGCCAGATGCCGCTCGATCCGCGCTGCCGCCTCGCCCAGTGCGTGCGGCGCAGCGCTTCCGTAGCGCGGCAGCAGATTGAAACTCACCTGCGCGTCAAACACCTCTTGCGGCAGCTGCCGGAAATTCAGCAGCCCCAGCGTCTGATTGTGCAGCTCGTCGATCCCCGCCCGCCCCTGCTGGCTCACCGGCTCGAGAATCGTCGCCACCGCGCGCACAATCGCGTGCCTCGCGTGCAGCAGCACCAGCAGGCGCGCCAGCGCCACCGCCGCCGGGTGCGCCAGCGTGTGGATCGCATCCTCCTGAGCCGCCGCCTCGCCCCCTTCCAGCAGCGGCGCTCTCAGCCGCGACTCCGGCAAATCCTCGAACTGCCCCGTCAGGTCGACCACCGCCGGACGGTTCCCGCACTCCCTCGCCAGCGCCGCCGCTTTCTCGTTCACGTCGCGCTCGCCGCACAGCAGCAGCACGTCAGCTGCCTCCACCAGCGTCCGGTCGAGCGGGTGCATCACCTCCAGATCCTCGTCCTCGCCCTCCGGCGCAGAGACGATGTGCTCGCCCGCGCGGCTCGACGCCAGATGCAGCCGCACCGGCAGCTCCTGCTCCTCCACCAGCTCGCGAATCTCGCGTCCCAGAATCGTCTCGCCGCCTACCAGCAGCCAGTCCGTCTTACGCATGGCCCCCTCCGCCGGAAGGCGTCACCGCCGCGCCTGTCCCGCGCCGGAACAGCCCTCCAATCCGCGCCACGATGCCGCTGCCGACATACGCCGTCGCCATCGCCAGCAGCACCGCCTGCGAAAAGTTCCAGATCAGATAAAACAGCATCCCCAGAAGCACAACGCTGCGCGGGCTCCGCGGGCTCAGCAGGTTGATGTCTTTGAAACTCCGGTAGCGCCACGTGCTCACCATCAGAAAGCTCAACAGCGCCAGCAGCACCGCCCACGCCGCGCTCAGCGGCCACCACGTCAGCGGCTTCGATTCCGCCGCATACACCACCGCCGCCACCATGCCCGCCGCCGCCGGAATCGGCAGCCCCACGAAATACTTTCTGTCCGGATGCCCCGGATTCCTCGGCGCCGGGTTCGTTGCAATGTTGAACCGCGCCAGCCGCATCGAGCCGCAGCAAACGAACATGAACAGCAGAAAATAGCCCGCCTGCAGCACGTACTTCCGCGCTTCCGGCGGCGTCGCCGGATCCAGGAACTGAAACCCGTACACGAATGCCAGCACCGCCGGCGCAATCCCGAAACTGATCACATCCGCCAGCGAGTCCAGCTCCCGCCCGAAGTCCGAAGTCGTGTTCGTCAGCCTCGCAATCCGCCCGTCCAGCCCGTCGAAGAACACCGCCACCCCGATCACTTTCGCCGCCAGCTCCCAGTGCGGATTCGGACCCAGATGCCCCGCGCCCGCCCACAGCGCGCCCTCAATCGACTTCAGGATCGCCAGAAACCCCAGAAACAGGTTCCCAGCCGTGAACAGCGTCGGCAGCGCATACGCCGCGCGCCGCGGGCGCCGGTCCGGCGACTTCGGATCGATCAGCTTCTCCCGCAGGTTCATGCGCGGCGTCATCATCGCCTCATCACTCCGCCGGCGTCCGTTCCGCCAGAATCGTCTCCCCTGCGCGCACCCGTTCCCCTTCCCGCACGCGGATCCGCCACTCCGGCCCCAGATGCACGTCCACGCGCGACCCGAACCGGATCAACCCGATCCGCTCCCCGGCCGTAACGAAATCCCCCGGCTGCTTGTAACAGATCACCCTCCGCGCAATCAGCCCGGCGATCTGCGAGAACTTCACCACCCCGTCGCGGCCGTCGATCACCACAGTGTTCTTCTCGTTCTGCACGCTCGCCTCGTCGCGGCTCGCCACCAGGAACTTCCCCGGCTTGTACTCCACTTCCACCACTTTTCCGCCCACCGGCGCGCGGTTCACGTGCACGTCGAAGATATTCAGGAAGATGCTGACCACCGTCTCCTTCGCGCCCGCCTTGATCCTCACGATCTTGCCGTCGGCGGGCGAGATCGCATAGGGTCCGTGCGGCGTCTCGCGCTCCGGATCGCGGAAGAACCACAAACAAAACAGGGCGAAAATGTAGAACGGCGCGCCCGCCCACGGCACGAGCAGCCACCCCAGCAGCGCTCCCGCCGCCGCCGACGCCAGCGCGAAATACAGCCCTGTGATCACCATCGCGATGCCGGATCCCCTCCTATTGTCCCAGATGGCGCACAAGATGGGCCAGAAGAGCGATCCGCGCCGGCCCCGCCGCCTCCGCAATGCACTCGTGCGGCGCATGCGCCCCTTCGCCAACGCCCCCCAGCCCGTCCAGCGTCGGCACGCCCAGCGCTGCCGTGTAGTTCCCGTCGCTCCCCCCTCCCGTCGACGACTCCTCCAGCTCCATGCCCAGCCGCTCGCGCGCAATCTTCTGCGCCAGCCGGAACAGCTCCGCCACCGCCCGCGTCCGCTCCATCGGCGGGCGGTTCAGCCCGCCCTCCACCTCCACGCTGCACCGCCGGTCCACCGCCCGCAGCGCGCGGAACTTTCGGTCGATCCGGGACGCGTCCCGCATCTTCGCCACCCGCACGTCCACCACCACCTCCGCCTCGTCCGGCACCACGTTCGATCTCGTCCCGCCGCGCACCACGCCCGGATTCACCGTCAGCCCGCGCTCCAGATCCGTGAACGCCGCAATCCGCTCGATCTGCCTCGCCAGCTCCACGATCGCGTTCGCTCCCGCCGTGAAGTCGACTCCCGCATGCGCCTTCCGCCCCGTCACCCGCACCCGGTACGACCCAACGCCCTTCCTCGCCGTCTTCAGCTTCCCCTCCAGCCCAGTGCCCGGCTCCAGAACCAGCGCCGCCGCACTCGCCCGCGCCAGCTTCTCCGTGTACGCGCGCGACTCCAGGCTCCCCGTCTCCTCGTCTGACACCACCCACAGCTCCACCGCGCGCTCCACCGGCATGTCCAATTCGCGCAGCGCGCGCATCGCCGTTACGAAGAACGCGAGCCCGCTCTTCATGTCCAGCACGCCCGGTCCGAAAATGCGCCCGCCCGCCTCGCGCCACGGCATCTCCCGCAGCGTCCCCGTCGGCCACACCGTGTCCCCATGTCCCACTGCCAGAATCCCGGGACGGCGCTTGCTCCGCTTGCCCGGCAGCCGGAAGCTGAGCAGCAGGCACTTGCCCGCATTCGGCATCCGCACGAGCCGCGCCTGCGCGCAGTCGCGCGTCTCCTCCGCCAGCAGCTCCATGAAGCGCGTCACCGCCGCCGCGTCTTCCGTCGGCGATTCGCACTCCACCAGCCGCCTCAACAATCCGCGAGCCTCCGGCCACAACGCATGCGCTTTCGCAAGGATCTCGTCCATCGTTTGTTAGAATAGCGGTCTCATGGCTGTGCTCGAAAACATCGAGATCCGCGACATCCTCCCCCACCGCTATCCGATGCTGCTCGTCGACCGCATCCTGGAAATGGAGGAGGAGCGCATCGTCGGCATGAAGAACGTCACCGCCAACGAGCCGTTCTTCATGGGACACTTCCCCGAATACCCCGTCATGCCCGGCGTCCTCATCGTCGAGGCGATGGCGCAGGTGGGCGGCGTGCTCGTCCTGAAAACCGTCCCCGACCGCAAATCCAAGCTCGTCCTGTTCGCCTCCATCGAGGAGGCCAAGTTCCGCCGCCCCGTGCTGCCCGGCGACACCCTGATCATCGAGTGCAAGACGCTGAAGCGGAAAGAGACCGTCGTCAAGATGCAGGGCACAGCCTCGGTGAACGGGCAAGTCGTTGCCGAGGGCATCGTCATGTGCAAGCTCGTCGACCGCCCGGCGGCTTCCCAACCGCAGGGCTGAGCCCATGGCCATCCACCCCACGGCGATCGTGGATCCGGCGGCGCGGATTCACCCCGACGCCGAAGTGGGCCCCTATTGCATCATCGGCGCCGATGTCGAAATCGGCGCGCGCACGCGCCTCATGGGCCATCTCTTCATCGAAGGTCCGGCGTGGATCGGCGAGGACAACATCTTCTTCCCTTACTCCACCATCGGCGTTGCCTCGCAGGATCTGAAGTACAAGGGCGAGCGCACCGAAACGCGCATCGGCCACCGCAACCGCATCCGCGAGTTCGTCACCATCCACCGCGGCACCGCAGGCGGAGGAGGCGTCACCAGCCTCGGCGACGACAATCTGATCATGGCTTACGCCCACGTCGCCCACGATGTCCGCATCGGCAGCCATTGCATTCTCGGCAATGCCGCCACGCTCGCCGGGCACGTCACCATCGGGGATTGGGCCATCGTGGAAGCCTTCTCCGGCGTCCATCAGTTCTGCCGCATCGGCCGCCACGCCATCGTCGGCGGCTACAGCGTCATCACCCGGGACGTGCTCCCGTATTCGATGACCGTCACGCCACGCGACTCCCGCCTGTACGGCGCCAACAAAGTGGGCCTCGAGCGCCGCGGCTTCCCGCCGGAAACCATCCAGGCGCTGCACAAGGCGTTCCGCTTCCTCCGCAGCGAGTCGTTCAACACCGCCCAGGCCATCGAGAAGATCCGCCAGGAGGCGCCGCCGCTCGCAGAATTGGAAGAACTCATCGAATTCATCCGCACTTCGGAGCGCGGGATCATCAAGTGAGATACGGTCTCATTGCCGGCTCCAGCCGCTTTCCCGTCCTTGCCCTCGAAGAGGCGCGCCGCCTCGGCCACGAGGTCGTCGTTGTCGCCCTGAAGGATCACGCCCCGCCCGAGGTCGAGTCCCTCGCTGCGCGCTGCTATTGGATCACCATCGCCGAACTCGGCCGCCTGATCGACATTCTCAAGAGCGAGGGCATCACCGAGGTCATCATGGCCGGCCAGGTGAAGCACGTCTCCCTCTTCAGCTCCCTCAAGCCCGATTGGCGCCTCTTCCGCGTCCTCATGTCGTTGGAAGAGCGCAACACGGACGCCCTCATCGGCGCCATTCAGCGCGAACTCGAACGCGAAGGCATCCGCCTCGCCGACTCTACACTGCTTCTGAAACCATTGCTCGCTGCCGAAGGCCCGCTCACCCGCCGCAAGCCCGACACCGACGAACGCAAGGACCTTGACTACGGCCGCCGCGTTGCCAACGCCCTCGCCGGCTTCGACATCGGCCAGAGCGTCGCCATCTGCGAACGCGCCTGCGTCGCCGTCGAAGCCATGGAGGGCACCGACGCCATGCTCCGCCGCGCCGCCTCGCTCGTCAACGGCCGCCCCCTGCGCCTCGTCAAGGTCTCCCGCCGCCGCGCCCATCTCCTCTTTGATGTCCCCGTCGCCGGTCCCGGCACCATCCGCACCATGATCGAAACCGGCACAACCGCGCTCGCCGTCGATGCCGGACGCACGCTCCTGCTCGACCGCGAAGAAATGCTCTCCCTCGCCGACCAGCACGGCATCGCTATCGTCGGCTATCCTCCGGAGGAATCATGACCCCGCAGAAGATCCGCCTTGGCGTCGCCGGCGCCGGCGTGTTCGGCCGCAACCACCTCCGCGTCATCGCCGCCAACCCGCTCGCCTCGCTCGCCGCCATCTTTGATCCCGACATGGCACGCGCCCGCGCCGCCGCAGCCGAATTCGGCGGAACCGCCTGTGAATCCCTCGATCAGTTCGCCTCGCTCTGCGACGCCGCCATCGTCTCCTCTCCCACGGTCACGCACGCCGAAGTCTCCTGCCGGCTCCTCGAAGCCGGGCTCGACGTCCTCGTCGAAAAGCCCATGGCCGCTTCCCTCGACGAAGCCCGCCGCATGATCGACGCCGCCGCCAGCCACGCGCGCATCCTCCAGGTCGGGCACCTCGAACGCTTCAACCCGGCTGTCGAAGCTGCCTTCCGCCTCCTCCGCCTGCCGCTCTTCTTCGAAGTCCACCGCCTCAGCGTCTTCTCCCCCCGCAGCCTCGACGTCGACGTCGTCGCCGATCTCATGATCCACGACCTCGACCTCGTCCTCTCCATGACTGGCGAAGAGCCCTCCGAAGTCCGCGCCGCCGGCATCGCCGTGCTCTCTCCCAAACCCGACATCGCCAACGTCCGACTCGAATTCCCCGGCGGCTGCATCGCCAATCTCACCGCCTCCCGCGTCTCCACCGAGCGCGTCCGCAAGCTGCGCTTCTTCCAGCCCCGCCAGTACGTCTCGGTCGACTACTCGAAGCAGGAGTGCCTCTCGATCCGCGTCACCGAAGACCGCCAGATCCGCTTCGAACCCCAGCCCGTCGAAAAATCCGAGCCGCTCGCGCGCCAGCTTGCGTCCTTCCTCGCTTGCATCGCCTCCCGCAGCCGCCCCGTTGTGGATGGCGAAGCGGGCGCCCGTGCGCTCTCGGTAGCGCTCCGCATCGCCGGGCGGATCGCTGAACACGGCAAAGTAGTAGCCGCCCGCCTCGCCTCCGCGTCAATCTAGGAGAAGAGGCCCCGCCTCCTCTCGCGGATGACCACCCGAGCCGATTCCCGCGCCGTCACCACTGACGCCGCGCCGCGCCTGCTGCTCGAACTGCGCGACGAAGGCGCCCGCTCCCGCCACGCATGGGCGGCTCTCGGCGCCGTGGCATTCCACGCCGCGTTCTTGGCTCTGCTGTGGTGGATGCCCGCTCCGCGCGTTCCCGTCCGCAGCGCCACCGAAGTGTTGGTCGACTTGCGCAAGTCCACGCCGCTCGTCGCCCCGCCCGCGCCCTTCCGGCTCACGCAGAAAGAGCCGCAGCGCGGCAAGCCCGCCGCGGAAGTCGACATCTCCGCCCTGCTGCCGCGCCCCGCCATCCAGCAGCCGCAGCGCGGCTCGCCCCGCGCCTTTCAGCCGCCGCCGGGTGCGCCCGCCGCTCGCAGGAGCCGCGAGCTGGATCTCGACATCCCCGACGTTCCCATAGCACAGGCATTGCCGCCCCCCGCACCCGTGCCCGGCTCTGGATTGGCGGATCTGCCCAAGCCTGCGCCCTCGAAGCGCGAGAGCCCGTTCGAATCGCTCGCTGCCGCCTCCGCTCCCTCCAGCCAGCCGCGGCTCGCGCTGCCCGGCGGCAGCGTGCAGGAGTCGGTCAAGTCCGTTGTCCGCGGCGCCGGCGGCGCGGGCATCACCGTCGGCGACGTTCCCGGTTCAGGCAGCGTTAGCGAAGGCATCGTGCAAACGCCACGCCCCGGGCGCCCCGGGTCGACGCTCGAGCTTCTCAGCGATCCCCGCGGCGTGGACTTCCGCCCCTATCTCATTCAGGTGCTCGCCTCCGTCCGTCGCAATTGGTACGCCGTCATGCCCGAAAGCGCCCGCCTCGGCGCCCGCGGCCGCGTCGTCATTCAGTTCGCGATCAGCCGCAACGGGCAAGTCCCGAAGCTCGTTATCGCCGTGCCCTCTGGGCTCGACGCCCTCGACCGCGCCGCTGTCGCCAGCATCAGCGCCTCCAATCCCTTCCCTCCTTTGCCCCCCGAATACACTGGCCCCGAGATCCGCCTCCAGCTCGTCTTCTCCTACAACATGCCCAGGTGATTTGCATGGACTTCGACCCCTCCGCCGTCCCCAGCTGCTTCACCCCCTTTGACACTTCCGCCTTGCCAGCCAGCCGCGCCGATTCACTGAACCGTCTCCAGCCCGCCTTCTGTGACAGCACGCTCAGGTGACTCCCATGCATTTCCACCCCGCTGCCAGCCAAAACCGCTTCACCTCCGTCCCCTCCCCACGCGTGTCCAGCGGGCACCTCGGATCACAAGTCCGACTCCTGCCACTCATCTCAGCCAACCAGCCCAAGTGAATCACATGGACTTCGACGCCACCGCCCTGCGACGCAGACTCCGATGGGCACTGGCTGCTTACGCGGCCATCGCAGTCCTTGCAGCCCTCACCCTGGACGGCGCTCTGCTCTATCTCGTACTCCTCTTTCTCGGCGCACTCGCCCTTCGCAGCTGGATTGTCGTGAAACGCGAAGAGGTCGGATAGCCCGCCCACTGCCTCCACGCGCTTCCAGCCTGTTCCCCCGGCGCCTGCGTCGGGGCCGCACGATCTTCGCAGCCGCTGTGCCCTGAGGAGATGGGGACAGACCACTCTGTCCCGCCCACTCACCGCTCAAAAGCCCAACGATTGCCCACACGTGGACAGAGCTGTCTGTCCCCATCTCCGCCCTTGTCCTGTTCCGCCGACGCATGCTCCGAGACCGCGTAGCTTGCGTTGTTCCCCCGGCGCTTGCGCCGGGGCCGCGCTTTCGCTTGTCCTCCGCTATTCCCCACGACGCTTGGCGCCGGGGCCGCGCGCTCTTCGCAGCCGCTGTGCCCTGAGGAGATGGGGACAGACCACTCTGTCCCGCCCACTCACCGCTCAAAAGCCCAACGATTGCCCACACGTGGACAGAGCTGTCTGTCCCCATCTCCGCCCTTGCCCTGTTCCGCCGACGCATGCTCCGAGACCGCGTAGCTTGCGTTGTTCCCCCGGCGCTCGCGCCGGGGCCGCGCTTTCGCTTGTCCTCCGCTATTCCCCACGACGCTTGGCGCCGGGGCCGCGCGCTCTTCGCAGCC
>JBBFLJ010000007.1:366-56773 GCA_037481575.1 Bryobacteraceae bacterium | reverse complement strand
CCTTGCCCTGTTCCGCCGACGCATGCTCCGAGACCGCGTAGCTTGCGTTGTTCCCCCGGCGCTCGCGCCGGGGCCGCACTGCGTGCGCTGCTCCCGCCGCCCTGATCAAGACCGCGCCGCTCGAGCTGTCTTCCGGGATTCTTCTCACA
This sequence comes from Bryobacteraceae bacterium, assembly GCA_037481575.1. Classification (GTDB taxonomy): domain Bacteria; phylum Acidobacteriota; class Terriglobia; order Bryobacterales; family Bryobacteraceae; genus JANWVO01. Next base: position 56,624 of record JBBFLJ010000007.1, on the reverse strand, counting down.
GGGAATCCTCCGAGGCTTGCGTCGGAACGGCGCTTTTTGCATGCCCTTGGTATGCGCCGAGGCGGCAGCGGCTCTTTCGTTTTGCGTACTTTGAATCTCCACACCCACGAATGGCCAACTTGCGGAAGGGCCGCCTTCCACTGCTCCCGACTCAGGCTTAAACCAAGTCTCCCTTAAGGGTTTCGTTTCCGAGAATTCGGTGGATTCCTTTAAAGGAAACTCCTCAGTTTCGCGCTAGCATCAGCGCAGGAGACCTCGAGGAGGATTCCACCTACCAGTGCCGCGACTCCGAATTTGTACCGATATGAAACTCGGTGTTCCAGCTTGGAGGACTCAACCGTGACTCGTCGGGCCAAAGTCGGATCGAAACGGGAAAGAACGGATTCCACGCCCCTGCAGACCGTACTTCCCTGGAACGGGGAGGAAGCTGGATCGTTTGCGAATAGCCTTTTAAATCTGTCACTTGCCGTCGCCGCAAGAGAGGCGGCCCCGGGCGCTGCCGGCGTCCGGGAAGATGGCCTGTCGATTGCCGTTTCTGTCGCGTCGGACGTTCCGGCATCTCACCGGAACGGACCGAGAGCTCCCCAAAGTAGTGCCGATGCCTCCGTGAGAGAGGCCGGCCCGGAGCGAAACCTTGGCAGGAAGGATGAAGCGATGGCGGCAAGAGCTACGGCAACGGCGGTGGCGAAAAAGCAGGGGCGGAATGCAGCGGCCAGTTCCGAAAAGAGGAAGGCAGCGAAGCTGGAACAGCGCGATCGGGTCGTGATGGAGCACCTCCCGCTCGTGAAGGCGATCGCCGTGCGCGTCCACGAAGGGCTCCCCGTGCATGTGGAACTCGACGACCTCGTCCACGCGGGCATCCTTGGGCTCTTCGACGCCGCCACCAAGTACAACCCGAACAAGAAAGTGGCGTTCGCAAGCTATGCGAAGCACAGGATCAAGGGCGCCATCCTCGACAGCCTGCGGCAGCTGGACTGGGCTTCCCGTGATATGCGCCGCCGGCACCGCCAGGTCGAGCAGATCACCCGCGACCTCTGTGCCCTGCTGCATCGCCAACCCACCGAAGACGAACTCGCCGAGCGCATGGGCGTCGCCGTGTCCCGCTGGCGGCAGATGGCGCTGGATCTCCGCAATGTCGGCCTCGTCTCCGCGGACTCCCGCAGCCACGAGCAGGAGGAGCTTCCCCCGCCCGATTACCCCGGATCCCCAGAGACGCAGCCGGATCAAATGTGCGCCCGCGAACAGCTGCGGGAGCGGCTGGAGCAGGCGATGAGCGTTCTGCCGGAGCGCTACCGCAAAGTGGTGATCCTATACTATGCCAATGAGCTCACCATGAAAGAAATCGGCAGCATGCTCGGCATCAATGAAAGCCGCGTCAGCCAGATTCACAAGGCGGCGCTCGAAAAGATGGCCGCCGCGCTCCAGCAAAACGGCATCACCTCGGCCCGCGCCTTCTGAGCGTGAACTGCTTCCCACTCTCCGGGGATCATTCAGAATTCTCCCGCTCCATCCTGCGCACCTCACAGGCTCGTGGAAGGGGATCTTCGCAGCCGGAGCGGCGCACACTCTGGAAGAAACATGCCCCTGAGGCAATGCAGCAGGGCGAGGGCAACTGGCAGCGTTTCACTCTTCTCCCTTGCGACATGCACGGCAAGTGATTTTCTGAACTTCCCCTGTCAAGTCGCTCACAAGTTGAAAGGGAGCTTTTCGACAAGGTTGTGCCAGCGCATGCTTCTCCCTGCGCCGGTCCTGTCCTCCGCAAGTGCCCCTCGCCTCTGGCGGTCGTCTCTCCGAAGACAGCTAACAAACCAGAGCCTGACTGTAACGGTCCTCTCCCGAGAAGTTTGCTCATCGCGCGAATGATGTTTTCCCGGACATCGCTCGAGCGCGCGCCGGCGGCGCCCCTTCCGTTGAACGGATCCGGCCATTCCCCAATAACAAATTCGTCAACACCCGCTGCCTGAGCCCGTGTCCTCAGGATTGCGACACTTCTCGCCGAGGGCGGCGCTCCCGGAAGGAGCGTCTCCTTCGTGATTCCCGTCATCCGCGACAGACGCGCAAAAAAGCCTCGCGCCGCCGGTGTGGGCGGCGCGAGTACCACTATCAAGACTTGCGGGTCTGCCGGAAGACTATTCGGCCGGACCAATCGGGATCACGCTGCCCTGCGCATAGAAGGGCTGTCCCGGGCTGGCTTCCACCACGAGGCCCAGCGGCCGGTCGCCCAGCTGGGCGTTCTCGGGAATCTTGAACAGCACCTCGTAGATGCCGATCAGGTTCTCGGCGAGCTTGGCTTCCACGACTTCCACCCCGCTGTTATCGATGCCGACCGCCACCGTGGCGGTGACTTTCTGGTCCGGGCGTCCTACGCGGTTGGTTTCGGCCAGCGGCGTGGCCTGGCCCAACCCGATGGCGTAGAGCCTCACGGTCTCGCCGCGGCGCGCGGGAGTAGCCTTCGTGGCAACGAGTCCATCGGAGCGGATCACGATGGCTGCCCTGCGCCCATCGATCTGGTCTTCAATGATGCCGGGCGACAGCGGCTTCACGGGCACGCCCGTCACCAGCGTGGCAGTGCCATCCACGCTGACGTTCACGTCCACCGTCGTTCCGGAGATTTCGTAGGGCACCTGGAGGAGCGCCTCCTCCACATTGCCTTCCTTTACGATCCAGTAGATCGGCGCAAAGTACGACCGCCCGCCGGAGCGGAACTCGACCACCAGCCCCTTGAACTCAATGGGCAGCCGGCCGACCAGCAGGTTCGCCACCGCTGCTCCGGTGACGTTCTTGGCGATGCCTGATCCGGAAAGGATCACCAGATTCCCCGGAGCAACTCCGGTCTCGTTCGTCGCGTAGTTCCGGAAACTCTGCGCGGTGACCCGCGGACCGGGGAGTCTCGATTGCAGCGAGAAGCTCACCGAACCCAGGTTTGTTACGGAGGCTGTCACTGTGATCGGACCAGCCACCGCGCCAGCCGTCACGGTCACTTGCGCCCTGCCGTTGGAATCCGTCACCGTCGATGCAGCGCTCAGAGTTGCCGGCCCGCTCACGGTCCAGTTGACGTTCGTCCCCGGCGCCGGGCGGCTCAGGTTGTCCAGAACTTCCACGACCAGCGGCTGCGGGAACGCAGTATTGGTGTCCGCTGCCGGCTGTCCGTCGCCCGAGACCTTCCTCAAGAGCGACAACGTCACTTGCGCCGTAACCGTGAAGGTTGCCTTCAGGTTGCCGACCTGCACCTCGATCTGGTGCTGTCCCGGCACCTGAAGCAGCCGCACCCCGGTCGACACGAGACCGTCGCTGTCAGAAACAGTAACCGGGGAGACCAATTGAACCGCGTTGGGATTGGAAACCACCCAGGTCACGGTCTGGCCAGGCAGGGGACTCCCGCCGGGATCCTTGATTCTGGCCACCAACCGTTGCGGGAGCGTGGTTCCCACGAGTCCGGTCTGATTGTTGCCGGAGACAATCTCGGGAGGCACGGGGTCGCCGGGCTCGACGACGGCGACAAGATCTTCAAACTTGTACTCGTTGCCGATCTGGACCGTGAATGACGTCGTTCCGGGCTTCCCGGCAGCCAGGAGAGTGCAAGTGCCGACCCCCTGCTCGTTGGTGAGGCCTGCCGGTTCCACACATTTGATCACCGGCCCCGCCTGCGGGTCCTGATTCCGGCTGGTCACCCGGACTCCGACGTTGGGAATCGGCGCGTTCTGCTGGCTGCCGATCACGAAGCCGGTGACAATGCGAACCTGCACCTTTCCGCTTTCGGGCTTCCCGAGTTTGAGGGTAATCGTGCGTTCGGGCGGCTCCGGTTTCAGCAACGACACCAGCGGCCAACCTGACGGGTTGGTCGTGGTCTTCGTGATGTAGAAAACAGTGGAGCCGATGTCAGAGAGCGCTTCAATCTGGGCCTGACTGAACAGGGAGACAATGTTTGTCGGATCGTCAACGAAGAGAAGCTGGATGCGCGCCAGACCATCCGCGTCGGTCACCGTGCTCACCGGGGAGAGGAAGGTAACTCCGAGGCTGGTGGTGCGCCAGAGGATCTGCTTTCCCGCAATGGGGTTGCCGGCGGCATCGACCGCCCGCACAACCAGATCGTCAAAGGCAATGCTCGTAGTCAGCAGCTGGCCGTCTCCCGAAACCTTGACCAGGCGCGGAACGCCGCTGCCGCTGCCTCCGCCGCTGCCGCCTGACCCGCCGCCCCCGCCTGTCCCGGAGCCTCCGGTGGGAACCACAGCGGAAGTCAACACGGCGGGAGCGAGATTGGAGTGAGTCCCTTCCACCACGAAGATCCCCGCCGTCGGAGGAGCTGTGACATCGATATAGGCGATTCCCTCGCGGTCCGTCGTGGCGGTTGTGGAACTCAGGACGACGCTTTCCTGCTGGCTCCGGAATGTAACGGTCGCTCCCTTCACCGGTCTGCCGGAGCCGTCGATCAGCTTCACGAAATAGCGGAGCTTCGCATTCGGAGCCACGGATTGCGAGTCGCCGTAGCCGACCATGTTCCGGGCCGGGCCTGCAGAAGGCCCCGCCACGAAGGAGAGGCTGGAGCCAACAGAGAGCGTCTGGCTCAGCACACTCCCCGTCCCTGAGAGCGGGAATGAAGTGTAGCCGCCGGAATCGGTGGACCAATAAAGTTTCAACGAGCTGGGGAACTCTCCCGACACGGCGAAATCTTTCACGCCCGTGACAGTCTGGAGGTTCACTCGGAAATCGTTCACCGTGAGCCCGCCGGTGCTTGACAATGACACCAGGAAAAGCTGCCCAAGGGCCTCCGAGAAGGCCACCGCCTGACCATCCCCGATGACGCTCAGTTTGCTGGCGACTTGAGGAGTCGCTCCGAACGGGCCGGAGGTTGTTTGAGTCAGGATCGCAGTGGAGATCAATGTTCCGGCCGGGCTGCTTGCTCCGCGGCGGGCAAAGTCTACCAGCCCCAACGAATGCCCACCGGGCTGCCGGTTCACCACGAACGCCGTCCGGCCACCCGGGGTGAAATACAGCTTGCCGGGGTGCTCCAGGTTGGGCCCCAAAGGCGCCGTTCTCGCGATCTCCTGAAACGGCGCAAGCCCGGAGAATTCAGCCAGGAAGCCCTGTCCTGCGACGAAGATGCTGCCAAATGGCGAAACGCTCAAGCTCAGCGACGAGCCTGTGGAGGCGCCATTCACAGGCACTGGATTTTGCAGCGACAGGTCAGACAAACGGACAGGGCGCAGGACTGCAGAAGCGCCGATCAAAATCAGGTACTCTCCGTCAGTGGTCAGCTCCGCCTCGAGCGCATCTTCAGGCAGAGATAGCTCGCCCGGCAAAACACTTTCGGTCGACAGCTGCACCTGGTAGAGGCGATTCGGATTGGAGGTAAGGACCAACAACCGGTCTCCGCTGCGGGTGAGGAGCATTCTTTTCGGAGTGCCGGCGAGCCCTGCCAATACCCGCTGTTGCGAAAGCCCGGATGCCGAGATATTCCAGATCACCAATGGAGCTGCCGTACTCTCCGTGATGGCTACCAGCCGGGTGCCATCGTCTGTGATCAGGACTTGCCGCGGCACTCCAGCCACCGGCACAGGTCCGCCCACCGGTTGCAACTGTTCGTTGAAAAGGAGGATGACCGGGGACGCAGGAGCCGCCGTAGACACGGAGACGAGATACCCCGCCATCGCTGGGGTCATGCAGAGTCCTGCTGCGAAGATGGCGCAAAGGGCTGAGGAAGAAAACCGGCGCATGAAAAACCTCACTGGGGATGGAGCCGAAAACGACCGCCCAAGGAAGAGAAAGGGACTACAGTGAGTCTAACACAGAACCGGCGGGCTTTTGCATAGAAAAGCCGGGGGAGTTTTCTCTCCCCCGGCTCGATGCTGACTCTCGTCAGCCGGTTTTTACTGGTTGAGCGCCTCGGACGGCGAAGCGCTGAAGCGGTCCGTCAGCGTGCCGTCGCCGAGCACCAGGGCGATGTAGCCCTGTGCGAAGCGGTTCGCACCCTGGTCGCTGATGAACGCGTAGCCGTGAGCATACTGGAAGTTGCAGCGGGCGATCAGGTACCCGTTGAAGCCCACGACGGGCTGCAGGTTCTGAGCCGGGTTCCCGCTCAGCATGCTCATCAGCAGCTGACGGCCAGCCTGGATCGAGGTCGAGGTCTGCGTCACGTCCGACGGAGTGCCGTAGAAGTACAGCGTGCACTCGCCGTTCTGCGGATTCGAGATCGGGCTGCTGCTGGTCCCCGTGAACGGATCCTTGCTGGTATTAGAGATCGCGATCCCGGTGTCCCACTGCGTGCTGCCGTCGTTGATGCTGGTCACGAAGGGGAACAGGAGCCTGGTCTCGCAAGGCTGCACCTCGAAGGCCAGAATCGGATCACCGCTCGGCCCGACGAACCGCGGCGTATTCGAGTTGATCGGCACGAATTCGCTGGACCCGGCAACGGGGGCATAGCTGCCCGCCACGAACGCCGAACCCACAGGCGGCAGGGAGCCCGCCGACACGCTGAACGTGAACGGGATGTTCGCCGAACCGAGATTGCCGACAGCACTTGCAGGTGTCGTGGCATCCACCGTAAATTCAAACGTTGTGCCTGTCGTGCCGGAAGGCGAGGTCTTCGTGAAAACTGTGCCATCCGAGGCGGTGAAGCCCGCGCCGGTGAAGCTGATGGTCACTCCGGAGGGCACGCTGGTAAAGGCGATGCGGATCCGCGTTGCCTGCGTGGCCACGCCTGCTTCTGCAGGCCAACTCGCAGCGCTGGTCCAGAACATCGACTCGGTGTTGTAGATCGCGTTCAGATTGTCCTGGGCAGTCGTATTGCCCCGCGTGCGCCACGCGTTTGCGAACAGCTCCTTCACCGTCACAGTAAACGGAATGTTCGAGGAACCGACCTGGCACTGGCTGATCGTGCTGGACGGACCCGTGGTGACCTCGAGGCTCTTCTGCACATAGCCGACAATCAGGAACGGGGACTGGATCGGCAGCGTCAGAGTGCCCGAAACGGTCACATAGAACTGCACCGCAGTCGGAATCAGGGTCTGCGAAGCAGGCGCCTTCGACGCATCGACACGGATGTTCACGAAGCGGAACGACCGCGCGTTGTTCGGGGAACCCGTGATCGGCGCGGGGAAGGTGATGTTGTTCCAGATGATGGAATTGGGGTTCGTGGAAACCCTGGAGCCAAAGAAGGCATTGGTCCCGACCACGACGCCGCCGGGGGCAGGATCGTTGATCAGAAGGGTGGCCTCCAGATCACCGCTCCCGGTGTAAGGCGGGGTGCCAGGCGGGGTCGTCGAAGCCCAAGTCAGCAGCCTGCTGGTTACCGGCAGGGTGGTAAAGACCTGGAAGTTGATCGTCCCGCCGGCAGTGGACGGCCCGCCGGTGCACTGAATAACTACCTGACCGATTTCCTCGGCCACACCCTCCGCACGCAGCAGCGGCGGCGCGCCGCCGTTCAACGTGCAGTTCAACGCCTGCGCACTGACGATGCCGGCACTCACGGCCAGCACAGCCAAGAGCAGGAGCGCTTTACGAAAATCGAGCATATCCTTCTCCTTGTGAACTGTCGAATTCGAATTGATGAAGAGTCTCTTCAACCTGAGCCTCAGCGGAAGGGGAGAAAGGAATCCATGCCGCCTTTGGCGCCACAGAGGCAATCCGGCAGCACGCGGCCTGCCATCTCGCGCCTCTTGCGGCCTCCTCCGGTCTTCCGTGGTGGATTCCCATGGAACTGGTTTAATCTCTTCTTCTGTGCCTGCGGGATCCTGACCGATTTGAGTGCCGGGCCCTCTCGGGCACAGTCAGCACCTTCTTATCACCCCGCCTGTTCCCATGTCAAGCAGGAAATCCTCTGCATGGGAATAGCGGCGTGATGGCAGAACTCCCTACCCTTGGTATTCAACCACGGAACGCCCTGTTGCGTCAAGTATTTTTGCGCGGGAGCGGCGTTGCCAGCCATGGACAACCGCGGCCCGGCGCTGCCAGAAAACGAAGCAAATCTCGCCGTGCCTGCTCCGCGCTGCGGCTAGCGAATCAGCTTCTGCAGCCGGCGCATCTGCTGCACCAGCTCGTCGCTGGCCTCGGTCACATCGTTGGTGTCGTAGATCACGCGCGGCGTGATGAACACCACAAGCTCGGTGCGTTCCCTCGAATAAGACCTGTTTCCAAACACGGCCCCGAGCACGGGAATGCGGTTCAGGAACGGCACCCCGGCGCTGGTCTCCGAGTTGCTTTCGCTGATGATCCCTCCAATGGCAATCATGTCCCCGTCCTGCACGGTGACCTGCGTGCTCACGTTCCGGTTGGAAAAACTGGGCGACTGGATTCCGCCCACCGGAGGCGGCCCCGGGGAGCTCACTTCCTGATTGATCTGGAGCGTGACCACGCCCGAAGGGTTCACGTTGGCCGTGATCGACAGGTTCACGCCTGTCTTGCGGTTCGTGATCGTGTTGGCGAACAGCGAACTTCCTCCCTGCTGCACGCCCGTCACCGCCTGCGCCGTCAGCATCGGCACCTCCACCCCGACATTGATCGACGCCGGAATGCTGTCAGTAGCGATTACCGTCGGCGTGCTGATCACCTTGGTCTTGGAAGCCAGTTCGGAAGTCGAAAGTGCCAGAAAGAGCTCCTTGCTCTGCCGCAACAGCCACCCCGAGGAAAGATTCAGCGAAGAATTCGTAAAATTGCCCTTCGCCGATAGCGGGTTGCGCGCGTCGCCGAAACCGGTCGGCGGCGCGTTGCCGCGGTTCTGCAGGAACCAGTCCAGCCCCCAACTCAGGGCGCCCGTCAGGCGGACCTCGAAAATCTTCGCCTCGATCAGCACCTGCCGCGGGGGAATGTCCAACTCCCGCAGCAGACGGAGCACACTCTCGTAGTCCTCCGGCGTCGCCAGGATCAGCAACGAATTGTCGCTCAGGTTCGGCACCACCCGCGGGCTCTGCGGCCCGTACATCCCGGCGCCGAACATCCCGAGATAGCTTCCGGTGAGATCCGTTCCGCCGCCAGCCTGCGTCTGCACCCGTTGCGCGCTCGCAGCCCCGCCCTGCGCCGCCTGAGCCTGCGTCGCCGCGCCCGCAGCTCCGTAGCCCGGATAACCGGCCATGCCAGGATACATCCCCATGCCGGGGTACATCCCCATCCCGTAAGTGCCCGGCATCGCACCGCCCATCCCCATGCCAGCCATCCCGTTGCCATACATGCCTGCCATCCCAAACGGCCCCATTCCGAAACCGCCGAGGCCGAACCCGTAGCCCGGGTACATCGACATGTAAAGCATCATGATCGATTGCGCCAGCAACGGCGCCTTGCCGTATTTCACCCGGTAAACATAGGTATCGATCTTGCCCGCCGCGCTCTTCACCTTCACATCCAGCCGCTCGATCCATGTCTGGATCTGCTCGAACACGCCCGGATTCGGCGCCACGGCGATCAGCGTGTTGATCCGGTCCACCGGCACGAATTTCACCGAGCTCAGCTCCTTGCTCAGCGACATCGACCGCAGCAGGTTCTCCAGCTCCTTGGCCAGGTCCGTCGGACGGCTGTTCTTCACCTCGAAGAGCTTCACCCGCTGCTTGGCCAGCACGTCGCTGTCGAACAGCGAGATCATCTCCATCGTCCGCCGCATGCTCCTGCGGCTGTCGAGCACCAGCAACAGGTTGGCCGGAGGATAGGCCCAAGCCTTGCCCTGCGGCCCCAGAAACTCGCCCACCAGCTTGGCCAGCTCCTCCACGTTGGCGTACTTCAGGAAAACCAGGTTCAGCATCGGGCGGTCGTCTTCGGGAATGTCCTTCACGTCCACCTGCGGCTCCAGCGGCATGCGCGCCAACTCCGCCAGCGGCACGATCCGGTAAATGTTCCCGGTTTGCACCATCGCCGCGCCGTTGATGCGGAGAATCGTGTCCAGCAGCGCCCGGGGATCAATGTCCCGGATCTCGCCGTAGGTGTTCAGCGTGACCGCTCCGCTGACGCCCTTTTCCACCACGTAGTTGATGCGGAGCTGCTTGGCCAGGAAGTCCACCACCTCCAGCAGGCTCACATTCTGCAAGGACAGCCCGGCGATCAGCCCGGAAGATTGAGGCTGCGCGCTCTGCTGGGCCGCCTGCGCCGGAAGCGCCAGCGCAAGCGACAGAAACAGCGCCAGTCCTTGCCTGCCGTACTGCAACAGCTTCATCCCTGCCTCCTCGGGCGCCCTTTCATTTGACGGACTCTTTCCAGATCTCGAGCGCCCTCTTCTCGTCCTCGTTCAACTCGCTCATCCGTTTCGTCCACGTGGATTGCGTGAACGGCGACCGCCGCTCGAACCGGACCTCGTCTCCTCGGACTTCCACGACGCGAAAACCGGGCGCGGGCTTACTCTGCACCGCGGCGGACGGGCTCTCCGCGCGCTTTTCCTCGACCTTGGCCAGCCCGAACGGCGTCTCCCTCCAGACCCACGTGCGGCCCTCGGCATCCGTCTCCCGCATCCCCGGCTTCTTCGCCGCCGGGGCGCCGGACTTCGGCCCCGCAGCGGCTGGCTTTCCCGCAGCGCCCTTCTCCCGCGCCTTGTCCCCCTGCGCCGCCGCAGGAGCGCCGGAAAGCCATGCCGTCAGAACAAATGCTGCAAAAATTGTTTTCATCGCCATCTCCTGTGAATTCCTGCTCGCCCCCTCAGGGCAACTTCTCCCACATGCACTGCGGTCCGAACGGACCGTTCCGGATGATCTTCCTGTAGCCGTCCACGACAGTCCCCGACGGCGATGTGTCCCCCGGCTGGCAGAGACGGATGCGCTCGCTCGCCTGCTGCCCCGGCCCCTTCACTTCCGTGATCGTGCTCACCGCCGAAAGGGTCGACACGCCTTCCTGCGCCTGCCCGGGCTGCGGCGGCATGGAGGAAGGCTGCGCATCGGCTTGCTGCGCCGCCGCCCCGCTCTTGTCCCTCAGCTCTTCGAACTTCGCCCGGATCGTGCGGTCCTCCCATTCGAACACAAGCCCCTCCGGCTCCACGGCTGCCAGCCGGAACTCCCCCACCGTGTCGCCCACGCTGTAGGTCTTCTGCGGCTGGCCTTGCGCCGCCAGGATCACCCGCGGCCCCTCGCCGAAGTTCATCAGGCCGAAGTAGCGCGGCAGCGGCGGAGGCGGCTTCGGCGCCGCCACCTCGATCACCACATCCGGATTGCGGTCCTTGCTGAACAACAGCGTCTGCGCCACCGGCAGATAATTCGCCGCCGAAACCTGCGGCGCCGGCGCGGGCAGCGACAGCGGCGGCGCGGGCGCAGGCGTGACGCGCTCCTTCAAAAACGCCTCCTGCCGCCGGATGCGCTCCTCATGCATCGCCTTCAGCCGCCAGAATGCCGCGGCGCAGCTGGCCAGCAGCAGAAGATTCAGCAGCAGCAACCGCCCCTTCAAAATGCCGCCCCTCCTTTCTTCTGCGGCGCCAGTTGACGCGGCACGATCCCTGTCAGCGTCAGCCGCGCCGGAATCAGCTTCCCTTTCCCGCTCGCCTGCGAAAACTGGATCTCCTGCACCGCCACCAGCTCCGGCTGGTTGCTGAGGTCGGCCAGAAACGTCACCAGCTGCTCGATCGGACTCTCCACCGCCACCGTCAGAACCACCTCTCCGTAGAAATCGCCCAGCGCCCGCGGTGCGCCAAACTCCGTGCTCCGCAGCTGGAACGTCTCCGGCTGGCTCTTCGCCACACGCCGCACGATCTCGAGCATCTGCGCTTGCGCCTGCGCCGCCGTTTCGGCGCGGAGCATGCCCTCCTCGCGCCGCCGCAATTCCTCCAGCGCCCGCTTCAGCGTCTCTTCCCGCGCCTGCATGGAAGCCGCCATCCGCCGCATCCGCCGGATGCGCTGCTCCATCTGTTCCACGCTCGACGCCGGACCCACCACCTGCCCCGCGCCATCCTCCGGCCAGAAGTACACTCCCGTGAAAAGCGCTGCGCACACCGCCAGCAGCGCCAGCGCCCGGCGGTCCCGGCTCGACAGCGGCGGCAAATTCATCGCCCCTCCTCCCGCCTCGCACGGATCCGGAAAACGTCCCCGCCCGCGCCGCGGCTCAGCGGCGCCGTAAACTCCGCCGAGTGAAACCTCGGCGATGCGTCCAGCTTCTTGAGCAGCTCATCGGCGCGCGGACTCTCCCCCCACAAGTTCACCTGATCCGGCGCTACCTGCAAGGACATCAGCCACGCCGGCGGCTCGATTAAGCCGTTCAGCTCGAGCACCGTGTCCAGGTGCCCCCGTGTCCGCCGCCGGTATGTCTCCAGCAACTCGATCCGCTCCACCGCAGACGCCAGCTCGCGGTCCAGCTTCTCCACCCTCTGCGCCTGCGGCGCCAGCCGCGCCATCTCGGCTTCCAGCGTCTTGCGGTACTGACGATCCATCCAGATGCTGTCGGCGATCATCGCCGCGCCCAGCAAAACGAGCGAGCCCGCCAGCACCGCCGTCGGGACGTACTGCGCCCGCGAGCTGGCCGCCCGCAACGGCGCAGGCAGCAGATTCACCGGGGTTCCCAGATGCGGGCACGCAGCCGCCAGCGCCGCTGCCCACGCCACCGGGGAAGCCCGCTCCTCCTCCGCCGCAGCTCCCGCCTCGCGCTTCGGAAGAATGTCTCCCCACTCAAGCACCGGCGCATCCGAGCCCAGGCGCATCTCGGCTGCCGCCAGTGCCGCCGCCCGCTCCGCCTTTCCGTCGAAGATGGCGGAGAACAGCGGATACTCCGGACTCTCTCCGTAAACCTCCACCAACGGCTCGCCGTCTTCCTGCGCCGGACGAACCGCGACAAACCCCGAAGGCGGCGGCCCGTATAGCCGCGCGGCCACATACATCGCGCTGCCGGAGAAGGTCATGCCCGCCAGCTTCACTCCGGCTTCCGAAAACAGCGCGGCGTAGGCATCGATGATCTTCCGCTCCGCCACCGCCACGCAGAAGGAAGCGCTGCGGCCGGCGCGGCGGAAGTCGTACGCCGCCTCCTCGCTCGCGAATGGATGCAGCGAGTCCAGCTGGAAAGCGATCGCCGCCGGCGCGTCCTTGTCCGTCACGCCCGGCAAGCGGACGTGGCGCGCCACCACCTCATGCCGGGGCAGCACCAGCCATGCCGCCAGATGCGACGCATCGTGCTTTCCGAGGAACTCCGCATATTCGCGCCCCCACTCCGATGCGGGCCGCTCGCGGTAGTTGCCGATCCGCAGCGCGCCGGTCTCCCGGGCGCCGCCCGGGCGCACCCGCGCCACGCAGACCTCGAGATCGCGCGAGCCCGCCGCGATGCCCACGCCAGTGCCGAAGCGCAGCAGAGATCGCAAAGAGGTCGGCCCGGTCACTGCGGCCATTCCGGCTCCTCCGTCTCCGCCGCCGAGTCTTGCCAATCGAGGATCCGGAAGCCGCTGGAGGCAACCGTGGAGAACAGCTGCACGGTCATCGCCACCGTGCGGCGCGCTTCGCTCCACCTTCCGTCCGGGCGCCGCAACCGGGCAGTCGCTCGCAGCGTGTAAATGTTGTCTCCCCCGAGCCGGAACCGCGCTGCTGCCGGCCCCAACAGCGGCGCCACGGCCTGCAGGTCCCGGATCGGCGCCTGCCGCCGCATCGCCACAATCGCCTCTGCCGTAGGCGCGCTGACTCCCAGCGCCATCATCACCACAGGATGCACCGTGTTGATGTCCAGGCCCGTTCCCCGGCTGTAGACCGACAGGCAGTCCCGCAGCCCCGCGCGCCGCTCCAGGGCGCCGCCGGGCGTGCGTGCGTAGCCGCCGTAGAAAAGCTCGGGCGTGACTCCTGCCACAGACATGAGTTCTTCGATCTGTTCCAATGACGCGCGCGGCGCGCGAAAAGACGGACTGCCGGACAAATACAGCGTGTCGAGGTCGCTCAGCTCGCTCCCGCGCCAGTGCATCAGTCCGGCGGTGATCAGCCCTGCCCGCGAAGGCTCCACGCCCAGCGCCAGCAACAAACGGCCCAACTCTTCCCGCGTGATGAAGTTCGGATTCAGGCGCGAGGACTCCGGGATCACCTCCACCACGGCCACGCCCTCCGGAAAGCGAAGCACGAGCCGCGGGGTCGCCGGATCCCAGTAGGGCTGCTGTCCGGCGGAGAGCTGTTGCCCCGTGACAAACCGCATGTAATTCAGAGCCCGCTCCACAGCCCCGCATGCCAGATAGTAGGCCTGCAGACCCTCCCTGTCGCCGTCGGCGCGCTCGAGCTCCGTCCTCACCCGCAGTGCCACTGAAAATGCGATCGCCGAAAGCGCCGCGCTCAGCCACAGCACCATCAGCAGCGCGCCCCCGCGCCTCCGCTCAGGGCTCATACTGCTCCCCCGGGAGTCTGCTCTGGCGGATCAAAGCTGTCACTGTCGCCGCCGTCGCAGAAGCCGGATCCAGCGGCGCCATCTCCACGCGGATCGCCGAAGGCCACAAGTCCGGCCGCCGCCAAGCCTCCACCCATCGCGCCGGGCTGAGCCCGTCATCTTCCAGATAGAGGAACCGGCACGCCGCCAGCCGGTCGGCCAGCACGAAGCTGCCCGGCCCCGGCTGTGGCGCGGGGAACACGGGCAGGAAGCCCCCCGTGGCGGGATCGGGCGCCGGGGGCGCGCACAGGAAGCCCGCCCCAGCAGGCCCTGTGTAGGGAATCTCGTTCACCAGCAGACGCACGCCGCCCTCCGGCCGCGGCGCAACGAACAGCTCCACCACCTGCGGCCGCCCCCGCGCGCCGCCCTGAATCGAATAGCGAGTCACGAACCGCGCCACGCCGGGCAGCCCCTGAAAGAACATCACCGGAGGGCCGCCCTCTTGCACCGGCGATCCGCCGCACCGCGCCATCACGGGCAGAAACCCCGCAATCTGCTGCCGCAGGATGCGCTGCGCTCCCGCCGCTCTCCGCAGCGACCCGATCCGCCGTTCCGCCGCCTCCATCGCCGTGAGTCCGGCCCGCAGGGCATACAGCATGCCGGACGAAAGCAAAGCGACCAGCGTCACGGCCAGCAGCACTTCGATCAGCGTCAGCCCGCCCTGATGCGCCCGCCTCACCGTTGCATCCCCTCCGCCATCCCGCCCTGCATCCTCCCGAACAGCTGTTCCTCCCCCGGCCGGAGAAATCCGCCGCGGTATGTGACCACATTCCACGTGCGGCGCGTCTCCCCATGACGCCACCAGATCTCCAGATCAATCCTTTCCAGAATGCGCGTGCCCGGCGGAGGGGGCTCGCCGGGCTTCGCAGCCATGGCTTCGAAAGGCAGCACCATCGCGCGCCAGCCCGCCTCCATGCCTCCCGTTTCGGCCCCTGGAAACAGGCCCTCCAGCGGCACGCCCCGCGGCAAGTCCCGCGCCGCCAGCAGCTCGTCCATCTGCCTTCTGGCCAGCGCCACCGCCCGCTGAGATTCGGCCAGCCGCGCCGCGTTCGCCGCCGACGCACGCAGCGCTCCCAGCAGCCCGGTGACGGCGACGCCCAGAATCACCGTCGCCACCAGAACCTCGAGAAGCGTGAATCCGCGCCGGCGCGCCCGCATCCTCTTATCGCGTCCCCTCTTCAGAGACGCTTTCCGGCGCCGCTTCGACGACCGCCGTGGCGGTGAGGGGATCAATGCGCACAATCCTCCTCTGACGCCGCCGGTTGCCAAACACGATCCCCACGCCCGGGAAGGGCTCTCCCGGCACCAGCACCAGCGACCGCGCCGTCTCCTCGCCCGCTCCCGGCAGCGGCGGCAGCACGGCTTCGATGGCGATCCCCGGCTCCAGCTTCATCTCCCGCCGGAAGCCGCCCGCCCGGTCGATCAACTGCAAAAGCCCCTCTTTCCGGTCCACCACCAGCTCCGCAGGCCGCTGCGTCTTTTCCACGCGCGCCATCGCCTGCCCGAGCAGCGCCGCCGCACCGTTCGCCGCAGAACGCAGCCGCAACGCGTCCAGCCCAGACGTCACGCTCGGATACGTCAGCCCGGCCAGCACGCTCACCAGCATCACCACGATCATCATTTCGAGGATCGTGATGCCGCGCCGCCCGCCCATTGCCTACTGCGCCTTCCAGCTCACGATGTCCGCGTTGATCCCTTCGCCCCCCGGCTGCCCGTCCGCGCCCAGGCAGATGATCTCCGGCTCGTCGCCATGCTCGCCGGGATACCGGTAGATGTACGGTCTGCCCCAGGGATCCACGGGGATGTCCTGCGGCAGATACGGCCCCTGCCACTGCGGGACGTTCTGCGGGCGCGTTCGCAGCGCCTGCAGCCCCATCTCGGTGGTGGGATACGTCCCTGTGTCCAGCTTGTAGGCGCCCAGCGCCGTCATAAAGGCGTTGATCTGCGCCCGCGCCGCCGTCACCCGCGCCGTGTCGCTCTTGCTGAGCAGCTTCGGCGCCACCAGCGCCGCAAACAGCGCGATGATGGTCAGCACCACCAGCATCTCGATCAGCGTGATGCCCCGCCTTGCCCGGCTTGCCTGCCTGTTCGCGTTCTTCATCGGCTTTCACCTCTTCCCATCACATCACATCGCCAGCTCGTTGATGCCGCTGATCGCCATCAGCATCGACAGGATCAGCGCCCCGACCGCCACGCCCATCACCAGGATCACCAGCGGCTCGAACAGCGACGTGAAGCGCTTGATCGATGCCCGCGTGTCCGCCTCATAGATCTCCGCCGCCCGCAGAAACATCGTGTCCAGCCGCCCTGTCTCCTCGCCGATGGTCAGCAGGTGCGCGGTCAAAGGCGGAAACATGCCTGTGGCCGCAAGCGGCGCGCTGATGCCTTCCCCGCGCTTCACTCCCTGCGCCACCAGCTCCAGCGCATCGGCCATGCGCCGGTTCGTCAGGATCGCCCGCGCGATGTGGATCGACTGGATCAGCGGCACCCCGTTCGCCGTCAGCGTCCCCATCGCCCGCGCAAACTGCGCCGTCTGCGCTTTCCGCAAAGCCTCGCCGAGCAAAGGCAGCTTCAGCCGGAAGCCGTCCCACCAATACCGTCCCGCCTCCGTCCCCACATAGGCGCGGAACAGCAGAATCGCCCCCGCCGCCGCGCCCAGCACCCACAGCCCGTAGGCCTGCACCCACCGGCTCGCCTCCAGCATTGCCTCCGTCATCGCCGGCACGCGGATGCCCGAGGTCGCGAACGCTGCCGCGAACCGCGGCACCACGTAATACATCAGCACGAAGATCGAGCCCGCTCCCACCAGCACCAGCAGCGCCGGATACACGAGCGAACTCACGATGTAGCCCCGCAGCTCGTCGCGCGTCTTCTCGTATTCCGCCAGCCGCTCGAAGATCGCCGCCAGCGAGCCCGAGGCCTCCCCCGCGCGCACCATGTTCACGTAGATCTCGGGAAAGTACGCAGGGCGCGTCGCCAGAGAGTCGGCCAGCGACTTGCCTCCCTTCAGCGCCCGCAGCACGTCTTCCACCACCTCGCGAAACTCGGCCCGCTCCGCCAGCTCCGCCACGATCGAGAGCGCACGGTCCAGCGGCACGCCCGCATTCAGCAGCGTGGAAAGCTCCTGCGTGAAAAACAGCACATCCCGCCGCCGTCCGGGCCGGAAGGACGGAAGGCGAAGCTCTCCCCGCCCCTGCGGCTTCAGCCCCACGTACAACGGGATCAACCCCTGCCGCCGCAGCTCGCGCGCCGCTGCCTTCTCGTCCGGCGCGCTCAGCACGCCCGTGCGCTGCTTGCCGTCGGCGGTTACCGCGCGGAAATGCAATTGCAGCATCGCCACGTCAGAACTCCTGCGTCACCCGCAGCACCTCTTCCGCCGTCGTCACCCCTTGCGCCACTTTCAGCCAGCCGTCCTCCCGCAGGGAACGCATCCCGTTCCTCCGCGCCGCCTCCGTCAATACCGCCGCGTCCGCCCCCGCCATCACGAGCTTGCGGATTTCATCGTTCATCTCCATCATCTCGAAGATGCCCACCCGCCCCAGATACCCGGTTCCGAAGCAGCGTTCGCACCCGCGCCCGCGCCATGCCGGAACCATCTCTCCCGAAGGCGTCAACCGCTCCCCGTCGCGCTCCTTGCAGCCCGTGCAGATCACCCGCACCAGCCGTTGCGCCAGCACCGCCACCAGCGAAGAGCAGATCAGGTAGTTCTCCACGCCCATGTCCGTCAGCCGCGTGATCGCGCTCGGCGCGTCGTTGGTGTGCAGCGTCGAATACACGAAGTGCCCGGTCAGCGCCGCCCGGATCGCCACCTCCGCCGTCTCGTAGTCGCGGATTTCGCCCACCATGATCACGTCCGGATCCTGCCGCACGATGTGCCGCAGCCCGGCGGCGAACGTCAGCCCGATCTGCGGATTCACGTGGATCTGGTTGATCCCGTCCATCTGGTATTCCACAGGATCCTCGATCGTGATGATCTTCTTGTCGCTCTGGTTGATCCGCTTCAGCGCCGAATACAGCGTCGTCGATTTCCCGCTTCCCGTCGGTCCGGTGACCAGAAAGATCCCGTGCGGCAGCGACGTGAAATGCTCCATCCGCCGCAGCATGTGCTCGTCGAAGCCGAGGTTGCGCAGGTCGTAAAAGTCGCCCGCGCTGCGGTCGAGCAGGCGCATCACCACGCTCTCCCCGTACAGCGTCGGCAGGGTCGACACGCGCAGGTCCACCTCGCGCCCCAGCGTCTTCATCTTGATGCGCCCGTCCTGCGGCAGCCGCCGCTCGGCGATGTTCATCTTCGCCATCAGCTTCAGGCGGCTGATCACCGCCGCCTTCAGCTCGCGCGGCGGCGGCTCCTGTTCCTGCAGCACGCCGTCGATGCGGAACCGCACCTTCACTTCTTTCTCGAACGGCTCGATGTGGATGTCGCTCGCGCGCTTCTCCACTGCCTGCGCGATCATCGCGTTCACCAGCCGGATCACCGGCGCCTCGCTCGCCATGTCGCGCAACTGCTCGAGCTCCGCCGCCGACTCGGCATCCTCGCCAACCGCAGCCGCCTCGGTCTCTTCCTCTCCGTAGTAGCGGTCCAGCGCGTCGGCAAGATCGCTCTCGGGGGCGATCTCGGCCCTTACGCGCAGCCCCGTGGCCGTCCGCACCGCCGCCAGCGTCTCGAAGTCGAGCGGATCCGCCATCGCCAGCACCAGCGCCCCGCCGTCCATCCGCAGCGGGAACACCCGCGCCTGCCGCAGAAACCGCGCCGGCAGCCTCTCCGTCTCCGGCGTCACCAGAGGGGGGCCGTCCAGCTTCGCCACAGGAATTTCCAGCTGTTCGCTCAGCGCCTGCACGATGTCCCGCTGCGAGGCGAACCCCAGATCCACCAGGATCCTCCCCAGCTTGTCGCCGCGCTCCCGCTGCAGCTCCAGCGCGCGCTCCAGCTCTTCCGCCTCCAGCAGCCCCTTCGCTACCAGAATCTCGCCCAGCCGCATAAGGTCACTCTTCCCGCACGCGCAAGATCTGCGCCAGCGCTTGGGGTGGCTGCCGCTCCAGCGCCACCTCCAGCAGCGCCCCCTTCCGCCCCTGCATCTGAATCGCCCGCGGCAGCCCGGCTGCGTCCTCCCACGGATTCGACCACAACAGCAGCGCCAGCGCCACATGTTCGTCCGCTGGCAGCCGGTCGAGCGATTGCGCAGCCGCCAGCAGCAGCTGCTGCATCAGCGCCTTGATCTGCGGCAGCCGCTTCAGCTTCAGCTCCCGGATCCGCGCCACTTCCTCTTTCGAAAGCGCCGGGCGGAATGGCGACAGCCCCGGCGCCGGCGCCAGATTGATCTCCGCCGTGAACACCACCCCATAGCCATCGAGATACACCCCCCGCGTCATCCCCAGCACTTCCACCGGTCGCTCCAGATCCAGCCGCGCCAGCCGCTGATTGAAAGACTTCTCCAGCGCGGCGATCTCCTGCCTCGTCGGCCGCGCATTCTGTCCCGGCAGCGCCGCCGCCAGAGCCAGTGCCATGATCCAGGTCCGCATCAGTCGCCTCCATATTGCGCGGTGGCCAGATACACGTTGTTGATCCGCTTCTGCAGCAGCTCGAACGCCGCCGTCACGTCGCGAAGATCCGCGCGCCGTTCCTTCTCCACGCGCTGCTCGAACGCCGCCAGCCGCGCCTCCAGCTGCGCCGCTGCCGGCGCAACGTGCGCCTTCACCGCTGCCTCCACTCGCGCCGGCACCTGCCGCTCCAGCTCCTCCTCCACCAGCCTCCGGATCTCCGCCGCGTCCGCGCGCGCCGGCGCTGCAGGAGGAGGCGTCAGCAATCCGTGGGCGATGATCGCTGCCGCGATCACCAGCGCTCCCGCGAAACCCCAGGCAGGCGCGGGCATCCGCCACAGCCGCTTCCACCACGGAAGCTCGAACACCGGATCCGACACGAACGCCAGACGCCGCGGCACCGGCTGCTGCGGCAGCCGCCGCACCGCCACAACCGTCAGCCCCAGCGCCTCCACCTCCTGCCGGCACGCCGCGCAGCCCTTCAGGTGCTCTTCCATCCGCCGCCGCTCCTCCGGCGCAACCTCCTGCAGCACGAACCCCTTCCAGTCAAACTCTCCGCAAGGCATTGGCATCCTCCTCGCTTCCCTTCATCCTTCTTCCTCCCCGCCCCGCGCCTGCCGTTCCACCGGCGCCAGCGCTTCCTTCAACAGCTCGAGCCCCGCATAGACACGCGACTTCACGGTCGATGCCGGGCAATCCAGAATTGCCGCAATCTCCTCGAACTTGAACCCTTCATACACCTTCAGCAGCACCGCCTCGCGCTGCTCCGGGCTCAGCCGCGCCAGCGCCGCCTCCACCGCCAGCGAAGCCTCCACCGGCGCCATCGTTGAGCCCCGCAGCGCCTCGGCTGCCGCCTCCTCGAGCGCCGTCTCCCGCTGCGGACGCCGCAAGTGCGACATCGCCTCGTTGTGCGCAATCCGGTACAGCCACGCCCCGAACCGCGCCGCATCCTCCAGCCGCGCCAGGTTCTGATACGCCTTCAGAAACGTGTCCTGGCACAGGTCCATCGCATCCTCGGCATGGCCCGTGATCCGCAACAGGTAGTTGTAAATCCGCCCCTCCCACCGGGACACAAGCGCATTGAATGCGTCCAGGTCGCCCTTGCGGGCGCGCCCGGCCAACTCCCGGTCTTCGGCTTCGCGGAAGATCAACTGCCCGGCTCCCTCGCCATTGTTCCTGATCCGGCTGCCTGATTCAAAGACGCGCCGCGCCGCCGAAAAGTCGAACCGCTCCCTCTTCGGGCTACCATGGCTGTTTTGGGGGTCTTGCCCTGAGCACGCCGTACCCAGACTCGGTCCGCTTCCTCTACGCCCTCGGCAACGAGCACCGCACCATCAAACTCGGCCTCGACCGCATCCGCACGCTCTTGGAACACCTCGGCAGCCCGCACCGCGCCTGCCGGTTCGTCCATGTCGCCGGCACCAACGGCAAGGGCTCCACCTGCGCCATGATCGAGCGCGCCCTCCGCGAATCGGGCGTCCTCACCGGTCTCTACACCTCCCCCCACCTCGTCGAACCGGTCGAGCGCGTCCGCATTCTCGGACGCCCGGTCCCTTTCGCGGACTTTTCCGCCGCCTTCGACACCGTCCACGATGCGGCCGAACGCCTCATCGCCGCCGGCGCCATCGACATGCACCCCACCTACTTCGAGACGGTGACCGCCATGGCCTTCGTTCTCTTCCGCCAATACGGCTGCGAGATGGTCGTGCTGGAAACCGGAATGGGCGGGCGCCTCGACGCCACCAACGTCGTCACGCCCGAAATCTCCGTCATCACCCCCATCGACTTCGATCACGAGAAGTTCCTCGGCAACACGCTCGCGCAGATCGCCTTCGAAAAGGCAGGAATCATCAAGCCCGGCCGCCCAGTCGTCTCCGCCCGCCAGCGCCCCGAGGCCATGTCGGTCATCGAGCGAGCCGCGCTCGAACGCGGCTCGCCCCTGATCCGCGCCTCCGAATGGCGCACCTCCCGTCTGGAGCTCCACGCCTACGGGAGCCGCTTCACCGTTCACACTCCGGGCGGCCTGGAATTCCGCATCGATCAGCCCTTGATCGGCGCCCATCAGGTCGAGAACGCTCTCACCGCCATCGCCGCCCTCCGCGAGTTGGGGCTCTCGCCAGCGCAGATCCAGCGCGGCATTGCCGCCGCCGATTGGCCCGGACGCCTCGAGCCCGTCCGCCGCAATCCGGACATCTTCCTCGACGGCGCCCACAACCCTGCCGGCGCGCGGGCGCTCGCTGCCTACCTTCGCCGTTTTCACCGCAACCGCAAAATCTGGATGATCTTCGGCGCCATGCGAGACAAGAACCTCCACGCCCTCGGCGCGCCGCTCTTCCACCTCGCCTCCGAGCTGATCTTCACCGCGCCAGCCCAGTCCCGTGCTTTCCGCCCGGAGGAGATCCTCTCCCAGACCGGCGAAACCCGCGCGCGCCTCGCGCCGGACATCCGCGCTGCGCTGGAAATGACCTCCGCTGCCGCCTCGGATGACCTGATCGTCATCACCGGCTCGCTGTATCTGGTCGGCGAAGCGCGCGAGCTGCTCGTGGGATAATCGGGAGTTCTTGCGTTGCGATGACCTCCAGCTACTGGTTCTCGCTTCTGGTTCGCGCCCCGCTGGTGATCCTCGCCACCGCCCTGATGGGCACGCTCAGCCTCATCGCTTCCCTGTGGGACCGCAGCGGACGCCAGCAGCTGGCCATCGCCCGCGTGTGGGCGCGCATGCTGCTCTGGGCTGCCGGGGCGCGCGTCACCGCCATCGGCAAAGAGAAGCTGGATCCCTCCGGTGTCTACGTCGTCTGCCCGAACCACGTCAGCTACATGGACACCCCCGTCCTGCTGACCCACATTCCGCTGAACTTCCGCTTCCTCGCCAAGCAGGAGCTCCTCTCCATCCCCTTCATCGGCGGGCACCTGAAACGCGCGGGCAACATCAGCGTTCCGCTCGATGATCCCCGCGCCGCCCTGCGCGTCCTCAGTGCCGCCGGCAGGGCGATGCAGGAAAACGGCGTCTCGCTGCTCGTTTTCCCGGAAGGGGGCCGCTCGGAGTCAGGCGAGCTGCGCGAATTCAAGGACGGCGCCGCCTACCTCGCCATCAAGGCCCAGGTGCCGCTCGTTCCCGTCGCCTTGATCGGCGTGCGCGACATCCTCCCCATGCACTCCCACCATCTCCGCCCCGGTCGCGTCACCCTCCGCATCGGCGACCCCATTCCCACCGCCGGCCTGAAAACCTCCGACCGCACCGAACTCACCGCCCGCCTGCACTCTGCCGTCCGCGCCCTCCTCGACCAGGGCCACGCCTGAGCGCCCCAACCCCATCCGCCCCCATCCTCGGCCATCCCCCGGCTGCGATAGCGTGTTCACGATGGCCAGTCCGCTGAAGTATTGCCCGCAACGGCTCCGGGGCCCTTGGCTGGAGGGCTATGCGCTTGACTTCCACACCGTTTCATCGAATTGGATCGGCTATGACGAATTCGGCCAGCCTTTGTTGGATACCCGGAGAACCCCGTTGGGCGAGGCACTGTACCAGATGAAGTACCGCAGCAACGCCTCATACCTCGACCAAATCGTCGGAACGATTACTGCCTTCCTGCGAGCCAGGAACTGGAACATCGACCTCATCATCCCCATGCCTCCATCGAACCCGCGCCGGTCAAGCCAGCCCGTAATCCAAATCGCCCGGCGTCTGGGCCAGAACTTGCGCTTCCCGGTCTGCGGTCATTGCGTCCAAAAGGTGAAGTCAACTCCTCAACTCAAAAACGTCCATGACCCGAACCAGCGAGCCCAACTCCTCTCTGGCGCTTTTCGGGCGAATGCTGCCTTCACGTCGGGGGAACGTCTCTTGCTGATCGACGATCTCTACCGCTCCGGCGCCACAGCTGTGGAGGTGGCTCGAACATTGCTCGATAATGGAAATGCTGAGGCCCTTTACTTCATCGCAATCACCAAGACCCGCAAGCATGGCTAAAGTCTTCATCGCTGGCTCCCGCAAACTGTCCCGGCTGAACCTGGCTGTGACCGGCAAGATGGAGGAGATGATGAGCCGCAACGCCGAGTTCCTGGTCGGAGACGCCAACGGCGCCGACAAGGCTTTGCAGGCTTTCCTCTCGCGGTCCGGCTACAAGAACGTGGTCGTCTATCACGTGGGCGCCTGCCGCAACAATCTGGGCTCTTGGCCTACGAAACAGGTCGAAACGGCAAGCGACAGGAAAAGCTTCGCCTACTATGTCGCCAAGGACTCCGCCATGGCCCAGGAAGCCGACTGCGGATTCATGCTCTGGGACGGAGAAAGCAAGGGCACGTTGAACAACATCGAAGTGCTGGTCGGTATGGGGAAGAAGACGCTTGTCTACTTCTCTCCGGAAAGGCGCTTTTACACACTGGCTTCAGCAAGAGATCTCGAAGAGCTCCTCTCCCACTGCGACAAGGAGGCGATTGACAAAAGCCGCAGCGAAATCCGCCGCAAACTCCCCGATGCCCGGCAGTTGAACCTCACTGCCTCCATGTGACGGCGCGCTTCACGCTCGCCGCCCTGTTCATCCTTCCTCGCCCGCGTCCACGCCTGAGCGCGCCGCGCCGCTATACTCGAAAATCATGCGCGGGCTCGCTCTCTGGCTGGGCATCTCCACCCTTCTTCCGGCGCAGGCGCCGCAAACGCCGCTCGACGTGCGCGAGTACGAACCCCGCTCCTCGCTCGTCGTCCCTCAGAATCCCCGCACGCGCGCAAAGTTCCCCTTCATCGACGTCCACAACCACCCGCGCTTCCCCATGCCGCCCGAACAGGCCAGGAAAATGGTCGCTGACATGGACGCGCTCAACCTGCGCATCATGGGCAGCCTCTTCGTCCGCGGCGGCAACGGCGAGCGCCTCCGCCAGGCCATTCAAAGCGCCAACGAGATCGCCCCCGGGCGCTTCTTCTTCTTCGCCAGCCCGGACTACTCCGGCATCGACGACCCCGATTACGGCAAGCGCGCCGCCGCTCAGTTCGAGCAGGACGTCCGTCTCGGCGCCCGCGGTCTCAAGGTCTGGAAAGATCTCGGCCTCACTCTGCGCGACTCCCAGGGACGCCGCATCCCCGTCGACGATCCCCGCTTCGATCCGCTCTGGGAAGCCTGCGGCCGCCTGAAAACTCCCGTCTTCATCCATACTGCCGATCCGCGCCAGTTCTGGGAGCCCGTCGACCGCTTCAACGAACGCTGGCTCGAACTCATGGAGGTCCCCGGACGCCGCCGCGACCCGCAAAAGGATCCCCCTTGGGAACAGCTCATCGCCGAGCAGCACAACCTCTTCCGCCGCCACCCCCGCACCATCTTCATCAATGCCCACCTCGGCTGGCTTGGCGGCGACCTCGCGCGGCTCGGCAAGCTCATGGACGAATGCCCCAACGTCTACACCGAAATCGGCGCCGTGCTCGCTGAACTCGGCCGCCAGCCCCGCTTCGCCCGCGCGTGGTTCCTCCGCTATCAGGACCGCGTTGTCTTCGGCAAGGACTCCTGGAACCCCTCCGAATACCACACCTACTTCCGCGTCCTTGAGACCGCTGACGAATACTTCCCTTACTACCGCCGCCGCCACGCCTTCTGGGCCATGTACGGGCTCGATCTGCCCGACGAGGTTCTCAAGAAGCTCTACTACAAGAACGCGCTGCGCCTCATTCCGGGGCTCGACGCCTCCGCCTTCCCCAAATAGCGCAGCCGCCGCTTGCGTAGGATAATCCTCAGGCCGCCGCAGGCGCGGCCGCAGGGAGGACGCCCGTCCATGCCAGCAGCGCATTTCGAATCGATCTTCCGCACCGCGGCAGCGCCGCCCCTGCGCTGCCTCCTGCTCGCCGCCCTCTGCGCCGCGGCGCAGACGCCCGCCCCTGTGCCGGACCGCTTCTACTTCGAGGAAGGCAGAATCCGCGTCCTCATCCTCACGGGCAGGAACAACCACGATTGGCGCGCCACCACGCCCTTGCTCCGCCGCGCGCTCGAAGCCGCCGGCCGCTTCGACGTGCGCGTCACCGAGGAGCCCTCGGGCCTCGACGAAAAAACATTACGGCCCTATGATGTTCTCGTGTCGAACTACTGCGGCCCGCGATGGGGCTCGCCCGCGGAAGAGGCCGTTGCGCGCTTCGTCCGCGAAGGCAAGGGGCTCGTCGTCGTCCACGCCGCCAGCTATCCCTTCGGCGATGCCGTCGTGCTCGGCGAAAAGATGACGCGCACGGGCGTCTATCAGCCCTCATGGAAAGAGTGGGGCGAGATGGTCGGCGCCGTGTGGTCGGAGGCCGAACCCCGCACGGGCCACGGCCGCCGCCACGTCTTCCGCGTCCAGTGGGCCGATCCGCAGCATCCCGTGGCGCAAGGCATGGCGCCCTTCCTCGTCTCCGACGAGCTTTATCACAATTTCCGCCTCAAGCCCGGCAACCGCGTGCTCGCGGAAGCGTTCGACGATCCCGCGCAGAACGGCACCGGAAAGCGCGAGCCGCTGCTCTGGGTCAGGGACTACGGCAAGGGCCGCGTCTTTCACACCGCCCTCGGTCACGATGTCGACGCCATGTCCGCGCCCGGTTTCGTTGCCTCATTCGCCCGCGGCGTTGAATGGGCCGCCCGCGGCGAGGTCACGCTGCCCGCGCAGATCAGCCTGAACCAGAAAGACGCCAACGCCGTTCGCGTTCTCCTCGTCACCGGCGGCCACGATCACGAGGCGTCCTTCTACTCTGTCTTCGAAGGCTGGCGCGACATCCGCGTCAACGTCGATCCCCACCCCGTCGCCTTCCGCCACGATCTCCGCAAGCTCTATGACGTGCTCGTCCTCTACGACTCCATTCAGGCGGAGCATCTTCCGGAACAGCACCGCGAGAACCTCCGCGCTTTCGTCGAATCCGGCAAGGGCGTCGTGCTCCTGCACCACGCCATCGTCGATTTCGCCGGATGGGAATGGTGGTGGCGCGAAGTCGTGGGCGGCCTCTACGTGCTGAAGCCGCAGGAGGGGATGCCCGCCTCCAGCTACCTGCACGACGTCGAGATGGTCGTCGAGCCGGTCGGCTCTCACCCCGTCACGCGCGGCTTGCCCCCGATGCGCATCTTCGACGAGACCTACAAGACCGTTTGGCGCCACCCGGACGTGATCCCGCTGCTGAAGACCAACCACCCGACGAGCGATGAAATCATCGGCTGGATCAGCCCCTATCCGAAATCGCGCGTCGTCTTCCTGCAGCCCGGCCACGGCCGCGAAACCCACGAACTCCCCTGGTACCGCCGCCTCGTCCGCCAGGCCGTTCTCTGGTCCGCCGGCCGCTGAGCAGCTCCCGTCTGATCCGGAGGTTCGGCCTTGCTCGCAAACGGCCCGCCCTGCACCTCCTGAACTCGCGGGCGCCTGCGCTGTTCCCCCGACGCTTGCGTCGGGGCCACACTGCAAGCGTTGCTGCGTTGCCAGCTCGTTGTCCAGGTCCCCCGGCGCTCGCGTCGGGGCCGCGTTTCAAGCCTGGTTCCCCCGGTTCTTGCCTTTGCGCTATTCCCCCCGGGGATTCCGCCAGGGCGGCGACGCGCCACCTGCAATCTTTGAAGGAAGGCAAACCGAGTGTAACTCAGCCCGCAATCTCCAAGAGTCGCGAACATTGCCGCCTCCCACGCTCGAAAGCGGCCCTGGTACCTCGTCACGGGATTCTCGCGGCGGCCTCTGTAGCCGGCCTCTCTATGCACGCCCTGCCGCATGGCGGCCCCGACGCAAGCGTCGGGGGAACCAGGCGAGCCAAGGCGCGTGGAGGCAGGGCTCGCAGCGCTGGCTTGCACCTGCATATTCTTGCGAATCTGCTGCACCGGGGCGGCACGGCCTGCGCTGTTCCCCGACGCTTGCGTCGGGGCCGCGCTTCTGGCGTTGCTTGCGGATCTCCGTCGTTTGCACCGTTCCCCTGGCTCTGGCGCAGAGGCCGCATTGCGGGCGTTGATGACACGGTTGCGCAGTTCGCATGGTTCCCCCGACGCTTGCGTCGGGGCCGCGCTTCTGGCGTTGCTCGCGGGTCTCGGTCGTTTGCGCTACTCCCCCGGCGCTTGCGCCCGCGCCGCGTTCCCCGCGCAGCCCCAGGCGCGCTGCCCGCCCCTCACCTCGCCTGATAAATATCGTGCAGCCGCAACAGCCCCGCGGCACGCCCGTCTTCTTCCACGACGGGGAGCACGCTCAGCTGCCGCGGACGCCGCTCCATCAACACCAGCGCATCCCGCAGCAGCGCGTCCGGAGCGATGGTCACCGGCGTCCGCGTCATCACATCCTCGGCGCGCAAGCCCCGGATCTCCTCATGCCGCTCCAGCGCCCGCCGCAGGTCCCCATCGGTGATCAGCCCGGCGAGCCTTCCCTCGTCGTCCAGCACGCAGGCGGCGCCCAGCGGGCGGCGCGTCATTGCGATCACCACGTCGCGCAGGCTGTCGCCCGGCTTCACGCAAGGCACCTCCTCGCCTGCGTGCATCGCATCCCGCACCCGCAGCCGCAGATTGCGCCCCAGCTGCCCGCCGGGGTGCAGCATGCCGAAGTCCTCGGGGCTGAATCGGCGCGCCGCCGCCAGCGCTACTGCCAGCGCATCGCCCAGCGCTGTCGCCACAATCGCGCTCGAAGCCGGGATGAGATTGTAAGGATCCCCTTCTTCCTCCACGGAAGCATCCAGCGCCACATCGCACAGGCGTGCCAGCTCCGTGTCCATCCGCCCGCAGATGCCGATCCGCGCCGCCCCCAGATCGCGCGCCCGCGCTGCCAGCCGCAGCACTTCCGCCGTCGAGCCGCTCTTGGAGACCACCACCAGCACATCGCCCGGCTCCAGCACGCCGAAGTCGCCGTGCTCGGCCTCCGCCGGATGCAGGAACACCGCCGGCACGCCCGTCGCGCAGAACGTCGCCGCCAGCTTCCTCGCCGCCGCCCCGCTCTTGCCCATCCCCGCCGTGACGATCTTGCCCGCGCAATCCGCCAGCAGGTGGACGGCGCGCTCGAATTCCGCCCCCAATCGCGCGGAAGCCCGCTCGATCGAGCGGGCTTCGCAGGCAAGCAGCTTTCGGGCGGCGTCGATCATTCCGCCTTCGCCGCTTCCGGCGGCACCTTCACCGCATGATCGAACAAAAACTTCAGCGTCTTGTCCGTGATGATCCGGTTGACGATTGTCTGCATCCCGCCCTCTTTTTCGAGCTTCAGGCGCACCGCTGCCACCGGCTCGCGCCGCTGCCGCGCAATGCGCTGCACGTCCGCGTCGATCTCCTCTTCCGTCGCGTGCAGGTGCTCCGCAGACGCGATCTTGCCCAGCAGCAGCGCCGCCTTCACGTCGTGCTTCGCCTGCTCGTACTGGTTCTGCCGCAGCTTCTCCCAGTCGATGCGGATCTTGCTCGTGTCCACTCCCTGCGCCTGCAGCGAGCGCAGCTGCCCTTCCAGCATGTGCTCGATCCGGTCGTCGATATAAGCTTCCGGCACAGGGAAATCGTGCATCGCCACGAGCTGATCCACCAGCTCGTTCTTCGCCTTCACCTGCGCCTCGTATTCCTTCTCGCGGAAGATCGCCTTGCGGATCTCCTCCCGCACCTCGTCGATGGACTGGAAGTCGCCCAGATCGCGCGCGAACTCGTCGTTCGCCTCCGGCAGCTCCTTGCGCCGGATCTGCTTCAGCGTGATGCGGAACCGCACCGTGCGCCCGGCGAGCCGCTCCACGCTGTAATCTTCCGGATACGTGATCTCCGCCTCGCGCTCGTCGCCGGGCACCGCGCCGCGCAGCGCCTCGGAGAATCCCTCGAAGGTATCCTTGCCGCCCACCTCGATATTGATGTCGTCCTGCCGCAGCGGCTCGCCCTCGACTCCCGAGATCGTCTCCAGCGTCACAAGGCAATGGTCCCCGTCCACCACAGGGCGCGGATCGAGATTCACAAACTCGGCGCGCGCCTCCCGCAGCTGGTTGAGCCGCTCCTCCACCTCTTCGTCGGTCACCACGGGCTCCGCATACGTCACCTTCAGCCCGCGGACCTCCTTCAATTCAAACTCCGGAGCCACCTCGAACTCGGCCTTGAAGTGCACCGCCTCGCCTTCGTGGAAATGAAGGTCCTTGATCGACGGACGGCTCACCACTCGCAGGTTTTCGCGCTCGCACGCTTCCTCGAGATACTTCGGAACCAGCCTTTCGAGCGCCTCCTGGCGGATCTCCTGCGCGTAGCGGCTCCGGATCAGGCTTGCGGGCGCCTTGCCCGGGCGAAAGCCCTGGATGTGCGCCTTGGCGCGGATCGATTCCGTGACTTTCTCGATCTCGGCCGCCACCGCCTCCGCGGGGATGGTGACCTCGATGGAGTGCTTGCAACCTTCAATGAGGGCCAAAGGAACTACCTCCGGACAGACGAAGGCGCGCCCCATGGCGAGGCGCGCCGGAAAACACGCGGGCTAGCGGGCGGCCGAAACAACGCGGGCGTCTTCCCGCAGCGCTTCGGCTTTGTCCACCGCTTCCCATGTGAACGTTTCTTCCTTGCGCCCGAAGTGCCCGAACGCTGCCGTCGGGCGGTAGATCGGGCGCCGCAACTTCAGGTGCTCGATGATGCCGCGCGGCGTCAGCGGGAAGTGCGCGCGCACCAGCTCTGTCAACCTCTCCTCGTCGATGATCCCCGTGCCGAACGTGTTCACCAGCACGCTCACCGGCTCCGCCACGCCGATCGCGTAGGCCAGCTGCACCTCGCACCGCGTGGCCAGCCCCGCGGCCACAATATTCTTCGCAATGTAGCGCGCCATGTAGCACGCCGAACGGTCCACCTTCGTCGGATCCTTGCCGGAGAACGCGCCGCCGCCATGGCGCCCCATGCCGCCGTAGGTATCCACGATGATCTTCCGCCCGGTCAGCCCTGTGTCGCCGTGCGGCCCGCCCACCTCGAAGCAGCCCGTCGGGTTGATGTGGATCTTCGTGCCTTCCAGCATCTCGGCGGGAATCACGGCGCGGATGACCTTCTGCTCGACCTCTTCCTTCAGCGGATCCGGCATCGCATTGGGCTTGGTGGGATGCGGATCGTGCTGCGTGGAGACCACCACCGCATCCACGCGCACAGGGCGCCCGTTCACATACTCCACGCTCACCTGGCTCTTCCCGTCCGGCCGGAGATATGGAATCTCGCCGCTGCGCCGCACCTCCGAAAGCCGCCGCACCAGCCGGTGCGCCAGCATGATCGGCATCGGCATCAGTTCTTCGGTCTCATCGCAGGCGTAGCCGAACATCATGCCCTGATCGCCCGCGCCCCCGGTGTCCACGCCCATCGCGATGTGCGGCGACTGCCCGTGGATCAGGTTCATCACCGCGCAGGACTTGTAGTCGAACCCGTACTCGGAGTTGGTGAAGCCGATGTCCTTCACCACGCCCCGCACCACATCGGGCAGGTCCTTGAAGAACTGAAGGTTCGTCGTGGTGATCTCGCCGGCGACAATCACGGTGCCCGTCGTGACCAGCGTCTCGCAGGCGACGCGCCCGTTCGGGTCGGTCTTGTAGATCTCGTCGAGAACAGCGTCGCTGATCTGGTCCGCAATTTTGTCCGGGTGCCCCTCGGTGACAGACTCCGAGGTAAAGATGTGACGTCTCGAGTCAGGCAACTTTCACGCCCTCCTGGGAAGTAGGGATGCTCCGCGCGGACTCACACGGAGGCCGAGCCGGCGGGAATCAGCCAATCCTCAGTCTATCGGACCGCTTCGGAACCCGTCAATTTCCGCCCGCCGGAAGGAGCCTCTGCGGGTTTGAACGGCTGCAGGTGACGCCTGACCGGCAGTCCGGGGGCTGTTGCCGGGTGCAGGCTCGCTGGCGTGGCGGTGCAGAGAAAAAGAAATGGCGGGGACGACGGGGCTCGAACCCGCGACCTCCGACGTGACAGGCCGGCGTTCTAACCAACTGAACTACGTCCCCGCTCAGTTTGGACACCTTCACTATAGCACGCACCCGAGCCAGACTTCATCCACCCCCCCGGCGCGTGGCATGCCTCCGAAAGAACCAGAAGCCTCTCAAAGCCTCCCCGGACCGGTGCATCCCTGCATTTCGCGCGCCCGGCGACCGCCCCCGCAGCGTCTCCGGCCATCCTGAATCCGCACGGCGCTGCTGCAACCCGGTGGTCTACAATCGAGAGAGCAAGCCTTGTCGGGGCGTGGCGCAGCCTGGTAGCGCACCTGCCTTGGGCGCAGGGGGTCGCAGGTTCAAATCCTGCCGCCCCGACCATTCCGGATCACTTCTCGAACACCATGTGGCCGGGTTCCACTCCAAGCCGCCGGCAGTGTTCCCGGTACAGCGCCCCGTAGCTCAGCGTGATGTAGTCCGCCGGCGCGAACCCCAGCTCCGCAGCCGTGGCATCGATCCACTCCGGCTCGCCTTCCAGCTCCAGATAGCATCCGATGGGCGTCTCGTCGAGACATGCATGGCCGCCCTCACCCGCGCGCCCGAACGTCGTGCGGTATTTCTCGTACCGGAACACCACCCGGTAGCCCAACGACTCCAGCAGCGCCTGCATCGCGCCCGCATCCTCCACCCGCGTCTCGATCTCCCGCCGCGTCTTGTGCGGGCCCGCCTCCGCCGGTCCCTTGTATGTCAGCAGCGCCTCGCCGCGAAACTCGCGCAGCCGCAGCAGCCTCCCGGAATGGATCAGCTCGAGCGCGGGAGTGTCGAACACCGAGTTCGCCTCAAACGCCCGCTCCTGCAGCGGCTCGAACCCTGCGCGCCGCAGCCGCGCTTCCCCCTCCGCGGCGGACGCTACTGCCAACTTGATCTCGACTTCCGTTCCCGCTGAAGGCTGCCCCATGGCTGCCCTTCAGTATGCCGCACGCCCGCGCCCTCTCGCCCGCCGCTCGCAATGCCGTTCCTAGAACTGCGCCGGTGGCGGCGGCGTCTGCTGAGGACGCCGCGGCGGCGGGGGCGGCGGAGCCGCTGCCTCTCCGCCCGGGTTGTGGCGGATCACATTCATCGCCACGCTCAGGATCGACGCCACGTCGCTCAGATTCGACGGCACCACGACGGTGGAGGATGTTTTCGCAATCCGTCCGAACTCGGCGATGTACTGCTCCGCCACGCGCAGCTGCACCGCCTCAAAGCCGCCCGGCTCCTGAATCGCCTGCGCCACCCGCCGGATGCCTTCTGCTGTGGCTTGCGCAATCGCCAGAATCGCCTGCGCCTGTCCCTCGGCTTCGTTGATCTGTTGCTGCCGCCGCGCCTCGCTCGCCTTGATCACCTTCTGCTTTTCGCCTTCCGCGGTGTTGATCGCCGCCTCGCGCGCCGCCTCCGAGCTCAGGATCGTCGCGCGCTTCTCGCGCTCGGCGCGCATCTGCTTCTCCATGGCGCCCAGGATGTCCGCCGGCGGGTTGATCGTCTTGATCTCGTAGCGCAGCACCTTCACGCCCCACGGCTCGCTTGCCTTGTCCAGCTCGCTCACCACTGCGGCATTGATATTGGTGCGCTCCTCGAACGTCCGGTCCAGGTCGATCTTCCCGATCTCGCTGCGCAGCGTCGTCTGCGCCAGCTGCGTGATGGCGAAAACGTAATCGGCGATACCGTAGGACGCACGCTCCGGGTTCAGCACTTTCAGGTACAGCACGCCGTCGATATTCACGCGCACGTTGTCCCGCGTGATGCAGATCTGCTCCGGAATGTCGATCGCCTGCTCCTTCAGCGAGTGCTTGTAGCGGATCACGTCAATGAAGGGCACCAGGATGTGGAAGCCCGCATACAGCGTCCCCGAATACTTCCCCAGCCGTTCGACAATGTAGGCCGACTGCTGCGGCACCACCACCGCCGTCTTGGCAATCACCACCAGCGCCAGAAAAATCAGGAAGAAGACCACGATCAGCGCGCCAAGTTCCATGTCAGTTCACCTCGCAGACAGCGTCAGTCCCGTTTCACCCGCAGCGTCAGCCCGTCCACTCCCGCCACCCGGCAGCGCGCTCCCGCCGCAATCGCAGCTTCGCCCTCGTTCCGTGCGTTCCACACCGAGCCGCGCAGCTCCACCTTCCCGTAATCTCCGGGCGGAATCTCCTGCGCCGCCACGGCAATCTCCCCCACCAGCCGGTCCGCATCGGGATTGTCCCCCTCGGGCGCCTTGAACCGGTCGAGCATCGGCTTCCGCAGAAATGCCACTCCGCAAACAGCGAGTCCCACGAACAGCAGCCCTTCCGAGATCAGCCCCTGCGTGAAGCCCGTCAGCTTCAGCAGCCCCACGCACACCGCGCTCGCGCCGAAGAAGAAGATGTAGAATCCGCCCGGCGTCAGCACCTCTCCCGCCAGCAGCACGATCCCCAGCACCACCCACGCCCACCACGCAACAGAGTACTCCTCCATCGCACTGCCTCCTCGCGGACGGCGCAAGCATATCACAGCGCTCTGCGCGGCAGAACCCGGTGCGGATAGAATGAAGCAGGAATTTCCCCGGAAAAGGTGGCTTCCTCCATGCATCCAGATCACACTCACCGCCGCGCTTTCCTAGCCGGCGCCGCGGCAACCGTTGCCTCTGCGGCCATGGCGAAATCCTCCGGCAAACTCGCCTCCCCCCGCCCCATCGGTCCCAACGACCGCATCAACGTCGCTGTCATCGGAACCGG
Organism: Bryobacteraceae bacterium; assembly: GCA_037481575.1. Lineage (GTDB taxonomy): Bacteria > Acidobacteriota > Terriglobia > Bryobacterales > Bryobacteraceae > JANWVO01. Next base: position 22,265 of record JBBFLJ010000007.1, on the reverse strand, counting down.
CGGCCGCGGCTTCTATGTCGCCGAGCGCTTCCAGCGCTACGCCGAGCAGATCCAGCCCGGCGCCTGCCGCATCGCCGGCGTCTGCGACGTTTACCAGAAGCGCGTCACCTTGGCCAAAGAGCGCTTCCAGTGCAAGGGCACTCTCGACTACCGCGAGATCCTCGAAGACAACGAGGTCGACGCCGTCATCGTCGCCACCCCCGATCACTGGCACGCCCAGATCGCCCTCGAGGCCATGGACAAGGGCAAGGACGTTTACCTCGAAAAGCCCATGTGCCACACCATCGAGGAGGTCAAGGCCCTGATCAACACGGTCCGCGAAACGGGCCGCGTCGTCCAGGTCGGCTCGCAGACCACCAGCGGCGATCAGTGGTGGAAGGCCCGCAAGGCCATCGCCGACGGCATGATCGGCAAGATGATCATGAGCCAGGGCTCCTACCACCGCAATTCCGTCGAGGGCGAGTGGAACTGGAAAATCGACCCCGCCGCCGGCCCCGACGCCAAGGGCGACGACTACATCGACTGGAAGATGTGGCTCGGCAAGGCACCCAAGCGCCCCTACGACGCCGACCGCTTCTTCCGCTTCCGCAAGTATTGGGACTACTCCGGCGGCATCGCCACCGACCTCTTCTTCCACGTCATGGCCCCCTTCAACATCTGCTGGGGCGAGCCGCAATACCCGCTGCGCGTCGCTGCCTCCGGCGGCATTTATGTTTTCAAGGACGAGCGCGAAGTCCCCGACACCTTCCACATGCTCGCCGAATATCCCAAGGGCTTCTCCGTCGTGCTCTCCAGCTCCATGGCCAACTCCGAGCACATCCCCGGCACCGTCCGCGGCCACGAGGGCACCCTCGTTATGGTCGAGCACGGCCGCTTCGAGGGCTATGCCCCCTATATCACCGTCAAGCCCGAAAAGCGCGTCATCAGCGCCGACTACAAGGCGAAGTTCGGCGAAGAGCCCATCAAGATCGAGGTGGAGAACAAGGACACCATGATGGCGCACATCGGCAACTTCCTCGAATGCATGCGCACGCGCCAGAAGCCGACGCTCGACGTGGAAACCGCTGCCCGCGCGCAAGTGGTCATTACCATGGCGGTGATGAGCTACCGCCAGGGCAAAGTGCTTTACTTCGACGAGAAGAACTTCAAAGTGACTGACAAGCCCGTGCGCGCCTGACGCGCACACCTCCCCGGAGCGGGCGCCGTTCCCCCGGCGCTCGCGCCGGGATCCGCGTTGCTCAAGCTGCTCCCCCGGCGCTTGCGCCGGGGCCGCGCTTTTCGCGTTGCCCTGCGCTGTCTCTTGGGCGCTTGCTCCCTTGGTTTCCCCCGGCGCTTGCGTCGGGGCCGCGCTGCTCGCGGGTCACGGCCGTTTGAACTGTCCCCTAGGCACTCGCACCGGGGCTGCGCCACTGAGGCGGCCCACAGGGATTCCACGGAGCGGCGCCGCGCTCCCCGGAATCCCCATGAAGCCAAACCGAAGAGAAGGCACCGGGCAATCTCGGAATTCGCAACCATGCTCCCGTCCAACCCGCGGAAGAGGCTTTGGTTTCTATACACGGAATTCTTGCGGCGGCTTGTTTCGCCGACGTCTTCCCACATCCACTGCTGCATTGCGGCCCCGACGCAAGCGCCGGGGGAATGAGGCGAGCTGAGGCTCGAGGAGGCAACGCATGCAGCGCTCACTTCCACCCGCACATTCTTGCGCCAGCTGCAGCGTGGCGGCACCATTTGCGCAGTTCCCCCGACGCTGGCGTCGGGGCCGCGTTGCTCGCGGGTCTCGGTCTTTTGGACTGTTCCCTCGGCACTCGCACCGGGGCCGCGCGTCTTCCGCTGCAATCGGGTCTCGCTCGTTTGCACTGTTGCCCCGGCGCTTGCGCCGGGGCCGCACTGCCGGCGCGGATTCGCGGAGCAGATGGGGACAGGCCACTCTGTCCCGCCCCCGCCACGCTCAAACCCCAACGAGCGCCCACGCGTGGACAGAGCTGCCTGTCCCGATCTCCACCCCACCCCCTCTCGCTCCTCTTCCAGTGCTGCTCCGCCAGCGCTATTCCCCCGCCGCTTGCGCCGCATCCCCGCCCGAACCCCCGAATTGACCCCCCGAATCAGACCGTGATAGCCTTTTCTTGTCGGGCCCGCGCGCTGTTCGCAGCCCCTTCAGGTTTCCGGTTCCGCTTTTCCGAGCCTGGCCGTTTCTCTCGACTCGCAACGCGAACGCGATGGAACAGATATTTCATGCCCTGCAAGGCATCCTCGTTCGAGCCTTGCCCACGTTCTTTCTGGTCATCCTCCTCCATTGGTTCCTCAAGAAAGTTCTGTTCCAGCCCCTGGAGCGCGTCCTCGACGAGCGGCGCAAGCGAACCGAAGGCGTCATCGAGTCCGCGGAGGCGGCGCTCGAACGTGCGCGCCAACAGTTGAAGCAATACGAGGACAGCCTGCGCCAAGCCCAGGCGGAGATCTTCGACCAGCAGGAAGCCGAGCGCAAGCGCCTCGCCGCAGAGCGTGCAGCGGCTCTGGCGGAGGCGCGCCAGCGGGCGCGAGAGCGTGTGGAAGCAGCGCGCGCGGAAATCCAGGCGGAAACGGAGCAGGCGAGGCAGGCGTTGCGCGAGGAGGCCGCCCGGTTGGCAGACGCCATCACCCGCGCGGTGCTCGCCGGGAGGACGCAATGATCCGCTTCGCAGCCCCGTTCCTGTTCGCTGCCCTTGCCTTTGCCTCCCCGGAAGCCGCCGAACACGGCGCCTCCCATGGCGGGGATCCCTATATCGCTTACAAGTGGTTCAATTTCGCGATCCTCGCCGCCGGACTCGGCTACCTCTTCGCGAAGTTCGCTGTCCCGGCGCTGCGCGGCCAGCAGGCGTCCATCCTGAAGCAGCTGGCCGAGGCGCAAAAGCGCGCCGCGGAAGCGGAGAGCCGCATGAAAGCGGTGGAAGAGAAGGTCGCCGGGCTGGAGCGTGAAATTGAAGCGCTGAAGAAACAGGCTGCCGAGGAAATGGCCGTCGAGATCCGGCAGATGGAGGCGGAAACGCGGCGGATGCTGGAAAAGATCGACGAGCAGGCGCAGCTCGAGATCGCCTCGGCCGTGGATCATGCCCGCAAGGAGCTCCGGGCTCTGGCAGTGGATCTCGCCATGGACCTGGCGCGGCAGCGTCTGGCTGAGGAAACGGCGCGCGGCGCGCAACAGCTGATGGTGGAGCGTTTCGTGCGCTCGCTGGACGCCTCGCCCGGCAGCAGGAACTAGGAGAGCGGCATGGCGGAACTGGCCCTGGCCAACCAATATGCAAAAGCGCTGCTGGAGGTGGCTCGCGCCGCCGGCGGCGCGCAGGCGGCTGAACAGGCGCTGAAGGACTTGCGCAACTTCGCGGAAGTTTTCCGCTCGAGCCGCGATCTCCGCACGGCGCTGCTCTCGCCCGTGGTCGAGCACCGCGAGAAGGTCCGCGTCATCGAAAAATTGTGCGAGGCCCTGGGTGCCGGCCGCACGGTGCGCAATTTTCTGAACGTGGTGGCGAAAAAGCGCCGTCTCGCGCTTCTGGATGCGATTTGCCTCCGCTATCAGGCCCTGCTGGACGAGGCCGAAGGCATTGTGCGCGCCGACGTCCGCAGCGCTCTGCCGATGGACGAGGCCCAGAAGGCTGCCCTGGAAGAGGCGCTCCGCCGCGCAACGCGCGCCGAAGTGCGCTGCGGCTACTCGGTGGACCCGTCTCTGGTGGGCGGCGTCTCCGTGCGCATCGGCTCCGCCGTCTATGACGGCTCCGTCCGAGGGCGCCTGGAGGCCCTGCGGCGCCGGCTGGTCATGGGAAGTTGATTACAGGCTGAACGGACAGGAAGTTCACATATGGCTCAGATTCGTGCCGATGAGATTGCCCGCGTCCTGCGGGAGGAGATCGAAAGCTACGACAAGGCGGTGGAAGTCGCCGAAACCGGCTACGTCGTCACCGTCGGCGACGGCATCGCCCGCGTCCACGGGCTCGACAAGGTCATGGCCGGCGAGCTCGTCGAGCTGCCGCATGGCGTCGTCGGCTTGGCCATGAACCTCGAGGAAGACGAGGTCGGCGTCGTTCTCCTCGGCGAGTCGCACGTCATCAAGGAGGGCGACGAGGTCCGCCGCACCCGCCGCATCATGTCGGTGCCCGTCGGCGAAGCCCTCATTGGCCGTGTCGTCAACGCCCTCGGCGAGCCCATTGACGACAAGGGCCCCATCAAGACCGAACACTACGGCCCTGTGGAGCGCCTCGCCCCCGGCGTCGTCGACCGCAAGCCCGTCCGCGAACCCCTGCAGACCGGCATCAAAGCCATCGACGCCCTCATCCCCATCGGCCGCGGCCAGCGCGAGCTCATCATCGGCGACCGCCAGACGGGCAAGACGGCCATCGCCATCGACACCATCATCAACCAGAAGGGCCAGGACGTCATCTGCATCTACGTCGCCATCGGCCAGAAGCGCTCCACCGTGGCGCAGGTCGTCAAGACCCTCACCGACTACGGCGCCATGGATTACACCATCGTCGTCGCCGCCACCGCCAGCGAGTCCGCCGCCCTGCAGTACATCGCCCCTTACGCCGGCTGCGCCATGGGCGAGTACTTCCGCGACCGCGGCGGCCACGCCCTCTGCATCTATGACGACCTCAGCAAGCAGGCGGCCGCCTACCGCGAAATCTCGCTGCTGCTGCGCCGTCCGCCCGGGCGCGAAGCCTATCCCGGCGACGTCTTCTACCTCCATTCGCGCCTGCTCGAGCGCGCCGCAAAGCTGAACGACAAGCTTGGCGGCGGCTCGCTCACCGCCCTGCCCTTCATCGAGACGCAGGCCGGAGACGTTTCGGCCTACATTCCCACCAACGTCATCTCGATCACCGACGGCCAGATCTTCCTGCAGACCGACCTGTTCAACTCCAACATCCGCCCGGCGGTCGACGTCGGCATCTCGGTCAGCCGCGTCGGCGGCAACGCCCAGATCAAGGCGATGAAGCAGGTGGCCGGCTCGCTCCGCCTCGACCTCGCGCAGTACCGCGCCCTCGCCGCCTTCGCGCAGTTCGGCTCCGATCTCGACAAGGCCTCGCAGGCGCAGCTCAACCGCGGACGCCGCCTCACCGAGATCCTCAAGCAGCCCCAGTACCACCCGCTGCCTGTCGAAAAGCAGGTGCTGATCCTCTTCGCCGGCGTCAACGGCTACCTCGACGATCTGCCCGTCGAAGCCTGCCAGCCCTTCGAGGCCGAGCTCTACCGCTACGCTGACGCCTCCCATCCGGAGATCCTCGCCGAGATCCGCGAAAAGAAGGCCATCAGCGAAGACCTGAAAGCGCGCATGGAGAAGATGCTGGCCGAATTCAAGCAACGCTTCAAGGCCGAGCACAAGATCGCCTGACGCGGAGGCCCCATGCCCAGCCTGATCGACATCCGGCGCCGCATCCGCTCGGTCAAGAACACGCAGCAGATCACCCGCGCCATGAAGATGGTGGCGTCGGCACGCCTGCGCCGCGCCCAGGACCGCGTCATCAACGCGCGCCCCTACGCCCGCATGGCTGCCGAGCTGCTCGGCGATGTCGTCGCCGCCGCCGGCCAGGAGTTCGTCGAACAGCTCCCGCTGCTCGCCGTCCGCCCGGAACAGCGCATCCAGCTCGTCCTGATCACGGCGGACCGCGGCCTCGCCGGCGCCTTCAACTCCAACCTGATCAAAGCGGCCCAGCAGTTCCTCGCCGAGCACGCGCAGCAGGAAGTGGAGCTCGAACTCGTCGGCCGCAAGGGGCGCGACTTCTTCGTCAAGCGCCCCGTCCGCATCAGCGGCGAGACCACCGGCATCAGCCAGACCGCCGGCCAGGCCGAAGCCGAGCGGCTCGGCCGGAAGCTCATCGAGCGCTTCACCGCCGGCGAGGTCGATTCGGTCTACCTGATCTACAACGAGTTCAAAAGCGTGCTCTCGCAGCGCGTCACGCTGAAAAAGATTCTGCCCATTCGCATGCCGGAGGCCGCCTCGCGCCGCGAGTACATCTTCGAGCAGCCCCCCATGGAGCTGCTCCAGAAGCTCCTGCCGGAGTTCATTGTGCTTCAGGTGCTCGAGGCGTTCCTTGAATCTGCCGCCGCCGAGCAGGCGGCGCGCATGACCGCCATGGATTCGGCAACGTCCAACGCGGGCGAGGTGATCCAGAAGCTGACCCTCTACATGAACCGCGTGCGGCAGGCCAGCATCACGCGGGAAATCATCGAAGTGGTCAGCGGCGCCAGCGCCCTGGAATGAGGTTTTCAAGAAATGAGCGAAGCAACCAAGACGCAAGTGATCGGCAAAGTGGTCCAGGTGGCCGGCCCTGCCGTCGACATCCAGTTCCCCGAGGGCCAGGTGCCCGTGATCTACACCGCCGTGCGCATCACAGGAGAGGGCTTCGACACGCCGCATCCGATCGATGTCACCGCCGAGGTGATGCAGCACCTCGGCGAAGGGCGCGTCCGCACGGTCGCCTTGCAGCCTACCGAGGGGCTCGTGCGCGGCATGAAGGCGGTCTCTCTCGGCGAGCCCATCATGATGCCCGTCGGCAAGCAGACCCTCGGGCGCGTGCTCAACGTCCTCGGCCAGCCGGTCGACGAAATGGGCCCCGTGCTGACCGAGAAGCGCTACCCCATCCACCGCCCCGCCCCGCCCTTCGAGGAGCAGTCCACCTCCACCGAGATGTTCGAAACCGGCATCAAGGTGATCGACCTCCTCGAGCCCTACCTGCGCGGCGGCAAGATCGGCCTGTTCGGCGGCGCCGGCGTCGGCAAGACCGTCATCATCATGGAGCTGATCAACAACATCGCCATGCAGCATGGCGGCGTCAGCGTCTTCGCCGGCGTGGGCGAACGCACGCGCGAGGGCAACGACCTCTGGCTCGAAATGCAGGAGTCCGGCGTCCTCGATCCCACCGATTGGACCAAGTCCAAGGTCGCCCTGATCTACGGCCAGATGACCGAGCCGCCCGGCGCGCGCCTCCGCGTCGCCCTGAGCGGCCTCACCGTCGCCGAATACTTCCGCGACGACGAGGGCCAGGACGTGCTCCTCTTCATCGACAACATCTTCCGCTTCACGCAGGCAGGCTCCGAGGTCTCCGCGCTGCTCGGCCGCATGCCCTCCGCCGTCGGCTACCAGCCCAACCTCGCCACCGAAATGGGAGAACTGCAGGAGCGCATCACCTCCACCAAGCGCGGCTCCATCACCTCCGTGCAGGCGATCTACGTGCCGGCGGACGACTACACCGATCCCGCCCCGGCCACCACTTTCGCCCACCTCGACGCGACCACGCAGCTGTCGCGCGAAATCGCCGCCATCGGGATCTATCCGGCGGTCGATCCTCTCGCCTCCACGTCGCGCATTCTCGATCCCCTCATCGTCGGCGAGGAGCATTACAACACGGCCCAGCGCGTCAAGCAGATCCTCCAGCGCTACAAGGACCTGCAGGACATCATCGCCATCCTCGGCATGGACGAGCTGAGCGAGGAAGACAAGCTCATCGTCAGCCGCGCCCGCAAGATCCAGCGCTTCCTTTCGCAGCCTTTCCATGTCGCCGAGCAGTTCACCGGCTTCAAGGGCAAGTACGTCAAGCTCGCCGACACCATCCGCGGTTTCAAGGAGATCTGCGACGGCAAGCACGACGACATCCCCGAACAGGCCTTCTACATGCAGGGCACCATCGAGGATGTGCTTGAGCGCGCCGAGCAGCTGAAGAAAGCGAGCTGAGCCATGGCGGGACTGCTGCGGCTGGAAGTGGCCACGCCCGAGCGCATGTTGCTCAAGGAGAACGTGCGCCAGGCGCAGGTGCCGGCAGCCAACGGTTATCTCGGCATCCTCCCCGAGCACGCCCCCCTGCTTGCCGAGCTCGGCGTGGGCGTGCTCGTCTACGAGCTGGAAAACGGACAGAAGAAGTGGATGTCGGTGATCGGCGGCTACGTCGAGGTCGGCCCGGACCGCATCCGCGTCCTCGCCAACCGCGCCGAAAATGCCGATGAAATCGATGTCGCCCGCGCCCAGGCGGCGCTCAAGCGGGCCGAGGAGCGCATCCTGAACCCCGCGCCCGGCGTCGACATCGCCCGCGCCCTCAACGCCGCCCAACGCGCCCGCGCCCGGCTCGAAGCCGCCGCGCACAAGTAGGATTCGGCTGTCCCATCGCGCGATTCCCGCTCCTCCCCGGCTGCAGCACCGGCCCAATAGGGCTCGGCGCGCCGTCGCTGCGCCCGTTGGGCGGATTCACGCCGGGGAGCCCGCGCGGATCCTGTGAAGCTTCCTCCGGCTGCGCGGCCGTCACCTCTCTCTGATGGCGAGCATCCAAGAGACCGTGGAGGAGCATTCCTCTCCTTCTGACCTCGCCCTCGACGGGCAGCGATCCGTCCCATGCAAAATTCGAAGAAGAAAATCCTGATCATCGGCGGCGTCGCCGGTGGCGCCACCTGCGCGGCGCGTCTGCGCCGCCTGGACGAGCAGGCGGAGATCATCGTTCTGGAACGCGGACCCTACGCCTCCTTCGCGAATTGCGGACTGCCTTATTACGTCGGCGGCGTCATTCAGGAGGAGGCGAAGCTGCTGCAGGCGTCGCCGGAGCTGTTCCGGCAACGGTTCCGCATCGACGTGCGCACGCAGCACGAGGCGCTCTCCATCGACCGCGAGAAGCGCGAGGTTCTCATCCGCGACCTCGTCAGCGGCGAAGAGTACCGCGAGCCCTACGATGCGCTCGTCCTCTCGCCCGGCGCCTCGCCCGTGGTTCCGCCCCTGGAAGGCATCGCTCTGCCGGGAATCTTCACCGTGCGCACGGTGCCCGACAGCGCGCAGATCCGCGAGTGGATCGAGCGCCACGAAGCGAAGCGCGCCGTGGTCATCGGCGGCGGCTTCATCGGCCTCGAAATGGTGGAGAACCTCGCCCACCGCGGGCTCTCGGTGACCCTGATCGAGGCTGCGGATCAGCTGCTGCCGCCGCTGGATCCCGAAATGGCCGAATACGTCCGGCAGCGCGTCAGCGCGCACGTCGAAAACGTACGGCTGGGCGATCCCGTGGCAGGCTTCGAAAAGGACTCGCGGGGCGCGCTGCTGGTGAAGACGCAAAGCGGGCTCAAATTCGGCGCCGATCTCGTCATCCTCTCCATCGGAGTGCGTCCGGAAACGAAGCTCGCCCGCGAGGCGGGCCTCGCAATCGGCGCCCGTGGCGGCATTCGCGTCGATGAGCAGATGCGCACGTCCGATCCGCACATCTGGGCCGTTGGCGATGCCGTGGAAGTGAAAGACGCCATCACCGGCGAGTGGCATCTCTGCCCTCTGGCCGGCCCCGCGCAACGGCAGGCGCGCGTGGCGGCGGCCTCGATCTGCGGACGCGAAGCAGCGTTCCGCGGCGTGCAGGGCACGGCGGTTGTCGGCATGTTCGGCCTCACCGCCGCCATCACGGGCGAAAGCGAGAAGTCGCTGCGCCGCGCCGGCTTCACCGATTACGAGGCCGTCTACCTCCACCCCGGCCATCACGCCGGCTACTACCCCGGCGCGAAGCCCATCCACATGAAGCTGCTGTTCCGGCGCTCCGACGGGCTGGTGCTGGGCGCGCAGGCGGTGGGAGAAGCCGGTGTCGAGCGCCGCATCGACGTCATCTCCATGGCCATCCAGAAGGGCGCCACGGTGTTCGACCTCGAAGAGGCGGAACTGTGCTACGCGCCGCAGTACGGCGCGGCCAAAGACCCGGTCAACATGGCCGGCATGATCGCCGCCAACGCCCTGCGCGGCGATATCGAAATCGCGCCGTGGGGCCGGCTCGGCGCGGATGGCGCCATGATTCTCGACGTGCGCGAGCCCGGCGAACATCACGCAGGCACGCTCCCCGGCGCGGTCAACATCCCGCTTGGGCAGCTGCGCCAGCGGCTCGAAGAGCTGCCGCGCGACCGCGAGATCCAGGTCACCTGCGCTGTGGGGCAGCGCGCCTACTATGCCTGCCGCCTTCTGCGCCAAAACGGCTTCCACGCCACGCTCCTCTCCGGCGGCTATCGCACATTCAAGACGCTGCCCGCCCCATGCGCCGAATCCTCTGTGCAACGCTGAGGAAGTGAGGAGGCGCGAAGAATGAAGGAAGGGTTGCCCGGCGGGGCGGCCGCTGCGGCATTGCCGAACCGCTGCTTCGCCTGCGGGCAGGAAAACGCCATCGGGCTGAAGCTCGTCTTCGAGCGGCATCCCCACGGCGAAGCCGCGGCCACGTGGATCCCGGCCGAGGCCCACGAAGGCTGGCCCGGCGTCGTCCACGGCGGGCTTCTCAGCACGGCTCTGGATGAGGCCATGTCGCATGCCCTGATCGCCGCGGGCTTGAGAGCGATGACCGCCGAGCTGCGCGTGCGCTTCCGCGAGCCCGCCCCCTCGGGCCGCCCGCTGACGCTCCGGGGCTGGATTGTGCGGCGCGTGAAGAGACTCGTCGAGGCGGAGGCCAGCATCACGGGTGACGGCGGAGTGGAATACGCCCATGGCTGGGGCTGCTTCCTCTCCACTGGCGCGCCGCCCGGCGAGCCCCGCAGCAGCAGCAATCCCGCTTGACTGGAACGCGCCCGCAGCGGCCTACATCTTCGGCGCGTAGTAGCCGCGCCGCGCGCGCACGAACAGGTCCTTGCGCCCGCGAACGCGCAGCTCCACCGGATGGAATTGCCCGTCGGTGATCAGCGGTTCGGGACGGTAGAGGATACTGTATTGCGAGCGCAGCTCGTTGGCGATGTTCTCGAAGTCCTGCGCGAGGTCTTCCGCCTTGAACGGGAAGAAGGCGCGGCCGCCCGTCTCGCGCGCGTAGTACTTCAGCACCTTGTCGCCGTCGGTCTCCACGCGGCTGATGTTGGTCGAAATGGCGTAGATCACCGTCTCGGCGCGGTAGGCCATCTCGAGCGCCTGATCGCGCGTGTAGCGCGAGGAATTGTCCTCTCCGTCGCCGATGATGATCACCGCGCGCCGGTATTTGTAGCGCGGCTGGTCCAGCATCAGATGGTCGCGGCAGGCGAGATAAAGAGCCTCGTACATCGCCGTGCCGCCGCCCGGGCGCAGTTCGCGCAGCTTTTTCGACAACAACTCGACATCATCCGTGAGCGGGACGACCAGCTCCGGCTCGGTGTGAAATGCGTAGATCAGCGCCTTGTCGACCTTCGGCCGGATGACGCGCTGCAGGAACTCGCCCGCGGCTTCGAGCTCGAAGCGGAAGCGGTCGCGGATCGAGTTGCTGACGTCAATCAACAGCGCGATGCGCAGCGGCAGGTCGGATTCGGAGGAGAACTCGATGATGTTCTGCCGCCGCTTGTTTTCGATCAGGTCGAAGTCCTCGCGGACCAGGTTGTTGACGAAGCGTCCTCGCCGGTCGGTGACCGTGAACAGGATGTTGACGCGGGTCACCTCGAGCTTGATCGTCTCGTCCATCTCCTGCGGCGGAGGCTGGACGAGCGCCGCGCGCGCCAGTGCGGATGGAGCGCCGGCGGCCAGCAGGGGCAGAAACGCGCGTCTCTTCATTTCCTGATTTCATTATCCGTGCTGGCCAGCGCCTGTTTCCACCGCGCCAGCTCCGCGGGCAGCGGCGCCTCCACAACCACGCGCTCCCCTGTCGCGGGCGAGGTGAACCCGATGCGCGCCGCATGCAGCCACGGCCGGCCCAGCGGTTCCATCCCTGCCGGCCGCGCGGCCGCGCCGTACACGGTGTCCCCCGCCACCGGGTGGCCGATGGAGGCAAGGTGCACGCGGATCTGATGCGTGCGCCCCGTGCGGATGCGCACCTCGAGCAGCGTGAACCTCTCGAAGCGCTCGAGCACGCGGTATTCGGTGAGCGCCGCGCGCCCGCGCCCGGTGCGCGCCGTCATGCGGGTGCGCCGCACGGGGTCCCGCTCGATGGGCCGGTCGATCACACCTTGCTCCGCCGCCACGCGTCCTTCCACGAGCGCCAGATAGACCTTCTCCACCGTGCGCGAGGCGAACTGCAGCGCGAGGCTCCGGTGCGCCGCTTCGGTGCGCGCCACAAGAATCACGCCGCTGGTGCCCTTGTCGAGCCGGTGCACGATGCCCGGACGCAGCGCATCCCCCGCTTCGGAAAGCCGCCCGTAGCGATGCAGCAGGGCGTTGACCAGCGTTCCCGAGAGGCGCCCCGCGCCAGCGTGCACCACCAGCCCTGCGGGCTTGTTCACCGCCGCCACGGCGCCGTCTTCATAGAGGATCTCCAGCGGAATCTCTTCCGGAAACGCGCGCAATGGCGGCGGCTCGGCGGGCTCCACCTCCACGCGCTCGCCGGCGCGCGTCTTCCAGGAGGCTTTCTTCGCCGCTCCATTCACGCGCACCCGCCCCTCGGCGATCCAGGCCTGAATGCGGGAGCGGCTGTGGCCCTGCATGCGCGCGGCCAGGAAGTGATCCAGCCGCTGGCCTGCCTCCGCCTCTGCGACTGTGAAGGTGATCACGGTGGGAGCTTCGGGGCGCCGCCGCGCAGCGCCCCGCGCTGCTTCAGCTGTGGTGCGGGTTGGGCTCGTCGCGATGGATCTTGCCGTCGCGGATGGTCACGATGCGGTGCGCGTATTCTGCGATGTCGCGCTCGTGGGTGACCAGCACGATCGTGTTGCCCTGCTTGTGCAGGCGGTCAAACAGCGCCATGATCTCCGCGCTCGTGGCGGAGTCGAGGTTTCCGGTGGGCTCGTCCGCCAGCAGGATCGACGGGTTGTTGACGAGCGCCCGCGCGATGGCCACTCTCTGCCGCTGCCCGCCGCTGAGCTCGCTCGGCTTGTGGTACATGCGCTGTTCGAGGTCGGTCAGCCGCAGCGCGTGCTTGGCGCGTTCGATCCGCTCGTCGGCAGGCACTCCGGCATAGATCAGCGGCAGCTCCACATTGTGGAGGGCGGTGGCGCGCGGCAAAAGATTGAAGGTCTGGAAGACGAATCCGATCTCCTTGTTCCGGATGCGCGCCAGCTCGTCGTCGCTCAGATCGCTCACCAGGTTGCCGTTGATGTAGTAGTCCCCCTTGGTGGGCGTATCCAGGCAGCCGATCAGGTTCATCAGCGTCGACTTGCCCGAACCCGACGGTCCCATGATGGCGACGTACTCGCCGCGCTTGATCTCCAGATCCACGCCGGAGACGGCATGAATCTCCTGGTCGCCCATGATGTAGGTCTTCCAGAGGTTGTAGGTGCGGATGACGATGTTGTTTCGCCGCAGCTCCTCCCCCAGAGCCTGTTTGTCGGTCAGTGCCGCCGTTGCCATAGTCTTATTCTCTCACGCGAACTCCCGGCGCCCGCTCAGCTTTCCAGCTTCGCCGGGGCTTTGTTGTCGACCTTCACCTTCGCCTGATTCTTCAGCGTGCGGATCGCCTTGTAGCTGCCGGTGACGATCTCCTCGCCTTCCTTCAGCCCCTCCAGCACTTCGATGTCGGTCGCTCCCGTGATGCCCGTCTTGACCTCGCGGAACTCCGCCACGCCGTTGCGCACCACGAAGACGCCCTGCAGCTCCTCTTTCAGCTTCTTCTGCCTTTCTGGATCGGCGTTGGCGGCCGCCTGAACGTTACCGGACTTCCTCTCGGGCTCCAGGTCGCCGCGCTGCCGCACGGTGAGCGCCTGGATGGGGATCGACAGAACCTTCTGTCGCGTGGCGGTGACGATCTTCGCCGTGCAGCTCAGCCCCGGGCGGGCTTCGTCGGGCGGGTTGTCGAGCGCGATCACCACCTTGAAATCCTTCGCCTCCTGGCTGGACACCGCGCTCTGGCTCGCCGCCAGGCCGCTGGAACGCAGGATCGCGGTGTTGCCGATCTCGATCACCCGGCCCTTGAACACGCGGTTCGGCATCGCATCGATGGTGACGTCGGCCACCTGGTCGAGCTTCACGTTCACGATGTCGGTCTCGTCCACCTTCACTTCGGCCGTGATCACGCTCATGTCGGCGATGGTCATGATCAGCGACGCGGCCGAGTTCTGCACGCCCGGCACCACCGTCTCGCCCACGCGCACGGGCAGGTTGGTGACGATCCCGTCAATCGGGGAGATGGCGCTGTGCTTCTGCAGAACGTCGGCATAGCGCTCCACCGCGGCGCGGACCTGCGCCACGCGCCGCTGCGCGGCTGCCAGCTGCGCGGCCGTCTGCTCCCGCTGCGCCTTCATCTGCGAGAGCCTCGCCTCGGCTTCCCGCAGCGCCGCGGCCAGCGCGTCGTACTGCGTCTTCTTGGCCTCAAACTCCTGCCGCGAGACCAGCTTGTCCTCGAAGAGCTTCGACGCCCGCTCGTAGTCCAGCCGCGCGCGCTCCAGCTCGGCGCGGGCGCGATCCACGCCCGCCGCAGCCGTCCGCAGGTTCTCATCCATGGCGCGCAGTCCGGCCTCCGCCGCGCTCGACTCGGCCAGGGCCGAGTTCAACGCCGCCTGCTGCGCCTGCAGATCGGCCTGTGCCTGCACCGATTCCAGGCGCGCCAGCACCTGATTCTTCCGGACCCGGTCGCCCTCCTTTACGTAGATCTCGACAATGCGCCCCATCACGTTGGCGCCGATGTTGACGTAATTCCGCGGTTTGATCTCTCCGGATGCCGTCACCTGGCTGACCAGATCCTGACGCACGACGCGGCCCGTCTGAACGGTCACCACGCCGTTCTGGCTGATCTTCACCTTGGCGTAGATCCCGCCAGCCACGGCGAGCACAAGACCCACGCCGATCATCCACTTCCACTTGCGTTTCACTGCAAACTGTCTCCTGTCAGGAAAAGACGCTGCCGAAAGCCTGTTTGTTCTCGAAAGTTCTCAGGCTTGCGAAGCGGCGCGCCACTGGCTCGCAAGCCCCGGCGCACGGATGTAAGCAATCACTAACTTTCATTGTAGCCGCTGCGCCTCCCTCCCGTACCGCACCGGAGGACCGGCGCGAGCTCGCGCACAGCAACCGCCACTCCGAGGGGAATGCGCCCGCCAATCCCGCCCCAGACGCCTCGTCGGATCCCGGCACCGGTCTCCACGCCCGCCGCCGAACGCGCCCGGAGCTGCCCGGTACGCCTGGCATCGGTGCCGCATCCTTATCCTCTCAAGGCAGCATTACGGGATGCGCGATCTCCCGGCGCGGAGCCCGCCGTCACCGGGCGCAGAGCCGCCGGACGAACCTCCGAACTCGCCCGGGAATCCCGTCCCGCGCAAACGCGCGGAGAGCTCGGAATTTTCCTGACCGGCCATCTCGGGCTAAAGCCTGAGTGGGAAGCGGCCGATGGGAAGGGCGTGGAAGGCGCGCCCCGATTCGGAGCGTTGGCGGAGACAGCCGCGGGCCTGGGCCAGCAGATGCAGGCGCAGATCGAATGGATGTCGCGCGCCCTGTCTTCCCGCTGGCCTAAGATCGAGCGCAGGTTCCGCCGGCGCCTGAAAGAACTCGGATATACGGCGCCGCAAGCGGCTTCGCTTGTAGAGATCACTCCCGGCGCCGCGGGCCGGATGCTGGCCGGGGGCCGTCCGCTGGCCGATTTTCTCGAACAAGTGCGATACCGCGCCCGGCGGCTTGCCAAGCTTGACGTGGTTCCGCCGCGGGTGCTGGAAGCCCTGCGGGAGTACGACCGGCTGGTGGATGAGGCGGGGAGGACGATTTTCGGGCAGGCGGCGCAGGATGTCCGCTGGGCTCGCAACCAGTTGCATTTCCTTGTCGTTCTGACCCTGAATGACGCCTACTACATGGTTCGCGAGGCCGAAAGCCGGACGTTCTACGAACTCTTCCGCGCCCAGACGGAGGCCGTCAGCCTCGAGCAGTTGTGGGAGCGCTGCCTCGACATCCTGACCCGGTTCACGGGAGCGGCGGAGGCAGGAATTTTTGTGCAAATGGAGGGCGGCGGATGGGTGGCGGCTGCCGGGCTGGCCGAGTGGAGGGGGAAGACGATCCAAGCGCCGCCCGCAGCCGCGAGACTTCTCCGCACGCCGCGGATGCTCGCCCGGGGCCGCCCGGGCTCACAGGCCATTCTCGGGCCCGGGTGGGCGGAAAAGTACGTGACAGTGTGGTCCGTGCCGATGCATGCCGCCGACCGGCTTGGCGGAGTTTTGCAATTTGCTTTCCCCAAAGTTTACGAATGGCTGCCCCGGGAGTTGGGCCTGCTGGAAGACGCCGCCGCCCGCTGCTGGCAGGCTGCGGAAAAGGCGCGGCTCACAGAAGAGCTGACCCGCCGGGAGCAGCAGGTGCGCGACCTCGCCGCCCACATGGTGGAGGTCGAGGAGGCCGAACGCCGGCGCATCAGCCGGGAGCTTCACGACGAGGCCGGACAATCCCTGCTCTACATCCGCCTGCAGCTCGAGATGCTGGAACAGCAGGCCGCCGCCGGCGGCCCGCTCGCCCTGAACAAGTTGCGGGAGCTGCGCGAGACGGTGGAGCACAGCATTCTCGAGATTCGCAGGCTGATCGCGGCGTTGAGCCCGGCCATCCTGGAGCAAATGGGGCTGGCGGCGGCGCTGCGCCAGCTGGCCGGCAGGTTCCGGCAGATGCATCCGGCGGAGGTGGCGGTTCATGTCCCGAGGCGGCTGGAGCTGCCCAAAAAGGTGGAGATCATCGTCTACCGGCTGGTGCAGGAGGCGTTGAACAACATCGCAAAGTATTCCATGGCCTCGCATGTAAACCTTTTGGTGGAAACCGCCGATGGAGTCTTGAGACTTCTCGTCGAGGACGATGGCGTCGGTTTCGACGTGGAGGAGGCCTTCTCGAGGCAGGACTGCTACGGGCTGTCCGGATTGCGGGAGCGCGTCAGCCTGCTGGGAGGCGTCCTGGAGGTGGAAAGCGTGAAGAAAAGCGCAGAACCGGTTCCGGCCGGACAACGGCCCGGGCCGGTGCGTCATGGCACCAGAATTCGCGTCACGCTGCCTCTGGAAGGCAGCCTGCACGGCCCGGCGGGGGGTGCCAGCGCAGCAGAAGGAAAGAAACGTCCGGCGGAAAGACGCCGGCGCTCGAAATGAGAATGAGGAATTCCTGCGGCGAGCAACCTGGAGTGATTTATGGCTAAGATCCGGATTTTGCTGGCGGATGACCACACGTTGTTCCGGCAGGGCATCCGTCAACTCATTGCCTCCGAGCCGGACATGGAAGTCGTGGGCGAGGCCGCCAACGGAAGCGAGGCCGTGGAGAAAGCGGCGGAGCTGCGGCCGGACCTCGTCCTGATGGACATCGGCATGCCCGGTCTCAGCAGCTTTGAGGCGACGCGCCAGATCAAGAAGAACCGCCCAGAAACGAAGGTGTTGATCCTGACCATGTACGACGACGAGGACTACCTCGTGGAGGGCATGGAGGTGGGCGCGAACGGGTATGTCCTGAAGGACAGCCCCGCCAACCAGCTGACCGGCGCCATCCGCGACGTATGCCGTGGCGGCAGCTACCTGAGCCCGCGCATGCTGTCGCAGTTGGTCGACGACTTCCGGTCCCGGATCAAGTCCGCCAACCGCCTGCCGCGCTTCGCCACCCTCACCACGCGCGAGCGCGAAGTGCTGAAACTTCTGGCCGAGGGCAATTCGGTCAAGGAGATCGCCTGCGATCTGAACCTCAGCGTGAAGACAGTGGAGGCGCACAAGTTCAACCTGATGCGCAAGCTCGACATCCACAACAAAGCGCAGCTGGTGCAGTACGCCATCCAGAAGAAGATCATCAAGATTCCAAACCTGGCCTGATCCTGACCGCAGGACGCGTGCGACCACGGCACGCGAAGCTTCTTGAAGCGTTCCATCTCTCCAGCCGCGGCTCCACATCGCCGCGGAGGCACCTTCCGGCGGGCCCGCCGCAGTGGCGGGCCCGATTTTTCACTGCGCGCCCGGTTTTTCATTGCGGGGCCGGTTTCTTGTTGCGCGCCCGCAGAGCCGTTTCCCGGCGCTCGTCTTTCGCTCTTGCCCATCGATGTTGCTGTGACAGCCGGAGCTTTGTACTCGCATCCAGCTGTTTCCGGGAAGGGCGTTCATCCCGCCGTCTCGCGTGCGCCGCAGCGGGAATTTCTCCGCCTGAATTCAACCGCGGTCCGGACGGCAGCATTCTGGCGGGGGCACCGGTCGCTCTGGCGCCGCAGCGGGAACTTCTCCGCTTGAATTCAACCCCGGTCCGGGAGGCGGCGTTGGAGCGTTGCCACCCGTGATCCGGCCTTCTCCGGGGACGCACCGCGGGTCGTGCCCGCTGGTTCTTGAGTGCAGTCGCCTGATTCCGTGGTCCGGGCAGCTTGGTTCTGTCCGAGAATGACATTCATGGGCGACCAGACCCGCACCGCATTTCTGAACGCCCTCGACGAGGCGTTCGACCGCAAGTCGTGGCATGGAACCAACCTTCGGGGAGCTTTGCGCCGCGTAACCGCCGGGCAGTCGTTGTGGCGCCCGGCACCGGGCAGGCACAACATCTGGGAGCTGGCGATTCACTGCGCGTATTGGAAATACGCGGTCCGCAGAAGGCTGCTCGGGCTCAGGCGCGGATCGTTCCCGCTGAAGGGGTCGAATTTCTTCTCCAGCCCGGACCGCGCCACGGAGCCGGAGTGGAGGCAAGCCCGGCGGTTGCTGGAGTGCGAGCACAGGTTGCTGAGAGAAGCTGTCACCGGGCTGCCGGAGAGCCGGTTGAATGATGCCGCAACGGCGCGCCTGCTCCGCGGCATCGCCGCCCATGACCTCTATCATGCCGGCCAGATTCAGCTCCTGAGGCGGCTGCAGGAAGCGTCCGCAGAGCGCTGATGCCGGCTGCCGCACCGGTTCGGGCAGCTTCGTTCGGGCGCCTGCCGGGGCAGATGGCCCCGGAGATGGAAAACCATGGCGCGGGCTTCGTATCTTCTGTAGAGGGGCCAGAGCGGGGATGCGGCATGGCCGAGCCGTCACTGCGCCCTTCGTCCCAGGCAGATACAGGAAGTTCAAGGAGTTTGAAGAGCAGTATGAGGTTGTTGCTACTGACAGCAGCTCTCCTCTCGATGGCAGAGCTGGCCCTCGGGCAGGATGCCGCAAGAATGCGGGGCATCGAGAAGAAAGACATCCGGGTAGTTGTGTTGTATGACGATGCCCGGATTTCCGAGAAGGAGGCGAACGAGCTTGCGAACGCGCTGCGAGCATCGCCGGAGTTGCAGGAGAAGCTGACCAAAGCTGATGCGGCGCGTTCCTCGATCATGGTGGCGAAAGAGAGCGGCGAAAGGTGCCCTCCGGCAGGATGCGGATGCTTCCAGTCCGGCGCCACGTCCTGCTTCTGCGTTCGCTTTGGCAAGTACTGCGCCTGCTACCTGTGCATCGAGGACCTGAAGACGGGTCCGGCGGACCGTGCGGCGGTGAAGCCCATGCCTCGCCCCTTGCCGCCTGTGGTGATCGTGCTGGCAGGCTATGATGACTCTGCCGTGCAGAAGGCAGCGGCGAACCCGCAAGAGCTGGAAAGGATCGGCAGAGAAGCCGCCGAGAGAAACCCGCAGACAAGCGCTTTGGTGATCAAAACGAAGTCGTCCAACATTCGCGCTGAACCTTCCGCAGCTCCAAACAGGTGAGGGGGCGGCGGTCTGGCCTCCCGTCGTGGACCTCGAGGCGAATCCGGGGGCGGCGGCAGCCGTCCCCGCGCCTCGTGATAGACTCGGCGGACGCATGCGTTTGAATGCGACGCTGGTCAAGTCGACGGTAGTGGCAGCCTTGGGCGGGCTGCTTTTCGGGTTTGATACGGCGGTGATCGCCGGCGCCACGAGCGCGCTGCAACAATTGTTCAGCCTCTCGCCCGGCAGGCTGGGCTTCACGGTGGCGAGCGCGCTCTACGGGACGATCGTGGGGGCAATGTTCGCCGGCATCCCGGGGGACCGCTTCGGGCGGCGCGCCAGCCTGCGTCTGCTGGCGCTGTTTTATCTGGTCTCCGCGCTTGGGTGCGCTTTGGCGTGGGACTGGTGGTCGTTCCTGTTCTCCCGCTTCCTGTGCGGGCTCGCGATCGGAGGCTCGTCGGTGCTGGGTCCGATGTACATCGCCGAGATCGCCCCGGCGCGGTGGCGCGGGCGTCTGGTGGGGTTTTTCCAGTTCAACATCGTTTTCGGCATTCTGCTCGCGTATTTTTCGAACTACCTGATCGGGCTGGCGGGCTTCGGAGACTCCGAATGGCGCTGGAAGCTGGGCGTGGCGGCAGCGCCTGCCGCACTTTTCCTGTTCATGCTGCTCACGATCCCCGAAAGCCCCCGCTGGCTGGCGAAGAAGCAACGCGTCAGCGAAGCCGGCGAGGTGCTGCGGCTCAGCGGGGAGCCCGATTGGGAGAAGGAGCTGGCCGACATCGTCGCCTCGATCGACGCCGAGCACGGACACGCCGACGAGCCGCTGTTCCAGCGCAAGTACCGGCTTCCCGTCTTCCTTGCCATCGCCATCGGGATGTTCAACCAGCTGAGCGGGATCAACGCGATCCTGTACTACCTGAATGACATCTTCTCGCGCGCGGGCTTTGACAAGGTCTCGGGCGATCTTCAGGCGGTGGCGGTGGGCTTCACCAACCTGGTGGCGACGATCCTCGCGATGGCGGTGATCGACCGCATCGGGCGCAAGACGATGCTGCTCGTAGGCAGCGTGGGCTGCGCCGCCAGCCTGGCGGGCGTGGCATGGATCTTCTCCACGCAGGCGCACCAGCACCTGCTCGTGTGGCTGCTGGTGGCGTTCATCGCCTTCTTCGCCTTCTCGCAGGGCGCGGTGATCTGGGTCTACCTGAGCGAGATTTTCCCGACCCGCGTGCGCGCCAAGGGGCAGAGCCTTGGCAGCTTCACGCACTGGGCGATGAATGCCCTGATCAGCGGCATCTTTCCTGTAGTGGCGGCGTCCTCGGGTGCGGCGCCCTTTGTGCTGTTCGCTGCGATGATGGCGTTGCAGTTCTTTGTCGTGCTCGCCGTTTTTCCCGAGACGAAAGGGCACACGCTGGAGGAGATGCAGCACCGGCTGGGGATCGAGTAAGACCAGCTGCACGCAGGGCGCTGTGATAGAGTCGACGCGTCATGCTGTTTCGTGCTCTTGTGATATGCGCTTGCGCCGCGCTGGCCTGCGCGGGCGCCGACTGGATTGACCTGACCCCGCCGGACACCCCGCTCGGCAAGGAAATCCCCGGTTGGACCCGGATCCCCATCCCGCCCGTGGGGCCTGTGAACCCCACGCCGCAGTGGCAGGTGGATGCCGCATCCAGGACGATTCTTTGCACAGGGCAGGGCGGGCACGAGTGGCTCCGCTATGACCGCGAGTTCGGCGACTTCGTGCTGCAGGTGGAATGGCGGTTCACGCCGAAGCCCGGCGAGACGAAGTACAACAGCGGCATCGGAGTGCGCCTGTCGCGCTACGGGGAACTGTGGACGCAGGCGCAGACGGGGCTGGCAGGCGGATGGCTGTTCGGCGTCACTCTCGCCAACGGAGAAATGACGCGCGTGAACCTCCGCGATCAGATGAAGGAGAACCGCGTGAAGCCCGCCGGCGAGTGGAACCTGTATGAGATCCGCGCCGAGGGTGACACGGTGACGCTCGCCGTGAACGGCGCGGTGGTGAGCACGTGGAAAGGCGTGGCGCTGCGCAAGGGCTATATCGGGCTGGAAGCCGAGGGCTTCGAAATTGCCTTTCGCAACCTCCGCATCCAACCGCTCGATTGAGGGAACCCCGCCCGACGCTGCCGAACCATGCGGCCGGGCGCGGCGAGACCAACCGGTGCGGAGAGGCGCGCCGGACTGAGCCGGGCTTCCCGTGGAGCAGCCGCTTTGCGGACACCGGATCGCCGGTTCCTCCTGGAAATTGTGGCGAGCCCTTGATCGCCGTTTCCAGGATCGTGACCGAAGCGCATGGCGGGCTGCACGAAGGTGCCGGATCAGGCTGACCCCCTCGCCCTTAGCGCTTGGGAATGTGAAAAAATCCCCACCGGATTTAAAACAGAATCGGGTCGTTTTGTTTGTTTGATGCATCCAACCAGCATGACCCAGCCGAAACCGAAGCCGAAGTTCGAGCATCGCGACCGCCGCCAGGTCCGTCTGGGCCTGATCGACCTGGAG
>JBBFLJ010000007.1:0-356 GCA_037481575.1 Bryobacteraceae bacterium | reverse complement strand
GGTGCCGGATCAGGCTGACCCCCTCGCCCTTAGCGTTTGCGCTGGCTGCGCGGTTCCCCCGACGCTTGCGTCGGGGCCGCGCTGCTCGTGCAGCCGCTTTGTCCACGGTTTCACCGGCCCTTCCTCGGACGCCAGCGGCGCCGAACCGGCGCGGGCGTGGGGCGAAAGTCCGTCAGACTTGCAGCGAGGATCAGGAACTTCGGGAGTGTCCCCCCTGACTCAACCTGCCTCGGTGGCGTTAAAGACTTGACCGGGCAGTTTTGAGAGTGAACCTGAATCCGGGCCTTTGGGAAGGACTGCGGGGATCCGGGCACACCTGTGCCTCGTTGCCAGGGGGAGAACTTCGCCACACCCTT
>JBBFLJ010000006.1:0-158784 GCA_037481575.1 Bryobacteraceae bacterium | reverse complement strand
GGCCGATGCCGCCGAGCTTGCGCGGCTTCTCGTTGCCGCCGATCCAGTCGGCGCGCTGAGAGCTTTCCGGAGCGTTGAGGGACGCGCCGGAGCTGGTGACCGTGAACGGGTTGCCGCTCTGGAGCATCAGCGCGCCGTTCAGCTGCCAGCCGCCGAGCAAGGCAGCGGCGAAGCCGCTCTGCGCCCAGCGCTTGCCCTGTCCGAAGGGCAGCTGCCAGATGCCGTTGGCGGTGAAGCGGTGCGGCGTGTGGATGCCGCACTGGGAGCGGTTCAGGCGGTAGTACTCGGGGATCTTGATCTCGACGCGGTCGCCGCTGTTGCCGAAGCCGGCGAGCGAGATGCACTTCGACCAGGTATAGGCGGTGTTCAGCAGGAAGCCCTCGCTGAAGCGGCGGTCCAGCGTGAGCTGGAGCGAGTCATAGGTGCTGTTGCCGAGCCGGTTGACGACGGCGAGCGAGACGTTGCGCTGCGTCTGCGGGAAGTAAATGCGGCTGGCAGCGCCGCCGCCCACGAGCCCGTAGTTGCGCTCCTCGTAGCCGAGGAAGCCCGTCATGCGGGTGGCCACATAGCCGGCGCTGGCCACCAGCTTGAGGGGCAGCTGCCGCTGGATGGTGAAATTCCAGCTCTGGATGTAGCCGCGGACGAATTTGCTGTCGAGCGTGTTGAAGACGACATTGCGCGGCAGATCCACCACGCCGTTGCCGATGTCCGGCGGATTGATGACCGGGATGCCGTCCTTCAGAAGCCCCGCCCACCAGAAGGAGTTGGGCGCGTTGACGGTTTGCGCGGTCAGCAGCGGGTGATTGGTGCGCATGGCGCGGGCGATGTTCCAGGGGTCGGTGTTGATGCCGTACCCGGAGCGGATGACGGTCTGGTCGTTCAGGCGGAAGGCGATGCCCACGCTGGGGGCGAACAGTTTCTTGCTGACCTCGACGCCGCAGTCTTTGGGCAGCGACCCGACGCCGCAGACCATGACTTTGTCGCCGTAATTGGGGTCGCCGGGGAAGAAGTAGCGCTCGAGACCGCGGTCGGCGCGGGTGGGCATGGGGAAGTAGTTCCAGCGCGTGCCGAGGTTGAGCGTCAGGCGGCGCGTGACCTGCCACTGGTCGCGGAAGTAGAAGCTCTGCATGGAGGTGCGGGTGGAGTACTCGTCGGGCCACTGATAGATCTTGCCGATCTGGGTGGCGCGGCCGAGCAGGAACGAGGCCATGCCGTTCCACTGGTTGGAGGCGGGGCCGCCGTTGAGCGTGGTCGGGCCGCCACCGAAGGAGAAGCCGCCGGGGGCGCCCCAGCTGCCGCCATAGAACTCGGGCTGGGAGTGGTTCAGGTGCTGCCAGCCGAGTTCGGCGCCGAAGCGGATATTGTGCCGGCCCTTGGTCCAGTTGCCGTTGCCGATCCACTGGAACTGCGGGTCGTGGCGGAAGTACGGCATGTAGTTGTCGGCGAGGCCGAAGGTAGTGAAGCCGCTGATGCCGAAGCCGGGCCAGCCGCCCTCGATGCGCCGCTTGCCGTTGGTGCCAGGGATGCCGAGCTCCTGCCCGATGTTGCGGTCGATGCCGTACTGCTCGACGTTGGTATCCATCAGCGTGTAGCCGAAGTTGGTGTCGAAGACGAAGGTGGGCGTGATCGTGTAGGTCATCGCCGCGGTGATGCTCGCCGTCTTGCCGAAGCCGGCGCCCGGGTTGCCGCCGGCGAGCGCGGAGCCCAGCAGCTTCTCGCCGAAGCGGGTGGGCGCGATCATGTCATAGTCGAGCAGGCTGAGGCGCAGGTAGGAGGTGATCTTGTCGGTGACGTTCCAGTTCACCTTGCTGTCGACAGTGTGGCGGTCGAACTTGAAGGTGCCCTGGGAGTAGTAGTTGTCAGTGAACTGCCCGGGCGCCGTCGGATCGGGAAGCAAGGGAACCAGCTTGATGGCGATCGGATCCCAGCGGCTCTGGGGGACGATGTTGCCGGCGAAGGGGATGCGGTTGCGCCCCTGGGAGTCGCCGCTGTCGGGGTCGTACACGATCCGCGGAGACTCGCTCATGTCGCCCTGCTTCATGCGGGGGGTCGGCACGGTGGAGAGCCCGCCGGCGAACTGCCGGTCGTAGGTTCCCTCGTAGCTGACGAAGTAGAAGAGCTTGTCCTTCTTGATCGGCCCGCCGATGGTGCCGCCGTTCTGGTTGTAGACGCGCTTGGGCATGCCTTCGGTGACGGGCAGGAAGAAGGGGCGGGCTTTGGTCTTGTTGTTGTCGTGATACCAGAAGGCGCTGCCGTGGAGTTCGTTGGTGCCGCTCTTGATCTGGACGTTGATCGCCGCGCCGCCGGCGAGCCCCTGCTCGGCGTCGAAGGCGTTGGTGACCACGTTCACCGCCTCGATCGACTCAAGGGCGGGCACGTAGGCGGTGATGTGAGGGAGCCAGATGTTGTACTGCGTGGCGCCGTCGAGGCGGATGTTGTTGGAAGCCGCCACGGTGCCGTTCACTTCGAACTGCAGCGCGCGCGAGGGGTTCGACGGCACCGAATGCGCGTTGCGCGGGGGCGTGAAGCCCGGCAGCAGGTTGAACATCTGCTGGTAGTTCCGCCCGGGCGGGATGGGCGTGTTCAGAAGCGTGACGCTGGGTAGCTCGCGGCGCACTTCAGCGCGGTCGGTTTGCAGCAGCGCCGCTTCGCCGGTGACCTGGATGGATTCGGTCACCGCGCCGAGCTCGAGTTGCGCGTCGACGCGGGTCACCGTGTTGGTGGAGATTGCGATCCCCGTGCGCACCAGCGTGCGGAAGCCCTGCGCGGTGACTTTCAGTTCGTAGGTGCCGCCGGGGATCGTGGGGAAGTTGTAGATGCCCGAGTCGTTGGTGGTCGTCGTGCGGGTCTGATTCGTTTCAGTTTGCGTGATGGTCACAGTGGCGCCCACCACTGCAGCGCCGCTGGGATCCGTCACGTTGCCAGTCAACGAGCCGTACAGGATCTGCGCGGCGGCAGGCTGGCTGAACACTGCCAGCAGGATGGCCGCAGCCCAGGCAGCCGCCGGGATGCTCTTCTTGATCGGTGTCATCCATTGCATCAGGAGATGCTCCTCTGAAATGGGTTCGGATCTACATGGCCGGAAGGCACGCAGGAAGCCCGGAAAACTTGCCAGATCAGCGACGAGAGGACTACCTCATGCCCCGGTTACCGATACTATATGAGAGTCTTGCGGGCGAGTCAATAGAAATGTCAGTAGGAGGGTCTGCGGCGTGAACCCGGTGAGAGCGCTTTCCCGCGCGGACTTGCCCGGCCTGATGCGGCTGTCGGAAGCCGCGGGGTGGAACCAGACGGCCGAAGACTGGCTCCGCCTGCTGGAGCTCGAGCCGGAGGGGTGCTTCGGCATCGACGCGGATGGAAGGGTGGCGGCCTCTGCCACTGTGATCGCTTACGGGCGCGAGCTGGCGTGGATCGGGATGGTGCTGACGCTGCCGGAGTACCGCGGGCGGGGCTTCGCCACGCGGCTGATGGAGCGGTGCCTGGAGTTTTGTCAGCAGCGCGGCATCGCCACGGTGCGGCTGGATGCGACGGAGCAGGGGCGCCCGGTGTACGCGAGGCTCGGCTTTGTGGACGAATACGAAGTGCAACGGCGCGAGGGCTGGCTGGAGGCGCAAGAGGCCCGCCCTCCGGAATTTGATTTTGCGCTGGACCGTCAGGCGTTCGGCGCGGACCGGCGCCGCCTGCTGGAGCGGACTGGCTGCTCGCGCCCCGGGCGCGTGGCGTCCTACATCGGGCCGGTGACGGCGCGCACGGCGGACAAGGCGCGCGAGGCAATCCTGCATTGCGGGGTTTCCGGCCGGTGCTTCTGGGATGTGACTTGCGCCAATCCGGCGGCTCTGGAGCTGGCGGAAAGCCTGGGATTCCGGCCCGTGCGGCGGCTGATGCGGATGAGGCGCGGGCCCGCCGTCGCGGAGCGGCCCGAATTCGTCTTCGCCCTTGCAGGCTTCGAGTATGGCTGAACGCCTACAATGAGAGCGTGAAGAGCGCCGCGCCGGCCCTGCTCGCCCTGGCCTGTTTGTGTTCCGCGCAGGAGACGGGGCAGCATCTGATTCAACGCGTGGCATCCGGCTTTCGCTATGCCGACGGGCTGGCCATTGAACAGGCGGGTTCGTTGCTGGTGGCCGATCCGCCGGAGGACCGGATTGTGAGGATCGTGTTTGGCAAGCCTCCGGCTGTTGTCCGCAAGCCCTCCGGCGGCGCAGCGGGGCTGGCGTTCGACCCGAAGGGGCGGCTGGTGATCTGCGAGACGGAGGCGCGGCGCGTGGTGCGGATCGAAGAGGACGGCGCTCTGACTGTGCTCGCGCGCGAGTATGAAGGCAAGCCGCTGAACGGGCCGAACGACCTGGTGATCCGCTCCAACGGCCATATTTACTTCACCGATCCTGCGTTCGGCTCCGCCAATGAGCGGCGGCAGCTGCCCTTCCACGGCGTCTTTCATGTGAACCCGAAAGGGGATCTGGAGGCCGTGTACCGGAGCGAGTCGCGCCCGTCGGGCATTGCGCTCTCGCCTGATGAGCGCACGCTGTATGTGACGTTCGCCGACGAGCGCCTGGTGCGCGCGTTCGATGTGAGCCGTGCCGGCGCCGTGTCCAACCCGCGCGTGCTGATCGCGAAGACGGGCAGCATTCCGCTGGGCGTGCGCACGGACCGCGATGGAAACCTGCTGGTGGCGGCGGGCGAGTTTCTGGAGATCTACGCGGCGAAGGGAACGCTGATCGAGAAGATCCGGCTGCCGGACCGCGTGGCCAACTTCGCCGTGCATCCTTCCACGGGCGACATCTACGCCGCCACGCGGAGCGCCGTGCATCTGGTGGCGCGGGGAGCGCGGGCGGCCCTGCAGCCATGAGTTCGCGCCGCTACCCGGAGCGTCCGCTGCTTGGCGTGGGCGCGGTGATTTTTGATCAAGGCCGCGTGCTCCTGATTGAACGCGGGCAGGAGCCGTTGAAGGGATGGTGGACCCTGCCGGGCGGGCTGGTGGAGACCGGCGAGCGGCTGGATCAGGCGCTGCGCCGCGAGGTGCGGGAGGAGACGGGGCTGATTGTGGAGCCGCTCACCGTGGCGGCGATCTTCGAGCGGATCATTCCGGACCGGGAAGGGCGCACGGAGTTTCACTATGTGATCGTCGATTACCTCTGCCGCGTGGCGGGCGGCGAGCTGGCGTGGGGCAGCGACGTCAGCGGCGCGCAGTGGGTGAGGGTGGAAGAGCTGGCTTCGCTGCAGGTGGCGCCGGGCACGCCTCCGGTGATCGAGAAGGCGCTGGCCATCTGGAGGGAGATGGAGGGATGAACGCGCGGAGCCTCGAGCTGCTGGAATATGAGCGCCTGCGCGAGCTGCTGGGCCGGTATGTGGGATCTCCGGGCGGGCGGCGGCTGCTGGAACGGATGGCGCCGCTGGCGAGCCGCGAGGAAGCGGAGGAGGCGCTGGCGGAGGCAGCCGAAGCCATGGAGTGGCTGCGCGAGTCGCAGAAGCCGCCCTCCGGGCGCAAGGCGCAAGCCGTGCCGCTGCGCTTCGACGGGCTGCCGGATGCAGAGCCGGCTGCGGCGAAGCTCCGGATCGACGGGGCGGTGCTCGACCCCCTGGAGATCCACTCGCTCGCCGTGTTGCTGGAACGCGCGCAGCAGGTGCGGCAGGCGCTGGCGCCGGCTGCGGCGCAGTTGCCCCGGATCGCCCGCCGTGCGGCGCAGATCGCCGACCTCCGGGAGACGCTGCGCCTGTTGCAGGGCAAGGTGCTGCCCGACGGGACGATCGCCGATGACGCGAGCCCGGAGCTGGCCCGCCTCCGGCGCGAGATTGCGCGGCAGCGGCAGCTGGTGCAGGAGTCGCTGGAACGTTTCCTGAAAACGCACCATGAGGACGGGCTGTTGCAGGAGGAGTTCATCACGATCCGCAACGAGCGGTTCGTGGTACCCGTGGTGCCGGGCGCGCGGCGCAAGCTGCCGGGCGTGGTGCATGGCTCGAGCGGCAGCGGGCACACGCTGTTTCTGGAGCCGCTGGAGACCATCGAGCTGAACAACGAGCTGGTGCGGCTGCTGGAGGAGGAGCAGCGCGAGGTGCACCGCATTTTGCGCGAGCTGACCGCCGAACTGCGCCGCCGGGGGGCGGAGGTGCGCGAAGCCGCCGCCGCGCTGGCAGCGCTGGATTTCGCCTTCGCGCGCGCCCGCTTCGCCCTGGATTTCGACGCCACCGTTCCGGCTTTCGCGCCCGACGAGGCGCCGCGCTTCGAACTCGTGGAGGCGCGCCATCCGCTCCTGGAAGACATCCTGCGGCGGCAGCGCCGCCGCGTGGTGCCGCTGACGTTTTCGCTCGATTCCGGCCATCGCACGCTGCTCATCAGCGGCCCGAACACGGGCGGCAAGACCGTGGCCCTCAAGTGCGCCGGGCTGGCGGCGCTGATGGCGCAGAGCGGCATCCCCGTGCCTGCGGCGCGCGCCGTGCTGCCGTGGTTCGACGACGTGCTGGCCGACATCGGGGACAACCAGAGCCTGGAGCAGAGCCTGTCCAGCTTCAGCGCGCACGTGGAGCGGCTCAAGGAGATGATCGAACTGGCGACGTCCGGCTCGCTGGTGCTGCTGGATGAACTGGGGCGCGCCACCGACCCGGACGAAGGCGGCGCGCTGGGCGTGGCAGTGCTCGAGGACTTCCACCGCCGCGGCGCATTCACGCTGGCGAGCACGCACCTGCCGGCGCTGAAGGTGTTCGGCGCCACGGCAGCGGGCGTGGTGAACGCGGCGATGGGCTTCAACGAGGAGACGCTGGAGCCGACCTACCGGATGTCGACAGGAGCGCCGGGGAAGTCGGCGGGGCTGGAGATCGCCGCGCGGCTGGGGCTGCCGCCGCGGCTTGTGGAGCGGGCGCGCGCGGCGATGGGCGAGCGGGACCGTCAGATGGCCGAGCTGCTGCGGCAATTGGAAGCGAAGCTGGGCGAGGCGGCGGCACGGCTGGAAGAGCTCGAGAGGCGGCGCGCGGAACTGGAGGAGCGCGAACGGCGGCTGCTCGAGCAGATGGAGCGGCGGGAGAAGGCGCGGCTCCGGGAGATCGAGGAAGCCGCGGAGGCGGCGAAGCGGCAGTTCGAGAAGCAGGCGCAGGAGCTGATCGCCACTGTGCTTTCGGCGCCCGGGCAGAGGCGGCAGGCGGAAAAAGCGCTGCGGCAGGCGGCGCGCGTGCGGCGCGAGTTCGAGGAGAGCGTTGCGGCGTTGAAGCAGCCGGAGGCGAAGAAGGCGCCGGCGGAGGAGATCCGCGAAGGCGCGCGGGTGCGGCTGAAGGACGTCAGCCAGCCGGCGCAGGTGCGGAAGGTGCTGGAAGGCGGGCGGCTGGAAGTGGACGTGGGCTTCCTGCGGATGCAGGTTTCGGCGGAGGATGTCGTGGAGGTGTTGCCGCCTGCGCCGGGCGCGGCGAGGCTGCCCGCGGGGGTGACGCTCACCGCCGGACCGCGGTGGGACACACTCACGCGCGAGGTGAATGTGATCGGCAAGACGGCGGAGGATGCGCGCGAGGAGGTGGACAAGTTTCTGGACGACGCGTTTCTGGCAGGGGTGACGCGCGTGCGCGTGATCCACGGGCACGGGATGGGAATTCTGAAGCGCGCCGTGGAGCAGCTGTGCCGCGCGCACCCGCACGTCGAAAAGTTCTATCCGGCATCGCCCGCCGAGGGAGGCGCGGGCGCGACGATCGTGGAGCTGAAAGAAGGCTGAGCCCCCGGCGCGGCGCCTTCTGCCGCCGGCTCTCCGGGCTTCCCTTCGGCCGGGCGGAGTTCAGCGCCCCCATGGGGCAACGGCTCGGGATCAGGCGCGCCCGGTGCGCCTGCCCCACCTGAGGATCCACGCCAGCGCCACCGGAATTCCGACGAGTGCCATCGTTCCCGGCTCAGGAATGGGAGTGAGGAACCCGCGGATCTCGCCTCCCGAAAACTGCGTTGTGTGGATGTTGAAGTACGCCCTGCCTTGCGCCAGCCCCGCCGCAAGAGCCGCTTCCGCGCCTGCTGCTGTTCCGCCGTTGGCAGTGAGAAACGCAGCGCCGAAGGTGGTTGTCAGGGACGTGTCAAACGTGTTGAGGTACGTTCCTGCCGTGACGCCCGAACGGAATCCGGCGAACGTCGGCAGCATCGTCGCCACGCCCACCGTGTCGGTGAAGGGCGTGGCGGTGCAGCAGTGAATGTGGGCGGCGGTGACCGTTCCGATGAGCCCGGAAAAGGCGACATCGATGACAAGGGTGTGCGCCGCCGTGTCGATCGTGACGTAGGCCTGCCCGATTCCGGGCGAGGCGTTGGGCGGCGCCTCATTGGGGCCGGTGAGTTCGGCGAAGTACGTGATCGGCGCGGCGTGCGCCCCGGCGCATGCGCAGGCAACGGCAAGAAACACGATCCTGATGAGCATAAGCCCCCCTGTTGGAACTTGCTGCCAGTCTGCACGGGAGGAGGGGCGGATGCAATAGGAGAGGGGAGGATTTTCGCTCCAATTTGTCCTAATGGCCCCAGTACCGGAGCGGGGCGCCGGCACCACAGGCGTGCTGACCGCTCCTCCCGGTCCGGATCAGGAAGGGCTGAGCCGGGATCACCCGGCAAGCGCGCCGAGAGCCTCGAGCACCTCTTCCGTGTGCCCGTCCACCTTCACCTTGCGGAAGATCTTCGCGATCTTGCCCTTGTGGATCACGAACGTGCTGCGCTCGATGCCCATCGTCTTCTTGCCGTACATGTTCTTCTCGACCCACACGCCGTACTTTTCGGCGGCCTTGTGATCGGGATCGGCGAGCAGCGGAAACGGAAGCGAGTACTTTTGTTTGAACTTCGCTAGCGCTGCCACATCATCCGGGGAAACGCCGAGCACCACGGCGCCGCGGGCGAGGATCTCCTGATGGTGGTCCCGGAAGCTGCAGGCTTCCTTCGTGCAGCCGGGCGTGTCCGCGCGCGGGTAGAAGTAAAGCACGACGGTCTTGTCGGCGAAGGAGGAGAGCTTGACCTTGGCACCGGAGTCATCGGCGAGCGTGAAGTCGGGTGCTTTGGAACCTTCCTTGAGTTCGGCCATACCCTAACCGATGACGGCGGCGGGCGCTCCGATGCCGGAACCGGTGTGGGTGCCGCGGCTGGAACGCATGCCGGTCCGGCGGCGCCGCCCGGGCGCTTGGCGCGCGATCTTGGCCGCCTTTCCACTCTCGGGTTTGCCGGGCACGAGCGGCCCGGCAGCTACGCCAGCACCGCGGCCCCGGCGCAACCGCCGGGGGAAAACTGCTTGGGAGGTGGTTCGGGGAGGCGGCAGCGGAAGCATGGCGGCCCCGGCGCGAGCGCCGGAGGAACAACGGCGGCAACGCGGAGAACGCGGCCACAGAATGAGCACCGGGGGAACAGAGCGGGTTGCGCGCCCTGTACGCCGCCGACGGCAACAATTTGGTCGCGCGGCCCAGTGGATTGCGATTCTACCGGCACCTGCACTTTCGAGTTCCCCCGGCGCTTGCGCCGGGGCCGCGTTTCCCGAGCGCCCCAAGGGAAAGCGCCGATGCTGCAACGCCGTCATCGAGGACTTCGCGCGAGGACAACGGCACCGGCGTAGGCCGAGCTAAAGCCAATGGACAGTTTCCGGCATCTCGCGCACAGCCTCCTTTCGCATTCCCCGATTTCTGGAACGGGAAGGGCGTTCCATCGCGACCCCAATGCAACCGCCCGGGGGAAACCGGGCTGGGAGACGGCTCCGAAAAGCGGCGCCGCAAAGAGCGGGGCACGGGCGCAAGCGCTCGGGGATGAACGTACATTATCCGCCCTTCATCCTGCAGCCGGGGGCGGTTGGGTTGCGGGATCCTGCGGCTAGCGATCTTTCCGGCGTCTACATTTTCGAGTTCCCCCGGCGCTTGCGCCGGGGCCGCGTTTTTTCGGGCGCCCCAAGGGAAAGCGCCGATGCCACAACGCCGTCATCGAGGACTTCGCGCGAGGACAACGGCACGGCAATGGCGTTCCAGCGCGGCCCCGGCGCAAGCGTCGGGGGAAAACGGCTTGGGAAGGCGGCAGCGCCAGCACCGCGGCCCCGGCGCAACCGCGGGGGAACAGCGCAAGCAGTGCGACTCGAGCGCCAGCGTTGTGCCACAGAGGGTGAAACCTGTCGCGAGGACCGCGAATTTTGGACTGAATCCCTCGCGGTGTCTGCTTCGCTCCCGGCGAATCCGTTTTGACCGCCGCTCGACAGGCTTCTCGGGGATCCCTGCAAAGCACTGGCCCCATCGCGTTCGGGCATCTCGCTGCGACGGGACCCTGTGCTGCGGCCGCGACCGTCAATACCGTGCCGGAGGGCGGCTTTTCCTCAGGCTCCTCGGAGATCCCTGCAACGCACCGGCCCTCTCGCGTTTGGACATCCCGCTGCGGCGCGAACTCCCAACCGCTGCCTTGGGCGGCAAATCCGTGGCCGGAGCGAAGAGACGCACAGCTTCCTGTTTGACGCCCATCTTGCATCCCTGCCCCGGAGCTGCCTGAGGCCTTTGGCCCAAGCAAATGCTTCCCGAGAAAACGAGGATCGCATGTGGCGGGGCCGATGCCAGGGGGATTCCCTGTTCCTGCTGTCTTGCCGGTTCTTGTCCTTCGGGCAAAACTGCGCAGTGCGGACAATCGGCTCTTCTGGAGAATTGTGCGGCGATAGAAACAACATCATTTCACTCAAGTGGGGACTTGTTCCTCAAGAGGAGGCGTGATATTCGAGGCATAAATACGGAGACCCTATGATCACTTGTCCATCCTGCCAAAGAGATTTGCCGGATTTCGAGAAGTTTTGCCGCTGGTGCGGCGCTATCCTCGCCACCGGGGCCGATGTAGCAAATGCGGCGCGTCCAGCGGCGGTTGCAACCGCCTTCAGCCCGGCGTGGCAGGGACAGCAGAGTTATCCGGCGGCGGTTGGGCAGGGCTTTTTGCCGGGTGTTTCGGCCCTCCGGCACCCGAAGGAATCCGCCTATTTCGCCCTTGCGGCCATCGCGGCGGGGTTCGCCTGGCTGATTCTGATCTGGATTGTGATCCTGGTCGGCTGGATCTTCGTCATCGGCGCGGCGATCGCATTGTGGCTGTCGGGACAATTCTTCCGGGCGCAGCTGCTGGGGAATGCGGTTCGCGTCAGCGAACGTCAGTTCCACGAGATCTATCATCTGGTGAAGGAATACTCAGCCCGCCTGGGCTTGAGCAAACCTACGGAGGTCTTCATCGTCAACGGAGACGGGGTGATCAATGCGCTGGCAATCCGCCAATTGAAGAACCGCTACATCCTGCTGATGTCAGGGCTCGTGGACGTGATGCTGGCCAGCGGATCCCTGGCGGAGCTGGGTTCCATCCTTGGCCACGAACTCGGGCACCACGCGCTGGGGCACACAAGCCTGCTGAAGGGCGTTTTCCTGGCTCCCTCCCGGTTCGTGCCCTTCCTCGGGACGGCATACGCGCGCGCCTGCGAGTTGTCGGCGGACCGCGTCGGCATGTGGCTGGCGGGGAGCAAGGACGCGGCGATCCGCGGCCTGGCGGCGCTGGCATGCGGAAGCCGCATGCTGACGCCGAACCTGAATCTCGAGGCCTTCCTCTCGCAGGAGGAGGAAGTGGTTGGCTTTTTCGGATTCCTGAACGACCTCTTTTCCACGCATCCGCGCATCACAAAGCGGGTGCAGGAACTGCGGGCGGCAGAGGCGCTTCTGCAGGGAATTCATTGATTGGCCCGGACGCAGGCCGAGTCCAGCCGCCGGACCCGTGGCACGGTAGACTGGCAGAATGCTTCGAAGCATTCTGTCCGTTCTCGCCGGCTGGGCGTCGGTGGGAATTCTTGTCGTGCTGACGGACCTGGTCCTCGGCAAAGTGTTTCCCGGTGAGTACGTGGCGGGCCAGATGCCGCCGGACCGGCTCGCTGCGCTGAGCCTGGGCACCTCCACGCTATATTCCGTGCTGGGCGGATGGATCACGGTAAAGCTGGCGGCGCGCCAGCCGTGGCGGCACGCCGTCTACCTGATCCTCTGGGGCGAGCTGATGGGCGTGCTCTCCGCTGTGATGACGTGGGGGCAAATCCAGTCCTGGTATCAGATGGGCCTGCTGGCGACGTGGCCTGCAGCCATTGCCGCCGGCTGCTGGCTCGCGGCAGGCTCGCCTTTGCGTGCGTCCGGGGCTGCGAGCTGAGAACCGCGGCGGGCACCGGCGCTTCCAGGCAGCCGCTGAAGCCCTGCGGGCCGCCGCTGCGGTACACTCGGCGTGATGTGGCGCAGTCTGGCGGCGGTATTCGGTGGGTGGGCGGTGATTCAATTGCTGGTGATCGCAACCGATGAGATCCTGATCCGGATCGCTCCGGTTCCGCCGGAATCGGGGCTGATGATGACTGACAGGATGGCCGCCGCCCGGTTGCTGGTGGGCGCTGTGTGTACAATGATCGGCGGGTGGCTGACGGCGCACCTTGCGCCGGAGCGGCCATGGCGCCACGCAGCCTATCTGATTGTGCTGGGCGAGACGATGGGCCTGGTCTACGCCGCCTCGAGCGTGGGCGAGTTGCCGTTGTGGTATATCGCGGCGTTGCTTCTGGTGTATCCTCCCGCCGTTCTGGCCGGCGCGTGGTGGAGGCTGCGAGGCGCGACAGCGGCCTGAATTTCCGGCGGGTGGATCGAAGGGGACTGGCATGGGAAAGACACTGCGGGAGCGGCTGACATACGAGCCTGTGGAGCTGCGCTTCGGCACTTCGGGAAGGCGCGGGCGCGTCGTGGATCTGACGCAGCTGGAAATTTTCATCAATGTCCGCGCGGAGCTCGAGTTCCTGAAGACGCTGCCGAAGGACAAGGGCGGGATCGAATCCGGAGAGGACGTGTTCATCGCTTCCGACCTGCGCCCGAGCTCGGTGCGGTTTGTCGAGGAACAGGGAGGGCGGGGCGAGATCGTGCAGGCGGTGTGCGAGGCAGTGCGGGCAAGCGGCTTCACGCCGGTGTTCGAGGGCTTCATTCCGACTCCCGCGCTGGCCTACTACGGCTTCGGGCGCCGCCGCGCGAGCATCATGGTCACCGGCAGCCACATCCCGTTCGACCGCAACGGTTACAAGCTGAACACGAGCACGGGGGAGCTGCTGAAGGAACACGAAGCCCCGGTGCAGGAACAGGTGGCGCGCGTGCGGGCGGAAATGTACGCAACGCCGTTCGAGCGGTCGCCCTTCAATGAGCGCGGCATGCTGAAAGAGGGTTCGCTGCCGCTGCCGGAGGCAAGCCATGAAGCGCGGGAAGCCTACCGGCGGCGCTATCTGGACTTCTTCCGCGGGCAACCGCTGCGGGGGCAGCGCGTGATCGTGTATCAGCACTCGGCAGTCGGGCGGGATCTGCTGGCCGAGGTGCTGGAGGCGCTGGGGGCAGAGGTGATCCGCGCCGGGCGCAGCGAAACGTTCGTCCCCATCGACACGGAGAACATCAGCGACGGGCTGCTGGCGCGGCTGGAAGAGCTGGCGCGCGAGACGGAATCGCAAGGCGGCCCGGTGGCGGCCGTGGTTTCGACCGACGGCGACAGCGACCGGCCGCTGTTTGTGAGCGTCCGCGGGGGGCGCGCGCGGTTCCACCCGGGAGATCTGCTGGGGCTGCTGGTGGCAATGGAGCTGGAAGCCGACGCCGTGGTGGTGCCTGTGAGCGCGAACGATGCCATCGACCGCTCGCCGCTGGCAGCCGTGCTGGAGCCGAAGACGCGGATCGGATCGCCGTTTGTCATCGCCGGCATGCAGCGCGCCGCAGCGAAAGGGCGGAAGCGCGTGGTGGGCTGGGAAGCGAACGGCGGATTCCTCACCGGCAGCCCAATCGAGCGCGACGGGGCGCTGCTGGACGCTCTGCCGTCGCGCGACTCGTTTCTGCCCATATTGACGGTGCTGACGGCAGCAGCGCGGCGCGGGGTGACGCCGGCGGAGCTGTTCGACCGGCTGCCGCGGCGCTTCGGGCGCTCTGCGCTGCTGCGCGAGTTTCCGCGCGAGAAGGCGGCGCGCATCCTCGAGCGGCTGACGCCGCAGGCGAGCGACGGCAGCGATTTGCCCGGCGTGGTGGCGCTGCTGGGAGACTACTTCCGCCCCGCGGACGGTTTTGGCGCCATCGAGAGGCTGGATGCGACCGACGGGCTGCGAATCTGGTTTTCCAACGGCGACATCGCGCACCTGCGCCCGTCAGGCAATGCGGACGAGTTCCGCATCTACGCCGTTGCCGATACGCAGGAGCGCGCCGACGCCATCGCTGCGATGGGAGTGCGGGAGCCGGACGGCATCCTGCGGCGGCTGGAGAGGGACCTGGATGGCTGAGCCGCGTGTGGTGCGGATCCGCCCCGCCGTGCAGCATTACGATTGGGGCGGCACGGAGTTCCTGCCAGCGCTGATCGGCGCGACGAACCCGGACCGCAAGCCCTGGGCCGAGCTGTGGTACGGCGCGCATCCCAAGGCGCCCGCCACGGCGGAAATGCCGCAGGGCGAGATGCCGCTGGACGCGGTGATCGCCGGCGATTCGCGCGGCTGGCTGGGCGAGGAGTGCGTGCAGCGCTTCGGCCCGGCGCTGCCGTTCCTGCTCAAGGTGCTGGATGCGCGGAAGATGCTCTCCATTCAGGTGCACCCGGACCGGGAGCAGGCGCAGGAGGGGTTCGCGCGAGAGAATGCGCTGGGAATTCCCGTGCATGCGCCTCACCGAAATTACCGGGATCGCAATCACAAGCCCGAGGTGCACGCCGCGCAGAGCGAATTCTGGATGCTGCACGGCTTCCGGCGGCTGGAGGAGATCGCCGGGTGGATGGAGCGGACACCGGAGGCGCTCTCCGTGATGCCGGACTTTGCCGGGCGGCTGCGCGCGGAGGGGGGAGATGCGAGCCGCCGCGCCGCGCTGCTGCGGGAGTTGTACACGCATATCCTGCATCTGCCGCAGGAGCGTGTGGATGAGCTGCTGGATGCGCTGCTCGAGCGGCTGGAGCGAGGCGCGCCTTGGCCTGAGAATTCGCACGAATACTGGGCGCTGCGCGCCGCGCGCGAGTTCCCGCTGCCCGGCGGGCGGCGCGACCGCGGGATCTTCTCCATCTTTCTGCTGAACCTCGTGCGCCTCCGCCCCGGGCAGGGGACGTTTCAGCCCGCGGGGATCCTGCATGCCTATCTTCAGGGCGCCACTGTGGAACTGATGGCGAACTCGGACAACGTGCTGCGCGGCGGGTTGACGCCGAAGCATGTGGACGTGGACGAGTTGCTGCGCATCGTGCGGTTCGAGGACGGCGCGCCAGAGGTGATCGAGGGCGAGGCGGTGGACGGGGCGGAGCGCGTCTACCGGACGCCTGCCGGGGAGTTCGAGTTGAGTGCGATCCGGGTGGAGGGCAGCAGGGTGGCGCGCGAGGCGCGAAGCCCGGAGATTCTGCTCGCCATGGAGGGTGCCGCGGCGGTCCTTTCCGGGGAGGCGGCGGTGGAGTTGCAGCACGGGCAGGCGGCGCTGATCGCCGCTGGAACGGCCTATGAAGTGGCAGCGGCCGGGGGGGCTGTCCTCTGGCGGGCGCGCGTGCCGTTGTGAGCCGGGCTGGCGGGCGCTGTGGCGTGAGATTTTTCTTCGCCGACGGGCACTATTCCTGCGGGAATGCGCACGTCGCGGCAGATCCAATCCCGCGGCCTGCGATTCCGCCGCGGAATTCTCGCCCGTCTGGGGTGGATTGTGTTTGCCGGCAGCGCCGTGCTGTCCGCGCAGGACACGACGCCGCCGGTGCTCGTGACCTACTCCTTCGCTCCCGCGGCGTTTGACGTGTCTTTCGCTGACACTGCGCTCACCGGGGCGATACAGGCGACGGACAATTCCTCCGGGCTGCAATCCGCCTTTCTGGCGTTTTACAGCCCTTCGGGCAACCGGCGCGTCGACTGCCACAGCAGCGCGGGTTCGTACAGCGGGACCCTGACATCTGGCACCTTCACTTGCCGGGGAGTGTTCCCGCGGTACTCCGAGACGGGACAGTGGCGTTTGCAGTTTCTGACGATCACTGACAGGGCAGGCAACGCTGCGACATACACGCGGGATCAACTGGCGGCGATGGGCTTTCCGACGGTGCTGACGCTGACGGGGGCAAGCGACACGCTGGCGCCCTTGCTTGTCTCCTACAGCTTCAGCCCCTCGTCGATCACGCTGACGGGCTCATCTGTCACGCTGACCGGCACGATCACAGCCACGGACAATCTCTCCGGGCTGTATCTGGCATACATCGCCTTTTACAGCCCTTCGGGGCAGCAGCGGGTGGATTGCTATCCGCAGCCCGGCGCCCCGAACTCCGGCACGCCGCTGAACGGATCGTACAACTGCAGCGGCACGTTCACGCCCGGGATGGAGACGGGGACGTGGCGCGTGCAGTTCGTCGAGCTGCGGGACGTTGTGGGCAACGCGCGGTACTACACGACGCAGGAACTGGCAGGCATGGGGCTGCCGACGACGCTGCCGGTGAGCGCGCCGAGCGACACCACCGCGCCGGTGCTCAGCGGATTGAGCCTTTCGCCGCTTTCCGTGAATACTTCCTCCGGGGCAGCCGGGATCAGCGGCACGATCACGGCATCGGACGCGGGGTCGGGGCTCCGGCGAGCGGCGGCGGCGCTGTTCAGCCCGACTGGGCAGCAGCGGGTGGATTGCGTGACAGCGGTTCTCCCTGCGGGCACGGCGGCAGCCGCGATGCCTTGCAACGGCACGTTTCCCCAGAATTCGGAGAGCGGAGCGTGGGAGGTGCGCTTCGTCGAGGTGAGCGACCATGCGGGCAACACGGCCACGGTCTTGAAGGCGTCGCTGGCGCAGATGGGCGCGCCGGTGACGGTGATGGTGACAGGCGCATCCTCGTCGCAGCCGCCGGCGGGACTCGTGTTTCAGTATGTGACGGGCGGGGCTGTGCCGTCAGGTCAGGCAGTGCAGTTTTATGGATCGACGATCCCGTGGATTTTGGAAAAGGAGACAGGCGCGGCGTGGGTGCAATTGAGCGCCACCACCGGGGCGGCGCCGGGACAGGTCGTGGTGACCGTGAATCCGGCGGGAATGCCCTACGGCACGCATCTGGAGACGTTGCTGGTGCGGGAGGTGATCCAGAACCGCGTGGTGGCGAGGGTGCCTGTGAAGCTCACTGTTCTGGCGGCGGCGCCGCTGACGGCGAGGTATTTCGATCCGCCGCTGTTTGAGGTCATGATTGGCGACGAGCGGGGCGCCGGCGAGCCTGTGGGCGCGTTCGTTTACGTCTATTGGCCGGCGCCGCCGTGATGCGGGTCCCGGCGGGCGTTTATTTGCGGCGGCGGAACGGCGAGGAGCTGAAGACAGCGAACACGATTGTGTGATTGTCCTCGCGGATGCGGCCGTTGCGCTGCCAGACGGTTTGCAACATGTAGCCTGCCTCCACACGCACGTGATCTGTCAGCCGCTTGCCGAGGGCGAGGGTGGCGCGGTTTTGATCGGAGAATTGCGGAAACTGCTCCGGCTTCACCGGAAGGAAGATTTCGTCCCAGAGAGCGAGATACCAGGGGCCGCGCAGCGGGATTGTAGCGCGCGCCATGTAGCGGAATCGGTTCTCGTAGAGTCCATTGACCAGCCAGCGGTTCTCGAAGCGGAACCGGTGCAACAGCCGGGCGCGTCCGGCGGCGTGCTGCGCTTTGACATCCTGAAAGAGCCTGTGCTCGCTCCAGGAGCGAGCCTGCGGAAACTTGCCGTAGCGGTGATGGCTGATGTAGCCGTACCCGGCGGTGAGTTCCACTTTGGGGTGGACCCGGAAATTCAACGCCGGGCGCAGCAGCAAATTCTGGGGTGCGCGGAACACGTCGTGCCGGCGCAGTTGGCCTTCGAGATGCAGGCCCCATCGTGTGCTGCCGAGCGGGTGGTCGCCGAAATATTGCAGCCACACATGGGCGTCCGGGTCGGTTTGAGCCCCGGCGGACCAGCAGGCCGCGAAGCAAAGGCAGACGACGGGGGCGCTCCGCTTCGCACGCGTCAGCAGGGATGCCCCCCTGGAAATGCGGGTTGCCAGGACGGAGAGTGAGCCCGGGGAACTGTCGTCTTGTGCCGTGCGAGGGTCGCACGGATGGTTGTGAATCGGCATCACCGGGAGCCCCATAGAATTGCTCATGACCGGAGACAGGAGCACGAGAGCTTGCGCCTGTCTCGCGTCATGGAGAGAATCGCTGTTCCCAAAATACAGGAAATGCTGCAGGGACGAAGTCTTTTTTGCCCATCGGCGAGCGGCGCACCGGGTGAGCGGCCCGCGCAGTGGATCGCCATCATGACACAAGCTCGTTCGAAGCTTGCGGAAATGCGGCGCGCCGCTCCGGAATAGAACCCGGCCGTCTGCGGGTGGACGAGCCGTCAGGAGCTGAGGCGAATTCGGAGCTGGATCAGGAAGTCTTGCCCCTCTCTTCCCCCGAGCGCGTTTTTGCCTGCAGCCCGTCCAACGAAGCTCCTCAGGTGGCGCTGCGGCAACATCGCGAACAACGCGGCCCCGGCGCAAGCGCCGGAGGAACAATGTTGACACGCGGAGGGCGCAAGCTCAGCCGCGACGCCGCATGGGCGAGCGGAATCGCCCGAGCTCCGGGGGAGCAGAATCACCCTGCGGCGATGCGGGAAGCCGCTGCGGTGCCGCTCTCCCGCCCCTACATCGCCACAGCTTCCACTCTTCGTGCGGACAGAGCAGACGCTGCTGCCTGGCCAAATCCCCCAGCGGGGTTTCACGCCGCTGCGGGATAAGCCTGGAACGCCTGCGGGGGCGTGTCATCGCAGTGTGGGCAGAATTCACGGGCCGGCTGCTCGCGAAGAGGGCATACTGCCGTCCTGCCCGGAAACTGCCGCCTCAGGGCAGCACGAGACCGCAGAACCGTACCAGCCCGAGGCGGCCCGGCGCATCAGGCATCCGGCCTGGCGCTTTCGATCGAAAGGTTGCGGCGCTTCTCGACGACGCGGTAGCGGCGCGGGCGAGCCGGGCTGCCGCCGCTGAAGGCATCTTCCAGGACGGCTGCCTGCTCCTGCGCGTGGCGCTTGGCGGAACCGGTACTCGGTGCTGCGGCCTCCGGCCGGCCCGCGTACCGCAGCGTGCGGCGGGTTTGCGCCAGCATCGGCTCGAGCCGGTCGCGGACATAAAGGAACGCGCCCTGATTGCGCGGCTCTTCCTGCACCCAGACGATTTCGGCGGTGGAAGGATAGCGCCACAGGGCAGCCTCGATCTCCTGCTCGGGCCACGGATAGAGCTGCTCGAGGCGGATGATGGCCGTGGACCAGGCGCCGCGGCGTTCGCGCTCGGCGGCGAGATCGTAGTAGATCTTGCCGGAGCAAAGCAGCACCTGCACGACACGGTCCGGCTGGGCAACGCCGGGATCGGAGAGAACGGGCTCGAAGAAGCCGCGGGCGAGATCATGCAGGGTGCTGACGCACTTCGGGTGGCGCAGCAGGCTCTTGGGGGTGAACAGGACCAGCGGCTTGCGGAGCCCGCGGCGGTCGTGCCCGCCGTACATCTGGCGGCGGAGCAGGTGGAAGTACTGCGCGGGCGTGGTGGCGTTGCAGATCTGGAGGTTGTTCTCCGCGGCGAGTTGCAGGAACCGTTCAATGCGCGCGCTGGAGTGCTCCGGCCCCTGCCCCTCGTAGCCGTGCGGCAGCAGCAGCACGAGCCCGCTGGGCTGGCCCCACTTCACCTCGCCGGCGGCGATGAACTGGTCGATCATGATCTGGGCGCCGTTGGCGAAGTCCCCGAACTGCGCCTCCCAGAGCGTGAGCGTGAGCGGATCGCCGAGCGAGTAGCCGTACTCGAAGCCGAGCACCGCGTACTCGCTGAGGCTGCTGTCATAGACCTCGAAGCGCGCCTGCCGCGGATCGAGGTGCTGCAGGGGAATATAGGACTCGCCGGTGTTGTAGTCGAAGTATTCAAGATGGCGCTGCGAGAAGGTGCCGCGGCCGCTGTCCTGGCCGCTGAGCCGGACGGGCGTGCCTTCCAGCACGAGCGTGCCGAAGGCGAGCGCCTCCGCTGCCGCCCAATCGACGGGGCCGCCCTTGAGGATTTCGCGGCGGCGCTCGATGAAACTCTTGAGCTTCGGGTGGAGCGTGAAGCCTTCGGGGAAGGTGGTGATCCCTTCGATGACCTTTTCGAGGAGCGCCTCGTCGGCAGCTGTCCGCGGGCAGGATTGCGGCAGCGTGGCCTCTTCGTATTCGGTGACCTCCTGCAGCTCCCACTTCTCGCCCTTGCGCACGGCTTCTTCGTGA
This sequence comes from Bryobacteraceae bacterium, assembly GCA_037481575.1. GTDB lineage: Bacteria > Acidobacteriota > Terriglobia > Bryobacterales > Bryobacteraceae > JANWVO01. The sequence continues at coordinate 138,621 of JBBFLJ010000006.1, read as the reverse complement.
GCGGCGTTCAGGGCGTCCTGGATCTGGCGCTTGATCCGCTCGACGGATTCTTTCGTCACCACGCCCTCGCGCAGCAGGCGCTGGGTGTAGAGCGTGGCGGGCGATTCCTTGGCCTTGATGATGCGGTACATCACCGGCTGCGTGTAGCTGGGATCGTCGCCCTCGTTATGGCCGTACTTGCGGTAGCAGACGAGGTCGATGACGACGTCCTTCTTGAACTTCATCCGGTAGTCGAGAGCGATCTGCATGGCGCGGACGCAGGCTTCCGGATCATCGCCGTTGACGTGGAGGATGGGCGCCTGCACCATGCGGGCGACGTCGGTGCAGTAGGTGGACGAGCGGCTCTCCTCGGCCGTGGCGGTGAAGCCGATCTGGTTGTTGATCACCAGATGGATAGTGCCGCCGGTGGTGTAGCCCTTGAGCAACGAGAGATTCAGCGTCTCCGCCACCACGCCCTGCCCGGCGAAGGCGGCGTCGCCGTGGACGAGCACCGGGAGGACCTTTTCGCGCTTCTCGTCGCCCATGAAGGTCTGTTTGGCGCGCACGATGCCCTCGACGACGGGGTCGACGGCTTCCAGATGGCTCGGGTTGGGCGAGAGCGACACCTTGATTTCGCGCCCGGAGCTGGTGCGCTGCACGCCGCTGGCGCCGAGGTGGTACTTCACGTCGCCCGAGCCCTGGGCCATATCGGGGTCGACGACGCCTTCGAATTCGCCGAAGACCTGCGCCATCGACTTGCCGATGAGGTTGGCAAGCACAGTGAGCCGCCCGCGGTGCGCCATGCCGATGACGATCTCCTGGACACCCGCCTCGGCGGCGCGCTCGAGGCACTCGTCGAGAACAACCATGGCGCTCTCGCCGCCTTCCAGCGAAAAGCGCTTCTGCCCGACGAAGCGCGTGTGCAGGAAGTTCTCGAAGCCCTCTGCCTGGAGGAGGCGCAGCAGGATGCGGCGGCGCGTGGTGTCGTCGAGCGGCCAGTTGTTGGCCTGCGGCTCCATGCGCTCCTGCAGCCAGCGCTTCTCCTCCGGATGCTGGATGTGCATGTACTCGCAGCCGAGGCGGCCGCAGTAGGTCTGGCGGAGCTGCTCGATGATCTCGCGCAAGCGGGCGAGCTTCAGGTCGCCGGGCACGGCGAGGCTGCCGGTCATGAACTGCCGGTCGAAGTCCCAGATGGTGAGGCCGTAGCTGGCCGGATCGAGTTCGGGATGGTAGGAGGGCTTGACGCCGAGCGGATTGAGATCGGCGATCAGGTGGCCGCGGACGCGGTAGGCGTTGATCAATTGCAGGACGGCGGCCTGTTTGGCGATTTCCCCCATCCGCTGCGGCTCGCCGAAGCCGGCGGCAGGAGCGCCGCGGTCGACCTCCCAGCGGAAGGGGTGGTAGGGCATACCGGTCTGTTCGAAGATCTCGTCATAGAAGCGGTCGCCGCCTTCGAGCAGGTCCTGGAGCTTGCCGAGGAACGCGCCGCTCTCTGCGCCCTGGATGATGCGGTGGTCGTAGGTGCAGGTGAGGGTCATCACCTTGCAGACGCCGAGGGCGGCGCGCAGCTCGTCGCTGACACCCTGGAAGCCGGCGGGCCAATCGATGGCTCCGGTGGCGATGATGGCTCCTTGGCCGGGCATCAGCCGCGGGACGCTGCCGACGGTGCCCACGGTGCCGGGGTTGGTGAGCGAAATTGTGGTGCCGAGGAAGTCGTCCGGCGTGAGCCTGCCTTTGCGCGCCCGTTCGACGATGTCGTCGAAGGCGCGCATGAACTCGTAGAAGGACATCTCCCCGGCGTTCTTGATGCAGGGCACCAGCAGCGAACGGTGGCCGTCCTTGCCCGCGACGTCAACAGCGATGCCGATGTTGATCTGGCGGCGGACGATGCGGTGGGGCTGGCCGTCAACTTCCGCGTAGGCGTCGTTGAGGACCGGCACGTGCCGGAGGGCGCGGACGATCGCCCAGGCGATGAGGTGCGTGTAGCTGATCTTCGACTGTCCGTGAAGGGAGCGCCAATGGTTCAGCAGGCGGCGGTTCTCATCGATGACCTTCACCGGAATGATGCGCTGGCTGGTGGCGGTGGGAACGGCGAGGCTCGCCGTCATGTTCTCGGCGATGCGAGCCGGAGCGCCCTTCAGCGGGACGAGTTGTTCGCTGGGGCTGAGCGTGAGCGCCGGCACCATAACAGGCGCGGCGGCTTTGGCGGCTTCCGGCTCGGGCAGCACGACGGTCTGGCTGACGGGCGGAGGCGACACTTCGACGGGCTGCTCGGCGGCGAAGCGCTGCTGCCAGCTTTCGTCCACCTGGCCGGGTCGGTTCACAAACTCCTGGTAAAGCTCTTCCTCGAGCCACGAGTTGACGGTAGGTCTTTGCTTGGGTTCGATCGCCATGGCTGTTTCAGGAACGGGTGGGACGCGCCCCTTCTGCCTTCAGTGTATCAGCGGGTTGCGCGCTCATTGATTGGACGCTGCCGGGCTGCGGCCCGATTCCATCCCTGCCCTTCATTGTGCCTGCCTAGAATGGGAAAAGCCATGCGGATTCTCGTCTTTTCCGACATTCACGGAGACCGGGCCGCTCTGGAGGGGCTGATGGAGCGCGAGGCGGACCTCTATGTGGCTGCCGGGGATCTGGTGTCGTGGGGGCGCGGGCTGGACGCGCTGGGTCCGGTGCTGGCGCGGCGGGCGCCGCGGGTGTGGGTTCTGCCCGGCAACCACGAACATGAGTCCGAGATCGAGTCCTTCTGTCAGCGGTACGGGCTGAACCCGCTGCATGGACGCCACTTCGAGGCCGACGGCTGGCACATCGCCGGGCTCGGACACAGCTCGCCTACCCCGTTTAACACGCCGGGGGAGTATACCGAAGAAGAGCTGGGAGAGCGGTTGGCGAAATTTGCCGGGCTGAAGCCGCTGATCCTGATCTGCCACTGCCCTCCCCTGGAGACGCCCCTGGACAGGGCGGCGTTCGGGAGGCACTGCGGAAGCCGGGCGGTGAGGGACTTTCTCGATCGGGAGCAGCCCGCGTGGTTCGCATGCGGGCACATTCATGAGGCGGCGGGCGTGCGCGTGCGGCTGGGGGTGACAGAGGCAGTGAACGTTGGCAAGAGGGGCTTCTTGATCGAGGTACCGGGGACAGGCGGAGATTGATCTCGCTGCCGGCGAAACGGAGACTGGGCGGGCCATCGCGGCCCCGGCGAAGGCGCCGGGGGGACAGCGCGAACCTTGTGCAGTCAGTGCCGACAGCGTTACAGCGGTGCAGCCAAATGCAAGAGCGCCCGGCACCTGCGGCGTGGATTTCGGGCTTCCGTGTCCCCCCTCGCCCCAGCCCGCAGACAGAGAATCAGCGCTTTCGCCGCGGATTTTCAAGAGTTTCTTTCGGGCTCTGGCATCTGGAAGCAATCACGGCGGAAGGGGAAAAATTCGGTTTTTGAAATCTTGCAGTTGTGGCCGGCGTCCCGGCCGTGCAGAGGGCGCGCTGCCATCCACGCATTGGAGGTAATGCCATGGCAGCTCTGCCACAGCCCAAATACGGGCTCCATCACCTGTTTCTTTTTCCCGTGTACCAGACACGGGCCGCCTACAAAGAGGCCACCGGCCTGGAGCCGCCGCCGTTCGATCCGACCCGCCCGGCGCAGTACTGGTTCGATCCGGAGGCGTCAAAGTCGCCGAAGCGCATCATCGTGTATGACCGCGTGCTGGCCATCGACGAGAAGGGGGTCCCCAAGAAGAACGCGGAAGGGAAGCCCTACTTCGAGGAGCTGGTTCTGCCCAAATCGGAGGCTTCGACTGTCAACATTCCCTATCAGGAAGCAGCCAACGAGCCGCAAAGCGGGCTGCCCGATGTGCCGGTTCCCTGCCGTGCGTTGCACGATGACGAGGAGCTCAGCTTCGACTTCGGCGGCTTGGTGGTGGTGAGGAACAAGAACTTTCAGGATCAGACAGTGGTCGGATTCACGGTCGCCGACCGCGAGTTGTTGCGCGCCATCGCGCGCAAGCTGAACGTGAATCCCTGACCCGGGGAAGATCCCGATGCGCTGGACGGCGCAGTGCAGCGGGGCCGGACCGAACAAGGGAGTGTGCCGGCTTGCGGGCGCCGGGGCGACAGGCAGGCGTCGAGCCGCATGGGGAGAGTTCCGTTACGTCCACTGAGCGGGATGCGGCCAAGTCCTTGACGCGGTTGGATCTTTCCTGCCTTAGGGTCTGGCAAGCCGGTTCCCTCCCAGGCAGGCAGGAAGTTGTGGCTTGCCAGGGGCGGAGGCAGGCTGCGCGTTGTCCGGGGCCGGCGCACAGGAGGGCGGCAGCGATGCCGCCCTCCAAGCCGGTCCTCCATGACGAACAGCGCAGCGTCCTCCAGGAGGTCTTCCGCTTGTATGCGGGCGGAGAGCAGCCCGGCGCGGAGGCGCCGGCCCCGGCAGTTGCTTCCGAGTTCATTGCCCCATGCCCAAGCGGCGCATTTCACCAGAAGGTAAACGCTCCGAAGCCCCTTCCTCTATTTGCCGGAGAGGGGAAGTGCGCACGCTCCGGCAAGCCGCCTGGCTGCTGCCGCATTGCCAGCCTTGACAGACCCGGCCATCTCCGTGCGACCCGGATGACCCGACACGGAATTCCCGCCAGATGCCCGAAAACCCGGCTTGCGTGATGGTGGTACAAGCCGTGACAGCGTGGCACATCCCCATGAACCGGGGATGACGGATCAGGTGCTCTCGCCGAATATCACCTGACGGAGGGACATCATGGCGGTTTCCGGCGCCCTGGCAGTCCATTCAGCGCTCAAATCCACCTTTTTCCCATCAGGCGTGACGACCGTGATGTAAGGCAGGATCATGTAGCCGCCCGGCCATTCGCCCTTCATCTCCCAATAAGAGACTGCAAAGTCTCTTGGGTTGAGGCCCTCCTTCCTGAGGGCTTCGGCCAGGGCCAGTTTGCTGTGCCATGCGATGGAGGGAGGCTCGGGAGGCCTGCGCCAGAAGTAGAGGGAATTTGCCGGTTCGATTTCCTCCTCCGGTACGTCAGCGAATACGCCCTCCAATCTGGCTTTCAGTTCCGCAGCCTGCGGATCCGTGCCGGCAGTTTCGGCCGGAGCTTGAGTTGAAACACATGTTCCACAATGGAACGGATGCCACGGCGGGAAGATGCCGCCAAACGGCGAGGCCGAATGATAGAAGGCGGGAAGGGCGCGAGGCGGCGCCGGTGCAGCCGCCTGTTGGGAGCCTTTCATAACCTCCTGGAAATCGGCCGCTTCTTGCGCAGCAGCAGTTTGCCGGTTGACAGCGCAGATCAGCGCATACCAACCCGTGGGCTGATCTGAAGTGGGCGATTGAATGGCGTCGCACATGCCTATGGCAGGGCACGCCGAGTGCCATTGGCCCGACTGGCTGAGGCAGCAGAGCTGATGCTGATCCGGTTGGAGGTCAGGGCTGGATGCGAACCCGAATCGTTTTGCGGATGCCCAACGGCTCGATCAGCAGCATCACATCTCCGACCGCGGGCTGCGCATCATTCGGCGACTCGAGGATCAGCGTCAGACGAGCCGTGCCCCGGGTCTCGATCTTGGGCGCGGAGAGCTGGCAGGTCAGACCGGGCAAGTTCGGACACGTCAGGATCACGTCGACCGATCCGGGCATCTGGTTCTGGATCTCGACCGTTTCGGCCATGCCTGCGGCGCCGAGACTGACCTCTTCGCGGGAAATCCGGATCATGGACCGCAGGCTCCTGGGATCAGTGGGAATGGGCGGAGGAGCTGAAGCGGCAACCGCTGGATTCACGGGGGAAGGCGAGGGTTTCGGCAGCTGGACCGGCGCGTCACTCCGCGGGATTGCGAAGGGGCTCCGGATGGCGCCGGGCTTCGGCGGAGGCATATAGCGGCACCAGGAGCCATTCTCGACGCGCCAAATCGAGGTCAAGGGGATCTTCACCGGGAGGGAGCCGCCGAACGACATCACGGTGGAGCCGAGGGCGACGGTGGCGGTCGCCTTCGAAAAGTCCTCTTCGTACTGAATCTGCATGATCTCGACGCTGGTCCAGCGGCGCTTCTCCGAGTCGTAGTAGATGTCCTTGCTTTCTTCGCAGACCAGTCCTTCCGCCTGGCGGAAACGCCCCTGCTGCTCGAGCTGGTAAAACTCAAGGATCCTTGCGCGGAGAGCCTCGTCGACTCCTGCCGGAGGGCGGTTGAAACCGGTCGAGTTGACCGCTTGCCCGGACATGGCGTGAGGAAGCACGAGGAGGACAGCGAGGAGGAAACGCAGTTGCATCGGGTGGTCAGTTTAGGGGGAGTGGCTGGGAGGCAGGGACTCGAACCCCGATACGCAGATCCAGAGTCTGCAGTCTTACCATTAGACGACCTCCCAGCGAGGCTATTCCCATTATATCAAACGCCTCCTGAATTCAAGACGCACGAGGCCTGACTGCGTTAGAGTAGGCGTGAAAGGAAACCGGACATGACCACGAACCGCCGCCGTTTTCTTGCCTCCACGGCAGCCGCTGCCGCGCCCGCCATTCTGCGGGGATCGCCCTCTTCCACCGCCGCCAATGACAAGCCTGCGTTCGGGGTGATCGCCGCCGGCGGGCGAGGACGCTATCTGGCGCGCTACTTCGCCAAGCTGGGGGCGGAGTGCGTCGCCGTTTGCGACGTCCGCGAAGACTGCCTGCAAGAGGCGTTGAAAGACTTCCCGCAAGCGAAGACCTATTACCATCACGAAGAGCTGCTGGCGCAGAAGGGGATCGACTTCACGGTGTGCGCGGGGCCCGACCACTGGCACCTGCAGCACCTGATCGATTCGCTGAACGCCGGGAAGGACGTCTACACCGAGAAGCCGCTGTCGAAGACGCTGCAGGAAAGCGCGGTGATGGTGGAAGCCGTGCGCCGCAGCGGAAAGGTTGTGCAGGTGGGCATGCAGCGGCGCAGCGCGCCGGCGCTGATCAAGGCCAAGGAGATGGTCGACTCGGGAATCCTCGGCCGCATCACGATGGTGAAGGCCAAGTGGCACTGGAACACGGCGCGCCCGCTGAACAACGATCCCTTCCCGGGCAAGGTCGACTGGGAGCGGTTTCTCGGCCCGGCGCCGAAACGGCCCATGGAGCCGCGGCGTCTCCGGTATTGGCGCTGGTTCCGCGACTATGCGGGCGGCAACATGACCGACCAGGGCACCCATCTGATGGACGTCGTGCAATGGTTCACCAATTCCCCGCCTCCGCGCGCTGCCACGGCAATGGGCTTCGTGGCGAAAAACGAGGGCGCCGAGCATCCGGAGGTCTTCAGCGCCACGTTCGATTACGGGCGCTTCCTGGCGTGCTGGGAGCTGAACTACTGCAACGATTTCGACGACAGCTGGTCGATCCTCTTCATGGGCGACGAGGGCACGATGCTGCTGAACGACTACGGCGTCACCGTGTGGAAGGAGCCCTGGAAAAACAACCGCACGCCCATCTTCGAGGAGAAGGCGCCGGTTCCGATCGAGACCCACATCCAGAACTTCCTCGACTGCCTGAAGACGCGCCGGCAGCCCAACTGCACCGTGGAGATCGCGCAGCGCGCCGTGGCCGGGCCGCACCTGGCCAACATCGCCATGGACCTGGGCCGCACGGTGCGCCTGGCGGAGGATCTCGTCACCGTATCATGAAACATTTCCGCATTCTCTTGTTCTTTCTCCCGACTCTCGCCGTTGCCCAGCCGCTGCACTTCGGGCTGCGCGGCGGCTTCGCGCTGCAGGATGTGATCGACTCGCGCGGCAACCTGCGGGCGGCATCGAAGAACTGGACCCTGGGGCCCACGGCAGAGCTCAGCCTGCCCGCCGGGTTCGCCGCCGGCGCGGATCTGCTGTACCGGCGGCTGGAATACAGGGATCCGGGGTCGAACACAGCCAACTCGTGGACCGTGCCGTTGCTCGTGAAGTATTACCTTCCGGGGGACGGCGCGCGGTATTTCGTGGAAGCGGGGCCCTCGTTCCGCTCTCTGGGCAACGTTCCGCGGCTGGAGGGAAACGCGACAAAGGGCTTCGCGCTGGGCACGGGCGTGCGCTTCGGCGCAGGGCTGGCGCGCTTCTCGATCGGACTGAGATGGAGCCGGTACGGGGAAGGGCGCGGCAGCGAGGTCAACGCGCCGGCTGGAACGTTCCGGACGAAGGAAAACCAGCTGGACCTGCTGTTCGGGCTGACGTTCTGATCCGCCGGATCAGCGGATGACGCCCGTGAGCGGCGAGCTGGCGCTGGCGTAGAGCCGGCGCTCCATGCGGCCGGCGAGGAAGGCGAGGCGGCCTGCCTCGACGGCGTGTTTCATGGCGGCGGCCATGGCCACGCTGTTCTGCGCAGCGGCGACGGCGGTGTTCAGGAGAACGCCGTCGAAGCCCATTTCCATGGCGATGCAGGCGTCCGATGCGGTGCCCACGCCGGCGTCGACGATCAGCGGCACCTCGGTAATCTGTTCGCGCAGGATGCGCAGCGTGGCATAGTTCTGAATGCCCAGGCCGCTGCCGATGGGGGCCGCGAGGGGCATGACAGCCGCAGCGCCGGCGTCGATCAGCCGTTTGGCCGTGATCAGGTCGTCGTTGGTGTAGGGCAGCACGACGAAGCCTTCCTTGACGAGGATTTTGGTGGCTTCCACCAGCCCGTGCACGTCGGGGAACAGCGTCTTTTCGTCGCCGATCACTTCCAGCTTGATCCAGTTGGAGAGCCCCACCTCGCGCGCGAGCAGGGCGGTGCGCACCGCGTCCTCGACGTTGTAGCAACCGGCGGTGTTGGGCAGGATGAAGTACTTCGAGCGGTCGATGTAGTCAAGCATGGACTCCTTCGACCGGTCGGTGAGGTTCACGCGGCGGACCGCCACGGTCACCACTTCCGCGCCCGAAGCTTCGTGGCACCGGACCATCTCGTCGAAGGAGCGGTATTTGCCCGTGCCGATCATCAGACGGGAGCGAAACGTGCGGCCGGCGATGGTGAAGGGCGTGTCCATGATTCCATTGTACGGCGCGGGCCTCTGCCACTTGGCTGGAGCGCTATAGTAAACGGATGGGGCGGCGGAAGCCGCCTTGCGGGCCCTTAGCACAATGGTTAGTGCAGCGGACTCATAATCCGTTGGTTGCAGGTTCGAGTCCTGCAGGGCCCACCAATTCCCTGCTCTGGATCAGCCTCTGCGGCGATTTCGGCTCCGCCGGAGCGTACAGGCTTCGGGGAGAACAGGAAGCAGTTTCCGAAACGCCGCACAGGTGCGCCGCCCGCGGGCGGAGCGCATGGACATCCTTGAGGCCTGACAGCCGACATTCCGTTGTAACCAGATCTGTCATAATCTCGTCTGGAGGCGGCCGATGGAGACTGCCAATCTCAGCATGTATACTCTGTATCTCGACGCCTTCACGCCGTCCACGATCCCGATGGCACGGCTTTCGGAATACATGGCCGCATTTGCTGCGCTCCTTGGGTACAAGGAGCATGTACACTTTGAACGTTTGGCCGAGGGCAGCACTGCGATCATGTGCACGGTGGATCCGGTCGCTCAGGCCAAAGTCTCTCGACGAATCGAGCGCGCAAGGTTTGGAACCGCGCCGAAAGAGGCATTGGATGCCTTGAAAGAAATCGATGACAAGCTGGCAGCGGACAACGCGACGGGAAGCATACGGTGCGCGGGAGAGGTTGTGATCCGGTTCCCCGGCCGATCTCGCCCGCTGGAGACCAGCCTAGGCCCGATTGTACAATCGGGAACCCTGGATGGTGAGGTGATTCAGATCGGCGGCCGCGATGAGACCATCAATATTCATATCAGGAGCGGTGGCGAGATCTTCCGTTGCGAGTCCGACAAGCCTATGGCGCGGCGCCTTGCACAATTCATTTTCGGACCGCGCGTGAGGCTTCGTGGCGAGGGAACGTGGTCTCGAGATTCCCTGGGAAGGTGGAAGCTCCACAGGTTCGTCATTGAGGGGTTTGAAAGGCTTGACGAAACCCCTCTTCGTGACGTTTTCGAAAAGCTCCGCGGCACCCTGGCTCCACCCGATGCGGGGCGCATGAATCCCGTTGATCTCGTGCGCCAACTCAGGGAGGAATAGCACGAGTTGGTTGCCTTCGACAGCACCATCTTGTCAGTTCTGCTGTTCCCGGATGCGAAGATGCAGGGTGTGGACTTTGCCAGGGAGCGGGTTCAAGCATTGATTCAAGAGCTTGACGCAGCTCGCGAGCAGATCCTGATTCCGGCACCCGCGCTTTGCGAGGTGCTTGTAACTGAAGGGACCGATCCGCAGACAGTTCTGACAGAATTGCGCGCAAACGCCCTCATTCGAATTGGGGAATTTGACGAAAGGGCTGCCGTGGAACTTGCGATGCGTTTGCGGGAGGCGGCTCGCAGAGGCGACCCCAAAGAGGGGCTTTCGATCACGAAGTCCGTAATGAAGTTCGACCGGCAGATTGTGGCGATTGCGCTGGTTCAAAACGCCCGGATTTTGTATTCCGATGACGCGGGAGTCCAGAGATTCGCCGCTGGATGCAGTCTTCCCGTCAAAGGCATAGCAGACCTGCCTGTGCCTCCCTTGCAAAATGACCTGCCGTTTGAGGCTGACGATGGTAAAGGCTCAGGGTGAAAACTCCGCAGCCGGGCAGGCTGCCCCATGGATCCCGCAGCGTAGAGATACTACCGGAACGACCGGGCAATTCCAGCCGCGACACCACGCCCCCCGGCAAGTGAGCCTCGAAGCCACCAACGGAAGCTCGCTGAGCGAGCACACTGGAGGGTGCAGCTGCACAACCGGGCCGGCGGGGCAGGCGCCCGCCGACCCGAAATCTGGCTGGATGGCCTACCAGCGGGGTTCGCGCCGGCGTCCGCCGCCGCCGTAGCCGCCGCGGTCGCCGCGGCCGCCGCCGAACGGGCGCTCCTCGCGGGGGCGCGCTTCGTTGACGTTGATCTTGCGGCCGCCGAAGTCCATGCCATTCAATGCATTGATGGCGCGTTCCGCCTCCTCGTCATTCGACATCTCGACGAAGGCGAAGCCGCGGCTGCGGCCCGTTTCCCGGTCCGTGATGATGCTCACCCGGTCCACGGTCCCGTAGTTCTCGAACAGTCCCCGAACGGCGTCCTCGCTCGAGTTGAAACTCAGATTTCCGACGAAAATATTCTTCACTCAGACACTCCTTACGTATTTCGACAGCGGGCGTTCGATCAGGGGAGTTCGGACAGGGGAGAATCCACGGAGGCCAGACTCGATCCTAACTGACGCGGGCGATCAAAATACTCCCTTAGCATACCAGAAGTGTCAAGTGGAGGGAACGAAAATCCTCCGGGGAGGAGGAAGATTCTTGATTCCCCAGAGGGGACGGGCCGCTGCCACGAGCGTGCGCCACCGGGAGGAATGAGAGCCGGGCCCGGCGGGATGACGGGGAGTGCGGAGCCCCCTTGGCTCTTCCGCATCCGGCGCCGGGAACACCGGAAGAGGCCGAAAGCGCAATTCCGCAATTCCTGCCATGAGGCCTCCTATCGAAGAGCCGATGCACAGCCCACAGCCTGGCCGGGGATTTCCGGAAGGATTCCGTTCGGTGAGACATCCGAGGGGGGGTGCAACGTCTTGTGCGAGACTCCCGGATCAGCCTGTTGCCGTGAACGTTCACACGCCAGGAGGAATGAAAATGGCGCCGGATGATGATCCGGAGCGAGCGCCGGGGAAAGCTGACCACGATCGAGGAGGACAGCCGGGATCCGCCGGGGCGGCTGGAGCGGGCTCTTGCAGGTGCCGCGTGAGACGGATCCCGGGTGGAGCCCGAATGGCGCGAGCCTGCCGCGGCGTGCAGGATTCCCCCTTCCCGCCGCCGGGTTCGTGGTGGCACAATGGGGGCGTCGGCCCGGCCCCGTGATTGCCGGCGCCGCGCTTCTCATAAAAGGAGCAGGATCCTATGGAACTCATCCCCACCCAGGAAGAAGTCGTCGCCCTGTTGCGACAGACCGGCGCGCTGCGCCACGGCCACTTCCAATACCCGAACGGGCTGCACTCAGACACGTATCTGCAAGTGGCCATCGCCATGCGGCACTACGAGACGGCCAAGCTGCTCAGCGTGGCCCTGAGCCGCAAACTGCGCGCCCATCCGGAACTGCGCGCCATCATCCCGGAGCTGTCGATTGTCACGCCCGCCACGGGCGGACTGCCTGTGGCCTATGGCGTGTGCGAGGCGTTGCGCGCCCGTCAGGTGTACTGGGCCGAGCGGGGCGAGGAGGGAGGCCCCTTGCGCTTCCGCCCGTATCTGGAGCCGGAGCCCGGAGAGAAGGTGCTGCTGGTGGACGACGTGCTGCGGACAGGGAAGAAGCTCACGGAACTGCGGCGCCTGATCGAGGAGAAGGGCGCGGAGGTCGTGGCTCTGGCCGTGGTCGTCTATCAGCCCAACCCGGAGACGCCGAAGTTCGAGAACCTCCCCTTTTACTACCTGGCGGAGCTGGATGCCCTGTACTTCTGGGACTCGGAGGAAGCGCAGGAGAAGGCGCGCGAGATGGGACCGCCGGAAAAAGTGTGGATCTGAGAGCGGCTGCAAGAAGGGCAGAATTCCGTTGACAGCGACGCCCCGCCTGCCGAGGAGGAGGCGGGGCGTTGCTGCATCTGGTCACGGATTCCCGAATGCTGCCGCCCCCTACCAGAAGATCTTCATGGCGAACTGGAACTGCCGCGCGTCGTGGGCGGAGGTGAAGGCCAGAGGCGTGGTGGGGGAGGGGCCTTTCACAGCCTCGATTCTGGCCGGCAGGGCGCTGAGCGGCACCGCGCCGACCGTGTTGTTCACCGTGCGGAAATTCGAGCGGTTGGCGAGGTTGAAGCCTTCGGCGATTACCTCGAGCGAGCTGTTTTCACTGGCGAGGCGGAACCGGCGCGAAAGGCGCATGTCGAAGGTGAAGAAGTCGGGGCCGCGGCCGGCGTTCCGGCCAAGCGGCCAGGGCCGGTCATTGGTGGTGTAGTTGTCGCCGTTGACGTCGAGTCCGGCGAGCACGTTGAACGGACGCCACGAGTTGGCCATGAAGATCGGGGCGATGTTCCAGCCGCGCAGCAGCGCGTTCTGCGACGGCGACTGATAGAGGGCGTGGACGACGGCGCGGTGGGCGTGGTGGAAGGCAGACAACGAGCGCTCGCACCGCTTGCAGAGCTGATCCATGGGCGAGAAGTCCGAGTTGAAGTCGGTGAAGTCGTCGATGGCTTTCGACCATGTGTAGTGGCCCGTCAGGGCGAAGTTGCGGCGCAGGCGGCGCTGGACCTGCAGGATGCCCGCGTGATAGAGGGTGTTGCCGTCGTAGGTGAAGATGTTCTTCTGAAGCAGCGTCGGATCAATGCGGGCGTATTGAGGCGTGCCGTTGGGGTTGCGCTGGCCGGTGTAGACGAGATTGCGGCCGCTGATGCGCGCGAAGCCGAGGCCGCGGTTGTAGTTCCATGCGGCGGAGACGGCCCAATCGCCGATGGCGCGTTCGATTTCGAAGCTGCCCTGCTGCGCGTAGGCTTGCCGCAGCGGATCCGAGCCGAACTCGACGCGGAGCGGCAGCCCTGGCCCCACGGGCACGCCGAACTGCCTCAGGTCTTCCGGGGTGATGGTGCGCCGGCCGATGACGCCCTGGCGGAGCAAGCCCTGATAGATATCGGCGGACGTGGTGGGTCTTCCCGTGGCAGGATTCACGATGACGGGAATGCCGGTGAGGGGCACGAACACCTGGTTGATATAGCGGCCGCTGAGAGCGTCGGCGACGTTGGCAACCTGAAGGTTCGTGGGAGCGAAGAAGATTCCGTAGCCGCCGCGAAGCACGGTCTTGCCCTCCTTGCCGGGCGACCAGGAGAAGGCGAACCGGGGGCTGAAGTTGTTCTTGTCGGTGCCGAGGACGGGTTCGTTGCCTTCGAGGTCGTAGCGGAGCCCGAAGTGGAGGGTGAGGTTGCGGCGTGCGCGCCAGGCGTCCTGCACGTAGAGCCCGAAGCGTTTGGACCAGCCGGTCCAACGGGGATCGCCGAAGCCCTGCTGATAGAAGGTGGGCAGGCCGAGCGCGAAGGCTTGCAGCGCGCTGACCGGCTGCGAGAGCACGGGGAGAAGCGAGGACTGCCCCGTGGCCTGCAGGTACTGGCTGATCTGCTGCACGGCAGCCGCGCCCGCCGCGCCGGCGATGACGTTCTGCAGCGGGACGGCCTCGCCGAAGCTGAAGCGGCCGCTGAAGAAGGTCTCCGTGTTGGCGAAGTCGCGCACGGGGTTGAGGTCGAAGCCGAACTTCAGGTCGTGCGAGGAGGAGTGCCGGTTCCAGTTCTGCATGACCTGTTAGTGGCGCTCCTCGGTGCGCGAGGGGAGGAAGATCTCGCGGCCGAAGAAGCCGAAGCCGGTGACGTTGAGTTCGGGCCCGTAGGGATCGACAGTGCGCACGGCGATGCGGTTGTAGTTGAACATGAGCCGCGTTTCCACCACCCATGAGGAGTTGAGGATGATGGAGTCGCTCAGCATCGAGGTGCCGTCCCAAATGTCGAAGTTGCGGCCGCGGTTGTAAGCGACGAGAGCGCCGAACTGGTTGTTTTCGTTGTCGAGCGTGCCGAGGCTGCCGCGCCAATAGAGGTTGTGGCGGTCGCTGAAGCGGTGATCGATGCGGGTGGAGAAGAGGTTGCTGGCTTCGCTGAAGGGGAACACGCCGCTGTTGGCCTGGAAGATGCCTGTCACGAAGGGATTGGCCGCGGGCGTGAGCGCGCCGGTGAGCGCCTGGGCGAGGCCCGCGAGCTGCGGGACGCCGCTTGCGCGCAACGCGTTCAGCAGCGACTGCTGGGAGGGAGTGGGGGCGTTGAAGGCGCTGCGGTCCTGGAGGATGGGGACGAAAGTGGATTCGTGGCGGTCGAGCCGCTCATAGGCGCTGAAGAAGAAGGTGCGGTCGCGGCGGAGGGGGCCGCCGATGGTGGCGCCAGCCTGGGAGCGCGTGTAGGCCGACTTCTGCGGATCGAAAAAGTTCCGGGCCTGGATGTCGCGGTGGCGGAGGAATCCGAAGAAGTTTCCGTGGAACCGGTTGCTGCCGCTCCGGGTGACGATGTTGACAGTGCCGCCGCTGGCCCAGCCGAATTCGGCGGAGGCGGTGTTGCGGTTGATCTGGAACTCCTGGACGGCTTCCTGGCTGACGCTGAGGCGCACGCCGCCGGAGTTGATGTAGTTCTCGACCCCGTCAACGAAGAAGCCATTGCCGCGCCCGTTGCCGCCGCCGAAGCTGATGCCGGACTGCGGCGTCTGGGCGACGCGGTAGTCGGTGCCGTCGGCGAGATCCTGGGTGGATGCGGTGGCAGGGGACAACAGGGCGAAGTCAAGATAGTTGCGGCGGTTGATGGGAAGTTGCGTGATGCGGGCCAAGTCAATGGTAGTGGCCTGCTGGGCGCGCTCGCTGTCGATGACTGGCGCCTCGGCCAACACTTCGATCACCTGTTGCAGCTCTCCCACTTCGAGGCGCACGGGAAGCGTAAAGGTGTCGCCAACGCGGACTTCGACTTGTTCAAAGACCTGAGGGGTGAAGCCCTTGGCCTCCACGCGCACGCGGTAGCGGCCCGGGGGCAGAAGGGGGAAGACAAATTCCCCGGCCTCGTCGGTCTCCACGCTGCGCTGAATGGCGCGCTCCGAGTCCAAGGCTTGCAGCCTGGCGCCGCGGATGGCGGAGCCGCTGGCATCGGTGACAACGCCGCGAATTTCCCCAGCGTTGCTCTGGGCTTGCGGATATGCTGGAAGGCAGGCCAACGCGGCGATAGCCAGAATCGTCATCGGCTTCATTGCTGTACACCCCTGTGGCCCCCTTGGCGAGGACCGACCTATCGGATTTTAACAGGAAGTGGTTATGAGACAAGCAGTACTTCTGGTTCCTGTTTGCCTGCTGTTCGCGGAGATGGCGGCAGCGGCTCCGGCGGTGAAGGCGGGGGCGGCAAGGCTTGGCAGCCTCGGGGCAAACATGGTTTCATATCCGGCCGATCGCGCCGAAGAGTCTTCCTGATGCGGCGCATGGCAGAGGACAAGGTGACTGGAGCGGGTCGAGAAGCGCCGTCGAGTTGCGTCGGGGAATCCGGCTCACAGACGGAACGGTGGAAGAGAGCGGCTCGCGGAATCTAGAGTGCGAGCATCTCAATTGCGCCGCCTTCCCGGATGACGCTCACGTGTCCAACCCAAGCGACATCGGCATGAGCAAAAGCCTTTGCCAAAGGCAGGAGCCGCTCCGGCGTCGCCGGATGGATCTGAAACAAAACTACGCCGGATTGATGCAGCGGGCCGCGATGCTGCTGTGCCAATTGCCAGAAGTCCCTGTCCAACGTGAGCAGAATGCCCGCTTCAGCCTCGGCCTGCTGCAGCAGCCGAGAATCTGTTGCGCCGGGGCAGTGGGTGCGCGCCCAAACCACGTCATTGCCGTCGTCGAGCAGCCAGTCTACGACTTGCTTTGGAATGTTCTCATCGGCAAGGAGGCGCATTCAGGCTGGAATGGGAAAGGCCTTGTATTGATGGGCGAGGTAACTGGCGTAGGAGAGACAGGCCAGAATGTCCTCCCGCGTCAGTCCCGGATAACTGGCGAGGATCTCGCTCTCTGACTGTCCGGCTGCCAACAGATCGAGGATTAATTCGACGGCGATCCGCGTGCCCCGGATGACCGGTTTGCCCCCAAGGATTTCACGGTCCGCCACAATACGCTCGGATGGCAGCATGGGCATCATCAGCATTTCCAATCTTACCGGATCTGTGCGCGACCTGAGTCGATGGATGACAGGGCGTATCGTCGGCGCCCGGCGTGCGGTTGAAGTCAGGTGCGGCGTTTGGAGCGCCTTGACATCGCGCAGAAAGGCAATTTTCGCGCGTTTCCTTTCCGGCGCGCGAGTATGCTGAAAGGCGAACCATGGCGGCGACGATCGAGATGGTCCGCATTGTTTGGGTACTGCAGACTCGCCCGGCGCTGCCCATGATGGTCCAACCTGCCAGAACAGGATGATCAGCGATGATGAGAGCCAACTTGCTGCTTGTTACGATTTGCCTGCTGCCCGGGAATCCCGCGCAGGGAGCCCCGGCGATGAAAGCGGGGGCGGCGAAGATCGACATCACGCCGGACGGGCCCATCTGGATGTCAGGCTATGCGGCGCGGAACAAGCCGAGCGAGGGCGTGCTGACGCGGCTGTGGGCGAAGGCGCTGGCGCTGGAAGATGCCCGCGGCAACCGGGCGGTGATCGTCACCACGGATCTGATCGGGCTTCCGATGGAGCTGACCGACGTGGTGGCGGCGCGGGCGATGGAGCGATACAAGCTGGAGCGGGCGGGGCTGGTGTTCAATTCGTCGCATACGCACACGGGGCCGGTCGTGCGGGGCAATCTGTCGGTGATGGAGTCGCAGCAATCGCCGCACCGCGAGGCGCTGGCGGCGTACCGGCAGAGGCTGGAGCAGAACCTTCTGGATGTGATCGGGGCGGCGCTGGCGGACCTCGCTCCGGCGGAGCTGGCGTTCGACTATGGGGAGGCGCGGTTCGGGGTGAACCGGCGGCAGTTCACGCCGAAGGGCGTGGTGATCGGCGTGAATCCGGATGGACCCACCGACCCGCGCGTGCCTGTACTGCGCGTGACAAAGCCTGCGGGGAAGGTGCGCGCCATCCTGTTCGGCTACGCGTGTCACAACACGACGCTGACGGCGGAGTTCTATCAGTTGAGCGGCGACTACGCGGGCTACGCGCAGGAGCAACTGGAGCGGGAGTTTCCCGGCGCCGTGGCGCTGTTCCTGCAGCTTTGCGGCGGGGATCAGAATCCCAACCCTCGCAGCAAGCTCGAATATGCGGAGCAGCACGGGCGCACGCTGGCAGCGGAAGTGGCGCGGGTAGCGCGGACGAAGATGCAGCCCGCAGGGGGGAGGCTCCGGATGTCGTATCAGCTGGCTGCCCTGCCCTTTGCGCCGCACACGCGGGCGCAGTTCGAAGAGGAGCTGAAAGACGAGAACGTGTTCCGGCAGCGCAGGGCGGAGCTGATGCTGAAGCTGTATGACGAGCGGCGCGAGCCGAGGCAGCTGCGGTATCCGGTGCAGGCGGTGCGGCTGGAGAACGGCTTCACGATGATCGCGCTGGGAGGGGAGGTGGTGGTGGATTACGCGCTGTGGGCCTACAGGACATGGCCGCGGGAGAGGCTGATCGTGGCGGGGTATTCGAACGATGTGCCGTGCTACATCCCGAGCGCGCGCGTGCTGCGCGAGGGAGGCTACGAAGCGGTGGACTCGATGATCTATTACGGGCAGCCGGGACCGTTCACGGAGGAGGTAGAGGCGCGCATCCACGACGCCGTGCGGCAAGCGATGAAACGGGTGGGCCGCTGAGACGGACGCCGCCCGGAGATACACTGGCGGCATGGCGCGATACGGTGCGGTGGAGGCGGGTGGAACGAAGTTCCTGCTGGCCGTGGGCGAGGATCCGCTGCGGCTGGAGCAGGTGACGCGGATCGAGACCTCGGACGAGCCCGACAAAACGGTGGCTGCGGTGGCGGAGTATTTCCGGCGCGCCGGACGGATCGATGCGCTTGGGGTGGCGACGTTTGGACCGGTGGATTTCCCGACCGGGCGCATCACGACCACGCCGAAGCTGGCGTGGCGCGATTTTCCGCTGCGGAGCAGGCTCGAGGAGGCGCTGGGCGTGCCGGTGGGGTTCGACACGGACGTGAACGGCGCGGCGCTGGCCGAGGCGCGCTATGGCGCGGGGCGGGGCGTGGAGGATCTGGTGTATTTCACCGTGGGCACGGGCATCGGGGGCGGAGCGGTGGCGGGCGGGAGGCTGATTCACGGGCTGATGCACTCCGAGATGGGCCACCTGCTGGTGCGGCGCGCGCCGGACGAGGTGCCGGGATTCGCTGGCGTGTGCCCGTATCACGGGGATTGCCTGGAAGGGATGGCGAGCGGACCGGCGATCGAGGCGCGGTGGGGGCATCGCGCCGAGTCTCTGCCCCGGAACCATCCGGCGTGGCGCGTGGAGGCAGACTATCTGGCGCAGGCGTGCATCGCGGTGGCGTGCGTGCTTTCGCCGCGGGTGATCGTGCTCGGCGGGGGAGTGATGGAGCAGCGGCATCTGCTGGAAAGGATCCGTGCGCGGGTGGCGGAGTACGCAAACGGCTATTTCCCGCTGCCGCGGATCGAGCCGCCGGAGCTGGAGCATCCGGGGCTGTGCGGCGCGTGGATGCTGGCAGCGGAGGCGGCGAAATGAGAAAAAACATTTCTTCGGGAACGCGTTGGGAAGCGGCAGTGGGCTATTCGCGGGCGGTGCGGATCGGCCCGCATGTGTGGGTGGCGGGCACGACGGCGGTGGACGCGGAAGGGCGAATCGTGGGAGAGGGCGATGCCTATGAACAGGCGGCGTTCATCCTCGAGAAGATCGGGCGGGCGCTGGAAGCGGCAGGCGCCTCATTGCGTGATGTGGTGCGCACGCGGATGTATCTGGTGTCGCTCGAGGATGAAGCTGCTGTGGGGCGCGCGCATGCAGAAGTGTTCCGCGAGATCCGTCCGGCGGCGACGATGATCCAGATCGCCGGGCTGGTGGATCCGCGGCTGCGGGTGGAGATCGAGGTGGAGGCGTACGTGGAGAGCTGAGAGCGGGGAGGAAAGCGGAGAGAAGGGAAAGGCGCCCCGGTTGGGGGCGCCTTTTCCGTGGAGGGCTCAGGCTCCGGTCAGAAGAAGAAGCTGAGCTGGAGACGCGCGGAGCGCGGGGACTGGAAGCTGTTGGCAAGCCCGTAGAGCGGGCTGATGCGCAGCCCCTGCTCCTGCATCATCTTGAGGGTGTTGAAGCCCTTGAAGATGTCCGTCTCGTGCGCGAACTGGAGCTGGCTGTCATCGGGGTGCAGCAGCACCTGCTCCTTGTTCGTCACGATGCTGGAGTTGAGCAGGTTGAAGACCGTGAACTCGAAGCGGACCTTCATGCTTTCGCGGGCGGCGAAAGGCGTGAAGTCATGCATCAGGTTCAGGTCGAAGTTGTAGAACACGGGCGTGCGGCCCATGTCGCCCCGGTTGTAGGGGTAGATGGGGGTGGACGAGATGGCGTTCAGCTCGGTGGTGAGCGGAGTGCCGGAGTACAGGGCGATGTTGGGCGAGAAGGTGGTGCTGCCGAACCGGCTCCTGTAGGTGTAGCCGCCGAAGAACTTGAGCGTGTGCGGGCGGTCGGTGGCGAGCCGGCCCTCGCTCATCACGCCCTGTTCGGTGTAGGCGAGCCACGGCACGTCGAAGTAGCGGTTCACGTTCGGGCTGGTGCGTCCGTTCTCGTCGGAGCTGGCCAGACCCGAGTAGTTGCCGTAAAGGCGGGACCACGTGTAGCTGAAGGCGTACTGGTAGTTGCGGGCGAAGCGCTTGTCGAGGCGCAGCTCGATGGCGTCGTAGTCACGCCGGGCTTTGGGCGTCAGCGGGTAGCCCTCGGCCCAGAACTTGCGGTCGGCGGTGATGCCGTAGCCAGGGTTGGCGATGAAGTAGACCTCGCCGCCCTCGCCGAGGATGCCGACGTCCTCGATGGTCCGGATGAGGCGGCGGTTGGTGTAGCGCACCGAAGCCACCAGAGTCGGATTGAGGCTGTAGTCGAAGCCGAGGTCGAACATGCGCTGCTTCATCGGCTTCAGGTTCGGCTCGATGGTCTGGCCCTCGCAGGGCAGGTGGTTCTTCTCGCAGGAGTTCGGGTCGTTGGAGGGGATGCGCCAGTCGACCAGCTCGAAGAACTGCCCGGGCAGCTTGCGCGGATCGGACGGATAGCCGTAGGTGCGCATCTGGGTGAAGACGTTCGGATCATCGAGCGCGTGATAGGAGGTGAGGTAGATGTCGCCGCCGAAGCTGCCGCGGGGCATCTCGTACTTCATCATGTCGTAGAAGTAGCCCCACGAGGCATAGAAGCGCATCTTGCCGTCGCCCTTGGGGTCGAAGGCGCCGCCGATGCGCGGGCTGAGCTTGTCGCCCCAGGTGAATTTGATCGGGGGCGCCGCGGCGATGCCCTGCTTCTCATAGCTGGGCAGGAACTCGCGCTCCGTGCGGAGCCCGAGGTTCAGCGTGAGGTGCTTGTTCACGCGCCAGTTGTCCTGGAAGAAGATGGCGTGGTTGTTGCTGGAGGCATAGCCGAACGTGCCGAAGGTCAGCCAGCGGTAGTAGCCGTAGGTGCCGCGGACGCGGTTGGTGCCGGGAACACGGTACTGCGCAGGGACGCTGTCGCACTGGTTGGTGATGCAGGGCCAGGACTGGTTCCAGTAGAAGCGGTAGTAGCCAGTCGGGTAGGTGAGCGTCTTGACGTCGTTTTCAAGCTTGTTGTACTGCCAGCCGGCCTTGATGTTGTGCTGCCCGCCGAGGTTGAGCAGGTAGCTGCCGTCGGCGTTCAGGTTCGTGCGCCGGTAGATGTCATAGTCCGTGCTCGAAGTGCCCTGCTGCACCCAACCGGTGCTCGTGAGCCGGACGGCGGGCGGAAGGTCAGGATACATCAGGTTGGATGTGCTGTAGATGAAGGTGGTCTTCGACAGCGCGTAGTTGTTGGTGTAATTGGTGAACTGATAGCCGCCGCGGAAGCTGAGGATCAGCTTGCTGGTGGCCAGGAAGTCCGCCTGTCCGGAGAGGATCTGGCCGGCGCGGTAGTTGCCGAGCCCGGCCCAGTCGCGGTTGGGCGAGTCCGTGCCCTGGCGCGCGGGAAGGGCGCCCCGCGTGTAATTGGGGTTCCACACCCAGCTCATGTTCATGCGGAGCTTGCTGAACGGGGCGAAGTCAATCTTGTTGGCGGCGTAGTGCTGCCGGTACTTTTGCGTGAACGTGGACGTCTGGTTGTTGGACAGGAACGTCACAGTCCGGTTGGTGGTGGTCAGGCTCGGCATGAAGCCGCCAAAGTAGAACAGCTTGTTCTTGAGGATCGGACCGCCGATGTTGAAGACCGGGTTCCAGGTGGAATAATCGTCCATCGTGTTCTGGAAGTAGCGGACGCGCGTCCGGGTGTCGTCCGTGGGATCCATTTCGAGCGTGGGCCGCGGCCGCGCGGACATGTTGTCGTTGTCGAAGTAGAAGCCTGCCTGGCCATGCCACTCGTTGGTGCCGCTGCGGACGACGGCGTTCACCACGCCGCCCATCGCGCCGCCGTACTGGGCGTCCATGACGCCGTTCTTCACCTGGACCTGCTGCACCATCTCGACCGGGATGCGGTTCTGCGTATTGAGCACGCCGGTCTGGATGTTGGTGACCTCCATGCCATCGAGGAAGTACACGTTTTCCGAGCCCGAAGCGCCGTCGACCTGGAAGCCGCCGGCCTTGCCTTCGTTGCGGGCGCCGGGGGCGATGTTGATCAGGTCATAGAAGCTGCGGCCTTTGGGGATGAGGTCGAAGAACGACCTGTCCACGTTGATGGCGGAGCTGCTGGAGGTGGTGTCCACGAGGACCGCCTCCGCGCTGACGACGACGCTTTCACTCACCTGGCCGACTTCCAGCCGGAAGTCCACGCGGGTGGCGCGGCCGAGCACGACGGGCGTGTCGGTCTTGCGCACGGTGGAGAAACCGGGCGCGGACACAGTCACCGTATACATGCCGACGGGCAGCTGCTGCTGCAGGAACTGCCCGGACTCGTCGGTCTGCAAGACGATCGGACGCGGCAGAGGGCCGCCACTGATTTCGACAGTGGCATTCGGCACAGCCGCGCCGCTGGGGTCAGTGACTTGTCCCTGGATGCCGCCGGTGGTCTCCTGTGCGGCGGCAAATGATGTACACAACACGAGAAGAGCCGCGAACGCGAGCCAGCGTCCTGCAGCGCCCCTGAAGCTGGATGCGTGATTCATAGTCACAAATCCCTCCCTGGGAGTTGAAACTGTTGGTGACAGACTGCGCGCGGATCCTGGTTGTTCGCCCCGGCAGATGCCGTGACAGGACAAGTGGCGGGGGATTTGGAGCCGGCGGAGGTCTCTGGAGCGGGAAGCTGACGCGAGGGGAGACGGACGAGCCGGTTCCTCAGGGAGCGCATGATGAGAAGGCGCACGACTCCTGCGAGGGGCACAGCAACCGGATTCCGGAAAGACCAACCGGCCCCTGCACCTCTCCTCAGGCTCACACCCATCTTCCGGGATCCCTGAGGACCAACTCATTTAAAGATCGACCTCCCCTGCGCAATCAGGGCAGTGCTTGGATCATCGTAACACAATCTTGACCAAAGAAGTCAAGGGGGCCCTGTGCTCCGAAAATGAGCCGCAATTGCCGGGGGCCGAAGATGTCCGGCCCCATCTTATGATGATAAGCGCAGGTTCCGCCGATGGCTCTCAGCCAGAAATTCCGCTTTACGGCCGGGCTCATCGCCCTGTCGGTCCTGCTGGCGCTGGTTGTCTGGCAGGGATCGTTTACGGTGGTGGACTCGGGTCCGGAGACCCCGGAGCAGACCTACGTCTTCTGGGCGCTTTCCAGCCTGATTTTTCTGCTGACGGTCCTATTGGCGTTCATCCTGTTCCGGGACGCGGTGAAGCTGTATTTCGCCCGCCGCGCCGGGGTGGAGGGCACGCGGATCCGGACGAAGATCCTGGTGGGTGCGTTGGGGCTGACGCTGCTGCCGGCGGTGTTTCTTTTCCTGTGGAGCTTCGAGGTATTGAACCGCAACCTCGACAAATGGTTCAGCCGGCCGGCGGAGCGGATCAAGCTGAATCTGGCGGAGATCGGCAAGGCGATGGACGCGGAGGCGCAGCGCCGCGCCGAGCTGGCCGCGCGGTGGCTGGCCGACAGCGTCCTGTTCCGGGAGTTTCTCTCCGGCAGCGGGACGCCGGCGGAGTTCTTCTCGCAGGCCTGCGCCATCGCCGGGGCGGAAGAGATCCACTTCGTGCGGCCGGACGGCGGGCATCTGGCCATTTGCCAGAGCGCCACGCAGGCGGAAGGCGGGCCGGAGCACACCGCATCGGCGCCTGTGGCAGGCGGCCGGCTGGTGGTGCGGTTGCGGACGCCCGTGGACCTGGCGGCCCGGGAGCAGGAGATCCAGAGGCAGGTGCGCGACTATGACCGGCTGGCGGCCAGCCGCAAGGAAACACGGCGGTTCTATCTTCAGCTTCTTTTCCTGATCACGCTGTTCGTGCTGTTCGTGGCCGTCTGGGTGGCGCTCTTCCTGGCCCGGCAGATCACTTCCCCGGTGACGGCGCTGCTGGAGGCGGCCAGGGCCGTGCGGTCCGGCGACCTGAGCTGGCGCGTGCGCGTGGCCGCCACCGATGAGCTGGCCACGCTGGTGCGCGCGTTCAACGAAATGACCGAGGACCTGCAGGCGAACCGCGACGAGCTCGAGAGGCGCCGCCGGTTCATCGAAGCCGTGCTGGAGAGCATCCCCACCGGCGTCATCAGCCTGAGCCACGACCTGACGGTGCTGCTCGTGAACAGTGCGATGCGGCAGATCCTGCCCGACCAGCCCATCGAGGCGGGCGTGCGGCTGACAGACCTGATCCCGGGCGGGCGCGCCGGCGAGTTCCTGCGCCTGCTGAAGCGCGCGCGCCGGACAGGCTCCGCCTCGCGGCAGTTCGAGGTGGAGACCGCGCAAGGGACGCGCCACCTCTCCTTGACTGTTTCTGCGCTGGAAGCCTCGACGACCTCCGGCTACGTGCTGGTGATCGAGGACACGACCGACATCCTGCGGGCGCAGCGCGCCGCCGCCTGGCATGAGGTGGCGCGGCGAATCGCGCACGAGCTGAAGAACCCGATCACGCCGATCGCGCTCAGCGCGCAGCGCATCCTGCGGCAGATGGAGAAGGCGCCGCCGCCCCCGGAGGTGCAGCGCATCATCACCGAATGCTGCGCCACCATCCAGCGGGAGGTGGACAGCGTGAAGAACCTGGTGGACGCCTTCGCGCAGTTCGCCCGTTTCCCTGCGGCGCGGCTGGAGCCCGGCGACCTGAACGCCGTGGTGCAGGAGGCTCTGGCGGTGTTTGAAGGCAGGCTGGAGGGGATCACGGTTCGGCGGCGTCTGGACGAGTCGCTGCCGCCCGTGGCGCTGGACCGGGAGCAGCTGAAGCGCGCGCTGGTGAATCTGATCGACAACGCGGCCGAGGCGATGAGCGACTCTCCGGTGCGCGAGCTGCTGGTGGAAACCCGCGCGCTGCCGGGCGACATGGTGGAGGTGGAGATCGCCGACACCGGCTGCGGCATCTCCACCGAGGACAAGGAAAAGCTGTTCCTGCCCTACTTCAGCACGAAGAAGCGCGGCACGGGGCTCGGGCTGGCCATCGTGAGCCATATCGTGGCCGAGCATCATGCGCAGATCCGGGTGGAGGACAACACGCCGCGGGGCGCGCGGTTTATCATCGAATTGCCGGCCGCTTCCGTGCCCGAGGCTGGCGTCCGCACCGCGGAAGTTCTCCCGTCATGACGCCCCCGCGCATTCTGATCGTCGATGACGAGCCCGGCATCCGGGACTCGCTTCGCGGCGTGCTGGAGGACGAAGGGTTCTCTGTGGAAACGGCGGCCACGGGCGAGGAGTGCCTGCGGCGTCTTTCGGCCGATTCGTTCGACGCCGTGCTGCTCGATGTGTGGCTGCCGGGCATCGACGGACTTGCCGTGCTCGAGCGGCTGCGCGAGTCCCCGCCGGCCAGCCAGCCCGCGGTGATCATGATCTCCGGCCATGGGAGCATCGAGAGCGCGGTGCGCGCCACCAAGCTGGGCGCATTCGACTTCCTCGAAAAGCCGCTGACCATCGAGAAGGTGCTGGTGGTGCTTCGCAACGGGCTCGAGCACCGGCGGCTGCGCCTGGAGGTGGCCGAGCTGCGGCAGGCTGCGCGCCCCCGGCCCGAGATTATCGGCGAAAGCGTGCCGATCAAGGCGTTGCGGCAGCAGATCGCCCTGATGGCGCCGACCAACGGCCGCGTGCTGATTTACGGGGAAAGCGGGACGGGGAAGGAGCTTGTGGCGCATGCCATCCATGCTCACAGCGCCCGCGCCGACGGGCCTTTTGTCGAGGTCAACTGCGCCGCCCTCCCGGACGACCTGATCGAGGCCGAGCTGTTCGGACAGCGCCCGGGCGCGGCGCCGGGCATCACTACTGCCAAGGCAGGCAAGTTCGAAAAGGCCGATGGCGGGACCCTGTTCCTGGATGAAGTGGGCGACATGAGCCTGCGGCTGCAGGCCAAGCTCCTGCGCGTGCTGGATGAGCAGCGCATCGAGCCGGTGGGCTCTTCTTCGCCGGTGCAGGTCGACGTCCGCGTCATCGCCTCGACGAACAAGAATCTGGAAGAAGAGATCGAAAAAGGCAACTTCCGCGAGGATCTCTTCTACCGGCTGAACGTGATCCCCTTCGAAGTGCCGCCGCTGCGCGAGCGCGTGGAGGACATCCCTCTGCTGGCAGCCCACTTCCTGGACGAGTTCGCCGCCGCCTACGGGAGGAAGCGGAAAGAGCTGACTCCGGAAGCGGTCAAGGCGCTCCAGCAATACCCCTGGCCCGGCAACGTCCGCGAGCTGAAGAACCTGATGGAGCGGCTGGTCATCATGTACCCGCAGGTGCGGATCGACGCCAGGCACATTCCGCTGCCCTCCGGCCGCCGGCTGGCCGAGCGCGCGCAGGAGCGCCCGGCCAGCCTGCACGAGGTGCGGCAGGAGGCGGAGCGCCGCTACATCCTGAAGAAGCTCGAGGAAACCGGCGGCAACATCACGCGGGCAGCCGAACTGCTGGGGCTGGAGCGCAGCAACCTCTACAAGAAAATGCGCGCGCTGGGAATCCTGACGCGCGAATGAAGCGGCGCCGCCGGCGCGAATCGGACTCTCAACTCCATTTCTGTGCTGACTGGGATAGAATGGCAGCTTGACCGGACAGCCGTTATGGATCACCTGCTCTCGCTCATCCTGTGCGTGCCCCTCGCCGGGCTGCTGGTTCTCTTTTTCCTGCCTTCCTCGAATTCCCGGCTGATCAAGCTGTGGGCGAATCTGGTCTTCCTGGCCGGCTTTCTTGTATCCCTGCCGCTGTGGTTTCAATACGATCCGTCCGGTCCGCAGTTCCAGTTTGTGGAGAAGGCGCCCTGGATCCCTGCGATCGGCGCTTCCTGGCACCTGGCGGTGGACGGCTACGCGGCGCTGCTGATCCTGTTGACGACGCTGGTGGGGGCGGTGGCGATCCTGTGCTCGTGGTCGGCGATCACGGAGCGGCTCAAGGAGTATTACGGCCACTTCCTGCTGCTGCAGTTCGGCATGCTGGGCGTGTTCGCCGCGCGCGACTTGCTGCTGTTTTTCGTCTTCTGGGAGCTCACGCTGATCCCGATGTATTTCATCATCGCCATCTGGGGCGGGGAAAGGCGCGCTTATTCGGCCATCAAGTTCGTGCTGTACACCCTCATCGGCTCGATGTTCCTGCTGCTCGGCATGCTGGCGTTCTACTGGCAGCATTACGTGCAGTTCCACACCCTCACTTGGGATCTGAACGAGCTGGCGAAGACGCAGATGCCCGCCACGCATGCCTGGTGGGTGTTCTGGGCGTTTTTCCTCGGGTTTGCGGTGAAGGTGCCGATGTGGCCGCTGCACACGTGGCTTCCCGACGCGCACACGGAAGCGCCCACGGCGGGGTCGGTGATCCTGGCAGGCATCCTGCTGAAGATGGGCACCTATGGCTTCATCCGCTTCTCGCTGCCGCTGCTGCCGGAGACGAGCCGCGACCCGAAAGTGGTGGCCATCATGGCGGGGCTGTCCATCGTCGCGATCATTTATGGCGCGCTGGTCTGCCTGATGCAGACGGACTGGAAGAAGCTGATCGCCTACTCCTCGGTCAGCCACATGGGCTTCTGCACGCTGGGCATCTTCGCCCTGAACCAGTCGGGGCTGGCAGGCTCGATCCTGCAGCAGATCAACCACGGCATCTCCACGAGCATGCTCTTCCTGATCGTGGGCGTGGTCTACGAGCGGAGGCACACGCGCCTGATTGCCGAGTATGGCGGGCTGTTCCGCGTCATGCCCGTGTTCACCGCAGTCTTTCTGATCGCCGCCCTCAGTTCGATGGGCATGCCTCCGCTGAACGGGTTCATCGGCGAATTCACGATCCTGCGCGGGGCGTACGAAGTGAGCTTCTGGTGGGCGCTGGCCATCGGCGCCGGCATCGCCCTGGGCGCCGCCTACCTGCTGTGGCTGTTCCAGCGAACGATGCTGGGCGAGCTGTCGAACGAGAAGAACCGCGCGCTGGCGGATCTGAACTGGCGCGAGGTTCTGTACTTCTCTCCGCTGCTGGCGCTGGTGTTCTGGATCGGACTGTACCCGTCGCCGTTCTTCCGCATGATGGACAGCAGCGTGGCCGCGGTGCTCGCCGCGGTGCAACGCTGACGGCCGTTCCTGTTTCAAACAGAAGCGGCCCGTGTTGTTTTCGCTGGAGGGAGGTCTTCCGGTCTGCGCCGGGCCCGGCGCGCCGCGGTCGACCGCGCCTCATGGCTGCCGCCGCGCCGCGTCCGGCCCATTCGCCCCCTGCGTGGCGGGCGCCGCGGGTTCCAGCTGCACGAGCTGCGGCGGCTGGCTTCTGACGGGCTTGTCGAGCAGCCGTCCGCCCAGCAGACGGCGGCTCCAGCGCTCCACCAGCGGCAGCAACGTCCGGACGGTGTTGCCGTGCAACAGCAGGCTGCCGGCTGCCAACGCGGGGTGGGGGATCGCCGTGCAGCACCTGGCGCAGATGCCGATCTCGCCGGCGCGCCCCGCAGCGTGCAGACGGCGCATCTTCCGCATGTCCTTTCCGTTGAAGATCTCCGCGAGGCTCTGGCGGTTCAGATTGCCCACGGGCGCTCCGTCGAGCATGTAGCTCTGGCAGCAGGGGTACACGTCGCCGTTGTGCTTGACGTACATCGCGCCGCGCCACAGGTAGTGGCAGCGCCTTGCGGCGCGCCTTTCCGCATTGCCGGAGAGCAGGTTCGTCTCGTCGTCCTTGACGCGGATCAGATCGACGCCCGGCACGCTGCTCCAGAACCGCCGGAACGCTTCCTCCTCATGGCGGTTGCCGTCCATGCGGACCATCTGCACCGTCACCTGAAGCTTCGACCGGCGCTCGTGCTTCATGCGGCAGAAGCGCACGAAGTTGTCGCGCACGCGCTCGAACTTCGCCCCCTTGCGGTAGAACTCGAAGGTCTCCTTGCTGTAGCCGTCGAAGCTCAGCGTGATGTGGCTGAGCGGGGAATCGAGCAGGCGCGCCGCAGCCTTTTCGTCCAGCAGCGTCCCGTTGGTCGAAATCAGCGCCGAGATGCCGTGTTCCGCGCAGGCGTGGATGCGGTCGAAGATGCGGCGGTCGAGCAGCGGTTCGCCCAGCCCGATCAGCATCATGTGCTCCGCCGTGCCGGAGCTTTGCTCCAGCAGCTTGCGGAACACCGACTCGTCCATGTCCTCCTTGGGCTGCGGGTGCGTTTCGCGCGGGCACATCGGGCAGTAGATGTTGCACCGGGCGGTGGTCTCGACGATGTACTCCACGGGCAGGGCGCGGACGTCGTCCCTGCCGCGCAGATAGGCCCACAACAGCTTCCACCGGTTCCAGGCGCTCATGGGCGGGCGGATGCACCTTTATTGTAGCGGCGCGCCGCAGGCCGTCATCTTCTTCCATGGTGAAAGAGCGGATTCGCGTGCTGAACGGAGCGCCCGTGCGCCCGGACGGCCGCTATGTGCTGTACTGGATGGGCGCCAACCGGCGCGTGGAATCCAACCACGCCCTGCTGCGCGCCGTCGAGACCGCCAACGAACTCGGGCTGCCCGTGCTGTGCTACGAGGGGGTCACCTGCGACTACCCGCATGCCAACGACCGCCTGCACACCTTCCTGCTGGAGGGCGTCCCCGGCACGGCGCGGCGCCTGAAACGGCTGGGCATCGGGTACTGCTTCTACCTGCGCCGCCGGCGTTCCGATCCCGGCGACATTTTCCTGCGGCTTGCGGAACACGCCGCCTGCGTGGTCGCTGACGACTATCCGACGTACTTCCCCGCGCGCATGAACGCGGAGATCCCGCCGAAGCTCGCAGTGCGGTACGAAGCCGTGGACTCCTCCTGCATCGTGCCGATGAACCTGCTCGACAAGCGGGAGTACGCCGCGTATACCATTCGTCCGAAGATCCACCGCTACCTGCCGCAATATTTGACGCCCTGCCCCGAGCCCCGAGTGCGGCGCCGCTGGGAAGGACCGCCCCCCGAATTTCATTTCGAGTTTTCCGAGGCGCAGATTCCCTCGATCGTCGCCTCCTGCGAGATCGACCATTCCGTCCCGCCCTCGTTGAGCTTCCGCGGCACGCGGGAGGAGGCGGAAGCGCGGCTGCGGCTCTTCCTCGAGCGAAACCTGCGCCGGTACGCGAAGGAGCGGAACCAGCCAGCGGCGCACGCCACCTCGCGCATGAGCCCGTATCTGCACTTCGGCCGCATTTCGGCGCTGGAGATCGCCCTCGCCGCCCGCGAGCATGCCCGGGAGCACCGGCTCATCGCCGACGAGTTCCTCGAGGAACTGATCGTGCGCCGCGAGCTGGCGTTCAACTTCGCGCGCCACTCGGCCAACCCGGGCTGCCTCTCCAACCTGCCGGAATGGGCGCGGGCGACCCTGCTGGCGCACGCCAAAGACGCGCGGCAGCCCTGCTACACGCGGGCGCAGTTCGAGCGCGCGGAGACGCACGACGAGCTGTGGAACGCGTGCCAGAAGGAAATGCTGTTGCGCGGAGTCGTCCACGGCTATTACAGAATGTATTGGGGGAAGAAAATCATCGAATGGTCCCCCACCTGCCAGGACGCGCTGGAGGTCATGATCCACATCCATGACCGCTATGCGCTGGACGGGCGCGACCCGAACACCTACACGAACATCCTCTGGTGCTTCGGCCTGCACGACCGCCCGTGGCAGGAGAGACCCGTGTTTGGCATGGTTCGCTACATGTCGCTTGAGGGAATGAAGCGCAAGACGGACGTTTCCGCGTATCTGCGGGAAATCGACTGGCTGGAGCGCACCGGAAAAGATCCTTTCTGCGCGCTGGAGGAGCGGGAATGCGAATCGCGCTGACTGGCGCCACCGGCTTTCTGGGTTCGCACGTCCGGCGGGCGCTGACAGGCGAGGGCCACGAACTGCGCCTGGTGAGCCGGAAGGCTTCGGCCGGCTACCATCACTGGCCGGGGCATGACGCCCCGTTTCCGTCCTCTGCCCTGGAGGGCGCGGGCGCGGTGATCCACCTGGCAGGCGAAACTGTCGCGCAGCGCTGGACGGACGCAGTGCGCCGCCGCATCCGCGAGAGCCGCGTCACCGGGACGAAGAGGCTGGTGGACGCCATCCGCGAGGCATCGTCCCGCCCGGCGGTTCTCATCTGCGCATCGGCTACCGGTTACTACGGCAACCGGGGCGACGAGGTGCTCGACGAAACCTCGGCGCCCGGACAGGGCTTCCTGGCGGAGACCTGCATCGAATGGGAGCGCGAGGCGGCGCGGGCAGAGGAGCTGGGCGTGCGCGTCGTGCGGCTGCGTTTCGGTATGGTGCTCGGGAAAGACGGCGGGGCGCTGGCGAAGCTGCTGCCCGTGTTCCGTTTCTGTCTGGGCGGCAAGCTCGGAAGCGGGCAGCAGTGGGTGCCGTGGATTCACATCGAGGATGCAGTCGGCCTGATCCGGTGGTCGCTGGAGGAGCCCTCGGCGGCCGGGGCGCTGAATGCCGTGGCGCCGGCCCCGGTGCGCAACCAGGATTTCACGCGCGCCCTCGAGGGCATTCTTGGCCGTCCCGCCATGTTCACGGTTCCGGAGTGGGCGCTCCGCCTCGCCCTGGGGGACGGAGCGGAGATCGCGCTTTACAGCCAGCGGGTGATGCCTCGCGCCGCCCTGAACGCCGGCTTCCGCTTCCGGTATGGCCACGTGGCAGAGGCGTTGAAGGCTTTGCTATCCTGAGGATGTTATGGGAATCCCGAATGTGCGCCGTTTCCGGATCACGTCGCCGGAGGGCAAAGTGGCGACGCTGATGGCCGTTGTGCCGAAGGGCACCGACATCGACGCCTATCTCGCCGAAGCCACCAAGCGCTTCGACTGGAAAGCCTGGGAAGAGCTCCAGCAGAAGCAGTTCAAGGTCCGCGTCGGCCAGCAGAAGCAGAAGAAGGTCAAGTAGGACCTTTCCGCGCAAAGTTTCCCTTCGCAGGCAGGCCGTTTGGCCTGCCTTTTGCTTTGCTCACAGCCGTCCGCGAACGATCCGCAGAGCCCGCAAAGCCTGCCGCGCCACCTCGGCATCCTCATCGCGGGAGAGCCGCTCGAGCACCGGGATGGAGTCTTCGCCGCCGCTGTTGGCCAGCGCCTGCGCGATGCCCGTCTTTTCGTCGCGAGTCGCCCCCTCGCCCGTCAGCACATACAGGGACTTGCGCACGTCGGCGTCCAGCGCCAGCTCGCTGAGGTAGGGCAGCGCCACGCCCCGCCACGCTCTCTGGTTGAGATTGTTCACCAGATACCCGAGCGGGCTGAAGCTTCCGGTCTCCCGGTTGCCGAGCCGCACGCGGGCGAAGGCGATGGCGAGCCGCGCCAGGATCTTTTTCTCCGCGCTCCAGGCCTTCTCGAGCACCGCGGCGTCTTCAGGCTTCCGCAGCCGGCCCAGCCCTTCGGCGGCAGCGGCGCGGACGTGTTCGTCCGGGTCGCCAATCAGATTCAGGAACAGGTTGCGCGAGTCCGGCTGCGCGATCTGCGCCAGCGCCAGCACGGCGGCGCGGCGAATCTGCTTGTTGCGCGGCGCGTCCAGGACGCGCATCAACTGCGGCGCGGCCTCCTGCGAGCCGAGCAGCCCTGCCGTTTCGATCGCCGCCAGCTGCACCTTTTCGTCGAGGTCGCGCACCAGGAACGCCACGCGGTCCGCCACGCTGCGGTCGCGGATCTTCTGAATGGCGATCAGCGCTTCAAACATCAGCCGGCTGTCCTTGGAGCGCAGCGCGTCCACCAGCGAGGGCAGAGCGGCCCGCGCCCGCAGGATGCCGAGCGCGCGGGCGGCGTTGGCGCGCACGTCCATCGAGGCGCCGCCCTCGAGCAGCCGCCTGATAGCCTCGACGATCTCGGGCCGGATGGGCGTGTCCGGCTCCACGACGTCCTCATTGGCGCGCTCCGACCACCGGCCGGTGATCAGATTGCCCGCCCGCCGCAACGTGGCCGAAAATCCGTACTCGACGTAGCCCGGAACATAGAAGTTCACGAGCCCGTCGGTGGCGCGGATCTGCACCTCCGGGTCGTTGTCGCGCGTGGCCTGAACCAGTGCATCGAGACTCCTGACGGTGCCGATCTGCACGAGCGCCTTCACGGCCTCGCGGCGCACTTCGACGTCGGAGTCCTGCATGTAGGGCGCAATTCGCTCGATCGCCGGCGAGCCCTGTTTTGCCAGGTCGCGCAGCGTGCGGATCTTCTGCTTTGCTTCCTCTTGCGCAAAAAGGCCGCCCGGGGCGGCCAGGGTTGCCGCCAGCGCTGCCAGTCGCGCCAGGCCTTTCCAGCTAACGGACAAATTCCACTTCCACTCGCTTCGGGATCACGCCCGCTTCATAGCCGAGATCCAGCAGCTTCTGCGCCGCCCTCGGCACCACTTCGCCCGCATCCACCGTGTAGTGGTTCACATACATCCCCACGAACTTCTCGGCCAGCGGCAGCTCCATGTCGCGGGCGAACTGCAAGGCGTAGTTCAGCGCCTCTTCGTGGTTCTCCAGCGCATAGAGGATGCTTTCCCGCATCAGCCGGCAGCATTCGCTGCGGATCTCCTCCGGCAGCGTGCGCAGCAGCGCGTTGGCGCCCAGCGGCAGCGGCAGGTCGTAGGCGGACTTGAACCACCGGCCGAGATCGACGACCTGATGCAGCCCGCCCTTGGAGTAGGTGAGCTGGGCTTCGTGGATCACCAGCCCCGCATCCACCGCCTTGTCGCGCAGGGCGTCGAGGATGCGGTCGAACGGGATCACCACCGGCTCGAAATCCGGCTCCAGGATCTTCAGGGCCAGGTAGGCCGTGGTGAGCTTGCCCGGGACTGCGATCCGCTTGCCTTTCAGGTCCTCGGGCTGCATGGGCGAGCTGGCCACCACCATCGGGCCGTAGCCGTCGCCGACAGAGGATCCGCTGGCCAGAAGCACATACTTGTCAGCCACATACGGATAGGCGTGGTAGCTGATTGCGGTGAGTTCGTACTCTCCCGCCATGGCTTTCTGGTTCAGCGTCTCGATGTCGCTCAGCACATGGCGGAAAGCCACCAGGCGGCTGCGCAACTTCTTCGTCGCCAGCGCATAGAACATGAATGCATCATCGCTGTCCGGACTGTGCGCACAGACAAGTTCCAGGGGAGACGATGGTTGCATAAATCGGGGAAGTTTCAATATAGCAGACCGCGCGATCAGGCCGTCCCGCCGCCGTCCCCGGCCAGCTGCCGCAACTCCGGAAGCAAGAGCGAGAACTGCTCCTGCAGCGCCTTCAGGCGCGAGCGCGCCGCCATCAGGTCGGCACGTCGCGCCTCCAGCTCCAGCTCCCAGGCAGCCTCGCGCGCCTGCGCGGCGCAGAACTGCGCGAGCAGGCCCTTCAACTGATGGGCCGCATTTTGCAGCGCCGGGGCATCCCCTTGCGCCAGGCTGCCCTCGGCTTCCGCGAGCAGCCGGGGGCCTTCCTGCAAGAAAAGGCCGGCGAGCTCCGCCAGCAGGGCGCGGTCGCCTCCCAGGCGCTCCAGCGCTCCGTTGACATCCATGTATCTCACACCAGACTCCGTGACAGACAAATTCCGGCCATCGGGCAAAGGCGCTGCTGCGCCGGCAGCGCCCAGATGCGCGCCGACGGCCTCCAGCAGATCCGCCAGCCGGACCGGTTTGGACAGATACCCGTCCATGCCCGCCGCCCGGCAGGCGGCCGCGTCCTCTTCAAGATCGCGTGCGGTCATTGCCAGGATGGGCACGCGCCGGTCCGGCGGCTCGGCCGCCCGGATCGCGCGGGCGGCAGCCCAGCCGTCCATGACGGGCATATGAACGTCCATCAGCACCAGGCCATAATTCCCGCTGAGGGCCTCCCGCACCGCCGACTCGCCGTCCGGAACCACGGTCACCTCGAAACCCTGCTGCTCGAGCAGGCCGCGGATCACCTGCTGGTTCAGCGCGTTATCCTCGGCCACCAGAATCCGCCCGCCCTGCGGCAGCGAAGGGCTGGCAGCCTCCTGCGAGCCGCCGCCGGCTGCTCCCTCAGGGGCCTCCTGCAAGGGCATGGTGAAGCAGAAGCGCGCCCCCTGCCCTTCTTCGCTGTCCACGACCAGCCATCCCCCCATGCGCTCCACCAGGCTGGCCGAGATCGTCAGTCCCAGCCCCGTGCCTCCGCCGGAGTCGGTCTCCGACGCGAGGCGCGCGAAGGGGGCGAAGATTTCAGCCCATTTGGCAGGCGCCACCCCGCAGCCCGTATCCGACACCAGGAAGCGCAGCCGCCGGTTCTCGCCGGCTCCGATCGCCTCCACGGAGAGTTCCACCTCCCCCTGCGGCGTGTACTTCAGGGCATTGCCCACCAGGTTGCCGATCACCTGCCGCAGGCGCGCGCTGTCCGCCAGGATCGCGTCCGGAACATCCCCGGCCACGCGCCAACGCACCTGAACGCCCTTGGCCGCCCCGCGGTGAATCAGCGGGCGCATCGCCCGGTTCAACGTCTCCCGCAGCCGCATCGGCGCGGGCACGCAGTCCAGCCGGCCGCTCTCGGCCTTGGCCACGTCCAGAAGGTCGTCCACCAGCCCGAGCAGCGACTCGGCGGACTCGCGAACCATCTCCAGGTTCTCCCGCTGCGACGGCTCGAGCTTCGTGTTCAGCGTCAGGTCGAGCATCCCCAGGATGGCGTTGATCGGAGTCCTTAGCTCGTGGCTGACATGAGCCAGGAACGCCGTTTTGGCGGCGCTTGCGGATTCCGCCCTCGACGCCAGCTCCTTGGCCCAAATCGTCGTCGCCTCCAGAAACTCGTTCGCGGCGCGCAACTCCTGCTCGCCCCGAACGCGCTCTGTAATGTCCCGCGCGGAAATCAGCAGCCAGGGCTCCTTGCCCGGGCGCGCCACATAAGAGCACGCCAGCTCCAGCCACACCCGGCGCCCGTCCCGCAGGCGCACTTCCTTCAGCGAGACCGGTTCCACGGCGCGGCTCCGGAAGCGGTCCCGGAACCTCTCCAGCTCCGCATTCTCATGCCCCGGCCACTCTGACATCACCTCGGTCAGCAACACGCCGGGCGCTTCGTTCTCCTGCATCCCCGTGAGCCGGCAAAAGCCGGGGTTGGCGGCCACGATCCTCCCTGCGCCGTCGACGAACGCCAGCGCTTCCAGGCTGCTCTTCCAGACGGCCTCCAGCTCCTGCGCCAGCTCCTTCCGGCGCGCCTCCCCTGCCCGCTCGGCGGTCCTGTCGATCCCGGTGACCACCAGCCATTCCGGGTCTCCGTTCTCGTTCCTGACAACGCCGCCGGAGAGATCCACGATCCGGCGCTCCCCGCTGCGGGTCACGAGCTCGGCGGTTTCCCCCTGCACTGCCTCGCCGTTCACCAGCCGCGCCACCATGCGCTGCACCTGCGAGCGGAATTCCGGCGCCACAAGAGCCTCCGCCAGGGGCTTGCCCCGGCATTCCGCCTCGTGATATCCGATCACGAGTTCACATTCGCGGTTCCAGCGCGCCAGCCTTCCGGAGGCATCCAGGACGAAGATCAACGCCCGGCTGCTGTTGAGCACCGCCTGCACGAAATCGCGTTGCCGGGCGAGCTCCACCTGCGTCCGGTGGAGTTCGCTGATCTCCTGCGCCACCAGAAGCACGCCGTCGCCCCACGGCGTTCCGGGCAGAAGAACCTTGGTCAACAGCCACCGTCCCTCACCGGAGCCCGGCAGCCATTCCTCCTGGTTGCACTCCGTCTCCAACAGGCGCTCTTCGCCCCGGAAAAGGCGCTCCTCCGACTCCCGGACCCATCCCGCCACCAGCGGCGGCAGCACGTCGGTGTCCCTTCTTCCCAGAATGTCCGCGCCCCGGGCGCTGAACCACTCCTTCATGGGGCGGTTGACGAACACGTAGCGCCCCGTCCGGTCCTTGACCCCCGTCGGGAGGGGCAGGGTATCAAGCAGCTGCTGCCAGTGCTGCCACCGCGCGGCGGTTTTCCTCGCCCGCGTCTCACGCAGCCATTCCACGGCACGAACCGCAGCAGCGCCGCTCAGCGCGGCTCCCAGCAGCGCGACAATCATCCACGCGGACAGACGCCAACCTCCCTGATCAGAAGCTCCACTGCCATCCCCTCAGAGGACGCGCACGCGGAGGGCGCGGAACTCGACCCGCGTGCCGTGCCCCAACAGCCCGATGTGGCCGCTGCTGCGCTGCAAGCCCGGATGCTTTTTCAGAACCTCCGGATCCTTCACATCCTCGAGGTTGGCATCCGTGATGAGCTCGCCGTTCAGCGTCACCTGCACCCGCCGCCCCACGGCGCGAATCTCCATCTCGTTCCACACCCCGTTGCGCCGCACGAAGCCGCGGCGCGCCGGCACGACGTCGTAGACCGAACCCGTGTACTGCGCCGGCTTCAGCCTCATCCGCTGGTACACCGGCGCCTCGTCGTCGAGAATCTGGATTTCCATGCCCGCATACGCCGCGTCCCCTTCCAGCGGCGCGCGGATGCCGATTCCGTTGTTGCCGCCTTCCCACAGCCGCCATTCGAGCCGCAGAACGAAATCCGCGTACTCCTTCTCTGTGAAAAGATTCCCTCCGCCGTCCGCGGGACAA
This sequence comes from Bryobacteraceae bacterium, assembly GCA_037481575.1. Lineage (GTDB taxonomy): Bacteria > Acidobacteriota > Terriglobia > Bryobacterales > Bryobacteraceae > JANWVO01. Next base: position 101,082 of record JBBFLJ010000006.1, on the reverse strand, counting down.
ACGATGGCTTGGTCCTCCACAACGTAGCCCCGCCCTTTCCCGTGCACCAGAATCCAGCCGTTCAGCGTCTTGCCGTCGAACAGCGGCACAAATCCCTGCTCATCGCCATGCAGGAGCGCGGGCACAGCCAGCGCTGCCATCCACTCTCGTCTCGTCCAGCCGCTCATGGCAGTCCTTTCAACAGGGCGATGCATTCGATCATCGCCCGGCCGTTGTGGTACGGCCCCTTCCATTCTCCTGCCTTTCCGCCTCCCGCCGCTCCCTTCTCGTCCGCCTGAGGCCACCACTCTCCACGCCCGGCGTCCACGAGATGGCGCTCCACAAACTGCAGCGTCCGCTCGAACACGTCCATGTACTGCTTCTCGCCTGTGAGGCGGTACAGGGTCAGCGCGCTCACCAGCGCCTCTGCCTGCACCCACCAGATCTTGATCCGGCTTGTGGCGGGCTTGCCAAGCGGCCCCCGGTCCCAGAAGCCGCCGAGACGGGGATCCCAACCGAAGCGCACCGCATAGTCGAAGTTGCTGCGGAAGAACTCGATCCATGGCGCCACAGGCAAGCCTGCCGCGCGCAGCGCGTCTTCCAGCAGCCACAGGTTCTCCAGATCGTGCCCGTAACTGGCGTCTCCCCCGGGCCCCTCCGGATCGGGCGTCCAGTCCCGCCGGTGCCGGTCCGTGCAGGCATTCCACTGCCGCCGCACGACCGCCGATCCTTCAATTGTGATCAGCTCCACCAGCCGCTCCCGCGCCAGCGGATGGCCCGTGGCGCGGTAGAACGACGTCATCGCCTCCATCAGGTGGAGGTGCGTGTTCATCAGCTTCCTGTCGCTGCCCACACCCAAGTAGCCCCGCTCTTCCGGCGGCGGCAGAGTCCAGTCTTCGTTGAAATATTCGAAATATCCCCCGTGCATCCGGTCGTGCGCCTTCTCTTCCAGCAGCTCGAACAGCCGCACTGCCGCCTCGCGCACGTCCTTTCTTCCGGATGCCATCGCATATTCGCTGAGCGCATACAGCGCGAACGCCTGCCCATAGAGATGCTTCTTCGGCGCCAGGGGCCTGTTGCCCGTGGCATCCACGCGCCAGTAGAATCCCCCGTGGCGCGGATCGCGCATCTTCCCCATCAGGAACCGGTAGCCGTGTTCGGCGGCATCCAGCATCTGCTTCCTCTCGCCAAAGCCGGCTCTGGCCATGCGCGCGAAGAACCACAAGGTCCGCGCCTGCGTCACCAGAGCCTTCGGCGCGTCGCCTTTCCATTCGCCCCGCTCGTCGTGGTTCAGAAGGTAGCCGCCGTGAACCCTGTCCAGCGTGTGCGGGTGCCAGAACTTCAGGATGTTGTCCAGCAGCAGGCGCTCCAGACGGGAGGCCGTAGCGGCGCTTGCCGGCGCCTGCGCACAGGCTGTGCCGAGAGCCAGCAGCAACGCGGCCACCATCCTCATGCCCGCGATTGTATAACGAAGACATGCGTTGCCACCTGCTGTCACTGGCTCTCGCTTTCCTGAGCCTGTCCGCCGCGGCCGAACCGCTCCGCGTCATGACCTTCAACGTCCGCTATCCGAACCCCGGCGATGGCGCCAATGTGTGGCCTGCGCGGCGCGATCTGCTCGTGGAAACCATCCGCGCCCGGCGCCCGGACATCATCGGCACGCAGGAGCTTTATTACGAACAGGGCCAATACATCGTCGAGAAGCTGCCCGAATACGCATGGTTCGGGCTCAGCCGCCGCGGCAACCGCGAGGACGAGCACATGGGCGTCTTCTACCGCAAGGACCGCCTGCGCGTCGTCGAAAGCGGCGACTTCTGGCTCTCGGTCACGCCCGAGAAGCCGGGCAGCATCTCCTGGAACATGAGCCTGCCCCGCATGGTGACGTGGGCGGTGTTCGAAATCAACGGCACGGGGAAGCGCTTCCGGTATTTCAACACCCACTTTGCCCACCGCCCCGCCGACGAGACGGCGCGGCTGAAAAGCGCCATGCTCATCGCCTGCCGCGTCGGGCTGCTCGACGAGAACGAGCCGGTGGTCCTCACCGGCGATTTCAACGCGCCCGCGGGCGGCGCTGTCCATCAGGTGCTTGCGCAACACTTCCAGGACGCGTGGCTCGCCGCTTCTACGCGCACCGGGCCGGAGGACACATTTCACGGCTTCACGGGCAAGCCGCGCCCCGGGCGCATCGACTGGATCCTGTTCCGCGCCCCCTGGAAGGTCCTCTCCGCCGAGACCATCACGGACCGCAAGGAGGGGGTCTTTCCCTCGGACCACTTCCCTGTCCTGGCAGTCTTCGAGATCCCCTGACCTCTACTCGCTGGACAACAGCTTCCCTTCGGCCGAGAATTTGGCTTCCTTCTTCACGCCCCCGCTCAGCTGGAACTCATAGCTGACCGTGCCGCCTTCGCGGATCTTTTCCGCGCGCATCACCCGTGCCTTCGGAAACTCCTTTCTCAGCGCTGCCGCCACGGCAGCCGGCACTTCGCTCATTGGAATTGCCTCCTCCACCGAGACCAACCCGCCGTCGGCGCGGAATGTCACGTCATGATGCCGCCCGCGCCATTCGCATTCCACCTCGAACACGACCTCGCCCGCGGCGGTTTCTGCCGATGCGCCGAGAATCTTCGCGCCCGCGAACTGCTGTTCGAATGCCTCGCGCACAGCCGCGGGAACATCCTGGTAGGCCACCTTTTTTTCCACTTGCATGCCAGCCGCAACGGCGGCGGACAGAAGGATTATCAAGAGCCATGTGCGGATCTGCGAGAGTTGCATGCACTTCTCCCCCCAAGGAATATACATCCGCCGGCGTCCTGTGGGAGGCGGCTCCGGTTGAACCTTCCTCCCGGTTCGCTCCAGACGGGATGTAACATTTCCGCCCCGGACGCTCCGCCAGGCGGTGGCGGATCTACAATGGGCTGGTGCGACTGATCCTACTGCTCGCCATGAGCTTGCCCCTGCTGGCAGGCACGGCCTTCCTGGACAGCGCGAAGATTCATTATGCGGCCGAAGGCCGTGGCCCGCGCACCGTGGTTCTCATTCACGGCTGGACGTGTGACCACACGTTCTGGCAGGCGCAGATCGATGCCCTGAAACAGCGCTACCGCGTCCTCGCCGTCGACCTGCCCGGACACGGGCGCAGCGATCCGGCGCCGGACTACTCCATGCAGCGCTTCGCCCGCGCTGTGAACGCGGTGCTCGAAAAAGAGAACGCCCGAAAGGCCATCCTTGCCGGCCATTCCATGGGCGGCGCCGTGATGCTCGAGTTCTCCCGCCTCTACCCGGAGAAAGTGCTGGCCATCGTCGCCGTGGACGCATTCTTCCCGGATCCGGGCGCTTCCAAACCTCTCGAAGCCCTTGCCGCGCGCTTCGAAGGGCCCAATGCAGCCGCGGAGCGGGCCAAGATGGTGCAGGGGATGTTCACGTCTGCCACCTCGCCGGAAGTCCGCCGAAAGATAGAAACCGTCATGCTCGGCACCCCCGCGGAAGTGGCAGCCGGCGCCATGCGCGGCTTGGCCGACCTTTCCGTCTGGCGCGAAGGCCAGATCGATGTCCCTTTTGTCGAAATCGCCGCCGAAACCAGCACGTATCTCACCGAGGAAGGCCTGCGGAAACGCTTTCCGCGCGCCACGCTGATCCGCGTGCCCGGCACCGGGCACTTCCTGCATATGGAGAAGCCCGCGGAGGTCAACCGGGTCCTGCTGGAATGGCTTTCCGCGCAGGGGTTCTGAGCGCCCGCGCCCTGCGCCTGGGGCCAGTGGCAGCCGCGCGCAGCACACCCTAAAATAAGACCGGATTGTCCTGTGTCAGCCGCGCAGGCCGGAGGCGCAAGATGTCCCATTGCCGTGCAAGCCTCGTCTTTCTGCCCGTCCTCGTTCTCGCGCAGGATCTCCCCAAGCCCGCCACCACCGGCGGGATGCCGTTGATGGATGCCCTTGCCAGGCGTCAGAGCATCCGCACCTACAGCCAGAAAGAACTGCCTCCGCAAGTGCTCTCAAACCTTCTTTGGGCGGCGTGGGGCGTCAACCGCCCGGGCACGGGGCAGCGCACCGCCCCGTCGGCGCACAACCGGCAGCCCGTGGACCTGTACGTGATCACTGCCGAAGGCGCGTTTCTCTATGACGCGAAGCCGCACCGGCTCGTGCCCGTTGCCAAAGGCGATCTTCGCAAGCTCGCAGGGCGGCAGGACTTCGTCTTTACGGCCCCTGTGAATCTGATCTTCGTGGAAGACACCGCCCGCAGCGGACAGGACCCGCAGTCGGCGGTCTGGTCCGGCGTGACTGCGGGCGCCATCGCGCAGAACGTGTATCTCTTCTGCGCTTCCGAGGGTCTCGCCACGGTGGTGCGCGGATGGGTGGATCACGAGCCGCTCGCCAAAGCGCTCTCGCTCAAACCCACCCAACGCGTGATCCTGGCGCAGACGGTGGGCTACCCGAAGTAGCCGCGCAGCCGCGCCCACCCCGTCGGGCGCGGGGAAATGAAATGGATCGCAGGCGCCTGATCACCATGCTCGGTCTTTCACAGGCGGCAGACGGAAGAGCGGAAAACGTGATCCGATTGCCCGCGCCGCGCACCACGGGGCCTGTGCCGCTCGAGCGAGCCCTGCTTGAACGCCGCTCGGTCCGCAGCTATTCGCGCGCGCCGCTCTCGCTCGAAGACATTGCGCAGCTGCTGTGGGCCGCCCAGGGCATCACGAGCCGCGGCGGCTACCGCACCGCTCCCAGCGCCGGCGCGCTCTACCCGTTGGAGACGTTCCTCTGCGCCGGGCGCGTCGAGGGGCTTCCGGCGGGCGTCTACAAGTACCGCCCGCAGGCGCACGAACTCTTGCGCCTGTCTGAAGGCGACTTCCGCGACAGGCTCGCCGGCGCCGCCCTCGGGCAGGCGTGGATCCGGGAGGCGCCTGTCACAGTGGCATTGGCATCCGTGATGAGCCGGATCACCGGGCGCTACCAGCAGCGGGGCGTGCGCTACGCATGGATGGAAGCGGGCCATGCCGCGCAAAACGTGCTGTTGCAGGCTGCCGCGCTCGGCCTCGGCGCGGTTCCCGTCGGCGCATTCGACGACCGCGCTGTGCAGCGCATTCTCCGCATGGCCAGCGAAGAGGAGCCTCTCTATCTGATCCCCGCCGGCCGCCGTTGACGGCGGCTACTTCTCCAGCAGGAAGTGCCCGGCCACCATGGCATCGATGCCCGACGAATAGAAGCTGCGCACCGCGTCCCGCGGCGTGCACACCAGCGGATCGCCGAACAGGTTGAAGCTCGTGTTGTAGAGCACAGGGAGCCCCGTGCGCTTGCCCCACTCCGTCAGCAGCCGGTGGAACAGCGGGTTCTCCTCCCGCGAGACCACATGCACGCGCACCCATCCGGGCCCGAGCACGGCGGCTTCGAACGTTTTGCGGTGCTTCTCCCGCACGCGCCCCACGGTGGCCAGGAAACGCGCGTTCGGCCCCGTCTCGAAATACTCCTCCGCCGCCTCCTCCGGCACCGAAGCGGCGAACTTGCGGAATGGCTCGCGGTGCTTGATGTAGACGTTCAGGTTTTCCGTCGAGTAGGGATCCAGCGGCGAAGCCAGAATCGAACGATTGCCGAGCGCGCGCGGGCCGAACTCCATCCGCCCCTGCATCCACGCCACGATCCTGTCCTGCCGGAGCTGGCCGATGGCCGCTTCCAGCAGCTCTTCCCGCGTGGGCAGGTAGCGGAACCGGAGCTTGCAGTTCTCCAGCACCCGTTTGATCTCCTCCGCCGTGAACTCCGGGCCGAGGCACAGGCTTTGCATCGGCCGCCGCGCGGCCTGCCCGTGCGTGCGGTGCCAGGCGTGATAGGCGGCGCCGATCGCCGTGCCGCTGTTGCCCGCCGCCGGCTGCACGAACACGCCCTGCCACCGCCCGCTCCGCTCCAGCGCCGCCACCAGCAGAGCGTTCAGCGCCAGACCGCCTGCCAGGCAGAGGTTTCCTCCCTCGCCGGCGAATTCCATCACCGTGGCCTCCGCCGCCGCCTGAATGCTAGCGGCGATATCCGGCTTCATCGTTTCCGGAACGGCGGCCCCGTCGGCCAGACCGAGCGCTGCATAGAAGCGCGCGCCGAAGCCCCCCGCCTCGCGCCGGTCCATGTCGAACCACGATGCATCCACGCGGAACCCCGCGCCGTCGCGCTTCAGGATCTCCCGGAACACCGCCGCATACTTCGGCTCGCCCGAGGCCGACAGCCACTGCACCTTGTGCTCTTCCAGCATCGGGCGGAAGCCCAGCAGCTCCGTCACGCGGCTGTAGAGGTCGCCGAGCGAATCGGGGTAGGACATCTCCGCCTCGAGCCGCAAGTCCGTTCCCTCGGCGTGCCACTTCGAGCCGCAGCGGAAGTCGCCCAGGTTGTCCATCGCCACGACGGTGGCGCTGTCAAAGGGCGATGCGTAATAGGCGGAGGCCGCATGCGCGCGGTGATGATCGACGCTCACCACCCGCGCCCGCGGGAACTCGCGCCTCAGCTCCAGGTGGATGTGACGCGCGCGGTGGCCTTCGCCCAGCGGGCGCGCCAGAGCCACCGTCTCCACGTCCTCCCCGCGCACGCCCGCCACCTGCAGCGCCATGCGGATCGCCTCCGCCGGCAGGTCCCCGCGCACGTGCCGCGGCGCCGCCTTCTGCTGCTCGACTGCCGCTGCCAGCTCTCCGTCCCGCAGAACGGCGCACGCAGCGTTCTTCAGAAGTCCGCCCAAACCGACGATGATCATGACCGCCCCGTGTTGAGCTTCTTTTCCACCTTCGCCCATGTGTCGCGCAGGCCGACCGTGCGGTTGAACACCATGTGCTCCGGCGTCGTGTCAGGATCCACGCAGAAGTATCCCAGCCGCTCGAACTGGAACCGGTCGCCCGGCTTCGCCTCCCGCAACGAGGGCTCCATTTTGCAGCCCTGCAGCACCTCCAGCGAATTCGGATTCAGGTTCGAGGTCCAATCCTTGCCCGGCTCCGTGTCATCGGGATCGGGCTTCACGAACAGGGTGTCGTACAGCCGCACCTCGGCGTCGAAGGCGTGCGCCACGCTCACCCAGTGGATGGTCGACTTGACCTTCCGCCCATCGGGCGTGTTGCCGCCGCGCGTGGCGGGATCGTAGGTGCAGTGGACTTCGATCACCTCTCCGCTGTCATCCTTCACGCACCCCGTGCACTTCACGATGTAGCCGTAGCGCAGCCGCACCTCGTTGCCCGGATAGAGCCGGTAGTAGCCCTTCGGCGGCGTTTCGCGGAAGTCGTCGCGCTCGATCCACAACTCGCGCGTGAAGGGAACCTGGCGCGTTCCGGCGGAGGGATCTTCGGGGTTGTTCACCGCCTCCATCCACTCCACCTGCCCTTCCGGATAGTTGTCGATCACGAGCTTCACCGGGCGCAGCACCGCCATCACACGCTGCGCGCGGCGGTTCAGATCCTCCCGCAGGCAGTGCTCCAGCAGCCCCAGCTCCACCACGCCGTTCGTCTTCGACACTCCGATGCGCCCGCAGAAGGTGCGGATCGCCTCCGGCGTATAGCCGCGCCGGCGCATGCCGCTCAGCGTCGGCATGCGCGGATCGTCCCACCCTCGCACGAACCCCATCTCCACCAGCCGCAGCAGCCGCCGCTTGCTCAGCACCGTGTAGGTCAGGTTCAGCCGGTCGAATTCGATCTGCTGCGGGGCGTAGATGCCCAGCTCGCGGATGAACCAGTCATACAGCGGGCGGTGATCCTCGAACTCCAGCGTGCAGATGGAGTGTGTGATGCCCTCGATCGAGTCCGACTGCCCGTGCGCGTAGTCGTAAGTCGGATAGATGCACCACTTGTCGCCCGTGCGGTGATGCGTCGCGTGCAGGATGCGGTACATCACCGGATCGCGCAGGTTCAGGTTCGGCGACGACATGTCGATCTTCGCCCGCAGCGTGCGCGATCCGTCGGGGAACTCGCCCCGCCGCATGCGCTCGAACAGATCCAGGTTCTCTTCCACGCTCCGGTTGCGCCACGGGCTCTCCTTGCCAGGCTCGGTCAGCGTCCCCCGGTATTGCCGCAGCTCTTCGGGGCTGAGATCGCAAACATACGCCTTGCCCTTGCGGATCAGCACCTTCGCCCACTCGTACAGCTGGTCGAAGTAGTCCGAGGCGTAATACAGCCCGTCCCACTGGAAGCCAAGCCAGCGCACGTCCTCCATGATCGATTCGACATACTCCACCTCCTCCTTGCAGGGATTGGTGTCGTCGAACCGGAGGTTGCACTTGCCGCCGAACTCGCGCGCCAGCCCGAAGTTCAGGCAGATGCTCTTGGCATGCCCGATGTGCAGATACCCGTTCGGCTCCGGCGGGAACCGGGTGTGCACCCTGCCCCCGTACTTGCCGGTCTCCAGGTCTTTCAGAATGATGTCGCGGATGAAGTTCGACGGGCGCGGCTCTTCCGCCCCGCTTTCCTTCCTGGTTTCTTCTGCCATCGCCTGTTCAAGACTCCCGCTTCAGCAACTCGATCGCGCGTCCGATCCGCTCGAGGCACGCTTCCCGCCCCACCACCTCCAGCGTCTCAAACAGCGGCGGCGCGTTTTTGCGCCCGCACACCGCCACACGGATCGGCTGGAACATCTGCCCCGCCTTCAGCCCCAGCTCCGCGGCGGCAGCGCGCAGGCGCTCTTCGATCGCCTGATGCGTGAACTCGCCGTCCGGCAGCGCCTCCAGCGCCTTCTCCAGCGCCCGCAGCGCCATCGCGCGGTCGCCTTTCTGCGGGATCAACTCCGCCGCATCATACGGCGCCAGCTCCTTCAGGAAGAAGAAATCCGCCACCGCGACGGCGTCGTTCAGCGTCTTGATCCGCTCCTGGATCAGCGGCGTCACCCGCAGCGCCTTCTCGCGCGTCACTTCATACCCCGCTTTGCGCCACACCGGCTCGAGCAGCTCCGCCAGCCGTTCCACAGGCAGCGAATAAATGTGCTGGGCATTCAGCCACAGCGCCTTGGGATCGATGGGATCTTCTTCCGTGAAGTTCACCACCGCGTTGGAGCGGTTCACGCCCTCCAGCGTGAAGGCTTCCACCAGCTCCTCGCGGGACATTTTTTCGCGGTCGTCCTTCGGATTCCAGCCCAGCAGGCACAGGAAGTTCACATAGGCGTGAGGCAGAAAGCCCGCGTCGCGGTAGGTGAGCACGCTCACCACCGGGCCGTGCCGGCGCTTGGAGAGCTTCGCGCCGTCGGGCGCGATCAGCAGCGGAAGATGCGCGAACTCGGGCATCTCCGCTCCCAGCGCCTCGAACAGCAGCACGTGCTTGAAGGTGTTGGTCAGATGATCCTGCCCGCGGATGATGTGCGTGATCCGCATGTCGGCGTCATCCACGCAGGAGGCATGATGATAGGTGGGCGCGCCCGTCGAACGCAGCAGCGCGAAGTCCTCGATATCCGCCGTGGACTTCGACTGCTCCCCGTACACGCGGTCGCGGAACGTCACCGTCCGCTCGGGTTCCCGCGGCACGCGGAAGCGCAGCACGAACGGCTCGCCCGCCGCGGCGCGCCGGTCGGATTCCTCCCGTGAAAGCGCCCGCATCTCCGGGTGGCACAGCCAGCCTGCCTTCCCGTCGCCCGCATCCGCCGCCTTCGCATCCGCCGGAGTGAAGTCGCGGTAGGCGAGCCCCTTTTCGAGCAGCGCCTGCGCCGCCTCCCGGTAGAGGGAAAAGCGTTCGCTCTGCCGGTACTCCTCGTCCCAGCCCAGATCCAGCCAGCGCAGCCCCTCGAAGATGGACTCGAGCGACTCCTCCGTATTGCGCTCGACGTCGGTGTCGTCGATGCGGAGGATCATCGTCCCCTTGTGGTGCCGTGCAAACAGCCAGTTGAAGATGAACGTCCTCGCGCTGCCGATGTGCAGATAGCCCGTCGGCGAGGGAGCGAACCGAACTCTGACCATGAATCTTTCAGTATCTCATGACCGTTTCGCCGCCCACTCCGCTCGCGCCAGCTCCAGCTCTTCCACGCTGAGCTGCTCGGCGCGCCGCGCGGCGAACGGAATTCCGTCCATGCCCAGGTTGTTGCGCAGCGTTTTCCGTTTGTGACGGAAGCACAGCTCGGCAAAGGCGAGAAAGGCTGCGGGATCGGGCACGCGCGGCACAGCCCGCGGGGTCAGGCGCACCACGGCGCTTTCCACCTTCGGCGGCGGATGGAACGCGCCTGCCTTCACGGCGAAGAGCTTCTCCACCTCGCAGAGCGCTTGCGCCGCCACGCTCAGGAAGCCGTAGTCGCGGCTGCCGGGCGCTGCCGCCAGCCGCTCGGCCACCTCCCGCTGCACCAGAAAGACGGCGCGTTCGAGCCCGCGGCCCAGCGCCAGCGTCTTCCGCAGGATCGGCCCCGTGATGTAGTAGGGGATGTTTCCGCAGACCACTGCCGGCATCAGCGGTGCGAAGTCCACTTCCAGAACGTCGCCCTCGATCAGCTCGAACCGCGGCTCGCCTGCGAATTGCTCGCGCAGCCGCGCCGCCAATCGGACATCCGCTTCGATGCCCGTGACACGCTCCGCCCGTTCGAGGAGCTTGCGCGTCAGACCGCCGGGTCCGCATCCGATTTCCACCACATGCGCGCAGCCGTGCCCGCACGCCGCCGCGGCGATCTTTTCGAGGATTCCCGGATGAAACAGGAAGTGTTGTCCGAGGGGACGCCCCACGCCGCCCCGCTCAGCCCCGCACGTTGATCTCGCTGCGCCCGCGGAACTTGACGCGCACCCAGCCGCTGACGGGCTGCCCGAACGCTGTGGCCGGGTTGAAGGACGTCATCAGGAGGGTGCTTGCCAGGCGCCTCCGCGTCTCCTCGCTTGCCGCAGGCCCGTGTCCGGCGGGAACCCGGAAGTCCAGCACGCGGCCCTGCTCGTCGACGAAGATGTCCAGCGTCACCTCGGAATCTTCCGCCAGGTCGAAGAGAACGCTGCGCACCGTCGGGGCAGTCACCACCGCAAGGGGCACGTCATTGGGATGCTGTCTCGCGATTCCCTGGAAATTCGTGAGCACGAGCGCGAACAGGAATACCGCCGAGACCAGGCCTCCGGCGGCAGGCAGCGCCACCGGGCGCATCAGGTTGTTCATCCACAGAGAAGCCCGCTCGCCCGCCGCCCGCAAGGCCCCGCGCAGCCCCGCGTAGTAGCGCCGCCGCGCCGCCTCCTTCGAAGCGATGGAGCGCAGCGCCAGCGACACGTAGGGCGGCACCGCCTTCCTCGGCAGGCTTCTCACCGACAGCCGCACCAGCTCCAGCTGAGCCAGCCGCTCCGCGCAAGCGGGACACCGCGCCATATGCTCCTGAATCGCGCGGCGCTCTTCGTCCAGCACGCGCCCGTCCTGGAACGCGGACAGCGTCAACCTTACCTGTTGGCACTCCATCATCACGATCCAGACCTCAGTCGGATGCCGTCTGCGGTGACAACGCCAGCCCCCGCGCAGGCTCCAACTTTTCCATCAGCGCCCTGCGCAGCGCCTCGCGCCCCCGCAGGATTCTGGACTTCACCGTGCCGATCGATACGTCCAGTATGTCGGCAATCTCCTCGTAGCTCAGCTCCTCCAGATCCCTGAGGATCACGGCCGAGCGAAACACCGGATTCAGCTGCTCCAGCGCCTCCTCGATCGCCGTCCTCATCTCGCCGTTCAGCGTCCAGTCGTAGGGCGTCCTGCCGCGGTCGCTGAACAGCTCGAGCCGGCCTGCCTCCCCGGAGTCTCCGTCCAGCACCACCTCCGCCTTTCGGTGGCGGTGGAACCACCGCCGGCGGTTGTGCGCCTCGTTGACGGCGATCCGGTAGATCCAGGTTTTCAGCGAGCTTTGCCCGCGGAACCCGTTCACTCCGCGGAACACTTTCAGGAAGACATCCTGCACGACGTCGCCGGCTTCGTTCGGGTCGTCCACCAGCCGGCACACCAGCTGGTAGACGGGACCCTGAAACCTTTCGAGCAACGCCTCGTAGGCCGCATCATCGCCCGCGCGGAGCCTTTCCAGCATCCGCTCCTCGGAGCCGAACTCCGGCCATTCAGCCGTTTCCGGGGCCGCGGAGTGCCCGAATTCATTTACGCCCGGCGGCATCGCTGCCTCCCGATGGCTTCCCGTGCGCCCATCCGGGGCGCCTCTGAAGGTATGGACACTGCCAAAACCACTTTGGTTCCTGCTATTCTCAGTTTCCACCCGCGCTGCCCCTTATTCAATCACAAAACTGAGCCGCTCCTCGCCGGCCGGCTGACCGTTCTGCAGGAGCACTGCCCGCACCTCGTACTGTCCCGGGGGCCAGCCGCCCGCCGGGATCTGCGCGATGCAAGGGATCCGCCCGTCCGGACCGGGGTCGGGCAGCGGCGCCTCGCCTTGCCCCAAAACCTGCCCGTCGCGGCTGAACTCCATGGTCAGCGCCGGCTTCGGACTCCCCGGCGGGGTGCGGATCACGCAGTAAATGGCGATTTGCGCATTCGGACCCGCCGCGATCTTCCCCTCCAGCTCCGGAACCACGCGCCCCTTCTCGAAGCGCAGCGGATTGGCCCCGTCATCCGGCCCCTCGACGGGCTCCACGCGCCGGATCAGCACCAGCGAGGACAGCGAAGCGCCCAGCGACTGAGAGGCCACCACGGCCGCACGCCTGGCCCCCATCTTGCCGGAATTCCAGTCCATCACCGCGGTTTCCAGCGTGTAACGGCCCGGCGCCAGCTCGAATGGCTCGGAAAAAGCCAGGTTGCCAGCGCGGTAATTCTCCAGCTTGTCCAGTTCGCGCACCAGCGGAAAGTCCCGCTGAAATTTGCGCACCACCTGCCCCTGCGAGTCCCGGATCAGCCCCAGCAGGGAAAAATGCAGAGCGAAGCTCTTTTTCCGCTCGTCCCGCTTCACCTCCAGGTTCTTCAAGGGGACTTCCAGAGCCACCACCCCCTTGACGAGGCTCCCCTGCTGCCCGAACCGGAAGGAGGCGGAGCGGAAGTCCACCTCCCGCGGCAGCTTCTGGAGCGCCAGCGCCTTCAGGACCGGCACCTCCCAGGGGAAGAGCACGTCACGGAACTCGGGCGGCAGCGCAAAGTAGCCCACGCGGGACTGCGCCGCCAGCCCCTCGCGCTTCACCCGCACCGCCAGTTGCCGGTATTTCCCGTCCAGATTCCGGTTTTGCGGCTTGTAAGTCGCCTCGTAATAGGCGTAAATATCTTCCACGATCCGCTCCATCGGCCGGCGGAAATCATTGGTATCCGCCACCAGAAACCCGCCTGTCGATGCGGCCAGGCTTTGCAGCCACGCCTGCGGATTATTCCGGGTGGCCGCCACCTGCCGGTCCGTTCGTTTCATGCCTGCCGCGGTCTCCGCCGTCCTTGTCGCCGTATTTTCCAGCCCCGTGGGGATCTGGTTGACCGACTGCAGCGTGTCGATGCTCGGGGCGCTCTGCGACCATGTCGTCAGTCCCTTGGCGTCCACCGTGTAAAAGCTGAAATTCGTCCGGTTGGCCTCGCCCACCAGGGTTTGATACATCCGGTCCTGCGCCTCGTCCACCACCAGCCACTCGGTGAAGTAGATCCCCGTTTTGCGCCCGGCGAGCCCCTGCTGCCCTTTCACCAGGGCCAGCAGCGAAGTCAGCGACAGCGAGCCCTGCTGCTCGCGCGCCGTCTGCTCGAGGAAGATCTCCATGTTCTGCAGCGCCCGCGCCATTGCCTGTTCGGCGTAATTGGCCCCGTCGGGCGTCTGGCCTGGCGCCGGCGCCTGCTCGGCCCGCGCCGCGTCGGCGGCGCGTATCTGCCCGGACGCCTTCCGCCCCTCGTCCCTTTCCTGCCTCATGTTGGTGGCCACGCCGCTGGTGGCCCGTTCAATCGCCCGTTTCAGAAGCCCCTTATCTCGCGTGAACCCCTGCAGCACGCGCAGCGCGGGGTCGACCCGGAACACGGCGAAGTAGACGTTCGGATCGGTTTCCTTCGCCACCAGGTGGTTGGCCGCATCCCGGCTCAGCCGCATCGCCTCCGGGCCCAGCCGCTCGAAGATCAGGCTCACCAGCCGCAACTGCCTGAGCGGATCCAGCGTCACTCGCTGCTGGTTTTCCAGCACCGCCTGCGGCCCCTCAATGAGCCGCAGCGAACGCAGCTGCTGCGGAACGCCGTCCTCGAGGATCTCGATCTCATCCGGCTTGAGGTCCTTGACCAGGCGTTCCCGCCGGTCCCGCACAATCAGGTCGACCACCACCTCATCGACATCCACCACAATCGTGGGCGGGGGCGGCGGCGCGGGCGCCTGCCCGCTTCCGTTGCCCGCCAGGACCAGCCCCGCGATTGCGGCAGCCACGGCCCAAGCGCGTTTCCCAAATGTCCGGGATTTCATCCCGCTCTCCTTTCGGCCCTCCTGCCGGGCGGCCTCGCTGCCACTGCCGCTTGCAACGCCGGGAGAGAGCCATCATTTTCGGGCGCCGGCGGCGGATCTTGCTCCAACTCTAGCCGCCCACGGAGAGGGGTGCAATCCCCGCCGCCGCGCGCCTACAGCAGCACGTTGAAGAGATATCCCACGGAGATGATGCCCACCGTCATCAGTGCGATAAACACGGCCAGCAGCTGCGGCCGCAGCACGTTCCGGAGGATGATCATCTCCGGCGCCGAGAGCGCCGTCACCGCCATCGTGAACGCAAGCACGGTGCCCAGCGGCATGCCCTTTCCGGCCAGCGCCTCCGTGATCGGCAGCACGCCGGCCACGTTGGCGTAAAGCGGCACGCCCAGCAGCACTGCCACCGGCACCGCGAACGGATTGCCGGGCCCCGCCCACCTCATCACCAGATCGCCCGGCACGTAGCCGTGAATGACTGCCCCGGCGGCGATCCCGCCCACAATGTAGGGCCACACCTTGCCCACGATCTCGCGCATCGAGCGCCAGCCCTCCTCTAACCGGGCGCGCAACGGCATGATCGTCACCTCGCCCGCGCCCGCCGGCACGTCCCACACAAAGGGCTCGACCCACTTTTCCAGCCTCAGCGAGCCGATCACGATGCCCCCGGCGATCGCCAGGGCCACTCCGAAGCCGATGTAAGTGAGCGCGATCCGCCACCCGAACAGCCCCCAAAGCAGCGCCACCGCCACTTCGTTCACCATCGGCGCCGCAATCAGGTAGGAGAAGGTCACCCCCAGCGGCACGCCGCCTTTCAGAAACCCGATGAACAGCGGCACTGCAGAACAACTGCAAAACGGAGTGAAGATGCCGATCACCGCCGCCGCCACGTTGCCGAAGAACAGCCGCTTGCCTCCGAGAATGCGCCGCACCGCCTCCGGCTGCAGCCACGTCTGCAGCGTGCCGACGGCGAAGCTCACCAGCACCAGCAGCGTGATCACCTTCGGCACGTCATAGAGAAAGAACTCCACGCTCGATCCCAGCCGCGAAGCCGGATCGAGCCCGAAGATCCGCTCCGTCGCCCAGCGGGCGACCCACTCATAGGGGGCGAAGAGGCTGGGCATGGGACGGGCTCAGCCCTCCTGAAGCAGCGGCTTGATCTCCTCGGGCGCCGCCACGCGCCCCACCAGCTTGAGCTTGCCGTTCACCGCCAGCGCCGGCGTCACCAGCGCCCCCATCCGCGCGATCTCCCTGAAGTCGGTGATCTTTTCGATCTCGTAAGCCAGCCCGAGTTCGCGCGCGGCCGCTTCCGCGTTTTCCTTCAGCTGATTGCACTTGGCACAACCGGATCCGAGAATCTGAATTTTCATCCGAATCTCTCCTTCGCACGAGGATGGGCCGCCTGATCCGCGCACTCCAACAGGCGCAGCACGCAGCGGTCCGTGAGGCGGTAAAACACGTTCAACCCGCGCTTTTCCGCATCAACGAGCCCCGCCCTGCGCAACTGCGCGAGATGCTTGCTGACCGTGGAGAAGTCGCCACCCGCAAGGTCATGCAGCTCGCAGACGCAGCGCTCCCCGCCCCGGAGCTGTTCGATCAGGAACAGGCGCGCCGGGTGCGCCAGCGCCTTCAGGACCGCTGCCCGCCTCTCCAGGCGGCGCGCCGCTTGCGCGTTCATCCACCCCCAGCGTAGCAACTATTTGAAGGAATCGTCAAATAGTTGCCGACTCACGCCGCCAGGCTGCGCGAGAGGATCTCTTCCACCACCGGCGGCGAGACGGCGCCGCGCTCGCCCAGCTTGTTCATGCCGCGCTGTTTCAGCCGCTCGGCCACTTCGCGCGGCGTCTCCGGACGCACGCCCTCGTAGCGAGCCAGCCGCGTGGGAACGCCGAGGGACTCGAAGAACTCCTCGGTGCGGCGGATGGCCGCCTCGATGCGTTCTTCTTCGGAGCCTTCGCGAATTCCCCACACGCGCTCGCCGTACTGCAGGAGCTTGGCCGCCTTGTCGCGGCGCATCACGCGGTACAGGTGCGGCGCCACCACTGCGAGCGTCCGCGCATGGTCGATGCCGTACAGCGCCGTGAGTTCGTGGCCGATCATGTGAGTTGCCCAGTCCTGCGGCACGCCGCAGCCGATCAGCCCGTTCAGCGCCATGGTCGCCGTCCAAACAAACGTCGCCCGCGCGTCATAATCGGCCGGATTCTCGAGCGTCTTCGGGCCGATTTCGATCAACGTCAGCAGGATCGCCTCGGCGAAGCGGTCGTTCAGCTCGGCGTGCGCCGGGAAAGTGAGGTACTGCTCCATCGTGTGGATGTAAGCATCGACAATCCCGTTGGCCACCTGCCGCGGCGGCAGGCTGAACGTCGTCTCCGGATCGAGCACGGAGAACTTCGGGTACACGTGCGGCGAGGAAAACGCCAGCTTCTCGCCCGTCTCCGAGCGGCTGATCACCGCATAGGGGTTCGCCTCGGAACCCGTGGCGGGCAGCGTGAGCACGCTCGCCAGCGGCACGGCGGATTTCACCTCCGCGCCCTTCTGCACGATGTCCCACGGCTCGCCTTCAAAGGGGATCGCCGCGGCAATGAACTTCGTTCCATCGAGCACGGAACCGCCGCCCACTGCGAGCAGGAACTCTGCCTTCTCCGCCCTTGCCAGCCGCACGGCTTCCATGAGCGTGCGGTACTCGGGATTGGGCTGAATGCCGCCGAATTCAATCACGGTGCAGGCCGCAAGCGCCCGCTTCACCTGATCGTAGACGCCATTGGCCCGGATGGACCCGCCTCCGTAAGTCATCAAAACTTTCGTCCCGGCGGGAATTTCCCGGGAAATCGCGGCAATTTGCCCCTTGCCAAAGAGAATTTTCGTCGGATTCGCGTACTCGAAGTTCAGCATTTCCACCTCCAGGTCCGCCGGCGAGTCCCCTGCGAGCCGTCCGCGCGAAGCGCGGCTTACGGCTCCAGCCGGTAGTTCGGCGCTTCCTTCATGATGATCACGTCGTGCACGTGGCTCTCCTTCAGCCCGGCGAGCGTGACCCGCAGGAACTGCGCCCGTTCCTGCAGCTCGGGGATCGTTGCACAGCCGCAGTACCCCATGCCGGAGCGCAAGCCCCCGACCAGCTGGAAGACGAGCTCCGCCAGGGGGCCCTTGCTCGGCACGCGGCCCTCAATGCCCTCCGGCACCAGCTTGATGCCGCCTTCCTGCCCGTAGCGGTCGCTCGATCCCTGGCTCATTGCGCCCAGAGAACCCATGCCGCGGTACGCCTTGAACGTCCGCCCCTGATAGAGAATCAGCTCGCCCGGGCTCTCGTCCGTGCCCGCAAACAGGCTGCCGATCATCACGGAATCGGCGCCCGCGGCAATCGCCTTGGTGATGTCGCCGGAGAACTTGATGCCTCCGTCGGCGATCAGCGGGACGCCCGTGCCGCGGCAGGCGCGCGCGCATTCGGCAATTGCCGTGATCTGCGGCACGCCCGCGCCGGTCACCACGCGCGTCGTGCAGATGCTGCCCGGCCCGATGCCCACCTTGATGCCGTCCACGCCAAGCGCGATCAGGTCCCGCGCCCCTTCATAGGTCGCCACGTTGCCTGCCACCAGATCCACATCCGGCAGCGCCCGCTTGATGGCCACCACCGCCTGCAGCACGCGCTCGCTGTGGCCGTGCGCGGTGTCGATCACCAGCACGTCCACCTTCTTCTTCACCAGTTCCTGCGCGCGCTCCAGGAAATCGCCCGTGGCGCCGATGGCCGCTCCTACGCGGAGCCGCCCCTGCGCGTCTTTCGCCGCGTTCGGATACTTCCGCTTCTTCTGGATGTCCTTGACCGTGATCAGACCCTTGAGCACGAAGTTCTCGTCGACGACGAGAAGCTTCTCCACGCGGTGCTTGTGCAGCTCTTCCACCGCCTGCTCGAGAGTCGTGCCGACGGGAACCGTGTACAGCGGCTCCTTGGTCATCACGTTGCGGATCGGCTGATCGTAATTGGTCTCGAACCTCAGGTCGCGGTTGGTCAGGATGCCGACGAGCTTGCCCTCCTTCACCACCGGCAGCCCCGAGATCCGGTAGCGGCTCATGATCTCCAGAGCCTCGAAGATCTTCTGATCCGGATCAACGGTCACCGGATCCACGATCATGCCGCTTTCAGAGCGCTTCACGCGGTCCACCTCTTCCGCCTGCCGCTCGATCGACATGTTCTTGTGGATCACGCCGAGCCCGCCCTGCCGCGCCAGCTCGATCGCCAGGTGGCTTTCCGTCACCGTGTCCATCGCCGCGCTCAGGATGGGGATGTTCAGCGCGACGTTCCGCGTCACCATCGTGCGCGTATCGACCTCCGACGGCAGCACCGCGCTGCGCGCCGGCTTCAGCAGCACATCGTCAAAGGTCAGACCTTCTTCGAGATGATCGGGGAGCATTGTAATTTCTTATGGTACCAGACGGCCTGAAAACGCCTTCCTCGCGCGCCTCGCCGGCAGCTCGAGCCGCGAAGGGCGCCCTGGTCCGTGAAACACCGCCTGCCGCGCCACGCGAAGCTGCGTCTCCCACGCCTGCACGCGCCCCGTATTGGGATTGCGGTCGAACTTCGGGAAGTTGCTGCTCGAGACCTCCAGCCGCACGGCATGGCCGGGCTCGAACACCCACGCCGTCACACCGGCGTCGATCTCGACCTCCACCACGGTTCCCGGCCGGTAGGGAACCGCGCGCTCCACGCCCTCGCGGTATCTCAGCCGCGTCAGCCCGTCGCAGAGGATCCGCGCCGTTCCGTCCGGCGCCACGTCGGCCAGTTTGGCCGTGAAGTCCGTGTCCGGCGCGCTGGAGGACACGTGCAGCACCGCCCGCACCTGGCCTACAACCTCCAGCGGCTCGCGCAGCGGCCGCGAAGTGTAGACGAGCACGTCGCGGCGCCCTTCCACCCCGCGCTGGTCCAGCGGCCCCCATGGCATCAGCTTCAGGTTGCAGCACGTGTTGCCTCCCACGGTGGGCACGGCTTTCCGCGGGTTGTATTCGAAGCGGTCCGCAGCGTCCCCTTCCGGCGGCTCCGGCAGCAGCCGCCCGTCGCCGGCCAGCGAGTTTGCCTGGCCGCCCGAATCGAGATAGAACACTTCCGTTTCGTAGCCCTCCGGCGGCCACACCGGGCTTTCGCGCCATTCGTTGGCGCCCATGACGAAATACAGCACGCCGGAAGCCGCAGGCGGAGCGGTGTGCCGCAGCCAGGCATCGAACCAGTCCGCCTCGAGCCTCCGCAACGGCAGCGCGGCGTCCGGACCGAAGTCCGCTCCCGGCATGGACGGGCTCATGTTGTGCCCCCACGGGCCAACGATCAGCCGCGCCGGCAACCCGTGCGAGCGCAACGCCTGCCACATCGCGATGTCGCTCTGCACGAAGGGGTCGTACCAGCCGCCCTCGATCAGTGCCGCGGCCTTCACCTCGCCCGCCCGCCGCAGCGTGCTCTTCGCCGTCCAGTAGCCGTCATAGGCGGGATGAGCCATCGCTTCCTGATAAAAATCCAGCGTGCGCCCCGTCGCGAAACGGTCCGCCCTCCCGAGCGGCAGGAACGTCACCATTTTCTGGAAGTCGGCCACCGGGCGGTTGGCCGGCTTGAAATTCTCGGCGATCCACCGCAACCGGTGCGCCAGCCGGAATGCGCCCCCGCGGCTGTAATAACGGTCGAAGTACTCGTCGCCTCCGGAAACCGCCGGGGCAATCGCCTTCAATGCCGGATGCCCGCTCAGCGCAGCCCGCCACTGCGCGATGCCCGTGTACGAGCCCCCGAACATCGCCACCTTCCCGTCCGACCACGCCTGCCGGACGATCCACGCCACCGTGTCCGCCCCGTCCCGCTCCTCCTGCTCCATCTGCCGGAACTCGCCCTCGCTGTCATACCGGCCGCGCACGTCCTGCAGCACCACCGCATAGCCGCGATCCAGAAACGCCTGCACTGACGGCGTCACCACGGCGCTCTTGCGGTAGGGCGTGCGGTGCAGCACCGCCGGAAACTTGCCTTTCACCGCCGGGCGGAAGATGTTGGCGCACAGCCGAACGCCGTCGCGCATCGGCACCCGCACGTGCAGCTGCACCACCGGCTGCGCCGCCGCGCCTGCCGCCACTGCCAGCAGCCACACGATGCCGCGCAGCATGCCTCACCCCTTGCGCGCGCGCTCGCCGAACAGCGCCGTGCCCACCCGCACGATCGTCGCTCCCTCTTCGATTGCCACCTCCAGATCGTGCGACATCCCCATGGAGAGCCCGGAAAGCCCGTGCCTCGAAGCCAGCTCCCGCAGCCTCCGGAAATACGGGCGGCTTTGCTCGGGATCCTCCGACAATGGCGGCATTGTCATCAGCCCTGTCAGCCGCAGGTTGGGACATGCGCGGACCGCTTCCACCAGCTGCGGCAAATCCTCTTCCGCGCAGCCCGCCTTCGTCTCCTCCGGCGAAAGCTTCACCTCGATCATCACTTCCAGCGGGCGCCCCGCCGCGTCGAGCCGCCGCGCCAGTTTGACGCTGTCCACGGTTTCGATCACGTCGAACAGCTCCGCCGCCCGCCGGCTCTTGTTCGACTGCAGGTGCCCGATCAGGTGAAACCGCGCCCCGGAGAGCTGCCGCACATGCGCTGCTTTCTGCTCGAACTCCTGCACGTAGTTCTCGCCGAACTCGCGCAGCCCGAGAGCGTGCGCCTCGGCGATCGCCTCCGCCGGGAACGTCTTGGTCACCGCCAGCAGCGTGACTTCCTCGCGCCTCCGCCCGCTGCGCTTGCATGCTGCATGGATGCGTTCTTCCACCGCCGCCAGACGTTCGGAAAGACCCAAGCCCACTGCCTGCCATTATAATGAGGGCGTTGGCGAACCTCCGCAACTCGCCACGCGCAGCCTCCGCCGCGAGCCTGCGCGCGGAGGTGGAGCTCTTCCTCGCCTCTTGCGAAGATCCTGTGTTGCTCGAGCCCGGCGAGGCGCCCTTTGAACTCGCCCGCGGGGCAGAGTGGTCCTGCACCGAACGCGGCAGCAGCCTGCTGATCGAGGCGTGGGACGAGCGCCGCTCCCTCGCCCGCCGCGTCACCGCCGTCGCGGAAACCCGCCCGGCGCGGCTCGTGCTCGCGGTCGAACGCTTCGGCGGGCGCACAGGCACGCTGATTCTCGCCGACCGCGCCCGCGCCGCTTCCGCCCACGCCCTGCGGCAGGGTTCGAGAACCCGCCTGATGGAAATGCTCCGCCGCTGGCTGGCGCGACAGTTCCCGCAATGGCGCCTGCGCGAAATCAGCGCCGGCATGGATCTGGAGCATTCGCTCTCCCCGTCCTGCCCGCGCGCGCTGCTCACCCTCGGCGCCCGGCGGTGCGCCGCTGTCGCTGCGGACGGGCAGCACGCCTCGCAATGCCTCACGCAGGCACTGCTGTGGGCGAACCACCTGCGCGAACGCGACGGAGAGGAGGGCCACTCCATCGCCCTGTTTCTCCCCGCCGGCTCGGAAACCATCGCAGCCTTGCGCCTGCCGTGGCTCCGCGTCGAGGCAAGCCTTTTCGCGTGGGACGAACAGGGTCAGGAAAAACGCGTCGATCCGTCCGACTGCGGCAACCTGTTCCGCGATCTCGCGCCATGGATCGATCCGCCCGCAGCAGCCGCGGGCGAAGCCGCGCGGTGGGTCCACGAATTGAAGCTCGAAGAAGGCGTGGAAGCCGTGCCCGCCGCGCCGGGCGAGTGGAGCCTGCGCATCCATGGACTCGAGTTCGCCCGATACCGCGGCGGAGAGCTGTTCTACGGAATCTTCGATCAGCGCCGCGCCTCGCGCCCGGACCCGGTGCGCACGTTGGCCCGCGAACTTGCCCGTTGGCGCTCGCCCGATTCTCCCGATCCCCGCCACCCGTGGCGCACTGCAAAGCCCGAAGCGTGGCTCGAGTCCGTGATCCGCCGCAATCTGTGTTTGCTCGATCCGCTCCTGTTGCCGGAGCCCGTCTACAGCCAGGTAGCGGCCGTCGAGGGGGAGCAGCGGGGAATCCTCGACCTTGTCGCTGTGGGCCGTGACGGGCGGCTCGCGGTGATCGAGATCAAAGCTTCCCCGGATCCGGAATTGCCCCTCCAGGCGCTCGATTACTGGATCCGCATCGCGCGCCACGCGCAGCGCGGCGAGTTCACCCGCCGCGGCTACTTCCGCGGGCTTGCCGTGGATCCGCGCCCCCCGCGGCTTATCCTCGCCGCGCCCGCAATGGAGTTCCATCCCTCCACCGAAACCGTGCTCTCTTTCTTCCGCCCGGAAGTGGAAGTCGAGCGCGTGGGCCTTGGCGTAGAATGGCAGACGAAGCCGCGCGTGGTGCTGCGCGCCCGCGGCGCCGCCCGGCCCGAATGGGACGAATCCCCCTGAGGCGGTTCCCGAATGCGATTCCTCCAGCAGGTGCGCGGCGCGCTGCGCAAAGTGGATCCGGAAGGCATCCGCGCCCTGGCTTCGCGCAGATACCGGATCCTCGTCGCTGCCGGATCTTCGGCCTCCTACGTGGCCCTCGAGGATTTCCTCATGCCCGCCGGGCTCAGCCGCCGCAAGCGCATGGAGGCAGCCGAGACCCTCGTGCGCGCCTGCGATCCCGGCGCGGAGGGCAAGTTCCACTTCATCTTCGCCGAGCGCGGCGTCCCGGTTCCCGATGGCTGGGAGGAGGGCGTCGACCTGTTCCGCTTCGACACCGCGCGGCTGGCCGATTTCGTCGATCAGTTCGTCGCCGCGCGCCCGGAAGAGGCGCTCGGCCTCGCCCGGCTGCTCGAACCGGTGCGCGATGCCTGCGTGCGCCACATCATCCATCAGGTCGCGCGCGAGAACGCGCTGTTCAGCATTCTCACCTCCCTTCCCAACATCGTCCCGGTCATCGGGCAGCTTCCCTGGCTGATCGGCGAGTTCGCCTCGGACACGGCTGTGCTCACGGCCAACCAGATCCGCATGGCGTTCCTGATCGCCGCCGCCAGCGACCGCGAGATCGGTTTCCGCGAACAGCGGCGCGAAATTGGCTCGATCATCGCCGGCGCATGGGGATGGCGCGCCGGCGCCCGGCAACTGGTCAGCAAGATCCCCTTCGGCGGCGGCATCGTCCCCAAAGCTGCTGTCGCCTACGCGGGCACCTATGTGGTCGGGCTCGCCCTCGACCGGCTGTACCGCCTCGGCTACGGGCTGAGCCGCGAAGAGCGCGACCGCGCCTACAAAGAGGCCCTTTCGCGCGGACGCGAGGTCGCCGCAAACCTGGTTCGCATGGTGAAGGCAAGCTGACCGGGAGGCTGCCACTCCTGAAACGGAGCTTTCCATGACCCCCTCGAAACCCGTTGCCATCGTCACCGGCGCCTCGCGCGGCATCGGCCGCGGCATCGCCCTGGAACTTTCGCGCACCCACGCTGTGATCGGCACCTGGCGCGGGCGCCGCGACGCCGCCGAAAGCCTGCGCGAGGAGTGCGGCGCCGACATCGTGCAGTGCGACGTCGCCTCCGCCGCCGACCGCCGCGCGCTCATCGACTACGCGCGAACCCGCTACGGGCGGCTCGATCTGCTCGTCAACAACGCCGGCATCGCTCCGCGCGAACGCGCCGACATTCTCGAAGCCTCCGAAGAGATCTTCGACGAGGTCCTCTCCACCAACCTCAAGGGGCCGTATTTCCTGACGCAACTGGCCGCCCGGTGGATGGTGGAGCAGGGCTCGGGGCGCATCGTTTTCGTCACGTCGATCTCCGCCTACACGGCATCGCTCAATCGCGGCGAATACTGCATTTCCAAAGCCGGCCTCAGTATGGCCGTCCAGCTTTGGGCCGCGCGCCTGGCACCCCATGGCGTCCTCGTCTTCGAGGTGCGCCCGGGCATCATTCAGACCGACATGATCGAAAAGGTCCGGCAGGCCTACGAGGAAAAGGCCCGCGCCGGACTGCTGCCGCAAGGACGGCTCGGCACGCCCGAAGATGTCGCCCGGCAGGTGCGGGCCATCGCTGACGGCCTGCTCGACTACGGCACGGGCACCGTTCTCAACGCCGACGGGGGCTTCCACCTCCGCACGTTGTGATATAACTGGCATTTCAATTACGCGCGGGCCCGCCGCCTGCGCCGCGGAGTTCCTTCCATCATGAACAGGAAATTCTACGGCCCCTGGATCGTATTCGCCGCCTTCATCACCTTCGGCCTGTCCACCGGCCTGCCGTACTACAACGTCTCGTTCTTTTACGACTACTTCAACCGCGACTTCGGCTGGTCCCGCGAGCAGATCACGCTGGGCTTCCCGCTCGCCGTCGCCCTCACCCTCTGGACCGGCCCCCTGCTGATCCACCGCTTCAGCCCCCGCAGGCTGATTCTCGTGGGCACGTTCCTCACCTTCTGCGCCCTCGCCGGCTTCGGCCTGATGCCCGGCATGCTGAGCGTCTACTACCTGCTCTGGGTCGTTTACACGATCGGCTATTTCCTCTCCGGCCCGCCGCCGCATCAGTTCATCGTCTCCAACTGGTACCGGCGCAACCGCGGCAAGGCCATGGCCGTCGTTTACGTCGGCGTCGGCGTCATCGGCTCGCTCGGCAGCTTCCTCGCCAAGCCGCTCACCGAGTGGTTCGGATACCACATGGCGCTCGTCATCCTCGGCTTGATGCTCTTTCTTGCGTGGCCCCTGGTGATCTTCGTCATGCGCGACCATCCCCGCGAGATGGGCCAGAACCCCGACGGCGATCCCGAGCCCCCCGCCGAACAGGCCATTCAGCCGCAAAGCTTCCGCTGGCTGCTCTCCAAGCCTGCCTTCTGGCTCCTGCTGGTCGGCAGCGTCTGCTCCATCGGCAGCATCGGCGCCGTCAATTTTCACATGAAGTTCGTCTTCCTCGATCAGGGCTTTCAGCCCGGCCCGCACGCCGACGGCGCATGGCGCACCGCCTCCATCCTCATCCTTTGGTCCTCCATCGCCGGACGCCTCGGCATGGGCTATCTCGCCGACCGCTTCACCAAGAAGTGGGTGATGTTCATCACCTATTTCATCGTCGCCGCCACCATCCCCCTGCTGCTTCACGTGCACCCGGGGCAGGAGGCGTGGCTCTACATCTTCGCCGTGCTGTTCGGCTTCGGCATGGGCGCCGACTACATGCTCATCCCGCTGATGGCCGCCGAAGCCTTCGGCGTCAACACGCTGCCCAAGGCGATGTCCGTCATCCTGCCCGCTGACACCATCGGCCAGACCTGGTTCCCCTACGTCGTTTCCCACCTCCGCACGCTCATGGGAAGCTATGATAAGGCGCTCATGGTGGTTCTGGCCATCGCCATGACCGGCGCCCTCGCCATCGCCCTGTTGCCGAACACAAAGGCGCTGGGCGAGAAGAACCGGATTCACTAGGCCGATTCATGCGCTTTTTTACATACAAATCCCTGGACGAACTCGAGGCGGCAGCCCGCGCCCTCGGCGCCACGCATGTCCGCTTCATTCACGACAAGGCCCGCGTGCAGCAGCTGCTGGCGCGCAAGGTGCAGGTGGGCCCGTTCACCGTCGGCAACTCCATGGCCATCCACCCCATGGAAGGCTGCGACGGCACGCTCGACGGCCGCCCGGACGAGCTCACGTGGCGGCGCTATGAGCGTTTCGCCCGCGGGGGGGCCAAGCTCATCTGGTTTGAAGCCACCGCCGTGCGCGCCGACGGGCGCGCCAACACGCGGCAGGTGATGCTGGACCGCAATACAGTGGACGATTTCGCCCGCCTGGTCGAAATGATGCGCCGCGTCCACCGCGAAGAGTGGGGCACGGACAGCGACCTGCTGATCCCCGTGCAGCTCACCCACTCCGGGCGCTACTCCCACCCCGTCCGCGTCATCGCGTATCACAACCCGCTGATCGACGAGAAGACCGGCACGCCCCCGGACTACCCGGTCATCAGCGACGACGAGCTCGAACGGCTGGAGGACGTCTACGTCGAAGCCGCCGGCCTCGCCCTCGAGGCGGGCTTCCAGGCGGTTGACATCAAGGCCACCCACGGCTACCTGCTCAGCGAGCTGCTCGGCGCGAAAACCCGCGGGGGCCGCTACGGCGGCTCCCTGGAAAACAGAACAAGATTCTTCAAAAATGTTTTTGGCAAGATC
Organism: Bryobacteraceae bacterium; assembly: GCA_037481575.1. Lineage (GTDB taxonomy): Bacteria > Acidobacteriota > Terriglobia > Bryobacterales > Bryobacteraceae > JANWVO01. The sequence continues at coordinate 74,781 of JBBFLJ010000006.1, read as the reverse complement.
CGCGCCAGATACGGGCGCCGGATCCTGCTCTGCATGCGCCTCGGCTGTTTCGACGGCGTCCCCTACGTCCGCGATCCCCGATCCGGCGCGGGCAAGCCCCTCCCGTATCCCGTTCCCTACCCGTGGGGCTGGGGCGTGAATCCCATGAACCCGCTCGAGCCGAATCTGACGGAGGTCAAACAGGCCATCTCGTGGTTCGTCGAGTGGGGGCTCGAGCTGCTGAACGTCTCCATGGGCAGCCCCTACTACAACCCCCACATCGGACGCCCCTTCGAGAAGCCCGACGAGGGCAATTACGAAGAGCCGGAACACCCGCTGCTCGGCGTGGACCGCCACTTCCGCGTCGCCGGCGAGCTCCAGCGCGCCTTCCCGGATCTGCCCATGGTGGGCACCGGCTACAGCTGGCTCCAGAAGTACTTCATCCACGCCGGTGCGGCCAACATCGAGGACGGCAACATCCGCTTCGTCGGCATCGGGCGGGGCGCGCTCACGTATCCCGACTTCGCCCGCGACGTGCTCGAGAAGGGCGAACTCGACGAGTCGCGCGTCTGCAAGACGCTCACCTTCTGCACATACCTGATGCGCCAGAAGCACAACGAACTCGGCCAGTTCCCCACCGGATGCCCGCCCTTCGACAAGTCCGTCTACGGCCCCATCATGAAACAGGCGCGCGAATCGAAGCGCCGCCTGCAGGAAGGCTGAGGGCGCCCTATTCGCGCAGCGCCGCCGCCGGCTCCAGCCGCGCGGCGCGCAGCGCCGGCACCGCCGCCGCTCCCGCGCTGATCGCGCCCAGCAGCAGCGCCACCGCGCCATACACGGCCGGATCGAACGCTCTCACCCCGTACACCATTCTTTCCAGCATCCATCCCGCCAGCGGCGACACCGCCATCCCGCACAGCATTCCGATCCCGGCCAGCGTGAACCCGTAGCGCAGGACCATCGCGCGGATCCTCTCCGGCGTCGCCCCCAGCGCCATGCGCACTCCGATCTCCCGCCGCCTTTGCGCCACCGAAAGCGCCAGCACTCCGTACAGCCCTACCGCGGAGAGAACAACCGCCACCCCCGAGAAAAGCCCGAACATTTTCAGCGCCGCCGAATGCTGACCCGTGGAGCGGTTTACCCGCGTCCGCAACTCGCTGACCTGATCCGCCGCCACGTCCGGCGCCAGATCCGCCAGGGCCTTCGTCACCGCCGGCACCATCTGCTGCGGCGGGCCGGCCGTCTTCACCGCGAACATCGGGAACGGCCACGGCCGCTGCAGGAAGGACTCGTAGATCATCGCCCTCCGCGCGTTGTCCGGCCGGTCAAATGCGATGTCCCGCACCACGCCAATGATCGTGCCCCTCGACTGCTCCCCCATCAGCACATACTCGATCTCACGCCCCAGGGGATCCTCGTTCGGGAAAAACTGCTCGCGGAACGTCTCGGAAATGATCAGCACCTTCGGCGACTCCCTCGTGTCGCTCTCCGAAAAGTCCCGTCCCGCGCGCAGCTCCGCTCCAATTGTGGAGAAGTAGCCGGGCGAGACTGTGTTGTACGCCACCAGCTGCAACTCCCCTGCTGTGGCATGCCCCGGAATCCGGAACATGCAAGGCCAGTTGACGTTGGAAAGCGGCGGATAGGCTGCCATCGAGGCCTGCATCACTCCCTGCAGCGCCCGCAGCCGCTCCAGTGCCTGGCGGTGGAACGCCTCCCGCGCGGCGTCGTCCGGATAGGCGACCTGCGGCAGCATCGTCCGCAGCAGCAGGACATTGTCCGGGCGGAATCCCATGTCCGCCGTCGAAAGCCTCTGATACGTCCGCCAAAGCAGCCCGGAAGCCACCAGCAGAATCGTGCACAACCCCACTTCCAGGCCCACCAGCGCAGCCCGCAGCCACCGCCGGCCGCGGCCCGCCGAGGCGCCGCGCGACTCCTCGCTCAGCGCCGCCGCCAGGTCCACGCGCAGAACGCTCAGCGCGGGCGCAAGCCCGAACAGGATCCCGGCCGCAACCGACACGCCCAGCGCGAACACCAGCGCATGCCAGTTCATCTCCGCCTGTTCGATCCGCGGCAGCCTCAGCCCCGGCCACGCCTTCAACTCTCCCAGCGCCAGGGCTGCCCCGGCCATCCCGACGGCCCCGCCCAGAATCGCCAGCAGCACGCTCTCCGTGATCATCTGCCGGAACACCTGCACCTGCGACGCACCCAGCGCGGCCCGGATCGCCACTTCTTTCAGCCGCGAAGAAGCCCGCGCCAGCAGCAGCCCCGCCAGGTTCGCGCACGCCAGCAGCAGCACCAGCGCCACGGCAAGCGACAGCACCATCAACGGCTGATGGGCTTTGCCGCGCCAGAATTCGGCTGCCGGAACCAGATACCCCTCGCGGTTGCGGCTGCTCTGCGGCGTCTCCTCGCCCAGGCGCCGGTAGATCGCGCGGATCTCCTCATCCGCCTGATGCTTCGTCGCGCCGCGTTTCAGGCGCACGGCCACCACCATCGAACGCCTCTCGTAGGCCTCCACCATCTCCCGCGTGACCGGCAGCGGCACCACTGCCTCCGGCAGCTGGATCTCGCCCGGCAAGGATGGAAGGATGCCCGCAATCACGTGCGTCTCCTTCTCCATCTCCACGGTCTTTCCCAACAGCCCGCGGTCCCCTCCCATCCGGTCCATCCAGAAGCGCTGCATGAAGTACGCCGCCTGGTTTCTGCCGCTCTGGAATTCCTCGGGGTGGAAGGGCCGGCCCGCCAGCAATTTCAGTCCCAACGCCGGAAAAAATCCCGGGCTGGCAAATCCCCCTGTCACGGCAATGGATTGGCCCTTCCATTTCAGATTGAACGGCTGCCAGAGAAGCGCCCCCACTGCCTCCGCGCTCCCGATCCCTTTCTCGAGCGCCAGGTACTCGAGCATGTTCGGCAAAACCGGATCTCCGCCGCTCATATCCCTCACGCGGACGAAGAAAAGCCGGTCTGTCTCCGGATAAGGCAAAGGACGCAGCAGCACGCTGTCCACGATGCTGAAGATCGCCGTATTCGCGCCAATTCCCAGCGCCAGCAGCACCGCCGCCAGGATTGTGAACAGCGGCTGCCTCGCCAGCTGTCTCAAACCGTACCGGATGTCATGGAGCAGGCCGGAAAACATCCCTCTCTTCCTCCACCGCTGTTCGGCCCGAATCCCACTCTGCCCGCCGCGACGGCATTCTGATTCCCCGGAAATTTCTCACAGCGCCGCCGCCTGTCCCGCCGGGACGATCTTTCCGTCGAACAGGTGAACGGTTCTTTGCGCCCGCCGCGCGAACCGCGGATCGTGCGTCACCATGCAGATCGTCGAGCCCGAAGCGTGCAGCTCGCTCAGCAAATCCATCACCGATTCGCTGTTGGCGGAGTCCAGATTCCCCGTCGGCTCGTCCGCCAGAAGAATTGCCGGCTTGCCCGCCAAGGCCCTCGCCACCGCCGTGCGCTGCTGCTGCCCGCCGGAAAGCTGCGAAGGATAGTGCTTCAGCCTCGCCGCCATCCCCACGCGCTCCAGCGCCTCCAGCGCCATCCGCCTCCGCTGCGCCGCCGGCACGCCCCGGTACACGAGAGGCAATTCCACGTTCTCAAGAACTGTCAGGTCCCCGATGAGGTTGAAGGCCTGAAAGATAAATCCGATTTCCAGGTTCCGGATCCGCGCGCGCTCCGACGCCCCGAGCCCGTGCACCGGCCTGCCTTTCAGCCAGTATTCGCCTTTCGTTGGAGGCTCCAAAAGCCCCAGAACCGCCAGCAGCGTCGATTTGCCGCATCCGGAAGGCCCTGCAATCGAGACAAACTCCCCCGTCTGAATCTCGAGATCCACTCCCTCCAGGGCGTGCGTTTCCACCTCGTCCGTCAAAAAGACCTTGGAAATTCCCCGCAGGCGAATCAGCGCCCCGTTCTCTGAAGGCGACATTTCCGGCATCTTCAAATCCCGAATTCGGATTGCCTGCTATGTTATCACCAAACGTCAGCGGATTGTAAGCCGGTCTGCCCCTTCGTATGCGGATAAATCGGAAAGAATCACGCGGTCGCCCGGACGAAGCCCCTCCAGAATTTCGATCGTTTGCACCGACGCCCGTCCGGCGCGCACCTGCGTGCGCACGGCTTCTTTCCCGTCCGGTGACAGCCGGAATAAGGAAAGCATTGTGTTCGGCTGCGCAAATGCCGGGCGCTGGATCTGCAGCGCCTGCGGCAGCCGCTCGATTTCAATCACGGCTTCCACGTTCAGGTCGGGTCTCGCTCCGGGCGGAAGCGCCCCTTCCAGCCGCACATCCACCAGAACGTTGCCAGCCGTGGAAGCCGGATCAATCCGCGCCACCCTCCCCGCCACCGTTCCGTTCCGCGTGTCCACCACCGCAATCTGGCCCTCCGCCACATCCTTCGCCTGCACTTCAGGAATCCGGATTTGCGCCTTCAGCCGCTCCGGCTGCGCCACTTTCGCCAGCAGGGCGCCCGCCGCCACCTGCTGCCCCACCTCCACCGGCAGCTGCTGCAGCACGCCCGCCGTGCCCGCCCTCACCTTCAGGCTCTCCACCTGCTTCCGCTTCAGCTCGTAGGCTGCCCGCAGCTTTTCGATCAGCACCCGCTGCGCCGCCAGTTGCGCTTCCGCGCTCGCCGTGCTGATTTCCAGCCGCTTCTTCTCGATTTCCAGCCGCTTCCTCGCTTCCTCCGCCACCGCGCGCGACAGCTTCACGTTCAGCTCCGCCGCCAGCCCCTCCTTGCCCAGCGCGGCGTCGTTGTCCGCCTTCAGCTGCGCCTGCACGAACTCGCTTTCCACCTTCGCCACCGCCGCGCGCAAATCCAGCTGGGCGGATTCCAGCTTCACTTTCAGATCGCGCAGGTTCGCCTCCGCCGCTCGCAACTGCCACCGCAGATCGTCCGCCGCCAGCTCCAGTTCCGGATTGGAAAGCACCACGAGCACCGTGTCTGGACGGACCGCCGCCCCTGGCCGCAACAGGATCTTCTCCACACGGCCTTCCTGCGGCGCCGGGATCCAGACGATCTCCTCCGGCACCAGCGTGCCCAGCCCGCGCACTTGCCGCACCAGCGGCGCCAGCTTCACCGTCTCCACCCACAGGCTGCCCCGGTCCACTTCCGGCGCCGCCGGCTTGGCGCGGCTCAGCCGCCACGCCCCCGCTCCCAGCAGCAAAACAACCGGAACCACAAAGGCCGCCGCCCGCAGAAGCTTTCGCCGGCCTGCCCCCTGTCTCGGTACATCCATGCCCATATCTTGCCCGCGGCAGGCGCCCCTGCCGCTTACACAAATGTATCCGATTCCCGCCCCGCCCGCGCCGTCGCCACCGGAAAATCCGCCTCAATACCGCCAATCGGCAGCCGCCACCGCGTATCGAGCGAACGATTTCCGGTCGGAAAGCAGCGCCAGGATCTGCTCCGCATCCAGCGGCAGCCCCACGTAGTATCCCTGCACCAGGTCGCAGCGGGCTGCGTGGACCAGCTCGAATTCCTCTTCCGTCTCCACTCCCTCCGCCACTACTTGCAGCCCGCGGTGGTGCGCCAGCACGGAGATCGTGTGCACCACCGGAAGAGTGCCGCCCGGCTGCGCGATCTGCCGCACGAACGAGCGGTCCACCTTGATCTTGTCCAGCGGCAGCCGGTGCAGGTACGCCAGCGGGGAGTAGCCCACCCCGAAGTCGTCAATCGCGATCCTCACCCCCAGCTTTCTCAGCTCGCTCATGCGCCGGGCGGACTGCTCGATGTCAGCCAGGATGCAGCTCTCGGTGACCTCCAGCTCCAGCGCGGCGCCGCGCAGCCCCGTCTCGGCGAGAATCCGCTTTACCGTATCCACGAAATCCGGCGAGGCGAACTGCTGCGGGCTCACGTTCACCGCAACGCACATCGGGCGCCCGGCGCGCGCCTCCCATCGCGCTGCCTGCTGGCAAGCTTCGCGCAGCACCCATTCGCCGATGGGCGTGATGATGCCCGTGTCCTCCGCCAGCCGGATGAACGTCTCCGTGTCCACGTGGCCAAGGTCCGCCGAATTCCAGACCAGCAGCGCCTCCACCGCCTGTACCTGCCCTTCGCGGTCCACCTGAGGCTGGAAGCGCAGCGAGAGCTCCCGCCTCTCGATCGCCCGGTGCAGGGCGTTCTCCAGATGAAAACGCTCCATTTCCGGATTCGTCTCCGACGCCCGGCTCCATTCCAGCGAGTTCCCTGTCCGGGCCTTGGCTTCCATCATCGCTGCCGTGGCCCGCCGCAGCAGCGTTTCCCCGTCGCTCCCGCTGGCGGGGTACATGGCCAGACCGAGGCTGGCCGTCATGTGGAACTCATGGCCAAGCACCACCAGCGGCCGCCCGATCCAGTTCAGCAGCCCTGAGGCCTGCTCCACGGCCCCCTTCTTCGTCCCCGCCTCCAGCAGCAGTGCGAATTCGTCGCCCCCCAAATGCCCGGCCGCATTCGTGCCCGCGAAAGAAAGAATCCGCCGCGAAAGCTCCTCGAGCGCAAGATCGCCCGCACGGTAGCCCAGAAGCTGATTGATCCGGCGGAAACGGTTCACCCCCGCGACGCAAACAGTGAACCGCTTCTTCGGATTCTCGGCGATTCTCTGATCCAGGAGCGCTTCAAATCTCCCGCCATCGGCCAGTTTCTGCTGCTGGCGCGCGCGCGGCAGGCGGCTGCGCGGCTCGCGCCGGGTGGAGGCTGGATTTGTCATTCGCTTGCCACAAACCGCACCTTTCATCTTCACGCATATTGGTGCCTGAAATCCTTCAAAATTCTCTTCAAGTTGGACTAGAACCTCTAGGCTTCGGGAGATTCCCTAGTCCTGCCCCCTTGCGCCCGCCGCCATGGCAAAGCGCAGGAGCTGGTTCTCCGCATTGGGCCTTCCGGTCACGCAGAACGGCTCCTCCCCCCCGCAGGCCAGCACCGGCGCGCCCGCCAGGATGGCCGCCGCCAGCCACCGGACTGCCGCATCGGTCTCTCCAGCCTCCATCCAGTTCCTGCCCGCACTGCCTTCTCTCAGCCCGATCCACGCCAGGTCCGCGTCTGAAAACGCCTTTGCATACCACTCCTGAATGCTCCGCCGCCAGCGCATCGCGCGCAGGTAGTCGGCCGCACTCAGTTGCTGCACGTCCGCAAGCAGCCGGCGCCCTGCTTCCAGCGCCCCCAGCTCCTCTTCCAGCGCCTCCGCGGGTTCCACCGCCGCCAGGATCTCCAGGATCTCCAAAGAGAACTCCGGCGGCGTAGGCGCGGCCAGGATCTGCGCGCCGCTCTTGCGCAGCCGCCCGCTGTTCGCCGCTCCCGCCGCCATCACGCGCAACTCCTGCGGCGCCCGCGCATACTGCGGCGCGAAGCGGAAGCTGCGGCCCGGCGAATGCGGACAGCCTGTTCCGCCGCCGCTCATCGCCGCAAGCACGTGTCCGCAGTCCTCCGCCGTGCGCGCCATCACCGAAACCGCACCCAGCGTCCATCCGAGCGGCGCGGCGCCGGCGCCGTTCACCGTCCCGAACGTTGGCCGAAGCGCGCAACAGCCCTGTTCGAGCGCCGCCCGCAGGACGTTGCCGTTGAAATCCACGCTGACTGCGAAAGGGAGCAGCCCCCGCGCCACCACGGAAGCGCCGGCCGTTTCCGCCGCGCCGAAGCCCTCCGCCACTCCGCCCAGCGGCGGAGAGGCCAGTACGGCCAGCGGCAGGGCCCGCGCCCGCCGCAGCCGCTCCACAGCCGCCGCGTCCGGCGCCTGCCGGGCATCGAAGCTGCCGTCCCACACCGGCGCGCGCCCGGACGTCTGCAACAGCTCGCTCACCCCGAACGGCGCTCCCTGCAACAGTCCGCGTGTGCGGCCCCGTCCGAGTTCGCGCTCCACGTCCTTCGCCGCGCGCATCGCCTCGTCTTCCAGGACCGCCCGCACGGCGCCCCCCGCCGCAGCCTCCGCTTTCAGCGCCCGCGATGTCTCGCGCACGGCCTCGCGCGCCTTCACCTCGCCCGACCGCAGCCGGCCGTTCAGCTCCAGCAGGCTGGTGAACGCCGCTTGCATGCCCCCTCAGGGAATAAAACGGAACGCGGGAGAAATGTTCCGGCCGGGCCTCGTCTTGCCCAGCTTTTCCGCGGCCCGCCGCAACCGTCCCGGACGCGGCGCCCGCTCCTGATCCGCCGCCCCGGCTGCCGCAGCCGCGCCGGCGCCCGCCGCCAGCCCCAGGTACCGCGCAAGCCGGCGGCGCGTGATCGGAACGGCCTCCTTCATAGCGCCCCTCCGTGTTTGCTTGCGTGCAGCCGCAGCTGCTCTTCCTGCTCCTGCAGCGCTTCCTCCGCCGCCCGCTCCATCGCCGCCCGCGGAGCCGTCACGCCGGTGAAGATCTCGAACTGCCTCGCCGCCTGCTCCAGAAACATCTCCAGCCCCGGAATCACCTGCCTGCCTTCCGCCGCCGCCCGCTTCAGCAGCGTCGTCTCGCGCGGCGTGTAGACGAGGTCGAACACCAGCTCCGCCGGAATCGAACCCGGAAAGAAGCACGCCTCCGGATGCGGCCACATCCCGAGCGGCGTTGCGTGGATCAGCACATCGAAGAACCGCCCGTTCAACTGATCCGGCGACAGCGGCTCGGCATCCACCAGCTTCGCCAGCGCCCGCACGCGGTCGATGTTGCGCCCCGTGATCGCGATCTTCGCTCCCGCGTCCTTCAAGGTGAAAGCCGCCGAGCGCGCCGTCCCGCCGTTGCCCACGATCAGGACGCTCGCCTTCGCAAGCTTCCTCCGCTTCTCCAGCGGAACGCGGATCCCGTCCACGTCCGTGTTCGTCCCCCGCCACCGCCCCGCCTTCCGGTAGACCGTGTTCACAGCGCCGATCCGCTTCGTCAGCGGATCCACGGTATCCAGATAGCGCAGAATCCTGTGCTTGTGCGGAATCGTCACGCTGAAGCCCGAAAGCGGCAGCTGTTCCGCCATCCCGAAAAAGTCCTTCAGCTGAAGCGGCGTCACCAGGAACGGCAGGTACAGCGCCTGCAGCCGCCGCGCCTGCAGGGCGCGGTTGTGCACCGCCGGCGAGATGCTGTGCCGCACCGGATCCGCGATCACTCCGTAGAACTTCGGATCCTTCCACGCCCGGTCCACCCGGTACAGGTTCCGCAACACCCGCGCCGTCACCTGCCCGGCGGCTGTTCCTTCCGTCGACGAAGGCGCCGCGTACGTGTAGACGCCGCCGAACACCGTGCACAGCACCCGGGTCGGGAAGCCCGTCTCCGTCATCGCCAGCAGGATCAGCGACGTCTTCGGATAGCTGCGCGCCAGCGACAGCACGCGCAAATTGTCGCTGGGCTTCCGCGCCGTCGTCACAATCTTGTAGGCCGACGCCGGCACCTTCAGCATGCGCTTCATCACCGGATCCAGCGCCGGCGTGCCCTCGTAGTTGTGGTAGCTGACGATGATCTGCGCCTTGCCCTCGAGCAGGTGCAGCGGCGCGAGAGGCGCCTCGGCGCTCTCGATCTCCACATCCACCGCCCGCGCCCCGGCCTCCACCGCCGCGCCCAGAATCCGGAACTGCTCCTCGATGCTGCCGTTGAACCGCCCGTGGTTCTGGTGCCGCCGGCAGGTCGCCAGCAGAGTCGAATCCGGATATTCGGCCAGAAACTTCCGGATCACCGGCAGCCCGTCTTCCGGCTTCGGCAAATAATCCAGCCGGAACTCCAGAAACCGCTCCCCTGCTTCTGCTTCCTTCCGGGCATGCTCCATCAGCCTCGCCGCGTCGGGCAACCCCAGGGCGATGCAGATTTTGGGCAACGGGGCTCTGGCGATCATGTCTCCCTCAAATGTCGGCCGTCGTGAAAGACGTTATCATCTCACACACGCCGCGCTTCCTCCCCGCTGCTGTCCGCCTCCGCCTCGCAACGCGCCCTCCACGCCGACGCCAGCTCCACCGCATTCTCCGCGCCAAACCGCCGCGCACCGCGCCGCCAGGCGTCCAGAACCTCGTCCAGCGTCAGCCGGTTCGCGCACACCCCGATCAGAATCTCCTCTCGCGCGATGCGGCAGAACAGGTCCAGGCCGGAGAGATCCGCCGCCGCGCCTGCCGCTCCCGGCAGCAGGCTCAGCACCCCTGCGTCGCACCGCTTGCAAATCTTGGTGGCGATCACCCGCAAATCCTCTGCCAGCAGCCCTGCCTCCACCATCGCGTGCAGCCGCGCCCCGCTCTCGGCGCAGGAGCGCCCGATCTGCATCAGCTCCGTCTCCACTTGCTGGAATTCGCGGGAAATCAGCTGCGCCGCGTTGAGCACGAATCCGATTTCGCGCACGCCCCGACGCAACAGATCCCTCGCCTCGTAAAGCTTCGCCGCCGTTGTCGAGGCTCCATGCGGATAGCCCGCCACGGCGATCACCGCCGTGCCGCTGCCCTCCAGCACCCGCAAAGCCCGCTCGGCGTCCGCAGGGAACACCGCCACCGCCCCCAGCCCCGCCGCTGCCGCCGCGCGGCATTCCGCATGCAGCGACGCATCCGCCAGCCCGGGGCGCAGCAGCCACGCGCAGAGCGCCTGCGCCAGCGCCTCCGCGCTCTCCGGCTCTCTCCTCTCCGGCGCCTGCTCCGTCATGCCGGGACCCCGCCCCATCAGCGCTTCCGCGCCGGCGCACCCGTGAGCTTCTGCAGCTCGGCTCGCGCCCGCCTTGCCGCATCGCTGTTCGGCGAGGACTTGATCAGCGCCCGCAGCTCCTGCTCGGCTTCCGCCCGGTTGCCCAGCTCCGCCAGCGCCCGCGCCTTCATCAGGCGTGCATCGGCCGTTTTCGTGTTGGCCGGATAGGCTTCCAGAACCTTGTCAAACGCCAGCACCGCGTCCTGGAAATTCTTCTGGTTGTACAAAATTTCCCCGATGTAATATTGCGCGTTCGGCGCCATCTCCGTGTCGCCGAACCACGCCAGATAATCCGTAAACTGCTTGAGGGCCAGATCGAAATTCCCGCCCATTTTGTCCCGCAGGGCGGAATCATACAGGCTCTTGGCAGAGACTCCGGGCGGCGGGCCGGATGCGGGCGCGGCGGGCGGCGCCGGAGGCGCCTGCATCGTACGGATCGTATTTTCCAGATCGGCTACCCGCTGATCCAGCTTCCCCAACCGGCTGTTGACCTCCGCCAGCGTCTCGCGGATATAGCCGAAATCCTGGCTCAACGTGTCCACTTTGCCGGTGACGCCGGACAGCGGCTTCACCATCGACTCTTCGAGGCGCTTCTTCAGACCGCTGTCCAGCACCGCCAGGGAACGGTTCGCCGCCGCGATCTGCTCCTGAATGGCCTTCAGAGTCTCCTCCATCTGCCCCAGCCGCTCGTTCTGCGCCTTGTTCATCATCCGGACCTCTTCCTGCAAGAGGGCGAGGTCCCGGCCCAGCTCCACCAGCGCATCCCGCCGCTGCGCGGGCGCTGCCAGGGGCCACGCCAGAAGCACAAGGAGCCCTGTCACTGTATTTCGCATCTGTCTTCCTCCCGGCCGGACAACCGGCGGGAGCGGCGCGCTTGCGCCGCCCCCGTCCCTTCGGTCACTCCACGCCGACAAAGTGGGCGCGGCGGTTTTGCTGCCAGCAAGACTCGTTCGACTCGGTGCAGAACGGCCGCTCCTTGCCGTACGAGATCGTCTTCAGCCGGTCCGCCGGCAAGCCCAGCTGCACCAGGAACTCCTTGGTGGCATTCGCGCGCCGGTCGCCCAGCCCCAGGTTGTACTCGGCCGATCCGCGCTCGTCGCAGTGGCCTTCAATCAGGATCGCCGCCGACGGGAAGTCGTTCAGGATCGACTTCAGCGCCTCCACGTTCCGCTGAAGCGTGGCGCGCGCATCCTCGCGGATCTCGCTCTTGTCGTAGTCGAAGAAGATGTCCTGCACCTCCCTGGAGATCCGCTCCGAAAGGCTCGCCTTCGGCTTGGCCGGCGGAGGCGGCGGCGGAGTGGGAGCGGTCACCGTCACCGTCACTGCCGCCACGGCATCGCCTCCTGCGCTGCGCGCCGTCATCCGGTAGGTCGTCGTATCGCCGGGCGAGACGATCCGCTCGCCTCTCGGCGGAACCGTGCCGATGCCCTGATCGATCACCACCTCGCTGGCGTTCTCCACGACCCAGCGCAAAGTCGAGCTCTGCCCCCTTGTCACCGTCGAAGGCTCCGCCGTGAACGAGCGGATCACCGCTGCAGGCGGCTTCGGCTCCTCTTTCGGGGGCGGGGGCGGTGGTGGCGGCGGCGGCGCAGGCTGCTTCTTCTTGCAGCCCGCCGCGAACAGCAGCAGGAACACACTGAAAATAACTGTGGCGATGAGCCGTGGTTTCAACAGGCGGTTCATGATGGGCTTGGTGCCTCCCTTCTTCTTGACTGTCTCTGCAAGCTCTGCGTCTTTGCTCTTCTTCCCTCTGTTGGTGATCACTTCGACCATACCGGCATCCAGTTGTTGCCCTGCGTCGTCAATTGGCGGACGCCCGTGCCGTCTGCCAGCATGGTGAAGATCTGGTAGGAGCCGGTGCGGTTGGAGCAAAACGCCAGGTGGCGCCCGTCGGGCGCCCAGCTCGGATTTTCATTCCTGCCTTGACCGTGCGTGAGCTGCACCGTTTCCTTTGTGGCCACGTCCATCAGGAACAGGTTCCAGTTGCCCGGGGCGTAGCCGCGCGTCCAGGCGAACGCGATGTGCCTCCCTTCCGGGTGCCAGGCAGGATTGCTCGCCTCCCCTTCCCCGTTGGTCAGCCTCTCCACGTCCGCGCCGTCCATATTCATTCTATAGATCTGCTGCAAACCTCCCCGCCCGCTCACGAACACAATGTCCGCGCCCGTCTTCGGGTTCACCTTCGGCTCCGCCTCGATCGCCCGCGTGTTGGTCAGGCGCCGCGGATTGCTTCCGTCCAGCTCCGAAATGTAGATCTGCATATAGCCGCTCACGGAAGACGCATACAGCACATGCTGGCCATCGGGAGTGAACGACGCCTGCGCATTGGTCGGCGCCGCCGAGTTGCGGAACGGGATGAACCGCCCCGTCTCTGTCGAATACATCATGATCTGCGGCTGCCCCTTGGCGTAGGTCGTGAACGCCAGCCGCCTGCCGTCGGGCGAGATCGAAGGCATCGTCGTGATCGAGTTGAAGTGCGTGATCCGCCTCTGGTTGGAGCCGTCGAAATCCATCACCCAGATCTCTTTCGTCCCCTTGCCCTGCCGGTCGCTGACGAAATAGATCTTCGTCCCTGCCAGCGACGGCACGCCGAACTGCGCCAGAATGTCCGCCGCGTACTCGTGCGCGATCTTCCGTGCTCCTTCCTCGCTCAAGTCCGCCGTGTACAGCTTCGTGAAGACGCGCGCCGCCGAAGGCGGCTCCATCCGCGTGTTGAAAAAGTTGCCGAACGCTACCAGCCGCCCGCCCTGTTCGCCCAGATATCCGAACCCCAGATAGTCGGCATTCACGGGCGCCCCTGCCCAGTCCGTCAGGCACAACCCGCCGCATTGCGCCTGCGGCGAGGGCGGCGTGCGGAGGTCGCGCTCCTGCTGCGGCGCATTCAGCGGATAGAAGCTCTTCGCCGCCATCGTGAACACCCCGGAGCGCTCCACGTCCTCAAACACCACCGCATTGAACACGCCGGCGTATTGCGCCGCCGCGCCCGCCCCGCGGAAGTCCGGCAGCGCGATCACCTTCCGCGCCCCGCCCGTCAGGCGGATCACAATGTCGCTCTGCACCTGCGTGTAGGCGGCAGCCGCCACGGCAAGCGCGGCGCAAATCGAAAAAATCCGGTTCCGCTTCATCGTTTCAGCTCAAACCAGAACTCCACCCGCGCCGGATCGCCTTCGCAGCCCGGCGGCACGGGCTCGAACGGGCTTGCTTCCAAGATAGCGCGCTGCGCCGAATAGTCGAGCGCCACATTGCCGCTCGATTGCACCAACCGCACGTTGCGCACCTGCCCGTTCCGGTGCAGCTCGAACACCACCACCGCCGGCGGCAGCGAGCGGATGCGCGGATCGATCTGCTCCGTCCTCCACCGTTGCGCCACACGGTCCCGCAGCACGGTCACATAGCCGCCGCACCGCGCACCAAACGGAGCTCCGCTGCCGATCCCCACGCTGCCCGCCCCCGGCGCCGTCGCATACATCGGACTCGAAGCCGCCTGCCCCGCGCGGCTGAACACCTGATTGTCAGAAAACTCGCGCACATCCCGCCGCGCCGTCTCCGTCCGCGCGCTCCTCTCCGTGCGCGGCGCCTTCCGGCTCTTCAGCGCCACCGCGTCCGGCTCCGGCTGTTTCGCCGCCTTTTTCGTCTCCTGCTTCGGAGGGGTCGGAATCTGCGAATCCGTGTCCGATGCCACGCGGTTCACGGGTCCGCTGCGTCCGGGAATGGGAATGCTGCGCACGGGGCTGACGGTGTAGGCGCCGCCGCCCCCCGGCGAATTCGGGTCGCCCCACGTCTGCCGCTTGCCGATCCCCGTCCAGGATGCTGCCGCGATCAACCCGAACACGGCGGCGTGCAGCGCCAGCGAGGCGAGCAGCGGGCGTCGGAACTCCTCCCGCTCCTCCAGAATCTCGACATGGCGCGGCTCCATGGCTCCCTGTCTCTCATCGTGCCGTGTCTTCGGGTTGCGTCACTACCTGCACGAGAAGCCCCCGCTCGCCCAGCGCGCTGATCACCTGCATGGCCGGATCCCATCTGGTGTCGCGGTCCGCTCGCAGGTAGACGCTCTTCGATCCGGGGAATCGCCTCGCAACCTCCTCCCCGAGCCGGTGAATGTTGACCGGCGTCTCGTTCAGGTACAGCTCCCCGTTGCGCGTCAACGTCACTACCGGCAGCTCCTCCGCGCTGTCGCGCACCTGCTTCACCTTCGGCACCTGCACTTCCAGGCCGAATTCCATCACGTGCGCCGTCAGCATGAAGATGATCAGCAGCACCAGCACCACGTCCACCAGCGGCACCACATTGATCTCCGACAGCGCCCCAACGGTCCGCCGGCGGTAGCCTCCCCCCAGGCGCCCCCCGCCTCCATTCCCGCCGCCATTGACAGAGAACGCCATCTCCCTACTCCTCGAACTGCCGCTCCACCATGTTCAGGAACTCCAGCGCGAAGTCATCCATGCGCGCCGCGAATTCCTTGATCGCATGCCCGAAGGCGTTGTAGGCCACCGCCGCCGGGATCGCCGCCGCCAGCCCTGCCGCCGTCGCGATCAGCGCCTCGCTGATGCCCGGCGCCACCGCCCGCAGGCTCGCGCTTCCCGTCGTGCCCAGCCCCTGAAACGCATCAATGATTCCGAGCACGGTTCCGAACAGCCCCACAAAGGGCGACACTGTCGCCGTTGTCGCCAGCCAGCTCATCCGCCGCTCCAGCCGCGCCACCTCCTCGCTGATGCCCAGCTGCAGCGCGCGCTCCAGCGCGTTCTTGTTCACGATCCGCCCGCGCGCCTTCAGCTGCCTCGCCACCTCCTGATAGCCGAAGTCGAAAACCCCCGTCAGCGGCGACATGCGGAACTGCTCCAGCGCCACAGCCACCGCCTCCAGCCCCGGCGCCTTCCGGAAAGCCCGCAAAAACGAGGCATTCGCCTCTCCGCCGTGCCGGAACTGCGACCACTTGGCGAAGATGACCGCCCAGCTCATCAGCGACGCCAACAACAGCAGGACGAGGACGAACTTGGCGACCGGCGAGGCCGCCAGCACCAGCTCCCACAGCGAATGCTGCTGCAGAAGCGCGGCAGGCAGGCTTTCGAACAAGAGGCACGCTCCCTGTTGGTGATTTCAAGTCCATCATACCGGAGCGGCTCCGCGCGCCGCCCGGAAACGTTTTCGGCCAATTCTGTTTTATGTCTTCCGGCCCGCGCGCCCCGCGCCCGCCAGGGATCTTATACTTGTGCTGAATGCTGGTGGAACTCGCCGTCGAAAACCTCGCCGTCGTCGAGCGCCTCCGCCTGCGGCTCCACCCCGGCTTCAACGTGCTCACCGGCGAAACCGGCAGCGGCAAGAGCCTCGTCGTCGGCGCACTCAGCCTCCTGTTCGGCGGGCGCGCCTCCCCGGACATGATCCGCACCGGAGAGCAACGCGCCCTTGTCTCCGGCATCTTTGAGCTGCCCTCCGATCCGCGCCTCCGCACGCTGCTCGAACAGGCGGGCATCTCTGCCGAAGACGGCGAACTCCTGCTGGAGCGCGAAATCACCGCCTCCGGCAAGTCCCGCGCCTGGGCCGGCTCGCGCCCGGTCACCGTCGCCTTCCTGCGCGAGCTGGCGCCTTTCCTCGGCGACATCCACGGGCAGCACGACCAGCAGAAGCTCTTCTCTTCCGACGCGCAACGCGAAATGCTCGACGCCGCCGCCGGCGCCGGAAGCCTGCTGGCCGGAGTGCTCGAACACTGGCGCGCCTGGCGCGCCGCCCTGAACGAACTGTCCGAACTCGAACGCGCCGAGCAGGAGCGGCTCCGCCTCGCCGACCTCTGGACCATGCAGCGCAACGAAATCGCCTCGGCCGCGCTGCGCCCGGGCGAGGATGCGCAACTGGAAAACGAACGCCGGGTCCTGCGCAACGTCGCCCGCCTCAGCGAGGCCGTCTCCGCTGCCTATGAGCTCCTCGAAGAGTCCGAAACCAGCGCCGCCGGAGCTGTGGCGCAGGCGCTGAAGCGCCTCGAGGAAGCCGCCCGCATCGACTCCACCCTTGCGCCCGTGGCCGAAGCGCTGCGTCCGGCGCAGATCGCCATTCAGGAAGCCTCCCACGAACTCCGCCATTATCTCGGCAATCTCGAAGCCGATCCGCGCCGCCTCGAGGAAGTCGAATCCCGCCTCGCCCTCATCGAGCGCCTCAAGCGCAAATACGGTTCGACCGTCGAGGAGATCCTCGCCTTCCATGACGATGTCGCCGCACGACTCGCCGCGCTCGAGAGCGCCGGGGAGCGCCGCGCCGCGCTCGAGGCCGCTATCGCGGAACACGAGGCCCGCTACCGCGAACTCAGCCTGCAGCTCCGGGAGTTGCGCCAGCGCGCCGCCCGGAAGTTGTCCCGCAGAGTGCAGGAAGAGCTCGCCGGGCTCGCCATGCCCGGCGCCGTCTTCCGCATTCTCATCGAACCGTGCGATCCCGGCGAAACTGGCATGGACCGCGTCGGCTTCCTCTTCTCCGCCAACGCCGGCGAGGAACCCCGTCCGCTGGACCGCGTCGCCAGCGGCGGCGAGCTGTCGCGCGTCGCCCTCGCCATCAAGACCTGCATGGCGCCGGCGGAGACCGATTCCGCTCTCACGCTGGTCTTCGATGAAGTCGACGCGGGCGTCGGCGGCGCTGCCGGGGAGATGATCGGCCGCCGCCTCCGCGAACTCTCGCGCCGCCACCAGGTGATCTGCGTCACCCACCTCGCGCAGATCGCCGGCTTCGCCGATCACCACTACGCTGTCTCGAAAAGCGAAGCCGGCGGCCGCACCGCCGCCGGCGTCGAATGGCTCGGCAAGAAGGAGCGCATCCGCGAAATCGCGCGCATGCTCTCCGGGCAGAAGCTCACGCCTGAAGCCCTGCGCCACGCCGAGAAGCTGATCGAGCAGTTCTCGGCCGCCTGACGCGCAGCTTCAGCCCTTGTGCCAGTAGATCTCCCAGCCGAGATACTTGCGCCCGGCTTCGTAAACCGCCGCCGCCACCTGCGAAAGGTTCGCCGCCACATGGTGCTCGAAGCCGTTCTCGCAGATGTAGTGCAGCAGCCCCTGCAGGTTCGGGATCTTCGCCACGCCCGCTCCGCCGAACGTCTCCAGCGGATCGTTGGTGAACTCGCCCTCGCCCACGTAAGCCTTCAGCTTGCCTTCGGCATCGCACGTCGAAAGCCGCAGGTACGTCATCGGCCCCGCTTTCACGCGCCCCACCACCGTGCCGAACGTGTTCAGCTTGCCCACCGTGCCGGCGATGATCTCCTGATAATCCATTCGCGCCGACTCGAAGAAGTGCTTCGGCAGGTTCGAGCAGTGGAAGCAAACGGCCTTGTCCGGATCATCGCCGTAGTTGTTGTTCCAGTCGAGCAGCGCGCTCGGCGTGCCGGAGGCCAGCGCCAGAGCGTACATCGCCACCACGCCCGGCACGTCCACCTCGCACGCGCTCGGAAGCAGCCGGTTCGACATCATGCTCATCACCGTGCACGGCACCACGCCGAAGTACTCTTCCATGGCCGTCCAGCACTGCACTGCCGTCACCGTGATGTCGTTGTCCGCCATCCAGCGCTCTACCACCACCGCCAGTTTCGCCATCTTCAGCAGCGCGGTGGCGTCGATCCCCTCCGTGCTCACATAGCTCCGGATCTCGGCCAGCTTCGCCGTCACCGCCGCATCGTCGTCCTTCAGCCGCCCGATGCGCCCGAAGATCTCCGACAGGTCGATCGTGTCGACATCGATTCCCGACGCTTCCAGCAGCTTCTCGCTGTAGCGCACGGTATTGAACGCCGCCGGCCGCGCGCCGATCGCGCCCACGCGGCACTTCCTCAGCCCGTTCACCACGCGGCACACCGCCGCGAACCATTCCACATCCGCCGCAAACTCCGGGCTCGACGGCGACACCGTGTGCAGCTCCGTCAGCGAGTACGGAATCCCGAACTGCTTCAGGTTGTTGCAGACGCTCATCTTGCCGCAGAAGCTGTCCCGCCGGTCGGCAATCGTCATGTTCGACGCCCGGTCCGGGGTCGCCTGCACCAGTACCGGCACCCGCAGCCCCGCCCCGCGCAGCGCCTCCGCCACTCCGCGCTCGTCGCCAAAGTTCGGCAGCGTCACGATGACGCCGTCAATCTCATGCCGGTGCCGGTCGAACAGCTCCGCGCACTTCTTCGCGTCCGCCCGCGTCTCCACCGCCCCGTGCTTGGTGTCCTCCGGCGACAGCACCACCACGCCGTAGCCGAGCTTCTCCAGAACCTGGATCATTTCCTCCCGGCCCGACTTCGCCAGGTGGTCCGGGAAAAATCCCCGGTTGCCGACGATCACCCCGAACGTCTGTCTCTTCATATGAGTCTCTCCTGCAAACGATTGCAATGCTGCGATTCTATCCACATTTCCGCAGCCCGGTCAATGAATCCGCCCGCGCCCGGCCTGTTACACTGAAAGTTCCCCCGTGAGCAAAATCCTCAGGCTGCTTGCCGGCGTCGGATTGTGTATTCTGGGCATCATCGGATGGCTTCTGCCCATCCTGCCCGGCTGGGCCTTCATGATCCCGGGGCTTATCATCCTCTCGGACTTCTTCCCGCCCCTCCGGCGGGCCCTGCATTGGGCGCGCGACCGGGTGAAGGAAGAAGCCGCCCGGTTCAGGAACAGGCCCGGCAGCGCCGGCCCGGACGAGCCGCCCAAGCATTAGTCCCATGCCGTACCGTACCGACGACGTCCGCATCCAGCAAATCTATGAGCTGATCACGCCTCAGGCGCTGCTCGATCAGTTCCCGCTGCATGAAGAGGGCGCCAAGCTCATCTACGACGCCCGCCACACCATTCACAACATGCTCTACGGCCGCGACAGCCGCCTCGCCGTCGTCGCCGGCCCCTGCTCCATTCACGACGTCGCCGCTGCCGAAGACTACGCCGGCCGCCTGCTCGACCTCGCTCACCAGTACCGGGACGCGCTCTTCGTCATCATGCGCGTCTACTTTGAAAAACCCCGCACCACTGTAGGCTGGAAGGGCCTGATCAACGATCCCTTCCTCGACGGCAGCTTCCAGATCAACGAGGGACTCCGCCGCGCCCGCGGCCTTCTGCTGCGCCTCACGCAGATGGGCATGCCCTGCGCCACCGAGTTCCTCGACATGATCACTCCGCAGTACATCGGCGACCTCATCTCCTACGGGGCCATCGGCGCGCGCACCACCGAAAGCCAGGTTCACCGCGAGCTCGCCAGCGGCCTCTCCTGCCCTGTCGGCTTCAAGAACGGCACGGACGGCAACTTCAAGATCGCCATCGACGCCGTCCGCGCGGCGCGAATCTCCCACCACTTCCTCTCCGTCACCAAAGCCGGCCACTCCGCCATCGTCTGCACCAAAGGCAACCGCGACTGCCACGTCATCCTCCGCGGCGGCAAGCTCCCCAACTTCGACGAACAGTCCATTGAAACCGTGCTGCTCAGCCTCCGCGGCGCCAAGCTGCCGGACCGCGTCATGGTCGACTGCTCGCACGCCAACTCGCTGAAGAACTACCGCCTGCAGTCCGCCGTGGCCCGCAATCTCGCCATGCAGATCGCCGCTGGCCAGCACGGCATCTTCGGCGTCATGCTCGAATCCTTCCTCGTCGCCGGACGCCAGGATCTCGTCCCCGGCCAGCCCCTCGTCTATGGCCAGTCGATCACCGACGCCTGCATCGACCTCGAGGAGACGCGCCAGATCTTCGACCTGCTCGCCGAAGCGGCGTTGCGCCGCATGACAACCGCCGCCCAGGCCATCTGAGCCCGCCCGCCTGCGGGACAATGAAATTTCCATGATCGACCGCATCTCCGTGCACGGCGCGCGCGTGCACAACCTCAAGAACATCTCCGTCTCTATCCCCCGGGGGTCGTTCACGGTCATCACCGGGCTCTCCGGCTCGGGCAAGTCCTCGCTCGCCTTCGACACGATCTATGCCGAAGGCCAGCGCCGCTATGTGGAAACCCTTTCGCCCTACGCGCGCCAGTTCCTCGACCAGATGGAGCGTCCCGACGTCGACTCCATCGAAGGCCTCTCCCCCGCCATCTCCATCGAGCAGAAGACCACCAGCCGCAGCCCCCGCTCCACCGTCGGCACCATCACGGAGATCTACGACTACCTCCGCCTGCTGTGGTCCTCCATCGGCACGCCCCACTGCCCCGATTGCGGCGTGCCCATCACGCGCCAGACCACGCAGCAAATCGTCGAACAGGTCATGTCGCTGCCCGCCGGCGAGCGCGTCATGATCCTCGCCCCCATCGTCCGCGGCCGCAAGGGCGAATACCGAAAGGAGCTCGAAAAGTACGCCCGCGCGGGCTTCGTCCGCGCCCGCATTGACGGCGAACTCCGCTCCCTTGATGAAGACATCCGCCTCGACCGCCGCCGCAACCACACCATCGAAATCGTCGTCGACCGCCTCCCTCTCAAGCCCGACTCCGCCCGCCGGCTCGAAGCCAGCATCGAAACCGCCACACGCCTGGCCAACGGCCTCGTCGTCGTTGTCCACGTCGGGGGGCAGGAGCGCCTTTTTTCCCTCAAGCTCGCCTGCCCCGAGTGCGGGCAGAGCGTGCCCGAAATCGAGCCGCGATCCTTCTCCTTCAACAGCCCCTACGGCGCCTGCGAGGCCTGCAACGGCCTTGGCGCGCAATGGTCCTTTGATCCGCTGAAAGTCATCGCCGACCCCTCCCGCCCGCTGTTCGACGGCGGCCTCGGCCCCGGCGCTTCCAGCCTGCTGATGCAGCAGACCGTGCACGCCCTCGCCCGGCAGCTCCGCATCCGCCTCGACCGCCCCTTCGAAGAGCTGCCCGCAAAACAGCAGCAGGCCCTCCTGTACGGCGCCTCCAACCTGCCCGGCATTCTCCAGTTGCTCGAACGCTCCTACGAGGACTCCACCGAAAGCTACCGCGAGTACCTCGCCGAGTTCATGTCGCCGACAGAGTGCGCTGCCTGCGGCGGGCGCCGGCTGCGCCCCTCCAGTCTCGCCGTCAAACTGAAGGGCCTCTCGATCGCCGACTTCACCGCCCTGCCCGTCTCCCGCGCTCTCGAGGAGATCCGCTCATGGCAGCTCACCCCGCGCGAGCAGCAGATCGCCGCGCGCATCGTGGAAGAAGTCCGCAACCGCCTCTCGTTCCTCTGCGAGGTCGGCCTCGATTATCTCTCGCTCGACCGCTCCGCCGCCACGCTCTCCGGCGGCGAGTCCCAGCGCATCCGCCTCGCCACGCAAATCGGCTCCCGCCTCCGCGGCGTGCTCTACGTCCTCGACGAACCCTCCATTGGCCTGCACCCGCGCGACAACAGCCGCCTGCTCGATACGCTCGTCCGCCTGCGCGACCTCGGCAACACCGTGCTCGTCGTCGAACACGATGAAGAGACCATCGAACGCGCCGACTATGTGGTCGACCTCGGCCCCGGCGCCGGACGCCTTGGCGGCGAGATCATCGCCGCCGGCAAGCCCGAAGAGATCGCCGCCCACCCGCGCTCCCTCACGGGCGCCTATCTCTCCGGACGGCGCTCCATCCCGCTGCCTCCCTCCCGCCGCCTTGGAAACGGCCTGAAGCTCGTGCTGCGCGGCGCGCGCCACCACAATCTGAAAAACATTGACGTCGAGTTCCCGCTCGGCCTCTTCCTCTGCGTCACGGGCGTCAGCGGCAGCGGCAAGTCCACCCTCGTCCACGACATCCTCTATCGCGCCCTCGCCCAGCACCTGTACGGCGCCAAGACGCCGCCGGGCCTGTTCGACTCGATCGAGGGCCTCGAACACATCGACAAGGTCATCGAGATCGACCAGTCCCCGATTGGGCGCTCTCCGCGCTCCAACCCCGCCACCTACACGGGCGTCTTCACGCCCATCCGCGAGCTCTATGCGATGCTGCCCGAAGCGCGGGAGCGCGGCTACAAGCCCGGGCGCTTCTCCTTCAACGTCAAGGGCGGCCGCTGCGAGGCCTGCCAGGGCGACGGCCTCAAGCGGATCGAGATGAACTTCCTGCCGGACGTCTACGTCCCCTGCGACGTCTGCCGCGGTCGCCGCTACAACTCGGAAACCCTCGCCGTCCGCTTCCAGGGCGTCTCGATCGCCGATCTGCTCGAGATGACCATCGAGGACGCGCTCGAGCTGCTGAAGAACATCCCGCAGATCCAGACGAAACTGCAAACCCTTGTCGATGTCGGGCTCGGATATCTCCACCTCGGCCAGTCCTCCACCACGCTCTCCGGCGGCGAGGCGCAGCGGATGAAGCTTTCGCGCGAACTCTCGCGCCGCCAGACCGGCAAGACTCTCTACATCCTCGACGAGCCCACCACCGGCCTTCACTTCGAGGACATCCGCAAGCTGCTCGACGTGCTGAACCGCCTCGTCGATCTAGGCAACACGGTGCTCGTCATCGAGCACCAGCTCGACGTCATCAAGTCCGCCGACTGGATCATCGACCTTGGCCCCGAAGGCGGCGAGAAGGGCGGCACCGTCGTCGCCGCCGGGCGCCCCGAACAGATCCTCCGCTCCCGCCGCAGCCACACCGCGCGCGCACTTGAAAAAGCCCTGAAAAACGGCAAAGCTGAATAGGAAACGTCTTGAGCAAGTACCGCGAGCCGCCCCTCGACTTCACCCGCCTCTCCACCGTTCCGCTGGCCGAGCGCGGCGGCAAAGTGCGCATCGAGCACATGGCCGCGCCTCACCGCAAGGGCGCATCGCTCGCGCAGTGGCTCGAAAGCCTCCCGCGCCTGCTTGCGGCGGATTCGCTCCGGAACGTCGCCGCGGCCATCCTCGAGGCGCGCCGCCGCGGGCGCGCCATCCTGTGGGGGCTCGGCGGACACGTCGTCAAGTGCGGTCTCGCGCCCGTCTTCATCGACCTGATGGACCGCGGCTTCGTCACCGCGCTTGCCATGAACGGCGCCACCTCGATCCACGACTTCGAAATCGCCCTCGCCGGTTGCACCAGCGAGGACGTGGAAGCCGTGCTTCCGGACGGGCGCTTCGGCTCCGCGGAGGAAACCGGCAGGCTCATGAACGAAGCCATTGCCGGCGCCGAAGCCTCCGACTGCGGACTCGGCGAAGCGCTCGGCGCGGCGCTCGACTCCCTCGCCCCGCCGCAGTTCGCCCCCTACTCCCTCCTGCTGCAGGCATGGCGCCGCTCGATCCCGGTCACCGTGCACGTCGCCGTCGGCACCGATACGCCTCACACCCACCCCGCCGCCTCCGGCGCCGCCATCGGCGCCGCCACCCACCGCGACTTCCGCCTCTTTTGCTCGTTGGTCCGCGGGCTGGACGGCGGCGGCGTCTATCTCAACGTCGGTTCTGCCGTTGTCCTGCCCGAGGTTTTTCTCAAGGCGGTCTCGGTCGTCCGCAACCTGCGTTATCCGCTCGCGGACTTCACCACTGTCAACTTCGACTTCCTCCAGCACTACCGCCCGCGCCTGAACGTCGTCGAGCGGCCGCACGCACGCTCCGGCGGCATCGGCTACTCCATCACGGGCCATCACGAGATCCTGCTGCCGCTGCTGGCTGCTCTTCTGGTCGAGGCCGATTCATGACCACGTTCGCTCCGCCTGCCCCGCCGCGCCGCGAACCTTTCTGGAGCTGGAGGGACGCGCTTCTGCTGGCCGCGCTCACCGTTCCCTGCTTCGCTCTCGCGCTGGCCCTCACGCACGGCGTGTTCCTTCTGCTGCCCCGAATGCCGGGTGAAGCCGTCCGCGTGCTCGCCATGCAGTTCGCCGCCTATGCCTTCTGGTTCGGCGCGCTCTGGCTGATCCTGCGGCAGCGCTACCAGGCGCCGTTCTGGAGTTCGCTCGGCTGGCGCTTTCCATGGCCCAACATGGCCCTCACAGCGATCCTCGGCCCCGTGCTCGTCATCGTTGTGGCTGTGCTTGGAGAAGCGCTCCACACTCCCGTGATCGACAACGCCGTGGCACGGCTGTTGCGCGACCGCTGGTCCATCCTGCTGGTCGGCGCCTTCGCCGTCACCCTCGGACCGCTGGCCGAAGAACTGATCTTCCGGGGCTTCCTCCAGCCGCTTGCCGTACGTTCTTTCGGCCAGTGGGCGGGAATCGCGCTCGCCAGCGCGCCCTTCGCGCTCCTCCACGGCCCGCAATACGCCTGGAACTGGCAGCACGTGCTGCTCCTGTTCCTCGCGTCCTTCGTCTTCGGATACACGCGGCACCGCACCGGCTCCACGGCAGCCTCCACCGTCGTGCACGCGACCTACAATCTCACGTTTTTCGTCGGCTATCTCGCCCAGCGCCGCGAGCTCCTCTCCTGAATTCCGCGGCCTGCGGCCCCTGCATGGTTCAATGGAAGTTTCCCTTATGGTGCAAACCGTCAAGTGGACGCCCGAGGGCGTCATCCTGATCGACCAGACGAAGCTGCCGCGCTCGGTCGAGTTCGTCACCTGCCGCAGCTACCGGGAGGTTGCAGAGGCGATCCGCTCCATGGTGGTGCGCGGCGCCCCTGCCATTGGCGTCACGGCTGCCATGGGCGTGGCTCTGGGAGTGCTTGAGACGCCCCCGGAACGGCTCGCCGGAGAGTTCCCCCGTATCTGCGAAACGCTGGCCTCCACCCGCCCCACGGCGGTGAACCTCTTCTGGGCGATCGACCGGATGAAGCGCCTGTACGCTTCGCTTGCCGGCAGACCGCCGGAACGCATCCGGCAAGCCTTCGTCGACGAAGCCCTCCGCATCTGCGAAGAGGACATCGCCATCAACCGCGCCATCGGACGCCACGGCGCGCCGCTCGTTCCGGATGGACGCTCCGTGCTCACTCACTGCAACGCCGGCGCGCTGGCTACCGCCGGCTACGGCACGGCGCTCGGCGTCATTCGCGCCGCCGTCGAAGCCGGCAAGAAGATCCACGTCTTCGCCGACGAAACGAGGCCGTTCCTGCAGGGCGCGCGCCTCACCGTGTGGGAGCTGCAGCAGGACGGCATTCCCGTTACGCTGATCACGGACAACATGGCCGGGCATTTCCTCAAGTCCGGGCGCATTGGGTGCGTCATCGTCGGCGCCGACCGCATCGCCCGCAACGGCGATACGGCGAACAAGATCGGCACTTACTCGGTCGCCGTCCTTGCCCGCGAGAACAACGTCCCCTTCTACGTCGCCGCACCCGTCTCCACGCTGGATCTCACGCTGGCTTCCGGCGATGCCATCCCGATCGAGGAGCGCGCTGCGGAAGAGGTCACGCACGTCTTCGGAGTGCCCGTGGCGCCCGACGGGACCGATGCCGCCAATCCCGCCTTCGACGTCACTCCGCACCGCTACATCACCGCCATCATCACGGAAAAGGGAGTTGCGCGACCACCTTTCGAAGAAAGCCTGCCCGCGCTCGCCCACGGAGATTGAACCTCGCATGAAACAGCTTGCCTCCCTGCTCCTCGCGCTTTCTGCCGTTGTTTCCGCCGGCCCGCTGACCGGCAAGCGCGTGGCCAGCTTCACCCTCCCGGATTCGCAGGGCCGCTATCACGACGTGCTCGACTACCGCGGCAAGATCCTGCTGATCGACATCATGAAGACGGACTGCCCGCACTGCGCCGATTTCTCGAAGACGCTCGAGCGCGTGAAGGCCCGCTACGGCGACAGGATCTCGATCCTCTCCATCGTGAATCCGCCCGACACGCCCCAGACGGTCGCCGCCTATGTGGCGCGCCACAAGGTCACTTCGCCCGTGCTGTTCGATTTCGGGCAAGCCGTGGCCGCCATGCTGAACGTCACCCCCCAGAACCCCACCATCAAGCTCCCCACCCTTCTCATCGTCGGGCCCGACGGCATCATCCGCGAGGATTTCACATACGACGACTCGCGCAAGGACATCTTCGAGGGCAACGGCCTGTTCCCGATCCTCGACCGTCTCCTCAAAGACGAGCCGAAGCGATAACTTTCTGGCTGCAATCCGGCGCGCCGCGCGCGGCGCCGCCCGGAGCCGCCTGTTCGTACCTCAGCCCATTCATATGCTGCCAGCACGAGCGGATGAAAACATTCCCGGATTTGCCTGGCTCAAACATCAACGAAACGTGAACACGGAGCCGAGTGACCGTCTCAACGGCTGCCGGGCCTCCACAAGCCGGGTTCCCGCCGGGAATTCGCATCAGTTCCCCGCTGCCTGTGCCGAACAGCTCTGCCTTCGCTGTTCCCCCGGCGCTTGCGCCGCGGCCACATCTATGGCGCAGTTCCCCCGGCGCTTGCGCCGGGGCCGCGTTTCTGGCGCCGTTCCCCCGACGCTTGCGCCGGGGCCGCGGTGTCTGCACACCCGGCGAGGGGGACGGCCTGATCTGCTACCTTCGCGCAGGGAGGAGCATCGGGAGCACAAGCTCCCTGGAGTGGGCAAACTTGCCAGACTGCCCCAATTCGTTCCACGGTGCTTGGCCCGAGGCCAGAATTCCGAGTTTGCTGGCGGGCGTTCGCCAGAAGCGCCGTTCCCCCGACGCTTGCGTCGGGGCCGCGATGGTCGCAGTTTCACAACGGTTCGACGTGATCGTTGGAGGGAACCGGGAGGCAGCCCAGTCCCGTCGGCGACGGCCTTCGCCCGGCCCTGGTTTGGGCCGCGTGGCAAGCACCGCGGCCCCGGCGCAAGCGCCGGGGGAAACCCGAATCCAAGGCCGCTTGGGTGTGGAGGAGAAGTCACCCTGCACCAGAGCCCCCCACTGCTCGCGCTGCGCTCGCAACACGGCCAGGTTCCCGCAACTTTCGTATCACGGCCTCGCAAGTCGCGCCGTCCCCCCGGCGCTTGCGCCGGGGCCACGCATCCGGAGCTGCAGCGCTCCCGAGCCGCGTTCAGCTCCGCGTTCCCCCGCCGCTCGCGGCGGCCGGCGAGGTCATCCGCGCAGAGCTTCCTGAATGAGCGATTCCAGTCTCTCGCGCTCGAGCGGAGTGCTGATGAAGAGCTCTTGCCGGGCGCCTGCGGCCAGCGCGATCGCTTTCCAGCCGTTCTGCACAGGCACGGTGACGCGAATGCGGACGGCGCCCTTGGCGTCGCGCACGGGGCGTATGACTCCGGGGATGACGGCGCGAATGTCAGGATTCTCGACGAGCCGCTCCAGAACGGGACGCAGGCCGTCGAGGATGGAGTGTTCGATCTTCAGCTTGTCCTTGCTGGCGCGAAGGCGCATGGCTAGCGGAACCTCTTGCGGTAGAGAAAGTCTACGGCGAAGGCGCCGTTTTCGTCCTTGATGGCGATCAGCGACCACTGGCGCGAGAGGTCCCATTCGAGCCGCACCACCTGTTGCTGGGAGCGGTTCAGGTTCGTGATGAAGGTGATGGTGACGTCGCGCGAGATGGACTGCTCGATGCTGAGGCGCGCCTGAGGGAGCGCATCCACGCCGACGTTGCTCGGGTCGATGCGGAGCCGCGAGGCGCCGAAGAAGCGCTCGGTGCGGCTGTTCAGTCCGGCGGTGAGCGCGGTGCCGAGGAGCGTGTTGCTGCCGGCGGAGTTTTCCATCACCGTCTGGCTGCGGATGCGGTCGGTGGCGACGACAGAGCCGGAGGTGGCTGCGGGCGTTCGGCCCACGGTCAGCAGGGCGAGGATTTCGGAGGACTGCAGCGGGGGCTCGGAGCGGTAGGTGATGTTGAGGCGCGAGAGCGGCCCGCTGACGTTCAGGTAGACGGTGATGCCGCGCACGCGCGTCTCCAGATCCAGATCGATCTGCGGCACCACGGCGCCGGTGTTGTAAAACAGGATCTCGCCGCGGGAGATGTTGTAGCGGTTCCCGAAGAAGTTCACCTCGCCCTGGCTGGCATAGATCGAGCCCAGCAGAATCGGCTTGGCGGGGCTGCCGCGCAGGCGGAGGTCGGCCTCCAGCTGAAGGTCGCTGGTGTAGGTCGTGATGAAGACGGCGTCGGGCGCGCTGCGCAGGCGCACGTCGAATTGCAGATTCCTGAGAAATTCGTTCTGCGCTGCCGCCGCCGGGAGGGGATTGCCGGCGTTGCCGACCATGCTGCCCACGTCGCCTGTGACGACGAAACCCGACCGTTTCACCGTCACGAGTCCGGACAGCAGGCTCGCCGCCTGCGAACCGGTGAGCGCCAGCTCGGCGTCCACCGTGTTGCTGACGCCTTCCGGATACCGGACGCGCACATTGTTCAGCTGCGCCTGCAGCCGGAAGGTCAGGTCGCCGCGCGCGAGTCCGACAAAGCCCGACAACGTGGCCGTCCCGCCGCCGGAGACTCCGGTGAGCTTCTGAATGTTGGCGCGGTTCCGGTCGAAGTAGATCACCCCGTGGACATCGTCCAGCCCCACGGGCAAATCTTTCAGGTAGAACGATCCCTTGACGATCTCCATCTGCCCGCTCACCTGCGGCTCGCCGGGAGCACCGCGGAGAACGGCGCGCAGCAGCCCCGCGCCGCCCGCGGTCAGGCCCGGGTAGAAGGATCCGAGCACGGCGAGGTTTGCCGTGCCGCGCGCCTCCAGATTCCAGGGCATTGGGGCGGTGAATTCGTAAGAGCCGGAGAGCGTCAGATCCGTGTCCAGCGCGGTGAACTGCGCCTGCACCACGCGCACGGCTTTCGCGTCGAAGTCGAACACGAGCGGGCCCGAGTTGCGGAGGAACAACTCCTGGGGCAGCTGCCGCTCGGCCGCCGCCTCTTCCGGCGCGGGGCGCAACTCGAGCTTCGGGATCACGATGCGGCCCGCCAGGCTGTCGGGCGAGTCCGGCACGCCTCGTCCGGTGACTTCCACATCAAACGCTCCGGAAACGGGCAGCGGTTCGCGCGAGACGCGCCCGGCGTCCGCCAGCAGCGTTTGCAACAGGCTCACGGAAACGGCCGGCCAGCGCACGCGGAACTCCGCCGGCGCGCCGCCCTGCAGGGGCGCCGAGGCGGACGCCTCGACGGGGGCGGGTTTCGCTTCAAGCCGGGCCCGCAGCATGAGCGTCTCTTCCTCCGTCTCCGCATCGACGCGGAGGCTCCCGAACCCGGTCGTGCCGACACGCACCGCGGGCGCGGAGAGCGCGCCTCTCAGCGCGGTGATGCGGATCTCCTCGCCCGTCCGGAGCGCGATCTCGCCGCGGGCTTCCAGCGTGGCATCCAGCGGCAGGGGAAGTTTTTCAAACAGGCTGAATTCCCCGGTTCGCAGGCCCGAGAGGCCGATCGCGGCACGGATGCTTCCGCGGCGCGGATCGCCAGGCTCATGCGTCCATGAGCCTTTGGATTCGAGCCGGGCGCCGCCGCGCGCCGCCTGAAGGCGGAAGCCGCCCGCTTCGTCGAGCGAAGCCTCGAGCGACACCCGGCCCAGGGGCTCCTCGCGCCACGCCGAGTCGTCGACAACCAGGCGGAGCGAGCCGTGCGGGCGCTCGATGGTTCCGTCCACTCGAAGCGCGCCTGCCGCGACGCCGCGGATCCCGGACTCGATCCTCGCCAGCCGCAGCAGCTGCTCGAGGTCGGCGCGCTCCACCTTCAGGGAAGCCTGCAGCGCGCCCGCGGCGTGCGGCTTCCACTCCTCGAGCCCGAGCGAGAGCGAGCCACCCACCTGTCCGGCCCGCTGCCGGAGCGTGAAAGTCTCCACGCGGAGGCGCCGCGAATCGACCGAAAACTCCGCCCGCGCGCTCTCCACCGGGATGCCTTCATACACGAGACGGCTTGCCTGCATCGAACCGCTGATCCGCAGGCTGTCCACCGGCCCCTCGAGGCGGAGGACGGCGCTGGCAGCGCCCTGATCGAGCGCAAGCGGCGCCTCCCACTTGCCGGGTGCCCGCACGGCGGCCAGAAGCGCCGGAATCTCGGAGAGGCTCGAAGCGTGAAGCCCTGCCTCCAGCCTCTGGCCGAGAACGCCGCGGAAGGATGCGCGGAGGGAAGGCGTGGCGAGAGCGGAGTCCCCGAATTCGACGCAGGAGCACTGCTGGCTCCACGCGAAGCTGACGCGGCCTTCCAGCGGGATGGCGCCATCCGCCGGCTGCGCTTCCAGCGCCGCACGCACCAGCGTCTCGCGCGGCCCGGCGGGCGTGATGCGCGTGCGCAGGCTCAACGGCCCGGCCAGGCGCGCATCGAGCGACGTGAGGGGCTCCGGGAGCACAGCCTGCGCCCGGGCGAGGCTCGCCTCCACGGCTTCCCCCTCCAATTCGAGGTTCTGCCACCCGTCGAGCTGAAGAATTCCGCGCCAGGCCAGATACGGGCTCTGGATCTCCAGCGGCTCGATGCGGAGCGAATCCGGCGTGAGCGAGAACATGCCCTGCGCGTCGAGGCGCCGCACATGGAAGCCTTCTCCGGAAAGCCCGAGCTGTTCGGCGCGCAGGCTGCCCTCGATGCGCAACGGCTCGCCCGGCTGCAGGCGCACGTTGCCGGAGGAGACGGCGAAGCCCTGCCGCACAGGGCTGACTTCCAGATCGCGCAACAGCACGGATGCGCGGTATTGGAGATTGATCTCCGGCTGCCGGAACCGCTTCACGGTCCCGTGGAAGGCGGCGCTGCTGTCGCCGGTTCGCGCGCGCGCGGAGAGGATCTCCAGCGAATCGGCGGCGAGCCACGCCTGCATTTCCAGGGAAGGCGCGAGGCGCCACGGCAGTTCAACGCGCTGCGCCGCCAGCCTGACGCGGTAGCGCGGGCTGCGGAAGTCGTACGCCAGGTCGAGATCGAAACCCTCGAGACGGAGGTCGAAGTCGAGCGGGCGGTCATTCAGCGTGAAATGGGCGCGCTGAAAATCCAGCAGTCCGATGCGCAGGCGGACGAGGTCTTCCACGGGCGTGGATGCGCGGCGCGGGCGCGGCGGCTGCGGGAGGTTGGAGGAGCCGTCCTCGCGGTGGTAGATGCGGATGCGCGGATCTTCCAGCCGCACCTCTCGCAGGGAGAAGCGGCGCGCGGAGAACGGGTTCAGAGCGAGCCGGGCGGTGATGCGCGCGGCTTCGAAGAGCGGATCCTCTCCGGGGCGGCGTGCGCCCTCGAGCGTGAAGCGCTGCAGACGAAATGTCAGGGTGAGCCAGTCGATGTCGAGCCGTTCGAGCGAAGCGCGGCTGCCCGTGGCGGACTGAACGGCGCGGAGCGCTTGCTCCTGCAAGCGGATGCGCAGCCAGTCCGAGCGCAACACGAGAACGGCGGCGGCGGCCAGCAGCAGCACCGCCGCGGCAGAGAAGGCGAGCAGCCGCACTCGCCGCGTCATGGCGCGCCTCCCCCGGGGCGCAGTGCGGCGTCGAAGTAGCGGATGCGAAGCGTCTGCCGCATCTGTCTCAGGTGGTCCTCCATCGCCTCGTTGACTTTGCGCGTGGCGAGGATCCTTTCAATCATTGGACGCACGGCGGCCAGAGCAGGCTCCGCCGCGCCGGGGCTGCTTTGCCGGAACGCGGGCAGGAACTCGTGTTCGTAGTAGGCCTGCACTTCCTCGTCGGAGACTTGCACGCCCGGGGCGAAGCGGTAGTCGATGAAACGCGTCACGGTGAGGCGGGCCTGCATCTCGCGGCGGAACTCCTCCTCGGTGAAGCCGTGGCGGGAGAGCTCCTCCAGCAGCTTCTCGCGGCTCCATTTCATCTCCGCGAGGAAATCCTCGATGGCCTTGTCGGCCTCCGCCATGGACGGCGGGCTGTAGCGGCTCAGCTCGAGTTCGCGGCGCACGATCAGCAGGTCGACGAGCTGTTCGGCAGCCTGGCGCCGGTTGGCTTCCGTGTCCTCTACCGGAGCGCCGGAGACGATGGAACGGAAGCGCAGGTGGCGCAGGATGTCGCTGAGGGTGATGGCATCCTGCCCGGCGGCGACGGCGACGCGGTCGAGGATTTCGGCCGCCTTGGCGGAAAGGGCTGGAAGAAGCAACAGGAGAAGCGCCGCGGATCGCATCAGAAGGTCTGTCCGATGGAGAAGTGCCACTGGAACTGGCTGACGCGCTGGGGCACGTTGAACCTGCCCTGCCCGCGCAGCAGCTCGTCGCGGGTTCCTTCGAAGCCGACGAAGCGCGGGCTGTTGCCGGCGAAGGCGAAGTCCACGCGCAGAGGGCCGACGGGCGTGCGAACGCGGAAGCCGAGGCCCGCGGCCTGCACCATGTAGTCGAAGTCCTGGCGGTCGCGCTGGGAGAAGCGGAACGACAGGTTGTCGAGCGAGGAATAGACGTTGCCCATGTCGTGGAAGAGCACGCCGCCGACGCTGTTGCCGATGAGCGGGAAGCGGAGTTCGTGCTGGAAGAAGAGGAACGCCTTGCCGCCAATGGGGAAGCCGGTGACGAGGTCTCGGGGGCCGGCCTGGTTGTCGGGGAAGCCGCGGTGCGTGGAGGCGCCGCCGGCGTAGAAGTTTTCCGGCAGGGGCACTGGGCGGTCGGACAGGTTGTAGAGCCACCCGAAGCTGGTGTTGCGGGCGAAGATGACCTCGCGTTTCACGGGATGGTAGGTGGAGTTGCGGGCGACGAGGCGCGTGTAGTGCGTGCTGGTCCGGGCAAAACTGGGGGCGAAGCCGAAGTCGAGCGTGGTGGCGATGCCGCGGCGGGACTCGACCGGGTCGTCGCGGCGGTCCTGGATGAGGGAGGCGGAGAAGGCGATGGTCTTGACGGGCTGCGAAAAGACGGGGATCAGGTTCGGGTCGATCTTGAGCGTGTCCTCATCGATGAAGACGAAGCGGGAGATGACGCGGTACTGGAGGTTGAGGCTGCGGGAGAGCCGTTGCCCGATCTGGATGGCGCTCTCGTTGCGGCGGGAGGTGAAGGTGCGGATGTCGCGGCTCTGGTCGAGCAGGGAGCTGAAGGTGAGGTTGATGTTTTCGTTGCCGAAGAACTGCGGGGCGAGGTAGGTGAGCAGGAGGCGCTGCTGGATGTTGGAGACTCGCAGAAGGGCGCTGGCGGTGTGGGCAAGGCCGAAGATGTTGGAGCGGGTGATCCCGAGCAGCCCGCGGGGAGCGAAGCCGGCGGCGCCGGCGGGCGCGTCGAAGTTGTTGCCGGAGCCGATGCGGCCCATTTCCGCGCCGAAGCCGAGAGTGAGCGAATACTTGCGCGCCTCCTCGAGCTGAAGCAGAACATACTTGTTGCGCTCGCGTCCTTCGGGGTTCTGCACCGCGATGTCGACCTTGGCGAAGATGCCGAGGTCGTAGAGGCGGCGCTGGGTCTCCACCATGTCGCTCTGCGAAAGCGGCTCGCCGGGGCGCACGGTGATGCGGTTGCGGACAAGCCCGGGGTTGGTGGACTCGAGCCCGCGGACGAGGACATCGCGGACGAAGTTGCGGCGGCCTTCGCGCACCTGGTAGCGCAGGATCATGCGGTGGGGGGAGGAGGGGGAGGGCACGACGGTGGCGTCGAAGGCGGCTTCCGGATAACCGTTGTTGAAATACCATGCAAGAACGGCGTCGCGGTCCGCCGCCACGTTGGCAGCCGAGTAAGGCTGGCCGGGGGAGCAGCTGAGCAGGGAGAGGATGAAATCGTAGAGGCGAAGATCGACCCCGGCCAATTCGACGGATTCGACGAGGTACTGGGGCCCTTCGATGATTTCAAAGCGGGCGGCGATGTCGCTGGCCTTGTTGCGCCAGTTGTGTTCGATGCGGGTGCGGACAACGACGTCGCGGAAGCCGTTGCTCACATAGAGGGCCTCGATGGCCGCGCGGTCGTTCTCGAGCATCTCCGGGCTGAAGCGCCCGTTGCGGTAGCGGGGGAAGCGGGCGGGGATGATGGAGAGGCGCTCGCGGAGGGTTTCATCGCTAAAGTAGCGGTTGCCCCGGAACTCGACGGCGGCAAGCCGGTAGCGCGGGCCCCGGTTGACGCGGTAAACAATCAGCTGCTCGCCGGAGGGGCCGGGATCGGGTGCCTGGAAAGACACCCGCGCATCGAAGTAGCCTCCGCTGCGGAAGCGCTGTTCGAGGTTGCGCTGCCCTTCCATGAGCAGCTCGCGGTCCACGGCGCGCTCCTGATAGATGGGGAGGAGCCGCTGGAGTTCGCCTTGCCTGACGCGGGCACCTTCGATGCGGACGCGCACGCGCGGGCCCGGCTCCACCTGGATGCGCGGCGCCGCCGTCACCTTGTCCGCGTCGAACCGCAGCTCGAGCAGGCG
This sequence comes from Bryobacteraceae bacterium, assembly GCA_037481575.1. Taxonomy (GTDB): domain Bacteria; phylum Acidobacteriota; class Terriglobia; order Bryobacterales; family Bryobacteraceae; genus JANWVO01. The sequence goes on along the minus strand of JBBFLJ010000006.1, from coordinate 40,336 downwards.
CACGTTGGAGCGAAGGTAGCCGTCGTTGCGGTAGGCGTCCTGGATGCGCTCGATGCCCCGCTGCAGGCGGGCGGCGGTCAGCTCCTGCCATCCGCGAAGCCCGAACCACCTCTGCCAGCCGCTGCGGCGGATGAGCGAGCGCTCCCGCTTGAGCAGCGTTCCCTCGAACTCCGGGCGCGCCAGCCGCGCCCGCCGTCCCGGGACGATGTGGAAGCGGATGTCAGCCTCGCCCGTTTCCGGCCGGAGGATGGTCTCGTAGCTGATGCGGGCGCCATAGTAGCCGTTCGCCTGGAGAAGCTCCCGGAGGCTTGCGGCGGCCTCCGGCAGCAGCGATTCGTCGAACGGATCGCCAAGGCTGAGCCGCGTGCTGTTGACGAGCTGGGCGACGTTGGGAGGTTCGGGAACGGGATCGGCAGCCACGAGGCTGACAAAGAACGCAGGTTTTGTTTCAAACACGAGTTCGACGCCGCCGTCTTTTTCCTCCGCGCGAACGGCTATGTCGGAGAAGCGCCCCGTGGCCCACAGGCGGGAGATGGCGCGGGACAGGGAGGTTTCCTCGAGCACGTCCCCGGGGCGGATCTGCAAGGCAAGGCCAATCTGGTCCCGGGTGAGCGGCTGGCGCGCCGGTTCAAACAAAATCTCCGAGATCCGTTTTCCGTAGAGCCTGCCGGGAGCGATCTGCGCGCCCAGGGCGCCGGCCAGGCACACGACGAGTGCCAAGGCTTTGGCTGGCCTTCTCACTGACTGCCATCTTACCGTGCGGCGCGCGGCGCTCCGCCTGCCGCTGCTACCATCGAGGGTGGAATGACGCCGGAGCGCCGGGAGCGTTACAGCCGCCAGATCCTGTTTTCCGGGATCGGCGAGGAGGGACAGGAGAGGCTGCAGAAGGCCGCCGTGGCGGTGGTCGGCTGCGGCGCGCTCGGCTCGTTCCACGCCGGAGCGCTGGCGCGCGCCGGCGCCGGGCGGCTGATCCTGATCGACCGCGACTTTGTCGAGTGGAGCAATCTTCAGCGGCAGTGGCTCTACGAGGAGGGCCACGCCCGCGAAGCGCTGCCAAAGGCCATCGCCGCAGCGCGGGCGCTGGAGCGGATCAACAGCGAAATCCGCGTGGAGCCGCACGTGGCCGACCTCACGCCGGACAACATCGAGGAGCTGCTGGAGGGGGCCGACATCGTGCTGGACGGAACCGACAACTTCGAGACGCGGTTCCTCGTGAACGATTACTGCGTCGAGCGCGGAGTTCCATGGGTGTATGGCGGGGCGGTGGGCTCTTACGGGGTGGCCATGCCGGTGGCGCCGGGCCGCGGCCCGTGCTTTGAATGCGTCTTCCCGGAGCCGCCGCAAGGCCCGCAGCCGACCTGCGAGACAGCGGGCGTGCTGAACTCGATCACGTCTCTGGTCGCTTCCTGGCAGGTGTCCCTGGCGCTTCAGTTCCTGTGCGGCCGGGAGCCGGAGCGCAAGATCACGATGTTCGACGCCTGGGCCGGCACGGTCCGGCAGGTGGAGATGCCGCCCCCGGATCCGCAATGCCCGGCCTGCGCGCTGCACTCCTGCCGCTACCTCCACGGGGAGGCTCGCGTGCCCGTGAGCCTGTGCGGGCGCAACGCAGTGCAGATCCACGACCGCAAGCGCCCTGTGGATCTGGACGAGCTGGCGCGGCGGCTGGGCGCGCTCGGCGAGGTGCGCCACAACGGCTTCGCGCTGCGCTTCTCCATCCCGCCGCACGAAATGACGATCTTCCCCGACGGGCGGGCCATCATCAAGGGCACGCAGGACCCGGGGCTGGCGCGCAGCCTCTATTCGCGTTTTGTCGGGAACTGACACAGCCGCGGCGGGGTACACTCAAAGCTATGGGCGGTTAGCTCAGCTGGTCAGAGCGCGTGCCTTACAAGCACGAGGCCGCAGGTTCGAGCCCTGCACCGCCCACCACGGGCAACCCGATGAACCCTGCCAGTCAGGACGATCCGGTTCCGCGCTACGCCGATGTCTTCGCCGCCCTGGGCACGGAACCGCGCCTTCGCATCCTCCGGCTGTTGCTGGCGGCGCATCCCAAGGGCTTGTTCGCTGGCGAGATTCAGTCTGCCCTGGGGATTCCGGCATCCACTCTTTCCCATCACCTCGACAAGCTGAAACACGAGCGGCTGGTGCGCGTGCGCCGCAGCGGAACCTTCCTCCGCTACACCGCCGATACGGACACCCTTCGCGAGGTGGTGACCTTCCTCTACTCCGAGTGCTGCGGACGGGGGCGGCAGACGGAATTGGGTGACATCGCCCAGCTCTGCGTCCCAACCCCGCGCGCTGAGTGAAACTTCCCTAACCTCCCCGGACGAGGGATGAGTCCGGAATGCCGCGGCACAGGGTGAAAAGATTGTATAAGATCTGAATTTCCGTGATTGTGGAACCATCGTGGGCGGGCTGCGGCAAGGGCCCCATTCTTGCGTGCGATTGGCACGGTCGTTGCATGGCGTCGGTGTTCCCTGCCCGATTGAGGGCGGGGAGTGCAAGAGGAGATCCGGAGGGAGTCAGGTTATGGCAGAGGAAAAGTCACTCGAGGAGAGGGGCGGCAGGACAGCCGCCCGCCGCCGCGCCTTCCTGCAGGCGCTGGCGGGGATGGGCGCAGGCGCAGCGACCGCCGGGCTCGGCTTGCAGGTGCTGCAGCCCGGGCAGGCGGAGGCGGCAGAGATCCCGCCCCCGCTGGCGGATTCCACGGGCACGGCGCTCGTGCGGATGCAGCAGGACCTGGAGCGGGCCCTGACAAGCGGCCGGACGCCGTCGTGGATCATGGTGGTCGACACGCGCAAGTGCATCGGCTGCAACGCCTGCACGGTGGCTTGCAAGGCGGAGGTTCCCACTGGCCCGGGCGGGTTCAACCGCCGTGTGATCCAGAAAGAGCTGCCGGTCGGACCGCGGCCGTACGCGGTTTTCAAGCCGGTGAACTGCCTGCAATGCGATGACCCGCCGTGCGCGAGGGCGGTTCCGGCGGGCATGATCCGGAAGCGCCCGGACGGGATCGTGGAGTTTGACCACCAGCAACTGACCGGTTCTTATGCCGAAGCCGCCGCACGGGCCTGCCCGTGGGGCCTGATCCATGTGGACGGTCTCGGGCGCTACACGCAGAACACGCCGAAGCCGCAGGCCTACGAAGACCGGACCTTCGAAGAGTACGGCCGAAAGTATACGCGCAAGCAGGGCTCGTATGACCTTGCCGGCCGCGCGCGCAAGTGCACCTTCTGCGCCCACCGGTTGGCCGAGGGCATGCTGCCGGCGTGCGTCACCACCTGCATCGGCGGAGCGATGTACTTCGGCGACGGCAGCGACCGCTCGAGCCTTGTGTTCGAGATCACGCAAGGCAGGCGGATCTTCAAAGGGCACGAGAACCTGGGCGTGAAGCCGCGGGTGATCTACTTCGAGGAGTCGATGCCCGGGGCCGTGCATGTGGATTGCCAGGCTTGCCATTCCCGCTGAGGAGGATGCCATGACGAACGAGAAGAACCTCGAAGGGCAAATGGAGCAGAAGACGGGGCGGCGGGAGGTGCTGGCCGGAGCGCTGCTGGGCGGCGCGATGCTGGCGCGCGTCGAGCAGGCGCAAGCGGCAGAAGCCACGCCGGGGACGCTGAAGCCCGTGGATCCGTCGCAATACATCTACACGACATGCCTGCAGTGCAACACCGGCTGCGAGATCAAGGTGCGCATCCAGGATGGGTTGGCAGTGAAGATCGAGGGCAACCCTTATGGTCCGCGCGCCATGGATCCCCACATCGACTGGAACACGCCGGCGGCGCAGGCGGCACGCATCCAGGGCCACATCTGCCCGAAGGGCCAGGCGGGCTTGCAGTCGACCTATGATCCCTACCGGATCACAAAGGTGCTGAAGCGCGCCGGCGCCCGCGGCGAGGGCAAGTGGGTCACCATCCCGTTCGAGCAGGCGGTGACCGAAATCGTCGAGGGCGGCGTCCTCTTCCCGCAGGACGGCGGCAAGAGGGTGGCAGGCTTCCGCGAACTCTACGCGCTGAAAGATCCGGCAGCGTTCAAGGCCATGGCGGCCGACGTGGCCCTGATCCAGAGCAAGAAGATGACCGTGGCCGAGTTCAAGGAGAAGTACAAGGACCTGCTCGACACGCTCATCGATCCAGACCACCCGGATTTCGGGCCGAAGAACAACCAGTTTGTGTTCAATTGGGGACGCCTGAAGGCAGGCCGCCAGGACTTCTTCTTGCGCTTCGTGAGGGACAGCTTCGGCTCGAACAACGCGCACGGGCACACGACGGTCTGCCAGGGTTCGATCTACTTCGCCGGCAAATCCATGTCGGACCAGCCGAGCGGCGGCACGTTCACCGGCGGTGCCAAGGCGTACTGGATGGCGGACCTGTCGAACGCGGAGTTCGTGATCTTCTGGGGAGCGAATGTCCTGGAAGGCAACTACGGCCCGCCGCTGAAGGTGCCGAAGATCATGCGCGGGATCGCCAGCGGACGAATGAAGGTGGCGGTGATCGATCCGCGCCACTCCAAGATCGCGGCGAAAGCGTGGAAATGGCTGCCCGTAAAGCCCGGGCAGGACGCGGCGATCGCAATGGCGATGATCCAGTGGATCCTCGAAAACGAGCGTTTCGACCGCCGGTACCTCGAGAACTGCAACAAGGCTGCTGCGGCGGCGGACGGCGAGCCGACGTGGACCAACGCCGCCTGGCTCGTGAAGATCCGGGAGGACGGCACCGCGGGCGCGTTCCTGCGCGCATCGGAAGCGGGGCTCGCCGGAGACGCCGACACCTTCGTCGCCCTGCGCAACGGCCAGCCGGTGGCGTTCAAGAGCGACGACGCCGCCAATGCAGTGGAAGGCGACCTCTTCGTCGACACGACGATCAACGGCATCCGCGTGAAGAGCGGCCTGCAGATCCTGCGCGAAGAGGCGCTGAAGAACACCATCTACGGTTGGGCTTCGATTGCGGGCGTCAGCGGCGCGGACATCATCGCGCTGGCGCAGGAGTTCACGTCGCACGGCAAGAAGGCGGTGGTGGAGATTCACCGCGGAGTGTCCCAGCACACGAACGGTTTCTACAATGTGCTGGCCACGATGGGGGCGCTGAACACGCTGATCGGCAACCTCGACTGGAAAGGCGGGCTGATCTATGGAGGCGGCGCCTACGGGGAAACCGGCGGCACGGGACGCCCGTTCCAGCTGAGCGACCATCCGGCAAAGAAAACGCCCTTCGGCATCGACATCATCCGGGGCGGTGCCAGCTATGAGAAGAGCACGATCTTCAACGGCTATCCGGCGAAGCGCCCATGGTATCCGCTCGCCAGCGATGTCTATCAGGAGGTGATCCCCTCGGCGGGCGACGCCTATCCGTATCCCATCAAGATCCTGATGCTGTACATGGGCTCGCCCGTGTACGCGCTGCCTGCGGGGCATTCCCTGATCCCGATCCTGAGGGATACCGACAAGATTCCGCTGTTTATCGCCAGCGACATCACGATCGGCGAGACCTCGCTTTACGCCGATTACATCTTCCCGGACCTGACCTATCTGGAGCGCTGGGAATTCCACCGCACGCACCCGTCCATTGCGCACCGGGTCTCCCCGGTGCGGCAGCCCGCCGTGGCGCCGCCCAACGAGACCGTGCGCGTCTTCGGCGAGGAGATGCCAGTTTCCATGGAGGCGTTGATCCTGGCGCTCGCCGAGCGGCTCCAGCTGCCGGGGTGGGGCCCGGGCGGCTTCGGCGGCAGCGACCTGAAGCGTCCCGAGGACTTCTACCTGAAGATGGTTGCCAACGTCGCCTTCGGCAACTCGAGCTCCGGCTCCGAGATCTGCCCGGACGCCTCCGACGAGGAGATGGCCATCTTCCTCAATGCCCGCAAGCATCTGCCCAAGAGCGTCTTTGATCCGGAGAAATGGCAGCAAGCCGTTGGCTCCCAATGGTGGCGGAAGGTGGTCTACGTGCTCAACCGCGGCGGCCGATGGCTGGCCTATGACAAGGCCTGGAGCGGCCAGCAGGTGGCCGCCAGGTACGGCAAGCTCGTGAACCTTTACCACGAAAAGCCTGCCGTGACGAGAAACTCCATGACCGGCAAATACCTGTCCGGCGTGGCGACCTACCTCCCCATCCAGGATGCGCTGGGCCGTCCGCTTGACTACCGCGACGCGCCCTTCCAGCTGATCACGAACCGGAACATGCTCCAGACCAAGAGCCGCACCATCGCCGATTACTGGCTCACTGACATCCAGCCCGAGAACTTCGTCGAGATGAGCACGCTGGATGCCCAGAAACTGGGGCTGAAAGACGGCGATGAGGTGTACGTGCTCTCCGCCTGGAATCCGGATGCGCAGTGGGATCTCGGCCACGGGAACACGAAGCCGCTGCGCGGCAAGGTGCGGGTGACCAGCCGCATCCGCCCGGGCGTGGTGACCTTCGAGCTGGGATGGGGCCACTTCGCCTACGGCGCATCGGTGCAGTACATCGACGGACAGGCAGTGTGGCCCGACATCCGGCGCGGCCGCGGCATTCACGCCAACGCCGCCATGGTGGTCGACCCATACCTTCGTTCGCCCCTGAGCGATGTGGTGGGCGGCAGCGCCGTGTTCTATGACACGCGCGTCTACGTCGTGAAAGCCTGACCCTCCTCCTCTCTGCCAGCCGGGCGGCGGCGGTTCCCTGTCGGGGGCTGCCGCCGCCTTTCGTTTGCCGCGCCGCTCCGGTAGAGTGAATCGGCAAAGCTGCCATGACCGACACGCTGTTTTTTGGGCGCCGCGCCTCCCGCCTGTCGAACGAGCATCTGGAAGTGATCGTCACCATCGAAGGCGGTCACATTGCGGCGATCCGCGATCTCGCCACGGGAGTCAACCCGCTGTGGAAGCCGCCGTGGCCTTCGATCGAGCCCTCTTCCTACGATCGGGCAAGGCATCCGGAATACGGCGACAACGCGGAAAGCCGCCTGCTGGCGGGGATCCTGGGCCATAACCTGTGCCTCGATCTGTTCGGTGCACCCAGCGAGGAAGAGGCTGCGGCGGGAATGATCGTGCACGGCGAGGCGGGCGCAGCGGTCTTCGATGTCGAGGCGGCAGACGGCGAGCTGACGCAGCGGGCGTTGTTGCCGAATTCGCAGCTCGGCTTCGAACGCACAATCCGCCTGCGTCCCGGCTCGCGGCGGCTGGAGATCCGGGAGACCGTGGAGAACCTCTCCTGTTGGGACCGCCCGATTGCGTGGACGCAGCATGTAACGCTGGGACCTCCCTTTCTGGAAAAGGGCAAGACGCTGTTCCGCGCCACGGCGGCGCGGTCGAAGGTGATCGAACACGATTTCACCGGCGGCAAGGGGCATCTGCAGGTGGGCGCCGAATTCGACTGGCCGTGGGCGCCCTGTGTGGATGGCTCGCGGGAGGACTTGCGCGTTTTCACGAGCCGCCCGGTTTCCGGGGCGTTCACCACGCACCTGATGGATCCCGGGCGGCAGCGCGCATGGTTTGTCGCCTGGCACCCGGACATGCGTCTGGCTCTCGGCTACGCGTGGCGGCGCGAGGATTTCCCCTGGCTTGGCATCTGGGAGGAGAACTTTTCCCGAACTGCACCGCCCTGGAACGGTGCAACGCTCACACGGGGCATGGAGTTCGGCGTGTCGCCATTCCCGGAATGCCGGCGGGCGATGATCGAACGGGGAGGGCTGTTCGGCGTGCCGGGCTACCGGTGGATCCCGGCGCGCACGCGCGTGACGGTGGACTATGAGGCCTGGCTGGCGCCGGCGGAGTCGATCGAAGCCGCCTGCCCGGTGGACTGATCCGCGGCTTCAGGCGCGGGCGGAGCGCGCCCCGCCCGCCTTGGCGGGTTCGGGCGCAGGGGAAGGTTCCGGGGCTGGTTTCGGGACGGCCAATCCCAGAGCGGCCCGGACTTGGGCGTCGATCCGGGCAAGCACGTCCGGATGGTCCTTCAGGAACTGGCGGGCGTTCTCCCGGCCCTGTCCGATGCGTTCGCCGTTGTAGCTGTACCACGAGCCGCTTTTTTCAACGATGTTTTGCGCCACCGCAGTGTCGAGCAGATCCCCGGCGACGCTGATGCCCTCGCCGTAGAGGATGTCGAACTCGGCCTCGCGGAACGGCGGGGCGAGCTTGTTCTTCACCACCTTGACCTTGGTCCGGTTGCCGGTGACGTTCTCGCCTTCCTTGATGGCGGCGATGCGGCGGATGTCGAGCCGCACGCTGGAGTAGAACTTCAGGGCGCGCCCGCCGGTGGTGGTTTCCGGGTTGCCGAACATGACGCCGATCTTCTCGCGGATCTGGTTGATGAAGATCAGGCAGGTGTTCGACTTCGCCACGATGCCGGTGAGCTTGCGCATGGCTTGCGACATCAGCCGCGCCTGCACGCCGACGAAGGAGTCGCCCATCTCGCCGTCGAGTTCGGCTTTGGGCACAAGGGCGGCGACAGAGTCCACGACGACGACGTCGATGGCGTTGGAGTTGATCAGCGCCGCAGTGATCTCCAGCGCCTGCTCGGCGTAATCGGGCTGCGAAACCAGCAGGTTGTCGACGTCCACGCCCAGCTTCTTGGCGTAGATCGGGTCAAGCGCGTGCTCGACGTCGACGAAGGCAGCCATGCCGCCGGCTTTCTGCGCCTGCGCCACCACCTGCAAGGCGATGGTCGTCTTGCCCGAGGATTCCGGGCCGAAGATCTCGATGATGCGCCCGCGCGGGAAGCCGCCGACGCCGAGGGCGTAGTCCAACGACACCGAGCCCGACGGAATGACGCTGACAGGGATGACCGCTTCATGCGATCCCAGCCGCTGGATCACGCCCTTGCCGAACTGCTTCTCGATATTGCCGAGCGTGACCGCCAGCAGGCGCTGCTTTTCCTTCTCGTCGAGGGGCATCGTGGATCTCCCGTGTGTAATCTTTTACAGTATAGCAGAACTTCCCGCGGCTCCGGTCCAGCTTGCGAGAATCTGTTTCAGTTTAACTGGTAGGACCGGCGCCGGAAAGATCTCACCCCGACTTGCCGCGTCGCTCGCCCCCGGCCCCTTTTGACCCCCGCCCCCGGGCTCGGCTATGATGAGAAGAGTTACAGTTTGCTGGAAGAAGACCGTCTCTAGACACCCATGGCGAATCATGTTTCTTCTCTGAAGCGAGTGCGCATCACGAAGCGGCGCACGGCCATCAACAAGATCCGCAAGTCGCGGATGCGCCACGCCATCCGGGCGTTGCGCCGCGCCCTCGAGCAGAAGGACGCCGCCGCCGCTGCCAAGCTGTTGCCGAAGACTTTCTCCCTGATTGACCGCGCCGCCAAATGGGGCGTCATCAAGGACAACACCGCCTCCCGCTACAAGAGCCGCCTGCACAAGCGGCTCAAGGCCCTCGAGGGGATGGCCCCGCAGGCCTGACGCAAGCACGCTGTATCCATTTTCCGGGCGGCCTCCATCGCGAGGCCGCCCTTTCTATTTCCTTTCGGCCAATCTTCGATCCGCGCCGCCGCTGCGGCTGGAGATTCCCCGGCTCCGCCGCCGCGTCCGGCTGCGCGGAACAGAACGGGCCAACTCCCTCGCGGGTCGGGCGTTGCGGATGATCCGGATGGCGTAACGCACCGGGCTGCCGGGCTTCCTCGAGCCTGCTTGCCGCCGTTCGCCCCGCGGCGGGATGCCGGCGCGGAAACAGGACCGGCGTTCGTCCTCCTGCAGCCCGGCGCAATCTGCCCGGATTCCTCTCCCGGCGCTAGACTGAGAGAGCCGCGCGGCTTCGGCCGCGCCAGGAAAGGCGGAGCCCGGCATGGATCAGAAGCTCTACCGCCAGATCATCGACAATTTCTTCTCCTGCGATCCCGAACTCATCACCGCGATTTTCCGCGAGTTCCTGATGGCCGTGCAGGCCGAGTCCGCCCTGCCGCCGTCGGCGCACATGGCGCAGAACTACGAAACTGCGCAAGCCAACCCGGAGATCCACGTCCTGCCCGGGAATCTCAAGGACGCGCGCGATGCCGTATTCCCTTATTTCTGGGGCACGGACGGCTGGTTCAGCCCGCTGCACCTCGAGAACGTCAAGGGGCCAGCCAATTACGCCTCGCTGGTCGGAGCGCTGGCATGCCTGTTGAAGAACCCCAACCTGTGCACGGACACCTACAGCCAGCGCTCCAACGAACTGGAGATCAAGGCCGTTACGGCGCTGGCGAACCTGCTCTTCTATCACATCGAGGATCCGTGGGGCGTGTTTACGATGGGCGGCACGATCTCCAACCTCTACGGGGCGAAGCTCGGCGTGGAGAAGACCTGCCCGGGCGCGATGCACAACGGGCTGGGGCAGGCGCGAGTCGCAGGCATTGTCTCCGAAGCGGCGCACTACTCCAACCTGACGCTGGCAGGCTGGCTCGGGCTGGGCACGAAGAACCTGCACGCGGTCCCCACCGATGAGACCTTCGCCATGCGGCTCGATCTGCTGGAGCAGAAGCTGGAGGAGCTGCACGCGGAGGGCGTGCGAGTGGCGTTCGTGACCGCGACATTCGGGACGACGGACTCTTCGGGGATCGACGATGTGGCGGCGATCCACGGCATCCTCGAGTCATTCGCCGCGCGACACGGGGTCGTCCGGCCGCAGCTGCATGTCGATGCCGCCGTGGGCTGGGTTCTGAGTTTTCTGGCGCCTTACGACTGCGAGCAGAACGAACTCGGGTTCTCTCCGTCCACGCTGGAACTGGTCCGGCGCGCGCAGCGCGCCACCACCGGGCTGCGCCTCGCCGACAGCATCACCATTGACTTCCACAAAATGGGCTGGGGGCACTATCCGGCAAGCGCCTTCCTCGTCAGGAACCGGAGCGATTTGCGCTACCTGTCCCGTTCCACCGAGGAGATGCCGTATTTTTCGGAAGCCGACGGGCGGCGCGACCCGGCCGTGTTCACGCTGGAAACCTCCCGCCCGGCGCTGGGCCCCTACACGGTGATGGCCTCGCTGAACGGGATCGGACTGGCCGGGTGGCAGCTGCTGGTGGCGCGGGCGCTGGAGCTGGCCGAGGATCTGAAACAGCGGCTGGAGAAGCTGGAATATTGCAAGGTTCTGAACCTGGGCACGATCGGGCCGAGCGTCGTCTGGTGGGTGCTGCCCAAGGGCCGCAACGCGAAGGAGATCTATCAGCGCGTGATCGATGGCCAGATGCCCGCGGACCGCTTCGCGCGTTATGCGGCGGAGATCCGGCGATTGTTCGAGAAGCGCGAGAAGAATCTGGATCCGAAGCTGGATGCGCGCCTGAGCTTCACGCTGAACGCGGGGCACAAGGCGCACGGGCTCGCTCTGCCGGCGTGGAAGGCTGTGTTCTTCAATCCGATGACGGATTCCGCGGTGTTGGACCGCCTGATCTACAGCATCGAAGAGCTGCTGTGACGGGCAGGGGCCGCCCCGGCCGCGCGTGTATATTGGTGACCGGAGTGGCATGCCGATGGGAAGGACATTCCTGCTTCTGCTGGCCGGAGCCTTGCTCATGATGGAAGGCTGCAGCACCCCGGCGCCGCCCGCTGTGGCGGCGCGGAAGGAGGGCCGGATCGTCGCAAGAGTCCATCCTTCGGGCTTCGAACACGCCCATGACACCTACAACGGCATGGGGGTGGCCAGCGACGGGCGCGTGTATTACGTGCTGAGCAGCGAGAAGCCGGATGTTGCCGGGCAGATGTATTTCTACGATCCGTACACGGACCGCGTCCAGCACGTCGGGGATCTGACGGAAGCCTCAGGCGAAAAGGGGATGAACGCCATTGCGCAGGGCAAGAGCCACGTGAACTTCGTGGAGGCGGACGGCAAGCTGTGGTTCGCCACCCACATCGGGTATTACTCGATCCTCGACGACATGGAGAAACCGGGCGTGCCCCCGCCGGGTATGAAGCCCTACCGCGGGGGGCACGTGCTTGCCTACGACCTGAAGACGCGGCGGTTCGAGGATCACGGCATCGCCCCGCGCGCCGAAGGAATCCTCACAATGAACATGGACCCGCAGCGGATGCGCGTCTACGGGCTCACGTGGCCATCGGGCGTTTTCTTCCGTTATGACGTGCGCCGCCGCGAGTGGAAAGAGATCGGGGCGTTTTTCGAAGAGGGCGAGAACGGGCGCGGCCCCACCTACCGCACGATCTGCCGCTCGCTCGGCATCGATCCGCGTGACGGCAGCGTGTACTTCACCACGGGCGACGGCACGATTCACCGTTACCGCTATGACACGGAGGCGGTGGAGCCCGTGCAGGGGGATAACCTGAAAAAGGACTACTTCGGCCAGTACGACATCACCTCGCCCGGACACATGGCCTACAACTGGCGGCAGGTCGTGTGGCATCCGCGCACGCAAATGTTCTATGGCGTGCATGGCAACTCCGGCTACCTGTTCCGGTTCGATCCGCGCGCCGAACGGGTGGAAGTGCTTGACCGCATCACCAGCGAACCCTCGCGGCGCAGCGGCATGTTCGACCAGTTCAGCTACGGATATCTTGGCTTCACGCTGGGTCCCGACCGCGAGACGCTTTATTATCTGACCGGCGGTCCCATCTACGTGGAAGGAAGGCGGCTGAAGGGGAAGGACACTACGGGCAAGGGCGAGGCCAAGGGAGACGAGAACCTGCACCTCGTCACCTGGCACATTCCCTCCGGGCGCTACACGGACCACGGCGCAGTGTTCTATGAGGACGGCAGCCACCCGACGTATGTGAACTCGATCGCCGTCACAGGCGACGGGCGCGTTTTCACACTGGCGCGCGTTCCTCGCAAGGATGGCTCGTTCCGGACGGAGCTGATCAGCTTCCGGCCGTAACGGGAAGACTAGTCACCTGTCGCCGGAATTGGCCGAAAAGCAGGATCGGCCGCCGCGCTCAACTCGGGTTCAGTCACGGCGGTCAGGCACTTGAGAGCGAAGCTGACTTCCGCTTCCATCTCGCTTTCCTCGACAACGGATTCGAGAATTACCGGAACGTCAGGAGGAATGCGGCCAGCAACACGCTGGAAGGAATAGTAAGACAACCACGAGAGCCGCTCGTGCCGGCTGAAAGAGTTGACCTCGCTGACATGCAGCTGCCGGAGACGGTCCTTGAAATGGATCAATAACAAGCCCGCTTCGGTCATGCTCGGGTCGAATTGCCTTGCATGGCCTAGGTCGAGGCAGAAGCCCGCCTCCGGGAGCAGATCGAAGAAGTGTTCCAATTCCCGGACGCTGCGCCCGATGGGCTTGCGACGATCCATGTTCTCTATCAGCAGGAGATCGCCGAACGCTCGCCATGCCGAAGCGTCTGAGATCGCATCCGGGTGGATCACGACGGGGATCTTCCGTTCCACTGCTTTCTCCAGCAGCCGGACGATGCGGGGTTCTTCGGAGGATTCGTATTGGCTGGGCGCGTGAACCGACACGAACTCGAATCCGGAGAGGTCCAATTCCGGGAGGGCCTCAATCAAACGAGGCAGCTCCTGTGCGCGCAGGGCGGAAAGCTCGACAGCTAGAAGGCTGTGCTCACGGCACAACACGAGGCCTCGCCGGAAGACCCCCTTGGCGAGCGCGCCTGTAGAAAATCCGATGATCCGCATCAGAAGACTCCGTATAATTTGGTCAATTTCTCAAGTCCCGACTTTTGGTCAAAGAAGATCGCAAGCAGACCATCCCTGAACTGACGGGTGACTTCCCGGACGTCTTTGTACAATGCACTCTCCTCACGTTTGCCAGCCTCCATCTTTTCCAACTCGTGGCGAGTGGCTTCGTCAGACAAGACGCCAAGAAACTTGTCGTATGCCTCAAAAACCTTCTTCGCGACTTCCGTGAGATGCATGTGTGACATCAGATGCCGGGCGAGGATTTCGAGCGGCGCTTTGGAAAGCAGGTCCTTGAAATAGTTCACGCGCGCCTCCACGCTGCAATCGCCGCTCAATTGGCCGTCCACTCCCTTCATTTCATCCAGTTTCGACTTGTCCAGCGCCAACGAAAAACAGGCGAGAAGCCCCGCCGCATAGATCAGTTTGCGCGACATCCGCAGCTTGATGTTCCGCAACACCGCCCCGCTGCCGTCGCGGGTGCGCCTCTTGTAAGCAAAGTCGACGGTCATCGTCCACCAGAACCGTGCGAAATCGTTCAGAAGAAACCGTGGAACAGGAAACTCCGACCGCCAATTGCGGAATGCGTCATCTTCCGCAAGGTAGCGGCCGAGAATCCCACGGACAACGCGATCATACGCGTCTTTTCGACCGAACGCGCGGCTCTCCAGCAGTAGCAGGATCCGCCGCGTTGTGTTGCGATTCGTATCGTCGGGACCGCCGATCTGGTGCAGCAACTCATGCGCGAAAGCCAGGCTGCCGAAAGTCCCCTCCCGCCCGGGCTCTTTGTTCACAACTTCCTTGACGGCTTCCCTCACTCGTCTGGCCACGTCCCAGTGATTGTCCGAGGCGAGGCCATCCACAAGGAGGGTCCAGTCCAGGTCGCTATAGGGCGTGAACTCGTGGCGGGCGAGGGAGCCGAAGACGACGATGCTGTAATCCTCGGAGTTGAAACTCGAATCCAGACTGCCATTGAGCCTCTGCACCGTGTCTTCCGTGGCTTCGGCAGCCTCGCGGATGGATTTCCAGCTCGAGCCGCAACAGGACTCAAGTTCGAAAACGGAATGCAGCGGGTGGAGAGAAGCTCCCGATGTCACGTCCCGGTTCCTCAGCTTCTCGAAGTGGACAACGGCGGAGGGCTCGCTTCCAGTTTACGGGAATCAAAACGGCGCCGTCCTGTGCCATGTTGCGCTTCTGCAGCCAGTGCGGCGTTCGCGAAAATGAGGGACGGGGAGCTGTGCCATGAAAGCCATCGCCGACGTGTGCATTATTCCGCTGGGAGTTGGCGCTTCGGTCTCCCGGGAGGTCACCGAGTGCGAGCGCATCCTGCGGGAAAGCGGGCTGAAGACGAAGCTGCACGCCTACGGAACGAATGTCGAGGGCGAATGGGACGAAGTCATGGCCGCGGTGAAACGCTGCCACGAGCGGCTGCATGAGATGGGCGTTCCGCGCATCTCCACCAACATCCGCATCGGCACCCGCATCGACAAGCCGCAGACCATGGAAGACAAGATCCGGAAGGTCGAGCAGGCGCTCTCCGGGGCGGATCAGTCCCGAAGGCCAGCGAGGGCCAGCAGCGCTTCGGGGCCGAGGCCGCGCAGGTCCTCCACATAGCGGTCCGGCGCGCAGGAAATCAGCTCGGGGCCGCTGACAACGCCTGTGCCCACGGCCAAAACTCGCACGCCAGCCTCGCGCGCGGCCTTCACGTCGTTGGGGTGATCGCCGATGTAAACCGTCGGCGCTCCGGCGCGGATCAGGCCCGCTTTCCTTGCGCGCGAGACGGCAAGCCGCAGGAGAGCCGCGCGAGTCGGGCCATCGCCGGAGAAAGCTCCGGTGGAGAAGAATTCTTCCAGCCCGGCGCGGCGCATCTTGGTCCACGCGATCCGCTCGATGTTGCCGGTGACGAGCCCGCAGGGGATGCCTCTCCTCTGCAGGGAGCGCAGCAGGCGGCGCACGCCGGGGCAGACCTTGCGCTCCAGCGAGGGACAAGTCCGCACGAAAATGTTCTGGGCAACGCGGGCGGCGGCCGGCAGCAGGCGGCGGGCGGCAGCGCCGGACAGCCCGGCGCGCTCGAACAGGGCGAGCAGGATGTCGCGGTCCAGCATGCCTGCCACGGGGATTCCGTCGATGGAGACCGGCACTCCGGACAGGCGCGCGACGGCGCGCTCGAGCGCCTGGCGGTGCGCGGGCCCGCTGCGGCGCAGGAGAGTCCCGTCAATGTCGAACAGCGCCAGCGCCCCTGCCTTGCTCATCCGCCCACCATGATACCGGGCGATACACTGAAGGTGATGCAGGTGCTTCAGGCAGGCGGCCGCCAACTGCTGCGGCTCGAACTGGACGTCGATCTGCTCCGTCAGGCTGCGGAAGAAGCCGGGTTTTTCTGCCGGGTGGAAGAACGCGCCCGCAGCATCCTGCTGGATTTGTCGGCGCCGGAGCGCGAAACCCCGCTGCTGCTGTTCGACGGAGCGGATCCGGCCAACACGGGCTGGTTCGCGCGCTGCCAGTTCTATGTGGACGCGCGCAACGGCGCGGTGCTGCAAACGCCGTTCATTCTGGCCAACCTGCCCGACGTGCTCGGACGGACCAACACGCGCGCCGTGCGGCTGCAGATTCTCACCGAGCTGCCCGTGCATGCGCGCCTGCCGGGACGCCAGCCAATGAGCGAGAAGGCGCTCTTCGGCGTGTACGTCGCCCTGCTGCGGGGGCTGCTGCACAACGGCGTGGCGCTGTGCGGGCGGGGAGCCGTCGAGCCCCTGACGGGCAAGCCCGAAGCGGCGCGCAAGTGATCACCGCAGCACGGGCAGAATCGAGCTCGAGTCGTCAGTCCAGAGATAGCGCTGTTCCGGGCGAGCGGCGGAGGGACGCGCCGTATCGACGATCATCCACGTGGAGGCCAGGGCTGCGGCTGCAGGCTCGGCGGCGGAAGCCATGCGGGCGCAGGAGACGCCGGAGTCGGCTGCCAGAGCCCGTACGATGGGTGCGAGGTCGGCATACTGGTTCGAAATGTGGAAAGCGATGACGCCCTGCGGCGCCAGATGCCGGCGGTAGATCGCAAACGCCTCGCGCGTCAGCAGGTGCGCGGGGATGGAGTCGCCGCTGAAGGCGTCGATCACGAGCACGTCGAAGCGTTGCGGCGGTTCGGCTGCCAGGGTCAGGCGCGCGTCGCCTTCCGCAATTTCAATCCGGGCGGCGGACCGGCGCAAGTACGTGAAGTGGCGGCGGCAGAAGTCGATGACCTGCGGATTGATTTCATAGAAGCGAATCAGGTCGCCGGGGCGCCCATAAGCGGCCAGCGCTCCCGCGCCCAGCCCGATCACGCCGACGCGCCGCGGGGGGCCCGGACGGCTCAACAGCAGCCCGGCGCCGCTAGAGCGCCCGTAATAGGCCGTCGGCGTGTCCTGCAGTTCCGGATCCATGAACTGCGATCCATGGAGGACAAGACCGTGCAGCATCTTGCGCAGCGGCGGGCGGCCTTCCGCGGCGGGCGTATCGACCACGCGCAAGCTGCCGTAAAAATTGCGCGAGGCGTCCACCAGGCCCGAATAGTAGTTCTCGATCAGAGCCAGGGACGGCGTGGCCGCGAGCAACGCCGCCATCCATGCCGCCTGCATGGCCCATCTCCGGCTTCCCCGGAGGCGCCACAGGCACAGGGGCGCGGCAGCCGCCATCAGGAGGGGCAGCTCCAGATAGGCTTTCATCATGGCAGGCGCCAGAACGCCTGCCACCAGCGTGCCCAGCGCTCCTCCGGCGGCAGCGTGAGTCCAGAAGGCGGTGAGCCGCTCCGGTTCGGGTTTTGCCGCGGCGAGTTCGCGGTGGGCGAAGAAGCACACGAGCGCGAGCCCGAGGCAATACAGGCCGACCTTGGCTGCCAGCGCGGCTTGCAGATCCAGATAGAGAATCGACAGCGCCATCGCCAGCAGTCCCAGCAGCGCATGGCGCGCCGTGCGGCGCGAGTCGCGAACGTCGATGGCAAAGGCTGCGGCGTAAGTGAGCAGATACGCCAGCATCGGCGCCACCCATAGCAGTGGCGCAGGGGCGACCACCTGCGTCAGGTGCGCCGTGGTGGCCGTGAGAAACGCCGTACCGAGCGCGGCCCAACCGGTCCACGCGAACCGCTCGCGCCAGGCCACAGGAGTGGACGTCCGCAAAGACGCCACTTGGGGGTTCCGCCGCCAGACCATCCATGCCGCCCCCCCAAGCAGCAAAGCCTGCGCGAGGAACGCTGCATCCCACCAGCGCTGCAAGCGGGAAAGCCCGATGCGGGGCTCCAGCAGGAACGGGAACGCCAGCAGCGCCGCGGCGCAGGCGGAGTTGGACCACGCGGAAAGGCGGTACGGACGCGACTGCGAGTCGAGCAACCCCAGCCAGTGCTGCATGAGAGGGGAAGTGGCCGAAAGCAGGAAGTAGGGAAGCCCGAATGCGCCGGCCAAAGCCAGAAAGGCGTGAAGGGAACCGCTGCCCGCCTGCGGCGGCACTCGCGGCGCCGCCGTGCATGCGATTACCACCAGCAGATGCGCCAGAGCCTGCCGGCGCGGCGGCAGCCGCCGGGCGATCCAGTGTGCATAAAAGTAGCCGCCAAGGAGCGCAGTCTGGAAAAAAAGCAGACACGCGGACCAGACCGCGGCGGACCCGCCATACAAGGGGAGCAGCAGCTTGCCTGCCACCGGTTGAACCAGGAAGAGCAGGAAAGCGCCGAGCACCACCGCCGCGCCCATCCAGAACATGCGCTCCCATTCTAGCGAACGGGTATGCGCGCCCCTTTCTGGCGTCCTGAAATTGCATCGGATCACCGCCTGCCGGTGGAATTGTGGCCGGCCTTCCGGAGTGCGGAGACCTGCCAATGCCCGAGAGCATCCACGTGTGATCCACCGCCGGAAGCGCGTGCGCCGATGTGCAGGAATCGCAGAAGGACGGAGCGCCGGGCCCATGATTTCTTGCCCGAAGCATCAAGCCGGGGAGAATGGAGTCAGGGATTGCGCAGCCCCTTGGGATCCGGACTCTTTCCGACCCGCGGAGTCGTCGATCCATCCCTTCACCGGCGTTGTTCCGGACTGCCGCTGCGGGCATCCGCCGGGCTAGGATGGAAGTCTCCGCTCATTTGCCATGGCGAAACACGATTCGGCCATTTTGTTGGTGCGGTGCCCGGATGCCAAAGGGCTGGTGGCCGGCGTGGCAGGTTTCCTGTACGAACACGGGGCCAACATTCTCTCCACCGACGAGCACCGGGACGACGAGTCGGGGCAGTTCCTGATGCGGGTGGAGTGGGACCTGGAGGGGTTCGGACTGAACCGGGAGAACTTCGCGCAGGCGTTTCAGGCGGCAGTGGGACGGCGCTTCCAGATGGAGTGGCGCGTGGCGTATACGCAGGAGCGGCTGCGCGTGGCGTTGTTCGTGTCGAAGTACCTGCACTGCCTGAGCGATTTGCTGCACCGCCACCGCGAGGGTGAGCTGCGCGCCGACATCCGCCTGATCGTGAGCAACCACCCGGATGCGGCGGAGCTGGCGGGTTTCTACGGGATTCCGTTTCATCACATTCCGGTGACGCCGGAGTCGAAGGCGGAGGCGGAACGGCGGCAGCTGGAACTTCTGGAGCAGGAGAAGGTGGATCTGGTGGTGCTGGCGCGCTACATGCAGGTGCTGTCGCCGGAGTTCGTGGCGCGGTATCCGGCGCGGATCATCAACGTGCATCATTCGTTTTTGCCGGCATTCAGCGGGGCGCGCCCTTACCATGCGGCGTTCGAGCGCGGAGTAAAGCTGATCGGGGCGACAGCGCACTATGTGACGGAGGTGCTCGACGACGGGCCGATCATCGAGCAGGAAGTGGTGCGCGTGTCGCACCGGGATCAGCTGGAGGATCTGATCGAAAAGGGGCGCGACGCGGAGCGGCTGGCGCTGGCTCGCGCGGTGCGCTGGCATCTGGAGCACCGCGTGTTGCTGGACGGGCGCAAGACCGTCGTGTTTGTGTGAAGGAGAAGCCTCGGTGATTCTGGGAACAGGCATCGATCTGACAGAGGTCGACCGGATTCGGGAGGCGGTGGAGAGGTTCGGGAGGCGTTTTCTGGATCGGGTGTTCACGCCGGGGGAGATCGCCTATGTGGAGGGCAAGGCGAACCGGCATGAGCGGTATGCGGCGCGGTTTGCAGCCAAAGAGGCGGGGATGAAGGCGATCGGGACGGGGTGGAGGCGCGGCGTGCGGTGGCAGGACTTCGAGGTGAGGAACCAGCGGAGCGGGCGTCCGGAGCTGGTGCTGCACGGCGTGGCGGCGGAGGTGGCGCGGCAGATGGGTGTGGAGAGGATCCACCTGTCGCTGACGCACACCGCAACAGTGGCTCAGGCGTTCGTGATCCTGGAGGGCAAGGACTGAAGGGCGGTCAGCGGGGCTGGCGGGCTTCCTCTTCCTGGTGCGCGGGCTCGGGGGACGGCGCAGGCGGCAGCCGGTCCATCTCGCGGGTCACCTCCCAGACGTGCCACATGCGGTGGATGACGGTGAGGTTGCCGAGCACGGCAATGACCCACAGGACGGCAGCCATGCGGTCGAACAGCGCGCCAAGGATGAGCAGAACAACGCGCTCCGGGCGCTCGAGGAAGCCGACCTTGCAGGAGGGGATGACGTTCTCGGCGCGGGCGCGCGTGTAGCTGATCATGACGGTGGCCGTCATGACCACGGCGGTGAGGACGACATAGAAGTTGCGGTTGATGTTGGCGTAGTAGACAAGCAGCCCCATCAGAAGGGCGAGGTCGGAGTAGCGGTCGACAACGGAGTCGAAGAAGGCTCCGAAACGGGTGACCTGCCGGGTTTCGCGCGCGACTCGGCCATCGACCATATCGAACAGGCCGGCGCCGATGATGACGAGGCCGGCCTGGAAGAAGCGGCCTTGCGCGAGGAGCCACGCGGCGCCGATGTTGATGACGAGTCCGATGAAGGTGAGGATGTTGGGGTGGATGCGCGACAACGCCAGCGCGCGCACGATCCAGAACAGGATCTTGCCGGCTCCGATGCCGATGGCGCGCGTGAAGGTCATCGCTCCAGCCTTTCAGTTTAGCTGGCCGTGTCGTGAATGGTGGTCAGTTGAAGAATCTCGAGGCGCCGGACTCCGCCCGGGCTCGGGATGACGACCTCGTCGCCGACTTTCTTGCCAACGAGCCCGCGCCCGATGGGCGAGGTGGTGGAAATGAGCCCCTTGGAAGCGTCGGCTTCCTCGCTGACGACGAGCTTATAGGTGATCTCCTCGTTCTTGTCGAGATCGAGAACGACGACGGTGGAACCGAGCCCGGCGCGGTCGCGCGGAATGCGCGACAGGTCGATCATGGAGAACTCGGCAAGCCGCTTCTTCAGCTGGGCGAGCCGGGCGTCCACGTAACGCTGCCGCTCCTTGGCGGCATGGAACTCCGCGTTCTCCCGCAGATCGCCGTGTGCGCGCGCTTTCTGGATCTCTTTGGGCAGCTGTGTGCGCAGCTCGTATTCGAGCGCGGCAATCTCTTCTTGCAGCTTCTTCTTGATGTCGTCCATCGGCTGGAAAGCAGCCCCTGACACGATTATATCGGACTCCCTCCCGTCCGCCCCGCGGGGCAGGCTTGCGTCCGGCACCGGAATGGGCGATCATCCCGTGTATATCCCTCCCCGGAGAGGCCGGGCTTTACCGGACCGGGGCGGGGCATTAGAATACGGATCGGGACTGATGGGGGCATGACGAACAGGCGGAACGGGCCTTTTTTCACCCTCTCGGCAGCCGCGGTGTTGGCCATGGCGGGCTGGATTGCGCCGGCGGGCGCTCAATCGCTGATTCAGTCCGAACCCGGGCGCGCGCTCAGCGGCACGGATCTGGCAGTGCTGGAGGCGCGCGAGCCAAGGGACGACCTGCCTTGCCGGCTCACTCCCATAAAGCCGGTTGTGGGCTTTGACCTGAAATTCCACGCCGGCTACGAGGTGGCCATCCCCATGCGGGAGCTGGCCGGTCTGGAGAACCTGCTGACGGTGATCTTCCGCGTGACGCCCGAGGGCGCGCCGGAGCGGGCGGCGTATTTCACCCAGAAGATCCGCGTTCCGTCCATCGAGCCGGACGCCAAGGGGGACGCCTACCTGCAAGGCGCGTTCGATCTGGGCGAGGGCGCCTATCAGGTGGACTGGCTGATGCGCGACCGCACCGAGCGGGTGTGCGCCAGCTTTTGGCGTGCCGAGGCGCGGCTTTCCGCAAAAGAGAAAGACCTGGCGCTCACGCTCGAGCCCGGGGTAGTGGCCGCTGCCGCAGAGGACGATTTCGCCGACGAGCCTCCGGTGGAGAAGGACTACAGTTCGAATCCGTTGTCGGTGAAGGTGCTGGTGAATTTCGCGCCGCAGAACAGCAACGCCTCCACGCTGCAGCCTGCCGACACAGCGGCGCTGGTGTCGATCCTGCGCACCATCCACCGGGATCCCCGGATCGCGCGGTATTCGGTGGTCGCCTTCAATTTGCAGGAGCAGCGGATCCTCTACCGGCAGGAACCGAAAGACCGGATCGATTTTCCGTCGATCGGGCAGGCGCTGAAGGGGCTGCAGCTGGGACGGGTGGACATTTCCCGGCTGCAGAACAAGAACAGCGACGCGGAGTTTCTGGGGGCGTTGATCCAGAACGAATTCAAGGTGCGCGACGGGGAGCCGCCGCCGGACGGGCTCATCATCGCCGGTCCGAAGGTGATGCTGCCGTCCGGGATTCCGGCGGATGCGTTGCGGGAAGTGGGCGAGACGGAATATCCGGTGTTTTACCTGAACTACAATCTGACGCCGCAGCTGACGCCGTGGCGGGACTCCATCAGCCAGGCGGTGCGGTATTTCAAGGGGCTGGAATTCACGATCAGCCGCCCGAGGGAACTCTGGTCCGCGGTCACCGAGGTCGTGGCGCGAATCGTAAAATGGAAATCAGGGAGGCGGGCGACCGATGCTTCCATCAGGGGTTCCCATTTGGCTCCGCCGCAGTAGCGCTCTGGCGGCGGCGCTGATGCTCGCGGGCGCGGCGGCGGGACAGGGGCGGAAGCTGGTGCAGCCGCAGAAACTCGCGCCCTACGTGAGCTCTCCGCAGCCGATTGTCGTAAAAATGCTGGAAATTGCCGGTCTGAAGAGCGGCCAAACGCTCTACGACCTGGGCTGCGGGGACGGGCGGATCGTGGCGACGGCGGCGAAGGAATTCGGCGCCAAGGCGGTGGGAGTGGAGCTGAGCCCGGCGCTGGCGAAGAAGGCGCGGCAGGCCATTGAGAGCCTCGGCTTGCAGGAGCAGGTGAAGATCATCGAGGGGGACATGATGGACGTGGACCTCTCCGGCGCCGACGTCGTGGCGCTCTATCTGCTCACGGAAGCCAACGAGCAGCTGCGTCCGAAGCTGGAGAGGGAATTGAAGCCGGGCGCCCGGGTGGTGTCGCTGGAATTCCGCATCAAGGGCTGGAAGCCGGCCCGTGTCGAGAAGGTGGAAGCGCACCGCCACCCCTACACGATTTACCTCTATCACTGGCCGCAAAAGTAGATCCGGGCCGCGGCACGCTATCCTCAGAGTCATGACAGGACGCTTGGCGGCCGGACTGTGCCTGGCTTTGATGGCGCTGGCGCAAACCGGCCTGAAGCCGGGCCGGAAATACACGTCCGTCGAACGGCTGGCGCCCGGGCGGCTGGCGGCGGTCCGGGCGGCGCGGGAGACTCTGGCCGCGCAGCGCAAGACGCTGCCGCCGGTGGGCGTGTACGAGGACTTCCCGGCTGTGATCCACGTGCACGCCGGGGACTCGCCGCACACGCTGGGCAAGCGCGAGGAGGTTCTTGCCGCGGCCAGGAAAACCGGTATTCGGGCGGTTTTTTTCACGGACCACGGCGGGCCGCACCCCGGCACGTGGCACGGTGTGCGCGACGGCGTCCTGTTCTTCGCCGGCGCAGAGCATGGCGGCAGACACGAGCTGCTCTTCCCCCGCCCGGCGCCGCCGCTGCGCTTCCACTCGCATGTGGAAGGCGATTTGGAAGCGGCGCCAGAGGGCTGGGACGGGATGGAGATCTACAACCGCCATGCGGATCACGAGGACGACGCCGACTTGATCGAGCATCTGAAGGCGGCAGCGAAGGATCCCCGGCAACTGGAAGAACTCGGCCGTCTGGCGCGGCAATATCCGGACGAGATCTACGGCGCGGGCGCGGACTATTGGCCGGCGGTGTTCGAGCGCTGGGACCGGGTGCTCGCGTCGCGGTTCTTCACGGGAATCGGCGCCGTCGACGCGCACCAGAATGTGCTGGCAGGCGGCAAGGTGCTGCTGGATCCCTACGAGGCAGCATTCCGCAACACGGTGACGCACATCCTGGCGCGGGAATTCACCCACGAGGCGCTCGCGGATTCGCTGCGCGCCGGACGCGCCTATGTTTCGCACGACTGGCTGTGCGATCCGCGCGGATTCGCCTTCTTCGCCGTCAACACGCTGGGCGTCTACGAAATGGGGGACACGATTCCGATGGCGGGCGCAACGCGGCTGGTGGCGCGCGCGCCGGTGGCGGCGCGGTGGCGGCTGATCCGCGAAGGGCAGGTGGTGCAGGAAGCTGCGGGAGACACGCTGAACTGGCAGGCAGCGGAGCCGGGCGCCTACCGCGTGGAGGCGTGGCTCGACATCGATGGCGAGCAGCGCCCGTGGATTTATTCGAACGCGATCCGTCTGGCACGCCCCGATGCGAGCCTGATGGCGCTCCCCTCGCAGCAGCTCGACGCGGAGGTGGAAGCGGCAGCGGACATCGAGTACGCGGCAGGCGCGCCGGAGGATGCGGAGAAGCACCGGCTGGACATCTACCGCCCGCGCGGCGCGAAACAGCGGCCCGTGCTGTTCTTCCTGCACGGCGGCGCGTGGGTGCGCGGGGACCGCAAGCAGTATCCGTTCCTGGGGAATTTTTTCGCGAAAGCGGGCTATGTGGTGGTGATCCCGAGCTACCGGCTGGCGCCGAAGCATCCGCATCCGGCGCAGATCGAAGACGCAGCGGCGGCGTTCGCATGGACTGTGCGGAATATCGCCGCACACGGGGGGGATCCGGCGCGGATCACCGTCGCAGGACACTCCGCGGGCGGACAGCTGGCGGCGCTGCTGGCGGCGAACGGGCGCTGGCTGCGCCCGCATGGGCTGGACGCATCCGCGATCCGCGGGGTGATTTCCCTGAGCGGCGTCCCGGATGTCACCGGCGAGGCGGGGGCGCGCGTGTTTGGCAACGACCCGGCAGTGCGGCGGGACGCCTCGCCGCTGTTCCAGGTGCGCGCCGGCCTGCCGCCGTTCCTGGTGGCGTACTGCCAGTGGGACTATCTGACCCTGCCGCAACAGGCAAAACGTTTTCATGAAGCGCTCCGGCAAGCGGGCGTGCCGAGCCGGCTGGAATTCATCAGCCGCGAGAACCACATCTCGGAGATGACAAATCTGACGAAGCCGGGCTCGCGCACCGCGTCCGTGATTCTGGAGTTCCTGGGAGCATTGCAGTGAGCGAGCCGCAGTTTGACGTGGTGGGCGTGGGATTGAACGCTACCGACACGATGATCCTCATTCCGCATTTCCCCGCCTACGGGGGCAAGGTGCCCTTTCTCGAAGAGGTGCTCAGCCCCGGCGGGCAAGTGGCGAGCGCGATGGTCTGTTGCGCCCGACTCGGGCTGCGGGTGAAATACATCGGAACCATTGGCGACGATGAGCGCGGGCGCATTCAGTGGGAAAGCCTGCAAGGCAGCGGCGTCAATCTGGATCACGTGCAGCGGAGGGCAGGGACGCCGAATCAGTCCGCCTACATTCTGATCGACCAAAGCACGGGGGAGCGCACGGTGTTCTGGCACCGCCCGGAGGCGCTGCGGATCGCGCCGGAAGAGATCACCGAGGAGCAGATCACTTGCGCGCGGCTGCTGCACATCGACGGGCATGACACGCCGGCAGTGGCGCACGCGGCTCGCATCGCGCGGCGGCACGGCATCCCGGTGACCGTGGACGTCGACACGATTTACAAGGGCTTCGAGGACGTGCTGCCGAACGTGGATTACCTGATCACTTCCAGCGAATTTCCGGAGCGGTGGACGGGGGAGAGCGATCCGCTGCGGGCGCTCGAACTGTTGCAGGAAACCTACGGCATGCAGGTGGCGGCGATGACGCTGGGCGCCCACGGGGCGCTTGCCCGCATGGGCGGGCGCTTCCATTATTCGCCCGCCTTCGTGGTGAACTGCGTGGACACGACGGGCGCGGGCGACATCTTCCACGGCGCATTTTGCTACGCCGTGCTCCAGGATTATGATCTGGACGCGGCGCTGGAGTTCTCCAACGCGATGGCGGCTCTGAACTGCACGGCGCTGGGCGCCCGGGGGCGCATTGCGACGCTGGAGGAGGCGCGCTCGCTGATCGAGCGAGGGGAGCGCCGCGTGAAAGCCGAGTTCCGCCAGTACTGGAAGACGGCGCAATGATCCCGATCCACGATTCGCAGAAAAGCTTCTCGCAGCCGCTGGTGACGGTGGCGCTGATCGTGGCGAATTCCCTCGTCTTCCTTTTCCAGGTATCGCTGGATCCCTACACGCGGAACGATTTCATCCACGCCTTCGGGCTTGTGCCGGAGCGGTTTTCGTGGGTAAACGTGCTGACATCGATGTTCCTCCACGGCGGCTGGCTGCATCTTCTGGGGAACATGCTCTTCCTGTGGGTATTCGGTGACAACGTCGAGGACATTCTCGGGCACGGGCGGTTCCTGCTGTTCTATCTGCTTTGCGGGGTGGCGGCGGCGCTGGGACAGTATGCGGTGAATCCCGACTCGCGCGTCCCCATGGTGGGCGCCAGCGGGGCGATCGCTGGCGTGATGGGCGCGTATCTGGTGAAGTTCCCGCATTCGCGGATCGTGATGCTGGGCTGGTTTCTCTTCGTGTTTACCTTCGAGCTGCCGGCTTACGTGGTGCTGGCGTACTGGTTCGTGGTGCAGCTGTTCAGCGGCATCGGCTCGATCGCCGACGCCGCCGCGCACCGCGGGGGAGTGGCTTTCATGGCGCACGCGGCGGGCTTTCTGGCCGGCGCGGCGCTGATTCATGTCTTCCGGACGCGCGACCGTTACCGGTTGCGCCGCGACCTGGTGTGGTGATGTTCTATCCGCCTGCTCTCGACCTTGAAAATGTGGAACCGCTGGATGTGCTGGCCATCGCCGCGCACCCGGACGATATCGAACAGACCTGCGGTGGCGCGCTGCTGCGCATGGCGGCGATGGGCTACCGCACGGGAGCGCTGGACCTGACCGCGGGAGACATGGGCACGCGCGGAACTCCGGAACAGCGCATTGAGGAGTCGCGCGCGGCGGCGCGCATTCTGGGACTCGCGTTCCGCGAAAACCTCCGGATGCCCGACGCGCGCCTCGAGAACAACATCAGCCTCCGGCTGACGCTGATGGCGGTGATCCGCCGGCTGCGCCCGCGCGTGGTGATCCTGCCCTACTGGGAGGCGCGCCACCCGGACCACTCCTACGCAAGCTGGCTGGGCTTCGAGGCATCGTTCCTCGCCGGCATCCGCAAGCTGGACGATCAAAGCGAACCGCACCGCCCGTTCAAGGTCGTCTACGCCTCTCTGTACGCCAACGTGCCGCCCTCGTTCGTGGTGGACATCACGCCGTGGTTCGAGCGGCGGATGGAATCGCTGTTTGCCTACGAATCGCAGTACGGCGAGTCCGGCGGCGCGGCGGATCTGTTCCCGAAAAAGGAGGAAATTTACGACCGGATGCGCTCGATCGCGCGGTTTTACGGAAACCTGATCGGCGTCAAATACGGCGAGCCGTACGTCGTGAAGGAGACGATGCGCGTGGACGATCTGGTGACGATGGGCGTGCGCACGTTCTGAGGCGTCATCGGGAAGGACAGGAGGCGGCAGCCATGGTGGTGAAGCGAATCGCAAGTCTGGCGCAGTTCGGCGCGGAACGCATGGGCAAGGTCTCGCTTGCGGCAGGCGAGCGGCTCTACGCGGGGCTGAATTGCTTCCTGCCCGGACAGGAGCATGCCGCGCACGTGCACGCGGATCAGGACAAGCTCTACTACGTGCTCGCGGGGCGCGGGCAGGCGCAGGTGGGCGGCCAGACCGCGGACGTGGAGCCGGGCGATCTGATCCTTGCTGCTGCAGGCGTGCCGCACGGGCTGAAAAACACGGGGGATGAGCCGCTGACCGTGCTGGTGGTGTTCGCCCCGCCGCCCCGCAAGTCATGACGCGGCGGGAGGCACTGCTGGCGTTCGCGGCGCCGCTGGCGGCGCAGGATCCTCCCGCGTTTGCCGCGCCCATGCTCGAAATCGAGGCTTCCGTGGAAGGAGTGCTGGGGGCGGCGGCGCTCGAACTGAAAACGGGGCGGCTGGCAGGGTGGCGCTCGAAGGACCGCTTCCCTCTCCTCGAGATGACACAGCTTCCCGTCGCCCTGCATGCGCTCGCGCAGATGGAGCTGGGCGAAATGCCGTTCCGGAAGATGATTGCGGTGTCGCCGGAGCAGTACAGCCCGGGGCACAGCCCGCTCCGAGACGCCTACCCGCGCGGGGGCGTCTTCACGATCGGGCAGCTGCTGGAACTGGCCGTGAAAGACAACGATTCGAGCGCCTCTGACCTGCTGCTGGCACTGGGAGGCGGACCCGAAGCGGTGCAGAAGCGCATGGCGCGCTGGCACGGAGAGGGAATCCGCGTGGACCGCTCCCTGAAGGCTCTGGACGCAGCGTTCCGCCTTGCCGAATCCCGTGACAGGTTCCTGATGGACGCGCGCGATTCGGCGACGCCGGAAGCGGTGGCGATGCTCGTGTCCGCAATCGAGGGCGGGCAGCTGTTGCATCCGGCGAGCCACGAGCGGTTGCGCGCGTGGATGCGCGCCACGCCGCATGGGGCGGACCGCATCCGCCCGGCGCTGGGCGCCGCGCTGCTCTACCACAAGTCCGGCACAACGGCGTTCTGGGACGGACGGAACATCTGCATGAGCGTGGCGGGCGTGGCTGAGCTGCCGGGCGGGCGCGGCAAGCTGGCGCTGGCCCTGTTTCTGAAAGGAACCGAGCGCGACCTGACGCAACGCGAGCGCGCTCTGGCAAACGCCGCGGGGGCGCTTTACCGCTGGTTCGCCTCCTCGCCCGAGAAGTAGAACTCGCCGCCGGCGACGATCTCCGCCGGGCCCGTCAGAAAAATGGCGCCGCCCTCTTCGCGAACTGCGAGCGGACCGGCGGGCGTGTGGATGGTGGCTCGCTCTCCGATGAGCCCCCGGGCGCGCGCGGCCGCGAAAGCGCCGGTGGAGCCGGTTCCGCTCGATTCCGTGACGCCCGCGCCGCGCTCGTAAAAGCGCACCTCGAGATGGGCCGCATCCAGCACCTTCACGAAACTGACATTCGTGCGGTTCGGGAACCGCGGATGGCTCTCGATGGCCGCGCCAAGAGCGGCCCAGTCTTCCGGAATCTCGGCGGCGAACACGGCGCACTGCGGATTGCCCGGCCACACCAGCGTGCAATCGAGCGCCCGGCCGCGGATTTCGAGCGTCACGCGAAGCTCTGCGGGATCGATGCGCACCTGCCCCATGTCCATCTCGAACTCGAACCGCAGCCCGTCCCGCCGCAACAGCCGCAACCGCTTGTCGCCGGCGCCGGTGCGGATAAGGATCTCCTCCCTGGCGAGCCCCGCGTCGCACAGGAACGCTGCGGCGCAACGCGTGCCATTGCCGCTGATCTCGGCCTCGCTGCCGTCGGAGTTGAAGAGGCGGATGGCAGCGGGCTCGCCCTGCGCGGGCGGCCGGACGAGAAGCCAGCCATCGGCGCCGACGCCTGCATGGCGGTCGCAGATGGCAATGGCAGCGCGTCTCAGCAGGTGCTTCGCGGGAGCTTCGTGCGCCCACGTGAGCAGGAAATCGTTGCGCGCTCCGTGTGCTTTCGTGAAGGGGATCATGGCTCGACAAACGATCCGATGCGGCGCCAGATCTCGATGCCCGGCGCATCTCTGGCTGCAAGAATTTTGACACACTCATAGCGCCGCGGGCCGCGCCCCAGGCGCGCCACGGCGCGGCAGGCGCGGTCGCCCGCGTTGCACAGCACCCATTCCTCGCGCAGAAACAGATCCGGGCGCGCCACCGCAGTCTCGAATTCCAGCCTGTCATCCACGTGGAGCGACTCGCGGATCGGAATGTGCGCCAGACGCAGCACGGCGGTGAGATCGCCGAAGCTCAACAGAATGCCTGCGCCATCACGGTGCCGCGGCTGCAGAAATGCGGCGGCCTCCGCCGCCATGCGGCGGCGCGAGATCGAATTGACTTCGGATTCCTTCCAGCAGATCCACGCGTCCGGGCGCGGCGCCAGGATCCACGGGGAGACTGCAGCGGCGACAATCGCCAGAGCTGCCCACTTCTGCCACCGCGGGGGAAACAGCGCTGCGAGGGCAGCGGTCCCCAGCGCGGCCACGACGATCCATGCGATGCCGTAGCGCGTGTTGTAGTAGCTGAACGGCCAGAGGTGCGGCACGAAAATGGGCGTGCCCGAGGAACGGAGACTCAGAACGAAGAAGGCCGGGATCATCAGGACGAACAAGAGCGCCGCCGGGAACCGCCGGAGCGCCGCCGCAACGCCCGCCAGGCTGAGCCAGAACAACGGCAGCCCGCAGCACAGACGCGCAGCTTCCAGATAGTAGCGCGCCGCCAGCGCCCAGTCCCCGTCTCCCGGATACCGGGCCATGCCGCGGTCGAGCTGCCGCTGATAGATGGCGCGCGCGGACCACTCGCCCCGCCAGAATTCGAGCGCATCCCCGTAGAACCACCAGTTGTGCGCCAGCCACCAGAGAGGCCCGGCAGAAGCGAGAACGCAATAAACCAGCGCGCTTCGCCAGCGTGCCTTGCCGCCGCGCCAGAGCAGGAACAGCGCGGCGAAGGGAACCAGGAACCACAACTCGTAACGCGTCAGGGTGCCCGACAGCGCGCACAAGCCCGCCAGCAGGGCGTCGCGCGTGAGTTGCGACTCATGGAACCGGACCAGGCAGTACAGCTGCCCGAGCAGGCAAGCCAGCGCCAGCGGCTCCGTCATCGGGATCGCCTGCAAGTAGAGCAGGTTCGGATTCAGCGCGAAAACAGCCACACCCGCCAGCGCAGCGGCGGTCGAGCCAGCGAGCCTGCGCAGCGCGAGGAAAAGGAACACCCCGGCGAAGACGAAGGCGGCGACGGATGGCGCGACGCCGGCAACGCCGCTGTGCCACAGGTTGTCTTCGCGCGCCAGCCATGCAACGAGCAGGTGCGGCAGCGGGAGCCACACGGTTCCCAGCTGATGCACGCCCGAGGTGCGGGAATCGACAAGCCGGCGGGCAATGTTGAGGTGCGCCTCGGCGTCGCCGTAATACAGCGTCCACCCACGCTGATGCACGAAGGCGGCCGCGCCGGCGCCGATCGCCGCCAAAGCCAGCGCCACAAACGCGGCGCCCGCCCTAGAACGCGGTGAGGCGGCGGAATTCCTGGAACCGGCGTTCGATGTCATCCCGGGTGAGCGTTCGGAAGCGGCCTACACCGAAGTCTTCACAGCAGAAGCTCCCCATCACGGAGCCGTAGGCGACTGCCCGGGCGAGATCGGCAGAAGTGGCGGTTTCCGCAGTCACCCCGCGCTCGGCCAGCGAACCGATGAAACCGCCGGCGAAGCAGTCTCCCGCGCCGGTCGGATCCTTGAGCGTCTCCAGCAGGTAGCCGGGGAGGCTGAAGGCGCCGTCGTCGTGAAAGAGCGCGGCCCCATATTCGCCGCGTTTGATGACCAGGATGCGCGGTCCCATGGAGCGGATCACTGCAGCCGCGCGCCGCAGGTTCCGCTCCCCGCTGAGCAGCCGCGCCTCACTGTCGTTGATCAGAAGGAAGTCCCATCCGGCGATGGTCTTCAGCAGTTCCTCGCGCGAGCCTTCAATCCAGAAGTTCATCGTGTCGCCGCCGGCCAGCCGTGTGCCGTTCATCTGTTCCTGCACGCTGCGCTGCAGCGACGGCTGGATGTTGCCCAGCATCAGATAGGGCTTGTCGCGGTAAGAGGGGGGCAGCTGCGGGCGGAAATTGGCGAAGACGTTCAGCTCGGTGACAAGAGTCTCGCGGTCGTTCATGTCCTCGCTGTAGACGCCCGCCCAGAAGAAGGTCTTGCCCGGGGCGCGCTCGAGCCCTTCCAGATTGATGCCGCGGGAGGCAAGCAGCTCCTCGTCCTCGGCGGCGAAGTCTTCGCCGACCACTGCGACGATCGAGACAGGAGTGAAATAGCTGGCGGCAAGCGAAATGTAGGTGCAGGCGCCGCCCAGCATGCGGTCCACCTTGCCCGCGGGCGTAGTCACGCCGTCGTAGGCGACTGATCCGACAACAACAAGCGACATTGTTTCAATTGTACCCGCCGCGTCCGGGGCCCTCCGCGCGGCTCTTAGAATGGAGGAAAGGCCTCATGGAGATCCTCCGCCGCTGGGCGCCCGTTCTTCTGGTCATTCTGGTGACGCTTGCGATGCACCGCAGCCTCTATGCGCGCATCGAGCGGGGGGCGCGGCGGCGCGGCGCGGATAAACTGATGCTCGCTGCGCGCCGCGGGCTGTGGCTGATGTCGGCGTGGATGGTGCTGGCAGTGCCCGTGCTGACGTCGCACAGTTTTGCCTGGCTGCCGGCGGATTTCATCGCGTGGGCGCTGGCGCTGTCGCTGTTCTGGGTGCTGGCGGTGATGGCGCTGCTGTTGTGGTTCCGCTGGGCGGCGCCTGCGGCATTCGATCCCTCCCGGCGGCGCATGCTCGCCCTGGCGCTGCCCGCGGCAGCCGCTCCTCTCGGCGGAGCGGGCTTCGGCATCGTGCTGGCGCGGTACGGACTCTCGGTGGTCGAACAGCAGATGGTGATCCCCGGGCTTCCGCGCGACCTGGACGGTCTGCGGATCGTGCAATTGAGCGACATCCATTTCGGCCCGTTCTTCGGCGCCGCCGAGTTGCGCCGCGCCATCGACATGGCCAACAGCACGCGGGCGCACATCGCGGTGCTGACCGGAGATCTGATCACGCGGGCGGGCGATGATCTGGAAGGTTGCCTCGAGCTGCTGCGGCGGCTGCGCGCGGAGGCGGGCGTCTATGTTTGCCACGGCAACCACGAGAAATATGCGGGCGTGACGGCCGCCGCCACGCTGGGCGCGGAAAGGCGGGGAATGACGGTTCTCCGCGGGCAGTCTGCTCTGCTGCGCTTCGGCGCGGCGAGGCTGAACCTGGCGGGGGTGGATTACTTCGGGACGGGCACGCGCACGGAGCCGTTCTTGCGCCCCCTGGTCGACGCCTCCTCGTTCAACGTGCTGCTACAGCACAACCCGGCCCACTTCCCTGCGGCTGCAGCGGCAGGCTTCGACCTGATGCTGGCAGGCCACACGCATGGCGGACAGGTGAACCTCCCCGTGCTGAGCGAAAACATCAACGTGGCCCGTGCATTCACAGAGTACGTCCGCGGCGCCTACGAGCTGGGGCGCTCGCGGCTGTATGTCTCCTGCGGGCTCGGCACCGTGGGAGTCCCCGTGCGGATCGGGGCGCCGCCTGAGGTAAGCTTGGTCAGACTATGCGCCGGCTGATCGTCAGCGACATCCATTCCAACTGGGACGCGCTGGAAGCAGTGCTGGCGCACGCCAAAGGACAGTACGACGAGATCCTTTGCTGCGGCGATCTGGTGGGCTACAACGCCTGCCCCCGCGAGGTGGTGGACTGGGCTGCAGGAGCCGTGAACTGCATCGTGCGCGGCAATCACGACCGCGTCTGCGCCTTCATCGAAGAGCCCAACGACTTCAACCATTACGCGCTCGAGGCGGCGCGGTGGACGCACGAGCAGCTCGACTCGCGCCAGCTGGCATGGCTGCGTGCTCTGCCCTCCGGGCCTCTGGTGGCCGACGGATACGAGCTGTTTCACGGTTCTCCGTGGGACGAGGACGAATACATCGTCGACAGCGTCGAGGCCCGGATGCTGCCCGACACTGTGCACAGCCTGCTGTGCTTCTTCGGCCACACACACCTGCAGGGCGGATGGATGTGGACCCGCGGCGGAGTGATGGAGCTGCGGCGGCCGAGGTTCGGGGAGACCGAGACGGCTTATGAACTGGAAGACGGCACGCTGTATGTGATCAACGCCGGCTCTGTGGGCCAGCCGCGCGACCGCGACCCCCGCGCCGCCTACGCCATCTGGGACGCCGGGCGCCGGCTGATCTTCCTCCGGCGCGTCGAGTATCCCGTGGAACGGGCGCAACAGCGCATTCTGGCGGCGGGGCTACCCGAGCATCTGGCCCTCCGGCTGGCCTTCGGCCGCTGAAGCCGGACCCAGCGCCGCCCGGATTCTGCGCGCCGCCGCCGGGCCGACGACCCGCGCCAGCTCTTCCTCACTGGCAGCGCGCACGGCAGCCAGACTGCCAAGGCTCTTCAGGAGCTTGTCCACAGTCCTGGGCCCGATCCCGGGGATCTCCAGAAGCTGGCTGCGCAGCGTGCGGGCATCACGGCGCTGGCGGTGGAACGTGACGGCGAAGCGGTGCGCCTCGTCGCGGATCCGCTGGATCAGATGGAGCACCGGCGAGGTGCGGTCCAGCATCACCGGTTCATCCTCGCGCCCGAGCACGTAGAGGATCTCCTCGCGCTTGGCGATGGCAGCCAGCGGCTGATTCAGCACTCCCAGCTCTTCGAGCGCCGCCGCCGCAGCGTGGAGCTGCCCGATGCCTCCGTCGATCAGCACGAGTCCCGGCATCTGCCCGCCTTCCTCGCGGACGCGCCGGTAGCGGCGCAGGACCACCTCGCGCATCGAGGCGAAATCGTCGCTCCCTTCCACCGTGCGGATGATGAATTTCCGGTAGTCGGACTTCTTCATGCGGCCGTCTTCCCAGACGACCATGCTGGCCACCTTCTCCGAACCCTGGATGTGCGAAATGTCGAAGCACTCGATGCGGCGCGGGGGCTCCGGCAGCTCCAGAGCCTCCTCCAGCGCGGCGGCGATCTCCTCCGCCCGCGGCTTCCGCACCCGGAAGCGTTGCTGGAAGCTCTGCCGCGCGTTGGCTTCCACCAGGTCGAGGAGCGCCTTCTTCACTCCCCGCTGCGGCGTGTGGATCGTCACCTTCTTGCCGCGCGTCTCCGAAAGCAGCTCTTCCAGCACTTCGCGGTCTTCCAGCTCGACAGGCAGATGGATCTGCGCCGGCACCGGCTGTCCTTCGCTGTAAATCTGCATGAGCAGGGAGGAGAGGAAGTCCTGCTCATCGTATTCCCACGCGTCTTCCCAGAAAAGTTCGCGGCGGTCGACAACGCGCCCGTTGCGCACGTGGAAGAGATTCACGGCAATGTGCGGCGGCTCGGCGTGCAACGCGTAGAAATCGGCATCGTCGCCCGCGGCGGACGCCATCTTCTGGCGCTCCTCCACCTCTTCCACCGTGCGCAGCAGATCCCGCAGGGAAGCTGCACGCTCGAAGTCGAGCGCCTCGGAAGCCTCCAGCATCCGCTCCCGGAGGCTCGCCGCGAGGTCGCGGACTTTGCCGTCCAGGAACGCCTTGACGTCCTTCACCCGTTCGGCGTATGCCTCCTCGCTCACGAGCCCCGGAACGCACGGCCCCAGGCATCGGTGGATGTGGTATTCGAGGCAGGGATGCGCGTGAGCCTTCGTCAGGTCCACCTTGCAGGAGGGGATCTGAAAATTCTTGTGGATGAATTTCACCAGCCGGTGCGCAAGATTTCCCGGGAAATAAGGACCGAAATACTGGCCGTCTTTCCGGATCCGTCTCGTGACAAAAACGCGCGGCCACTTTTCGTGGGTGAGTTTGATGTAGGGGTAGGTCTTGTCGTCCCGCAGCAGCACGTTGAAGCGCGGCTTGTGCTGCTTGATCAGGAGGTTTTCGAGCGCCAGGGCCTCCTTTTCGTTGTCCACCAGGATGTAGTCGAGCGAGTGCGCGGCATGAATCAGCCGCCCGGTCTTGGCTTCCGCCAGCCGCTCGGCGCTGAAGTAGCTGCGGACCCGCGCCCGCAGGTTCTTCGCCTTGCCGACGTAAAGAACCTCGCCGTCTTCAGCGCGGTAGATGTAGACGCCCGGCTGCTGCGGCAGCTCCGCCGCCTTCTCGCGCAGCTCGTCAATGCGGGACATGGATCGGACGCCCTATACTTTGATTGTGGCACGCATGCTTGCGGCGCTCATTGCGGCCGCCCTTTTGGGCGCGCAGCAGCCGCCCCCGCCGCCCCCTCCCGCCGAGCCGGAAGAGGAGGACGTCACGGCGAAAGAGCGGGTCTACGAATTCAATCCGATTCAGGCGGAAAACGAGCTGAAAATCGGACGCTTCTACATGCGGCGCGGCAGCTGGAAAGCCGCCGCCGGCCGCTTCGAGGAGGCCACGAAATGGAATCCCGGCTTTGCCGAGGCCTATTTTCTGCTTGGCCAGGCGCGCGAAAAGCTGAAGGATGCCGCCGGCGCACGCGCCGCCTATGAGAAGTTCCTGGAACTCGCGCCGGACTCGAAGCAGGCGGCGCAAGCCAGGCGCAGGCTGGAGAAGCTCCCCGCTCCGCCGAAGAAACCGGAAAACTGAAGACGGCGCTCACGCTGCGGCGCGCTTTCTCATTTCGCGGCGGATGATCTGCACCAGTTTCCTCACTCCGTCCTCGAAGCAAGGAAACAGGTCCACATAGTGCCAGCGGCGGCGGATCACCTCCGGCGGGCGGCAGTCGTCCAGCCGCACCGGGATCAGGTAAACGTCGTCGACGGGCGACAGGCGCGCGCAATCGAGCGCATAACGCAGTTCGCTCTGGAAATTCCCCCGCTTCCGCGTCGAAAGGCGCGAGAAACAGGCGACGAAGAAGTCCGCGGTCTCGATGGCTCCTTCGATGGCGCGCGGCCAGTTCTGGCCAGGCAGCAGCTTGCGCTTGTCCATCCAGGGGGCGAATCCGGCGCGCTCCAGCTCGTCATACAGGCGCTCCACGCTCCCCGCATCCTCGGCGGCATAGGCGAGAAAAACAGACGGTTTGACGTCCGGGCGGAACGAGAACGCCCCTCTTGCATTCGGGAGAAACGTACCCAGGCGCTCCACATGCACTGCGCGCCCATCGCGCAGGCATTGCCGCAGCAGCCGCGCCAGCTGCTGCACGGAAGCCTTCTCACCCCCGCCCACGGCGTGCCCCCGGTTTCGCCGCCTGCTCGAGCCGCACGCTCCGCTTGCCCTCCGGCACCAGCTTGCCAACGCCGGGCAGCGAGACGGACTGTCCGCGTTTCAGTCTGCGCAGAATCGCCTCCACGGCTCTGGCCACATCATCGGCGGAGGCGCCGCCTTGCGCCTCGCGCCGGATCAGGTCGAGCAGTTCTTCCGGCTTCACGGCCCCTCTCTACCACGGCCTCTGGCGCACAGCCGCGCCCGCTTTCCACGGTGCGGCCGCAAGTCGCTGATCCGCGCAAGGATCGCCGCTGCGCCTTTTTTGAGTTCTTCTGTGACGCCCGCCGCGCCTAGTGCCAGAACTGCAGCCAGTGCGCTTTCAGAAACGGCGCGCGCAGAGGACCCGGAGCGATTTCGCCGCCCCGCAGGACGGCGCGCGGGTGCTCTTCCAGCAGAAGGTGAACAAACTCCGGCGGGTATTGGCCGAGCAAATGCAACCGCACGGCATCCAATCGCGGCGGGCGCCCCTGAAGGTTGTGCCCCCCCGAGGCCACGAAATGCACCAGTCCCCGCTTGATCAGGCGTGTGGCCACGGCTTCCGCACGGGAACCGAAACCGCCGGAGACGCTCCCCGCCCCCACTTGCAGCAAAACGCCGGCGCGCACCCACCGCGCCAGCCGCCCGGTCTGCCGCGAAATGGGCGGATGCAGCTCCGGATGCACCAGCACCGGACGCAAGCCGTTCTCGAGCAACTGCCGCAGCAGCGCCTCGACCTGCTCCGGCTCCGCGTCATCCGGCGCCTCTGCCAGCAGGTATTGCGTCCCGTTGATCGTATAGCGCTCCGGGTTCGCCAGCACCTGACTGATCATCTCCGGCGTGAGCTCCACCTCGCAGGCGCGGTGGATGCGCATGACGTCCCGGACGAGGTATTGCAGATCCTCCCACCGGCGCTGCGCCAGCTTGGGATTGTACGGCCAGGTCCTGCTCGCGTGGATCGTTGCCACAATTTCCCGGGTTCCCGCATGAGCTGCCATCCGCACCATGGCCACGCTGTCGTCGAGCGTGGCGGCGCCGTCGTCCAGCCCGTGCAGGAGGTGGGCGTGCAGGTCGATCACGCCTCCCATCATCGCAGACGGCGCAAGCGGCTCCGCTCCGGGGGGATTTTCGCCGGACGCGCCCGAACCCGTATCTTGGAGATTGTGGCTGACCGCAACCCGCTGCTTGCGCTTCCCCTCCCGCTTCCGTTTGACGAGGTGCGGCCGGAACATGTGCGCCCCGCCATGGAGGCGCTGATCGCCCGTTGCCGCGCCCGGCTCGACGAAATCGCCGCCGCGCCCGTCCGTTCCTGGCAGGACACCATGGCTGCGCTGGACACTGCCACCGATCCGCTGGACGTGGCCTCCAGCATCGTGCGCCATCTGGAGGGCGTTGTCTCGACGCCCGAACTGCGCGAGGCCTGGAACGCCGTCCAGCCCGCGGTGAGCGCCTTTTATTCGTCCATCCCCCTGCATGAAGGGCTGTGGCGGGCGATCAACGAATTCGCCGCCTCAGACGAGGCGCGCGCCCTGCAGGGCGTCCGCGCGCGCTTCCTGTCCCGCACGCTCGATCAGTTCCGCCGCCACGGCGCCGCCTTGCCGCGGGAAGGGAAGAAACAGCTGGAGGAGCTGGACGTCGAGCTCGCCCTCGCTACAACAAAGTTCTCCCAAAATGTTGTGGATGCCACGGCGGCCTTCGAATACTGGATCGAACACGAGGACGAACTCTCAGGGCTTCCTCCCAGCGCCCGCATCTCCGCCCGCGCCGACGCCGCCGCCCGCGGACGCGAGGGCTGGCGGTTCACCCTGCACGCGCCCTCCTACCTGGCCGTGATGACCTACCTCGACGACCGCGACGTCCGCGAACACTTCTGGCGCGCTTACAACCGCCGTGCCGCGGAGCAGAACGGGCCATTGGCGGCGCGCATCCTCCATCTCCGCCGCCGCAAAGCCCGGCTTCTGGGCTACGACAACTTCGCCGACTTCGCTCTGGCCGACCGGATGGCGAAGACCGGCGCCGCCGCGCAGGCCTTCGTCCGTGACCTCCGCGAAAAGACCGAGGCTGCCTTCCATCGCGAAAACCGCGAACTCGAGGAATTCGCCGGCCGCGCCCTCGCCCCCTGGGACATCGCCTACTGGGCCGAAAAAATGCGCGCGGCGCTCTTCGACTTCGAGGAGGAGGAGCTGCGGCCCTATTTCCCAGTGGAACAGGTCATCGAGGGTATGTTTTCGCTCGCCTCCCGCCTGTTCGGCATCACGGTGACTCCCGGGCCAAAGGTTCCGGTCTGGCATCCGGAGGTGCGCTATTACGAGATCCGCGATTCCGGCGGCGAGCTCCTCGGCAGCTTCTACACCGACTGGCACCCGCGCGACAACAAGCGCGGCGGCGCGTGGATGGACTCGTTCATCACCGGACACTGGCAGGACGGGCGCTGGCTGCCGCATGTGGGGCTGATCTGCGGCAACCTCACAGCCCCGGCTGGCGGCGCCCCGGCGCTGCTCACGCACCGCGAGGTGGAGACCATCTTCCACGAGTTCGGGCATCTTCTCCACCATTGCCTCTCGCGCGTGGAAGTGAAATCGCTCGCCGGCACGAACGTGGCCTGGGATTTCGTCGAGCTGCCCTCGCAGATCATGGAGAACTGGTGCTGGGAGCGCGAGTCGCTGGATCTGTTCGCGCGCCACTACCGCTCCGGGGATCCGATGCCGGACGAGCTGTTCCGCAAGATGCGCGCTGCGCGAGCCTTCCGCGCCGCCAACGCGCAGATGCGGCAGCTCGGATTCGCCACCGTGGATCTGGCCCTGCACATCGACTACGATCCGCAGCGCGACGGCGACCCAGTCGCCTACGCAAACCGGATCTTGCGGGAGTTCAGCCCTGCGCCGCTGCCCGACGATTATGCGATGCTGGCCGGCTTCACGCACCTGTTCGGCGAGCCGACCGGCTACGGCGCCGGCTATTACTCCTACAAGTGGGCCGAGGTGCTCGACGCCGATGCCTTTACGCGGTTCCTGCGCGAGGGGATCTTCAACGAGAAAACCGGGC
The DNA here is from genome assembly GCA_037481575.1 of Bryobacteraceae bacterium. Lineage (GTDB taxonomy): Bacteria > Acidobacteriota > Terriglobia > Bryobacterales > Bryobacteraceae > JANWVO01. The sequence continues at coordinate 685 of JBBFLJ010000006.1, read as the reverse complement.
GCGAGTTCCGCGACGCCATCCTCTCGCGCGGCGACAGCGAGGAGCCGATCGTGCTGTTCCGCCGCTTCATGGGGCGCGATCCCGACCCGCGGGCGCTGCTCGCCCGGCTGGAGTTGCTGCCGCCGGAGAAGGAACCGTAGCGCTTCCCGCGCGCCCATTTTGCGGCTCTGGCATGGGGAGCCGCCACTGTGGCATATTGGGGAGTGAGCCACCCTAGCTCAGCTGGCAGAGCGGCTGATTCGTAATCAGCAGGTCGCGGGTTCGATCCCCGCGGGTGGCTCCACCACGCAACAGAGCACTCGCAAGCCCCGCGGCGGAGGTTGCTCTCCGCCAATCAACAGACAGGCTCAAGCTCCACAAAAAGCCCACAAACCTGCACCCCCTCTTCGTGTCTCGCGCTGGAAGCGTCTCCCCGCAGCGATTTGCACCTTCAGGCCGCGCGGGTGAGCCTTTCGCATTCTCAGCATGGGGCGTCCCGGTTCTGGATGACATCCACCATTTGATTCCCCCTGCGGGAGAATCGGGCTCTCTGCGGAAAACCGGCCGAACCTGGATGCGGCGCTGTTGGCGGAACGTCGACCGCAGCAGACGCAACGCTTGAGAGCCCCGGAAACGCGCGATTCAGCAAACCGTGGGTGAAGCGACATCGCCGGCTCTGACCGCCTCCAACGGGAACAGCCCGCAC
>JBBFLJ010000005.1:152318-203072 GCA_037481575.1 Bryobacteraceae bacterium | reverse complement strand
GGCTGCGCCGGTATCGCGACGAGGACTGGCTGCCGAACGAAGCAGACTGGATCTTCCCTTCGCCGGCCGATCCGATGCGCCCAGTATGGCCTGCCGTGCGCAACCGCGGCGTGCCGAGCCCGCACCACCTGCGGCACACGATGCGCACGCGGCTGGCCGAAGCAGGAACGCCCCCGGATCTGGCGCGCGTCGCGCTGGGTCATGCCCTTGTGCAGGGAGTTTCGGAGCGCTATATTACCGCGCATCTGCTCGTGGAAGCAGTGCGTCCGTTTGTAAATGCGGTAGCAGACCGGTTTGCGGAGGTAATGGGATGGGCAAAGGATTAGAGGTGCAATTGGCGGAAATTCGCGCCGCTGTCATTGAGAAACGAAAGAAGCGGAACGAAGCGCTGCTCGACATATTCGACGCCATTGCGGCCGCGAAGGCGAAGGCGCCCGGCGACCTGGACGCGGTGGTGAAGGAGGCGCTCGCCGCGGCAATCCGGCTGGGCATCGTCCGGTACATCGAGCCGGAGCGCGAGGAGCCGAAACAGCCCGAGGTCGTTGCCGGAGGCTGGGTGCGGATCGAGCGACAAGCGGAGACGCGCGCGAGCTCGTGGCTCGGCCGCGACACAAGCAACTGGCTTGGGCGCGGCTACCGAAGCCGTCTCGATCCGGTCGAGCAACGATTCCTCGAAGTCAAAGAGGCGCTGCATCAGCCCGGGCCGCCCCCTCCCGAGCCCACCATCGAACTGCCCGGCGGCTACCACATCACGGAATCGCAGCTGAAAGACTACGAGCGGCTCTTTGCCAGCCGCGTCGAGGTCTGGCGCGCGCGCCTGAGCGCGGACGAGGGCCCGCGGTGGGAGAAGACGGCGGCGCGCCTGGAAGAGAGGCGCCGCCAGTTGGGCTGGAGCACGACGAAGGTGGCAACACAGGCCGGAATCAGTCCTCGGACTGTTCAGAGGGCGCTCGCTGGGCGCCCCATCAGCCGAGCAAATTTGGAGGCCATCGAGAAGGCGCTAAAGCTCCGCTAACGGCACTGTCGCGACAGTCGCGCCTGTCGCGCCAATTCGCCCCACAATCGGGGCGTGATGCGGAACGACACCAGATCACACGCACTTTGGCTCCGTGAGAGCGAAGTCGCTGAACTTCTCAAAATCTCGCGCGGCACGCTTCGAAATTGGAGAATGCAGGATGCGCGCGCCGGCCGAGGAGCGCTTGAAGCCCCTGGCCGCGGCGGTCTCGTCTGGCGACGATTTGGCACTGCCGTCCGCTATGCCGCTATCGGTCCGCTGGCACCCCTGCCGGACGCCCAGGAGCGGGAGGTGGGCGCATGAGGCCGTACTCGCTGGACGACTACTGGGAGGGCGTGGCCTATCGCTTCCAGTCCCGTGGCCGGCGCTTGCCTTGGCGCTGGCGAGCCTTTTATGGGGTCGCGGTGGCAATTCTTCGCTGGGGGGCGCGCGGGCGATGAACCTGCTCGACGCCGCAAGCATCGCTCGCGCTCTCGGCGGCGCCCGGCGCAGCGGCTCGGGCTGGGTGGCAAAGTGCCCGTCGCACGACGACCGCAACCCGTCGTTGAGCTTGACCGAGCGCGGCGGCAAGCTGCTGGTGTTTTGCCACGGCGGCTGCGATTCGCGAGCCGTGGTCGCGGCGCTGCGCGCGCGCAATTTGTGGCCCGAAGCGGAGCAACCGGCGCCATCCCGCAATGGGCGCGCCGACCAGGGAAGCCGCGGCGCCGCACTCGGGCCCGTCGTCGCCGAATACGTCTACACAGACGAAGGCGGCGAGCCGCTATTCAAGGTCACGCGCCATCAGCCGAAGAGCTTCCGACAGTGGCGCCCGGACGGCAAAGGCGGCTGGCTGCCTGGCATCGACGGCGTGCGGCGCGTGCCGTACCAATTGCCGGCGGTCGTCACAGCCGAAGAGGTCGTGATCGTTGAGGGCGAAAAGGACGTCCATACCTTGTGCGCACTCGGGATCGTATCAACCACTTCGCCCGGCGGCGCCGGCAAGTGGGATGCATCATGGGGGGCTTACTTCGCCGGCAAGCGCGTGACCATCGTGCCTGACCGCGATGCCCCAGGCATGCGCCACGCGCGCCAGGTCGCCGAGAGCTTACTGCCTCTCGCCACATCAGTGTCCGTGCTCCTGCTCGATGGTGCAAAGGATATTTCTGAATTTCTCGAGAAAAACCAGCTTTCGACGCAGGAAATACGAGAGCTTTTGCGGTCGGCAATCCCGGTCACGCAGGAGACTCTCGATTCCGTGCTGCCGCCACTTAGCGGTCCAGCAAAGCCGCAGGATCGCGCCAAAAGCCCCGGCGAGTACATCCTGACGAGTAGCGGCGGCATCAAAGCGTGCCTTCACAACGCAGTCGTGCTGCTCCAGACAGACGAAGAGCTGCGGGAAATGGCGGCTTTCGACGAGTTCAGAAACCAGATCCGCGTCGTCAAGCCGCCGTCCTGGATGCACGCGAAGGCCGGGGGCGAGTGGACGGACCAGTGCGACCGCGACCTGCTGCGGCATGCGAATACCCGTGGCCTGTTTTGCTCGATGGAAGTCATCCACGGCGCCGTCGAGACCGTCGCCCGCGAACGCGCTTTCCACCCCGTTCGGCAGTATCTCGAGAAGTGCGCTTCCGCTTGGGATGGCCAGCAGCGGCTGCACTATTGGCTGCACAATTACGGCGGCGCGGAGCGAAACGATTACACGATGGTCGTAGGTACGCGCTGGATGATCAGCGCCGTGGCGCGCGTGTTCGAGCCCGGCTGCAAGGCGGATTGCTGCCTCGTGCTTGAGGGCAAGCAGGGCATCGGAAAAAGCCGCGCGTTGAGGACGCTAGGCGATCCCTGGTTCACGGACTCGCTGCCCGATCTTGCCGGCAACCCGCGAGACGCAGCGCAGGCTTTGTCAGGCGTCTGGATTGTCGAGCTCGCTGAGCTCGATGCCATGAGCCGGGCTGAAGCTTCGCGGATCAAAGCATACCTTTCGACGCAGATCGACCGTTTCCGCCGCCCATACGGGCGCAACGTGGAAGAAATCCCGCGCCAGTGCGTGTTCGCTGGCACCTGCAATCACGAGGCGTACCTCCACGACGAAACAGGCGCGCGGCGCTTTTGGCCGGTCCTGGTCACCGGCTTCGATATCGACGCGCTCGCACGCGACCGCGATCTGCTATGGGGCGAGGCCGTCCATATGTTCCGCGAGGGCGTGACCTGGTGGCTCGAGGGTAAACTTGAGATCGAGCTTACCGAGCGCGAGCAAACGAGCCGATACGCCGAGGACGTCTGGACGGACAAGATCGCCAGCTTCCTGGACGGCTTGCCGGCTGGCGCCGATACTAGCGTTGCCGAGGTTCTCGAGCGGGCCCTGGACAAGCCCGTCGGCGCTTGCTCGCATTTCGAGAAAGTCCGCGTCGGCCGCTGTCTCCGCATGCTGGGCTGGGAAAGCTATCGGCCGTACGACTCGTCGTTCCGCGGCCGGCGATATCGCCGCGCATCCTGAAGGGGCTCCGGCCGCAGTCCAGTACCCGGTCCAGTACCCGGTCCAGTAGGTCCAGTTGTCCGCGAATCTGCAAGCCCCTTATATTCAATCGGATGCGCGACCGGTCCAGTAGGTCCAGTTAGATTCGCCAACATTCTCCACGCAGTATACCGCTCCGCCATCCGTCCGCCTCTCCCCCGTTAGTTGCAGCTGAATCTTGGGAATTGAACTGGACCTACTGGACCTACTGGACTGGTGGCCTGTAACGTGCTGATGCAGCGCGCCTTAGTGGAAACCTGATAGTACTGCGCTCAACTGGACTGGCTACTGGACCTACTGGACTGCCCCCCCTGCCCCGTCAAAGGATTTTTTGGCGGCGTCCCGGGCGGGTAGGCTGATTGCACAACCTCGCTAGCGTCAGACCACAAAATGTTGTGGTATTGACAGCATCTGATACAATATCTTGTAGGTGAACGTCCGATCTATCCTCCAAACCGCTCGGCGAGCCATTGCGGCGCGGTTCGCCGGGCGGTCTTTTGTCTGGGACGCCGCGCGCCCTGTGTCGCGCATCACCGATTGGGGCCCCGCCCCGGGAGCCCCGAACTCGCCTTGGACCTCTCCTGCCGTGCTCCGCGCCAGGGCGCAGCACGAGTTCGCCAACAACGCGGTCGCCCGGCGCGCGGTCGAGAGTTTGACGAACGCCTGCTGGGGCGGCTCGGGCATCACGCCGCTGTTCACTGACCGCGGGGTTCAGGCGCTGTGGGAGCGCTGGTCTCGCGCGTGCGACGCCTCCGGCCGCCTGGACTGGATCGGGCTGGGCGCGCAGATCCTGACCTCGGTCATCGTTGCCGGCGAAGCGTTCGTGATCCTGCGCGTGGACGAGTCGGCGCCGGGCGTGCCGCTGCGGCTTCAGATTCTCGGGCCCGAGCACCTGGACGAATCGCGCACCGATGGTTCGACGCTGGCCGGGATCCGCTATGAGGGCGCCCGGCCTGTCGGCTACTGGCTGTTTCCGCGCAATCCGGCGCTAGCGGGGGCTGTGGATTCGGTCTATGTGCCGGCGGAGCGCTGCCTGCACGTCTTCCGCCCGCTCGCGCCCGGTGCGACGCGCGGCGTCTCGTGGCTGGCGCCGGTGCTCATCGCGTTGCGCGAGCTCGACGAGTACCTTCAGGCGGCGCTGACACGCGCGAAGGTGGGCGCGCTGTTCTCGGGCTTCGTGCGGACGCCGGACGGCAGCAATCCGCTGGCGCAGAACGGCGCCGTACCGGCGCTCGAGCCTGGCACGATGGTTCGTCTGCAGCCGGGCGAGGACGTTGAGTTCGCCGAGCCGCCGGCCATCGAGGGATCCTTTGATCCCTTCGTGCGGGCGCAGTTGCGGCGCATTGCGGCGGGGCTGGGCATCCCGTATGAGCTACTGAGCGGCGACCTGTCCGCGGTGACGTTCGCGAGCGGCCGGCACGGCCTGCTCGAGTTCAAGCGCACCATCGAGGCGATCCAGTACGGGCTCCTCATCCCGCTGCTCTGTGAGCCCGTGCTTCGGCGCTGGAGCGAGCTCGCGCGCGCCGTGGGCGTGCTGCCAGGCGACGCCGACACGACCGTGCGGCGCTGGGTGGCTCCAGAAATTGAAATGCTCGACCGCCGCGCGGAGGTGCTGACCGACCTTCTGCGCGTGCGTGCCGGCTTCGCAAGCCGTTCCGAGATCATCGGACGAACCGGCTGGCGGGCGGAGGACGTGGACGCCGAGATCGTCGCCGACAACGCGCGCGCCGACGCCTTGGGGCTCGTCTTCGACTCCGACGCGCGCCGACGCACTCAACAGGGCCAGGACGTTCCCGATGTGGTGGCAGCAGGCAGTGAACAAGGAGCTGAGCAATGATGGCCGCAACCCAAAACCACCTCGAGCCGAATCACTGGCGCCATCAGCGCGGCCGCGGGCCCGTGGCGCACGCGTGGGAGCTGATTTCCCGCTTGCGGGCCGTGCTGGGGAGCTTGCCGGAGCACCGGCTGGGGCGTCTCGCAGATTTGCGCGACGTGCTCGAGAAATTCGAAGCGGAAAGGAGAATCAACGGTGACCGACCTTCTCACCCGCCGCGCGACGTTTGAGCCGACAACGTTTGACTCGTCAAGTAATACCATCCGCGTGGTGTTCTCGGCCGGCGCGGACGTCGCCCGGCGCGACCTGAGCGGCGAGTTCGTCGAGCGCCTGAGCCTTGCGCCGGAAGCGGTGGACTTGTCGCTGCTGCGCGGCGCGCCGGTGCTCAACAACCACGACCGCTACTCGGGCGTCGAGGCAATCTTGGGTGTCGTGGAAGACGCAAGCGTGGACGGACAGCGCGGCGAGGCGGTAATTCGCTTCGGAAATCGCCCGGAAATCGCCGGAATTATCGCCGATATTCGCGCGGGAATTATCCGCAACGTCAGCGTGGGCTACAGCGTCGAGGAGTGGCGCGAGTCGCGCGAGAACGGCAAGCGCGTGAAGACGGCGACGCGCTGGACGCCGCGAGAAATTTCATTCGTTCCGCTGGGCGCCGATCCGGCGGCGACTATTCGTTCACATGGAGGTGGAGAAATGCAGGAAAATCAGAGCGACCTGCAAGTGCAGGCGCGCAACATCGCCGCCGCTTTGGCGTTGCCCGAGGCGACGGCTGACGAAGTGGCTACCCGCCACGCAAACCTTGACGCGATCCGCACGGAGCTCATCGCCGAGGCCGCGCGCCGGCAGCCCGTGATCGACAACCGCGGGCCGGCCGTGGTGGTGCGTGATGCGAGCGACGGACTGATCAGCCGCATGGCCGACGGGCTCTACTCGCGGATCAATCCCGCGCACGAACCGCGCGAGGGGCGCGAGTTCGCTTATGCGCGGTTCAGCGACCTGGCGCGGCGCATCCTGCAAGAGCGCGGGCTGAGCACGCTGGGCTCGCCGGTTGAGCTGCTGAGCCGTGCGATGCACACGACGAGCGACTTCAGTGCGCTGCTGGCCGAGACGTTCAACAAATCGCTGTTCTCGCTTCGCTCGGCGCCCTCCCCCATCACGCAGGTCTTCCGCCGCACCACGATGGCCGACTTCCGCTCGCGCTATGTCTTGGAAGTCAGCGACGGCCCGGCACTCGAGCTCGTGAACGAAGCCGGCGAGATCACGTTCGGCAGCATCGAAGGCAAGCAGCTTGCCAGCTACAAGCTGGGCTCGTATGCCAAGGGCTTCGGTGTTTCGTTCCAGGTTTTGGTGAACGACGACATCGGTGCGCTATCCGATCTCTCGGCGAAGATTACCCGCGGCGCGCGCGCTTGGTTCGAGGGCTTCCTGGCGGACACGATCATCGCAAACCCCAAGCTCGCCGACAACAAGGCGGTCTTCCACGCCGACCACAACAACCTTGCCAGCACGGGCACGGCGCCGACTGATACCGCCATTGCTGCGGCGAAGCTCGCGATCCGCAAGCAGGTGGACGCGAGCGGAAATCCGATTGGCGCGCAGCCGCGATACATTCTGGTCGGCGCGCAAAACGAGGTTGTCATGGACAAGCTGCTGGCGCAGTTGTACCCGACGAACTCGAGCGAAGCCGAGACCGCGGCGCGGGGGCTGGTTCCGCTGGTCGAGCCGCGGTTTGACCTGAAGAATCACACGGCCTGGTATCTCTTCGCCTCGCCCGACGAGGCGGCGACGTTCGAATACGCCGAATTGCAAGGCTACGAGGGCCCGCGCGTCGAGAGCCGGCCGGGCTGGAATACGCTCGGCACCGAGTTCCGCGTGGTGTGGCACTGCGGCGCGGGCGCGATTGACCATCGGGGCGCGTTCAAGAATCCGGGGGCGTAACGCATGACGCTGGCTGAATTGCAAGAGCGCCGCGAGGAAATTGTCCGCTCGCTTGGCGTCACTCGCGTGCAGTTTGGCGAGCGCAGCGTCGAATACGGCCGCCAGCGCGAGGCGCTTGAGCTGCTCGATCGCGAAATTGCGAGGCTGACGCAAGCGGGCGAGCAGCGAGTGTTCACGATCAAGACATCGAGAGGGCTTGAGTAATGAAGAACTACGTTCAGGAAGGCAAAACCATCGCCATCACCGCCCCGGCTGCGGTGACGAGCGGGCAGTACGTCGTTGTGGGCGCGATCCGCGGCGTTGCGGCTTACGACGCTGCGCAAGGCGAGCCGGTGGAGGTGGCGACCGAGGGCGTCTTCACTCTGCCCAAGGTCGCGGCTGACGACATCGCGGCCGGCGACCTGCTGTATTGGAACGGCACCGCGTGCACGAAGACTGCCGGCACGGGCTCGAAGCCGCTGGTGGGCGTGGCGACCAAGCCGGCGGCTGCGAACAGCACCACGGTTACGGTCAAACTCGGCGTGCACGGCTTGACTGGCCCGGCGTAACAAGCTCCGGCCGAAGCGCCGGGAGACTCGAAGTAGTCGAGCTTGCCCGGGCGGAAGGCAGGCCGCCCGGGCCTCCCTTGCGCTTGGTCATTGCACTTGGTCATAAAATGCCCCGGGCGAAACAGCAGCGCGCAGCGGTCTCGAAGGCCGAAGCCGACAGGCGCAAAGCCGTCGCGCTGGCCGAACTGCGCGAGCTCGAAGTGCGCCAGCGGCGCGGCGAGCTGCTGGAGGCCTCGGCGGTCGAGCAGCGTTGGGCTGCAGGGCTCGCGTCGCTGCGCGACCGGCTCCTGGCGCTGCCGGACCGCGTCGCGGCAACGGTCGCGGGCCGCAGCGAAGTGGAAGCGCGCCGTCTGCTGCGCGATGCGCTCGAGGAAGCGCTGCGAGGGATCCATGCCGACGGTTGAGGAGGTCTGGCGCGCGGCGCTCGATGCGCTGTTGCCGCCGCCTCAGCTGACAGTGAGCCAGTGGGCGGACGGCTGCCGCGTGCTCGGCAACACGTCGCCCGAGCCTGGGCCGTGGCGCACGGACCGCACGCCGTACCTGCGCGAGATCATGGACGCGCTGTCGCCGTCGTCCGACTGCGAGCGGGTGGTGTTCATGAAGTCGGCGCAGGTGGGCGGCACTGAGGTGCTGCTCAACGCCTGCGGATACTTGATGCATCATGCACCTGCGCCGATCCTGCTCGTGCAGCCGACGGTCGAGATGGCGAAGCGATTCTCGAAGCAGCGCCTCGACGACCTGATCGAGAGCACGCCGGTGCTGTGTGGCCGCGTGAAGGATCCGCGCTCGCGCGACTCGGGCAACACGGTGCTCATGAAGGAATTCGCCGGCGGCGTGCTGATTCTCACCGGGGCAAACAGCGCTGTGGGCCTGCGGAGCCTGCCGGCGAAGTACGTCCTGGCGGACGAGCTCGACGCTTGGCCGGCCGACGCCGACGGCGAGGGTGATCCGTTCACGCTCGCTGTGCGTCGGACCGTGGCCTTCGGCTCGCAGCGAAAGATCCTGGCCGTCTCGACGCCCACCATCGAAGGGCTGAGCCGCATCGAGGCGCTGTACAAGCAGAGCGACCAGCGGCGCTACTTCGTGCCCTGTCCGCGCTGCGGGCACTACCAGGTGCTCGCGTGGCAGAACGTCGTCTGGGACGAAGGGCGCCCGGAGACGGCGCGCTATCGCTGCGAGAGCTGCGCCGGCCTGCTCGAGAACTGGCAGAAGACGGAAATGCTCGCGCGCGGCGAATGGCGCCCGACTGCAGCCGGCGACGGCCGCACGCGCGGCTATCACATCAGCGCGCTCTATGCGCCCGTGGGCTGGCCATCGTGGGCCGAGCTGGCGCGCGACTTCGTCGAGGCAAAGAAGACGCGCGAAACGCTCCAGGTGTGGATCAACACCGCGCTCGGAGAGACGTGGAAGGACGAGGCCGCGGTGCCGCTCGAGGCCGACGTGCTGTACCAGCGGCGCGAGCCGTTCGCCGCGGAGGTTCCTGCCGGCGCGTGCCTGCTCACGGCGGGCGCCGACGTCCAGGCGGACCGCATCGAACTGGAAGTCGTCGGCTGGGGCGCTGGCGAGGAGTCGTGGAGCATCGGCTACTTCGTCCTGCACGGCGACACCGGGCAGCCGGAAGTGTGGTCTGACCTGGACCGGCTGCTGCTGCGGCAGTGGCGCCACGAGAGCGGCCTGCAGCTGACCATCGCGGCGGCCTGCATCGACGCCGGCTACGAGACCGAGACGGTTCTGGACTTCGCCCGGGCGCGGCGCGGCCGGCGCATCTGGGCGGTGAAGGGGCAGGGCGGCTTCGGAAAGCCGATCTGGCCCCGCAGGGCATCGACAGGCGGCCGGCATCGCGGCGAGCTGTACCTGATCGGCTCCGACACCGCGAAAGAGAAGGTCTACTCGCGGCTGCGCGTCGCGCATCCCGGGCCCGGCTACTGCCACTTCCCGCTGGACCGCGCGCGCGACTGGTTCGAGCAGCTGGTCTCGGAGCGCATCATCGTCGAGCGGGGGCAGCGCAAGTTCTCGAAGCCTGCCGGCGCGCGCAATGAAGCGCTCGACTGCCGCGCCTACGCCACGGCGGCGCTGCATGCGCTGTACATGAGCGGCTTCCGGCTGGACGACCACGCCCGCGCCTTCCGCGAGCAGCTTGCGCCGTCGCCAGCCGCGCCGCCGCCGGCAGCGTACCAGGTGGCGCGGAGCTCGTTTGTGACTGGGAGGTGAACGATGCGGACTCGTAGGGCAGGCGAGCCGTGGCTGCGGCTGGACGAGCCGACGCGCCGGCGGTGGATCGACGTGCTCGAGTGGCGGCTGCGCAAGACGCCGCCCGGGCGCCGGCAGCCGGAACCGTGGCTGGAGCACGAGCAGCCGTGGCTGGACGAGGAGCTCCGGCGCCGCTGCAGCGTCCGGCGCGGCGAGGAGTGAGGGCGGGGCGCTGCGAGGAGTGGCTCACAGCTTGAGACTGTAGTAGCGCGACTGAAGGCAAGCCGGCGCGGCGAAACTGAGTCGCTGAGCGACACTTGCCTCGCCAAAGTTTCCCTTAAAGGTTCCCTCGACGCTGTTTTCCACAGGCGACTGGTTCGCCTAAGTGATTGATTCTGAATTGGTGAGCCGGGCGGGACTCGAACCCGCGACCACCTGATTAAAAGTCAGATGCTCTACCACTGAGCTACCGGCCCACTCTGCGAGGCGTGGCTGGGTGGCGGGACAATTTCAGAATAGCAGCGGCAGTCGGAGGAATACAATGTGGCCATGCCATTCGCAAACAAAAGCCAGGAAGGTTCGCCGAGCACCGGGGACCGGCTCAGCCGCAGAGAAGCGCTGATGGCAGCCGCCGCCCTCAGCGCCGCGCCGCGGGCGCTCGCGGAGAGGCTGCCGGCGGGGGCTTCCCACCAGCCGGGCGCGTCCTCTCTGCAAGCCGCCGCCCGCGGCTCGCGAAACTCGCGCTCTGCGAACACAACGCCCGCAGAGCGCCCCGCCAACGCAGGGACGGCGCCGCGCAAGCCTCTCCTGTTGGGCGCGCCGCTGTTTGTCAAGACCCAGGATCCCCGCGAGCTCGCGCGCGAGGCGCGGCGGCTCGGATACTCTGCCGCCTACTGCCCGCCCGCGGCGCCGCATGAAACCGAGAAGCTCCGCGCCATCGAGACGGGCTTCGCCGCCGAGAACGTCGTGATCGCGGAAGTGGGCGTGTGGGTGAACCTCCTCGATGCCGATCCCGAAAAACGCAGGGACAACCTGCGCCGCGTCACCGACGGGCTCGCCGTGGCCGAAGCCGTGGGAGCGCGCTGCGCCGTCACCATCTGCGGCAGCTTCAACGAAAAGGTCTGGTACGGCCCGCATCCGCGGAATGTGAGCCAAGCATTTTTCGATGCGGCCGTCGAAAACGCCCGGAAAATTCTGGATGCAGTCAAGCCGAAACGCGCACGATTTACCTACGAGATGATGGGCTGGAGCCTGCCGGATTCCCCCGACGCGTATCTCAAAATGATCCGCGCCGTCGACCGCCCCGGCTTCGCCGTGCACCTCGATGTCTGCAACCTGGTAAACAGCCCGCAGCGTTTCTATAACAATGCCGCCCTCATTGACGAGTGTTTCCGGAAACTCGGCCGCTGGATCGTCTCCTGCCACGCCAAGGACCTCGACTGGATCCCCGAAATGAACATCCACTTTGTGGAGGTCATTCCCGGGCGCGGGCACATCGATTACCGTGCGTACCTGAAGGGGCTCGCGGGACTGGAAACGCCCGCGCCGTTGATGCTCGAGCACCTGAAGACGGCAGAAGAATACGCCGAGGGCGCCCGCCATATCCGCAGCGTTGCCGCGGAGCTGGGACTGGAATTCGCATGAACGGGCCGGAAGCGGAGGAGCGCAAAGCGGGATAGACTCTAGCGAAGGGAGAGCGCTTTCATGAAGAGGCAGACGAGCAGCGACACGGTGACCCGGCGGGTATGGATGACGCTGGCCGCGGCGACTGCGGCGGGAGCCCGTGCCGCAACACACGCGGCAGGCGAGGCGCAGGCGGGCGCCGGTCTTTCTGTGGACGCGGGCGTGGACCGCGTGACGGTGCTGCCCGGCAAGACCTACCTGCGCGGTTGGGTCGGCGAGGGCCGGGCGCCCTCGCAGACGAGGCCCCGCAATGGCGTCAAGGGCCCCGAAACGCGGACGGCGGATCTGGAGAAGGAACAGATCCGCGTACGCTGGACCAAGCTCGAGGGGCCCGGCGCCGTGCAGTTCGCCAACCCCGGTGTGCTCGAGACCACCGCCACATTCTCCTCACCCGGCATCTACAAGCTGCAACTGGAAGCCGAAAGCCCGGCAGGCAAGTCGGCGGCAGCGGTGCAGGTGAAGGTGGAACCGGCGCCCCCGGCAGAAGCCCTGCAGGCGGCGCAGGTATCCGGCTTTCAAATCACCGGCGGATTCTGGAAGCCGCGGCTGCGGAACCTGATCGTGAACTGGATTCCGCATTGCATCCGGCAGATCAACCGCACGGACCTGGAGACCGGGCTGGGAGGGATCGACAACTTCATCGAGGCAGGAAAGAAGCTTCGCGGCGAGCCGCACGGCTTCCACAAGGGCTACGTCTTCTCGAACGCGTGGGTCTACCAGACCATCGAGTCGATGAGCCTCGCGCTCGGATACCGCTTCGAAGGAGACCCCGAGGTGGAGGCGGCGCATGCGCTCTTCCGCAAGACGCTCGACGAATGGATCCCCATCATCCTCGCCGCGCAAGAGGCCGACGGATACCTGCAGACCGCATTCACGCTTCCCAGGCAGGGGCGCGAAGGCAAGCGGATCGACTCGGACAAGTTCCGGCACTGGGATCCGGCGCACCGCCCGGACCACGAAGGCTACGTCGCCGGCTATTTCCTTGAAGCTGCGATCGCGCACCACCACGCCACGGGCGGGAAGGATGACCGGCTCTACAAGGCGGCCAAGAAGCTCGCCGACTGCTGGGAGAGCCACATCGGACCGCCGCCGAAGCAGGCATGGTACGACGAGCACCAGGGCATGGAGCAGGCGCTGTTCCGCTTCGCACGCTACGTCGAGCAGATCGAGGGCAAGGGTGCGGGAGACCGCTATCGCAGGCTCGCGAAGTTCCTGCTCGATTGCCGCTATCACGCCGCTGTGCAGCCGCGGGACCGGATCGAATACTGCCAGTCGCACCTGCCGGTCATCGAGCAGTACGAAGCCGTGGGACACGCCGTGCGCGCCGCCTACACGTATTCGGCCATGGCGGATGTCGTCATCGAAACCGGCGATCCGGACTACCGCAGCGCGGTGAAGTCGCTGTGGGAAAACATCACGCACCGGAAGCTCTATGTGACGGGCGGCATCGGCAGCGGCGAAACATCCGAAGGGTTCGGTCCCGACTATTCCCTGCCCTCCCGCGGCTACTGCGAGACGTGCGCCAGCTGCGGCGAGCTGTTCTTCCAGTGGAAGATGGGACGGCTGTGGCACGACGCCCGGTTCGCCGATCTCTACGAAGACACGCTCTACAACGCCATCCTCGGCTCCCTCGACCTCGAGTGCCGCCACTTCTACTACGACAATCCGCTGGAAGCGCGCGTGGCGCGCTACCGGTGGCACGTCTGCCCATGCTGCGTGGGCAATTTCCCGCGCACGCTGCTGATGCTGCCCGAGTGGATGTACGCGAAGAGCGCCGATGCACTCTACGTGAACCTGTTTGCCGAAAGCCGCGGGCGCATCGACGGCATAGCCGGCACGAGCGTCGAGATCGAGCAGAGAACCGAATATCCGTGGAAGGGCGGCGTGACGCTCACGCTGAAGCCGGCGAAGGCAGCCCGTTTCCGCCTCCACGTGCGCGTGCCGGACCGCAACGTGAGCACGCTTTACCGCGCCCTGCCGGACTTGCCCCCTCCCGTGTTCCGTGTCAACGGCAGCGCCGTCAAGCCCGCGATGAGGAACGGCTACGCGGTGATCGAAAGAACCTGGAAGGCGGGCGACCGCGTGGAGTGCGAGCTGCCGCACGCGCCGCAGCGCATCGTGCCCAGCGAAAAGATCCCGCAGCTCCGCGGGATGATCGCGCTGCGCTACGGACCGCTGATCTACAACCTCGAGCCGCACGAGCAGGACATCGCGAAGCCCGCGCCCGCAGACCTGACCGTCCAGCCGGAATGGCAGGCCGATCTGCTGGGCGGCGTCATGACGTTGCGCGGGCGGTTCCGCGACGGCAGCCCGCTGACCGCGATCCCCAACTTTGCGCGGATGAACCGCGAGCCCGGGACCGAATATCCGCCGCCTCCGCCGCCCCAGCCCGCCGAAGGGCAGCGGCCGGCGCCGCGCCCGGTGAAGTCGACGGTGTGGATCCGGAAAGCATAAGCCACCGCTTCCCTGCCCCGCCAGAAGGCGGCGTTCAGGAGCGGCGCTTCCGCGCGGAGCGCGGCTTTTGCTGCCTGCCGCGGGGCGGCTCCGGTTCGGCCAGCGAGAAATACAGGCGGCGCTCGACGCCGTCGACGCGGTCAAGCCGGACCCGTACGCGGTCGCCGATGCGGAACTCGCGGCGGCTGCGCTCGCCGATGATGACGCGCGTGTTTTCCTGGAAGGTGAACCGCTCGCCGGGCAGGAAGTCGATGGGCACGAAGCCCTCGACGAACAGCTCCTCGAGTTCGACGAAAAAGCCGGATTTCATCGTGGAGATGATCAGGGCGTCGAACTCGTCCCCGATCCGGCCCGTCATGAACTTCACCTTCTTCCATTCGATCAGCTCGCGCTCGGCCTCGGCGGCGCGGCGCTCGGTCTCCGAGCACTGTTCGGCGATCTGGTGAAGATCCCCTACCTGCGGCTCCCGGCCCTCCAGCCATGCGGACAGCAGCCGGTGGACAATCAGGTCCGGGTAGCGGCGGATCGGGGACGTGAAATGCGTGTAGGATTTTGCGGCGAGAGCGAAATGGCCGGTATTTTTCTCGGAATACCGCGCCTGCTTCAGCGAGCGAAGCATCAGATAATTCAGAATTCTTTCTTCCGGCCTGCCCTCGAGTTTTTCGACCAGTTTCTGGTACATCCGCGAGGTGATTTTCAGGCTTTCTTCCAGGCGGACAATGTCGCGGCGCAGCTTGCGGCCGTCGCTGGTGCGCGTTACCACGGGGAAGCGGCGCGCCGGGAAGGCGGGAATGCCGAGCGAGTGCCCGAAGCGCGCCGCGATCTGCTCGAATTCGAGCACCTTTTGCGCGTCCGGCGGATCGTGCACCCGGAACAGGCTTTCAGGGAGATGCTCCTCCAGATGCCGGCTGACGCTCTCATTGGCGGCGAGCATGAACTCCTCGATGATGCGGTGGGCGATGTTGCGCGGCGTGCGCTGGATGGAGGTCATGATGCCTTCGCTGTCGAAGACCAGCAGCGGCTCCGGCAGGTCGAAGTCGATGGCGCCGCGCTTCATGCGGCGGCGGTAGAGGATCAGGGCGAGCTCTTTCATGAGCTCGAAGCGCGGCACAAGGCGCTGGTAGCGCTCGCGCAACCCCGCGTCGCCCTCGAGGATGAGGTGCACGTCCGTGTAGGTCATGCGCTCGACGCTGCGAATGACGCTGCGGCAGAACTCCTGCCGGAGCACGTCGCCCTGATGGTCGATTTCCAGCAGCGCGGAAAGGCAGAGGCGGTCCACGCCGGGCTTCAGCGAGCAGATCTCGGTGGAGAGCTCCAGCGGAAGCATGGGCACGGCACGGTCGGGGAAATAGACGCTCGTGCCCCGCAGGAAGGCTTCCTCGTCGATCGGCGTGCCGGGCTGGACATAGTAGCTGACATCGGCGATGTGCACGTGCAGCAAAAACCGCCCGTCGGGAAGGCGGTCGACCCATACGGCGTCGTCGAAGTCGCGCGCGGTTTCGCCGTCGATGGTGACGATATCGAGCCCGCGGAAATCGCGGCGCCCGGCGAGATCGGCGTGCGTGAGGGTGAGCGGAACGGCTTGCGCCTGCGCGAGCGCCTCCGGCGGGAAGCGGTGTCGGAGCCGGTGCTTCCGGATGATGATCTCGACGTCGACGCCGAAGTCGTCCGGCCGGCCAAGAACTTCGATCACCCGTCCGACGGCGGTGTCGCCTCCCTCGCGGGGAAATTCGAGGATCTCGACATCGACAATCATGCCGTCCATGTCCTGGACGTTCGAAATGTGAGGAGCGGGCGCGCCGATACGGTCGACGTTGGCGCCGCGGCCCGGAATTTCGAACCCTTCCGGGATCACAATCCACTGGTGGATGCGCGACTCGAACGGCACGACGAAGCACTGGCGCCGGCCGATGCGGAACTCGCCGGTGATCGTGGGATGCGCGCGCCCGAGCACGCGCAACACCTCGCCTTCCGCGCGCCCGTCGGCGCCGACGCGCGTGATGCGGGCCAGCACGGTGTCGCCATGCATGGCGGCGCCGGCGGCTTCCGGCGGGATGAAGATGTCGCCCGCGATTCCGGGCGCCGCCACCGCGGGAGAGACGAAACCGTAGCCGTCCCGGTGCATGCTGAGCCGCCCGGTGGCAAACTGCTGCGTGCGCCCGGGGAGCACATACTGGCCGCCGCGAAGCTCGATGAGCAGTCCTTTTTTCACCAGGCGCTCAAGCAGCGCTTCGAGCTGCCGGCGCTGCTCGCCGCGTGCGCCGAGCTCGCGGAGCAGCTGCCGGAAAGTGGCGCGTCCGTGCGGCAGTCGCGAGATGTGGCCGAGGAGTTCCTGTTCCTTCATTGCGTCACCGGCGGCGCGGCACCGGCGGGAGGCGGCATGGTTTCCGCTGTGAAGCGCGGCAGGCGCCCGTCGCGCGAGGCCAGATGCCATGCGACCGCAGCCACGACGGCGCTGGCCTGTTTCAGATCTTCGGGAACGGCGCGCTCGTACGTGTCCAGGTTTGTGTGCCAGGTTTGCTGGAAATACTCGATGGGATCCTGGAAAAAGCCGATGGCGGGCAGCCCGGCGCTGGAGAAAGACGTCGAATCCGTGCCGCCCTCGCGCCGGCTGGAGGAGGCGGATGCGCCGGCGACGCCGAGATCGCGGAACGGCTCGAGCGCCTCGCGGACCACCGCGGCCGCCTCCTCGGGCCCGAAGACGCTCGCGCCGCGGATGCGCCCGGTGCCGCTGTCGAGGTTCAGATACGCGACCAGATGATCGAAGGCAGGCTTGGGCTGCTCGAACGTGCCGTAGTTCGCGGCGACGTGATATTTCGAACCGAGGAGACCCTGCTCCTCCGCGCTCCATAAAGCGATGCGGATGGTGCGCCGGGGCTTGAGGTTCAGCGTCTTGAGCAGCCGTACGGCCTCCATCATGACGGCCACGCCCGTGGCGTTGTCGGTGGCGCCGGTGGCGGCGTGCCAGGAGTCGAGATGGGCGCCGATCATCACGACCTCCTCGGGCTTTTCCGTGCCGGGGATGTCCGCGAGCACGTTCCATGTGGTGGTGCCGGGATGCGTGCGGTTCCCGATGTCAAATTCCATTTCCACTTTCTCCCCGCTTTGGAGCAGGCGCGCGGCGCGGCCGTAATCCTCGTTGCGAAGGTAGACCGCGGGCACGGACTTCGTGACGTCGTAGGTGCGGTTCTGGAAGGCGCGGATGGTGGAGTGCGGCATGGCGGAGTCGAGCACCTTCACCAGGGCGCGGTTGGCGACGAGCCACGAATCGATGGCGGCATTCACCTGCTGCGGGGAGAGCTTGCCGGGCTCGGGCTTGGGCGCGGGAGAGCGCATCGGGGGACCGCCGCGGGCTTCGAGGCGGCGCTTGACGGCCTCGTCATCGAGGCGTTTCTGCGGGGCGGTGAAGCTGACGGGAAGTTCGCGCGGCTGGCCGAGCAGGACGATGCGCCCGGCGACGCGGGAGGCGTTGGCGGCGAGCCACGCGTCGAGCTCCTCTTTCGTGGGAGACGACGGCGGGGACAGCAGGACGACCTCGCCACGGACGGCGCCCGGCGTAGAGGGAGTCCACGCCATCACTTCGAAGGTGAGCGCGTCGCGCACGGGAGAGACGAGGTGGCCGGAGGCGCGCTCGTTCGACCAGCCTTCGTGGCCGAAGGCCCAGGCTTCGAGATGCGCGTTCTCGAGCCCCCATGCGGAGAGCTGTTTCACTGCCCAGCGAGCGGCGGCTTCATAGTTGGGCGAGCCGGTGAGGCGAGGTCCGTAGCGGTCCGCGAGCCTGTGGAGGTGCTTCATCACCTCGGAGCGCTGGAGCGCCTCCTCGCGGATGCGGGCGGCGGAGGAGGCGAAATCCGCAGGCTGGGCGGAAACGAGGCAAACAACCAACAAAGAGGCGGCCGTAGCACGCATATGAAGCCAGCATACTGCACGCGATAGGATGAGGAATGCCATGGAGCTGAAAACGGTACGGTTGACGATTCCGGAGAACGGGAACATCATTTTCGGGCAGTCGCACTTCATCAAGACGGTGGAGGACCTTTACGAGGCGATCGTGAACACGGCGCCGCAGATGAAGTTCGGCATCGCCTTTTGCGAGGCGTCGGGCGCGTGCCTGATCCGCGTGGAGGGCAACGACGAGGATCTGAAAAAGACGGCGGTGGAAAACGCGCAAGCCGTGGGCGCAGGGCACACATTTCACATCTGCCTGCGGGACGGCTATCCGATCAACATCCTCGGCGCAATCCGCAACGTGCCGGAGGTGGTGCGGATCTTCTGCGCCACGGCGAACCCCGTGGAGGTGGTGGTGGCGGAGACGGAACAGGGGCGCGGCGTGCTGGGCGTGATCGACGGGTTCCCGCCAAAGGGTGTGGAAGGCCCGGCCGACGTGGAGTGGAGGCACGGGCTGTTGCGGAAGATCGGCTACAAGCGTTGAGCAGCGGGGCGGCGCAAGCCGCCCCGGTGGCTTACTGGAGAGGCAGCTCGGGCTGGACGTCCTCCTCGCCGGGCTCCTCTTCGGCTTCCTTGACGGCGCAGGCGGCCGCGACGGCGTCGCCCGGATCGAGGCTGACCAACCGGACGCCCTGGGCGGAGCGCCCCGTCTTACGGATGCTCTCGGCTTCGGTCCGGAGGATCTTCCCTTCGCGGGTGATGGCGATGACGTCGGTGTTTTCCTTGACGGCGAGCACGGAGACTACTTTGCCGGTCTTGTTGGTGACCTTCATGTTGATGACGCCTTTGCCGGCGCGGGCCTGCAGGCGGTACTCGCCCACCTGCGTGCGCTTGCCGTAGCCGAGCTCGCTGATCGAGAGGATGTAGTCGTCGTCGGTGACGACCTCCATGCCGATGATGCAGTCGCCCTGGTCCAGCTTCATGCTGGTAACGCCGGCGGCGGGGCGGCCCATCGGGCGGACATCCGTTTCGGGGAACTTGATGGCCATGCCTTCGCGGGTGGCGAGGAAGATCATCCGGGCGCCGTCGCTGAGCGCGGCCTCGATGAGTTCGTCGTTTTCCTTGAGGTTGATGGCGATGATGCCGCGGGACATCGGGTTGTCGAACTCCGTGAGCTCGCACTTCTTGATGACGCCGAAGCGGGTAGCCATCACGACGTACTTGCCGGGCTCGAATGCCGCCACGGGCAGGAAGGCGCGCGGCTCCTCATCTTCCTGAAGGTTGACGAGGCTCTTGATGTGCTTGCCGCGGCCGGCGGCCTGGGCGTCCGGGATGTTGTAGACCTTCAGCCAGTAGAGGCGGCCCTTGGAGGTGAAGATGAGGACATAGCTGTGGGTGTTGGCGACGAAGAGGTCCTCGACGACGTCCTCCGAGCGGGTGGCCATGCCGATGCGGCCCTTGCCGCCGCGCGCCTGGCGGCGGTAGGTGTCGAGGGCCGTGCGCTTGAGGTAGCCGCCGCGGCTGACGGTGACGACGACATCTTCGCGCTTGATGAGGTCCTCGAGGTTGATTTCGCCCTCGTCGTCGACGATCTGGGTGCGCCGTTCGTCGCCGTATTCCTTCTGGACCTCCTTCAGTTCGCGGACAATGACTGCCCGCAGGGCCTTTTCGGAGCCGAGAATTTCGAGATATTCGGCGATGGCGCGCTGGATTTCGGCCAATTCGTCGAGGATTTTCTGGCGCTCCATGCCGGTGAGGCGCTGGAGCTGCAGCTCGATGATGGCCTGGGCCTGCTTTTCGGTGAAGTCGAAGCGGGAGATGGGCTGGCCGTTCCACTTCAGCGCGGGCGCCCACTTGCGGATGACCTGCTCGAGGGCGGGGTTTTCCGGGAAGGCGGTCTGCCCGGTGAGGGCGTCACGGGCCTCGCGCGGGGTGCGGGAGGCGCGAACGGTTTCGATGACGGCATCGAGGTTTTCGAGCGCCTTCTGGAATCCGAGCAGGATGTGCTCGCGCTCGCGCGCCTTGCGGAGGAGGTATTCGGTGCGGCGGCGGACGACCTCGACGCGGTGGTCGATGAAGCGCTTGAGCGCGTCAACGATGCCCATTTCGCGGGGCTGCCCGTTGACGATGGCGAGCATAATGACCCCGAAATTCACCTGCATTTGGGTGTGTTTATACAGGTTATTCAGGATGATTTCTGGGTTTTCGCCGCGCTTGATTTCGATGACGACGCGCAGGCCCTCGCGGTCGCTTTCATCGCGGACGTTGGTGATGCCGTCAATCTTGCGTTCGTTGACGAGCTGGGCGATCTGTTCGATGAGGCGGGCCTTGTTCACCTGGTAGGGAAGCTCGGTGATGACGATGGCCTCGCGGTCCTTCTGGATCTTTTCTGTGAAGGCGCGGGCGCGGACCTTGAGCGAGCCGCGGCCTTTGGTGTAGTAGTCGATGATGCCCTGGCGGCCGAGGATGATGCCGCCAGTGGGGAAGTCGGGGCCGGGCGCGAGGGAGAGGATCTTTTCGACCGGCGTGGAGGGATTCTGGACGAGGGCAATGGCGGCGTCGATCATCTCGCGGAGGTTGTGGGGCGGGATGCGGGTGGCCATGCCGACGGCGATGCCCTCGCTGCCATTGACGAGGAGGTTGGGGAAGCGGGCGGGCAGGACTTCCGGCTCGACCTCGCTGTCGTCGTAGTTGGGGCGGAAGTCGACGGTCTCCTTGTCGATGTCCTCCATCAGGGCGGAGGAGATGCGGGAGAGCCGCGCCTCGGTGTAGCGCATGGCGGCGGGCGGATCGGCGTCGATGGAGCCGAAGTTGCCCTGGCCGTCGACGAGCGGGTAGCGCATGGAGAAGGGCTGGGCCATGCGCACGAGGGCGTCGTAGACGGCGGCATCGCCGTGGGGGTGGTACTTGCCGAGAACCTCGCCGACGATCTTGGCGCACTTGCGGGTGGGGCGGTTGTGGGTGAGCCCCATTTCGCTCATGCCGTAGAGAATGCGGCGGTGGACGGGCTTGAGACCGTCGCGGACGTCCGGCAAGGCGCGCCCGATGATGACCGACATCGAATAGTCGAGATACGACCGGCGCATCTCGTCTTCGATGTTGACGGGGATGATGTTGCGGCGGTCGCCGAGAGGCAGCTGATTGCCGCCGCCCGAATCCTGGGGCGGCTGATTTTCAGGTCCCTGAGGAGTTGACATGCTACCCTTCCATTCTAGCAAAACGCCTGAAATTACGGGGTTTTGGTATACTTGGAGCAGGTTGCTGCTATCGGTCGTCATCCCCGTGCACAACGAAGAGCAGGCGCTGCTGCCGCTCTACGACCGGCTGACGGCGGTTCTGGAGAAGACGGGCCGGCCGTATGAAGTGATCTTTGTCGACGACGCTTCGACGGACCGGAGTTTCGAGCTGCTGGCGAACCTGGTGGAGACGGACGAGCGGCTGCGCGTGGTGCGTCTGCGGCGGAACTTCGGACAGACGGCGGCGCTTTCAGCGGGCTTTGACGAAGCCCGGGGCGACGTGATCATCTCGATGGACGGGGACCTGCAACATGCGCCGGAGGATTTGCCGGCGCTGCTCGAGAAGATCGACGAGGGATACGACATCGCGAGCGGGTGGCGGAAACAGAGAAATGACCATCTCCTGTTCCGGAAGATCCCTTCGCGGATCGCCAACTGGCTGATGGCGAAGGCAAGCGGGGTGAACCTGCACGATTTCGGCACGACCTTCAAGGCCTACCGGGCGGAGATCCTGAAGGACGTGAACCTGTACGGCGAGCTGCACCGGTTCATTCCGGCGCTGGCGAGTTTTTACGGGGCGAAAATCGCCGAAGTGCCAATCCAGAATCCGCCGCGTGCGGGCGGGGCGTCGCACTACGGGCTCGGCCGGACCTTCAATGTTCTTTTCGATATTCTGACGATCCGCTTCCTGCTGAAATATTTCACGCGGCCGATGCATTTCTTCGGGCGGATCGGGCTGGCGAGCGTCACGGCGGGGGGCGGAATCCTGGGCTTTCTGTTCGTGAAGAAGCTGCTTGGCTACGAGATCATCATGGCCCACGGCCCGCTGCTGTTCACGGGCGGATTGTTGATGATGGCGGGCCTGTTGATGTTCACCACGGGGCTGCTGGGCGAGATGATGATGCGGACGTATTTTGAAAGCCAGGGGCGGCGGATCTATGCTGTGCGGGAGGTGCTGGCGAAGGGCCGGCAGCAGGCGTCCTAGGCGGCATCCGGCGCGGGAGCGGCGGGGAGGGCGGAGGAAGCGCGCGCCCACCATTGTTCGAACAGGGCCTCGAGCGCCTCGCCGAAGCTCGCGTGATCGAAGACCACGGCCGTCCATGCGGGGCGGGTTTTCACGGGATCGAGCAGGGAGACCAGGCCCTGTTTTCCGTCGAAAACGGCGAGTTTCATGGGGAGATTTTCCGCGAAACGGACGCCGATACCGAGAGCGAGATATTCTTCAATGCGCTGGCGATGAGCTTTGTCGATGGGCCCGGCCTCCTGAAGAAGGCGGCAGGAGACGCCGCGCTCGGCGGCACGCTTGACGAGCTGTTCCTCGAGAGGATCGACGGCGTAAGGGGGCCGGGAGAACTCGACGTAGCGGGAAGAAACGGCCTCGAGCATGGAGCGGTAGTGGGCGGCGATCTGGGAAGGATCGCTGACGATGCGGAGATAGTCGAGCGTGCCGGCGGCGCCCTGGCCTTCGGCGTAGGCGCGTTTCAGGTCCTCGGCGAGAGCGAGGCCGAGCCGGCGCTGCTCTTCGAGGTGCTTTTCCATGGCCTCGCGCTGGCGCTCCAGGTAGGCGGGGATGGCAAGGCCGGGTTCGACGGCGGAGAAAAGCTTGGTCTTTTCCTGCACGACCTGGGCGAAGCCCTTGTCGACGAGGCTGTCAAGCACCTCGTAGATTTTCTGGCGCGGAACGCGGGCGCGCGCGGCGAGTTCGAGAGCCTTGAAGCGGGGGTGTCCGACGAGGACGAGATAGGACCTGGCCTCATAGGCGTTCAGGCCCACCTGTTGCAAACGGCGCCAGTATTTCTCGTAATCCAATACGCCGGGATCCGTAGGCAATTCCTCTGACCTCAGGCTCACTCTTATAGCACAGCCGGAAGCATGCGGGGAAGAACATCCACCGCCGAGGGAAGGGGATTGCGGGGCGGCGTGCTACACTGGCAATCTGCCGCATGGCTGACATCCGATGATCAGGCTGTTCCAGGTGGTTGTGCCGGCCTCGTTGCTGGTGCTGATGGGGGTGGAAATCGGGCTGGCGTGCCTTTGTTACTGGCTCGGCTACATCTGGACATCGGGCGACGACTGGGTGGTGCACTATCTGTATGAGGGCGGCGTGTCGCAGACGCTGGCGGCGGTCGGCAGCCTTGCGTT
Source organism: Bryobacteraceae bacterium (assembly GCA_037481575.1). GTDB lineage: Bacteria > Acidobacteriota > Terriglobia > Bryobacterales > Bryobacteraceae > JANWVO01. The sequence continues at coordinate 179,650 of JBBFLJ010000005.1, read as the reverse complement.
GGGGATTTACCTGAACGACCTTTACTCGCAGGTGCGGGTGTACTCGCGGCTGCGGCTGGCGCAGCAGTTCTGCCTGGTTTTCGGAACGGCGTTCCTCATGCAGGGTTTGATCAGCTACCTGGTACCGGAGCTGGCCCTGGAGCGGATGCAGATGATGGCGGGCAGCGCGCTGGGGCTCGTGTTGCTGCCGGGGTGGCGCATGCTGTTCGACACGCTGGTGCTGCGGGTGCTGCACCGGCAGAGGATCCTGTTTCTGGGGCACAACCGGTTGGTTTGCACGGTGGCGCAGACGCTGAAGGAGAGGCCCCATTTCGCGATGGAGCCGGTCGGGTATCTTTCGGCGGAGCCGTTGGAAGGCGGCGCGCCGGGGCTGGGGCCGTGGCTGGGTCCGCTGACGGACCTGCGGAAGGTGGTGGAGGAGCAGAAGCCGGACCGGATCGTGGTGGGGCTGGATGACCGGCGGGGGCAGGCTCCCGTGGAGGAGCTGATGCAGCTGCGGCTTTCCGGGATGGCGGTGGAACATGCGGCGGACCTTTATGAACGCGTGATGTGGCGGGTGCCCGTCGATGCGCTGCGCCCATCGGATCTTATCTTTTCCGAGGGCCTGGGGCCGGACGCGCGGAAGCTGGCGCTGCAAAGGGCCTACTCGTTTGCGATCGCGCTTGCGGGAGCGCTTCTCACGCTGCCGTTGATGGTCCTGATCTGGGCGCTCGTCAAGGCCACGTCGCCGGGGCCGGGGATCTACCGGCAGAAGCGGGTGGGGCGTCACGGGCGCGTATTCGAGCTGTTGAAGTTCCGTTCCATGTATGCCGACGCGGAGGCGCGCACGGGTGCGGTGTGGGCGGCAGAGAACGATCCGCGGGTCACGCCGGTGGGGCGGTGGCTGCGAAAGCTGCGGCTGGACGAGCTGCCGCAGTTTTTCAATGTGCTGAAGGGGGAGATGTCGCTCGTGGGGCCGCGGCCGGAGCGGCCCGAGTTCGTCGATGTGCTCTCGCGGCAGATTCCGTTCTACAATCAGCGGCACACGATCCTGCCTGGGATCACCGGGTGGGCGCAGATCAACCACCGGTATGGGGAGAGCCTGGAGGACGTGGTGACAAAGCTCGAATACGATTTCTACTACCTGAAGCACCTGGGTCTCTCTCTGGACCTTTACATCCTTTTCCACACGGTGAAGGTGATGCTTTTCCAAAGGGGTGCGCGGTAGGGCGTGCATTGACCAAGGCGGCGGCTGTTTCCTAGAATTGAATTGGCGGCAAGTCCGCCGCCCCCGAGCGGGAGTAACTCAAGGGTAGAGTCACGGCCTTCCAAGCCGTTGGTTGCGGGTTCGAGTCCCGTCTCCCGCTCCACTCCCCGCGTTCCAACTTTCCTTCCCTTCCCCCTTCGCAAGAGGTGCGGGCATGTCCACTGCCGATCGGGCGGGGTCAGCCTGCTGCGCCGAGGCGGCTGATGCTGTGAAAAGGAAAAACCCTGGCGCGCCAGGGGGTGGGATCACGCCAGGGTTTGACTGGACGCGCTGAAAGGGGTGGAAAGACGCGCCCAAGCCTTGCAAACACGCTTGCCGGAAGCGGTGGTGCAAGGAGCGTCCACCGCTTCTATTGTGTGGACGGCCCACCCGCCGCAGTGGTTAACGGCCTGATTCCGATCTTAACACTGTTTTACAGACATGCGCATCCGCAATCGGCAGCGGCCGGGCAGCACCGCGAAAGAAGCGAAAGCCACGCACAAGAGGCTGCACCGGCAAGAGGCGCAGCGTGTCCCATCAGCACGCCCGGACGCGTGAAGGAAGCCCTGTACGCGGCATCAGGAGCAAGTGCAGCATCGCGGCGAGCCGCGCCGGAGCAGCGGCACGGCGTGCGGGCGGCCGGCGAGACGCCTCCGCCGGCAGGGAGCACGTCAGCGGCGAGGCCCGCGCTGGCCCTTGCCCGTGCCCCCGCCCGTTCCGGGCTGATGGATGGGGCCGCTGCCGTCCTGCGGCCCGGTCTTCTTGCCCTTCGCGCCGGGCTCCGTCACCGGACCCCTGCCGCCGCGGGACGGGGGCGCGGCCTGCGCGAACGATCCAAAGGAAGTGACTGCTGCGAGAATCATCACCGCCAGAGTTTTCTTCATGACTGAGGCCTCCTTTTCGCCTCATTTCCCCGGACGGGATTTCAGAAAAAGGGATGACATACGCGCATATTTTGCGCGCCTTCCGCTGCCGGCTTCGCCTGCCGGAGCGGCAGCACAATGATTGCACCGCAGCCGGATTTTTCATCATCCCTGTCACGGGGAAGCCATGTCCTCCCGGCGGCCGCTGCCCGAGAAGATCTGCGTCCATTGCGGCAGGCCCTTCCGGTGGCGCAAGAAGTGGGAGCGCTGCTGGGCGGAGGTGAAGTATTGCAGCGACGCCTGCCGGAAGGGGACCCCTCGCGGCCGCGCGGACGGCACGAAAAAGCGTAGTTCTGTTTGAAACAAAATGCAGGTGGTCTGGTTCAAGCGGGATTTCCGGATCCGGGATCACGCGCCACTGGCGGAGGCCGCGCGCCGGGGGGCGGTGGCGCCGGTGTTCCTCTACGAACCGGAATTGTGGGAGGGGCCGGACTACGCGCCGCGGCACTGGGCGTTCGCGCGGCAGTGCCTGGAAGAGCTGGACGGGAACCTGCGGCGGCTGGGGGCGCCGCTGATCGTGCGCACGGGCGACGCGGTGGAAGTATTGAAATCGTTGCGGCCGACAGCCATCTACGCGCACGAGGAGACCGGCAACGGGTGGACGTATGCGCGGGACCGGCGCGTGCGCAAGTGGGCGCGGGAGGCGGGGATACCGTTCCACGAGTTTCCGAACAACGGCGTGGTCAGGCGGCTGAAGACGCGCGACGGGTGGTCGCGGCTGTGGGAGGAGCGGATGCGGCAGCCGGAAGCGGCGCCGCCGGAGCGCCTGTTGCCTCACGGGATCGAGCCGGGCGGGCTGCCGGAAGCGGCGCGGGGCATCGAGGTGCAGCGCGGGGGAGAGCGGGCGGCGCACGAGCTGCTGGAGTCGTTTCTCGAGCGGCGGGGGGAGCGGTACCACCGGGAGATGTCGAGCCCGCTGACGGCGGAGCACAGCTGCAGCCGGCTGAGCGTGCATCTGGCATGGGGGACGATCTCCTCGCGGGTGGTCTATCAGGCGGTGCAGCGGCGGAGGGAGGCGGCGCAGGGGCAGTGGCGGCAGGCGCTGGCGGCGTTCCTGGCGCGCCTGCATTGGCGGGACCATTTCATCCAGAAGCTGGAGGACGAGCCGAGGATCGAATTCGAGAATTTTGTGCGTGCCTATGACGGCTTGCGCGAGCCGGAATTCGACGCGGAAAAGTTCGAGCGGTGGAAGGAGGGCGTCACGGGCTTTCCGTTCGTGGACGCCTGCATGCGGATGCTGAGAGAGACAGGGTGGATCAACTTCCGGATGCGGGCGATGCTGGTGAGCTTTGCGGCGTACGACCTGTTGCTGCACTGGCGCCCGGTGGCGCTGCATCTGGCGCGGCTGTTCACGGACTACGAACCGGGGATCCACTACAGCCAGTGCCAGATGCAGAGCGGCACGACGGGGATCAATACGCTGCGGGTCTACAATCCGGACAAGCAGTGGAGGGATCAGGATCCGCAGAGCGAGTTCGTGCGGCGGTGGGTGCCGGAGTTCGAGGATCCGCGGCGGTATCCGGCGCCGATCGTGGATCACGCCGAGGCTTCCAGAAGAGCGCGGGAGAGGATCTACCGGCTGCGCCGGACGCTGGAAGCGCGTGCGGAGGCCGAGCAGGTGCGGGAACGGCACGGCAGCCGGAAGCGTCCTCCCGCCCGGAGGGGCGGGCGGGAGGCGTAAGGCGCGGCCGGGGCTAGGGGAGGATGTCGAAGGTGGTGGTGCCGGCGACGCGGACCTTCTCGTAGAGCTTCATCCACGCGTCGTGGGCGGGGTCCTTGGCGTAGGCTTTCAGCGCGTCGGGGCCATCGAACTCCATGCAGACGCCGTACTGGCGGCGGACCATCTTCACCTGCGCCGGAACCGTTTCGCCCTCGCGCAGCTTCTTCTGGTTGTCGGCGTCCAGAGGCCCGGCCGTTTGCAGGAGGCCGAGCGGGCGGGCGAGCTTGCCGTGCCAGACGCGCTTCAATCCGGCGATCTTCGACGGCAGCTCGTCGGTGGCCTTCTTGAAGGCCTCCCAATCGGCGGCAGTGGCCTCGGGGATTTCGGTGAAGGTGAAGCAGTGCATGAGCGTGCGCTGCTGGCCGAAGGCGAGAGTGGAGCTGACAGCGAGCAGGACAACAGGAAGCAGTTTCATCGAGCGATGCCCTCTTGGCGAAGTGGAATCGCGGGCCGCAAGGCCGCACCCGCCGGGCTGCGGGGAGCCCGGCGGGCATCTCTCAATGTAGCGGAAAGGGCGGGCGGGGGCTAGAGGTCGCCGAGGAAGCGGAGGTCGGAGGGGCGGAGCGAGGAGGGCACGCCCCACTGGGCAGCTTCCTCGCTGCGGCGGGCTTCGATCCAGGCGCGGCGCGCGGGAGGCACGCGCAGCCAGCGGGCTTCCTCGCGAGGGCTGCGGCAGGCGTAGAGCTCCTCTTCGACGGCGGCGAGACGCGTGAGGCGGTCCATGCCAAGGGAGGAAGCGGAGGCGCGGAGGGCGAGGGAGACGACGAAGCCGAGGCGGTTCTGCACGCCGCGGCGGCGGGCTTCGGCGACGATCCAGTTCCAGTCCAGATGCTCGTAGCGGAGGATGAGCCAGGGGAGGGCTTCAAGGAGGGACTCCTCGATGCGGTCGCAGGCGAGGGCAGCCATCAGGACGACGGCGGGATCGTGGCGTTCCTGTTCTGCCTCGATTTCGGAGAAGAGGGAGAGGAAGCCTGGGTAGCCGAGAGCGCCGAGGGCGCCGCGGAGCGCGCGGAGGCGCAGTTCGTCGTTGCGGGCCACCGTTTCAATCTAGCAGGGAGGCGCGGGGGGAGATGCGGGAAGTCGTACAATGGGGGCGATTCCGAAGGCAAGGGAGCGAGGATTTGAACAGTTCAAGACCGAGGGTTGCGGTATATCCGGGCTCGTTCGATCCGGTCACCTACGGGCATCTGGACCTGATCGAGCGGTGCGCGCCGCTGGTAGACAAGCTGTGGGTGGCGGTATTGCGGAACGCGAACAAGCAGCCGATGTTCAGCGCGGAGGAGCGGGTGGAGATGCTGCGCGAGGCGACGCGGCATCTGGGCAACGTGGAGGTGGACTCCTTTGACGGGCTGCTGGTGGAGTACGCGAGGAAGCGGGGGGCGTGCCTTTTGCTGCGGGGCATCCGGGCGATCTCGGATTACGAATACGAGCTGCAGATGGCGCTGATGAACCGGCGGCTGGCGCCGGAGATCGAGACTATGTTTATGATGGCTGGAGAAGCATTCTCCTTCCTGAGCTCACGGCTGGTGAAGGAGGTGATCGCACTGGGCGGCAATGTCAGCGGCCTGGTGCCGCCCCAAGTCGAGGCGAAGCTGAAGGAGCGGCTTTCCAGGCAGCCCTCCGGCGAGAAATAGCCTGGGCAACTTCATCCAAGCGAGAGCGAACAGCAAGGCGATGATCCAGAGAGCAGCATCTCTATCCGACCGGGTCCAGTCCATCAGCGTTTCCTCGACGGCGCGCGTGTCCGCGGAGGCGGAGAAGCTGCGCCGCGCCGGCGTGGACGTGGTGGACTTTGGAGTGGGCGAGCCGGACTTTCCGACGCCGGAGAACATCAAGCGCGCAGCGGTGAAGGCGCTGGAGGAGAACTTCACACGGTACACGGCGATGGCGGGGGTGCAGGAGCTGCGGGAGGCGGTGTGCCAGCGGCACCGGATGGACTACGGCACCGACTACAAGGCCTCGGAGTGCGTGGTGAGCGTGGGGGGCAAGCACGCGATCTTCAACACGGTGCAGGTGCTGGTGAACGAGGGCGACGAGGTGATCATCCCGGTGCCGTACTGGGTGACCTACTACGACGTGGTGAGCTACTCGGGCGGGCGGCCGGTGCTGGTGGAGACGAGCGAGCAGGAAGGGTTCGCGCTGACGGCGGAGCAGATCGAGCGGGCGATCACGCCGAAGACGCGGCTGCTGATCGTGAACTCGCCGTGCAATCCGTCGGGGGCGGTGATCGAGCCGGCGGAGTTCGAGAAGATCGCGCATCTGGCAAAGAAGCACGGCTTCTGGCTGATGACGGACGAGTGCTACTGCCGGTTCCTGTATGACAGCGAGCCGTATTCGGTGGCAGCCGTGCCGGGGATGAAGGAGCACGTGGTGGTGGCGGGGTCGCTCTCGAAGACGTATTCGATGACGGGCTGGCGCATCGGGTTCACGCTGGCGCCGGCGGAGGTGTGCGCGGCGATCACGAAGCTGCAGTCGCATTCGACCTCGAACCCGACCTCGATTGCGCAGAAGGCGGCGATCGAGGCGTTGCTGGGCGACCAGAGTTCGGTGGACGTGATGCTGGCGGAGTACCGGAAGCGGCGGCAGTACGTCGTGGAGCGGCTGCGGCGGATGCCGGGCGTGCGGTGCGCCGAGCCCCGCGGGGCGTTCTACGCGTATCCGAACATCCAGGCGGCGCTGGGCAAGAACGGGATCCACACGCCGATGCAGTTCGCCGAGAAGCTGCTGGAGAAGGCGCACGTGGCGGTGGTGCCGGGCGAGGCGTTCGGCACGGAGCACCATGTGCGGATCTCGTACGCGACGTCGATGGAGAACCTGGAGAAGGGCCTCGGGCGGATCGAACAATTCCTGGCAGAAATGGTTCAGTGAGGCGCACCGGCGGCGGGGCGCTGGTAAGCTGGGAGGAGGCGGGCCACGCGCTGCCGGGGATGCGCCGGAGAGCAGGAACGATCCTTTTGCTGGCCCTGTTGCCAGCCTGCAGCACGGCGCCGGAGAGGGCTCCGGCGCTTGGAGAGGGATTTGTCGGCCCTTATGAGCTGAAGGTGCGGGAGGCGCTGGTGGCGCGGGCGAAGCTCGCCGACACGGTGAAGCACGGCGAGCGGGTGGAGATCCTGGGCAAGCGGCGGAGCTTTTACCGCATCCGGACGGAGCGGGGACGCGAAGGGTGGGTGGATGCGCGGCAACTGCTTTCCGCAGAGGAGCTGGAAGATTTGCGGCGGCTCGGCGAACGCGCCGCACAGGCGCCATCGCAGGGCGAGGCGACGGTGATGGACGTGCTGAATGTGCACTCCTCGCCGCACCGGCAGGCGCCGAGCTTCCGGCAGATCGAGCGCGGAGAGCGGGTGGAGGTGATCGCATATGAACGCGTGCCGCGCAAGCCGTACGCGCCGCAGCCGCTGCTGGGATCCGCATCCCCGAACGGCGCGGCCAAAGGGAGCAAGGGCAAGAAGCAGAAGGTGCAGGCTGCGCCGCTGGCGCCTGTGCCTGCGCCCGCGCCGCCGGAGAATCTGCTGGAGCTGAGCCGCACGTCGCTGCCGCGGGAGGAGGCGTCCGCACCTGCGCCGTCGGTTCCGACTGATGACTGGGCGCTGGTGCGGCTGCGCGGAGGAGCTGCGGGGTGGGTGCTGGCAAGGATGCTGTTCCTCGCCGTGCCCGACGAGGTGGCGCAATATGCGGAGCGGGCGCGGATCATGGCGTATTTTCCGGTCGGCGCGGTTGCGACGCGCAGCGGGGAGAAGACGGTGTGGCTGTGGGCGGCGCAATCGCAGCGGAATGCGCCGTACGACTTCGACTCCTTGCGGATCTTCGTGTGGAGCACGCGAAGGAACCGCTACGAGACGGCATTCATCGAACGCGGTTTGAAAGGGAGCCTGCCGCTGCGGCTGCGGAAGGGAGCGGCAGGCGTGGAGGCGTTCGAGGCGGATGTCGAAGAAAAGAACGGGGAGCGGGTGACGAGGACGTACCGGATTCAGCCGGGCACTTTCCGGGCGAAGCTGGCGGGGCGGGCACCCGCGGGCGAGCGGACTTCGTGGCTCGCGGAGAGACGGGCGCACCACCCTGCGGCGGCGGCGCCGGCGAGCCCGGGCTGGCTCGAGCGGATCGCAGGATGGGCGGGCGCAGTGCGGGAGCGCTTCAGCCGGTGAGATCCACGCGGTCCATGGCGAGGAACTCCTGCACATGGGGATGGGGGCATTTTTCGATGTCGGCGACAGGGCCGAAGTAGATCACGCGGCCTTCGAAGAGGACGACGACGCGGTCGGCGACGCGGCGCATGAGATCGAGGTCGTGCGTGACGACGACGCTGGTGAGGCGGAGCTGGCGCTTGAGGCGGAGCATGAGGTCCACCATGAGATCGGACATGAGGGGATCGACCATGGTGGTGGGCTCGTCATAGAGGATGCACTCGGGCTGGGCGGCGAGGGCGCGGGCGATGGCGACGGCGCGGCGGTGGCCGGTGGAGAGATCGGAGGGGTAGTCGTTTTCGCGGTCCTCGAGGCCGACCATGCGCAGGAGGCCGCGCATGACGTCGATCTTGTTGCTCTCGTCGTAGTCTTCGCGGAGTTCGAGGGAGAAGAGGACATTCTCGCCGACGGTGAGGGAATCGAAGAGCGCGCCGCTCTGGAAAACCATGGTGACCTTGCGGCGGATCTCGCGAAGTTCGCTCTCCGTCATGTCGGTGATGTCCTGGTGGGCGACGATGACGCGGCCGCTGTCGGGCTTGAGGAAGCCCATGATGTGGTTGAGGCTGACGCTCTTGCCGACGCCGCTGCGGCCGATGATGGCGAGGGTTTCGCCGTCGGCGACGTGGAAGGAGACGTCGACCAAAACGGGTTCGTCGAACGTCTTATAGACGTGGCGAAATTCGATGTACCAGGGATAGGAGTCGCTCAACGATTCCATTGTGCCCATTCCGCGGGGGTGTTGATGTTGGCGGCGAAGCGGGGATGGGGAGCGGGAAAGGGCGCCCACCGGATGGAGGCGAGGAGTTCATGAACGGCGAGCCGGCGCTGGAGAAGGAGCTGTTCGACGACGGGCGCGAGGCGGGCGTGATAGGCGGCGCAGAGCGGCTCCGGCTTGTCCGGGGGGCTGACGGTGACGGCGGCGTCGAGCCCGGAATCGAGCGCGGCGCGAAGCAGGAGGCGCAGGGAGGGTGCGTCGGCGCCGGGCATGTCGCAGGCGAGGACGAGGCACCAATCGGCGAAGCCGGAGCGCAGGGCGGCGTCGATGCCGCTGAGGGGGCCGAGTCCGGGGAAGCGCTCGTCGAGGCAGGGGAAGCCGAGATGGCCGTAGAGGGCGGCGGGGCCGACGATCCAGGCCTGTCCGGCGGCTTCGGCGGCCTGCGCGGCGACGCGGGCGGCGAGGGGCATGCCGCCGCAGTCGAGCAGCGCCTTGTCCGCGCCCATGCGGCGGCTGCGGCCGCCGGCGAGGACGAAGGCAGCGCAGGTCATGAGAGAATTGTAGCAACGGAGGCGGAGGCCGCCGCCGGCTGCAAAAAACGGGCGATTGTGTTTGAAACATGCGGCTGTATAATGTATTGAACATAATGCTGGCGTTTTGTTTTGTCCCGGCCGCAGCCGCGGACGCGCCGGAGGTCCGGCGCGCGGAGGGAATCCGCGCCGTGATGACGGTGCGGGCGGATCCGCGCACGGGCCGGCTGGTGCGGACGACGGTGTACAGGACGGCGGCGGGCAGGCCGGTGCCGGCGGCGGAGGCGGTGCGCCCGCTGGTGGAGCAGGCGGCGAAGGAGCACGCCCTGGATCCGGATCTGGTGGATGCGGTGATCCGGGTGGAGAGCGGATACGATGCGGCGGCGGTGTCTCCGAAGGGCGCCGCCGGGCTGATGCAGCTGATGCCGGAGACGGCGCGGGCGCTGGGGGCGCGGAACCGGTTTGATCTGCGGGAGAATCTGCTGGCGGGGGTGCGATATCTGAAATCGCTGAAGGAACGGTTGGGAGACGACCGGCTGGCGCTGGCGGCGTACAATGCCGGCGAGGGCGCGGTGAAGCGGTACGGAGGGATTCCGCCCTACCGGGAGACAGCGGAGTATGTGAGGAAGGTGGAAGAGCGGTACCGCCGCGCGGGCGGCAGCGGGAAGGCGGTGGAGGCGCCAAGAGCGGAAGAGCCGCCGGTGCGCCGTCTGCAGGTGCAGACCGATGCCGAGGGGCGCGTGTATCTGCTGACGCAATAGGAGGCGAAGCTGATCCGGCGGACGACAGCAGCGGCGTGGATGAGCCTGGCGCTGGGGCTGTGCGCGGCGGCGGGCGCACAGGCTGCCGGAAGCGCGCCGCTGGGCGAGCTGCGGAGCATCCGCACGTGGAGCAGCGCGGAGGCGACGCGCGTGGTGGTGGAGCTGAGCCGCGAGACGAAGTGGAAATACGGGCGGCTGTCGAATCCGGAGCGGTTGTTCATTGATTTTCTGGACACGCGCACGCGGCTGGGACCAAAGCCGGGGTATGCGGCGGAGATCGGGGACAGCCGGGCGAAGCGGGTGCGCGCAGCGATGAGGGATCCGCGCACGGCGCGGCTGGTGCTGGATCTGGCGGGCGACGTGGAGTTCGAGCTTTCACATCTGACCAACCCTGAGCGGCTGGTGATCGAGCTGCGAGCGCGCGGAGCGAAGCCTGCAGCGCCCGCCCCGGCGGAAACAGAAACAGCAGCGGCGGGTGCGGCGAGCCGGGATGCCGCGGGACGAGGCGCGCCGGGGGGCGCGGGGGCGGAAGAGAAGCGCGAAGCTGCCCGGATGGCGGCTTCTGCGAAGCCGGAGGCCAAGCCGGAAGCGCGGGCGGCGGAATCCCGGACCGCCACGGGCAGACCTGGCGTTGGCCCGAGTGAGAAGGCCGCAGAGACAGAGGCCGGGAAGACGAGGGGGCCGGAGAGCGAGGCAAGAAAGGCTGCCGAACCGGAGGCACGGGCGGCGGAATCGCGGACGGCGGCGGCCTCTCCGGTTGCGCAGAGGGACAAGGCTGCGGAATCCGGGTCCGGGGCGACGGGCGGGAAAGAGGATCTGAAATCCGGCACCCGGCAGGCGGCAGGAGGAGCGGCGGCGGAGCCGAAGGCTGCGGTTTCCGCGGAGGCAGCCGCAGCGAAGGACAAAGGCGTCGAGAGTGCAGCGGCGGGCGCGAAGGAAGCCGCGAATCCTCCGTCGTCGCCGCCGAAGCCGGCGCGTCCGATGCGGTCGGGCGGCAGATCGATGACGAGAGCGCTGGGCTTGCGGATCGGCCGGGTGGTGCTGGATCCGGGGCATGGCGGGCATGACGAGGGCACGCGCGGACCGACGGGGCTGGTGGAGAAAGAGCTGGTTCTGGACGTGGCGCTGCGGCTGGGGGCGCTGATCGAAGAGCGGCTTGGGGGCGAGGTGGTGTACACGCGAAAGACGGACGAGTTTGTGGGGCTGGAAGAGCGGACGGCGATTGCGAACGAGCAGAGGGCGGACCTGTTTTTGTCGATCCACGCGAATTCGTCGCCTGTGAAGCGGGTTTCCGGGGCGGAGGTGTTCTTCCTGAATTTCACGAACTCGAAGGAAGCGCTGGAAGTGGCGGCGCGGGAGAATGCGGGGCACAACAAGTCGATCTTCGAGCTGCGCGAGCTGCTGCAGAAGATCGCGCTGTCGGAGAAGCTCGACGAGTCGCGGGAGCTGGCGCGTTACCTGCAGCGGGAGCTGTCGCGGGAGTGGAAGCAGCTGAATCCGGCGTCGCGGGACCGTGGCGTGAAGATGGCGCCGTTCGTAGTGCTGATCGGCGCATCGATGCCGTCGGTACTGGCGGAGATCGGGTTTGTGAGCAATGCGCGGGACGAGCGGATGATGAAGCGGCCCGAGTTCCGGCAGCGGCTGGCGGAGGCGCTGTACCGCGGGGTGGAGAGCTATGCGGCGAGCCTGGGACAGACGCAGGCGCTGCGGGCGGCTTCTCCGCCGGTGGGGGCTCAGTCGGCGCGCTGAGCGACAGAGACGGGCCGGAAGACGACGCGGTTGCGGCCGGTGCGTTTGGCTTCGTAAAGGGCGTCGTCGGCGGCGCGGATCAGTTCGAGAGAGGCAACGCGTGCGCCGGGCACCATGCAGGAGCCGCCGATGCTGACGGTGAGGGGGACGGATTCGCCCTCGAGGAGGAAAGGCTCGGAAGCGATGGCTGCGCGGAGCCGCTCGGCCTGTGCGACCAGCTCGGGCTCGCCGCAGCCCGGGGCGAGGACGAGGAACTCTTCGCCGCCGTACCTGCCGACGGAGTCGTAGGATCGGACGACGGACTGGACGCGCGAGGCGAAGGAGCGCAAGGCGATGTCACCGAACTGATGGCCGCGGGAGTCGTTCAGCTGCTTGAAGTGATCGAGGTCGATCATGAGCAGGCCGAGAGGGGCGGCGCTGCGGCGGGCGCGGTCGATTTCGCGCTCGAGCATTTCGAGGATGCAGGCGCGGTTCCAGATGCCGGTGAGGGGGTCGCGCATGGCCTGTTCGCGGAGGCGCGCCTGGGCGGCGATGAGTTCGGACTGAAGCTCGATGATGCGCTTGCCGGCGCGGAGGCGGACTTCGAGCTCGTGTTTGTCGAAGGGTTTGACGACGTAGTCGTCGGCGCCGGCATTGAGCCCCTCGACGATGTCCTCGCGCATGCCGCGGGAGGTGAGGAGGATGACGTAGATGTAGGGCGTCGTCTGGCGGGCGCGCAGCTGGCGGCAGATGGCGAGGCCGGAGAGGCCGGGCATCATCCAGTCGAGGATGGCGATGGGGGGCGGGTCGGGCGAGGTGAGGATCTGCCAGGCCTGGTCGCCGTCGGCGGCGCTGACCGGCTCGTAGCCCCAGCTGGAGATGGAGGCTTCCAGAAGCTTGCGCATCACCAGGCTGTCGTCAGCAACCAGAACCTTCACGGGAGGCTACTTCTCCATCTCGCGTTCATGATAACAGGCACCCGGCCAATGGCGGAGCGTGCGGATTCAGGCTACGCTGAAATCAGAGGGCGTCCGGCGGGGCGGTTGCGCCCGGCCGGGACGGCGCAATGAACCAGGACGCATTTCAGAACATTGAACTGCGGGTCAGAGAGCGGCGCTTCGAATCTTGGGACGAATTCATCCGGGAAGCGCCGGAGTATTCGGTGGCGCTGGAGGTGCTGGACGACATTCCGGGGCACCGCGGGCACTATGTGAATTTCGACCACCACGTCGGCGTTGTCCGGGAAGCCACCATGAGCGCCGCAATGCAGGCCTACATCGCGGTGCGGCAAGGGCACCTGATGCAGCGGTGGCTGCAAAAGCGGCGGCCGGTGCCGGTGTATGTCTGGAACGCCGATCAGGACGTTTGCCTGGCCGCGTTCGTGCTGGAATACCACACGCTGCTCGAGCGTGCGGAAGGCATGCCGATGCTGCGGTGGATCGTGCAGTACAACAACAAGCTGGACGTTTGCGGCGGGCTGTACCCGGTGAACCTCGATGATCTGGTGAAGAACCACTTCACGTGGGTCTTCGAGCCCTACCGCCAGCAGCGGATCCACGGGAAGGTGCAGGGCGACGAGGCGCTGGTGAAGACGACGATCCGGCTGGTGTGCGACCGGCTGCTGGCGCTTTTGAACGGGGAGGCGGGGATCGCGCCGATCACGGCGCGGCCGGACATTCTGTATCAGTCGCCCTACAACTACGTGATCGCGGACGAGAAGGGGGATCCGCTGTCGCGGCTGGTGCTGGCGTCAGCCGGGTATACGAATTTGATCAGCCTGATCTGCAAGCGGCCGAGCGGGCGGTATACGTACAGTATCATCCGCGGGTCGCCGTATGACGAGGACATTTTCGACATTCCGAAGCTGATCGAGGCGTTTCAGGCGGCCGAGGACTATCCGGAGGAGAAGATCTGGGGCGGGTCGAACCTGGCGGCGGGATCGGACAGCGTGCTGGGAAGCAGCCTGCACTGGACGCAGCTGCGGGAGATCGCCGACCGGGTGGTGGGCGAGGCGCACCGGCGGACGTCGACGCCGCCACTGCAATATCAGGCGCATTTTGAGCGGCCGCCCGCAGTGCTGCTGGCAGTTTCGCCGGAGACGGAGATGCAGCTGCGGCCGCTGCTGGCGCAGTGCGGGGCGCGGGTTCACGCAGTGGAATCCTGCCAGCAGGCGAAGGCGGCGCTGGCGGTGCATCCGGAGCTGGACGCGGTGTTCACGAGCCTGTGCTTCAGCGACGGATGGTTTGCCGATCTGGCGAGGCACACGAGGGCGGACGGCAGACCGGCGGCGCCGGCCGTGGTGTGCGTGGACCGCCTGGACGGCGGGTGCGGGGACGTGCTGGAGCTGGGCGCGTTCACGGTGCTGGCGCCGCCGTTCACGCTGGAGCAGGTGCGCTGGGTGCTGAGCGAGTGCATGAAGGCGGCGGTGGCGGCTCCGGCGGCGGGCCGCTAGAAGACGCGCGTCAGGCCCTGCTGCGGGCGAGCGCCGCGGCGTGGCGCTGGATGCGGCGGATGGCCTCGGCGATGGCATCCATGTCCGAGGCGGGCCCGAGGAGCATGTTCTGGGTCAGCCACACGGCCTCGCGGCAAAGGCGGTCGTTGGCGGGACAGGCGGTGCGCTCGGCCCATTCCCGCAGGGTTTTTTCCGGAAAAATGCGGCGATAACCGCGGGAATTCAGCGTATTTTTCAGGAACGGCTGCGTATTCAGGGGAGAATATCCGCCGGCGGCGGGGATGCCTTCGGCGCGCAGGGCTTTCAGAAAGACGTCGCGCGGCAAGCCGGAAAATGCCTCTGCGTCGTAACGGAACATGTACAGGTGGTAGGCGTTGCGCGTGCAGCCGGGGTACTGGGCAGCGGGGCGGATGCCGGGAATTTGCGAGAGCAGCGAGTTGAGCCTGGCGCCGTTGGCGGAGCGGACGCGCACCTGGGCTTCGAGGCGCTGCATCTGGGCGAGCAGCAGAGCCGCCTGGAACTCGGTGAGGCGCAGGTTGTGCCCGGTGGAGGCGTAGGTGAAATTGACGCCGATGGCTTTCAGCCCGCTGCCGTTGTTGTGGAAGGCGTAGGCGCGCTCGTAGAGGGATGAGTCTTCGGTCAGGACGGCGCCGCCCTCGCCGGAATTCAGGTTCTTCGACGCCTGGAAGCTGAAGCAGCCCGCGGCGCCCAGAGTGCCCGCTTTCCTGCCGCGCCATTCCGCCATGTGCGCCTGGCAGGCGTCCTCGATGACGGGGATGTTGCGGCGGCGGGCGATCTCGAGGATGCGGTCGAGATCGCAGACATTTCCGCCAAGGTGGACGGGCAGAATGGCGCGGGTGGCGGGGGTGATGGCGCTCTCGATCTTCGAGGCGTCGATCTGAAAGGTCTCGATATCCGTGTCGACGAAGATGGGGAGCGCGAACTGCCGCAGAACGACGTTGACGGTGGCAATGAAGGTGTAGGGAGGGAGGATCACCTCGTCGCCGGGCTGGACGTCCAACGCGTTGAGGCAGACGAAGAGGGCGGAGGTGCCGTTGCAGGTGGCGAGGCAGTGGCGCGCGCCGGTGGCGCGAGCCCAGGCTTCCTCGAAGCGGCGGACGTGATCTCCGTTGCCGCGGTACCAGCGCCCGGAGCGCAGCACGTTCAGAAGCCCCTGCTCCTCGGGTTCGCCGAAGACGGGCCACGAGGGAAAGGGCTCCTTGCGCACGGGCGTGCCGCCGAGCAGCGCCGGGCGGTCGTCGAGGCGGAAGGCTGCCGCCGCCGGCGCGGCGAGAACGGAGCGGCGGCTGGGTTCGTTTTTCATGGCCTCATTTTACTGCCCGGTGGAAGCGGCAGCACCCGGCAGAGGCGCGAGCGTGGCGCCCGGATTGGGAAGGATCTTCGGCAAGGCGTCCGGCTCCTGGTCGATGCGAAGGGGCAGCGGGCGCGAGGAGCAATCGGGCAAGGGGGCGCCGGCGTAGTAGGCGAGGCCATAGCGCCAGGCGCGGTGGAGACGGTCGATGCAGACCTCGTTTTTCCGGGATTCTATCCTGCGCCAGAGGCCGCGGGCGCTGACGACCTGGTCGAGGACCGGGGCGGCGCTGACCCTCACAAACCAGAAGCCGGCGAGGGCGACGACGGCAGCGAGAGCGGCAGCGGTCAGGCGGCGCCCGCGCGAGTCCAGCCACCACGCGGCGAGCGCGAGAGGCAGCAGGGCGGCGAAGTACTCCCAGGCGACGCCGCCAACGGAGGCTCTCGTGATCCCGTACAGCAGCGCTTCCGGAAGCAGGGTGGCCAGCGCCTGGCAGAGCCCGGCGAGCATCACGGTCCAGAACAGAGGGCGTCCTGCCGCCGCAGAGGCGGCCAGGCCGGCGCCGGCGAGGATGCAGAAAGAAGGCCAGAGGGGCAGCAAATACCCGGGCAATTTATTTCTGGAAATCGAGAAAAACAGGAACCCGAAGAGAAAAACAGCGAGCGGAATTCGCAAGCGGAGGTCTTTCCGGAGGGCGGGCCGCAGGGCGAGAAGGGCGGGAATCCAGGGAAAAAGGCCGCCCGCCAGCACGGGGGCGTAGAACCAGAAGGGCTGGACGTGCTGCAATTCCTCGCTCGAAAACCGGGAGAAGTGGTGGCGCAGGAAGAACTCGTCGAGGAACGGACGTCCGTGCACGACGGTCATGGCCGCGTACCATGGCGCGGCAAGCAAGAGGAAAAGAAGGAAAGGGCCGGCCCATGCCCGCCACTGCTTGCGCAGGAACCAGAGCATGGGAAGGAAGAGGACGATGGGCACGAGGCCTTTGGCCAGCGTGGCGGCAGCCAGACAGGCGGCGGCGGCGTAGCGCTGCGGGGGGGCGGGAGAGGTGGTTTCGAGCCAGGCAAGCAGAACGGCGAGGTGGAAGAAGACAGCGAGGGGAAGATCGGTGACGCCCACCATGCTGTAGGCGATCCAGGCGGCGGTGGAGGCGTTCAGGAGCGTGGCGAGCCAGGCGATGCGGGCATCCAGCATGCGCCGTAGAAGGATCCACTGGAGGGCGAGAAAGAGCACGGACAGGGCGGCGACGGGGACGCGCGGGGCGAGATCCTCGCTGAGCCCGAGGCGGAAGGCAGCGGCGGCAAGCCAGTAGGTGAGGGGCGGTTTTTCGAACCACGGTTCTCCCCAGAGCCGGGGCGTGAGCCAATCGCCGCTGCGGGCCATTGCGCGGCCGATGAAAGCGTAACGGGGCTCGTCGGGCCCGAGCAAACCTGCCGAACCGAGGCCGGAGAAGCAGACCCAGGCGACGAGCAGGCAAAATGCTGCCAGGAGCCACAGTTGGGGGGCGGGAAGCCCGCGGGGAGACACCCACCAGTATAATGGCGGCCATGCGGCATGCCCTGGCTCTTGCTGCGTGGCTCGCGTGCGCGCCAGCTGTGGCGGATGTTTCGCAATGCGCCTGCGATCCGGCGCGTCCGGAGACGTTGCGGGCGCGCAACTGCTCGCTGTGCGCGGAGGCGGAAAAGCAGCCGCCGGACGTGCAGTTTTTCCTGCTGAAGGACATCAACCCGCGGAAGCCCAACCGCTGGCTGGCTCTGCCGAGGATGCACCGGCCCGGGGCGCACGAGCTGCATGAGTATCCGAAGGCGGTCCGGGACGGGCTGTGGCGTTTTGCGATTCAGGCGGCGCGGGAGAAGTTCGGAGAAGACTGGGGCATCGCCTACAACGGCGTGCAAGTGAGGACGCAGTGCCACCTGCATCTGCACATCGGGCGGTTCGCGCGGGCGGCGGAAAACAGCAATTTCCGGCTGGTGCGGCGCCTGGAGGACATCCCGGCGCCGAAAGATTCCGGGCTGTGGGTGCATCCGGCGCCGGGGGGATTTCACGTGCACGAAGGAGAGCAGATCACTGAAACGGTGCTGGTGCGCTGAGAGAGGACTTCGCGGAAAGGCTGCGGCGGATGCTACCCTGAGAACGAAAACAAAGCCGGAGCCGGAGCGAGATGAGAATTCTGGTGATCGAGGACGAGGCCAACATCGCCGATTTCATTCAGCGCGGTCTGGCGGACGCCGGGTATGAAGTGGACACGGCGCCTGACGGGCTGACGGGGCTCGACCGGATGCACGAGCTCGACTACGACCTGTTGATTCTCGACCTGATGCTGCCGGACATGGACGGGCTCAAGGTGCTCGAGAAGGTGCGCAACCGGAAGGTGAGCCCGCCGGTGCTGATCCTGAGCGCGCGCAGCGAGGTGGAGGACCGGGTGCGCGGGCTGGAAGTGGGCGCGGACGATTACCTGGTGAAGCCGTTCGCCTTCAAGGAGCTTCTGGCGCGGGTGAAGGCGCTGTTGCGGCGCGGGCAGTCGGTTCCGGAGCGGCTGGTGGCGGGGGATCTGGTGGTGGATTGCCTGCGGCGGAGGGTGACGCGCGGCGGGCGTCCGATTCTGCTGGCGCCGAAGGAATTCAGCATTCTCGAGTACCTGGTGCGGAACCAGGGGCGCCCGCTGACGCGGACGATGATCGTCGAGCACGTCTGGGACACGGAGCACGACGGGTTGACCAACATCGTGGACGTCTACATCCGGCATCTGCGGTCGAAGATCGACGATCCCTTCCCGGAGAAGCTGATCCGTACGGTGCGGGGCACGGGCTACATGCTGGAGGCGCCGGGCGGCAGCGCCGCACCGGAAACAGCGGGCGCCTAGCGCGGGCGGACGCAAGGCGAGGGACGCCATGGCAGCCGGAGCAGGGATCCCGGGGCTGGCGCCGGGACTGCGCACGCGGCTGACGCTGAGCTACGTCCTGCTGTTCGGCGTGGTGATGACGTCGATCGGCTTCACCTTTCATCAGGCGCTGCTGGTGATCGGACAACAGCAGGCGGAACGGCTGCTCGACGGGGAGTGGAGCGCGCTGAAGGGGTTTCTCCGGACGCGCGAGGGCGAGCTGGTATGGGCTTACGATCCAGAGCACCCGGAGGAGTCCTTCACGGTGGAGCGGCTGCGGCGGGTGTTTCTGCTGACGGATGCCGAAGGGGAGGTGGTGGAGATGTCAGTGGGCTATGCCGCGATCGGAAGGGAGCCGCCGGAGACCATCCGGAGGGTGCTTGAGACGGGGCGGACGGAGACAGTGCGGAGAAGGGGGAAGAACGGAGAGACGTATCTGGTGCGGATGGGGCCATATGGCGGGGCGGGAAAGCAGTATTTTGCGGCGATCGGGCTGCCAACCGGGGAGATGGAGCGCGTGCCGGCGCGAATGCTGGCGGTGTATCTGGTGACCGCGCCGGTGATGCTGCTGGCGATCGGCATCCTGGGCTGGTACGCCGCCGGGCGGGCGCTGGCGCCGCTGCAGCGGGTGGTGCAGGCGGCACGCACGGTTTCCGGCGGGAACCTGAGCCTGCGGATTGACCCGTTGGGCACGGGGGACGAGCTGGACGAGCTGATCGCCACCTTTAACGGAATGATGGAGAGGCTGGAGGCGAACTTCGAGCAGATGAAGCGCTTCTCGATGGACGCCTCGCATGAGCTGAGGACTCCGCTGACGGTGATCCGCGGGCAGCTGGAGGTGGCGCTGCTGACGGCGAAGACGGCGGAGGATTTCCGGCGGGCGATCTCGACCGCGCTGGAGGAGGTCGAGCGGCTGGGGCGGATCGTGCAGTCGCTGCTGCAGCTGGCGCAGGCGGAGGCGGGGCAGATCCGGATCCAATGCGAGCCGGAGATGCTGGGGGATTTGGCGGAGCGGCAGGTGGCGCGGTTCCTGCCGCTGGCGGAGAGCAAGAAACAGACGCTCGAGCTGGAGGCGGACCCGGCGTGCGTGGCGGCGGTGGACCGGCTGCAGATGGAGCGGCTGCTGGACAACCTGATCTCGAACGCGGTGAAGTACACGCAGGAGGGCGGGAGGATCGTGGTGCGGGTCTTCCGCGACGGGAAGGATGCGGTGATCGAGGTGGAGGACAACGGACCGGGGATCGCCGAACAGCATCTGCCGCACATCTTCGAGAAGTTCTACCGCGTGCGGGAGGGTGAAAAGACGGCGGGGCGCGGGGTGGGGCTGGGGCTGGCGTTCGTGCAATGGATCGCGAGGGCGCACGGGGGCAGGGTGTCGGTGAGGAGCCAGGTGGGCAAGGGGTCGGTGTTCGAGGTGCGCCTGCCCGCGCAGCCCGAAGCGGTTCCGGCGGCTTCTGCGGCTTCGCAGCCGTAAGAACTGCGCAGCCGGGCGCGCCGCTGTCCTGATATTCTGTGCGGCGGACGCGCTCGCGCCGCAGGAGAGAATGCCATGATGCGCCGAAGGGATTTCTGCAGTGCCGCCGCTGCCGCCGCCGTGGCGGCTCAAACGCCTCCCGAAGCGAACTACGACGAGGCCAAAGTTCCCGCCTATACGCTGCCTGATCCGCTGCAATTTGAAAATGGCGCGCCGGTGAGCGCTGCCGGCTGGCGCCGGCGCCGGGCGGAGATCCTGCGGCTGTTTGAAGAGGAGGTGTATGGAAGAACGCCCGCGGGGCGTCCGAAGGGGCTCCGCTTCGAGGTGCTGTCGGCGCCGGAGCCGGCGCTGGGGGGAGCGGCGCTGCGGAAGCAGGTGCGGATCCATTTTTCGGACGCGCCGGACGGCCCGGCGATGGATTTGCTGCTGTATTTCCCCCAGAATTCCGGCAAAAAAGTCCCTGCATTTCTGGGACTGAATTTCATGGGCAACCAGGCGGTGGCGAACGACCCCGCGGTGCCGCTGAACCGGAACTGGCTTCGCAACAGCCCGGAGTTCGGGATCGTGGATAACCGCGCGACGGAGGCGTCGCGCGGGGCGCGGGCTTCGCGGTGGGCGTTGGAGAAGATCACATCGGCGGGCTTCGCCCTTGCCACCGCCTGCTACGCCGATATCGCGCCCGACAACCGCGCGGATGCGTTCCGCCGGGGCGTGATGCCGCTGTTTTACCGGAAGGGGCAAACCGCGCCGGAGCCGGGCGAGTGGGGCGCCATCGGGGCGTGGGCGTGGGCGCTGAGCCGTGCGCTGGACTATCTGGAGCAGGAGCCGCTGATCGACGCCCGGCGGGTCGCCGTGATGGGGCATTCGCGTCTGGGCAAGACAGCGCTGTGGGCCGGGGCGCAGGACGAGCGGTTTGCGCTGGTGGTCGCGAACAATTCCGGCTGCATGGGCGCGGCGCTCAGCCGCCGCCGGTTCGGGGAAACAATTGCGCTGATCACGAAGCTGGCGCCGTACTGGTTCTGCGGGAATTTTCTGAAATACGCCAACCGGGAAGATGAGCTGCCGGTGGACCAGCACATGCTGGTGGCGCTGTGCGCCCCGCGGCCTGTGTATGTGGCGAGCGCCGCCGAGGACCTGTGGGCGGACCCGCGGGGCGAGTTTCTTTCGCTGGTCCACGCCACGCCGGTGTACCGGCTGCTTGGGAAAGAGGGCTTGCCGGCGAAAGAAATGCCGCCCTTGCATCAGCCGGTGATGGGCACGCTCGGCTACCACATCCGGGCCGGAAAGCATGACGTCACCGGCTACGACTGGGAGCAATTTCTGGCATTTGCGCGCAGGCATCTCGGCGCGGGCAACGCATGACGCCGCAAGGCAATGCCCGGCGGCGCGCGAGGGCTGCGGCAAACCGGATGGGCGTCCGCGGAGGATTTCCGGGAATGTGGACGGCGGCAGGGCTGCTGTTGTTGCTGGCGGCGATCCTCGGATTCGCCGGGCAGGCGTGGTGGCGCGCCTCCGCAGGACGCGCCCGGAGAATGCTGGAGGAGGCAGCAGGGAAACAGGCTGGATCCTGGAGCCCCCACCGGAACACGCGCGGGCTTCCGCTTCCGGTGCAGCGCTACCTGCGGCGCGCGGTGACCGCGGAAGCCGCATTCGTCAAAAGGGTGTGGATGCGGCAGGAGGGCGAATTCAACCTGAGCGAAGAGGGCGAGCGGTGGGTTCCGTTCATGGCGGAGCAACGGGTGACGCTGGACGCACCGGGATTCGCCTGGGAGGCGCGGGTTCGCATGGCGCCGGCAGTTCCGGTCTTCGTGCGCGATGCGTACATGGACGGTGTGGGAAGCACGGAGGCTCGGATCCTCGGCCTCTGGCCGGTGGCGAACGTGCGGGGCACGGGCGAGACGGCCGCGGATCAGCTGATGCGGTTCCTCGCGGAAGCCCCGTGGTATCCGGTGGCGCTGCTGCCGGGCGCGATGGTGGAGTGGAGCGCGGTGGACGAGCATTCCGCGCGGGCGAAGATCCGCCACGGGGCGGTGAGCGCGGCGCTGAAATTCGTTTTCGGCGAAGACGACTTTGTGCTGGCGGTCCGTTCGGAGTCGCGCGGAAGGATGGTGCAGGGAAAGCGCGTGCCCACGCCGTGGCAGGGGAGGTTCAGCCGCTACGCTCTGCGGCAGGGGATGTGGGTCCCTCTGGAGGGCGAAGTTTCCTGGATTCTGCCCTCGGGGCCGCATCCCTACTGGCGCGGACGGGTGGTGGAGATCCGGTATGAGTAGCGGCGGCGCGCGACGCAGGGGCGGTCCGTTCAAGGACCTCCTGTGAGGAGAAGTTTTTCGGCCCATCAGGAAAGGGCAGATCCGCCGGAAGCGAGATGGGCGGGGGGTTCGTGCATTCGCAACGATGGTTTGCGGACGGCGGCCGATATCGGGTTGCTGGCCTCTTCCCTGCCCTGCCCGCGCGGTGCGGGAATCTGCGAATCCCTGTTCCCGCGGGCGTGGATCCGAGGCGCAAAGACTCTTCGGACCTGGAACCGGGGCTTTGCAGGGCGTCTCCGCAGGCGGGTTTCCCGCCTCGCGTCATGCCTTGGCTACTGCCTGCCGCCGGTCGTGGGGATGCCGGATCCGCCTTTCTGCCGCTTGACGGACTCCAACCCGCAAGAGCCCGCAGTCCGGTAGCCCTTCTGCTGGAGGAACGCTGCCGCCCGGGCAGCGCGGCCGCCCTGCGTTCAAAGGGTGACGATGACCTTGTTCTTCGGGATCTCCGCCAACCGGGCAGGCAGCTGGCTCATGGGGATGTTGACGTATCCCTTCACCGAGCCGAGCGCCTGAATTTCCTGCGGCTCACGCACATCGAGGAAGAAGACCTTGTCCGGCTGTTCCAGAAGCCGGGCGAGCTCCTCGGCGGTGAGTTCCTTGACGCCGCCCGCCGGCTGGGCGCAGGCGAAGGCGAACGCCAGCACGGAGGCGAGCACGCAAGCCCAGCAAAATGCCCTCATGACCGGCAGTGTAGCATGAAGGGTATATGCAGACGGGTATGGCCCAGGAAGAGTTTTACAGGATTGCGAAACTGCCGCCCTATGTGTTCGCTGTCGTGAACGAGATGAAGGCGCGGCTGCGTTCGCAGCAGTACGACGTGGTGGATTTCGGCATGGGCAACCCCGACGGAGCGACGCCGCGGCCGGTGGTGAACAAGCTGATCGAGGCGGCGCGGAACCCGCGCAATCACCGCTATTCGGTTTCGCGGGGCATTCCGAACCTCCGTCTGGAGATCTGCCGGCGGTACGAGCGCAACTACGGGGTGCAGCTGGATCCGGAGACGGAGGCGATCGTTACCATCGGGGCGAAGGATGCGCTGGCGCATCTGATGTTCGCCGTGATCGGACCGGGCGACGAGGTGGTGACGCCGGCGCCGTGTTATCCGATTCACCAATACGGGGTCCTCATGGCCGAAGGCCATGCCGCGCCGCTGCCGGTGGCGGATCCCGCCGAATACCTGAACCGTCTGGAGGACCACTTCCGCAAGGCGCCGAAGCCGCCGCGCCTGATCCTGCTGAACTATCCGCACAATCCGACGACGGCGTGCGTGGACCTGGACTTTTTCCGCCATGTCGTGGCGCTGGCGCACCGGCATGGAACGATGATCCTGCACGATTTCGCCTACGCCGACCTGTGCTTCGACGGCTACCGCGCGCCGAGCATTCTGCAGGTGGAGGGCGCCAAGGAGGTGGCCGTGGAGATCTTCTCCATGACCAAGAGCTACAACATGGCGGGATGGCGGGTGGGCTTTTGCCTGGGAAATTCGCGCATGATCAGGGCGCTGGCGCGGATCAAGAGCTACCTGGATTACGGGAATTTCCAGCCGATCCAGATCGCCGCGATTATTGGGTTGCGGGACTGCGAGGAGGAGGTGGGCCGGATCTGCCACGTGTACGAGAAGCGGCGGGACCTGCTGGTGGAGGGGCTCAATGCGGCCGGCTGGCCGGTGGAAAAGCCGCGCGCCTCGATGTTCGTGTGGGCGAAAATCCCGGACATTTTCGACGGAATGAGCAGCCTGGATTTTGCGAAATTGCTGCTGGAAAAGGCCCTGGTTGCGGTGAGCCCGGGGATCGGGTTCGGGCCTGCCGGCGAGGGCCACGTGCGCTTCGCGCTGATCGAGAACCACCACCGGACGCGGCAGGCGCTGCGGTCGATCCGGCAGTTCCTGCGCGACGCTGCCAGGCGGCGGAGCGCCTGACCGGCTGGCCATGCCTCCCGCCGGGCGCCCGGAGCTGGCCGATCTCTCCGCCCTGCCTGCGGCGCGGCTGGCGCCCTTGCTGGAAGAGGAGAAGGCGCGCTGGCTCAACCTGTTCCACTGGGATTTCGCGCCGCTGGCGGACATGATTCTGCGGCATGCCGGCACGGGGATGCTGGAGGGGTTCGTCCTGTTGGAGGGCGGCGCGCCGGCGGGCTACGCCTACTACGTGTCGGAGAACGACAAAGGGCTGGTGGGCAATCTGTTCCTCCGCGACGCCTGGCGCTGCCCGGCCAATGAAGGGATGCTGCTGGGCGCCGTGATCGCACGGCTGCGCTCGCTGCGGTGGCTCAGGCGCGCCGAAGCGCAGCTGATGCAGCTGAGCTCGCGGGGCGCGGCGCTCCATCTGCCCGGCGCGCCGCCGGCGGTGTATCCGCGGCAGTTCATGCTGGCGAAGCTCGAGCGGATTCCCGCCGCCGGGCGCCCGCCGGGCGAGCTGCATTTCGAACGCTGGTCGGCGTACTGGATGGACGCTGCCGCGGAGCTGATCGCCGCCTCCTACCGGGACCATGTCGACAGCGAGATCAACAACCAGTACAGGTCGGCGGCGGGGGCGCGGCGGTTCCTGGAGAACATCGTGCGCTATCCCGGGTGCGGCTATTTCGCGCCGGATTGTTCGTGGATGGCGGTCGACAGCCACGGCTCGGTGGTGGGCGCTTGCCTGGCGAGCCGGATCGCGCCGATGACCGGGCACATCGCCCAGATTTGCGTGGCGCCCGCGTATCAGGGGTGCGGCGCGGGGGCGGAGCTGCTGCGGCGTTCTCTCCTTTCGCTGCAATCCAGCGGCGCCGCGGAGGCGTCCCTCACGGTGACTTCGGCCAACACGCGCGCCATCCGGCTTTACGAGCGGTTCGCTTTCCGCAGCATTCACCAGTTTGACGCGCTGGTGTGGGATCCGCTGTGATGGGCCGCGTGAGGCCCGCGCGGAAAACAATTTCTGGCAAATTTGTTCCTTGCCGGGCGCGCGTCTCCACTGGCCCCTCCCGGGAGCGCGCAGCAAGGACCGGGCGTGCGACCCTTGCGCGCAGGCAAGGGTTCGCAGGCACGATCTGCCGCCGGCCAGAAGCGGCCCGGATTCCATCCGGCGCCGACCGTTCCGGACAGGCGGCGCACTCGGCAGGCTCTCCTGCCTGGCGGTTTCGCCCTTTCGGCATGCCGCGCGGTTACCGGGCGGGGGCGATCCGTCCGGCGCCGCTTGCCGCGCGCCTTCCGGAAATGCCATCTCTTCGCCTGTGGAGGCCGCCCTCGGCGATCCGCAGGCGAGAGAGGCCCGCCGAACCGCGCATGGAGGCGCCGGCGGGCTTTCAGGACCATGACCGGTTGCTGCCGCAGCCCGCCCCATCGAAGTGGCAACCGGCAACGCCTCGCCGCATGAGGGTGAACAGGCCGCCGAAATATCCCGCCCGGCCGTGGAAACCTATGCGCAAGTGATTGATTCGACTTTGACAGTCGGACGCTTCCGGCCGCGTTTCAGCGGCCACATAAAGTCCGGAGCCGTTCGTTCCGATAGGTTTTTCAGTGGGGCAGCACATGCAGGTTCGCTCCGGGTTGGCCAGGCTCTTTCGGCTTTGCGGCGCAATGACGGCATTCCTGCTTATCCGCGGAGATGCTCTCGCGGGGCCATGGATGCAGAAACGCGGGCACGGCATTTTGATCCTCGGCTGGCAGGATTACCGGGCCACGGAGCGTTTTTCGCCCTCGGGAGACCGGCAGCCCATGGCCGCGAACGGTGTGTTCCACAGCCGGTCGGTCCAGTTCTGGGCAGAAGTGGGTTTGACGAACCGCTGGACGGGCATTCTCTCGGGCGCGATTCCTTCGCTGCGGTACCAGGACGCGGGCTACCGGGCATCGTCCGTCTCGATCGGGGATTTGCAAGCGGGGCTGAGGCGCGGACTGCGGAACCCGGACTCGGGGTGGCAGATCGCCGCGCAAATTCTGATAAAGGCGCCGGCCTATTCAGCCCGTGTCGAGCCCCGCCCGGGCAACGGACAGGCGGACCTGGAAGGCAGCCTGCTGGCCGGTCGCAGTATTCCCGTCGGCAGCCGGTGGGGCTTTGCCGCACTCGAGGGCGGATATCGCAAGAGATGGGGGCTTCCTAGCGATCAGCTTCGCGGCGAAGCAGCCGCCGGCCTTCACTGGAACCGGTGGCTGACGTGGATGGGGCAGGTGTTCGCGATCCGCCGGGTCGGCGCGCTCGAAGACACGGCTGGCCTGTGGAATCCGCTGGTGGTTCCGACGTTCGATCTTTACAAGCTCCAGGCCTCGGCCGTGTTCCGGTTCGCGCCGGATTGGCGGCTGCAGGTCAGCCACGGAGTCGATTTCGCCGGCCGCAACGTCGGGCGGGGCCGGCAGTGGGGAATCGCCGTATGGAAGACCTTCTGAACGCCCGGGCGGATCCCGTTGTGCTGCGGGCTGTGCGGGAGCCGGTCGGCAGAAGTCTGGTCGCTGCAGGTCTGATCACGGAGCAACAGCTGGCCGCGGCGCTGGAGATTCAGCGCGAATGCGGGTCGCCTCTGGGACGGATTCTGATGGCGAAAGGATGGGTGCGCCCGTTCGATTTTTACCGGCACCTGGCGGAGCATCTCGGCCTGCCGTTTGTGAATCTTGTGAAAGATCCGCCCGACGGCGAGCTGTTCGACCAGAGCCGTTATGGGGATTACGCCGCGCGCCTCTATGTTCCGTGGAAGCGAACAGACGCCGGACTGGCTCTTGCGCTGGCGGAGCCGGATGAAGAGTTGCTGCGGCGATTGAGAGGGCAGTACGGCCCGGGCGTTTCCTTCGTGCTGACCTCCCGGCTCGACATTCTGTGGACGGTGCAAAGGATGGCGGACCGGCAACTGGAGCTGAACTCCGTGCTCGGCAGGGCGCAGAAGGATCCCGAGCACTCGGCGACGCAGGTGTTGACGCGGGCGCAGGGGGCCGCGGCGGCCGTTGTGTTCGCTGCAGCCGCTGCTTGCCTCTTCTGGAACCCCGTCGCCACGCTGTCCGCGGCAAATGCCTTGGTGGGCGTGCTGTTGCTCGGCAGCCTTTTGCTCCGCATCCTGCTTGTCTGGACAGGAAGCGGGACGCTTTATCAGAGCCGCACTTCCCGGCAAGAGCTGGAGAGCCTGGATCCCCGGACCCTGCCCGTCTATACGATCCTCGTCCCG
>JBBFLJ010000005.1:73149-152308 GCA_037481575.1 Bryobacteraceae bacterium | reverse complement strand
ATCAGAGCCGCACTTCCCGGCAAGAGCTGGAGAGCCTGGATCCCCGGACCCTGCCCGTCTATACGATCCTCGTCCCGTTGTACCGCGACGCCGCCGTCGTGCCCGTGCTGGCGCGAGCGCTGCGTTCGCTCGACTACCCTGCGTCGAAACTGGACATCAAGCTCGTGCTGGAAGCCGACGATCCCGAGACGATCGAAGCCTGCAAGAAAGCGGGCCTGGAAGGCAGCGTGGAGCTGATTGTGATTCCGCCCTGCCCGCCACGCACCAAGCCCAAAGCTCTCAATTACGCCTTGCAGTTCGCCCGCGGGGACCTGCTCACGATTTATGATGCCGAGGATATCCCCGAGCCCGACCAACTCAAGCGCGCCGTGCTGGCCTTCCGCAAGGCGCCGAAGGATGTGGTGTGCTTCCAGGCGCGCCTGAACTATTTCAACTGGCGCGAGAACTGGCTCACGCGCATGTTCACCCTGGAGTATTCGCTGTGGTTCGACTGGTATCTGCCTGGGCTGGAAGCTCTGGGAATCCCCATCCCACTGGGGGGCACCTCGAACCACTTTCGCATAGAAGTGGTTCGTGCCCTCGGCGGCTGGGATCCGTTCAACGTCACCGAGGACGCCGACCTCGGCATCCGTTTCACCATGAACCGCTGGCGGGTCGGAGTGCTCGATTCCACGACCTATGAGGAGGCCAACAGCCGCGTCGGCAATTGGATCCGGCAACGCTCGCGGTGGGTGAAAGGCTACATGCAGACCTGGCTCGTGTACATGCGGCACCCCTTGGTCACCCTGAGGCGCCTCGGCTGGAGGGGGTTCCTGGGGCTGCATGCGTTCATCGGCGGCGCCTTTCTCGGCCCCCTGGTCTTCCCGCCATTGGCGCTGGCGTTCCTTTTCTGGCTTCTGACCCGGACAAAGCTCTTCGATCCTCTTTTCGCTCCTCCCACGCTCGCCGTGTCGTTGATGCTCCTGCTGGCGGGCAACGGCCTCCTCATCTACTTCCACATGCTGGCGGCTTGGGCCCGCAGTCGTCCGTTGCTGGTTTTCTGCGCCCTGCAATTGCCTGCGTATTACTTCCTGATGTCCATGGCGGCGTGGAGGGCTCTTTGGCAATTGGCCACAAAACCTCACTACTGGGAAAAGACCGAACACGGACTGACCAGCGTATGCGCGTATGACAAAACCGGATTGTTGCCGGCGGCCGGCTCTCCTGGCAGATAACGACGTACTGTCTTCGGCCGCGCTTTCAACCGCCCTTCTGGCCTTCGCCGCAGGCTTGCAGACGGTGGCGATGCTGGCGGCCGTCTATTTTGCCGGACATGCCTTCTGGAATCTCCTCCGGGAGGATGCCGCGCGGGCTCGTCTGCTGTGCGGTCTGTCGCTCCCTTTGCTGCAATTTGTCTCGGCGGACACGACGATGACGGCCTGCTGGCTCGCGGCCGCATGTGCTGTGGCGGCGCTCAGGGAGAAAAGCTGGCTCGAGAGGACTGCATCGCTCCTGACCCTGGTTTTCCCGTCCCTGCTGCTGACGGGCTCCAAGGCGTATCTGTCCTGGATCACGGGCCAATAACGTGGCGCTCGCAGGCCGTCCGCCAGAATGACACATCATTGCTGTTTGCTCCCGCGTGATGGGCTTGCCTGCCGCCAGGGCCCAAGGCGCATCGCATGATGCCGCTGCCGCCGCCGGCATTTCGGGGCATGGCCTGTTTTCGATCAGGGCTGAGGCCGAGATCGGGCAACGATCGGAGGGCTTCAAACGGGGAGCTTGCGACAAACGCGGGCGAGGGGGCGTTGTGGAACATTTCACAACGTGCGACCCTTGGGAGCCAGTCCGCCCGGCGCGTGTCCGGCGGCACCTCGTCGAGCCTCCCCCTACACACGATATCCGGCAGGATCGGCACGAGTCTTCGTGGCTGGCAGAGAGATCGGCGGGACGCCGCCGACTGTGCCGGGGAGCTGCGTCACCGGAAAGATTGCATGGCGAATCGAGCCCGCCAGCGGGTCTCAGGGTGCCAGAAGCGGCTTCATCGCCTCGAGGAAGGACAGCACGGCAGGGCCCAGCGAGACGACAAACACGGCGGGCATGATGAGGAAGAAAACCGGGAAGATGAGCTTGACGCTCAGCTTCCGCGCCGCTTCCTGGGCCGCCTGCCGGCGGCGCGTTCGCAGAAACCGGGCATGGGTGCGCAACGCCGGGGCGAGGCTGGCGCCGAAACGGTCGCTGTCGATGAGAACGACGGCGAGCTTTTTGAGCTCCGGCGATCCGGTTCTGCGGCCCAGCTCCAGCAGCACGTCGGTGCGCTGGCGTCCGGCGCGCATCTCCAGGTGCACCTGGGCGAACTCCGAAGCCAGTTCCGGGAAGACGCGCGCGAGTTCGCGGCTGGTCTCCGCGAGGGCGACATCGAGGCTCTGCCCGGCTTCCAGACTGAGGACCATGAGGTCGAGAGCCGCGGGCAAAGCCCTGTGGATGCGGGCGACCCGCGCCTGCCGCATCCTTTCGAGCACGTGTTCCGCCGCAACAAATGCGAAGCCGAAGCCGCAGACGGCCGCCACCAGAGCCGCCCCGGCGCCGGCGCCCTGCCCTGCCGCCGCCCACGCCAGAACCGCTGCCAGCAGGGCCGCGGCGCAAACCCGGATGCCCTGGAAAAGGTATAGCGCCGCCGGGTTCCTGTAGCCGGCTGCGGCGAGCCTCGCCCGGAGGCTGAATTCGCGCGCGTCGGAGGGCGCCGCCAGCGAGCCCAGAAACAGCAGCGCATCCATCATCCGCGCGGACCAGCCCCGCGGGGGCGCAGCGGGCACGCGGGGCCAGGGCGCGGCGCTTCCTTCGGCGGGAAGGCGGCGCACGGCGAACGCGAGCGCCCCCATCACGACCAGCAGCGTGAATCCGAAGAAGAGCAGAAGCGTGCCAGTCATGCGCGGGTTCCTCTCACAGCCGGACTTGCGCCATTCTGCGGATCAGGAAATGCGCCGCGATGTTGGCCAGGACAGCGCCCGCCAGCAGAATTCTTCCCTCGCTGCGCGTGAGAAGGATGGACATCTGATCCGGGTTCACCCAGAACAGGAGCACGCCAATGGCCACGGGCACGAAGGTGAGGATGGTCCCCGTGAGGCGGCTGTGGGCGCTCACGGAGCGCACTTCGCCCTCCAGCGCCGCGTGCTCGCGCATGGTTTCGCCGAGGCGCCCAAGCACGTCGTTGAGCCGCCCGCCGAAGCGGTTCTGCATCTTGACGGCGGCGCAGAAGAGGGCCACTTCCGGCAGCGGGACGCGGGCGGCGAGGTTGTCGAGCGCCTGATCCCACGGGATGCCGAGCTTCCACTCGTCGCGGGTGCGGCGCATCTCGGACGCCAGCGGCTCGGGGTGCTCCATCGCGAGCAGGTCGATGGCCTGCGCCAGCGGATAGCCTGCCTTGAGCGCGCGCGAGAGGGAGTCGAGGGCTTCAGGGAATTGCTCGGCGAACAGGCCGAAGCGCCTCGCGCGGGCGGCGCGCAGGTAAAGCAGAGGAGTGGCAGCGGCGGCGAGAGTGGCCAGCCAGCGCGCCCACAGCGGCAGCAGCCCGGTGTTGGCCAGAAAGAGGCCCACGGAGGCGGCGCCGAACAGCATGACGAGCGTGGTGCGCCCCACCGTCCAGGGGACGCCCGCCTGCGAAATCAGCCGCCGCAGGCGCTCCACCTGCCCGATTCTTTCGAGCAGCGCCGCCCAGATGCGGATCGTGCTCAGCTCGCTGCCGTGGAGCAGCGCGGCGCCGGATTCGGCTCTGCGCCGGCGCGCTTCCAGGACCGCCCAGAACAGGGATGCCGCCAGCAGCGCGGCGAGCCAGCCCGCCGCCAGCATGGCCGCGAGAAGAGGGAGGCGGCCCATGGCAGTTCACCGAGCCGCCGCAGCCGCGGCGGACCGTTCCGCGGGGTTGCGCGCCAGAAGGCGGATCTGCTGTTGCGCGTCGGCGAGCGAGAGCCGGTCAGCGTCTTCGGGTCTGGCAAGCACGGTGACCGCGGGGCGCTGCAGATCGGATTTCTGCACGCGCAGCACTTCGACGTCTTCCAGCACGCGGCGGGCGAAGGGCTCGCCGCGGAGGTTCACCACCTGCACGTCCACCCGGCTGCCCGGCTCGAGCATCGCCACCACACCCTGCGAGTCGACCGGGTGGAGGCTGACGGCGCGCATGCCGGGAGGGATCGCCGCCAAAGCGCCGGCGCCTGCGGGTGCGAGCGCGCCGGATTTCAGCAGCTCGCCTGCCGCAAGCGGGCGCAACGCCACCCTGCCTGCCGCCTCCGAGACCAGGCGCAGGGCGCCCTCCGGCACCGGGCCTTGCTTCCACGGCTCCACGCGCAGATCCTCCGGCTGCAGCCGCGCCCCCATCTCCACATCGCGCGCCGCCACGACCACCGTGGCGTGCGCCGAGGCGGCATCCTGCGGCAGCAGCAGGTAGAACACGCCGGTGGCGGCAGCCGCCGCCAACAGGGCGATGCCAAACAGCGGCAAGATGTTCTTTCTCAAGGCATGCCTCCCGTGCAACCGTCGGAAATTGCCTGGTTTCAGTGAATCATGGATGCGCGCGGGGCGCGAATCCGGCGTTCGCCTGAGGCGTGCGCGGGAAGCGCCTGAGGCATGCCTGCCACGCCCGGCGGCCGCTACAATGGCCGTAGTGGAAACCCGCCGCATGTGCCCGCACTGCCGGGCGTTTATCACGATTCACGACAAAGTCTGCCCCTATTGCGACACCCCGGTGGGGCCGCGGGCCGTGGACCGGCGCGAGCCCGGGGGCATCCTGGCCGGGCTGGTGCCCTCGGCGCAGTTTGCCACCATCGTGATTTCGCTGTTGTGCGTGGCGATGTATCTGGTCACCCTGCTCGCCTCGGCGAAGGTGGGCGAGGTGAATGCGCTGATCCGCTACGGGGCGGCGCTGCCTCAGGCTGTGTTTGGCGGGCAGTGGTGGCGGCTGATCACGGCCGGGTTCCTGCACGGCAGCCTGATGCACATCTTCTTCAACCTCTGGGTCTTCATGGATCTGGGCCGTCACGCGGAGGAGATCTATGGCGCCAGGCGGATGGTGGCGATTTACATCTTTTCGACCATGGGCGGTTTCGCGGCGAGCATGCTGCGGGGCACTATGCTTACCGTGGGCGCCTCCGCGGGGCTGTTCGGGCTGATTGGCGCCATGATCGCGCTCGGGGTGCGCTACAAGTGGTCGGGCGAAGCAGCCATGATCAAGGGGTTCTACATCCGGTGGGCGATCTACGGGCTGCTGTGGGGGCTGCTGCCGTTCTTCCGGATCGACAATGCCGCGCATCTGGGCGGCTTGGCCACGGGGTTCGTGCTGGGCTATCTGGCGGGCACGCCCCGGCTGGTGCCGGATGCAAAGGAGAAGTTCTGGACGGGCGCAGCCGCGGCGGCGGTGGCGCTGACCGGATACGCATATCTCCAGTTAGTGCTTTGGCTTTCCCGGCTCCCCTGAAGCGTTGCTTGAGTCTGTCCCCGGCCATTGCAGGGTGGAGCGGAATCCGAGCCGCAGCACGTTGGGGCTGCCGCTGAGCCGAAAGATCCGGGGTTTGGCCGAAGCGATGCCATGTCCCCGGCGACGGCGCCGCTGCCCTCTGAACCGGGGGGCCGAGACAACCTCAGACGCGACCCCGGCGAGCGGCGACTTCGCGAATGCACCGCCAATGGGGTGGTCTCCGGGATGTGGCTGGGTTGCCGGATCTGACGGCGCCGGATGAGCCGCCGCCCGCTTTACTCTGCGTCTCTGTGAGGAAAAACTGTTCCCGGGGTTCCTGCGTCCTATACCGCCTACCCCCTTCAAGACGAGCGGGATAGTCCTGCGGCGGAGCCGAAACAGAAGATTTTTCATGCAATTGGCGCGGCGCCTGCGGGTGGGGCGGCCCGGGCTGCGCCGACGGCCGGGCGCGGAAGGCGCCGTTCTGGAACCATCGGGCCATTTTGTTGGCAATTCGCCTCTGATAAGGTGCCAATTGCAGCTGGATTCCGATTCATGGATTTTTCCGGCTGGCGGGAGACCTTTCATGCGATTTGTGCGGGCGCCGTTCGCAGCTTTTTTGTTCGCCTGCCCCGTTTGGGCAAGCCCATTGTTGCCGGAATCGGCCTTGGGCACGGGCAAGACGGTGCAGATCACGAATGACCGTGCGGTGCTGGTGCTGAGCGGCGGGCGGTACAACGGCACGGTGGACGGGTTGGACGTGGACCTGTGGTGCGTGGACGTCGAGCGGTTCGCCGCAAGAGGGCAGACCTACATGGCGAATGTCGTGCCGCTGCTTGAGTGGACGCCCGAACAGGCAGCGCTGGTGCGCAAGGGCGGTTTGCCGAACGAGGGCTTTTTCTGGTCGGATCTGGGGCTGAATGCAGTGGAGCGGTATCAGGCGGCGGCGTGGCTGATCCAGCAAATGGAGGCGTACCGCAGCGGCGCGTCTTTTTACCCGGATCTGCACATTCAGCAGGCCATCTGGGGCATTCTGGATGACGCCGAATTCCAGTCGATTGCGCTGACGCCGGAAGCCATGGCGTGGATGCAAACCGCGGCAGCGTTCATCCGCGAGAATCCGCAATTCGGATTGGGGCAGTGGGCTGTGATCAG
Organism: Bryobacteraceae bacterium; assembly: GCA_037481575.1. Lineage (GTDB taxonomy): Bacteria > Acidobacteriota > Terriglobia > Bryobacterales > Bryobacteraceae > JANWVO01. The sequence goes on along the minus strand of JBBFLJ010000005.1, from coordinate 145,728 downwards.
CGGCAATGCGGCGCCGGACGGGACCTTCACCGGCTGGGAGTATCAGTCCTTCCTGACGCGCCTGGAGCAGGTCTCGCCAGCGCTGCGCCTGCCGGGGCCCGAAGAGGGAGGCGATCCCCTGCAGGCCCCCGAGCCGGGAACGTTCGCGCTTGTCGCGGCCGGGCTGGGGCTGGCGCTGGACTTGCGGCGCCGCACGCGAGGGCGCTGAGACGCGCCCCGCTCAGACGATCTGCTCGTTCACCGGGTCCCACTTCACCTTCCGCTCCTTGAAGTAGGACTCGACGCTCATGACGATGGTAACGGCCTCTTCCCAGGCGCGGTCCATGCCGCAGCGCGGCTGGTCGAGTCCGCGGATGGAGTCGATCCAGTTGCGCATGTGGCTCGAGACCTGGTTTTCGCCGCGCTTCCACTGGTATTCGGGTTCGGCGAGCAGGTTGGCCATCTCCGGATCGAGCCCCCACTGCTCGGCCTTTTTCCGCGCCGCCGCGACCTTGGCCGACCCTTCGGGCGTCCATTCCGCCGTATAGAGGCGGCAGTGGCGCTCGCCGACCTCGATGGTGGCGTCGCGCCCGAAGATGAAGGTGTTGGTGCCGTGGTGGCGGTTGTGGAAGGTGCAGGCGAAGGTGACGTTGAGCTGCTTCTTCGGATACTCGAACATCACGTGCCACTGGTCGGGCACCTCGCGGTCCTTCGTCCAGAAATAGAGCCCGCCCATGGTCTGCACGGCTTCGGGAATTCCCATGCCGATGATCAGGTTCACGCCGTCCCACTGATGGCTCATCAGGTCGCCGGCGATGCCGGTGCCATATTCCCACCAGCAGCGCCAGCGGAAGAAACGTTCCGGGTCGAATCTGGTTTTCACGCCGGCATATTCCTGGAATCTCTCCCAGTCAATGTGGTCCGGGGTGGCGTCGGCAGGCAGCTGCTGGTTGTCGTAGCGCGTGTAGAATTGCCACTCGGGCCAGGGATTGGTGCGGTCGATATAGGTGCGCGCCAGGCAGGTTTTTCCCAGGCGGCCGGACCGGAAAATCTCGCGCGCTTTCAGAAAAGTTGGCTCGGAATTCTGGTGATGGCCGAGCTGGAGGACGACCTTGTTTTCGCGCACGGCCTTGCGGATGGCCTTGGCCTCCTCGAGCGTGCGGCAGAGCCCTTTTTCGACGTAGACGTGTTTTTTCGCCTGCGCCGCGCGCACGGTCATGGGCGCGTGCCAGAAATCGGGCGTGGCGATCACGACCGCATCGACGTCTTTCGACTCGACGGCTTTTTCCCAGTCCTTCGTCACCACCGCTTTCTTGTTGAATGCGGCTTTCTGCGCGCGCTCGAGATTGGCGTCGTAGAGATCGCAGATGACGGCGATTTCGGTGTTGGGCGCCTCCTGCATGCGTTCGAGCAGGTAAATGCCGCGGGTGCCGACGCCCACGACGGCGAGCCGCAGCCGGTCATTGGGCTTCGGTTGGGCGAGCACGGCGGGCGCAGCCGCAACGGCGGGGGCGGACTTCAGAAAGCTTCTGCGGGCGACTTTCGTTTCGCTCATGGCGGCTGACATTCTATCGCGGCCCGGCCCTTGTCTGAAGGGCGTCTGCGGGCGGGCCGGTACTCGACTCTGGCCCGTACTGCGGCGGTTCTCCGATGCCTTCGGAGCGGAATTCCCCGCCTGAGAGGCGAAAAGACACTCATCCACTACTTGGTGTCAAGCGGGCTTCCGATGAAGAGGTGCGAAGCGACCTTCAAGGGAGCGGAAGCAAGGGAGAACGGCAATGGCACCGAAGTTGGTTTCGAGAGCGGGATGGGCCGTGCTGGCCGTGGCGGCGTGCGCCCTGTCGTGGGCGCAGCCGGAGCCTGCGGGGCGGGCGCAGGAGCGTGCCGCGCGCCGCGCTGCCGCCGCCGAGCGGGCGCGGCAGCGGAACGGGGCTGTGCTGGAACTGCTGGCCCGCGTGCGGAAGGCGGATGAGAGAGGGCGTGCCGCGATGCACGGGGAGGCGGCCGAACAGCTCCGTGAGCGGGCCATGGCGCTGAAGGAGCTGGCGCGAACCGATCCGGCAGAAGCGCTGCGGCTCTTCCTGGACGAGGGGGCGCTTGCGTCGCTGCGCAAGGAGTTCCCCGGGCAGGCGGCGCTGCTCGAACAGCACGGCGAGTGGGAAGGGCCGGTGGAGACGCTCGTGGTGGACGACGAGAACCTGGAGGAGCACGAGACCATCCACTTCCTCGAGGCGGAAGGCGAAACGCTGGAAGTGCGCGTCGCCGGGGAGCAGCCCGAGGGGATCGAATGCGGCAAGAGAGCGCGGTTCCGCGGCGTGCGCATCGGCGAAGTGGTGGCGGCGATGGAGGGCGTGGTGGTGGCGTCCGGCGACGCTGCTGCCGCGCCGGCGTGCGGTCCGCGCGGTCCGCAGAACATCGCCGTGCTGCTGGTCACCTTCCCCGGCATCGCGCCTCCGGCGGGCGTGACGCCGGCGAGCGTGCATTCCATGCTGTTTGGGACATCGGGGCGCAGCCTGCACGGCTACTGGAACGAGGCCTCCTACGGCAGCGTCACGGCCACGGGCACGGTGCTCGGCTGGTACACGCTCAATCAGACCTATTCCTGCAATGACTATTACGCCATGCGGAACGCCGCCATCGCCGCCGCGGATCCGGATATCGACTTCCGCAACTACAACCGGCTGTTCATCATCTTCCCGAACCCCGGCAGCTGCGGGTGGGCGGGGCTGTCCAATGTCGGTTGCGGGTCGTTTTCCTCGGCGGACGGGACGATCAATGCTTCCAGCTCGTGGATGCTGGCGCAATACTTCTCAAGCACGGACAGCGCCGTGAGGCTCTCTGCTCATGAAGGCGGGCATGCGCTGGGGCTGATGCACTCGCGCTCGCGCCGTTTCACGGGCGAGGCTTTGGGACCTCTGGGCGCTGCCGGCACCATCAGCGAATACGGCGACGTGCAATCCGCCATGGGCTCGTGGAATCTGGGTCATTACACGGCGGAGCAGAAGCTGAAGCTCGGATGGCTGTCTTCGGCAAACGTGGTCACGGTGCAATCAGCGGGCGCCTATACTGTCAAGCCGCTGGAAGTCCCTGGCGGCGGCTCGCCACAGGCGCTGCAGATTCAGCGGGGCACCGGCAACAACGCGTGGTTGTGGCTCGAGTTCCGCCAGCCGCTGGGCAATTACGACACGACGCTGAACTCGCAGATCTTCAGCGGCGCGCTCATCCACTACAAGGACTCCAACACGGGCAGCTACACGGATCTGCTGGATTTCACTCCCGCGACGAGCGCATTCAACGACGCCTCGCTCCCCGCCGGTTCTTCCTGGCAGGATCCGTACACGAACCTGTCCCTTTCGATCACGGGAGCGACCTCAACCGGGCTGTCGGTCCAGGTTGCCTACGGCTCGGCGCCCTGCACCGAGGCGCCGCCCGCCATCTCTCTGTCGCCGCCGAACCCGAGCGCCGAGCCGGGCAAGTCCGCCGGCTACACCGTGACGCTCAAGAACAACGACTCTGCCAACTGCGCCTCGCGGATCTTTGATCTCGCTTCCACCAAGCCGCAAGGCTGGACGACCACCTTCTCGAGCCCTTCGGTCACGCTGGTTCCGGGTCAGTCGGTCAACATCGCCATGACGAAGTCCGTGCCCGACTCAGCGGCGCCTGGAACGTATGAAGTCGATGCCGTGGCGAGTGCGTCCTCCACGCAGGTGAGCGCCACCGCCAGCCTCACTGTCGTGGCTCCGCCGCCTCCGCCCCCGCCTCCGGCGCCGTTGACGGTGTCATTCAATCAGTCGGCTGCCACCGTGAACGTCCGCACCAGCGTCCAGTTCTCCGCTGTCGTCCTGAGCGGCGACAAGCCCGCCGCCGGCGCGACCGTCGTATTCGAGCTTCGCAAGCCCGACGGCTCCACCACGTCGTCCAGAGGCATCAAGGCGGACTCGGCGGGCATCGCCACATGGAGCTACCGCTTCCAGAACAAGGACCCCAAGGGCTCCTATACAGTCACGGCCACCGCCTCGTATAACGGACAGACGGCAAGCGCAAGCACTACCGTCACGCTCCAATGAGAGACTGCGGCGCCCGCAGCCCAGTTCCTTCGGACTGCGGGCGCCGAGTTGTGCAGGCCTGTTCGCCCCTCAACCGGGATACGGCCGACCGTTCGGCAAACCGCACGCCGGATTTCAGTCCGGATCCGGGGGATTGTACACCGAATCCATGCTCCGTTCTCTGCAGACGTGCCATTAGCGCTGCTGCCGATTACGGGCAGTAACTGGGCGGCAGCGCGCACGGACCGGGCTGAACGAAATTCATGTTGTTGTTCGCCTGGTCCAGAGCGTTCTTCAGGGCCTCCTGATAAGAGCGATACTGGCTTCCGCTGGGGGTGTATCGGTGCAACCCAAGCTCCGCATCGGCTTCGGCAATGATGGCGTTGACGCTGGCGAAGCCCGCGGAGTTGGCGCTTTCGGTCCCCGGCGCGTAAATCAGCGCAGCGCCATTCACGAACCCGGCCAGGACGTTCAGCTTCATCGCGGCAAGCTGAGCGGACAGCATATAGGCCATGTTCACCGCGTTCGCGTCGCGCAACCAGGTGCGGAAATGATCGTAGCTGGTTGGATTGAACTCACTGCCATCGGCATTGCGCAGGTTCAGGGAAGTGAGTTCGGCCAAGGGGGAAGTCCAGGACGAGAACGTCGCGAACCCGTTCCTGTTCGACCAGAAGCCCAGCGTTCTTCCGCCGCCGGCGCCCAGGCAAACATTGCCGAAATCTGGTCCTTCGGCGTCTCCAACGCTGTCGGTGGTCACTGTTCCTGAGGTCGCGGTGGTGGCCACCCACATCGGATAGGGAGGCGGAAGCACTTCGCTGATCGTGTAAGTCGTATTTGGCATGCCGATGAAATAGTACTTGCCATCGGCGTCCGTGCAGGCTGTCGTGCCCTGCGTCTCGGTGATAATCTTCCACCCTTCGATGGGAACTTCCCCTTCATCCTTCGTCCCATCGGTGTCGGCGTCGTACCACTTCATGCCGGTGATAGTTCCGGTGGAAGGTTCTCCGTCACCGTCCCTCTCTCGCACCTTGAAGTTGTCCGTCTTGGCGCAGCTGGGCTTGAAATCGATCACTGGGCCATCGACGGAATTGATGCAACCCGCCGCCATCGAGATCAGCCACAGCTTATACTCGCCACCGTTGTTGGATGTGAGGTTGTAGGGCGCGAGCTGTACGCTGATGGCTCCGGAGCACGACGAAGTGCCCGTATTGTGACCGTCGGACGTCCCCGTGATAAAGCCCCCCGTCACGGTGACAATCCGGTTGGAAGCGGGGTCCGTCGACAATAACTCCGCACCCGACGGGTCAGTCACCTGGAAGTAATAGTCCCCATCAGGCAAGCCACTGCCAGTGCAATTCTGCGGACCGCCGTTCAGGTAAACGTCGTTCCTGCTGGCGTAAATGTTGCCGTTTACCTTGGTGCCATCGGACGTGGAAGTCCAAATAGCGCCGGGCAACTGGGCGTTTGCCAGCGAGGACAGCACGACCACAAGCGCTGCCATCAAGAACCATTTTCCGAGACTCATAAACTTGCTCCTTCCTTGACGTTGCGGAGCCTGCTTGAGCCGCTTCCGGCCCTTGAGGGGCCGGAGCCGCCCGTATGCCTCCGAGGCTCTCCCCTGATCCTACTGGGACCAAGGCCTTAGTCCTCAACATCTTGTGGTCGGTTCATGACATCTTTTGGATATTTTTCTCCACGGGTACTAGTACAGAGGCCGCGAGACGGATCAGAGGTCGCTTCCCGCGCCAAGCCAGCCCTGCAATGCCGCGCGAACCAGCTGTGTGCGTGTCCGGACGCCGGCTTTGCGGAAAAGACGTTGCAAGGTTGCTTTCACGGCTGCTTCGGAGGCGCCCAGCCGCTGCCCGATTTCCTTATTCGATAACCCCTCCGCCACGAGCCTGAGCACATCCCTTTCGAGGGGCGGCAGTTGGCGGGGATTCGATTTTCCGGTTACCGCATCTACCAGCTGTTCCAGATAGCTGCCGCCCAGCCACTTGCCGCCCTGCGCCACCATCCTGAGAGCGCTGGAGAGTTCCGCCATGGGCTGGTTCGCGTCAAAGATGCCGCCGATCTCCATCCGCAACAGCCGGAGCGTCTGCGATCTGGGTAGTGGGGCGTCGCAGAGAAGCAGGCACCGCTCCGGCGGCGCGGGAAGCTTCCCCGCGGCGCTGCCGTCGCCGGTTCCTGGCGCCGGAGGGCAGAGCAGGAGCACCACCCATGCCCCGCCGACGCCCCGGGGCTGATTCGCTCCTGCGGCTGAACCACTCTGATGTGGATGCCCTCTTCCGCTTCAAGCGCCTTTGCGAGCGCCTCGCGGCAGAGCCGCGTCCCTCCCGCGACAAGAACCTGAATGGCGCTTCCCTGTTGCGCGGATCGTTCTGTCATCGCCGCACCCTGGCGTCCGTAGTTGCCCGTCTCCCCGACTGTGAAGAATGGCCGCGCAACCTTCGCCAGAATCAGCCGCGCGCAGCAACTGCCCTGCCATCGCGCCGCCCGTTCTCCGCTGCAGGACGGAAACAGCCGAAGGCGGACCATCTTCCAATTCGGGCGGCTTCCCTTCCCTGTTGCCTGGCACAGGGCGCCGGGGCGTTCAACGCCCAGTTTGGGGACACCCGTACAACATCCCCGTCCCTCTGGCACCGCCTTCTTGCGCCGGGGGATTTGACGCCGCCGTACAGTAAGGCGGGCTGGACTGGGGCATACGGCCCAGCTAAAATGGACTCTTCGGTCTGAAACTCTCGCAATTCGCGCAGTTTCCGGCCGCCGCCCGGCATGGCCGCTCAATTGCATTACCGCCGGGCGCAAGGAGTTCATCCGCATGGCGTCCAAGACCTTCGCCTCGCCCCGCGAGCACCTGCTCGCCCTGCCGGGCGACGACGTCCGGCAGGTGATGTGGCGTTTCGCCGACCGCTACGACCTGCAGATGCTGGTGCAGAGCACGCGCGCCGTGGCGCGCGGACCGGTGGCCCGGCTGGTGGCCGAGGGCGGGCGGCACACGCATGACTGGACGCCTGCCAAGCAAGCCCTGCTGAAGGAATTCGACGCCGCGGGCATCACCGCCGCCTATCTGGAGCCGGAGGAGGGCGGCTTTCTGGAAGGCCCCAAGAACCTGGCGCTGGCGCTGATCGCCTTCGAGCTCGCGTGGGTCGACGCCGGGGCGGCCACCAGTTCGCTGGCGACGCACCTCGGCTTGGCGCCGATCCACGAGCGCGGCACGCCGGAGCAGCGCCGCCACTACATGAGCCTGGCGGCGCCCGCTCCCGGACGCGAGCCGAAACGGGCTGCCTTCGCGCTGACCGAACCTATCCCCTACGTTGGCGTGGAAACGGGCATTCTCGGCGGAAAGGTGCGGATCGCCGAATGGCCCGAAGGGGGCGAACCCATCCTCGAGGTCACCAAGCGGGGGCGGTTCATCACGAACATGGCGTTCGCCAACTTCGTCACCGCCGCTGTCGACTCCGCCGATCCGCGCATCAAGGGCTCCTGCATGGTGATCCTGGAGGAGACCGATCCGGGCATCTTCGACCGCGGCACGCCCACGCGCAAGCTGGTCCACCAGCTTTCGGCGACCAACGACCCGGTCTTCCAGCTCCGCGTGCCCGCCTCGCGGATCGTGGGCGGCTACACGGTGCAGGACGGCGTCATCGTCCCCAACTACGACCACAGCTCCATCATCGAAGCCGTCTTCCGCCGCACGCGCGTCACGGTGGGGCTGATGACGTCGGCGAAACTGCTTTCCGCGATCGAGCCGCTGATCCGCTACCACCGCGACCGCTTCCGCGGCTCGGAGTCCGTGCTGCCGGGCTCGCCGCGGTATGAGCTCGGGCTCCAGCAGAAGGAGGACGTCACGCACCGCCTCGTCGACATCTGGGCGGCGGGCGAGGCGAGCGCCTCGCTCGGCTTTGCCGCCGCGCGGCTCTTTGACGAACTCGACCCGGTGGAGCGCGCCAAGGACCAGGTGCTGGCCGCGCAGGGCATCCGCGGCGGCATGGCCGCGCACAAGGCGCTGCGGAAGCGGCAGCACGAGGCGCTCGAGTTCGTCGAGATGCAGGCGCACCCCGCGGCGCTGCGGGACGAGGCGCGCTACAAGGCGATGGCGGAGGACCCCGTCATCCAGTACATCGTGCTCGACGCGCAGGCCAACGTGCTCTGCCCCGCCACCAAGCTCTGGAACACCGGGCACGGCAGCGTGATGATGCGCGAGGCGGTAAGCCTGATGGGCGGCTATGGCATCACGGAAGACTGCCCCGGCTTCCTCGGCTACAAGTGGATGGACTCGCAGCTGGAGGCCACCTACGAGGGGCCGGAAGCCGTGCAGCGGCGCCAGCTTTCGGTCACGATGACCAACGAGGTCTTCCAGGCGCTGTTCCGCAACTGGATCCACGAGATGCGGCAGATCGCCTCCGTCGAGCCGGGCACCGGCGCCTGCACGCTGGCCAGCGCCATGCACCTGTGGCAGTGGACGCTGAACCACCTGCAGCACGCCACGGATGCCAACGGGCAGAAGCTGTATCAGGCCAACCGGCAGGGCGTCACCTTCCCCATGGCGGATGCGCTGTGCTGGCTGCTGGCCGCGCGCTGCTTCATTCTGGATGTCGAACACCTGCGGCGGCACGGTGCGGGCGTCATTCAGCAGGGCTTCGAGGGCACGGTGCAGTTCTTCACCGACCTGTGCCACGTGCAGGCGGCGCGGGCGGCGGGCGAAGCCGCCCGGATCTGCACCGAGCTGGTGTTCGGATATCTGCGGCATCCCTCCTGGGACGACGGGGCGCAGTGCGGCTCCTGCTTCGAGGAGCAGGAGCTGCAGCAGATCGAGAGCCTCGTGCCGGGCGCGAGCGGCTTCACGGGCGATTACCTGCGCGAGGACGGCACGCATGAGACCAAGGCCGGCCCGTGCGTGCGCGCGCCCGGACTGGCCGATTTTTCGCGCCTGCGCAGCAAGCTGGACGGGTGCCTCGCCGGCGCGCTGCTGGCCAAGGACCGGGCCGCCGAGTCCGTCCAGAAGGTCATGATTCCGGCGGCGCTGGACTATCCGCAGTGACGGCTGACACCGCCATGCACCCGGAAGCACAGCCGCCCGAACCGCCCGCCCCGCTGGATGCCGACATCGTCTGCACAGGCTTCGGCCCTGCGATGGCGGGCTTCCTTCTGACGCTGACGCGCGGGCTGCAACAGCCGGAGATGGCGGGGGTGGAGTCCCGCGCCATTCCGGGGCTGCCGCCGCAGGTGGTCTGCTACGAGCGCGCCGATGACATTTCTTTTGGCGTCTCCGGCGTGGTGACCCGCGCCCGCGCCATCCGCGCTTCCCTGCCCGATCTGGATCCGGCGGAGATCCCTCTGGCGGCGCGCGTGCGCCAGGAGAAGCTTCTGTATTTGCTTGATCCGGTGGGCGCCTCGCGCCGCCCGGCATGGATGCGGCTGGCGGATCAGGTCTGCCGCGCCCTGTCCGCGGTTCTGGGCGTGAAGGACGAGGCGCTCGAGCTGCCCTGGATTCCGCCGTTCCTGCACAAGGGGGACGGATTCATCTTTTCGCTCGGGCAGTTCAATCAATGGGTGGGCCAGCAGGTGATGATGTCCGGGCTGGCGCAGGTGTGGCCCGCGGCGCCGGTGGCGTCGCCGCTGATCGAAGACGGGCGCGTCGCCGGAGTGCGGCTCGCCGCCGACGGCTCCGAGGTGCGCGCGGCGCTCACCGTGGTGGGCGACGGACCCGTGGGCGCCGTGGGGCGGCAGCTCGACCAGCATTTCGGAATGCCCGCCGGCCGCCGGCGCGACGAGTGGGCCGTGGGCATGAAGATGGTGATCGACCTGCCGGAGTCCTGCACGCTGGAAGAGGGCACGGTCTGGCACACCATCGGATATCCGGAGCCGGAGATCTTCGGTTTTCTGTACGTGCACCCGGGACGCATCGCGAGCGCGGGCATCTTTGTCCCTTCATGGATGGACAGCCCGGTGCGGACCTCTTACCGCTACCTGCAGCACTTCATTCAGCATCCGCGGCTGTGGCGGCATCTGGAGGGCGGCCGGCTGCGCAGTTGGGGCGCGAAGTCGCTGCTGGAGTCCGGGCGGCGCGGCGAACCGTATCTGGCGGGCGACGGATATGCGCGGATCGGGGAGTGTTCCGGCTCGACGAACGTGCTCACCGGGTCGGGCGTGGACGAAGCCTGGCTGACCGGGGTGCAGCTGGCGGAAGCCGTGCTGGAGCTGCTGCGGGAAGGGGCGCCATTTACGCGGGAGAACCTGGAGCGAACGTATGTGGCGCGGCGGCGGGCTTCGTGGCTGGAGCGCGAATCCGTGGCGGCGGAGCGCGCCCGCAACGGCTTCCAATGGGGGCTGCTGCCGGGCTTCGTGGGCATGGCGCTGGCAGGGCTGACCGGCGGGCGGCTCGCCTTGCCGCGGCGCGGCGGGGACCGCCGTCCGAAGACCCTGGCCGACTATTATGCCGGGCGGCTGTCGCGCGCGGAGATCGAACGGGCGAAGGCGCGCGCCGAAGCCGAAGCGCGCCCGCTGCACGATCTGCTGATGGACCTCTGCGGCTGGCCGCCCATACCCTACGACGGGCGGCTGCTGGTCTCGCATCAGGACGCGCTGCTGATGGGCGGCAAGGTGCAGGCGCCGGCCGAATTTCCCGATCACGTCATCTTCCGGCGCCCGCAGCTGTGCCGGGACTGCGAGGCGCACCTGTGCGTGGAGATCTGCTCCGGCGAGGCGATCCGCGTTTCGGCGGAGGATCCGGCCGGCCCGCCCGCGTTCGACCGCGAAAAATGCGTCCACTGCGGGGCGTGCCTGTGGAATTGTCCGGTGTCCAATATCGAGTTTTGCGCCGCCCCGGGCGGCCTCCATTCTGCCGAAAACTGAGTGAATTCCTATGCCATTTCAGATCATCGTATGCGGCGGGCTTGCGCCCGATCCGCTCCAGACCCTGGAACCTGTTTTCGACCCGGCGCGCCCCTCGTTGCGCAATGAGCTGATGCTGCCCGCGGTCTTCGACCCGTGGGCGGCGCACGCGCTGTATGAGGCCGGGCATCTGGCGAAGCAGCATCCGGGCTCGGTGGTGCGCGTGGTGAGCCTGGCGCCGAAGGCGAAACTGCAGCAGGTGATGATGACCGTGGCGCAGAAGCTCCCCTTCGAGCTGACGGCGCTGGACGGCCCCGGCGGGGGCTTTGTGGACGCCGCCGCCGTGGCTGCGGCGCTTGCGGGCGCCATCGCCGCGATGCCGGATCTCGACCGCTCCCGCCTGCTGCTGTTCGGCGGGTGGGAATCGGCGACGCGGGGCGCCGGAGTGGTGATGCAGCGCGTCGCCGAGCGGCTCGGCATCCGCGAGCAGTTCCTCGCCGTCGACGAGCTGACGGTGGAAGCCGACGGCTCCCTGCGGATCAAGGAGCGCATCGAGGGCGGGCTGCACCAGATTTCACGCTGCGCCTCTCCGCCCGCCATGCTGGCGTGGGCGACCGGCAGCCTGCCGGAGCCGCCGAACCACCCGCAGACGGGCATGGCGAACATGCGCGTCCTCCTGCCCGCGCTGCAAAAAGCGGCGCCGGCGGCGGTCGAGCCCGCCGCGGAATATCTGAGCGCCACGCTGCCTTCCGTGGTGCGCCAGACGCGGGTGGTGAAAGATATGCCGGCTGCGGAAATCGCCCGCGAAATCGCCGAATGGATCCGGCAATAGGGAGGGGAATTCCATGGAAAAGATGCTGGTTTTGTTGCACACCGTGGACGGGGCGCTTCCCCGGGCGGCCCTCGAGGTGCTGGGCCTGGCCCGTCGGCTGGGCGGCGAATTCGACCTCGCGGTTTTCGGCGCGGACGCCGCCTCCGCGGCGCAGCAGGCCTCCGGCGGCGCGGCCCGGTGTTTCGCTGTCGAGGGAGAGGCCTTCGCCGTTTCCCGCTACGCCACGGACGCTGCCGCTTGCGAAGCGCTGATCCGCGCCTCGGGCGCGCCGCTGGTGCTCGCGCCGGACACCATGCGCATGCACCGCGCCCTGCCCGGCGTCGCCGAGCGGCTTGGCGCCGCTATCGACACGCACGTCGTCAGCTTCACGCCGGACGGCGCCGCGGGGCGGTGGTTCTACCGGCAGCGGATCGAGGCGGCGTTCCGGCGCACCGCGAGGCCGTGGTTCCTGCTCATCGAGCCGGGCTCGGAGGCGCCCGCGGAGCCTGCGCCGGGCGCGGCGCCGGAGCGGCTCGATGTGGAATGGGAAACGCGCACGGTGGTGGAGGGGCAGTCCGCCCCGCTCGCCGGCGAGCAGACCATCCGCCCCGACGCGCCGCTGCTGTTCGTCGCCGGCGCGGGGTGGACGAAGAAGCAGAAGGACGGCGCCGTGCACGTGGACGAAGCCGCCAGCCTGATTCTGGAATTCGTCCGCCGCACGCAGTGCTCGCTCGGCTCGTCGAAGTCGCTGGTGGATCTTTCGAGCGAGGGGCAGGCGGTGCTGCCCTTCCTCACGCATCTGCATCAGGTGGGGCAGACCGGCTCGTCGCCGCGGCACCGCAAGGGGCTGGCGACGTGCTGCCATGGCGAAGAGCCCCATGTGGTGGGATGGCGGTTCATTCAGGAGCGGCGCGCCATCAACCTGGATCCCAACTGCGGCTGGACGCGCGGGAAAGCGGACGTCGTCTACGTCGCGGACGCCTTCGAAGTGATGCGCGAGCTGCTGAAGTTGCTCTGAACCCTTCACGCCGCCCCGGCGGCGCCGCGATCCTCAAGCGGCGCCGCCCGGACCAGCATCTGCTTGGCGAAGGGCTTCCACGGGGACATCAGGTAGAGCCGGATCAGCTGCCGGTTTACGGGCAGCCGGGAGACCACGGAAAACGGGAGAAATCCGGGGCGGCATTCAAGAATCCGGTAGTCGTGTGCGCGGAGAAAATCGCACAGGCTGACATCGGAATACACGGAAATGTGCGTGTAATCGTCGAAGTATTCCCGGTAGGCGCGCTTGTAATTCGGTTGCAAAATCACCAGCTGCCCGCCGTGCGCCAGCTTCTTCTTCAATTCGCGGAGGCACTGCGCGAACTCGGCCTGCGTCAGGTGCTCGAAGAGGTTGCTGGCAAATGCCAGATCCACGGAGCCGTCCGGCAGGAAGCCGAGATCGGTGACGCTGCCGGTGTGCACCGTTACGCCGGGCGCGGCGTGGCGGGCGGTTTCCGGCGCGACGTCCACCGCCGTCCGGCGGGCCGCGCGGATATGGTTGATGAAGTGGCAGTAGCCCGCACCGAGCTCCAGCACGTGCCCGCCCTCGGGGACGAGCCGCGAGAAATGGAAGTCGCACAGCGCTTTCCACAACACTTCGCGCCGGGGATCGTAGCGGAAACGGGTTTCGAAGTAACTCATCGCCTCTTGCGCTTCCAGCCCGCCACCAGCCCGCGGATCATCCGCAGCCCCACCATCAGCGCCGCCCAGTTGCTCCGGTTGCCGCCCTTGCTCGAGCCGACGCGCGCATGAAACGTGACCGGGCACTCCACCAGATGCACGCCCTCGCGCAGCGCCACATCCAGAAAATGCGCGTTGAATTCGAGGTTGACCTCCGGATTCAGCACGGGCAGCAGGCGCCGCAGGGTTTCGTTGCGGCAGAGCTTGTAAGTGGTGCCGACGTCGGTGAAGGTCCCCTGCCCGATATGCTTGGCTTCGAGCAGCTTTCCGACGAAAAAGTTGCCGTAGTACATGAAGGTGGTCAGCTGCGTCTGCCGCTGCCTCAGCTGCTCGACGATGCGGGTGCCGTTGACGATCTCGGCGTGCGGGATGTAGGCGAGGAACTTGTCGAGGTCATAGGCGCGGAAGGTCATGTCGCCTTCGCAGATCAGCGTCAACTCGGTGTCCTGCTGCGCCACGCCTTCCTGCATGCAGCGGTAGACGCACCACCCGTAGCCCTGCCTGTGCTCCTGCACCACTACCGCGCCCGCCTCCACTGCCGCGCGGGCGGTGCCATCCCGGCTGTTGTTGTCGACGACGATGACGCGCTGCACCATCGGGTGCGAGAGGAAATCGCGAACCGCGGCGGCGATGCTTTCTTCGTCGTTGTAGGCGGTGAGCGCCACGGTCACGCGCGGGTTGGCCGGCGGCGCCCAAACCACGGCTCTGTCGCGGCGCTTTCCCGGCAGCAGGACGAACAGATCGATGGCGCACAGCGCCGCCCCTGCCCAAACAGCCAGCCCGCTCCAGAGGTAGGCGCCGCCGATCCACGAGTGCCCCTCCCGCACTCCGGCCAGACGCAGAGCGAGATCCGCCGCCGAGACGCCGCAGAAGACCAGGAACCCCGCCAGCGCGATGAGCAGCCCGTACAGGAGCAGCGGCAGGAGGGGCGGCCGGCGGGCAGGCGGGGCCTGTTGCGTGGTGTTCATGCCCCCTCCGCTCCTGTGCGAAGCGCGGCGCCCGCCGAATGCGGGAGCGGCGGTTTGCAGATTCGACTCATGCGCAAAGTCCAGTATCGCAGCATCCTGCAAGATCCCCGGCGCGCGCCTGCGCGCTTCACCGCACGCCCGGCGGCGGCGAATCGCAGCGCAGCACCGGGTAGACGTCCTTGTCCGGCTCGAAGTAGGGCGAGCGCTCGTAGAGCCACGCGAGGCGCGCCCGCGCGTCTGCGGCGAACCGCGGGTCTTCTTTCAGCTTCTGTTCGAACTCCTGCCGCAGCGCGGCGTCGCTTTCCAGCATCCGGCGCGCGAAGGGCTCGAAGACGAACTCGCTGAAGTATTCCTTCTGCTCGAACACAGGCAGGAAGAAGCCCCAACGAAGGGCGGAGTCCGGCGCCTCGGGTTCGAGAAGATGCATCGCCACTTTTCCGGCGCGCTGCGCCACGGGCACGTAAACGCTGCCCGCGGCGATCTTTCTTCGCACGCGCACCGGCTGCGGCGAGAATGCCATCACGCGGAAGCGCCCCTCGAACGGCGACGGCGCGAACCGCACGCCGGAGAATTTCACGGTTCCAAACTCGCCCTCCAGGGGCTTTTCGATGCGGATCAACTCCACGCCGTGCGCTTCCAGAAGCGCGATGATCTCGCTCCACTCGCGCGGCACGATGTAGCCGTGCGGGGCGCGCGGCGCCACCTTCGCGGCAAGAGTGCGCACGAGGCGGACGGGTTCGTCGATCCGCTCTCCGGTGTAGCGCAGCACCGTGCCGCCGCTCACCGGGCTCGGCACGCGCTCCGCCCTTACCTGCCGCAGCACGTAGGGCTCGCCCTCGCCCGAGGGCGCTCCTTCCAGAAACACCGGATCCCCGGGCTGCACCGCCGCCTGCAGCCGGTCGGCTTCCAGCGACGCGCCCCGCAGCGCTGCCGCGCTTTCCGCGGTGATCTCCAGCGCCGCATGCATGACGTCATAGTGCGACCAGACGCGGGTGCGGAAGGACTTCAGGCTGTGCGTCTCCACCAGCAACGCCGCGCGGTTCTGCGCCGCGGCATATCCGGTGGAGTAGCGCGGCGTGGCGGTCATCACCGCGGGCGCGCCGCTGCCTGCCGCGCGCCCCTCGATATAGAAGCCGGGGACGTGCCCCTGTGCTTCCAGCCGCCGGAACAAACCGGGCAAGAATTGTTCTTTCACCCACCGGCCCACAGGCGGGGCGATGTCCTGTTCGGTGTGCGACGCTACGGTGAGATCGAATTGCGAGTCCCCGCCGTCGGTGACGTGGTTGTCCACGAGCAGGTCGGGCAGCCAGGCGGTGTAGAGACGCAGCCAGGCGCGCATCTCCGGGGTGTCGGCTTTCAGGTAGTCGCGGTTCAGGTTCAGCCGCCGCGCCGTGACGCGGAAGCCCATCTGCCGCGGACCGTTTTCGTTGATGCGGTTCCACGGGGAGACGCGTTCGTGCCCGTCGGCGTTGAACACGGGGATCGAGAGCACGATGACGGAATCGAGCAGCCGTTCGAGCCGCCGCGTTACCAGCAGATCGCGCAGCAGGAGCATCGCCGCATCCTTGCCGCCGTTCTCGCCGGCATGAATCCCGTTCTGGAGAAGAACAACCGGCTTGCCCGTGCGGCGAGCGGCGGCGGGCGTGAAGGCGCGGTCGCGGCTTGCGATCAGGACATAGAGCGGACGCCCCTCGCTCGTGCGCCCGATTTCCTTGAGCCGCGCGTAGCGGCTCGCCGCCGCCAGCCGGCGGTAGAATTCCACCGCTTCTTCATAGCTCCCCGTTTCGGCGAAGTCCGACCTCTCCGCCACGGTGCGCCAGCCTGCAGGCGCTGCCGCCGTGCTTTCCCGCACGCTTCGCGCCTCGCGCATCGCATCCGTCTCCGCCAAAGAGCGCGGCGGCATGGGTTCGAGCGCCGCCTGCAAAAGGAGAGCCCAGAGCCAGACCATCTTTCACAGGCTAGCAATGAGCGCGGCGCTCTTCAGACTTGCGGCAGCTCCCAGCCCGTGCGGTATTGGCGCGACAGATACTCGTTCGCCTTCTCGTCGTTGGTGAAGCGCCCCGCGGCGGCGTCGTATTTCAGCCGCCGCCCGGCGCGCAGCGCCGCGCCCCACAGGCAGACGGTTTCCGAGATGCCCCACGCATCCGTGAAGGCTCCCGGCGAGGGCTGCCCGCCGCGGCAGGCGGTGACGAACAGCTCCGCGACGTCCGGGCGCGGCGGCTGCTGCGGCGCCTCCTGCGGCTTCCGCCCCGCGGCATAGAGCACCGGCTTCTCCACGCGGAATCCGGACACAATCACGCCCTTGTCGCCGCGGAACAGCATGCCCTCCGGCGGCAGCTCCTCAAGCCCGGTTTCTTCCGGCGGAAAGGGCTTCATGCCGCCGTCGTACCAGTAGAGGTCCACTGCCGGGCGCCCGGCTGTCTTCGGGAAGCGGATGCGCGTCATCGACGCGCCGGGGAACGAGAAGTCATTCGCGATGCGCGTGGCGCTGTTGCCATCGAAGCGGCAGTGGTGCGAACGCAGCGGCTCGATCAACTCCGGCGCGCTGAGCTTCAGCACGCGGAACACGGACCACAGCGAGTAAATGCCCATGTCAGCCAGCGTTCCGCCGCCGAAGTCGTACCAGCCGCGGAAGACCATGTGGGTGTAGTTCGGGCTGTAGGGGCGCTCCTTTTCGGGCCCCAGCCAGAGGTTCCAGTCGAAGCCGCGCGGCACGGGCGACTCCGGCGGCAGCTCCACGTACTGCGGCCACACGGGGCGGTTGGTCCAGTTGTGGATCTCGCGCAGCGTGCCGATGGCGCCCGAATCGATCCACTGCTTCACCTGCCCGATGCCATTGCCGGTGTTCCATGCCAGGAAGTGCGTGGCCACGCCCGTCTTCTTCGCCGCCTCGATCACCGCCTTCGCCTCGTGCAGGCGGTTGGCGATGGGCTTGTGCATCATCACATGCAGCCTGCGCGCCATTGCCCGCAGCGACATCCACCCGTGATGGTGGTCCGGCGTCATGATCCACACCGCCTGCAGGTCTGTCTCCTTGTCGAGCAGCTCGCGGAAGTCGGTGTAGGCGCGCACCGAACCCGGCGCCTTGTAGTACGTCTCGATCACGTTGCGCGCCACGTCGAGCCCCGCGGGGATCACCGAATCGAAGCCCGCGCCCCAATCCGGCTGCTCCAGCATCTTGCGAATCCCCATCAGCAGCCCGTTGGCGGACCAGTCGCGGTAGCCCAGAGCCGGGCGGCAGGGATCGCACACCGCCGTAAAGCGCAGCATGGGGTGGCGGATGAACTGCGGCAGCTCGCGGATCGCCTCGGTGCCGCAGCCGATCAGTGCAATGTGGATCCTTTCCGACGGCGCGGGCTGCGCCGCCTGCCCGCCCAGCACATGGCGGGGCACGAGCGCGAAGGCGGGCGCCGCCTGAACAAATCTTCGCCGGTTTGTTTTCATGGCCCTCGTGGCCTCCCTTCCCTTTCCTGTGCCACTCTATGGCACGGCCGCGGCGCGGTCAAGTGCGGCGCCGGCGCAGGTTCCCGCGCCTGCCGCGCTGCGATAGCATCGGGGCGAATGGAGGACGCCTTGATCCGGTTCTTTCTCTTGCTTTCCGCCGCGCACGCCCTTTGGGCGCAGTCCGGCGCTCCGCCCGAGCCGCGGGCGCTGCAGCCCGCGCCGGTGCTCACAGCCGCCGAACTGCGCAAGGCCTTCGCCGACCCGCCGCCCGAATACCGTTCCATGCCGCTGTGGGTGTGGAACGACGAGATGGATCCGGCAAGGATCCGGGAGATGCTCGCGCAGTACCGCCGGCAAGGCATGGGCGGCGCGTTCGTTCATCCGCGCCCCGGACTGATGACGGAATACCTCAGCCCGGAGTGGTTCCGCCTCTGGCGCGAGGCGCTCGAGGAGGGCAAGCGGCTTGGGCTGCTCGTCAACATCTACGACGAGAATTCCTACCCGTCCGGCTTCGCCGGCGGCTACGTCCCCGCGCGCGTGCCCGAAGCAGCCAGCCAATTCGTAACGGTGGAGACGGGGCTGCCCGCGTCAGCGGTTTCGTCCCACCCGCAGCATCTCGCCTTCTTCGCGGGCGCGCCCGGCGATCCCTCCACTCTGCGGCGTGTGCAGTCCCCCTCGGACGTGAAGCAGGGCGAACAGGTGGCCGCCTTCCGCCTGCGGCGCGCCTCGGGCAGCCCGTGGACGGCGGGATTTCCCTACGTCGACCTGACGAACCCGCTCGCCACGGAGGCGTTTCTGGAGACCACCTACGAGGCGTACCGGCGCGAGTTCGGCGCCGAGTTTGGAAGGACCATCCGCTGGGTGTTCACCGACGAACCGCTGCTCGCCACCGGCGGCGCCTACGACATCGCCCTGCCCGCGCTGCCGCTCTCCTACGCCTTTCTGGCGGAATTCCGCAAGCGGAACGGCTACGACCTGACGGATCATCTGCCCTCGCTGTTCTGGGACGCAGGCGAGTGGCGAAAGGTGCGGTTCGACTACTGGCAGACGCTGCACGATCTGTGGATCGAACATTTCATGCGCCCCATGTTTGAATGGTGCGACCGCCACGGGGTGCAATTCACGGGGCACTTCATGGAGCAGGACTGGCCGTTTCCGTGGAGAAGCCCCGCCGATGCCTCGCTGCATGTGTTCCAGCACGCGCCCGGCATCGACATGCTGGGCGGGCAGGAGCTGCGCCCGCACTACCTGTTCACGATCCGGCAGTCGGCCAGCGTCAGCCGTCAGTTGGGGCGCCGCCTGTTCTGCGAGGCATACGGCGTGGCCGGATGGGATGCCACGCTCGAGCACCTGAAGCGCTTCGGCGACTGGCTGCTGGTGCATGGCGTGAACTTCGTGAGCCAGCACCTGTCTTTCGCCACCGTGCGCGGCGCGCGGAAGCGCGACCATCCGCAGAGCTTTTCCGACGCGGCTTCGTGGTGGTCCGCCTACCGCCCTCACGCCGACCACCTGGCGCGCGTGTCGCTGCTTTCCAGCCTCTCCGAAGCCCGCCACCGCGTGCTGGTGATCCATCCCACCACCACGGGATTCCTCTTCGCGCGGCGCGGCGCAGCCACGCCCGAACTCGACAAGATGCGCGAGAACAACGCCCGGCTGGCGCAGTTCCTCGCCGACCATCAGGTGGATTACGACTACGGCGACGAGTACGTGCTGGAGTGGTACGGCAAAGTCGAGGGCAAGAAGTTCCGCGTGGGGAAGGCAGCCTACGATCTGGTGGTTCTCTCGCACGACGTGGCCAACCTGCGGCGGCAAACCGTGCCGCTGCTCGAAGAGTGGGTGAAGTCCGGGGGCGCGATCCTGTCGCTGGCGGAGACGCCCGCGTATGTGGACGGGCGCGAAAGCGATGCCCTGCAGAAGCTCCGCGAGCAGGCGGGCAAGCAGTGGGTGCGGGTCTTCGATGAAGAAGGGCTGCTTGCGGCGATCCGCGAGCGCTTGCCCGCGCGCATCGAGATCAACGCCCCGGCCGGCTTTCTCGAACATTTCCTGCCGAACGGCGACCGCGTTCTGTTCCTCGTCAATTCGACCAATGCTGCCATTTCGGCGAAAGCTTCGGTGGAAGCCGGGTCTCTGGAAGAGTGGGACACGCTCACCGGGCAGGTGCGGGGCTATCCGTATGCGAAAGGCGCCCGCGGGCTGGAGTTCACGGTGCAGCTGCCGCCTGCAGGTTCTCTGCTGCTGCTGGCGCGGAAGGAGGCGTCTGCTGCGCCGGCGCCCGCCAAACCTGCATGGCGCGCGCTTCCGGCGGGCGCCTGGACGGTCCACGCGAACGAGCCGAACGTGCTTGTGCTGGATTACTGCGACCTGGAAGTGGCGGGCGAGACGTTCCGGGACGTGAACACGTGGCAGGCCAACTGGATCGTCTGGCAGCGCCACGGCTTTGAACGGCCCGCCTGGGACAACGCCGTGCAGTTCCGCCGCAACGTGCTCAGCCGCAAGTTCGGCGAAGGCACGGGATTCCGGGCGGTGTTCCGGTTCACCGTGCAGGGTGCGCCGCCGAAAGACCTGAGGCTGGCCGTGGAGTCGCCCGGGCTCTATCGCGTGACGCTGAACGGGCAGCCGGTGGACTTTTCGAAAGCAGAGCGGTGGCTGGACCCGCACATCCGGGCCGCTCCGGTGGCCGGCGCGGCGAAAACAGGAGTCAATGAAATTGTTCTGGAGGGCGCGCCCTTCGATCCGCGCATGGAGCTCGAGAACGTCTATCTGCTCGGCGCATTCGCCGCTGTGGCCGCCGACAGGGGCTTCCGGATCACGGCTGCGGCAAAGCCTCTTGGGCTCGGGTGGTGGTCGAAACAGGGCATGCCGTTCTACGGCGCCACGGTGAGCTACGTGGCGCGCGTGCGCATCCCCGCCGGGCACCGCCGTCTGCGCGTATCGCTGAAGGAATGGTCCGGAGCGGTGGCGGAGGTGCTCGTGAACGGGCAGCCGCTGGGGTGGATCGGCTGGCCGCCGTATGAGACCGAGGTTCCCGTGGCGGCGGGCAATGCCAACGTTGAAGTCCGCGTACATGGGACGCCGCGCAACGTGTTCGGGCCATTCCACCATCCGCAGAAGCTGCGCTTCCGCGCCTGGCCAAACGCCTGGGCGGAGTTCCCCGCCCGGCAGCCGCCGGGCGCGGCCTACGATGTTCTGGACTACGGGCTGGCGGCGGCGCCCTCGCTGTCCACGAGCCCGTGAGGTGAATCCGGCCTGCTTGTCTGATATTCTCGATCCGGGATTCACGCCATGCCCGCCGACATGCAGGAACTATATGCCCAGAGGCTGAACCGCTACGTCACCGCCATGCGCAACGGCAAGCCAGACCGCGTGCCGCTGCGCCCCTTCGCCGCGGAATTCACCGCGCGGCACTGCGGCATGACGGCGCAGCAAGTGACGCATGACTACCGGCAGGCGTTCGAGGCGGTGCTGCGCTGCTGCCGCGACTACGACTGGGACGCCGCGGTGCCCAACATGGTCTACGTGTGGACCGGCCTGACGCAAGCGGCGGGCTTGCGCTACTACGCCATCCCGGGCATCGACGTCGACGAGCACACGGGCTTCCAATACCGCGAGCCGCCGCAGGAAAACGCGTGGATGCTGCGCGAGGAGTACGACGAGCTGATCGAAGACCCGGTCGCCTTTCTGTGGACGAAGTGGCTGCCGCGCATCTCGTCCGAATACGCCGCCTCGCCCATGCGCCGCGATCTGGCGCTCGTCAAAAGCGCCTGGGCGATGGCGGACTACTTCTCCGCCTTCGGCCCGCAGATCGAGCGCATGCGGAGGGAAACAGGCACGGTTTCGGCGATCAGCGGCATGCTGAAGGCGCCGCTGGACGTGCTGGCGGACAAGTTCCGCGGGTACCTGGGGCTCGCCTTTGATCTGAAGGAAATCCCGGAGAAGGTGGAAGCCGCGTGCCGCGCCCTGATGCCGCACCTGGCGCAGATCGCCCTTTCGGGGCTCGATCCGGACCATCATCTGCCCATCCCCGTTTGGATGCACCGCAGCTGCGTGCCTTTCATCTCGCACGAGCACTTCGACCGCATCTTCTGGCCCACGTTCCGCCCGATGGTGGAAGCCGTGTGGGCGCGGGGCAATCAGGTGCTGTTCTACGCCGAAGGCAAGTGGGACGCGCACCTCGACACGTTCGCCACGCTGCCCGCCGGCAGCATCATCTACCACATCGACCGCGGCGACCCGAAGCTGTGCGCGGAAAAGCTTGGGCGCAAATTCTGCCTGAGCGGGGGCGTGCCCAACGCGCTGCTTGCCTTCGGAACGCCAGACGAGGTGCGGGCGAAGTGCAAGGAGCTGATCGACACCTGCGGACAGGACGGGGGCTACATCATGGACGCCTCCGCCATCATGCAGAGCGATGCGCGCGTGGAAAACGTCCGCGCCATGACGGAATTCACGCGCGAGTACGGGGTATATTCGTCCGCGCCGAGCTCTGCGCCGCCGCCCCCGCCGCCGGAGGAGCGCTGCCCGATGCCGGACTTTGGCCCGCCGCGCGGCTGCTTCCGCTGGGAAGAAAAGCTCCGCGAGATCCCCGTCCTGCAGGGCGATGCAGAACTGTGCCGCCGCATCTGGGACGATCTCGATGGATTCGCCTACACGTGGATCTGGCACCTCGTGCTGAGTTTCTGAGGCGCGCCGCGGCGTGTATATTGGGCAAGATCCGAGGTGCAACCATGCGAAACCGCGTCCTGATTGCCGCCGCAGTGTTTGCGTGTTCCGCCCTGGCGCAGCCGGGCGTGTTTTCGAAAGAGGACCTGATCCGCTACACGCCCGAATGGAAGGGCGAACGGTTCCCGGACGGGCGTCCGAAGGTGCCGGACCCGATCCTGAAGCGCATGCGCGAGGTGACGCTGGAGGAGGCGTGGGCGGTGCTGCGGAACGAAGGCTACAACTTTCAGTACGAGGACGGGTGGCTGGAGATCCACCCGGGGAAGGTTCTCGTGGGCCGCGCGCTGACGGCCGCGTGGGTGCCCGGGCGGCCGGACATTCACAAAGTGATCGAGGCCGAAGGCAAGCGGGATGGGCGCGTCGGCGCGCCCAACGCGTGGGCCGTGGACATGCTGCAGCCGGGCGACGTGTATGTGTGCGACCACTTCGGGATGAAGATCGACGGGCCGTCCATCGGCGACAACGTGGGCAACGCGATCTATGCGAAATCCGGCAACGGTATCGTCTACGACGGCGCCGTCCGCGACATCGCAGGACTGAAGGAGATGGAGAATTTCGTCTCCTTCGTGCGCTTCTACCATCCCTCGCACCACTACAGCACCTCGGGGCCGCGGCTGAATTCGACGCTGATCTCGATCAACGCTCCGATCCGCATCGGCCGCGCCACGGTGATGCCGGGCGACGTGGTGCTGGGCCGCGATGGCGGCGTGATCTTCATTCCCCCCCACCTTGCCGAAAAAGTGGTGGTGACGAGCGAGATCGTGCGCCTGCGCGACATGTTCGGCCATCAGCGCCTGCGCGAGGGCAAGTACACGCCCGGGCAGATCGACGCCCGCTGGACCGAGGAGATCGAGAAGGACTTCACGCAGTGGCTGCGCGACCACATGGACAAATTGCCGGTGCCGAAGGAGCAGATCCAGCAGATCCTGAAGCAGCGCACGTGGTAGCCGCGCCGCGGAGGCCGCACGCCCGGCCCCGCTACAATTGAAGCTGGCACCATGACCAGCACAAATTCCTTTCAGGCCGCCGCCGCCCTGCGCGTGGGCGGACGCGAGTATCAGATTTTCCGGCTGGACGCGCTGGAGCGCGCCGGCTTCCAGCTGAAGCGCATTCCGTATTCGATCAAGGTATTGCTGGAAAACCTCCTCCGCATGGAAGACGGCACGGTAGTCCGGCGCAGCGACATCGAATATGTCGCGCGTTGGGACGCCCGCGGCGAGGCGCAGGAGATCCAGTTCATGCCCGCGCGGGTGATCCTGCAGGATTTCACGGGTGTTCCCTGCGTGGTGGATCTGGCGGCCATGCGCGACGCGCTGGCGCGCATGGGCAAGGATCCGCGGAAAGCCAACCCGCTGATCCCGGTCGACCTGGTGATCGACCATTCGGTGCAGGTGGATGAATTCGGCACGCCGAAGGCGTTCGAGCAGAACGTGCTGCTCGAATACCAGCGCAACAGCGAGCGCTATTCGCTGCTGCGCTGGGCGCAGAAGGCGTTTTCGAATTTCCGCGCGGTGCCGCCGGGCACGGGCATCGTGCATCAGGTGAACCTGGAATACCTGGCCACGGTGGTCGTGACGCGGGACGGCATGGCGTTTCCGGACACGGTGGTGGGCACGGACTCGCACACGACGATGATCAACGGGCTCGGCGTGGTGGGATGGGGCGTCGGCGGCATCGAGGCGGAGGCGTGCATGCTGGGACAGCCCATCTCGATGCTGCTGCCGCAGGTGGTCGGCTTCCGGCTGTACGGGAAGCTGCGCGAGGGCGTCACCGCCACCGACCTTGTGTTGACGGTGACGCAGATGCTGCGCAAGAAGGGCGTGGTGGGCAAGTTCGTCGAGTTCTTCGGGCCCGGAGTGCTGGAGTTGCCGCTGGCCGACCGGGCGACCATCGCCAACATGGCGCCCGAGTACGGGGCGACGATCGGCATCTTCCCCGTCGATGCGCAGACGCTGGCCTACCTGCGCATGACGAACCGGCCGAAGGAGCTGGTCGAGCTGGTCGAGGCATATTACACCGAGCAGGGCATGTTCCTGACCAAGGATTCGCCGGAGCCGGAGTTCAGCGACACGATTGAACTCGACCTGGCCTCGGTCGAGCCGTCGATGGCGGGCCCGAAGCGGCCGCAGGACCGGCTGAGCCTGTCCGAGGTGAAAGCGAATTTCCTCTCGACGCTGGCGCAGCCGAAGCGCGAGACGCCGGTGGTGAGCGACGGGGCGGTGGTGATCGCCGCCATCACCTCGTGCACGAACACGTCGAACCCGTCGGTGATGCTCGGTGCGGGCATTCTGGCCAAGAAGGCCGTGGAGAAGGGCCTGACGGTGAAGCCGTGGGTGAAGACGTCGCTTGCGCCGGGCTCGAAGGTGGTCACCGATTACCTGCGCGAGTCCGGGCTGCTCGGCTATCTCGAACAGCTGCGCTTCCATCTGGTGGGCTATGGCTGCACGACCTGCATCGGCAACTCCGGCCCGCTGCCGGAGGAGGTTTCGAAGGCGGTGGCCGAAAACAAGCTGGTCGTGGCGAGCGTGCTGAGCGGCAACCGCAATTTCGAGGGGCGCGTGAACCCGCAGGTGCGGGCCAACTATCTGGCGTCGCCGCCGCTGGTGGTGGCCTACGCCATCGCGGGGCGGATCGACATCGATCTGGTCAACGAGCCGCTGGGCGCCGGCAGCGACGGGCAGCCGGTCTACCTGCGCGACATCTGGCCGACGAGCGATGAGGTGCTGGAGTTGATGAACCGCTTCGTCAAGCCGGAGATGTTCGAGCAGGAATACAGCAAGGTGTTTGAGGGCGACGCGATGTGGCAGGCGGTGAAGACGCCCGAGGGCGACACCTTCGCCTGGGATCCGCAGTCGACCTACATCAAGCACCCGCCGTATTTCGAGTCGATGCGCGACCCGTCGGCGCCGGTGGAGGACATCCGCGGGGCGCGGGTGCTGGCGATGCTCGGCGATTCGATCACAACCGACCACATCTCGCCGGCAGGCAGCATCCCGGTGAACAGCCCTGCCGGGCAATACCTGATCGCGCGCGGCGTGCAGCCGAAGGACTTCAACAGCTATGGCTCGCGGCGCGGCAACGACGATGTGATGGTGCGAGGGACGCTGGCGAACATCCGGCTGCGCAACGAGCTGGTGCCGGGCGTCGAGGGCGGCTACACGGCGATGGCGCCGGGCGGCGAGCCGGTGTTCATCTACGATGCGAGCGTCGAATACCAGAAGCAGGGCGTGCCGCTGCTGATCATCGCCGGCAAGGAGTACGGCTCGGGCAGCTCGCGCGACTGGGCGGCGAAGGGCGTGGCGCTGCTGGGCGTGAAGGCGGTAATCGCCGAGAGCTTCGAGCGCATCCACCGCTCCAACCTCGTGGGCATGGGCGTGCTGCCGCTGGAGTTCCTGGACGGGCAGACACGGCAATCGCTGGGGCTGACGGGCTTTGAGACATATTCAATTGAAAATGTTCTGGGCCCCGTGGCCACCGTGCGCGCGGTTGACGCTGCAGGGAACGAGAAGACGTTCCGCGTGCGGGTGCGCATCGACACGCCGCGCGAGCAGGAATACTTCCGCTCGGGCGGCATTTTGCCTTACGTGCTGCGGCAGATCGCAAGCGATTGACGGACTGCGGGCGCGCCTGCTCTGCGGATTGCAGGAGGCGGGCGCGCCTGTGCGAATCTGGAATCAGAATCCCGGGCGGAAATGACCGCGAACGAGTTTGAAAGCCTCTGGCGGCAAGTGTGCGAGCAGCCCGAGCCGCCGCTCGACGATCCGGATTTCGGCAAGGGCGGCGCGCTGGACGCCGGGCTGGCAGCCCGCGCGAGGCTGCGCAAACTGGAACGGTTCGGCGGCTCCGTGTTCCCTGTCTCGCCGCTTTATGTGACGTCGATCTGCAAGGAGCAATGCACGTATTGCAACTACCGGGCGGGATCCACCGATCCGGGGCTGCGGCGCGTGCGGCTGTCGGACGCCGAGCTCGAGCGCGAGGTGCGGTTCCTGGCGGAAGAGCGCGGGCTGCGCGCCATCGAGCTCGTATATGCCTCCGATCCGCGGATCACGGTGGACGACATCTGCCGCCACGTCGAGCTGACGGCGAGGGTTCTGGCGCGGTTCGGGCGTCCAATCGTGGGGTTGAGCGCTGAGCCGGCGTCTGTTGCGGAATACCGGCGGCTGCGCGACGCGGGGCTGAAGTTCGCGGTGGTGTGGATGGAGACGTACGATCCCGAACGCTACCGCGAGCTGCATCCGGGGCGGCAAACGAAGACGGATTTCTATTGGCGGCTGAATTCATACGAACGTATGTTTGAATCCGGCCTGGAGATGGCCGGCTACGGAGTGCTGAGCGGGCTGGCGGACTGGCGGAGGGACTGGTCGATGCTGGCAGCGCATCAGCGCTGGCTGCGCAGGCATTGCGGGAGGGGGCCGGAGATTCTGGGCATTCCGCGTCTGCGCCCGGCGCCGGGAGCGCCATTCGCGGCCGGACCGCTGTTGCCTTCTGACGGCGAGTTTCGCTCTCTTGTCGCCTGGCACAATTCGCTTTTTCCGGAGGTGCTCCCGTTTGTTTCGACGCGGGAGCCGTTTGAGACGTGCCTGCAGCTGGCAGGGGGCGGGGGCTGCCTGTTCACGCTGAACTGCTCGACGGTGCCGGGCGGATACACGCTGCCCAACCGGGGCGCGCAATTCGAGACGGGAAACTACGATGCGCTGCAGTTCGCGCCGCGCGTGTGCGCCGCCGGGCTGGAGCCGGACTGGGCATGGCGGTCCGCAACTTGCTATACTGAGGTTGTTTGACTGCGCCCGCCGACAGGCGCGGTGTGTTTGACACTCTGCGCCGGCGATCCGTAGAATAAAGTGTTTGTACCTCGTTGAACGGAGACCGTTTGTCTATGAAGACCGAATTTCCGTCCAAGAGCGAAATCCAGCGTCAATGGTACGTGATTGACGCCAGCGGCATCGCTTTGGGACGGGTTGCCAGCCAGGCTGCCAAAATCCTGATGGGGAAACACAA
This sequence comes from Bryobacteraceae bacterium, assembly GCA_037481575.1. Classification (GTDB taxonomy): domain Bacteria; phylum Acidobacteriota; class Terriglobia; order Bryobacterales; family Bryobacteraceae; genus JANWVO01. Next base: position 118,213 of record JBBFLJ010000005.1, on the reverse strand, counting down.
GCCGATTTACACCCCGTTTCTGGATTGCGGCGACCACGTGATCGTAGTAAACGCGGAGAAAGCCGTTCTCACCGGCAAGAAGGAAGAGCAGAAGATTTACCGGCGTCACTCGGGATATCCGGGCGGCCTGAAGGAGATCCGGGCGGGAGAATTGCGCGCGCGGCGCCCGGTGAAGATGGTGGAAGAAGCCATCCGCGGCATGTTGCCGAAGACGAAGCTCGGCAAGCAGATGTACCGGAAGCTGAAGGTTTACGCCGGCGACCGGCATCCGCATGCGGCGCAGAAGCCCCAGGCGATGGCCGTCGCGCTGTAACGAATACGGAACCAGAGATCTATGGCACTGTTGCAATACCTCGGAACCGGCCGGCGCAAGCGCGCCGTGGCCCGTGTGTTCCTGCGGCCCGGAACGGGCAACTTCACCGTGAACGGCCGTCCGGCCGATGAATATTTCACGACAATCACCAGCCGGGCGGTGATCCGGCAGCCATTGCTGGCGACGGAGACGGCGGACAAGTTCGACGTCCTGGTCACCTGCAACGGCGGGGGGATCACCGGACAGGCCGAGGCCGTGCGGCTGGGCATCGCCCGCGCGCTTTGCGAGTTCAACTCGGAACTGCGAGGGAAGCTGAAGGCCGAAGGGTTCCTGACGCGCGACCCGCGCGAGCACGAGCGGAAGAAGTACGGCCAGCGCGGAGCGCGCCGCCGCTTCCAGTTCTCCAAGCGCTAAGCCCGCCGCTCGGGCGGGCTTGCGCCCGTGTTTCGTTTTGGGTCCGCCCCGCGCGGCGCGGCAAATTTCGCTTTGGGCGCCGTGGGCCGCGCGCGGCAGATCTTGTGTCAACCCGCCGGAATTCCTCCGGCTTTTTCTGTGAAGTAAGGAGTCACCTTGCCTTCCATTTCGATGAAAGAATTGCTCGAAGCGGGCGTTCACTTCGGGCACCAGACCAAGCGCTGGAATCCGAAGATGAAAGAGTATATCTTCGGCGAACGCAACGGGATCTACATCATCGATCTCCAGAAGACGCTCAAGCTGTTCAAGGACGCCATGCGGTTTGTCGCCGAGCAGGCGGCGATGGGCAAGACGTTCCTGTTCGTGGGCACCAAGCGGCAGGCGCAGGAGGCCATCCAGGAAGAGGCCACCCGCTGCGGGATGTACTACGTCAACCACCGCTGGCTGGGCGGGCTGCTGACCAACTTCGCCACGGTAAAGCAGTCCATCAAGCGTCTGAAAGAGATGGAGGCGATGATCGAGGAGGGCGCCGGGGAGCGCCGCACGAAGAAAGAGATCATCCGCCTGGAGCGCGAGCGGAAGAAGCTGCAGGCCAACCTGGCGGGCATCCGCGACATGGAGACGCTGCCGGATGTGCTGTTCGTGATCGACTCCAACAAGGAGGAGATCGCCGTGCGCGAGGCGCGCCGGCTGGGCATCCCGGTGGTGGCGATCGTGGACACCAACTGCGACCCCGACATGGTGGACTACCCGATCCCCGGCAACGACGACGCGCTCCGGGCCATCCGGCTGTTTTCGTCGAAGATCGCCGACGCCGTGCTGGAGGGCCGTTCGCTGGCCACCGAGCAGGACTTTGCGGCGGTGAAGGAGATCGTCACCGACGACGGCGCGGTGGAAGACATGTCGCACTACGCGCAGTACGTCGATCCGCGGCTGCATGAGGAGGTGCTCACCGAGGGCATCGCCGATCTCGACCTGCCGAGCGTTTCGCTGCCGAAGCACAAGGGCGGCACGCTGGACGAGCCCGCGGAAGAGGCCGGGCAGCCGGCGTCCTGAGCCGCCGCGGCTGCATCCTGCAACGCCCGAATCTCAGCGAGGTTTTCCATGGCAGAAATCAGTGCGCAACTGGTGAAACAGCTCCGCGACCTGACCGGCGCGGGCATGATGGAGTGCAAGAAGGCGCTTGTCGAGGCCAACGGCGACTTTCAGGAAGCGCAGGTGATCCTGCGCAAGCGCGGCCTGGCGACGGCAGCCAAGAAGGCGAGCCGCTCGGCGCGCGAGGGGCTGATCGGCTTCTACCTCTCGCCGCAGGCCGATCTGGCCGTGCTCGTGGAGGTCAACTGCGAGACGGACTTCGTGGCGAAGACGGATGATTTCCAGAAGCTGGTCGAGGAGGTGAAGCAGCTGATCCTCGAGAAGCGCCCCGCCACGGTGGAGGAGCTGAAGCAGCTGCCCTCGATCTCGGAGCCGGACCTGACGGTGGAGGGCAAGATCACGGGGCTGATCGCGAAGATCGGCGAAAACATGGGCATCCCGCGGTTCACCGTCTATCAGGCCAAGGGCGTGCTGGGCGGCTACGTCCACCCGGGCTCCCGGCTGGTTTCGGTGGTCGATGTGGTGTGCTCGAAGGCGGAGACGCGGTCGAACCCGGCCTTCGTCGAGCTGGTCAACGATCTGGCCATGCAGGTGGCGGCTTCCTCGCCGCAGTTCCTCTCGCGCAACGACGTCAGCCCCGAGGCGCTCGCGAAGGAGAAAGAGATCCAGCGGTCGCGCGCGCTGGCCGAGGGCAAGCCGGAGAAGATCGTGGACAAGGTGGTGGAAGGCCGCCTGGGCAAGTTCTACTCCGAGGTGTGCCTGCTGGACCAGCCGTTCATCAAGGACGATTCCATGCCCGTCTCGCAGCTGCTGGCGAACAAGAGCAAGGAGCTGGGAGACGAGATCACCGTGGCCAGCTTCCTGCGGTATAAAGTGGGCGAGACGGCCCCGGCCGAAGAGGCTGCGGCCGAGTAGGCCCGCGGAAGGAGCGCCCGATGCCGATCCGCTACCGCCGCATTCTGCTGAAGCTGAGCGGCGAGGTGCTGGCCGGAGGCGCGCCGTTCGGCATCGACCCGGAACGGACGCGTTCGCTGGCCGAGGAAGTGGCGGAGGTGCACCGGGCGGGCGTGGAGATCGGCATTGTGATCGGCGGCGGCAACTTCTTCCGCGGCGCCGCCGCCGCAGCGCGCCACATGGACCGGGTGCAGGCCGACACGATCGGCATGCTGGCGACGATCATCAACTGCCTCGCCATGCAGGACGCGCTCGAGAAGCAGGGCGTGCCGACGCGCGTGATGACGGCGATCCACATGAATCAGGTGGCGGAGCCGTACATCCGGCGGCGGGCGCTGCGCCACCTCGAGAAGGGGCGCATCGTGCTGTTCGGCGGGGGCACGTCGAATCCGTTTTTCTCCACCGATTCGGCAGGCAGCCTGCGCGCACTGGAAATCGGGGCGCAGGTGCTGGCGAAAGCCACGAGCGTGGACGGCGTCTATGACAAGGATCCCCGCAAGCACCCGGATGCGGTGCGCTTCACGCGGATCTCGTATGACGAGGTGCTGGCGCGCAATCTGGGCGTGATGGATGCGTCCGCGGTGGCGATGTGCCGGGACAACGGCTTGCCGATCATTGTTTTCAACCTCACCGAGCGGGGCAATATAATGCGAATGTCGATGGGCGAGCCCGTCGGCACGCTGATTGGAAACGCGCTATGAAACAAGGACAATCCAACACCGCTCCCGGAGGAGCCTTCCAGACGGTCAAAGACGTCGAGAATTCGGCGCGGGCGAGGATGGAGAAGGTGATCGCCGACCTGCAGCACGAGATGGGATCCATCCGCACGGGCAGGGCGTCGATCAACCTGTTTGACGGAATCATGGTAGAGGCGTACGGCTCGCAGATGCCGATCAACCATCTGGCGACGCTGCACGTGCCCGAGCCGAGCCTGGTGACGATCCAGCCTTACGATGTGAGCCAGATCGGCGCCATCGAGAAGGCGATCCGCGCCTCCGATCTCGGGCTGAACCCCTCCAACGACGGAAAGATCATCCGCGTGCCGATCCCGGCGCTGACCGAGGAGCGCCGCAAGGAGCTGGTGAAGCACCTGCACCACGTCGCCGAGGAACACCGCGTGGCGGTGCGCAACGTGCGGCGCGACGCCAACGAGGCGGTGAAGAAGCTGTTCAAGGACAAGCTGATCAGCGAAGACGAGGAGCGGCGCGCGCTGGAAGAGATCCAGAAGATGACCGACTCCTACATCGGGAAGATCGACCAGCTTTCCAAGGTGAAGGAGAAGGACATTCTCGAGGTGAAGTAGTTCCAACCTGCTTTTCATCCGAGGGCGCGCTCCGGCGCGCCCGGCTTTTTTTACGGGCGCCGGGCGGCCGGTCCGCGCAGGGCGCGCCCGCTGCGGCGTCCGGTGAGATTGCCCTCCGCCAGAGTTTCCACTCCGTTCACCCAAACGGCCACGACGCCTTCGGCATACTGATGGGGCGATTCGAAGGTGGCGCGGTCGCGGATGCGGGCCGGATCGAAGAGGACAAGATCGGCCTTCATGCCCGGGCGCAGCAGACCGCGGTCCCACAGCCCCATCCGCTGCGCGGGCAGCCCGGTCATCTTCCAGACGGCTTCCTCGAGCGTGAGCAGGCGCCGCTCGCGGACGTAGCGGCCCAGTACGCGGGCGAAGGTTCCATAGTTGCGCGGATGCGGCGCACCCTCGCCGGGGGCGACGACGCCGCCGTCGGAGGCGACCATCGTCCACCGCCACGCGAGCACGCGTTCGACGTCCTCTTCGCTGATGGCGTGGTAGACAGCCGAGCAGCCGCCGCGCAGCTGCAACTCCATGGCGATTTCCGCGGCGTTTTCCGCCGTGGGGGCGAGGCCCCGCGCGCGGGCGAGATCCGCGAGCGACTTGCCCGCGAGCGACGGATCGAAGCGGCAGCTCGCAAGCACCACATTGGCCGGATCCCCGCCGCCGCGGTCTTCCAGAATCCGCCGGACGATTTCGGCGCGGATCCGCGCCCGCGACTCCGGCGCGGAGAGCCGCTCGCGCAGGGCTTCCGTCCCGCCGGAGAGCGCCCACTGCGGGAACAGGGCGCCCGTGCCGGTGGAGGAAGCCGTGTAGGGGTAGGCGTCCGCGGTGACATCGACGCCGCGGGCGCGGGCTTCCTCCATCAGCCGGAGCGTCTCCCGGCTCTTGCCCCAATTGGCCTTGCCGATGATCTTGTGATGCGTGACCTGCGTGGGCAGCCCGCCTTCCTCGCCAATGCGGATGGTTTCCGCCACGCTGTCGAGCACGCCCGAAGTTTCGTCGCGCATATGCGAGACGTGGATCCCGCCGAACTGCGCCGCAACGCGAGCCAATTCCACTACTTCGTCGGTCTTTGCGTAATTGCCGGGGACATAGAACAGCCCGGTGGAGAGCCCGAAGGCGCCTTCGAGCATCGCCTGCCGCAGCAGCTCCTTCATGCGGGCGAGTTCTTCGGGTGAAGGGGCGCGCATTTCGGTTTGCAGGACGCGCTGCCGGATTGTGCCGTGCCCGGCGAAAAAGGCGATGTTGACGGCGGGGCGGAGGCGATCCATTTCCTCGAGTGCGGCGCCCAAGGGGAGCGGAGAGCTGCCGTCCTGCCCTTCGATCACCGTGGTGACGCCCTGCCGGATGAGGTTCTCCGCGGCGGGGTGGCGCCGCAAGCCGGCGAGCGCGTGGCTGTGCGCATCGATGAATCCGGGTGCGAGGACGAGCCCTTTGGCGTCGATCTCCTGCTTTGCCGCAACGCCATCGAGCTTGCCGATGGCGGCGATGGTGTCGCCGCGGACCGCCACGCCGGCGCGGAACCACGGCGCGCCGGTGCCGTCGATGACGCGGGCGTTGAGGATGAGAACGTCGTAGGGCTGCGCCCAAAGGGACAGCGCAGGCAGCAGCAGCCATGCGGGGAATCGCATGATGCGTATTCTAGCGGCGGCCGGCGGGGCGGCGCAGAAGGGATCCGCCGCCCGGCGGATTCTCCCCTTGCGATTCCCTCTGCATGAGGATGGCGTCTTCTTCGGGATCGCGATAGTAGCGGCGGCGCACGCCGCAGACAGTGAATCCGAGAGCCTGATAAAAGCGGATGGCGCCTTCGTTCGACGCGCGCACCTCGAGCCATGCGCGGCGCGCTCCGGCGGCTTCCACGAGTGCGCGCCCGATGCCGCGGCGGCGCGCGCGCGGGTGCACAGCGAGATTCAGGAGTTCCGCCTCGCCTTCCGGAAGGAGCTGCCACACGGCGAAGCCCGCCACTTCGCCTTCGTCCTCGGCAACGAAGACGGCTCTTCCCTGCCCCGGCTCGGGCGCCCAGGGCGCAGCTTCCGGACAGGCGCGGAGCACCGCGGCGAGCGCTTCCGCGTCTCCTTCCTTCATCGGGCGCACAACGATTCCCATAGCTCCATCTGCCTTTGCGCCACCGCGTCCCACGAGTAGCGCTCTTCCGCGAGACGGCGGGCGGCGAGGGCGAGCCGCCGCCGCAGTGCGGAGTCTTCGAGGAGCAGCCGGATGCCATCCGCGAAGGCCTCTCCGGTTTCGGCGATCCAGACGCTCTCGCCGTGGACGAGCCCGAGCCCGGCGACGCCGGAGGGAGTGGAGACGATGGCGCGCTGCGACGCCATCGCCTCGAGCGCCTTGAGATTGGTGCCTGCGGAGACGACGGTGGGGATCAGAACCAGAGTGGCGCGCTCATACAGCGGCTGGACATCGGCGACATACGCGTGCAGAGTGATCCGCTCGTCGAGCGGCCTCGGGGGCCAGTACAGCTCCGGCTGCGGGCCAGCCACAACGGTGAGCCGCACGTCGAGCCCGCGCAGCCGCGGCCAGACTTCCTCAAGCAGGAACTCAAAGGCGCGCACGTTCGGGAAGTGGCGGAACGAGCCGACGAAGAGCAGCTCCGGCGGGCCGGATTCCGGTTCGGGCCCGGGGCGGAATCTTTCCAGGTCCACGCCGTTGGGCACGACGACGGTCTTTTCGGGCAGCCCGAGCAGAGCGGCGTCCTTTTCGCTCATGACGATGACGCGGCGCGCGGCGCGGACGGCGCGGGTTTCGAAGCGGCGCCAGCGCCAGAGATCCCACCACGAAGAGAGCGAGCGCCGCTGCTCATGGACCTGCGCGAAGAGGTCCCAGGTGACGTCGTGTTCGACAAGGACGTCGGGGCGGTAGCGGGCCATTTGCGTGTACTCGGCTTGCAGGAGAAGAACGCCGAGGGCGTGCAATTTTTCCCTCAGTCCGCGGTCGAGGGCCGGCGTGTGAAATTCGCATGCCTCCGGGGGCAGAAGGGTGGACCAGCGGGGCTCGCGGTAGCGGGGCTTGTCTGCGGTGAAGACGGCGGCGCAGAAAGAGGCCAGGTGCCGGAGGTCGGCGGGGGTCTGGGCGTCCTCGAATCCGAACAAAACAATGTCGAAACGTTCCGAACATTTGCGCAGCAGGTTGTACAGGCGCACGGCGCCGCCGTGGGAGGGCGGCCAGGGGAGGTAAGGGGTAAGGACGGCCACGCGGGGCGCGCCGGGGCGGAAGCCGCGGCCGCCCGAGTCCTTCCATTCCCGAGGGAGCAGGCTGTGCTCGCGGCGGAAGGGGAACAGCCACGCCGGGCGGAGGAAGATGCGGTCGAGCGGTACGCCGCAGAGGAAGAGGATCGAGGCGAGCGGCTCGCGCCAGTGCAGGTGATGGCGCTCGAGCCGCGCATTGAAGGCAAGCACGCGGAAGGGGAAGGCGGCCAGAGCGGCGAGGAGGGCGCGGCGGTCCGCGAGCAGAACCGCGCAGAGGGCGACGCGGCGGGCGCGCGCCGCACGGCGCAGGGCGAGCCACGCTTCGCCGGCGCCTCCGGGCGGAAGGCAGACGCGAAGCACGGGAGCGTCCTGCACCAGCCGCCGCATTTCCTCCTCGTGCGGTCCTTGGCCCACGACGAGCACCACCGCCTGCGGATCCTTGCCGAGCAGCCCGAACAGGAACCGCTTGAGCCAGTGCTTCACGGGCGCGCCTCCTCGCGCGTGCCGAGCGCAAGCCGGAGAACCGCCCAGCTGGCCATGGGGAGCACGGCGGCGGCGACGCAAACGGGCGCGAAGCCGTAACGGTCCACGACGCGGCCGGCGGCGGCGGAGAACACGCCTTGCAGTGCGCCATAGGCGGCAGTGAGGCCGGAGACGGCGAAGGCGGCGCGGCGGGCGCCGAAGAGGTCGAGCGGCATGGCATAGATGTTCACGCTCGATGCCACGCAGGCGAAGAAGGAGAGGCAGATCAGCGCCGTGGCCCAGCCGGCGCCGGGCATCCACGGGACGGCGGCGCCGCCCAACAGCGCGAGAGAGGCGAGGAGGATGGTGCGCATGCGCGCGGGAGTGACATCCTGCATTCCCGCCGACCAGCGCAGGGCGAGCCAGCCGCCGACGAGCCCGCCTAGAGTGGCGAAGATGGGCGGGATCCAGGCGAAGCGGTAATTGGCCTGCGCCTGAGAGAGCCCGTGCTCGCGCACGAGGAAGACGGTGGTCCAGTTCACCCAGAGCGAATAGACGGCCATGAGCAGGACGTTGGCGGCGAGCAGCGCCCAGTACCGGCGGTCGCGGAGGATGGCGGCGACGCCCGAGTCCCGGGCGCCCGCGGGCGCGGCGGCAGCAGGAACCCTGCGCTCCACCGCGAGCCACAGCGGAATCCAGAGCAGCCCTGCGGCGCCGAGCAGGAGGAAGGCGGCGCGCCAGCCGTAGGCGCGAGAGATCGTCTGCGCCGCCACGGGGGCGAGGATTGCGCCAGCGGTGAGACCGATCTGGAACACGGCGCTGCCAAGGGCGCGCTCCCGCGGGGGGAGGTAGAGGGCGGAGGCTTTGCCTGTGGAGGGCACGCCGCCCGACTCGCCCAGCCCGAGCAGAGCGCGGCACGCCATGAGCGAGCCGACGGAGTTCACCCATCCGGTGGCCATTCCTGCGAGAGACCACAGTCCGATGGCGAGGGAGCTGCCCCAGCGGAGTCCGATGCGGTCGATCACCCAGCCAGCGAGGGGAGCGCCGGCGGCATAAGCCACGGAAAACGCCAGAATGACGTCCCCATAACCGGCGGCAGAAAGGCCGAATTCCTGCATCAATTCCGGCGCCAGCGCGGCCAAAATCTGGCGGTCCATGAAGTTGATCGCATTGGCCAGGGCGAAAATACCGATGGCCAGCCAACGCAGCCGGCCGGTCATGGCAGGAACTCGATGGAGAGGACTTCGGGGGCAGCGCCGGGCTGGGCGGTGTATTCGATCTTCACGCGCCGCGGCGGCTTGTGGGGGCCGCAGGCGAGCTGCACCTGTTCCTGCCCAGCGCCGAGGACGACGACCTTGCCGGCGTCGGAGACGGTCATGGAGACGGGCTTGCCCGCCGGATCGCGCAACAGCAGCCGCGCGCGGCGCCCTTGGCACTGGACGCTTTCCAGGACTCCCGTAAACGTCTGTGAAGGCGGGCCTTCCCACCATTGTTCGATCTTCTTGCCCTCGAGCCCTCCCTGGCTGGCCTTTTGTTCGGCGGCGCGGATGCGGTCGAGGGCTTCTTTCTTGAGCCGCTCGAGTTCGTCCTGCTCCTCCTTGCGGCGCCGGGCGCGTTCGGCGGCTTCGGCGTCGAGGCGCGCCTGCTCGAAGGCTTCCCGGGCAGCCACGATCCGGGCGCGTTCCTGTTCATCGAGGGCCACGCGCTCGGCGGCGCGCCAGCTTTTTTCCGCGTCGGCGTATTGTTTGGCTTCGGTTTGCGCCCTGGCCAATTTCTCCCAAATGGCAGAGTCGCGGGGGCGCAATTCGGCGGCTTTTTTCAGAAGATATGCCCGCCGTACGGGGCCCGGTTCGCGCTCTGCGGCGCGGAGGTAGGGCTCGGCCCAACGGGGATTTTTCTGCGCCGCCTCCTCGAAGAGGCCGAGCTCGAGCAGCCCGCGGGCGCAGGAGTCGCGCTGCGGGTCCATCAGCTTTTTCATTGCTTCGAACGCTTGCCTCGCGTCGTCTTTGGCTCCTTCGGCGAGGAGGGCAAGGCCGAGCCCCTCGAAGGCGAGGGGGCCCGGGCGTTCCTCGATGGCGCGCTGATAGGCGGCGCGCACCTCGGCGGGCGGGGCGCCGCGGGCGAGCAGCAGGTCGCCGGGAAGGACTCGAAGACGGGAAGGCAGCATGGGCACGACCGGAAAAGCGAGGCGGGGATTCAGCGGGCGTCCGGGAAGTGTGAGGGTGCGGAACTGTCCGGCGGCGAGGTAGCGCTCCACTTCGGCCTCGAAGTCGCGGGCGCGGCGGCCGAAGGCGTTGCGGAAGGCGGTGTCCGGATCGGCGCCGGCGGCGAGGTTGGCGAGCACGACGCGGGTGCGGGTGGAGGTCTCCTCGTTGGTGAGGAGGTACTGCAGGAGGGCCCACTCGCGGGTGCGCAGGGGCGGATCGGGCGGGATGCCGATGACGGCGCGGCCTCCTTCGAGGCGGAGCGTGGAAAACAGAACGGCGATGGTTTGTTCCAGCGTGCCGGGCATCCGGTCAGTCCAGTTGTCCTCGATGAAGAGCAGGGCGAGCTCGCGGAAGAAGTCCGCAGGGGGCGTGGCGCCGGCGGGCCATGTGGCGAGCCAGCCGTCGCGGGAGAAGCGCGGCGGCATCGGGGATTCGCCTTTTTCCATGCGGCGGACGACGACGGTGACGGGCCAGACGGTGCGGAGATCCTTCTTGCCGAGGGACTCGCCGAAGAGGAAGCGGAACTGCTCGAGGTGGTAGAGGGCGTCGCGGGCGCGGTCGTCGCCGGAGTCCGAGTAAATGACAAAAGGGCCGCTTTTTGTTTCGATCCAGTCTGCGCGCGCCGCGATGGCGGCGAGCGCGGCGAGCAGGGGGATCAGCCGGGCGCCAGGCATCGGTTCAGGAGATGGGCCCTTGCGTCGCCGAAAGGGCCGCCACGATCCTCTCTCTTTCTTTTTCGGCGATCTCGACGGCCGAGTCCAGCGCCACCCAGTAGCAGATGGCGCCGACGAGGTAGCCGCTGAGGAGGACGAGATAGAAGGCCAGGTCGCGCTCGAAGGCATAGCGGGCGAGGTGCGCGAGTCCGATGGGGGCGAGGAAGACGGGATAGAGGAGAATCACGAGCCCCTGCACCTTGCCCGCCGAGGACTGCCGCCAGCTGGAAGCGGGATCCATTCCGCGGGGGGATTTCACGCTGGCGAGATTGCCGGCGGCGAGCAGGAGCAGAGCCAGCAGCAGGGCGCAGGCGAAGGCTTCCGGGATCTTCGAGGCGGGAAAGGGGATGCGGAGGACGGAAAGCGCCAGCGTGATCATGGCGACTTCGGCGAGCAGCACGAGAATGGCGGTGAGATTCTTGGCGGCAACGACGGCACGGAGGCTGACGGGCATGACGAAATATGCCTGCACGGCGCCGCGGTCGAATCCGAGCATATTCCAGAAGAGAACCTCGCCGAGCAGGAGGGCGGCGTAGAGGCTGACCCACAGCAGCAGGTTTTCGCCGGAACGCGGGCCGCTGCCCGGGCCGCGGAACGCGAGCGGAAGCCAGATGATGATGCCGAAGGTGAAGCCCATGAAGAAGACGAGCCGGAAGCGCGTGGAGCGCCCGAGGGTCAGCAGTTCCTTGGCGACGAGCGCGCCGAGAGGATCCGGCAGCAGGCGCCCCGGCAGGGCGCAGAGCCTTTCCAGAAATCCGGGGGACCCGGCGCGGCTCTTTTCCCGCTCCTTCGATTTCACCTCCGCCTCGTCCCACCGCAGCCCGCGGCGGAACTGCGCATATCCGAACCACGCGGAGAGAGCAAGCCATGCGACGGAAGCGAGGGCAGCCATGGCGGAAAACGCGCCGGTGGACAGCAGCGCCATGGCGGTCCACGGGAGGGGGAGGCGCGGCATCCAGGAGGCGTGGGTCCGGTAGAGGCCGCGGAGGCTGTCCGGGGGAACGAGAGTGATGACGAGCTGCGGGAGGGCGGCGAGCAAAACGATGCCGAGGACGACCAGCTCGCGAACGCCTCTGCGGGCCAAAAGGCGGCTCAATAAATCCCGGATTCCGACGGAAAGCATGAGGTTCATTGCCACGAAAAGCAGCAGAAATGCGGCGGACCATCCGGGTGTGAGCGGGCTGCGCGCGATGCCCCAGGCGACTCCGGCCAGCACGATGAGCACTTCGGTGCCGGTGGAGAAGCGCAGCAGGGCTTCCACCAGGAACAGCATGCGTTCCGGGATAGGGTAGACAAGGAGGCGCTTGAGGTCGAGGCTCAGGCCGGAGGCGGCCATCATCACGGGCATGAGCTGCCAGAAGGCCATCAGGCCGAAGAGGATGGTGGAGGAGACCGCGGAGAGCTGCTCGCGGCTGTGGATGGCAGGGAGGCTGACGGCGGCGAGCCAGGCAAGGAACGCCACGAGAGCGTACCAGACGGCCATGGAGAACCAGTAGAAGATGCGGCCGGCGCCAAGGCGGCCGCCGGTGATGCGGTTGCGCAGGACGCGGAACTGGGCGCCGACGATGGCGAGGATCTGGTCGCCGGAAGGGGTCATGGGCCGCTCACCTGAGCCAGTCCAGCGCTTCCGTGGATCTGGCCGGGCCGCCCACGGCGCGGACGAAGAGGTCTTCGAGCGTCTCCTGGCCGGAGCGGAGCTCGTCGAGGGAGCCTTCGACGACGAGGCGGCCTTCGTGGATGATGGCGACGCGGTCGCAGAGCCGTTCGACGACCTCGAGCACGTGCGAGGTGAGGAAGATCGTAGCGCCCTGGCGGACTTGTTCGAGGAGGATGTCCTTCATGAGCCGCGCGCCGACGGCGTCGACGCCCTCGAAGGGCTCGTCGAGGAGGAAGAGCTCGGGGCGGTGGATGAGCGCCGCGGCCATGGCGACGCGTTTGCGCATGCCTTTGGAGTATTCGGCGATGAGCTTGCGCCCGGCGGTGTCGAGTTCGAACAGCTCGATCAGCTCGGCGGCGCGCTTGCGGGCGAGTTCGCGCCCGAGGCGGTACATGCGGCCGACGAATTCGACATATTCGAGTCCGGTAAGGTGGTCAAACAGGAGGCTTTCGTCGGGGACGAGGCCGATGCGGGCCTTCACTTCCAGAGCCTCTTCGGGCATCTTGCGCCCGAGGATGCGGATTTCGCCGGCGGTGGGCGGGGCGAGGCCCATGAGCATGCGGATGGTGGTGGTTTTGCCTGCGCCGTTGGGGCCGAGGAAGCCGAAGAAGCAGCCGCGTTCGACGGTGAGCGTGAGGCCGTCGACGGCAGCCTTTTCGCCGTAGACTTTCCTGAGGCCGCGGATCTCGATGGCCGGACTCGGGTCGGGGGCCATATGCGTTTCTCCATCGTACCCGTTTCGGCCGATGCCGGGACCGGCGGCGGATTTGCGGGGCGGGACTCTCAAGTTTTGGGCGGAGGCAGCCGATCAAGAGGGATGTGAGTCAGAGTATTCTGCCCAAGGTCTCCCCGCGCGACCGGGCGCTGAAGAGCCTGGATCAGCTGCCGCCGTTTTCTCCGGTGCTGAATCACCTGATGGCGACGCTGGCGGACGAGGATGTGAGCTTCGCGCGGCTGGCGGATCTGATCGAACGGGACACGGTGCTGAGCGGGAACGTGCTGCGGCTGGTGAATTCCGCGCTGTACGGGCGCCGGGGCAACGTGAGCAGCGTGCGCGCCGCCGTGTCCATCCTGGGGTTGTACAAGCTGCGGAATTTCCTGCTGGGGCTTTCGGTGAGCCGGCTGTGGTCGCGGGTGAAGACGCCGGATTCGTGGTCGATGGCGCGGTTCAACGAACACGCCATCGCGACGGCGCTGCTGGCCGACCGGCTGGTGCAGAAGCTGCCTGCGGAGTATCCGGAGGGCGCCTTCGCCGCCGGGCTGCTGCATGATCTGGGGCGGCTGATGATCGCCACGGCGCTGCCGGAGGAGTTCCTGCGGATCCATGCGATGCGCGTTTCGAGCGGCAAGACGCTGGAGCAGTGCGAGTACGCGTTGATCGACACTTCGCACGCCGAGCTGTCCGCGGCGGCGCTGGGGAAGTGGAATCTTCCGGCGCCGATTCAGAAGGCGGCGCTCTACCACCATCATCCGGAGCTGGATCCGGGCCGGCATGCGTCGACGGTTCCGCTGAGTCTGGCGGTGGCGGTGGCCAATGACCTGGCAAACCGCTCCGGGCATGCCGTCACCGACGAGGACGAACGCAGCGCGCCGACGGCGGAGGAGGCGCTGGCGCGCGTGAACCTGGCTCACGAAGCCGAGAGCCTGCTGGCCGCACTGGAAGAGGACTTGCAGCCGCTGAAGGCTTCATTCTGAGGCGGCGCGGGCGCGCATGGCGGCGGCGTAGGCGCGGGGAACGAGCAGCCGCACGCGGAGGGGCGAGACGGCTGCCTCTGCGGGAGCGAAGCCGGCGTGTTCGCCGTCGACCTGCAAATCCACGGGGACATTCCGCGCCTCCGGGATCTGCACGCGGGACGCCTTCAGGACATGAACGCCGCGCATGCCTTGCAGACGCCCTGTCAGAACGCCGGTGAAGTATTTCAGGTATCGCAGGGAGCTGCTGCCTTCAAAGAGGACGACAGCAAGTCGTTCTTCCAGGAGATTTGCGTGGCGGGCGATCCACAGGTCGCCGCCGTAGTTTCGCACCCGCGCCATCAGAGCGAAGCTGCATTCATAACGCCGCCCGTCGGCGAGGACTTCGAAGACTTCCAGCTTCCGGCCCAACTGCGCCAGCCCGCCTTCCCAATAACTGAGTTTTCCAAGCCGTCTCTTCCACTCCGGGCGCACGAGACGGACGATGCGGGCATCGAGCCCGGCACCCGCCATGCACAGGAACAGACGCTCTCCCTCTGTGCGGCGAAGCACGCCGGGGGCGACCTCGACGGGCTCCATTTCGTCGAGGCATTGCAGGGTCCGCAGGGCATTGTTGCCGGTGCCGATTTCGCAGCTGAGAACATTGGCCGTGCCTGCGGGGAGCACGATCAGCGGGACCCTTGTTCCGGCGATTCCCGGGAGAGCCTCGTTGACCGTGCCATCGCCGCCGGCGACGCAGACGAGATCACTTCCCTGCCCGATCCAATGCCGGACGACCCCGGCGGCAGCGCCGGGAGCGGGCGTGGGCGCCGCCTCGACGCTTTCGAAGCGCTGCCGGAGGGTGGAGACCAGATCTTGCACGAGCCGCGGGCGCGCACGGATCCGCCCCGCTTCCGGGTTGTAGACCACCACCGCTTTTTTCGCCTTCACTTCGCAGATACCCTAATAACTGTGACAGTTCAGGAACAGCTGGAGCAACTGCGAGCCGAGATCCGCCGCCACGAGTATCTCTACTATGTGCTGGACCGTCCGGAGATTACGGACGCCGAATTCGACGGGCTGATGCGCCGGCTGCGGGAGCTGGAGCAGGCGCATCCGGAGATCCCGGTGCCGCCGGACTCGCCGACGCAGCGGGTGGGCGGCGCGCCGCGGGAGGGATTTGTCAAAGTCCGGCATTCCTCGCCGATGCTGAGCCTGGACAATGCGCTAAACGAGGCGGAGCTGCGGGACTTCGACCGGCGCGTGCGGGAGCTGCTGGGCGGGGAGCCCTACCAGTATGTGGCGGAGCTGAAGCTGGACGGGCTCTCGATGGCGGCGCACTACGAGGGCGGGGTGCTGCGGCAGGCAGTGACGCGGGGGGACGGAACCGAGGGCGAAGACGTGACGGAGAATGCGCGGACGATCCGTACGCTGCCGCTGCGCACTCTGGGGGCGCCCTGGCCAAGGTTCGAGGTGCGGGGCGAGGTGATCATGACGAAGGCGGCGTTCGAGCGGCTGAATGCGGAGCGCGAGGCGCAGGGGCTGCCGCTGTATGCGAATCCGCGGAATTCCGCCGCGGGGTCGCTGCGGGTTCTGGATCCTTCGATCACGGCGGCGCGGCAGCTGGAATTCCATGCGTATTTCCTGCTGGTGGACGGGCGTCCGGCGCTGCCGAGCCACTGGCAGTCGCTGGAGAGACTGGAGGAGCTGGGATTCCGCGTGGACGCACAGAGAAAACTGTGCCGCGATGTGGAAGAGCTGGTGGAATTTTGCCGGGAATGGGAGGAAAAGCGGGATTCGCTTCCGTTTGAAATTGACGGCGTGGTGGCGAAGGTCGACTCGATTGCGCAGCAGGAGCGGCTGGGATGGACGGCGAAGGCGCCGCGCTGGGCGATCGCCTTCAAGTTCACGCCGCGGCAGGCGGAGACGGTGCTGGAGAACATCGAGGTGCAGGTAGGGCGCACGGGTGCGCTGACGCCGGTGGCGCGCCTGCGTCCGGTGACGGTGAGCGGCGTGACGGTGACGAATGCGACGCTGCACAACGAGGACTACATCCGCGAGCTGGGGCTGATGATCGGCGACCGGGTGGTGGTGGAGCGGTCGGGCGACGTGATCCCGAAGGTGGTGCGGCTGGCGGCGCCGGGGCCGGAGCGGCGGGAGTTCGTGATGCCGCAAGAGTGCCCGGTGTGCGGCGGTCCGGTGTTCCGCGCCGAGGGCGAGGCGGTGTTGCGGTGTATCAACTCGAGCTGCCCGGCGCGGCTCAAGGAGAGCATCCTGCATTACTGTTCGCGCGGGGTGATGGATATCGACGGCATGGGGGATGCCATCGTGACGCAGTTGATGGCAGCGGGGAAGCTGAAGAGCATCGCCGACCTGTACGAGCTGAGCGTGGAAGACCTGGCGCCGCTGGAGCTGGAAGGGGAGAAGGCGCGGCGGCGGCTGGGCGAGAAGGTGGCGGCGCGGATCGTGCAGAATATCGAAGCGACCAAACAGAAGCCGCTTTCGCGGCTGATTGCCGGGCTGGGAATTCCGTTTGTGGGCGAGAGAACAGCGCAATTTCTGGCGCAATCGTTCGCAAGTCTCGACGAATTGATGGCGGCGGACGAGGAAAGGCTGATGCAGGTGGAGGAGGTAGGGCCGAAAATTGCGGCCAGCATCCGGCGCTTCTTCGCCGAACCGCACAACCGGGAGCTGGTGGAACGGCTGCGGAAAGCGGGGTTGAATTTTGTTTCCACGGAGCGGAAAAAAACTGAGGGCGGGCCGTTTTCCGGCATGACATTCGTGCTGACGGGAACGCTACCAACGCTCAAGCGGGAGGAGGCGACGCGGCTGATCGAAGCCGCCGGGGGGAAAGTGACCGGTTCGGTGAGCCGGAAGACGAGCGTCGTGGTGGCGGGCGAGGAGGCGGGATCAAAGCTCGACAAGGCGCGCGAGCTGGGGATTCCGGTCTGGGACGAAGCCGAGCTGCGGCGGCGGCTGGGCGGATGAGGCGGGGCGAGGCCCCTGCGGCTAGAAGATGCGGCCGAGGCGGAAGAACAGGCGGCGATCGCCACGGTCGCCGACGCCGCCGCCGAAATAGACGACGCCGAATGTGGTTTCGCCCATCAGGCCCAAGGAACCGGAGTAGCGCGGCAGCGGGTTCGAGCCGGCGCGCCATGCTTTGCCGGTTTCGGCGGCGGCGAAGAGGTAGAAGCGGCCGAAGATGCCGAGGCTCTGGCTGTTGAGGGAGCGCAGGAGGCGGGTTCCGCCGTAGTAGTAGCGGTTGCCGGTTTCGCGCCCGCGCCCCAAGGCGTCGAGCCTGCCGACGCCGCCGATGGCGAAGCGGTTGTTGAGCGCCTCCTGCCACCCGGTGAGTCCGGCAGCGGATTCGGCGAGCAGGGACCACCGGGAGCTGAAGGGGCGGGCGAAGCTGAAGGAGGCGTCCGCGAGCGGCGGGCGGCGTTCGAAGCCGGGATGGTTCAGGAGCCATGCGGCGAAGAATGTGGCGCGGATGCCGCGGCGGGGCACGAGGGCGCTGTCCTGCCCTTCATACGCCCAACGGAGGTGGAGATCGGTGAAGCGGCCTTCGAGCGGCTGGAGGTCCTCCGGCCCCTTGGTGACGCCGATGCGCGTGCGGCCGGTGGCGGAGCCGACGCGGAGTTCCTGGAAACGCCCGAAGGCGTAGCCCAAATCCAGGGAAACACCACCCCGCTGGGAAATGAAGTCGGCGATCTGGTCTTTCCCGCGGTATAAGGGGCGGTAGTCTTCGACGAAAAATGCGTGCGGAACGAGGAACCATTTTCCGCCGTTAATGCGGTAGTAATATTCGCTGGAGATGCGGTTGATCTGGCCGATGGAGAGGTCGGAGCGCCACTCGGAGGCGGGTCCGCCAAGATCCAGGAAAGTGAGCCGCCCGCCGATGCCGAAGCGGAAGCCTTCCTGGCGGGAGGCGTCGAGGAGGAAGGCGAGGTTGAGGAACGGCGGTCCGTGGATTTTCTGGTGCGGGCGGATGAGGATGCCCTCCGTGGTCTGGTGGCGAAGGAGCGAGTAGGACACCGAGTCGTAGCGTCCCATGCCGGCGATCTTGTTGAGTTCGGTTTCGAGGCGTGGGACGTCGAGGGGGCGGGAGGGATCGGCGGCGATGGCATCGACGAGCGCCTTGCGGCGGCGTTCGGCGAGGTTGCCCTCGACGACGATGAGCTGGGGCTTGACGGTCTCCGGAAGGCGGCGGCGCTGGCGCTCTGCGGCATAGAGGGCATAGTCTTCCGGGGAGGCGGAGAACGGAAGGAGCATGTGGGACTTGCGCTGCGCGGCTTCGAAACCGCGGGCGAAGAACTCCTCGTAGCGGGCGTAATCGGTGGTTTCGAGCCCTTGCAGATCGGGCATGAGGACGAGGTCGGCGAGGCCCATGCTGCGGCGCTCGTTGGCGGCGATCATGATGGAGATGCTGCGTCCGGCGACGCCGAGCAGGGAGATGTACTGATCGGGGTCGGGCGGCTTGTCGAGGGCCACGGCGATGACGATGTCGGCGCCCATGGCGCGGACGACGTCCACGGGGAGGTTGTTCAGCAGCCCGCCGTCGACGAGCGTCATGCCGTCGTATTCGACTGGCGCGAACAACGCAGGCAGGCTCATGGAGGCGCGCAGCGCGATGGTGAGGGGGCCGCGCGAGAAGACGACCTGTTTGCCCTGGCGGAGGTCGGTGGCGACGCAGCGGAAGGGCGTGGGGAGCTGATCGAAGGTGTCGAGCTGATCGTAGGCGGCGGCGAAGCGGCTGATGGCGAGCGCGGCGCCGTGGCCGGCGGAGAGGCCGGCGGGCAGCTTGAGTCCCTTGCCGATGCCGAACTCGATGGTGGAGGGGAAGTCGCGGCGGTCCTCCTTGCGGCGGAAGGCGAGGTGGCGGAAGGGGACGGAGGGGGCGAAGGCGGCGTTCCAGTCGAGTTCGCGGACGAAGCGTTCGATGTCGGCGGAGTTGCGCCCGGTGGCGTAGAGGGCGCCGACGATGGCGCCCATGCTGGTGCCGGCGATGTAGTCGACCGGGATGCGGTTCTCTTCGAGCCATTTCAGGACGCCGACGTGGGCGAGTCCGAGGGCGCTGCCGCCGGAGAGGGCGAGGCCGATTTTCTTGCGCGGGGCGGGTGCGGGCTGGGCTTCGGAGTGTGCTGCCAGCGGGCTGCAGAGGGCGAGAACAGCCGCCAATGCGCGAAGCCGCATGAGTCTACAATGCTACCCTGAAATCAAATATGGGAGTTGACTGGTCGCCGGATTCGTGGAAGCGATTCCCTGCGATGCAGCAGCCGGAATATCCCGATCCCGCGGCTCTGGAACGGGTGCTGGCGGAGCTTTCGGCGCTGCCGCCGCTGGTGACAAGCTGGGAGATCGTCGCGCTGAAGGAGCACTTCGCGCGCGCGGCGGAGGGGCGGAGCTTCGTGCTGCAGGGCGGGGACTGCGCGGAGCGGTTCGCCGACTGCAACTCGAAGCGGATCGCCAACCAGCTGAAGGTGCTCATCCAGATGAGCCTGGTGCTGGTGCAGGGCACGCAGAAGCCGGTGGTGCGCGTGGGGCGGTTTGCGGGGCAGTATGCGAAGCCGCGGTCCGCGGACTTCGAGGAAGTGAACGGGCGGCGGCTGCCGGCTTACCGCGGGGATCTGGTGAACCGCCCGGAGCCGACCGAAGAGGCGCGGATTCCCGATCCGCAGCTGCTGTTGCGCGGCTACGAGCGTGCGGCGCTGACACTGAACTTCATTCGCGCGCTGGTGAAAGGCGGCTTCGCGGATCTGCACCATCCGGAGTACTGGGATCTGGACTGGACGCGGCATTCGCCACAGGCGGAAGAGTACCACCGGATGCTGCACTCGATCACCGAGAGCCTGCGGTTCATGGAGAACATCCTTGGGACGAGCGCGGCGGGCAGCGACCGGATCGATTTCTACACGTCGCACGAGGCTCTGCTGCTGCCCTACGAGCAGGCGCAGACGCGGCGCGTCCCGCACCGCCCCGGATGGTTCAACCTGTCGACGCACTTTCCGTGGGCGGGCATCCGCACGGCGTCGCCCGAAGGGGCGCACATCGAGTATCTGCGCGGAATCGAGAATCCGGTGGGCGTGAAAATTGGCCCCGGACTGGCGGTGGAAGACATTTTGCGCATCGCGCAAAAGCTGAACCCGCGCAACGAGCCGGGGCGGCTGGTCTTGATCCACCGCTACGGGGCGGCGCGCATCGCCGACGAGTTGCCGCCGGTGATCGAGGCGGTGCGGCGGGAGGGGCTGAAGGTGCTGTGGATCTGCGATCCGATGCACGGCAACACACGCCGCACTCTCAACGGATACAAGACGCGGAGCTTCGACGACATCGAGAGCGAGCTGAGCCAGGCGATCGACATTCATCCGCAGTGCGGCTCGATCCTGGGCGGGATGCACGTGGAGCTGACGGGGGAGAACGTGACGGAGTGCACGGGCGGGGCGCGCGGGTTGTGCGAAGCGGATCTGGCGCGCGCGTATGAGAGCGAAGTGGATCCGCGGCTGAACTACGAGCAGGCGCTGGAGCTGGCGCTGCTGGTGGCGCGGCGGTGGAGAACGAACGGGCGCTGACGCGGCAGGGCGCGCCTCAGGTAGGATGAATCCGTGCTGATGGCGGCGGCGATGCTGTGGGCGTGGCAGGCGGCGAGTTCGCCGTGTGCGCTGGCGCAGTGGGCGATGGGGCGCGGGGAGAAGCCCGCGGTGCTGGACGTGGCGGTGATGCAGGTGGAGGAGCGCGGCGCGGGGGCGGCGCGGCTGGCGTGGCACGATCCGGACAGCGAGATCTGGGTGCGGCCGCTGAGCGACGGCGAGACGGCGCTGATGCTGGTGAACCGCGCGGCGAGGGCGGTGAGCGTGGACGTGATCTGGCGCGAGCTGGGGCTGGGGGAGAAGCGGGCGACGCTGCGCGTGTTCGACGTGCTGCGGCGCAAGAACCTCGGCAAGGTTCACGGCGGGTTTGCGCACCGTCTGGAGGCGGGCGCGTGCGCGCTGTTCCGGCTGGAGCCATGAAACAAAGCACCCTGATTCTGTTTTTCGCCGCGGCGCTGGCGGCGCAGGGCGGCGGACTGCCCGTTTCGGTGTGGTACGGAGGCGGGAAGGCGCGGGCGCCGATGCTCGAGCCGGATCCGCGCGCGAAGAAAGAGCTTTGGAGAGAGGACATCCGGAAGATCCGCGGGCTCGGGTTCCGCGCGTTCCGCTGCTGGGTGGACTGGGCGTCGGCAGAGCCCGAGCCGGGGCGGTACGACTTCTCGACGCTCGACGTGCTGCTGGAGCTGGCCGAGGAGGAGGGGATGCGGGTGTTCGTGCAGGTGTACATGGACTCCGCGCCGGAGTGGGTGGGGCGGCGGCATCCGGATTCGCTGTTCGTGTCCTCGAACGGGCAGGCGGTGGCGCCGGAATCGTCCCCGGGCTATTGCCGCGATCATCCGGGGGTGCGCGCGGCGGACAACGCGTTCTACCGCGCGCTGGCGCGGCATGCCTCGCGCAGCAAGGCGCTGCTCGGGTGGGACCTGTGGAGCGAACCGCACGTGATCAACTGGGCGAACCCCACCTATATTCCGAACCCGGAGTTCTGCTTCTGCGCGAATACGAAGCGGCGGTTCCGCGAGTGGCTGCGGAGGAAGTACGGATCGCTGGAGGCGCTGAACCGGGCATGGTACCGGCGCTACAGGGCGTGGGAGGAAGTCGAGCCGAACCGACTCTCCACGATCCTGAGCTATACGGACTACATCGACTGGAAGATGTTCATCGCCGACAAGCTGGGAGAAGACTTGCGGGAGCGCTACGAGGCAGTGAAGGCGGAGGCGCCGGAAGCTGTGGCGACAAGCCACGCGGCGGGCGTGGGGCTGTTCGCTTCGCCGCACTGGTGGGAAGGGCAGTCCGATGACTGGATCATGGCGCGGCAGGTGGACTTCTACGGGACGAGCTTTTACCCGAAGCATTCGGCATTTGTGGACCGGGATCCGATGTGGCGCGGGGCGCTGCTGGACTTCACGCGGAGCTTCGGTTTTGCAGAGGGGCGGAAGGGATTCGTGATTGGGGAGCTGCAGGCGGGCTTCGGAACCATCGCGGTGAACGTGAGTCCGGAGGTGACGCCGGAGGATCTGCGGATCTGGGCGTGGTCAGCGGTATCGCGGGGGGCGAAGGGGATCCACTTCTACGCTTTCTACCCGATGAGCACGGGCTACGAGGCGGGCGGATTCGGGCTGATTCATCTGGACGGCACGCTGACGGAGCGGGCGCGCGAGGCGGGGCGGTTCGCGCAGGCGGTAGCGCGGCACGAAAAGCTTCTGGAGGAGGCGCGTCCGCCGCGGGCGGAGGTGGCGGTGATCTACAATCCGCTGGCGCACTTCGTGGGCGGACGGCAAAGGCAGACGGCGTACGGAGGACCGCAGGGCGAGGTGGCGGGGATCGAGAGGGACTCCCTGCTGGGATTCTATAAAGCATTGTGGGCGGAAAATGTTCCGGTGGATTTCGTTCACGCCGGGGCGCTCTCGAAGGAGGCTCTGGCGCAGTACCGCCTGGTGTACCTGCCGTACCCGCCGATGCTGCCTTCCTACGCGGGGGGCGTGCTGCGCGAGTATGTGCAGGCGGGCGGGCGCCTGGTGGCAGAGGCGCGTGCGGGGTGGAACAGCGAGGCGGGGCGGGCGTCGGAGATCATTCCGGGAATGGGGCTGCATGAGGTGTTCGGAGCCCGTGAGGCGGCGGTGGAAACGGCGACCGGCGGGCGTACGGTGATCGTGTTCGAAGGCGGGCTGCGGGTGCCGGGGCGGTGGTTCCGCGAGGTGCTGGCGCCAATGGGAGGAAACGTCGTGGGGCGCTTCGAAGATGGCGCCCCGGCGGCAGTGGAGGCAGCGTACGGGAAAGGCAAGGCGCTGCTGGTGGGCTCGTACCCGTCGGCAGCGTATCATTCGGCGCCGGGCGAGGACGCACGGCGGTGGTTCGTTTCATTGCTCGACTGGGCGGGGGTGCGGCGCGAACTGATCGCGGAAGGCGGCGTGGAGGCGCGGTGGCTGGAATCGGGCGGCGGGCGGATCGTGTTCGTGTTCAACCACGGTCATGATGCGAAACAGGTGCGGCTGCGGTGGCGGGAGGAAGGCGCGTGGCGGATCACGGATCTGCTGCAGGAAACGCCCGGCCACGCGCAATTTGAACTTTCTGGCAAGAACGTCGCGGTGCTGCTGTTCGAGAAGCGCGAACGCTGATTCCGGATGGGATCGCGGTGCATTGCCGCTCTGCACCTGCTGAAGCACCGAACCGGGGCAGGCGCCATTCGCACTTCCCTGCCCCGGCAGGATTCCTGCGCAGCCGGGCGCCTATCGCACGAGCCCGAGCGCGGCGCGGCGCATGGCGGCTGAAACCTGCTCCTCCGATTTTGGCGACCATGCCGCGTTCTCATAGACGGTGAACCGGCTCGCGGACAACACGCGCCGCCACTGGCCGCTGTCGCTCTGCAGCAGGGCTTTGAGCAGGCGGTCGTGCGGGTATTCCAGCGCGTAGTTGTCGATGATGCAGTAGCGGAACGGGACTTCCGAAAGCGCGGAGCGAAGGTCTTCGAGGCTCGAATAACGGATTTCGTAATGAGTGGCGTTCCAGGATTCGGAGGCGAGGAACTTGGTGGGCCGGATCAGGGTCCGCCGCCCTCCGCCGCCGGCCAGTTGCACGAATTCGGCGATCCATGGCCCTTCGGATCTGGAAGGGACCAGTACGGAACCGGGCGCCGGGCCATCGCGCTTGAGAATTGTGGCGACGATGGCTCTGAGTTCGTTCCTCGGCGGGTGGGGAAAGCGGAGGGCATTTTTCCAAAAAAGTCCGCCGGCAAGCAGGACGACCGCGAGAGGGAAAAGCCGCGGCGGCAGGCGCAACCCGGAAAGGATCATCCGCACGCTGGCCACTGAGGCCACTGCCAAAGCTCCCCCGGCAGCGATGAGGAGCCGGTCCTGCACCGGCACCCGCGCCAGGAAAATCGAAAAAGGGAGCACGAAGAGGATCGAGTACAGGCACAACTCCAGAGTCGGCGTCCGGCGGGGCCTGGCGAAGGCTGCGACAACCGCCGGCAATGCCAGCAGCATCAGGATGCCGTTCTGATTCCAGAGCCTTGCAATGAAGCCGGCGGCTACATCGGCGGGCGTGAAATTCGGCAGTCCCACGATGCCCAAGAGCAGCACACGGCGGCTGAGGAGCAGCCAGGGACCGTAGAGCAAGGCGAAGACGATGGGCGCGATCCAGAAGCTCTTCTGCGCGAGCATGCGCCACTGTCCGCGGAGAAGGATCAGGAACGCCGGGACAAAAAGCACATAGTAGGCGCTGTTTTTCGTCAGCACAGTGACGGCTGCCAGCAGGCCGAACAGGAGGGAGTTCCGCCAGCCGGGATGATCGAAATACCGGGCGAGGAAGACGAGGGAGGCGATGGCCAAAGCCGTGCACGCAAGATCGACCATCACCAGGCATGCACTCCACTGAACGGCTGGCATGGCCAGAACCATGACCCCGGCTGCGATGCCCGCAACTGCCCCGTGGTGCGCGCGAACAATCGAGAAAATCAGGAACGCCAGAGCCGCGCCGCTGATCACGTTCAGCCAGAGAACGGCTTCCCGGCCCACTCCGAAGACGGACATCCAGATCCCCTCGATCAGGTAGTACATGGGAGGCCAGACGCCGACGGCGAAAAAGGGCGTGTGCGAGTAGTATTCGACGGCATACCGAACCGGATCGCAGAACAGGCCGTTGGCGATGTATTCCTTCATCAGGACGCCGCCGATATAGTGCGCCGACTCGTCCGGAAAGCCGCCGAAGGCTGCGCCGGGCGCGCCGACGCGCCACTGGATCCACACGAGGATGGCGCCGAACAAGAGCAGGACCGCGGCCGACGCTGCCGGACCGAGGTGTTTCGGGCGCCGGAAAAACGATCTCGTTTCAGGGGCGTTCATCGGGCTTCCCTGCATGCTATCAACGCCTGTCCGCGGTTTGACTCGCATTTGCCGGCGTTCCCGCCACCGGGACATAGGTCCAGTACACTCTGAGGAAGTAATTCGCAAGGGTGGCCGGGAGGATGCCAAGAGCTTGCGGTCCCTGCGGAGGCCAATCCGGCAGCAAAGCTGAAAACACAACAAAGCCGGCGTAATTCAGCAGCAGCGTGAGTCCGGAGACGACGTTGAATTTCAGGCCGCGGATGCCGGTGTCTGCTCCCTGGTTCCGCTGCCGGAATGTCCAGTGATGATTGAGGAAGAAGTTGGACAGGATCGAGGCGGCGGTGGCGGCCGGCGAGGCGAGATATTTGTTCCATCCGGCTGCCAACAACAGGGTGAAGAGGCCGAGATTGACCAGCACGCCGAGAGCGCCGACGGTGAGAAACCTCAAAAACGTGGCGGAAGCCGCGAAGCGGATCCACCATGCGTTCAGAATGAATTCCAGGATGTCCCGGATTCCGAGTTTTGATTCCCCCCGGGTGCGGTCCACAAAATCGACCGGAATTTCGACGATTCGCGCGCCGCGCGCCTTGGCCGCGTGCAACAGGGCCACCTGAAAGGCGTAGCCCTGGACCCGCAGATCCGAGAGGGGAATCGTCTTCAGCAGCGATGTCCGGATGGCGCGGAAGCCGGCGGTGCAATCCCGCACGGTGTAAATCCCCGCCACGTAGCGGGCGACGAAATTGCCGACGCGGGAGTTCAGCCGCCGGTGAAGCCCCCATTCGGAGGGAATGGAACCGCCTTTGACATAGCGGCTCCCGATCACGAAATCGGCCCCGCTTTCCAGGGCGGCCATCAAGCGGGGAACGTCGGAGGGTTTATGGGAGAAATCGGCATCCATTTCGAAGACGACGTCCGCGCCAAGCTCCGCGATGGCGTATCGCATCCCGCGGATGTAAGCCGCGCCGAGTCCCCGCTTCTCGCCGGTGAGCAGATGGACGTTGCGGTGTTCTTTCTGCAAGGCTCGCACCGCGTCCGCCGTCCCGTCCGGCGACAGGTCGTCGACGACGAGGATGTGGGATTCGTGCGCCAGGTTCTGAAACTCGGATTGCAGCGCCGGAATCAGGGCGGCGATGTTTTCGCGCTCGTTGTACGTGGGTACGATGATGACGACTCTCATCCGTATGCCCCGGGGTCTCCCGAGCGCGTCGAGTACGAGGGAGTCCCACTGCAGCCGGCCCGCGGGAGTGCACTTGGCTCCGGGTCAGCCCAGACGTCCGATTGCCCTTGTATCAGTGGCAGTATAACGTTAGCGCGGCATGGCGGGCAAAGCACGGCGGAGCTGAGCGCGCCCGCGAGGGGACTAGACGTACCGGATCTCCGGCATGCTCAGCCATGCGGCAGAGCCGGCGAGGATGGGGCATCGAGCCGGCGGACTGCCGGCCCCGGATTCGCCTGAAACGCGGCGTCGGCGCGAGGGCCGGGGGAACAGCGCAGGCAATGCGGCCCCGACGCAAGCGTCGGGGGAACAGCGGAAGCCGCAGTGCAGAGGCGGAATCCACGCGACCCCGGCGCAAGCGCCGGGGGAACTATGCATTCCTTGCGGCCCCGAGGCGGGCACTACAGAAGCACGTGGAGAGAGGCCCGGTGAAGGCGTAGCCTCCCGGCGTCCCCGCACGCCCGGTTGCCCCGACGCTTGCGTCGGGGCCGCGCCTCCAGCCGGGCACAGAAGGCAGCGCGGTTCAACGGGCCGTGGCCTCGAGAAATCCCGAATGGAGGAAGGAATGCGTCTTCCGCGCTTCGAAGGCTGTTCTAGCTGCGTTTCGGGGGATTGCTCGTTGGATTTTCTTGGCTCTGCCTCTTCCAGATGGTGCCGATTGGAGGGCAGCTCCGTTGCGGCCGCTGCGAGCTTCGAGGGCAGCGCCCAAACCGTGGCCCCGGCGCAAGCGCCGGGGGAACAGGGCGGGCCACGCGGCCCCGACGAAGCGTCGGGGGAACAGCGCAGGCCGCAGCGCAGAAGCGGAATCCGCGCGGCTCCGGCGGCACCCCCGAGGGTGCTGGTGATCACCACGAGCGCTGCCGGCGGTCAGTCGAGAGCGATGGAGCGAACCATCTGCTGGAAGACGGGCTCAAAAGCGGGATAGTCCGGCACCGGGGCGATGCAGATCAGGTAGAAGAGCTCGTTGTCACGTTCGATGGTGATCAGCACGTCGATCTCGCGCAAGCCTGCGAACGGGGAGTCCGAGGAGAGCTTGGTGACGATGGCGCGGCGCCCGGCGACGGTGATCCACTGTCCATTCTCAATCACGCGCATGTTGGAGTTCTGGCGCGAGAGGGACTCAATCAGCGCCTGCGTGTCCCTTTCGAGGCTGACGGAGCGCTGAAGGCTGACCCGGTTCAGGATGACGCCGTAGCCGACGTGCCCCTGCACGAGCCCTTCGGCAGGCGCGAGGGTGGCACCCGACTGCGATTCACTGACGCGCCAGTTGTCCGGGTACTGGATGGAGATGCCGGCGCCCCGGTACTGTCGCATCCGGTTGGAGACGGGGACGCGGTCGGGCTTGGGGGCGTTGGGGAGTGCGGCTGGAGCGCCTTCCTTGCCGGGCTGGGCTGGCTTGGGGGCCTTGGGAAGCGTGGAGATGAGGGATTGAACTCGCTTGAGGTCGCCCTCGCTGGCGTTGTACGGGCCGCGCGGCATGAAGGGCAGCTGTTCCTCGATCGCCTTGACGCGGTTGCCGGGATTGGGGTGCGAAGCGGTGAAGATCTCGACGAGCTTCGGGGTCTTGCCTTTGCGCTGCGCTTCGAGTTTTTCGAAGAAGCGGGCCATCTCGACGGGGTTGTAGCCGGCCCTGGCCATGGTGTAGGCGCCGAGGAGATCGGCGTCGCTTTCGGCGTTGCGCGAGTACTTCAACAAGACCGAGTTCGCTCCCAGCCCGATGCCCAGCTGCGCCAGCTGACCGGTGAGGGAGCCGCCGCCGATGACAGCGCCGGCCAAGAGCGCGCCAAGCTGTGCAAATTGCGCCTTGGAGGCCTGGCTGGTGCCGTGGCGAAGGACGACGTGCGAGAGTTCGTGAGCCAGAACGCCGGCCAGCTGCGCTTCATTTTCTACGGCGGCGAGCAGTCCGGTGTGGACGTACATGGGTCCGCCGGGCAGGGCGAAGGCGTTGATCGAGTCCTCCTGCACGACCTTGAAGAAGAACGGATACCTCTCGAGGCCCCCCATCTCGACGAGCCGGTTGCCGATGCGGTTGACGTAGTCGGTGATCTCGGCGTTGCGGACGACGACGAACTGCTGTTCCACCTGTTTGGAGAATTCCCGCCCGATCTCGATGTCCTGCTCCTTGCTGAAGAGGTTCCAGCCGGGCTTGGGGAGGTTGCGGCGCTTCGCCTGTGCGTGCGCGAGGGGCGCGAGCACGGCCGCCAGCAAGGCAAGAAAGAGGAGCGGTCTTCTGGTCATGGCCGTCAATTCCTATGCTGGCATAATGGACGATATGACGCCTACCGAAAAGATCTGGCACAACGGACGATTCATCCCGTGGGACGAGGCCCGCATCCATGTGATTTCGCACGTGGTGAGCTACGGGAGCTCCGTCTTTGAGGGCGTCCGGTGCTATGACACGCAGCGCGGGCCGGCGATTTTCCGGCTGCGGGAGCACACGCGGCGGCTGCTGGATTCGGCCAAGATTTACAGGATCCCGGTGGATTTTTCGCTGGAAACGCTGATGCAGGCGCAAGTGGATCTGGTGCGGGTGAACCGGCTGCGTTCGTGCTACATCCGGCCGATCGTGCTGCGCGGCTACGGCAGCATGGGGGTGATGCCGTCAGGCAACCCGACGGAGGTGTTTCTGGCCTGCTGGGAGTGGGGCAAGTATCTGGGCGAAGAGGCGATGACGCAGGGCGTGGACGTTTGCGTCTCCTCCTGGAACCGCATGGCGCCGAACACGCTGCCGGCGCTGGCGAAGGCGGGCGGGAACTATCTGAACTCGCAGCTGATCCGGATGCAGGCGCATCTGGACGGCTACGCCGAGGGCATTGCGCTGGATGCCAACGGCTATGTGAGCGAGGGGTCGGGCGAGAACATTTTCGTGATCCGGGATGGAGTGATCCACACGCCGCCGCTGTCGGCGAGCGTGCTGCCTGGCATCACGCGGGACAGCATCCTGCGGCTGGCGCGGGAGGCGGGCATCCCGGTTGTCGAGACCAACATTCCGCGCGAGATGCTCTACATCGCGGACGAGATCTTCTTCACGGGAACCGCTGCCGAAGTGACGCCGGTGCGCAGCGTGGACCGGATTCCGGTGGGCGAGGGGCGGCGAGGACCGATCACAGAGCGGCTGCAGAGGGCATTCTTCGACATTGTCGAAGGGCGCGTGGAGGACCGCTTCGGGTGGCTGACGCCCGTGCCCGCGGAGTGAAGCCCGTCGCAGCCCGAAACAAACCGGCCGCCTGCCCGCTCCCGATGTCAACCTCCCCCGAGATTCACGATTCGGAGCGGGCCGGCGGCCGAACTGTTTCCACTGTAGAACGGGGGGCGCGCGGGCGGGAAGGGCCGCGGGGCAGTTCCGGCGGGATTTCAACAGGTTTTTCCTCCCGTGGATCGAATGAGTTAGGCTGTGAATGGTGTGCACGGCCTGTGCATAAAACGTGAGAGCCATGAAATGTTTCGGCATTGACGCGCTGACCGGCGAGGCGGTGGTGGTGGAGGCCGAAGGCGGGGTGATCACGGGCGTCGATCCGCTGCTGGAGCGCCGCCCCGGGCTGCCATGGCTGGCGCCGGGTTTCATCGACCTGCAGGTGAACGGGTTTGCGGGCGCCGATTTCTGCTGCGCCGAAACGCCGCTGGAGCACATCGAGCTGGCGCTGCGGGCGCAGTTCGCCTGCGGGGTGACGCGGCTGTTTGCAACGGTGATCACGGGCTCGAAAGAGTCCATGCTGGCGGCGATCCGCCATCTGGCGGAGGCGCGGAAGCAGCTGCCGCACGGACGGGCGCTGGAGGGCATTCACGTCGAGGGTCCGTTCCTCTCCCCTGCGGATGGCCCGCGGGGGGCGCATCCGCGGGAGTTCATCCGCCCGCCGGACCTGGACGAGTTCCGGCGCTGGCAGGATGCGGCGGAAGGGCTGGTGCGGATGGTGACGGTCTCGCCGGAGTGGCCGGGCGCGCCGGCGTTCATTGAGGCGATAACCAGCGAGGGCGTGGTAGCGGCGATCGGCCACCTGGACGCGAGCGCGGAGCAGATCGACGCCGCCGTGCGTGCGGGGGCGCGGATCTCGACGCATCTGGGCAACGGTTGCCACGCGGTTTTGCCGCGGCACCCGAATTATCTGTGGCAGCAGCTGGCTGACGACCGGCTGGCGGCGTCGTTCATCGTGGACGGGATCCATGTGGACAGCGCCTTCCTGCGCGTGGCGTTGCGGGCGAAGGGCATCGAGCGAAGCGTGCTGGTGACCGATGCGGTGGCGCCCGCCGGATGCGCTCCGGGACCGTACCGGCTGGGCGAGGTGGAAGTGGAGCTGCGCGAGGACGGGCGCGTGACCCTGCGCGGACGCGAGCAGCTGGCGGGCAGCGCGCTGCGCATGGACCGGGGCGTGGAAAACCTGATGCGGCTTGCGGGCCTGAGCCTGCCGGAGGCGCTGACGATGGCGACGCGCAACCCGGCGCGGGTGGGGCGGATCGAACACCGGCAACGGGGGCTGCAGCCTGGCGAGCGCGCCGACCTCATCGAGTTTGACTATGAGGCGCCTTCGCGTTCGATCCGGATCCGGCGGACGTGGCTGAGCGGGGAGCTGGTGTTCGACTCAGAACCGGCCCGTTGATTCGCGCCTTTCCGAACAACAGGGGCTGCTGCGAGTTTGGGCAGAGCGCTTGGGCAGTCTGGCCTTTGTCCAATCTCTTCCGCAACCGGAAGCGCAAAGGCTCACGCTGTGAGCCACTGCCCCGTGCACACTTCGGGCATGAAGTATTTCACGGTTGTTCGGAGCATTGCACTCCTCTCGATTCCCGCTTTTCTGCTTTTCGCACAGACGGGACCGGATTTTCGGGAAGCGGAGAAAAGCCCGCGTCCTGACCTCACCGCCACGCAGGCGCGGAAGGCGATGGCCAAGGACGCCCTGATGCCCGACTCGGGCGGCGTTTTTGCGCACATCGCGCACGGCGGTGCGTGGCGGACGCTGATCACGCTGACCAATCCCGGCGTGACGGCGACGAGCAAGGCGGTTCTGGCGTTCTACACAAGCGCGGGCACTCCGCTCGTGCTGACGCTCACCGACGGGCGCAAGACGGTGACCACCTCGCGTTTCGAGATCACGCTGCCGCCGCGAAACGTGATGTTTCTGGAACCTGCGGCGCTGCCCGGGACTGTGTACACCGGATTCGCCGAGCTGGAGGTCCAATCCGGCCAGATGACAGGATACGCTGTCTTCCGGGCGGTGTTGCCGGACCGGCCGAACCTGGAGGCCGTGGTGCCGCTGGAGTGGGGCGTGACGGAAACGGCGCTGATTGCGTATGACAATACGCGAGGGTTCGTGACCTCGGTGGCGGTCGCCAACCGGTGGGAATTCTTGCCGTGCGAACTGGTCGCCGACGTTTACGACGAGGACGGGAACGTGCTGAACAGCTACCGCAGAGTGCTGTCCGGGCACTCGCACACAGCCTTTGAAACGTTCCGCGAGTGGCCGGCAACGGCGGGACGCCGCGGCGTGGTGCGGCTGTACAACACCGGAAGCGTGGGCGGATTCGCAGCGCTGGCGCTGCTGTTCAATCCGACGGGATCTGTCACCACGGCGCCGGTGGCGGAAGTGAGATAACCGGAGGGCGGATAGCGGGGCGCGAGCACGACCCGCTTCGCGCCCCGCCGAGGAACCACTCGACTGCTGGCTCCGCAAGGATTGTTGCAGTTACTGCTGCCGTTTGGCGGCTTCACGCTCGAAGCGGGCGCCTTCGCGCATGCCCTGGAAGCGCTCGAGCTGCTTCGATTTGTTCGGACCCCAATGGGTTCCGTCTTCAAAGAGCACAAGGTCGAGCTGGGCCTCCACCGGCTGCCGCTCGGGCAGCTTCACCGTGTCGGTCCACTTTTCGCCGGGCTGGAAGCTTTGGCGCCCCATGCTCATCCCGATGCCGCGCGTGGAGACCGCGTGAGTCGTGATGGAAGCCACCTTGCCGTCCGCTTCCCGCCGGATGAGCCGGACTGCATAGGCGGCCACGGGTTTGGCGGCGAGATTTTCCATTTCGAGCACGGCCGAGGGCTCCGCGGCCGAGGTATCGAGGCGCAGGGTGACGCCAAGCGGTGCGGCGTCAGGCGGAGAGCCCGCCGCTGCCGCGGTCCCGAAAACTGCAATCAGGGCCAATCCCGGGAGAAAGTGCCTCATCTATCACCTCTTTACTTTGAAGCGATATTTGCCGGTTTTCACTCCAGGCACATTTCATCGCAGGCGCAGCAATGAAAAGTGTCTGACACGAAAATCTGCCGCTGCACATCGCAATATGAGCAGGAAGATTGCCAGATTGTGCATGAGCCGGAGCACGACGACCGGATGCCCGGCTCATTGCAGCAGTCCATCCACACACGCATCCCGTTGCAAGTCATGTCGAATCTGCCGGCACCACCGTGCGTGCAGGAATACAGGGTCCAGCAAGGGGAACACTGCCCTTGCGCTTCTCTGGCGGGAGCTGAGATGAATCCGACAACCATCATGGCTGCCAG
Source organism: Bryobacteraceae bacterium (assembly GCA_037481575.1). Lineage (GTDB taxonomy): Bacteria > Acidobacteriota > Terriglobia > Bryobacterales > Bryobacteraceae > JANWVO01. Next base: position 85,624 of record JBBFLJ010000005.1, on the reverse strand, counting down.
GAGAACCACTTTCCTTCGGTTTCTTGTTCTCATAGATATCTTTTACCCCCCCCCGGCGAGTCAAGCTTTTTTTCATTCGGAAGGCGTCTTTGCAGAAGAGTCTCAGGAAATTCAGTCCACTTGCCAAACTCCATTTCCCAGTCCAACGCGGCGGCGTGCCTGACTTGCGGTGGCAGCGAGCCGTGAACAGGACAAGGCCCGGCACGGAAACGCAGAGCGGGATACGCCGCGAATCAGGCGCGAACAGAACACAAAAGATGGCGCCGGCTGTGCACAAAAACCCAGGGGCCTTTTGCCCGCAATGCCTCATCCGGCGATGCCCGCGTCCCGGCAACCGGGGACTGATTTCTTTCCGTGCTCCAAACGCGTGCCCGCCGCGCACCCTTGTCGTGCGTGCGCGGGAAGACGAATGCCGGCACGGGCGAGGCATGGGTTCTTACGGGGGAGAAGACGTGCGTCCCGCTGAAAGGTTTCCGGGAATTGGCGGCTCGTATGCGCGATTCTGCGGTTCGCCCTTCGCGCGGGGCAGCGGGCCGGCGGTGAAGTTCAACGGATCAGGGCGAACGCTTTTCGCATGGCGCCGATGGTGGCGGCGAGGGCTTCTTCCGGGGGCAGCGCCCGGAGCGCGGCGTTGAAGGGCTCGCAGCGCGCGGGGGCGTCGCAGCCGAGCGAGTTGAGCGTGTTCAGGAAACCGGCGAGCGGGATGACGCCGGTGGCGAGGGGGAGTTCGCGCTCCAGATCCTTCTGCTCGTCGCGAGCGCGTCCGGCGGGAGCGTCGTTCAGGTCGATGGAAACCACGTCTGCGGCGCGCAGCGTGCGCAGATCTTCCACGGTTTCGCCTGCCGTGTACCAATGCCAGGAGTCCATCACGAGCCCGACGTTGGGACGGCCGATTTCGGCGATCAGTTCGCTGGCTTCGCGCAGAGTGTGGATGAAGGGGAAGCGGCGGGCGGTCCACGAGGTTTTCGGGCCGACGTATTCGAGGCCGAAGCGGCAGCCGTGATCCTCCAGCACCTGCGCCACGGCGCGGAGGCGGCGCACGTGGAGGCGGAAATTTTCGAGGAATGTCAGCTCGTCGCTTGCCGGGGAGATCCATGTGGTGACGCGGTCCGCCCCGGCCCTCTGCAAGGCGCGGGCGCGCTCGGGCAGCCCGCGCAGGCCCTTCTGGAATTCTTCCTCGCTGCGGCGGAACTCGACCGGAAGGCCTGCCTGGCCCCAGACGATTCCGGCTTGTTTCATGCGGCCCAGGAGTTCCGACCGCTCCCCTTCGGAGGCCGAGGCCAGCCACGCCGAGTCCGCGGTGACAGCCTCAAAGCCGAAGCGGATGGCGTAAGCGACGGCTTCGGGCAGGGACGCCTTCACGCCGATGGAGCCGCAGTCGAGCTGGATTTTCATCTTCGTTGCCGGCAGCGTTTGCATGGCAGCCGCCGCGCTGGCAAGCAGGTCGCGTCTCGTCATAAAATTCCTCTCAAACCGCGCCGCGCTCCCCATGAGCATAACACTCGATCAGCTGCTGGCCCGGCTGGAGGACCCCGGCACGCCTGTCGTGTGGCTGGATCCGGCGCTTCCGGAATGGCTGTGGGAGCAGCTGCCGCAGGCGGCCGAGGCGCAGGGCTACCACGTGCTACAGCTCGGACAGGGCGATGCGATTTCCGATCAGGCGTCGCTGCTGGCTGCATTCGAGCGGCTGATGCCCGGGAAGCTGGCTGGCAGGCGGAGCCTGGCGGCGCTACGGGAGGCACTGCTGGAAGCCGGCGCCGGGAGCCCCAAGGGATGCCTGGTGGTGTTTCCCTACCCGGATGCCTTGCGGCAGGCGGACGAGGCGGCGTTCGAGGAGCTGATCGAAGTCTTTGAAAACGTGGACGATCTTCGCCGGGCGGAGGGCCGGGCGGGGCTGAAGGCGGTAGTGCGGGATTGAGGCGGCTGTAAATTTCCGGGCGAGATTCTGCATCTGGAAGCTAGCGTCTGCTATCTTAGTAGCTGATCATGTTAGCGGACGCTAGGTCAGGCGGAGCGCTTCCTGCAGAGAAGCAGAAGGGCAAGGGGCGATTGCCTGCGGCAGAGCGGCGGGCTGCCATCGTGCAGGCGGCGATTCACCGCTTTGCCAGGCACGGGTTCCGGGGCACGACGACGCGGGAGCTGGCGGCAGCGGCAGGGGTGAGCGAGCCGGTGCTGTACCAGCACTTTGCCACGAAACGGGACCTGTACACGGCGATTGTGGATCACCTGATCGAGGAGGCGCACGAGCGGTTCGATCAGCGAGCGAAGCAGCTGGAAGCGGTAGCGAGCGACCGGGAGTTTCTGCAATGGCTGGGGGAGAGCATCCTCGCCTATTACCTGGAAGATCCCGACCGGATCCGGCTGCTGCTGTTCAGCGCGCTGGAGGGGCACGAGCTGGCCGATTTGTGGTTCGAGAAGGCGACGATGGACCAGATCCGGTGGGTGGAGCGGTGCCTGGAGAAGCGGATTGCGGCGGGCACGATCCGGATTCAGGAACCGGAGCTGGTGGCGCGGGCATTTATCTTCATGGTGGGCCATTTCGGCCTGAAGCATCTTCTTTTTCCGGGCCGTTGCAGTCCGGCGCCGGACGGCAAGCTGGTAGAAAAACTGGTGGACATTTTTCTGAACGGAATTGCAGCTCCAGGAGAAATTACGGACAAAGGCCATGAGCAATCATAGGAAAATCTGCATGATTTTCGGCGCGCTGGCGGCTGTGCTGGCGGCGGCAGGATGCAGCAGCCGGGACGAGGGGACAGCGAAGGCGGCTTCGCGACCGCAGGGTCCGATCGCGGTTCGCACGGCAGTGGCGCAGGAGCGCACCGTGGAGCGGTCGATTCTGGTGACGGGCTCGCTGCTGCCGGATGATACGACGACGGTCTCCTGCGAGGTTCCGGGACGGGTGGCGAAGCTCTACTTCGATTTCGGACAGCCGGTGCGCAAGGGGCAGGTGATGGCGGAGCTCGACAAGCAGGAGCTGACTTTGCAGCTCGAGCGCGCGAGGGCGGCGCTGGAACAGGCGATGGCGCGGATCGGGATGGACCGCGAGACGATGAAGGAGCCGGATTCCACGCCGATGATGCGGCAGGCGAAGGCGCAGATGGAAGACGCGCTTTCGAAGTACGAAAACGCGAAGAAGCTCGTGAAGACGGGCGACATCGCGCAGGAGCGCTTCAACGAGATCGAGAAGATGTATCTGGCGCGCAAGGCGGCGTACGAGGCGGCGCAGGACGATTTGCGGACGCAGCTGGCGCTGATCCGTTCGCTGCGGGCGGAGGTGGCGCTGGCCGAGAAGCGGCTGCGCGACGCCACGGTGGTGGCGCCGATGGACGGCGTGGTGCAGGCAAAGCACGTGGCCGAGGGGCAGTACGTGCGGGACAATGCGCCGATTTACACGCTGGTGAAGTCCTGGCCGCTGCGGCTGCGGGTGGAGATTCCCGAGCCTGCCGTGGGGCTGGCGAAGGTAGGCTCCACGCTGGTGTTCACGACGAGCGCGGCGCCGGGGGCGGAGTTCCGGGCGACGATCCGCACGTTGAATCCTTCGCTGGATCCACGGTCGAGGACGCTGACCGCGGAGGCGCGGATCGAGACGCGGGACGAGCGGTTGAAGCCCGGCTCGTTCGTGCAGGTGAAGCTGGTCACGGATCCGGCTTTCCGCGTGGTGTCTATCCCGCGGGCGGCGGTCTACACGGTTGCGGGATTGAACAAGTTCTTCACGATCGAGAACGGCAAGGCGGTGGAGCATCGCATCCCGGAGATCCTGGGCGGCAACGGGTACGTGGAGATCCCGCCCGGGATCATCGAGGCGGGCGCGACGGTGGCGGTTTCGAGCGTGCCGATGCTGAGCGACGGCGCTGCGGTGACGGTGCGGCAGTAGCGGTTTCCCCTTCGTCCGGAGTCATCTTCCATGCAAAAGCTGGCAGAGATCTGCATTCGCCGGCCCGTGTTCGCCACCATGCTGATCCTGGCGCTGGTGGTGATCGGGCTGGATTCCTACCGCAAGCTCGGGGTGGACTTCTTCCCCAAGGTGGAATTTCCGTTCGTTTCCATCACGACGGTGCTGCCGGGAGCGTCGCCGGAAGAGGTGGAGTCCCAGGTCACCAAGGTGCTCGAGGAGGCGGTGAATACCATCTCGGGCATTGACGAGCTGAACTCGACCTCCGCGGAGGGCGTGTCGATCATCACGATCGGGTTCGTTCTGGAGAAGGATCCCGAGATTGCGGCGCAGGAGGTGCGCGACAAGGTCAGCACGGTGCTGGGGCAGCTGCCGCGCGACGCGCGCACGCCGGTGGTGGAGAAGCTCGCCACGGACGCCTCCCCGATCCTCAACATCGTGATCAGCTCGTCGCGCGACCTGCGGGAAGTGACCAAGATCGTCGACGACCAGATCAAGAAGAACATCGAGACGATCAACGGCGTGGGGCAGGTGCGGTTCGTGGGCGACCGCAAGCGGCAGATCCAGGTGCTGCTGAACCCGGAGAAGCTGGCGGCCTACAACCTGAACATCGAGCAGGTGCGGATGGCGCTGGCGGCGCAGAACGTGGAGATCCCCGGCGGGCGGATCGACGAGGGCAACCGCGAGCTGACGCTGCGCACGCTGGGGCGCGTCGAGCAGCCGATGGACTTCGCGCGGATCATCGTGGGGACGATCAACGGGGCGCCGGTGCGGGTCAGCGACATCGCCGAGGTGCAGGACACTTACGAGGAGCCGCGCTCGATCGCGCGGCTGAACGGGCGGCCGGCGGTGGCGCTGGCGGTGCGCAAGCAGGCGGGGACGAACTCGCTGGACGTGATTGCCGCCATCAAGCAGCGGATCGAAGAGCTGAAGCCGTCGCTGCCGCCGGATTTCGAGATCACCTATGCGCGCGACCAATCCGGCTTTATCCAGGCGGCGTATGACGCGGTGCTGGAGCACCTGGTGCTGGGCGGGTTTTTCGCGGCGATCATCGTGCTGTTCTTCATCCGCGACTGGCGCTCGACGCTGATTGCGGCGATCGCCATTCCCACCTCCATCATCTCGACGTTCTCGCTGCTCGACTGGATGGGCTTCAGCCTGAACCAGATCACCATGCTGGCGCTGACGCTGGTGGTGGGCATCGTGATCGACGACGCCATCGTGGTGCTGGAGAACATCTTCCGCCACATGGAGGAGAAGGGGCTGCCGGCGATGGAGGCGGCGGTGACCGGAACGAGGGAGATCGGGCTGGCGGTGCTGGCAACAACGCTGTCGCTGATCATCATCTTCATCCCGATCGCGATCATGCCGGGCATCGTGGGAAGGTTCATGTCGTCGTTCGGATACACGGCGGCGTTCGCGGTGGGCATCTCGCTGATCGTCTCCTTCACGCTGACGCCGATGCTGTGCTCGCGGTTCCTGAAGCTGGGCAGGAAGGAGAAGTCGACCAAGTCCGGCTTCTTCGACAAGCTGTTCGCGTCGCCGTACAAGAAGATGCTGATCTGGTCGATGAACCACCGCTGGGCGGTTTCCCTGGGGGCGGTGGCGGTGATGCTCTCCACGGTGCCGATGGTGCGGTCGATGGGCGTGGACTTCCTGCCGACGGATGATCAGAGCGAGTTTGAAGTGAACGTGCGGATGCCGGTGGGCTCCTCGCTGGAGGGCACGTCGCAGGTGATGGCGCTCATCGAGCAGGACCTGAAGGAGCTGCCCGGGGTGCGCGACCTGTTTGTGACGATTGGCGCCGACCAGCGGCGGCAGGTGGACCGCGGATCGGTGATCGTCGAGCTGGTGGACGTCAAGGAGCGCAAGTATTCGCAGCGGCAGCTGATGGACATGGCGCGCGAAAAGCTGGCCAAGTACAAGGACCTGATCGTGACGGTGCAGCTGCCGTCGCTGATCGCCGGCGCGCCGAACAGCGACTTCATGTTCTCGATTCAGGGGCCCGACCTGAACCGGCTGGAGCAGTACGCCAACTCGCTGATGGCGCGCTTGCGGCAGGTGCCGGGCATGGCGGACATGGAGCTGACCTACGAGTCCGGCAAGCCCGAAGTGCGCGTGCAGATCAACCGCGACAAGGCGGCGGACCTGAACGTGAATGTGGCGCAGGTGGCCAACGCGATGCGCGTGCTGGTGGGCGGCGACGATCAGGTGACCACCTACAAGGAAGGCGAGGACCGCTACGACGTGATGCTGCGCGTGGCGAAGGAGTACCGCAATTCGCCGCGCACGCTGGAGCGGCTGTACGTGCCTTCGTCGACGCTGGGCAACGTGCCTCTGTCGAACGTCGCGAGCTTCGAGCTGGGCACGGGGCCTACGTCAATCGACCGCTACAACCGGCAGCGGCGGGTGCTCATCATGGGCAACTTGTCGAAGAACCTGGCCCTGGGCGACGTGATCAACATCGCCAACCAGCACATGGAGTCGCTGAACATGCCGCCGGGCTACACCTACGGCACGGTGGGGCGCTCGCGCGAGCTGGGGCGGGCGGTGCAGAACTTCCTGATCGCGTTCCTGCTGTCGATCGTGTTCATGTACATGATCCTGGCGTCGAACTACGAGAGCTTCATCGATCCGGTGACGATTCTGCTGTCGCTGCCGCTTTCGGCGCCGTTCGCGCTGTTGAGCCTGTTCATCGCGCGGGAGAACTTCTCGATTGTGTACACGTCGCTCGGCATTCTGGTGCTGTTCGGGATCGTGAAGAAGAACTCGATTCTGCAAATCGACCACATCAAGGGATTGCGGCGCGAGGGGATGCCGCGTCTGGAGGCGATCATCCAGGGCTGCGAGGACCGGCTGCGCCCGATCCTGATGACGACGGCGTCGCTGGTGGCGGGCATGATTCCGCTCGCCGTCGGCACGGGCGCGGGCTCGGGCACGCGGCGGACGGTGGCGATCGTGGTGATCGGCGGGCAGTCGCTGGCGCTGCTGCTGACGCTGCTGGTGACGCCGGTGGCGTATTCGCTGTTTGACGACGTGGCGCACTCGCGGCTGTGGAAGCGGTTGTTCTCGCGGGTGCCGAAGCCGGCGCCGACGACGGCCGCGATGCTGGCGCTGGCGCTGCTGCTCGTGCCCGCGGCTGCGCTGGCGCAACCGGCGGCGGAGGATCCGCTGCTGGCGGCAAGGAAGCAGGTGCTGCATGCAAAGCGTGTGGGCGTTTCCGACGCGCTGCGAGAGCTGACGTTGAAGCAGGCGCTCGAGCTGGCGCTGAAGAACAACCTGGAAATCGAGATCGAACGTTCCTACCTCGACACCGCCGCGGCGATGCTGAAGAGCGCCCGGGGCGCCTTCGATCCGCTGGTGCAGTACAATCCGTCGTTCGACACGCGCAACATCCCGGTGGCGAACACGCTGGCGGCGCCAGGAGGGCGGCTGAGCGAACGCTACCTGAACCACAACTTCTACGTGCGCGGAAAGACGCCCTTTTCCGGGCTGGGCTGGCACATTGATTTCGAGAACCAGCGGCAGTCGACCAACAATCCGTTCACCGCGCTGACGCCGTTTCTGACCTCGCGGCTTGGCGCGGGGTTCACGTTCCCGTTGCTGCGGTTCCGCGATGTGGATCCGGACCGCGCGCAGCTGCGGATCCGCCTCAAGCAGCGGGACCAGCAGCGCGCGACGTTCGAGCTGAAGGTGATCGACGTGGTGACGCGCACGCAGTCGGCGTACTGGGACCTGGCGGCGGCGATCGAGGACGCCACGGTGGCGGCGGACGGCGTGCGGCTGGCAAGAGAACAGCATGAACGGAACCTGCGGTTCATTGAAGCGGGCACGCTGGCGCAGGTGGAGAGCGCGGCATCGGAGGCGGAGCTGCAGCGGCGCATCGACTCCTTCCAGTCGGCGCTGACCGTTGTGGCGGCGGCGGAGAACCAACTGAAAACCATCCTGACGCCGAACCCGGCCGATCCGATGTGGAGCGAGCGGCTGGTTCCGGTCGATGCGCGGGCGCTGCCGCCGCCGGCGATCACGGTGGAAGAGGCGCTGGAGACGGCGTTGCGCCAGCGGCTGGAACTGCGCTCGCTGGACCTGAGCCTGGAGCAGAACCGAACGCAGGTGCAGCTGGCGAGCTCGGCGCTGAAGCCGCAGGTGATGCTGACGGCGAACTACTTCAACAGCGGGCTGGCGGGCGTGCTGGCGCCTTCCGCGGGCGGCGGATTTGCGAACTTCTTCGGTCCGCTGTTCGAGCGCGTGAACACGCTCTCGGTGCTGAACGGGCTGCCCTCGCTGCCGCCGGTGCAGACGGGCGGCGCGGTGCCGGCGTCGCTGATCGGCGGCTACGGATCGACGCTTTCGAACCTCACCACGGGCAATTTCCAGACGCTGGCGGCGGGGATTTCCTTCGAGTGGAATCCGCGGAACCGCGCCGCGCAGGGTCAGCTGGAGCAGGCGCTCGCGCAGGAGCGGCGGCTGAAGCTGACACGCACGCAGATTGAACAGGGCATTGCTGCCAGCGTGCGGACGGCGCTGCAAAACCTGGAGGCGGCGCGGCTGCGGATCGACGCCGCGCGCGCCAGCGAGCGGGCGGCGCGGGAGAAGCTCGAGAGCGAGATCCGGCTCTACCAGACGGGCGAGAGCACGAACTTCCTGGTGCTGGCGCGCCAGAACGAGCTGCTGGATTCGCGGCGGCGCGTAGTGGCGGCGGAGCTGCTGCTGAACCGCGCGGTGGCGCAGCTGCAGCAGGCGCTGGGATCGACGCTCGAGGCGAACCAGATCCGCCTCGACTGAGGATCACATCACCAGCGCATTGAACAGCAGCTTCAACGTGAGCCACGACTGCCCGCGGTATTGCGGGCGGAAGCCAAACAGCACGACGCGCCCCTGTCCGGAGGGGACATCGAGCAGGGCGGGCTTGCCCGCAATGTGGCTTTCGCCGAGCAGCCAGCCGGAAGCGAGCACGCCCGAAGGGGCGTAGCGGAGAACCGCCGCCGCGCCGTTCTCCTGTGGCTCCCAAAGGGGGCTCGTCTCATTCCATAGAGTGAAGGAGGCGGGCAGCCCGAGCGTGAGCGGAGACGGGGAGTCCACGCGGACGTTCAGCAACGAGCCGGGGCAATAGAAGTCCCGCGGGGGAACGCCGGCGAGCGCATTGCGCACGGGGATGCCGAGGTGGCGCGCGGCGTATTCACCGGAGCGGTTGAAGAAGAGGAGCTTGCCGCCGGCGGCGAGGAATTCGCGCAGCGCGGCGGCGCCCTCCGTGCCGAGCCCGCCGGTGAACTCCTCGGGCATGGAATTGCGCGCGTGCCCGTTTTCGAGCACGCTGGCGCTGATGTCGGCGAAAACGATCACGTCGAAGCGGCTGCGCAGATTGCCGGCGCGGATGTCGGAGTTCAGCAGCGAGGTGTAGCGCCAGCCGAAGTGTTCAAGAATCCAGCGCGTCCAGCCTTCATCCATGGATGGGACGAAGGGCTTGTAGACGCCGATGCGCGGCTCGGGCAAGGGCTTGTATTCGGGCGAAGGGCTCGAGCCGACTGCGAAGTCCCCTGAGGAGGGGTGCCGGAACACGGGGCGCCCGTTGCGCCACGCGGCGGTGACAGCGCGCCACGAGTCGCTGTCCGAGCCGGAGAGATTTCTGGCGGGGAAGCGGAACTCGCGGGTGCGCTCGAGCCGCGCCTCGAACGGCGCGTCGATCGTGTCCACAGCCACGCCGAGCAGCAGGGGCAGGGTGTGCGCGGCAACATCATAGGGGCGCTTGGGCGGGCCGCCGGGGTATTCGCGCAGGTCGGGATACTTCTGCCGTTCGAGCAGCGCCTTGGCGAAAGCAGAATAAGGCTGCTGCATGCGGATCACGTAGGAGCCCGCGGGATATTCGCGCCCGGCGGCGGTGAAGGGCGCGGAGGCGCGTTCGACTTCCACCAAGGCGAAGTCCATGGTTTCCAGCAGGCGCCGAGCCGCGCCGGGATCGTCCTGCGCGGCGGGGATGACGAACGCATAGGGGTTCGTGCGCGTGGCGGCGCGGCGGAGGATGTCGTAAAAGCCTTTCAGGAAAAGGTCGCGGCGCAGGGCGGCGGTGTCGAGCAGGCTCTCCATGGCGATGAGCTGATCGGTAACGATGTCGCGCAGGGTCCAGCGGCCGCCGGGCCATGGTTCGAGGTGGTTCCAGGAGCTTTCGCGGGGGGAGTAGTTGTTGCCGCGGGCGGGGATTTTCGCGGGGTCGATGTCGACCGGAGTGGCGATGCGGACGCTGGCGGATTCGCTGAGGATGCGCAGGCCGCCGTGATAGCTCTGGTAGTGGCGCGCGGGGGTCCAGTAGTCGTACATGGCGTTGACGAGGATGCCCTTGCGTCCCGCGGCGGTGAGATCCGCGGCCATGTTCATGCCCACCATGTTGCAGAGCTGTGCAATGAGCGGGTCGATGTTCGGCTCGATGGGATCCATCCATGGAGGGACGAACATGCGCGCGCCGAACATGCCCATCTGGTGGACGTCGTAGACGATTTGTGGCCGAAAGACGTTGTGCAATTTTTCAATGACGGCACGATTTTCGGCCTGTGTGAAGAAATACCAGTCGCGGTTGTTGTCGTGGCCGATGTATTTCTGGTAGAGCTCGGGCGGGCTGGTGCCTTCGAAGGGGGTGTCGAGGGTGCGGCGGTACCATGCGGTGACGAGGTCGAGCCCGTCGGGGTTGATCGAGGGGGCGAGGACGAGGATGACGTTGTCGAGGATGCGGCGCGTCTTCTCGTCCTGCGCCGTGGCGAGGCGGTGTGCGAGTTCGACGGCGCTGTGGGTGGAGGCGATCTCGGTGGCGTGGACGCTGCAGGTGATGAGGACGACCGTCTTCCCATCCCTGACGAGACGGGCGGCTTCTTCCGGCGGGGTGATGCGCGGATCGGCGAGACGGCGCTGGATGGCCAGGTATTTTTCGAGATTGGCGACCGTTTCCGGGGCGGAAATGATGGCCGCAATCATCGGCCTGCCCTCGGTGGATTTCCCGTATTCGAGGAATTTCACGCGCCGGGAGGTTTTTTCGAGCTGCTGAAAATAGGCAACGACCTTGTGCCAGTCCAGCACCGTGCGGTCGGCGCCCATGGCATGGCCGAAATGCTGCTCCGGCGTGGGAACCTGGGCGGCAAGAAGCAGAGGGAAGGCGAGGGCGGCGAAGAGGCGTCGGGAGAGAGTCATGGGCGGGTGAGCTCCTTCCACAGGGCGCGGTAGTAACGCAGGAAGCGTTCCGGTTCGCGGCTTTCGGCCACTTCCATCAGCGTGTAGCGCTCGTAGCCGCTCTGGCGGAGCAGGGTGAACAGCTCGCGCCAGGGATAGCGGGGATCGGCGAGTTCGTTGATGTGGACGTTGCGGATCCAGGGGCGGAGGAGATCGAAGGCGGCGCGAATGGAACCGTTTTGCACTTCGCCGGGGTTGGAGTTCCAGCAGAGCCCGACAGCCTTGTGGTTCGTCGCGCGCATAATGTCGGCGCAGACGGGCGGAGCGGAGGTGCCCGGACCGTGGACTTCGAGCCAGAGTTCGACGCCGCGGCCGGCGGCGTAGTCGCCCGCCTCGCGCAGGGCTTCGGAAATGCGGCCGATGGTGACCTGCGGGGGCACGTCCTTCGGCAGGGCGTTGGGACGGACCTTCACGCCCCACGCGCCGGTGTCATGGGCGAGGTCGACCCACATTTTGGTCTCCTCGATGTTCTTGCGTCGGATGTTGGCGTCGGGGCTGTGGTACTCGCAGGTGGTGCCGAAGCTGAGCAGGCGGACCTTCGATTTCTCGAAGCGGGCGCGGACGCGCACGCGCTCCTGCGCGGAGATGGAGGGTTCGACGCCATGAGCATGCGTGGTGCGCAGCTCGACGGCTTCAAAGCCAGCCTGCTCGAGCTTCGTGATGACGGTTTCCAGATCCCAGTCCTTGAGGACGTTGTAGGTGACCGCGCCGAGCATCATCGGGGTCTACTCCTGTGCCTGGGCGGCAGCCGCGCCGGGCGCGGCGGATTCTTCCTTTTCGTCCTGCGGAACGAGGTCGTAGCCCTCCCAGCGGGCGACGGCCGCAGTGGCGAGACAGTTGCCGAGGAGGTTGACGGAGGTCCGGCCCATGTCCATGAGTGTATCCACGCCGAGGATGAGCGCCACGCCTTCCAGAGGGAGGTTGAAGGTGGAGAGCGTGGCGGCGAGAATCACGAGCGAGGCGCGCGGGACGGCGGCGACGCCCTTGGAAGTGAGCATGAGCGTGGCGATCATGGTAAGCTGCTGGCTCATCGACATATCCACGCCCGCCGCCTGCGCGACGAACACGGAGGCGAGGGCGAGATAGAGCGTGCTTCCGTCGAGATTGAAGCTGTAGCCGGTGGGGAGGACGAAGCTGACAATGTGGCGGGGCACGCCGAATCGCTCCATGTTGCGCATGGCCATGGGGAAGGCGGCTTCGCTGGAGGCGGTGGAGAAGGCGAGGATGTAAGGATCCTTGGCGGCGCGCAGGAAGCGCATCACCGGGATGCGGAACAGCAGGGCGGCGGGGCCCATGACGAAGAGGACGTAGCCGAGCAGAGCGATATAAAGCGAGCCGATGAGCTTGCCGAGGCCGAGCAGCACGCCG
>JBBFLJ010000005.1:23698-73050 GCA_037481575.1 Bryobacteraceae bacterium | reverse complement strand
CCCATGACGAAGAGGACGTAGCCGAGCAGAGCGATATAAAGCGAGCCGATGAGCTTGCCGAGGCCGAGCAGCACGCCGATGCCCTTGGCGCCGACGACGCTGGCGATGGCGGCGCCCACGCCGATGGGAGCGAGGTACATGACGTAGCGCGTGTATTCGAACATCACGTCGGAGAGCGAGCGGCAGAAGCGCACCACGGGCTCGGCGCGCTCGCCCATGGCGATGCAGGCCATGCCGAACAGCACGGTGAAGACGACGAGCTGGAGCACCTCGTTGCGCGCCATCGCGTCAAAGACGCTGGTGGGCGTGGCGTTGACGAGCACGCCGATGAGGCTGGCCTTGGCTTCGGGGATCTCGGCCTTGCCGGCGCCTTCGAGGGAGACGCCCACGCCGGGCTTGAAGAAGTTCACCGACAGCAGGGCGAGGGCGAGAGCCCCGACGGTGGTGACGTTGAAGTAAATGAGCGCCTTGAGCCCGATGCGGCCCATCGCCTTGGCGCTTCCCGAGCCGGCGATGCCCACCACAAGCGTGGCGAACAGCAGCGGGGCGATGATCGACTTGATCAGGCGCAGGAAGATGGTGGCGAGGAAGGCCGTGTCCTTGCCGAATTCGGGCCAGAAGTGGCCGATGGCGATGCCGCCGGCCATGGCGATGAAGATCCAGGAAGTGAGCGAGATGCGCTTCATCTTTCCCCCCATTTGAGTTTCTGGCGGAGCACGTCGAAGAACAGCATGCGCGGCGGGCGCACGAGAGAGAGCGAGTGCGGCGAGGCTCGGCAGACGATGCGGTCCTCGCGCATCAGCGGCTCGCCGACCTGGCCGTCGATGGTCAGGTAGGCGTCGTTGTCGCCCGCGGAGTTGATCACCTGAATGACGCTCGAATCGGGCACGATGACGGGGCGGTTGGTGAGCGTGTGCGGGCAAATGGGCGTGATGCAGACGGCGGCGACGCTGGGGAAGATGATGGGGCCGCCGGCGCTGAGCGAATAGGCGGTGGAGCCCGTGGGCGTGGAGATGATGAGCCCGTCGGCCTTGTAGCGGCAGACGAAGTGGGCGTCGACGTAGGCGGCGAGATCGATCATCCGCGCGATGTGGGCCTTGGTGATGACGACGTCATTCAGAGCGATGTAGGTGGAGACGACCGAGTCGCCGCGCCGCACCTCGCAGGCGAGCATGCGGCGGCGCGCGATGCGGCTTTCGCCGCGCAAGGCGCGCTCGAGTTCCGGGAAGAGCTCGCTGGTGGAGATGGTGGTGAGGAAGCCGAGGCCGCCGAGGTTGACGGCGAACAGAGGGATGTCGCGGCCGGCGATGGCGCGAGCGGCGGCGAGCAGGGTGCCGTCGCCGCCGAGCACGATAACAAGCTGGCAGCCTTCGGCGAGCTGCTCCCGCGGCACGGGCTCCGCTCTTCCGGGGACGTAGGAAGCCGAGATGGGGTCGAGGCGGAAGGCGACGCCGCGCTGTTCGAGCCAGTCGAGCAGGGAGCCCACAAGCGACGCGGCGTGGGCGACGTCAGGCTTGGCGATGATGCCGACAGTGCGGATCGTATCCATACAGCAGGAACTCCTTGTTGCCTTCGGCGCCGGTGATGGGGCTCTCGATCGCGTCCGTGGAGAAGCCCAGAGAGTGGGCGCACTGGCGCACGCGCTCGACGGCAGCGGCGTGGACTTCCGGGTCGCGCACGATGCCGCCCTTGCCGACGTGCTCGCGGCCGGCCTCGAACTGCGGCTTGACAAGGATGACGAACTCGCGCGGCGGGGCGAGGGCCTGGACGAGGGGCGGAAGCACGAGCGTAGCAGAGATAAAACTGACGTCGCAAGTGGCCAGCTGCACAGGTTCGCCCAGCATATCGCGGGTGAGGAAGCGCGCGTTGACGCCCTCGTGGAGGACGACGCGGGGATCGTTGCGGAGGCGGTAGTGGAGCTGCCCGCGGCCGGTGTCGACGGCGTGGACGCGCGCGGCGCCGCGCGACAGCAGCACTTCGGTGAAGCCGCCGGTGGAGGCGCCGACGTCGAGGCAGACGCGCCCGGCGGGGTCGATCTGCCAGTGATCGAGGGCTGCAATCAGCTTCAGCGCGCCGCGGCTGACCCACGGAAAAGGCTCGACGACCTCGATGGGCGCGCTTTCGTCGACCAGAGCGCCGGGCTTGTCCACGGTCTGGCCGGCGACGCGCACGGCGCCCGCGAGCAGCAGCGCCCGGGCCTTCTCCCGCGAGGGAGCGAGCGCGCGTTCCAGCAGGAGCAGATCGATGCGGCGGCGCGGCACGGCGGTCAGGCGGATCGGTCGACGATCAGATCCGCAAGTTGGCGGAGGCGGAAGGCGGCATCGCCGAACGGCGCGATGGCCTGATGCGCCAGAGCGCGCTGCTCTTCGGCCATGCGGCGGCTGGTCTCCAGACCGTAGACGGCGGGGAAGGTGATCTTGTGCTGCGCGGCGTCCTTGCCGGGAGTCTTGCCGAGCTGTTCCGGAGTTTGGGTAACGTCGAGGATGTCGTCGATGATCTGGAAGGCGAGCCCGACGTGCTCGCCGTAGCGGGAGAGGGCCTCGAGCTGCTCCGGGGAGGCGCCGGCGTGCATGGCGCCGAGGCGCAGCGAGCAGCGCAGCAAGGCGCCGGTCTTGGCGCGGTGGATGCGTTCGAGCAGCTCCGGCGCGGGGTCGAGCTTTTCGCCCTCGATGTCATGGACCTGTCCGGCGATCATGCCGCGGCGCGTGCCCGCAGCGCGGGCGAGTTCGGCGACCAGCGCTGACGAAGAGGCGGAGGCGAGCACCTCGAAGGCGAGCGTGAGCAGCGCGTCGCCGGCGAGGATCGCCATGGCCTCGCCGAAGACCTTGTGCGAGGTGGGGCGGCCGCGGCGCAGATCGTCGTTGTCGAGCGCGGGCAGGTCGTCGTGGATCAGCGAGTAGGTGTGGACGAGCTCGAGCGAGCAGGCGACCTCGTCGATCCCCGCGACGTCTCTGCCGCAGACCGCGCGGGCGGCTTCCAGGCACAGGATGGGCCGGATGCGCTTCCCCCCGGCGAAGACCGAATAGCGCATGGCGCGGTGGATGGTTTCCGGCGGCTCGGATTCGGGCGGCAGCAGGCGGTCGAGGGCGGCGTCGATGCGCGCAGCGGCTGCGGCGAGGTACTCGGAGAGCGGCAAAACAGAAGAAGTCATTTTTGTTCCGGGCCGAAGGGCTGAGGAATGACCTTTTGCCCGCGCTTCAACAGGATCTCGATGCGGCTTTCCGCCTCCACAAGCTGCTTGCGGCAGGTCTCCGACAGCTGCACGCCCTTCTCGAAGAGTTCGAGGGCGCGCTCGAGCGGCACGCCGGGCTTTTCGAGCTCCTCGACGATCTGCTGCAGCTCGGCGAGGGATTTCTCGAAAGAAGCCTCGCGGGCCTTGTCTTCTGCGGCTTTGGATTTTTCGTGCTCTGCGGCCATTGGCTTCATTTTACGATTCACGCGCGCCCGCGTCCGCCTGCGCCGCGAGCCTGTCGACGGGTTTGACCAGCAGGAACAGCACGGCGGCAGCGGCGAGGGTGAGCACGGCGAGCGCGCGGAACAGCTCATAGGGGGGCAGATGCCCGTAGAAGGACGCAAGCCGCCCGGCGAGGTAGTTGCCCATGGAGAGCGAGAGAAACCAGACGCCCATCATGAGGCCGGCGACGCGCGCGGGCGCAAGCCGCGTCATGGCGCTCAGGCCCACGGGGCTGAGCAGCAGCTCTCCGATGGTGTGCATCAGGTAGGTGCCGACGAGCCATAGCGGGCTGACCAGCGCGCCGGAGGCGGAGCGGCGGCTGGCTTCCATCATGAGGACAAATCCGCCGCCGGCGAAGACCATGGCGAGAGCGAACTTGGCGACCGAAGAGGGCTGGCGTTCGCCGAGGCGGATCCAGATCCATGCGAAAACAGCGGCCAGGCAGATGATGAAGGCGGCGTTGAGCGACTGGAACCAGCTGGCCGGGAAGGAGAAGCCGAACAGGACGTTGCGGGTGTGATCGCGGGCGAAGAGATTCAGCGAGGAGCCCGCCTGTTCGAACGCCGCCCAGAACAGGGAGGAACCGCAGAAAAGCACTGCGATCACAGCGAGTCGGCGGCGCTCGGCGGGCGTCCAGCCGCCGCCGAAAAACATCCACGCGAACAGGGCGAGCGTGGTGAGGGCGAGCAGCGCGCCGGCAGAGTTGACGAGCGCTTCGACGCTGATCGTGAAAAGGCCGGACAGGTGCGAGGCGGCCAGCAGCACGGCCAACAACGCCGCGGCGGCGAGCGCGAGCCGGAAGTTGCGGCGCCAGCGGGCGCCGATTTCGGGCGAGGGCGGCTCGACAGGGTTGCGGCCTGCGCCGCCGAGGCGGGGAAGCCCGCGCCAGAAGGTGAGCACGCCGAGCACCATGCCGAGTCCGGCGAGGGCGAAGCCGAGGCGGTAATTGACGCGCTCGCCCACCCAGCCGCAGGCCAGCGGGGCGATGGTGGCGCCGATGTTGATGCCCATGTAGAAGATCGAGAAGCCGGACTCGCGCCGGGCGTCCTCGGGCGAGTAGAGCTGCCCGACGATGGTGGAGATGTTCGGCTTCAGCAAGCCGGTGCCGAGGACGACGATCACGAGCCCGAGGAAGAAGGCAGCGGCGGAGGGGACCGCGAGAGTCAGGTAGCCAGCAGCGATGAGGATGCCGCCGAACAGCACGGCGCGCTGCTGGCCAAGGATCCGGTCGGCGATCCAGCCGCCGGGGAGGCTGGCCATGTAGACGCTGGCGGTGTAGAGGCCGTAGATGGCGTAGGCGCGGGGCGCGTCGAGGCCGAGGCCGCCAGCGGCAGCGGCGGCGGTCATGAAGAGCACGAGGATAGCGCGCATGCCGTAGTAGCCGAAGCGCTCCCAGAGCTCGGTGAAGAAGAGCGTGGAGAGGCCTGCCGGATGGCCGAAGAAGCGGGTGTCGAGAGAGTCGCGGTTCATGGCTGCAACAGGCGGGCGCCCGGAGTCACTGGGCCAGCCAGCCTCCGTCGATGACGATGTCGGTGCCGGTGATGAAGCGCGCCTGATCCGAACAGAGGTACACGGCGAGGGCGCCGATGTCATCGGGGCGGCCCCATTCGCCGAGGGGCAGGCGGGCGAGGAAGGCGGCGTTGGCCTGCGGATCGTTCATCAGGGCGGCGTTCATCTCGGTGGCAAAGGGCCCCGGGCTGATGCCGTTGACAGTGATGTGGTGGGGCGCAAGCTCGAGCGCGAGGGCGCGTGTGAGGCCGAGCAGCCCCGCCTTGGAGGACGAGTAGGCGGAGCGGCCGGGCAGCGAGACGTGGCTCATGATCGAGGTGAGATTCAGAATGCGGCCCCAGCGGTTTTCGATCATCTGGGGGACGAAGGCGCGGGCGCAGAGGAAGGCGCTGGTGAGGTTGGAGTCGAGGACCCAGCGCCATTCCTCGAGCGTGAACTCGGTGAGCGGCTTGCGGAGGTTGACGCCGGCATTGTTGACGAGGATGTGGGCGGGGCCGAGGTGTTCGGCGACATGAGCGGCGAGGCGCGCGACGTCGTCCTCGCGGGTGACGTCCGCGGGGACGATGAGCGCTCCGGGGCCGCAGAGGCGGGCGGTTTCGTCGAGCTTCTCGATGTCGCGGCCGACGCAGGCGACGCGCGCGCCGGCAGCCGAGAGTGCGGCGGCGATGGCGCGGCCAAGGCCGCGGGAGGCGCCCGTGACGACGGCAACGCGGTTCAGAAGAGGTTGTGGATCGGGCATGGGAGGAGTCAGGTGTGTGCAGATTTCGCGGCGCGGGAAAGCTCGAGAATGCGGTCCGCCACGGATTGCGGGTCGTCGACGTCCGCCATGACGATGCCGCTGGATTCGGCGGCGGACTCGATGTGCAGGTCGCCCGTGCCCCAGAGCCTCTGCCAGAGGGTGCGGCGGACGCGGACTTCCTGAAGCCGCTCGAGCGCCATCGAGGTGACCTGTTCGGTGAGGATTCCGGTGCGAAGGCGGAGCATGCCGTTTTCGACCCTGAGGCTGGAGGCGAGCGAGCGGACGTAGAGGCGAAGCGGGAAGAAGAGCGGCAGAAGCCCGGCGAGCAGCAGGGCTTTCGGCGCATCGGGGCGGACGATGAAGACATAGTGCAACAGCGCGCTGACGGGAATCAGGCACAGGATCAGCAGCGCATGCGCCTGTCTTCTGGATGGACGGACGAAGAGATCGCTCAAGCCACAGCTCCGACTGCCTCATTGTATAGCAGCCGATGGAATGGACCGGAGGGCACGGATTGTCTATTTACGCGGCGGCCGGGGATCGGTTACCCTGTCGGGGAAGGAGGAACCCTGCAGGCATGAAATCCACGATGACGGCTGCATTGGCGCTGGCTCTGCTTCCTGCAGCAGCCATGGCTGACTTCAGCTACCAGGAAAAGTCGCAGGTGACTGGAGGAGCGTTGCTGAAGATGACGCGCTTCGTCCCTGGCGCCGGAAAGCTCCAGGAGCCGATGTACACGCAAGTGTATTTCCAGAAGAACCGCTCCGCGCGAGTCATGGACCGCGAAGTGGACATCATCGACCTGGACAAGGAACAGATGATCCACATCGACCTGGAGAAGAAGACCTACTCGGTCATCACCTTCGAGGAGTTCCGCAAGGCCATGGCGGCGATGGCCGAGAGGATGGCCAAACAGATGGGCAGCAACCCGCAGCCGGTGGCGGACATCCGGTTTTCGGTCAAGGACGGCGGCGAGAGCAAGGTGATCCAGGGCATGCCGGCCAAGCTGATGAAGCTGCACCTGGAGATGGACATCAAGGACCAGAAGTCCGGGCAGACCTTCACCAATTCGATCGACATCGACGAGTGGCGGACGCCGCAAGTGCCGGGCCACGAGCAGGTGAACGCCTTTTACAGGGCCTATGCGGAGAGGGTCGGAATGAGGCCGGAAACAATCCGGACGATGCAACTGGCCATGGGACAGGCGGGCATGG
This sequence comes from Bryobacteraceae bacterium, assembly GCA_037481575.1. Classification (GTDB taxonomy): domain Bacteria; phylum Acidobacteriota; class Terriglobia; order Bryobacterales; family Bryobacteraceae; genus JANWVO01. The sequence goes on along the minus strand of JBBFLJ010000005.1, from coordinate 66,134 downwards.
CGGAGGGCATGGCGAGGATGGCGAAAGAGGCCGCGAAGTTGGAGGGTGTGACGCTGGTGCAGGTGACGCGGATGACGGGCCTGGGGATGGGGCTTCCTGAAATCGACATGCCGGGCGCCGGCGAGATGGGTGGCGCAGCGGCGGAATCCGCCGTGGGCGGCGCCCTGGGCAGGCTCGGAAGGATCGGCGGGCTGGGCGGCTTCGGGCGCAGGAGAAAGCAGGAGGAGGCGCCCGCGCCAAAACAGACCGAAGGGCCGAAGAAGGGCGAGCCGAGCGTGCTGCTGGAGATGACTTCGGAGAATTCGAACTTCTCAACCGCCGCCGTGGATGCGAGCAAGTTCGCCATTCCCGCCGGGTTCAAGGAAGTCGAGCACGAAATGAAGAAAATCCTTCGGGAGGCGCAGAAAAAGTAGCGCCGCGGGAAATGGACGCGAGGCGCCGGGCGCAGGTCGCACGGCGCCTTTTCTGTCTCCGGCTGAAGAATCGGAAAACGCGGGTGTAGGGGACAATAGAGATATGACGGTGGAAGTCGAAGGGGTCGTGCTGCATCTGAGCCATCCGGTGGAGCTCGCCGTGGAATGGATCGGGCAGCAGGAAGTGATGCGCGAGCTGCTGGCGGCGTGGATGAGCCTGGGAGAAGACGACCTGCCGATGAACCCGCGCATCACCGGCAAGCCGGGCGTGGGCAAGACGACGCTGGCGTGCGCGGCGGCGAGACAGCTGGGCAAGGAGGTCTACATCCTTCAGGGCACGGTGGACATGCGCCCGGAGGACCTGATCGTGCAGCCGGTGGTGGAAGGCGCCGGGAAGCTGAAATACGTGGCGTCTCCGCTGGTGACGGCGATGTTGCGCGGGGGCGTGGCGATCCTCGACGAGGCCAACCGGATGCCGGAGAAGAGCTGGGCGAGCCTGGCGCCGCTGCTGGACGCGCGGCGTTATGTGGAGAGCGTGGTGGCCGGAATCAAGATCCACGCCGATCCCGGTTTCCGGCTGGTTTGCACGATGAACGAGGACGCCTCCACCTTCGATTTGCCCGAGTACATTTTCTCGCGCCTGCAGCCGCAAATTCACATTGATTTCCCCGACGAAGAGGAGGAATTGATGATCCTCCGCCAGAACCTTCCGCAGACCCGGGAGGAGGTGATTCAGCTGATCGGGGAGCTGCTGCGCGCGGCGCACGAGCAGGACGAGCCGTTCACGGCGCGCGACGGGATCCATATCGGGCGGTATACGACGCGGCTGCTCGAATGCGGGCGTTCGGCGGATGTGCGGAACGCCCTGAGGCAGGCGGTGCGGCAGGTGCTGGGGGAAGAGGCGTTGCGGTATGTCCCCTGAGTGGGAGAAGCTCGGGCTGCGGCGGGGGCGCTGGACGTTCCTGCCGGTGGCGCCGCGGCGGCTGGAATTTGCCGCCGTGGTGAGGAAGGCGCTGCTCGAGATGCGTCCGGCGCGCGTGGCAGTGGAGCTGCCGCCGGCGTGCAGAGAGGCGATGCTAGAGGCGGTGGCGCGGCTGCCGGCGGTGATGGCAGTGATGTCGTCAGCCGAGGAAGAGGACATTCCCGCCAGCGTGGTGGCCATGTCCGAGCCCGGCGATGCGTTCGCCGAAGCGTGCCGCACGGCGCTCGAGATCGGTGCGGAGCTGGATTTTTTCGGCGCCGATCAGCGGCCGCTGGCAGGCCGCCGCGAGTTCTATCCGGACGCCGCCGCGCTGGCGCGCATCCCTTACGAGCGCTATGTGGAGCAGTTTCTGCTGGCGCCGCCGCCCCCGGGCGAGGCGCATCCCGGTTGGGGGGCTGCGGCGAGGCTCTCCCGGCTGGACCGGGAAACGGAGACGGCGGTCGTGGTGCGGCTGCCGGTCTTCGTGCAGATGCTGCCGCTGCTCGATCTGGGGCCGATGGAGGAGCTGCCGGAAGGGGTCTTTGAGTATCACGCGGAGCTGGTGGCGCCGGAGTCGCTGGGGGACGTGCTGCAGGACTGCCCTTATTTGCAGGAACGCTACGAGCAGTGGCGGGAGGCGCCGCAGGGCGAGGCGGCGCCGGACCGGGAACGGTGGCTGGCAGAACTCTGGAAGGAAGCCAGCGAAAATTACCGGGCGATCTACGGCGGGGAGATCCTGCCGTGGCAGCGCCGGCAGGCGCAGCGGTTTCTGGCGCGGCTGGTGCTGTCGGATCTGGAGCTGGTTCCTTCGCTGTTCGATCTGGTGGCGGCGGCGCGCGGCGTGATCGACGACAACCTGGCGTACGAGATCTGGCGGCTGGGCTCGATGTATCCGTATCAGCAGGCGCAGCCGGGAGAGACGCCGCTGGAGCTGGAGAGCTGGGAGGTGTTCCCGCAGACGCGGCGGCTGCGGCTGAGCCAGCGGTACGAGCCGGAGAAGCGGCGGCGGGCGCCGCGCGCCTGGAAGCGCCGTCCGGGTCGCGCGCCGGAAGCCTGGGCGGCGCAGCTGGGAGGGGACGCCATTTGCAGCTACCCGCCGGAGGACATTGTGATCGAGGACTTCGGGCGGTTCCTGCGGCAGCGGGCGGTGACGATGCTCGGAGAGGAGCGGTCGCGGGTGGAGCCTTTTACTTCTTCGCTGCTGGACGGGGTGGATGTGCGGGAGACGATCCGGCGGTGGCACGAAGGGCGCATCTACGTGCGCGAGACGGAGAAAGTGACCGGCGAGGCGGGCGCGGTGGTGGTGATCTTCGACGAGGACCGCGAGAACCGGTACAGCTGGCTGACCACGTGGCTCGGCGAGCATTCCAACGAGAGCGACATGGCGTTTTATTCGACGCCGCCGTTCGAGAATCTGGTGGGGCCGGGGATCGGGCGCGCAGAGTACGGAGGGTTCCTCATGACGATGCCTCCGGGGCGGATGGCGGACGTCTGGACCGACCCGGACTACGACTTCGCGGAGACCAAGCCGGAGCGGCTGCTGCTGGCGGCGATCGACTACTCGCTGGAGAAGCGGATCGTCTATGTGGCGGCGCGTCCGCCGCGGGCGATTCTGCGGCAGGCGGCGGCGCGGCTGGGCAGGCAAATCCTGTACATTCCGCTGGGAGCGCTTTCGCCGGAGAAGTTGCGGCGCATCCGGACGCTGCATGTGCTCGACAGCCACGAGCGGCGGCGGATTGCAGCGCGCTACATCTGGTGAAACCGGACAGCGCCGGGGCCGCGTCTGTCAGGCGTTGGAGCGGTTTCGCGAGCCGCCTTCATCGCACTGATATACTGAGAGATTGCTCGCACTGAAATTCCCGATGAAGTGGATCTTTGCCCTTTTTGCGCTGGCGGGTGTGTGCCAGGCGCAGGAATTCTACAGCTCCCAGGCAGCCCGGCTCGTGATCGGCCAGAAGCCGTTCACGGATGCCTATCCGGGCGCCAGCGACGTTCTGCTGGGTTCGATTACGGGGGTGGCGTATGCGGCGGACACGCTGATCGTGGCGGATGGCAACAACATCGGCGCGACGCCGCAGAACCACAGGGTGCTGATCTACCGCAATGTGAGTTCCTTCGTGCCTGACCGCAAGGCGGTGCTGCCGCTGAACGACCGGCGGTGCCCTGCCTGCGTGGGGCGCGCCGACGTGGTGCTGGGGCAGCCGGACTTCACCACAACGGAGCTGAGACCCGCGGCGCAGAACACGCTGCGCAACCCTCTGGGAGTGGCCTACAACGGCCGCGTGCTGGCCGTGGCCGACACCGACAACAACCGCGTGCTGATCTGGCGCTCGCTGCCGACGGTGAACCAGCAGCCTGCGGATTTCGTGGTGGGCCAGAAGGACTTCACCTCCTCCGCGCCGGGGCTGAGCGAGACGGCGCTGCGCGGGCCCAATGGCGTGTTTCTGGACGACAACAACGGGCTGTGGGTCGCCGACACGGGCAACAACCGCGTGCTTTATTTCGGCGAGATCACGCAGAACGGGCAGGCGGCGCGGCTGGTGCTCGGCCAGCCGAACATGACCACGGACCAGCAGCGCGGACGTTTCCCGGAATACATCTCCAAGGCGGACACGATGCTGGCGCCGTCCTCGGTGTGGGTGGGCGGCGGCAGGGTGATCGTGGCCGATCTGGGGCTGAGCCGCGTGCTGATCTGGAACTCGATCCCGACAAGCAACGGGCAGGCGGCGAGCGTCGTGGTGGGGCAACCCGACTTCACGTTCCCCGAATTCAAGACCGGCGGCAAGCCCACCAACACTGTGTTGTGCGCCCCGAATGGCACGGACGAAGACGGCAAGCCGACCTACCCGCAGCGCTGCGCGGCCACTCTGGACATGCCGCGCGCCGTGCTGAGCGATGGCCGGAGGCTGTTTGTGGCCGACTCGGGCAACGACCGGGTGCTGATCTGGAACGAGATTCCCACGCAGAACGGCACGCCGGCGGACATCGTGCTCGGGCAGCTGAACTTCGAGCTGAACCAGAGCTCGGATTCGGGCGAGCCGCGGCGAGTGGCTTCCACCGACTCCTTCAAAACGCCCACTTCGCTGGCCTATGACGGCCTGAATCTCTACGTCTCCGACACCTTCAACCGCCGCGTGCTGGTGTACACGCCCGGCGACTTCAACTTGCCGGTGACGGCGGTGCGCAACGCGCCGAGCCCGTCGACCTTCGCCCGGGGCTCGATCGTGTTCGGCGGCACCGTGGAGAAGGAGATCGAGCTGACCCTCAAGATCGGCAACGAGAACGTCAAGGACAGCGAAGGCAAGGTGATCACGAGAGACTACAAGATCACCACGACGGTGGACGACAGCTTCGAGACCATCATCGACAAGTTCGTCCAGCTGATCAACGATTCGCAGGACCCCTACGTCACCGCGGCGCCGAACAAGCTCTTCAACGCGCTGATCCTGGTGGCGCGCGAGGCGGACGTTCTCGGCAATTCGGTGACCATGCAGACCGAGGTGAAGCCGGACGGCGCGAAGATCACGATGACGACGAGCGGCTCGAAGCTCACCGGCGGGCAGGACCCCGCGCTGGTGGCGCCCTTCGCGCTGGTCGCCGTGCTGGGCGACAACCTGGCCGATCAGACGGCCGTCGTCAGCGACATCACCAAGCCGTTGCCCTACGAGCTGGGCGGCGTGCAATTCTTCATCGACGGTCTTCCCTGCCCCATCCTGGCCGTCAGCCCGGAGCGCGTGGTGGCGCAAATTCCGGTGGAGGTGGCGGGATCCAACAGCGGAAGCGGCGTGCTGCGGGTGCGGCGGAACAATGGCGAGATCACGGTGTCGAGCGCCGTGGCGGTACGGCTGATCGAGCAGAACCCCTCGGTCTACACGCTGGATTCGCCGCCGCCTTCACCGGGTATCGCCTTCCATTATTCCAGCCACGCCACGGCGACCGTGTCCGTGGACGGCGCGGCCAATCCCGGCGACACGGCCACAGTCGTGATCCGCGACCGCAAGTATTCCTACACGGTGCAGGCGACGGACACGCTGGCCACGATCCGCGACAACCTGATCGAACTGATCAACGCATTCGACCCCGAAGTGGAGGCGTTCGCCGCGGGGCCGTTCCAGCGCATCCGACTTCGCGCGCGCATTGAAGGCCCGGCGGGCAACGGAATTCCGATCAAGGCCGAGGCGAACACGAACGCGCAGGTGATCATGACCGCGCTCAACAGCGAGCTCTGCTGCGCCAACACGGCGGGCGCGCCGGTCACCGAAGACAATCCGGCGCAGCCGGGCGAGACGATCGTGGTGCTGGCCGCCGGGCTCGGGCTGGTGGGGCCGGAGGCGGCCAAGGCCGCCATGAAGACCGGGCAACCCTACGACGGGCCCGAAATCAACGATCCGCTCGAGTTCGTCTCCTCGCTGATCGGCGGGCGCACGGCGAACGTGCTGTTTGCGGGGCTGAAGCGCGGCGCGGTAGGCGTCTACGAGGTTCATCTGGAGCTGAACCCGGACCTGCCGACGAACCTGAAAACCGAGGGATGGATCGCGCAGAGCTTCCAGATCTCGAACATCTTCACGATCCCGGTGGTGAGCCGGAAGCCGCGGCAGCCCTGAAATTCGGCTCGCAATGAGGGCGAAATCGGTGACAAAAGGGAGCGTAAAATGAGTCGGACGGTCCTGACATTTCTGCTCATTTCGGCCGCTGGCAGCCTGCTGTTTTCCCAGGCTCCGCCCTCCTATACGATTTCGAACGCAGTGGGCAACGGGGCCGCCGGCTTCGCGGGCGACAATGGAAAAGCCCCGGAGGCGCAGGTCAATTTTCCGCTGGGGCTGGCGATCGACAACTCCGGCAATATTTTCATTGCGGACCACCTGAACCACCGGATCCGCCGCGTGGCGCCGGACGGCACCATCACAACCGTGGCGGGATCGGAAAGCATCGGTTCGACCGGCGACGACGGACCCGCCACCAGCGCGCGGCTGAATTTCCCCTCCGGCGTGGCGGTGGACAGCTCCGGGGCGCTCTACATCACCGACACCCTCAACCACGTGATTCGCAAGGTGGTCGTGGGCGGCAACATTACACTGTTCGCCGGGCAGCGCGGGGTTTTCGGATTCCAGGAAAAGAATGCAAAGGGCGAATTTCTGGACGCGAAGGATGCGCAGCTGAATGCACCGACGGGAATCGCCATTGATTCGGCCGGCAATATTTATTTCTGCGACACGCGCAACCACCGGGTGCGGAAAATCGGGACAGACGGCAAGATCCAGACCGTGGCGGGCACCGGAGAAAAGGGCGAAACGGGCGACGGCGGCAAGGCGGTGGAGGCGAAGCTGAACTCGCCCACGGGCGTGGCGGTGGATGCGGCCGGCAACATTTATATTGCCGACCAGATGAACCACCGCATCCGCAAGGTGGACAATGACGGCATCATCACGACCGTGGCGGGCACCGGCCTGCCCGGCTATTCGGGCAACGGCGGGCTGGCGACGCGCGCGCAGCTGTTCTATCCCTGCTGCATCGCGCTGGACCGTCAGGGCAACCTGTTCATTGCCGACCGCACGAACAACCGGGTGCGGCGGGTGGACGCGCAGACCGGCACGATCTCGCTGGCTGCAGGCGTGGGGCGGTTCGGCGACGATCATGACGGCCGGCCCGCCGAGCTGGCGCGCCTGCGCTTCCCCATGGGGCTCGCCGCCGATCCGCAGGGACGGATCTATTTCAGCGACAACGCCAACAGCCGCGTAAAACTGCTGACGCCCGTCAGCGAGAGGCCGACAGAAGAAGCAGCCGAGCCGCCGGTGATTCGCGCCGACGGCGGCGTTGTGACGGACACCTCTTTTGGCGCCTCCGTGGCCATCGCTCCGGGCGCCTGGATCGAGATCTACGGCCGCAACTTCGCCCCGCGCGAGCGGGAGTGGCAGAGCGAAGATTTTTCCGGCGGGCGGGCGCCGCTGGAGCTGGAGGGCGCGAGGGTCTGGATCAACGGCCAGCCTGCGCCGGTCTCCTACGTCAGCCCGAATCTGATCCGCGCGCAGGCGCCGCTGGAGCTGGAGGGCGGTGCGGCTCGCGTGGAGGTGGAAACGCCTGCCGGGCGCAGCCGCCCCTATGAGGTGCAGGTGGATCCCGCGGGCGCCGGGGTTCTGGCGCCGGCCCGCCTCCGCATTGCCGGGCGGCAGTTCGCAGCGGCGCAGATCGATGGTGAGGGCGCCTACGCTGTTCCGGAGGCAACGGCGGCAGAGGTGGCGGCGCGCCCCGCCAGAGCCGGGGACATCCTGGTGCTGCACGCAACTGGGCTCGGCGGGGTGAGTCCCTGGATCGGCACCGGGGAAGTGGCAGCGGAAGACAACCAGCTGGCGGCGCAACTGGAAGTGCGGATCGGCGGCGAGCCGGCGCAGGTTCTTTCGGCAGGGCTCGCCAAGGGCAAGGTGGGGCTGTACGAGATCCGGGTGGCGGTGCCGCCGCTGCCGTCCGAAGGCCCCCTGCCGCTGGAGATCCGGATCAACGGCAAGCCGCTGGCCCAGGAGCTCTATCTGGCAGTGGCAGCGCAGTAGCCACAGAGCTGCCGGCGCCGCTCTCCCGAGCCGGTCATCCGATTTGTTCGGGGTGGTAGGGCCGGTAGCCGTGCTGGACCAGCAGTTGGCGGGCGCGTTCATCGTCGGTGCCGGTGACGTAGAAGAACGCGCCATGCAACGCGCGGCGGAAGAGGAATCCGCCCATGTAGAGATCTGCTTCCACCAGATAGTCGATCCCCGCTCCGGTGAGCAGATCCTCGACGCGCTGCGCCTCGCGGAGCCGTTTGGCGATGTAGAGGAGGATCAGCTCCTGGCCGTCGAAGAACTCCTCGTCCCGCCGCATGACCTTCAGTTCCAGCCTACCGCAGGCCGGTGCGGGAGCAGGCGGCGCTCCGCCGTGGCGCGGAAAAAACCATGAGAGCGCGCCGCGCCGCAGCCCACAATGCCATTGATGACACTGCCGACGGCGACTTCCCGAAAGCCGGCTGACGCCGAGCTTCTCCCCTGGCTGGCGCTGGTGCTGACGCCCGGGCTGGGCACGAAGCGCACTCTGGACTTGTTGCGGAAGCACGGTTCGGCGGAAGCGGTCCTGCGTCTGGAAGCAGAGGAGCTGGAGGGCGAAGGGGTGCCGCCCGCGGTGGCGCGCAGCCTGGCCAGCGGCTGCGTGTTCGACGAGGCAGCCAAGGCGCTGGAGGATCTGAAGGCGCTTGGCGCGGAGGCGCTGCCGCTGACCGACCGCCGCTACCCGGCGAGGCTGCGGGAGATTTATGATCCGCCGCCTGTGCTGTTCGCGCGGGGGAGGGTGGATCTGCTGGGGACGGTCATGGTGGCGCTGGTCGGCAGCCGACGGCCGTCGGCTTACGGCATGGCGGTGGCGGAGCGGCTGGGGAGGGATCTGGGTATGGCCGGCGTGACGGTGGTGAGCGGGATGGCCAAGGGGATCGATACCGCCGCGCATGAGGGCGCCTTGGGCGCAGGCGGCGCCACGGTGGCGGTCTTCGGATGCGGGCTGGACGTGATCTACCCGGCGGAGAACCGGAAACTGGCCGAGCGGATCGCCCGCGAAGGGCTGCTGCTGAGCGAGTTCCCTCCCGGCACCCCGGCGCATCCGCAGAACTTCCCTATCCGGAACCGCGTGGTGAGCGGGTTGAGCGAGGGCGTGGTGGTGGTGGAAGGCAAGCAGTACAGCGGGAGCCTGATCACGGCGCGGCTGGCGCTCGATCAGAACCGCGAGGTCTTCGCCGTGCCGGGCAACATCACGCAGCCGGGGAGCTTCGGGCCAAATCTGCTGATCAAGCAGGGGGCTCAACTGGTCCAATCGGCACAGGACATCCTGGACGGGTTGGGAACGGAGACGAGGGTTCGGCTGGCGCGGCAGGCGGCTTTGCCGCTGACGCCGCCTGGGGAAGAAGAAGGCCCGATGTCCCACCTGGCCGCACAAGTCCTTTCGCTTCTGTCGGTTGACCGGCCTGTTTGCCTGGACGGTCTGGTGGAAAGCCTGCCCGGCGCCTCTCCGTCGGAGCTCATCGCCGTGCTGTTCGAGCTCGAGGAGGCGGGCAAGGTCCGGCAACTGCCGGGGAGAAGTTATGTTAAGGTATGGATCGAATAGCCACCGCGGACGGGGCGGAATCCACAAGCGTGCGAACTGTTGGCCGCCGCCGCTCGTTCGGTTGAACACTTATGGCAAAATCTCTGGTCATCGTCGAGTCCCCGGCCAAGGCCAAGACCATCGGCAAATACCTGGGCAAAGACTTCACCGTGAAGGCGAGCCTCGGGCACATCAAGGATCTGCCGAAGAATCAGCTTGCGGTCGCGGTGGACGACGGATTCGAGCCCACCTACGTCGTCATCGAGGGCAAGAAGAAGCTGATCGAGGAGCTGCGCAAGGCGGCGCGCTCGGCGGAAGCCGTCTATCTGGCGGCTGACCCCGACCGCGAGGGCGAGGCGATCTGCTACCACCTTCAGGAAGAGCTGCAGAGCGGGAAAGGCGACAAGCCGACCATTCATCGCGTGACTTTCAATGAGATCACGGCGCCCGCCGTAAAGAGCGCCTTCGAGCACCCGCGTCCGGTGGACATGAACCTGGTGAACGCACAACAGGCGCGGCGCGTGCTGGATCGTCTGGTGGGTTACAAGATCTCCCCCCTGCTCTGGGACAAGGTGCGGCGCGGGCTCTCTGCCGGGCGCGTGCAGACGGTGGCGCTGCGGCTGATCACGGACCGGGAGAAGGAGATTCAATCCTTCGTCCGCCGCGAGTATTGGACCATCGAGGTGCAGCTGGCGGCGAAGAAGCCTCCAGTGCTGAAGACGCAGCTCGCCAAACGGAACGGCGAGAATCTGGAGATCCCGGATCAGGCTTCTGCGGAGGCGATCCAGAAGGCGCTAGAGCCAGCCGAGTTTCGCGTGCAGTCGGTGACCACCCGCGAAAAGCGCCGCAACCCCGTGCCGCCCTTCATCACGTCGACCCTGCAGCAGGAAGCGGCGCGCAAGCTGCGCTTCAGCGTGAAGCGCACCATGATGCTGGCGCAGCGTCTCTATGAGGGCATTGAGCTCGGCCCCGAGGGCGCGGTCGGCCTCATCACTTACATGCGCACGGACTCCACCCGGGTGAGCGATGAGGCGCTGCGCGAGGTGCGCGGATTCATCGAGACGCGTTTCGACCGGCGCTACCTGCCCGAATCGCCCAACATTTACAAATCGAAGAAGGGCGCGCAGGACGCTCACGAGGCCATCCGCCCGACTTCCGTGTGGCGGGATCCGGACGCCGTGGCGGCGTTCCTGAGCGAAGACGAGCTGAAGCTGTACCGGCTCATCTGGCAGCGGTTCATCGCCAGCCAGATGACGCCCGCCGTCTACGACCAGACGACCATTGAAGTGACGGCCACGGGCAGCGACGGCGCGACCTACCTGATGCGCGCCACGGGCAGCGTGCCCAAGTTCGACGGCTTCCAGGCGATCTACCGCGAAGGCAAGGACCAGAAGGACGAAGAGGATGAAGAGGAGCACACGCGGCTGCCTGCGGTCGAACAGGGCGAGGTGCTCAAGCTGCGCGCCATCCACCCCGAACAGCACTTCACGGAGCCGCCGCCGCGCTATACGGAGGCGACGCTGGTCAAGGAGCTGGAAGCGGACGGCGTGGGGCGCCCCTCTACCTACGCTTCCATCCTGACGACCATCCAGGACCGCGAATATGTGAAAAAGGAGGGCGGCAAGTTCGTGCCCACCGAGCTGGGCATGATCGTCTCCGACCTGCTGGTGGAGAACTTCGCCGATATCTTCGACGTGAAGTACACGGCGCGGATGGAGGAGGAGCTGGACGAGATCGAGGAAGGCAGGCGCGACTGGCGCGACCTGATGCGCGAGTTCTACCGCCGCTTCGAACTCGACCTGGCGCGCGCCGAACAGCAGATGCGCGACATCAAGCGCATGGAGCAGCCCACCGACCAGACCTGCGACAAGTGCGGCAGGCCGATGGTGATCAAGTGGGGCAAGCACGGATCGTTCCTGTCCTGTTCGGGATATCCGGAATGCACCAACACCCGGCAGATGGCGCGGGGGCTGCATGAGCTGAACGGCGCGGGCGAAGGCGAGGTCGTGCAGGTCAGCGAGCAGGATGAGGCGGAATACTGCCCGAATTGCGGCCGCGAGATGGTTCTGAAGAAGGGACGGTTCGGCTCGTTCCTTGCCTGCTCCGGCTACCCGGATTGCAAGACCACGCGGCAGCTCGGGCAGGCGCAGAAGAAGCCCGACGTGCCGCTGGAGGAGAAATGCCCCGAATGCGGGCACCATCTGGTGATCAAGCAGGGGCGCTTCGGCGAGTTCACCGCCTGCTCGAATTATCCGAAGTGCAAGTTTGTCAAGCAGCAGACGATTGGCGTCGCCTGTCCGAAGTGCGGACAGGGCGAGCTGGTGCAGCGGCGCTCCAAGCGCGGGAAGGCATTTTACGGCTGCAACCGGTACCCGGAGTGCGACTTCGTCGCCTGGGCGCGCCCGGTGCTGGAGAAGTGCCCCTCTTGCGGGTCGCCCTTCCTGATCGAGAAACAGCTGAAGAAAGGCGCAGTACTTGCCTGCCCTGAAAAGAGTTGCAAGTATCAGCGGGAGCTGGAGCCGGCAGCAGTCACCGGCACGGCTTCCTGAGGTCGGCGGCGGGCTCGCAGAACGCAGCGGCGATTCCGCGCCCGTTCCCTTCCCGGGTCACGGGAATGGCTTTTGCGCCGCGGAAGTCAGGCGGCGCTGTTGAGCCCGTCAGACACTCTTTTCGCGACTGCGTCGATGCAGCGCAACGCCTCCGGCGGTTGGCTCACGGCAACAGGAGGAGACCGAGGCTCAAAATGAAGAGTCCTGCCGGGCAAACGCGCCGGTTTTAAGCGGATAGCGGGCAGGAGTTGAAGTTTTCCGAATATGACCTGGACGCAATCGTCCCGCACTGTGGCAGCCGTCATCGCGGCAGCCTGCATTCTCTTCGCGATCCCCGTTGCCAAGCCGCTGTATCTCGACAACATGGATTTCCCTGCCGTAGCCAAAGCCACGGCCGAGACGGGCTTGCCGGTCTACTACCGCGGCGAGGAGAATCCGCGCCACCTCGGGCTCTACCATCCGCCGCTTTACATCTACTTGCTGGCGGCATGGTTCCGGCTCTGGGGATTCGGCGCCGTGCAGGCGCGGCTGTTCGGGTTCGTGCTCCTGCTCGTGCATGGGTGGGTGGTGCTGCGGGCGGTAAAGCTTCTGTTCGGGGCCGCTGCTGCCCGCCGGGCCGCTCCGTGGTTCTGGGCGCTGTTTCTCCTGAGTCCATTCGCTCTGCAAGGCGCAGCCGTGCTTGATATCGACACCACGATTTATGGCCCGCTTCTTGTATCCATGCTGGTGGCGGTGCTGCGGCTGCACTGGCACGACGGACAACTCCGGGAGGATGAGCCCCGCGCGCGGGAGTATGTCCTGATTGCGGCATGGACCGCGGCGGCTTTCTGGGCCAAGCTGACCACAGTTCTCGCCGTCATTCCGGCCGCCCTGTGGCTCTCCGCGGGCGGCAGGGGGAGCCGCAGGACGCTTCTGCGCTGCTCGCTTGCAGTTGTTTCCGGCGCCGGGCTGTTTCTGGCCAGCTACTTCGCTTACGGCTGGCTGACAGGGCTCGATGTGACCTACACCTTCCGGTTCACTCTGATGAGCTTTCAGGGGCGGCTGCGGGAGTCGAGCCTTTGGGCGCGCATTCTGGCCCATGCACACACGTTTCTCGATATGGCGTCCTGGCAGGTGCAGTGGTCCGGGCTGCTACCTTGGGTGGCTGCCTTGGCCGCCGCCGGATGGAGTGCAGGGGTGGTGGTACGCCGCAAGGAGCGCCGCTGGCGCGACGCCTTCATCCTCCTTGCGCTCAGCCTTGCAGTGACAGGCGGTTATTGCGCATTGCTGTACACCTTTGGACGCTCCCCCTTCAAGTATGTCTTCGTGGTCTGGGGCCTTGTGGCAGCCTGCTTGTCGCTGGCGGCTTCGTGGGGCTTCGAGCGGCTGCGGGCGCATCGCTTGCCGGCGCAACGGCTGATTCTGGCGCTTCTGGTGATCGTATTTGCTGGCAGCTTCCTCGCCGGCGGCCGGTGGCTTCGGGACAGAGCGATCCTGGAAGGAAACCTGTATCCGGAAACGAAGTGGATGCTGGTTACGCCTGTGCTGCTGGCCTCTGCGGGAATGCTGCTCTTCAGAACTGCTGCCGGCCCCGTCTTGCTTCTGGCCGGCGTCGCCCTGCATGGCGGACACATGACCGGGACAGCCCTCGCCATGGCGCGCGCTCCCTATCCGACCACGTACGACTACGGTCAGCTCGGGTTTGAGGAGACGGCCTGCTTCCTGCGCGAGAACACGGCCCCGGAAGAAGCGGTGATTTCCATGAAAGACATCGGCTTCCATACCGGGCGCAGATATTTCGAGAACTACGGCTATCTGTTTACCGGGCAGCAGGGCGCCGATGCCATGCGCGCGATTCTGCTAGCCGGAAAGGCCCGCTTCGCCGTGTTCACAGAAGGCAATGGTCCGGACGATCTCCGCATCAACCCGCCGCTGCAGGAGGTGATTCAGGAGTCCTGCACGCTGGCCCGGTCCTACGGGCACTACCGGATCTACGACTGCGCGAAAGCGAACGCGTCCGCACGCGGGAAAGATGCTCCGCGCCCGTAGGACCGGCGCGGGATTGCAGGCAGCGGCGGCGGAGGGAGTTGACTGGATCATCTCTTATTCGATAGGGTATTAGGACAATGTCGAAGCTCAAAGACGTGCAACGAGAACTTGGTTTCAATACGCGCTGCCTGCATGCAGGCTATGACCCTGATCCGACCACCCATGCCCGGGCGGTGCCGATTTATCAGACGACGTCTTATGTGTTTGAGGACTCGGCGGATGCCGCGGCGCTGTTTGCGCTCCAGAAGTTCGGCAACATCTATACGCGGATCATGAATCCGACGACGGACGTGCTGGAGAAGCGCGTGGCAAGCCTGGAGGGCGGCGCCGCGGCTCTGGCGCTGAGTTCGGGGCAGGCGGCGCAGTTTCTGGCGTTGAGTTCGATTTTGCAGGCAGGGGATCACTTTGTCGCCAGCTCGACGCTGTACGGGGGCACCTACACGCAGTTTGACGTGAGCTTCCGGCGGCTGGGCTTTGACGTCACCTTTGTCGAGCCGGACGATCCGGAGAACTTCCGGAAAGCGATCCGCCCGAACACGAAGGCGATTTACGGGGAGACGATCTCAAACCCGAGGGGCAACGTGCTGGACATCGAGGCGGTGGCAAAGATCGCGCATGAGGCGGGGCTGCCGTTCCTGATCGACAACACGTTCGCCACGCCGTATTTGTGCCGCCCGATCGAGTGGGGCGCCGACATCGTGCTGCATTCGCTGACGAAGTTCATTGGAGGGCACGGCACTTCGATTGGCGGCATCATCGTCGACGGCGGGAAGTTCGACTGGTCGAAAGGCCCTTCGCCGCTGTTGAACCAGCCTTCGCCGGCCTATCACGGGATGAACTTTTCGGAGACTTTCGGCCCGCTGGCGTTCATCCTGCGGGCGCGCGTCGAAGGGCTGCGCGACATGGGCCCCTGCCTGAGCCCGTTCAATGCGTTCCTGTTCCTGCAAGGGATCGAGACGCTGTCGATGCGCATGGACCGGCACGTGCACAACACACAGGTGATCGCCGAATTCCTGGAAGCGCACGATGCGGTGACGTGGGTGAATTATGCGGGTCTGAAGTCAAGCCGCTATCATGCGCTGGCGAAGAAGTACCTGCCCAAGGGGCCGGGCGCGGTGTTCAGCTTCGGCATCCGGGGCGGCTATGAAGCGGGCGTGAAGTTCGTCAACGCCCTGAAGATCTTCTCGCACCTGGCCAACGTGGGCGACGCGCGTTCGCTGGTGATCCACCCCGCCTCGACCACGCACCAACAGCTGACTGCCGAGCAGCAGGCGGCCGCCGGGGTGACGCCCGACATGGTGCGCCTGTCGATCGGGCTGGAGGATCTGGACGACCTGCTGTGGGACCTGAAGCAGGCGCTGGAAGCCTCGCAGCAGTAGTCTTGCCGGCGGAGAGGCGCTCGAGCCCCTTCGCCGGCAATCCTTCTCTCGCCGGCATTGCACGGTGCTCCCCTTCCCCGCAGCGGCTCCTGCCTTGCTGCATCCTGCGGTATGATGGGGAGCCCCGCCTGGGAAGAACCGCGGCGAACCCCGCTTCGGGAGCCTTCTCGCCCCGGCAGCAGCAGACCCACCCGCATGGCATGGCCGGTGCTGTTGGCCGCGGGCGCAGGGTGGCCGCAAGGCGGGAGAACGCCCCGCGATTCCGGGAGTGTGACTTTGAACGAGGATCTTCAGACAGTATCGGGCAGCAGCCGGGAACCGGGAAGGACGCGCAGCCGGACTGCCGCCGTAAAGACGTGGCTCGGGGCAGCCGCACTGGTGTTGATCGCCTGCATCCCGGTTTTGACGCTCATTGCCCCGCAGACGCTCGTGCGAGTCGTGATGAACACCCCTCTGCGCGAGGTGCTGCAGCTGACTCTCTCCTCCAATCCGCTTTGCCCCACGCTGGAAGCCTGGATGGGGCTGAGGCAGGCAAGACTCGTCGACAACGTCTCGGGCCGGCTGACGGGGAAAGTCAGGCTGGTGCAGAGGGACGAGCAAGGCGTCGAGTTGTGGGAGACCCCGCAGGGCAAGTGGTGGTTCCCGGCAGGCACGGAAGAAAAATACGTCCGCTTTGCTGCGGCGCAATATGAACTCCGGGCCTATCCCGGACTGGAGATCCGGAAGGGAGATGTTGTGCTGGATGGAGGCGGATTTGTCGGGGACTGGGCGCATTGGGCCCTGCAGGCAGGCGCGGCGCGCGTGATCATTTTCGAGCCGGCTGCCCGGCAACAGGAGTGCATCCGGCGGAATCTGGCCAAGCCGCTCGCGGAAGGCCGCGCCGTGCTGATCCCGAAGGGAGTCTGGGACAAGGACGAGGTCCTGTTCCTCTCGTATTGGGAGGACAATCCGGCGGGGGATTCCGTGGTGGTCGCTCGCAGCCCGAAGGGTGAGCAGATCGAATTGACCACGATCGATCGCATCGTGGAGGAGCTGGGCCTCGACCGCGTGGACGTGATCAAGCTCGACGTGGAGGGAGCGGAGACAAAGGCGATTCTCGGGGCTCGCAAGACGCTGCAAAGGTTCCAGCCCCGGCTCGCCGTGGCGACGGAGCATACGGCCGACCGGTTGCAGAACAACCGGAACGTGATCGAAGCTGTCGCCGGCGTGGCGCCTGCCTACCGCCGCCGGTGCGGCGACTGCGTGACCATAGCAGGCAAGATCGTTCCGGAGACCCTGTATTTCGATCCGCATTGAGCCGTTGACGGCGGGACCGCGGCCGCGCCGGGAAGACGCGGCGCGGCTGCCCGTCTCTGCCGGCAGTTCGGCTACAATCGGCTGTGATGAAACACTCGCCCGGATTCCTGAAGCTTGTGGAAGACGCCAAGACGCGGATCCGCGAGATCTCCATCCCCGAATATCTCGAGTGGCGCGACAGCGGCAAGCAGCACGTGTTGATCGACACGCGCGAGGAAAGCGAGTGGAATGCGGGGAGGATCCCCGGCGCCATCCATCTGAGCAAAGGCGTCATCGAGCGCGATATCGAACGGCTGATCCCCGATCCTGGCGCCACGCTGGTTCTGTACTGCGGCGGCGGATACCGCAGCGCCCTGGCGGCAGACAATCTGCAGCGCATGGGCTATACGAATTGCCTCTCCCTTGCCGGCGGCTGGCGGGATTGGGTGGAGCGCGGGCTGCCTGTGGAGAAATAGCCTCCGCTGCGATATGCTGGTCAGCCGCATTTCATGAATTCCCGGCTGATCCTGTTCGCGGCTTCCCTGCCCCTGTGGGCGCAATGGGCGCGCCCCGTGGCGAGCTACGACATCCGCGCGAGCCTCGATGCCAAAGCGCACGTCATTTCTGGCGAGCAGACGCTGACGTGGGTGAACGATTCGCCCGACACCGTTCCCACGCTGCAATTCCACCTCTACATGAACGCCTTCCGGAACACGCGGTCGACGTTTTTCCGCGAGTCCGGCGGGCAGCTGCGCGGGGACCGCGCGTCGGAAGACGGATGGGGCTGGATTCGCGTGGACTCGCTCCGGCTGGAGGATGGCGCGGACCTGACCTCGCATCTCAAGTGCATCTCGCCCGATGATGGCAACCCGGACGACTGCACCGTGGCTGAAGTGCCGCTGCCCTCGCCGGTGCGCCCCGGAGAGGCAGTCCGCCTGCGCATGCGCTTCACGACGCAACTGCCGAAGGTGTTCGCGCGCACCGGCTACCGCGGCGATTTCCACCTGGCCGGGCAATGGTTCCCGAAGATCGGAGTGTGGGAGACCAGAGGGTTCCGCTATGCGGAAAAAAGCGGCTGGAATTGCCATCAATTTCACGCCAATTCCGAGTTTTATGCGAATTTCGGCGACTACCGGTTGGAACTCACCGTACCTTCGCACTTCATCGTCGGTGCCACCGGGGAGCTGGTACGCCGCACCGACGATGCGCGCCGCGGCGTCTCCACATACCTGTTTGTGCAGCCCTCGGTGACAGACTTCGCATGGACGGCGCAGCCGGGCTTTCTTCGCCTCGAACGGGACTTCGAAGCGCGGAAGGAGACGACGCCGCAGGAGGTTGCCGCCATCGCGCGTCTGCATGGCATTCCCTTTCCGGAAGCGGAACTCTCCGACGTACGCATGATCGCCCTGCTGCAGCCGGAGCACGCGGAACAGGCGGAGCGGCACTTTCGCGCCCTTGCGGCGGCGATCAAGCACTTCGGGCTGTGGTACGGCAGGTACCCCTACAAGACGATCACCGTGGTCGATCCGCCCTACGGCGCGGGCGGCGCAGGAGGAATGGAATATCCGACATTCATCACCGCTGGCACCTCTTACCGGCTGCCCGAGGACGTGCTCACGCTGGAAATGGTGACGGTGCATGAATTCGGGCATCAATTCTGGATGCAGCTGGTGGCGAGCAACGAGTTCGAGGAGTCGTGGCTCGACGAAGGGTTCAACACCTACTCCACCGGCAAGATCCTCGACATGGTCTTCGGGGGCACGGCGCTGCCCGTGCAGGTGCTGGGCTGGAACGCAGCGGCGTGGCTGGGATTGCCGAAGCTGACGCAGGCGTCGGTGGACCGCATCGCTCATCTCAGCTACCCCGTCCGCGACCCGCTGGTGCGCCGGGCATGGGAGTATTACGACGGCGCGAGCTACTCCGTCAGCTCGTATTCGCGGACGGGCGTGGCGCTGCGCACGCTGGAGCGCCTGCTGGGCGAAGAGACGATGGCGCGCGTCATGCGAACCTACCATCAGCGTTGGCGCTTCCGGCACCCGCATTCACGCGACTTCCTTCAGGTGGTGAACGAGGTTTCCGGGCGCAACCTGGACTGGTTCTTCGAGCAGTTCGTCTTCGGCAGCCGGAAGCTGGACTATGCAGTCTCGGAGATCGGCAACCGCCGCCTCGGGACGCCCGCCGGACTGTTCGAGCGCGAGGGGCACAAGGATCTGATCAGCGCGAAGGAGGCTCGGCAGCGCGACCGGGAGCGAGAGAAGAAGGGCGAAAAGCCGCTGTACGAGTCGTGGGTGAAAGTGGAGCGGCTCGAGGATGGCGTGGCGCCGCAGGAGCTTGTGATCCGGTTCCGGGACGGACACGTGGAGAGGCGCGTCTGGGACGGCGCCGGGCGGTGGGCGAAGTTCACGTTTACGCGGCCGGCGGAGATCGAGTGGGCGGAGATCGACCCGCAGCGGAAATACCTGCTGGATCTCTCGTTCGCCAACAACAGCCGGAAGGCGGATTCCAACGCCGGCTTGAGCGCGCAGTGGACGCTGCGGCTCCTGTTCTGGGCGCAGAATGCGCTGCTGTGGCTTTCGGCCCTGGCGTAAAGGAGGCGCGGATGCTGCCGCTGATCGCATTCTGGAGCGGTCTGGAACGGGCCTGGGGCCGAAAGCGGATGCTCGTGCTGTACTGGTTTTTCCACACGCTGTGCGCCGCGTTGGCGGCGCTGCCGTGGATGGGGATTGCTGTCCCGGCGCTGAGCCGTTCCCGGCTAGGGGACGAGCTGATGAAAGAGTTCGACCTCGGATGGCTGGCCGAGATCGCCGCGCAAGCAGGCACAGGAGCGCCGGCTGCCGCCATTGTGGCAAGCGGCGCGGCTGCGCTGATCCTCGGGCTCGTTGCGGTGTGCCTTTCGGCCGGCGCCGTGCCGCTGCTGGCTTTGCCGGAATCGCCCTACAGTCCGGAGAGCTTCTGGAGGCATGCCGGCAGGAATTTCTGGCCGTTTCTGCGGCTCTCTCTGTACTCTGTAGTTCCCTACTCAGCCGCGCTGGCGCTGGCCGGGATGTTGCGGAGCGGCGCTCATGCATTGTGGGGCGACGGGCTGGAGGCGGCGCCGCTGGTGTGGGCCAACCACGTGCGGCTCGTGTTTCTGATCGTCACTGCCGGACTCGTCTCCACGGCAATGGACTTCGCCAAGGTGAGGCTGGCGCTGTCTGGGTCGCGGCAGAGCCTGCGGGCGTGCCTCGGATCCTTGCGCCTGGTCTGGCGCCATCCGGGCGTGATGTTCTGGCTATGGGCGTGTTTCGCCATTGCGCAGGGCCTGGCGGCAGGGCTCTACGTAGAACTGGCCAAACGTCTTGAAGGCGGCGGGGTGGCGGCCTTTGTCGTGCTGGTGATTCTGCAGCAGTGCTATGTGATGTGCCGTGCGGGATTGCGGTTCGCTGCGTGGGGCGCGGCGGCAGAGCTGGATCCGATTCTGCGGCCGATGCCCGGGGCGGATCTGATCGCACCGCCTCCCGATCAGGAACCGGCTCCGGACTATCAAATTTAGCGCCCCTCGAGTGCCCTGGCGGGCACCGGCCCGGCCCGCACCCAACTGGGCAGCGTGAAAAGCTTGGAGGCTGCTCAGGAGATCCAGCGGTCCGTCGGATCCAACTCTGAAGCGAACGAGCCCGCCCGGGCCGGGCTCAACCCTGCGCGGGGAGCCGCACGGCCCAAGCGGGCTCGCAAAAATGGTTCCAAGTGACCCGCGGATTCAGCTTGCTCCCCAACCCGTCTAGACGGGTTTGAGCGTGGCGCATCCGGCTGACCGGGCACCCTCGGCCCTCCGCTCCCCGGCTCCGGGATTTGCCCGAAACCGCTTCATCGCGGAGCGCCGTGCCAGCGTCTCAGCCAGCGCGAAGCCGGGAACTCGAAGCGGCCTTTCTCTCGCCCGCATGGACGCTGCCGTTACCGGCAGGCCCCGGCGGGGTCAACGATCCTGGCCTGCTTCTTCGCCTCCATGACGCCAACCGACGAACCCGGTCCGCCTTGACCTCCTTCCCCGGCCTGCCTCGAGGACTTCCGGGGAGATCTACGGCCAAGACCCGTTGTCCGCCGGATCAGCGCCAACCCGGGAAGCCTGAACCATCCGACCACTCCCCTCCGGGGTTTTCGCCCCTCGGGATCAACGTGCGCCGGAAGGCTTGCTCCCTCGGCGGCTTGCCGTCCGGAACGCCCGATTGCCTCTCGCTCCCCGGCAGCTTTTCTGGTTTCACCGCCGGATCATCGTTCCAGGCTCGCTACGTTCCATTCGGCTCGCTGTTCCGTGAACCTCTTGGAACCACCTTCAATATGCATCAGAACCTCGCGGGAGTCAACAGAAATCGGCTCTTTCCGGGGTGCGTTTGTAAGACTTTATTTGCCCTGTTTTCATACAGATGCAACACCGCGACTGTGAAAACGCTGTGAATAAAACGTGACAGCCCGAAATTGTTTTTTTCTTCCCGGCGCACAGGCCGCTCCGCCGCCCCCGTTCCCCCTTTCCCCGCCCCGTTCCTGCCGCCGCCCGGCATGGCTGCGGTACGCTGAAGTTGGATTGGATTGGATGGCAGGGAGACGGCCATGATCCAGCAACTCGGACGCAGCCTGATGGTTCTGGGCATCGCACTGTTCGTGGCAGGCGCGCTCCTCTATCTCTTCCCCCGGCTCCCGCTGCGGCTGGGCCGGCTGCCCGGCGACATCGTCATCCGCGGGAAGAACAGCGTTTTCTACTTCCCTTTGATGACGTCGCTGCTGTTGAGCCTGTTGTTTTCCATCCTCCTTTGGCTCTTCCGCCGGCGGTGAAGCGAAGCGCAACGCGCGCCGCAGCCCGCTGCGTTCCTGCAGCCCAGCAAAAACAAGCCGCCCCGACGGCGCAATTCTCCCGCCCGTTTTCGTGAATCGGGTAGAGGGCTTTGCAAAATGAGACGACTTCACAGCAGCATTCTGGGACTCGGGATTTTGGCCGCCATGTCCGGCATCGTGGCGCAGGCGCAGCCCGGGCAGGAACAGAGGGTGAACCGGGGAGTGCAGCAGGCGGGCAACGCCATCGCCGGCGGTGCCGGGAGATATCACTTGATGGCCGGGGGCGCAGTCCTGGACGAAACTACCGTCTCCGCGCTGTTCGACGAGATTCTCCGCACGAGGCCAGCCAGCGTGGGTGAGGTTCGCGCGTTGTTGAAGAGCATGAAAATCGATGCTGGCATG
Organism: Bryobacteraceae bacterium; assembly: GCA_037481575.1. Lineage (GTDB taxonomy): Bacteria > Acidobacteriota > Terriglobia > Bryobacterales > Bryobacteraceae > JANWVO01. The sequence goes on along the minus strand of JBBFLJ010000005.1, from coordinate 44,227 downwards.
CCCAACCGGATCAGCATGAACGTCACTGTGCCAAAGCAGACCCAGGGTGCGACGTTCGGCGAAAGGAGCGCGGACCGCAGCCGCCCTGCCACGGCCGCAAATGGCGCTGTTCCGGCTGCCGAGGCAGCGAGCGGCCGTGCCAGCGGCGCCCGGGAGATCGTGATCCTCCTCTGCAATGACCCGGCCGAGGAACAGGAGGCGCTGCGGCTGTTCGCTTCCATCACCGCCGCCGGAGAGGAGACGAGCCAAACCCCGGCGAGGCTGAAAACAAGGCACGACGCGGCGATGAGTGCGGTCAATAACATCCGCCGCGCGGCGGCGCCGGGCGGCAGAGAATGGCTCCTCGTCTCCGAGGAGCGGAGCCGCTGAGATTCAGGATCGAGTTGGGCCGGGCGCGACCGGGACGGCACAACGGAGGAGAGGGCCAACCCGGCGAACCGATGCTGCGCGCCGATTGGAGGAGCGGCGTGCGGCAGCGCCCGGCGGACTTGGGCGGGCCGGGGCAGGACTCGGGGAGGAGCGGGCCTGCCCCCGGTGGGGGTGCCACAACCGCGGGCGGGTGAGCAGGTTCCCCCGCTCCGGCGGGGGAATCCGCCTTCTTCCGGGGCGGACCTGTGGCAAGTCAGTCGCAGGGCCGAACCGGGCGGATCGCCGCAGCGGAAATGAGGGGACTCAGCGAGCTTCGATCAATGCCTGCCGGGTGACCAGGCCCTCCAGGCCCTCCCACCAGGATTCGAACCAGCGGCGCAGGGAGACCGCCTGCTCCCGGCGCGCGGATGAGAGCGGCACGGCCGGCAGGCAGCGCCGCAGCCCACGAGCTTCGGCAAGAATCTCCAGACCGATCGGCGCCGGCCAGGCGTCGATCTGGCGCAATGCTTCCGCGAGCGGCTTCTCCAGCTCCTGCAGGCGGGCGACGTCCCCGGCTTGTCCCGCCTCCCAAAGCGCGAGGATCAGTTCCGGAAGCACGCACGCCACGCCGGAGATGACTCCGTCGGCCAGCCGGCGGCGGCAGGCTTCGGCCAGCACCCAATCATTGCCAACGTAGCGGCGGGCCTGCAGTCCGGGCTCTGCGCTGAGCCGCTCCAGGATCTCGAAACGCCCGCTGCTGTCCTTCACTCCCGCGATGGCAGCTTCGGTCCGCACGAGATCCACAACGCTCTGTGCGCTCACGCCGGTGAGATACGCCGGCAGGTTGTAGATCAGCACCGGACGTTCCGCGGCTCCGGCAACCGCGCGGTAGAACTGCTCGATATCGTCCTCGCGGTAATGGAAAAAGCAGGGGGGCGGAACGAGATGGGCGTCGGCGCCGGCGGATTCCGCCTCGCGCAGCAGGCGGATCGTCGAGAGAGTGCAGGCGGCGCCCTCGCCCGCAACAATCGCGGCGCGGCTGCCGATCACGTTGCGGGCTGCGGCGACGGCGGTGCGCCTCTCCTCCGGGGTCGCGCGCGCGTATTCGCCCGTCGCGCCATTGACGCACACGCCGCTCAAGCCGCAGCCGATGAGGAATGCCACCAAACGTTCGAATTCGTCCCACTCGGGGCGCCCCTCCTCATCGCGCGGCAGAAGCACTGCGGCGATGACGCCACCGGGGAGCGGGTTTCGAGACATAATGGTGGTCTCCCTCGCCCGGCCCGGACTTTGCAACCGTTCGAACCGGACAGGTGATACTTTGCATGGTAGACGAAGATGTTGAGCCAGTCAAACCAGAAATCGAAACGGCGTTCCGCGAAGACGGTCTCGCGGGCGGCCCTGGCGCCCGAATCGCGCTCGCTGGCCAAGGGGCTGATGATCGTGGAGGCGCTGGCTTCCCGCGAAGAGTCCATGCCGCTGAAGGACATCGCCGCGCTGATCGGCCTTGGAAAAGCGTCCACGTTGCGCCTGCTGCGCACGTTGCAAGGGCTGGGCTACATTCACCGCGACGAGCATGAGAACTACTACTGCGAGCGCGTCTGGCCCACGATGAAGCAGCAGATGCGCCTGACGGCGCTCAAGCAGTGCGCGCGGCCGGTGCTGGAAAGGCTCAACGCGGAGCTGGGCGAGACGGTGGCGCTGGCGTTTCTCTTCGACGACGTGATCCGGGTCGTCGACGTGATCGAGAGCACGCATCACATCCGGATGTCGAACTACCGCGGCGGCATCCTGCAGCCCTATGCTTCCTCCCTGGGCAAGTCGATCACGGCGTTTCAGACGCCCGAGCTGGCGCAGCGGCTGCTGTACACTTACGGGATCTTTGCGCTGACCCCCAACACTCTCACCGATTTCCGCGCCATTCAGGACGACCTGGCGGCAGTGCGCGAGCGCGGCTATGCGTGGGACCGCGAGGAGACGGTGCTCGGCGGGATCTGTTGCGGGGCGCCGGTGCAGATGCCGGGCGGCGAGGTGTTCGCGGCGGTCAGCATGTCGATGCCGAAGGCGCGGTTCACCAAACAGATCGAAGAAGTGCTGCCGCAGATGATGAAGGATTACGCCGCCGAGATCGGCAAGGCGCTCAAGAAGGCTCTCGGCTGATGGCCGTGGAAGTGATCACGGGCAGAAGCGCCGCCCGCGCGCGCGTGGCGCTGTTTGATTTCGACGGCACGCTTTCGCTGATCCGCGCCGGCTGGTTCGACGTCATGGTGCCGATGATGGTGGAGATTCTCGCCTCGCTCGGCACCGGGGAAACGAAAGAGGAGCTGGAGCGGACGGTGCGCGAGTTCGTCTACCGCCTCACCGGAAGGCAGACCATCTACCAGATGATCGAACTCGCGCGGCAGGTGGAGCTGCGCGGCGGCAAGCCCGAGGATCCGCTGACCTACAAGTATCAGTATCTCGACCGGCTGCATGCGCGGATCCGGCACAGGCTGGAAGAGCTCGAATCCGGCGCCGCGCCGCCGGAGAAATATCTGGTGCCGGGCGCCCGCGAGCTTCTGGAAAGGCTGCGGCGGCGGGGGCTGCGGATGTATCTGGCCTCCGGAACGGACCAGCAGTTCATGCGGCGCGAGGCGGAGCTGCTCGGCGTGGCCGGATACTTCGACGGGGGCGTTTACGGCGCGCTCGATGACTACCGCAGCTTTTCGAAGAAAATCCTGATCGAACGGATTCTCGGCCGCGCCGAATGCGCCGGGGAAGAATTGCTCGCCTTCGGCGACGGCTATGTGGAAATCGAGAACGTGAAAGCCGTTGGCGGAGTGGCTGTGGGCGTGGCCACGGACGAGCCCGAATGCCGCCGCGTGGACGAGTGGAAGCGGCAGCGCCTGATTTCGGCCGGGGCCGACTATATCATTCCGAATTATCTTTGCCTGGACGAACTGGAGCGCCTGCTTTTTGCCGAATAACGGCGTTTTTACCCGCTATTTCTGTGCAAAAAGCGTTTTTCGATCACCTCTCGCCGCACGAAATCCGCCGAGCGGAAGGCGAAGACGGCGCCCAGCCGTTCCAGCCACGATGCGCCGCGCCTTCCCTTTCCGCGCACGCCCAGCTCTTTTTCCACCGCAGCGGCGTAGGCGGCGCCATCGAGCCGCTCCGGGCGCAACCCTGCGGCGAGGATGGCTTCCGCCGCCAGAATGCCCGAGACGACCGCGGGCAGGATGCCCTCGCCGCTCGAGTCATGGGCAAGCCCCGCGGCGTCGCCTGCCAGCAGGACGCCCTCGGCGAACAGGGGCCGCCGCGAGAGCCCGCGCAGCAGGTAGGCATGGCCGCGCATGGAAGGATGGCAGTTCTCCGGCAGGATGCCGCGGCGGCGGAGAAGGCGCAGATACTGTTCCAGCTGCGGCTTCAGCCTCCCGTGGCGCAACGTGCCGAAGCCGACATTCAGCCAGCGCCGCTTGCGCACGCACCATCCGTAGCCGTCCAGATCCGGTGCGAAAGCCAGATCCACGCACCCTTCCGGCAGCGCGCACCGGGCGGCATCGGCCTCGCTCAGCTCGAATTCGGCCTCCTGCGCCGTCACGGCAGCCTCCTCGGAAGGCTTTGCGCCGAGCATCCGCGCCACCGGGCAAAAGTGCCCGCCCGCGCCGACCAGCACGGGCGCCTCCCATTCGCCGTTCACCACCCAGCGTCCTTCGCGCCGCTCGATCGAGGAAATTTCGGTCCCTGTGCGCACCCGCGCACCGGAGCGTTCCAGCAGGTGCCTGTCAAATTCGCAGCGGCGCACTGCATGGCTGACGGGCGAGTCGTAGCGCACCTCCACCGGCTCGCTGCCGAGCCGCGAGACGCGGAAGGCGCGCACTTCCGCGATGACTCCGTGGCGCGAGTACTGTTCCGGCGCGAGATTCAGCCGCTCGAGCACCTGTGGCGTGATCCAGCCTGCACAGGGCTTGTCGCGCGGGAACAGGGCCCGGTCCGCCACCAGGACATCCATGCCGGCCTTCTGGAGCCGCGCCGCGCACGAAGAGCCCGCCGGCCCGCCGCCGACGATGATCACGTCGCAGGAACTCACACACCCCCCGCCGTGCGCAGCTGCGCCTGCTGCTCGCCCTCGCGCGTCCACAACGCCCGCGTGCATGCCGGTCCGGCGAACAGCACCTGATAGAGCTGCAGCGACCCGCTGCGGAAGGCGGCCTCGGAACCCGCGAGATACAGCTTCCAGGCGCGCGCGAACTCCTCGCCGAACATCCGGCGCACCTGCGGCTCGGCCGCCTCGAACCGCTCGCGCCAGCAGCGCAGCGTGCGGGCGTAGTGGGAGCGGAGATTCTCGACATCCGCCACCCGGTAGCCGCCAGCCTCCAGCAGCGGAAGCGCCTCGCTGAGCGCGGGCGCATAGGCGCCCGGGAAGATGCGCCTGCGGATCCACGGGCTCAGCGGCGCGGGGCGGGTGCGCCCGATGAAGTGCAGCAGCCCGCGGCCGCGGTCGCCGATCGTGCGGCGGATCACTTCTCCGAGTTCGCCGTAATGATCCTTGCCGACGTGCTCGAGCATGCCGATGGAGACGAAGACGTCATAGGCCCCGGTGATGTTGCGGTAGTCGTCGAGAATGAACTCCACGCGGTCTTCGAGGCCCTCCTCGCGCGCCCGGCGCCGTGCCCATGCGATCTGCTCCTCGCTGATGTTGAAGGCGCGGACCCGGCAGCCATGCACCCGCGCGATGTAGAGGGCGAACGCGCCCCAGCCGCAGCCGGCCTCGGCCACGCGCTCGCCGGGCTGCAACGCGAGTTTGCGGGCCACGCGCTCCATCTTCGCTTCCTGCGCCTCCTCGAGCGTCGCGTCCTCGCGCGGGAAGAAGGCGCAGGTGTACAGCATCTCCTCGTCGAGCCAAAGCCGGTAGAACTCGTTTCCGAGGTCGTAGTGGCGGTGGATGTTGTCCCGCGCGCCGCGCAGCGAGCGGCTCTGCGTCCAATCCAGATAGCGCGAGAGCAGGCCCGCGAAACCGCGCGCGGTGCGCGGCTGCGGGCATCTCCGGTAAATCTCGTCGCAGAATTCGGCCAGGGGACCGTCCACTTCGATGGCGCCCGCGGCGTAGCCCTCCGCGAATCCGGATTCCGGATCCAGGAGCATGCCCGCCAGCGCCCGCCACGTCCGGATGCGAAGCGTGAAGCGCGGCGCAGCGCCGCGAGGTTCCACTGTGCCGCCGCCGGGAAGGATGATACGCACGGGCGGGTCGCCTGCGCCTGACAAAACCCTCCGTGCCGCCTCCTTTGCCGCCATGGCCAGCCATGCGCGTTGCGCCATGACTCACCTCCTGCTCGGGCCGTTGGTATCACACTACCACCGCGCTTGGCGGGATTCCAGCCTGTGCTGCGGCTATACTGTCAGCCATGGAAGAACAGGGGATTCGCCTCCACGCCTCCAGCCTCGTGGAGGCGAAGGAGATCGGCGCGGGCACCTCGGTCGGGGCCTTTGCGCGGATCCTCGCCGGCGCGCGCATTGGAAGCCACTGCCGGATTGGCGACCACGCGAGCATCCTTGGCGGCGCCGTGCTCGGAAACGGCGTGACGATCGAAACCGGTTGCGTGGTGACCGGAGGCGTGGTGGTGGAAGACGGCGCTGTGTTGGGACCGCAGGCCGTGATCCTGAGTCATGACGATGCGGAAGCGGGCGCCCGCGGCGAGACCACGCGCATTGGACAGTGCGCCCAGATCGGCGCCAACGCCACCATTCATCCGGGCGTCTCCGTCGGCCCGCGTGCCATCGTGGCTGCGGGCTCCGTTGTGACGCGCAACGTGCCATCCGACGCTGTGGTGGCCGGCAATCCGGCGCGCATCACGGGGTACGCCGGCCTGACGCCGCAACGGCCGCCGGCGCCGGTCGCGGCCCCGCCGGATCAGCCGGGCGCCGTTGCCACGCGCGTGCGCGGGGTCACCTTTCACTTCCTTCCGCTGGTGGAAGACCTCCGGGGCAACCTCGCCATCGGGGAGACGGGCAAGCAGGTGCCGTTCGAGATCCGGCGCTTCTTTCTGGTCTTCGGGGTGGAGGACCAGAGAATCCGCGGCGAACATGCCCACCGGCAGCTGCACCAGTTCCTGGTGTGCGTCCACGGCAGCTGCCATTTCGTCGCCGATGACGGAGAAAACCGGGAAGAATTCATCCTGGACCGGCCGAATTTCGGCCTGTATATTCCTCCCCTGGTCTGGGGCGTCCAGTACAAATACACGCCGGATGCCGTGCTTCTGGTTCTGGCCTCGGATCACTATGATCCGGCGGATTATATCCGCGATTACACGGAATTCTTGTCTCTCGCCGGCCGGCGCGCGTCATGATTCTCATGAACGATTTCCGCAGGCAGTGGCAGGACGCGTCCGCCGATTTTCACCGTGCACTGGACCGCGCGGGGGCCTCCGGCTGGTACATTCTGGGCCGCGAGGTGGAGCGCTTCGAACGCCGCCTGGCGGAGTTGTGGGGCCTGCGTGAGGCCGTGGGGGTGGCCAGCGGGCTGGACGCGCTGGAGATCGGCCTGCGCGCGGCGGGATGCCGCCCCGGCGACCGCGTGCTGGTGGCCCCCGTCTCGGCGTTCGCCACGGTGCTGGCCATTCTGCGCGCGGGCGCCGTCCCGGTGTTCGCCCCCTGCGCGCCGAACGGGCTCGTGGATCTGGACGCCTGCGAGGAACTTGTGGAAAGCGATTCGTCCCTGCGCTTCTTCCTCCCGGTGCATCTGTACGGCCACTGCCTGGAGATGGAGAAGCTGGACCGCATCGCCCGGCGCGGGGTGCGGATCGTGGAAGACTGCGCGCAGTCCGTGCTGGCAAGCTCTCGCGGGCGCTCTTGCGGCACGGCGGGCATCGCCGCCGCCACGAGCTTCTACCCGACGAAAAACCTCGGCGCGATGGGCGACGGAGGCGCGCTGCTGACCAACGACGCCCGAATTGCCGCCGAGGCGCGCTGCCTCCGGGATTACGGACAGAAGGGCAAGTACCGTCACGTGGCCGCCGGGCTCAACAGCCGGCTGGACGAGCTGCAGGCAGCATTCCTCTCCGAGGCTGGCCTGCCCCGGCTCGGGAAGTGGACGGCGAGGCGCCGCGAAATCGCGCGCGCCTACGTGGAAGGGATCCGGCATCCGCAAATCGAAATCCCGGCGCCGCCGCCGGGCTCCGAGTCCGTCTGGCACCTGTTTCCGGTTCTCGTTCCCGACGGCGCCAAGGCTGCTTTCCGCGCGCACATGGAAAATTGCGGCATCCAGACCGGAGAACATTATCCGCTGCCTTTGTTCGATCAGGAGGCGATGCGCGGGGCGCCGCACGAGACCGCCGGTGATCCCGGGCCGACGCGCCGTTTTTGCCGCCGCGAGGCGAGCCTGCCCATTCATCCCTATCTCGAGGACGGCGAGGTGCAGGCGGTGATCGATGCCTGCAACCGCTGGGCGGGCGTCTGACGCAAGCCGGCGCGGCGGGATATGCTGAATCGCATGAAACGTTGGATGTGCGTTTTCCTGACCCTCGCCGCGGCTGCCGCGGCTCTGGCGCAACTGCCCAAGGGTGTTCGCCCGCCCGGAGAGGACTGGGTCCAGCTTTTCAATGGAAAGGACCTCACGGGATGGAATCCCGTCGGCAAGGAGGAGTGGACGGTGGTGGACGGGGTCCTCATCGGCCGGGCGGTGACGAAAGAATACGGCTACCTGGAAACGGTGAAGGATTACCGCAATTTTCAGCTTTCCCTGAAATTCAAGTGCATTGGGACGGGAAATTCCGGCGTCTATTTTCACACGCGCTTCAAGCCCGGCACGGCGGATGTCAGCCAGGGCGCGCAGTTTGAAATTGACTGCAACATCGGACGCCACACGGGGGGCGTTTACGGGTTCGGGCGCGCCTGGATCGTCTGGCCCGCGCCGGAAAACGAGACCGTGGTGCGGCAGAACGAGTGGAACGAAATGCTGGTGACGGTGAATGGCAACCGCTACATCTCGCGCCTGAACGGTGTGCAAATGGTGGATTTCACCGACCCCCGCGCGCCGTTCCTCACCGGCACCATCGCACTGCAGCTTCACTCCGGCGGCGACGGGCACATGCAGTTCAAGGACATCTGGGTGCGCGAGCTGCCGTAGCGGGCCTGCCGCTTCTGCTACCCTCGAAAGTACGAGGTCCGCATCGGGGCTGTCCCATACCATGCACCCAAAAATCAGCGGCAGGCGTTGCGTCCGCCGCGCCTCCACCCTGTTGCTCATGATCCTTGCCAACGCCATTGCAGCTGACGCGCCTCCGGCGCTCCGGATCCGGCAGAAAACCCTGAAGAACGGTCTCCGGATCGTCGCCGCCGAGGACCGCTCCCGCCCGGTGATCAACCTTCAGGTCTGGTATCACGTCGGCTCGAAGGACGAAAAGCCAGGACGCACCGGTTTTGCCCACCTGTTCGAGCACATCATGTTCCGCGGCTCGAAGAACGTCGGACCCGAAGAGCACATGCGGCTGGTGCGGCAGGCGGGCGGCGTGGTGAACGCCTACACGAGCTTCGACACCACCGTCTATTGGGAAACGTTCCCTTCCAACTACCTGGAGCGCATGCTGTGGCTGGAAGCCGACCGCATGGCGTCGCTCGACGTCAGCGAGGAGAATTTCCGCAAGGAGCGCGAGGTGGTGAAGGAGGAGCGCCGCCTGCGGGTGGAGAACCCGCCCTACGGAAACCTGCTGGAGGAAGTGCTGCGGAACACCTACGTCCGCTACCCCTACAAGCACTCGCCCATCGGGTCGGCGGAGGACCTGGACCGCGCCACGCTGGAGGATGTCCGCGCCTTCCACAGCACATACTACGTTCCGAACAACGCCACGCTTGTGCTGGTGGGCGACTTCGATACCGAAGAAGCCTTCCGGCTGGCGGAGCGGCATTTCGGCCCCATCCCGCGCGGCAAGCGCGTCCCGCGGGTGCGCGCCACCGAGCCGGAGCAGAAACAGCGGCGCGAGGCTTCGCTGCAGGATCCGAAGGCGCCGCTCGATGCCGTCGTCGGCGCCTATCATCTGCCGCCCGCCGGACATCCCGACAGCTACGCGCTCGAAATCGCCTCCATGATCCTCTCCGCCGGCCAGAGTTCGCGCCTGTACCGCAAGCTTGTCTACGAGGAGCAGGCGGCGCTGGCCGCGCAGGGCGAGGCCCTGCTGCTGGAGGGGCCGTCCCTCTTTTTCGCCTACGCCATCGCCAACCCCGGAAAGGACATCCGCGAAATCCTCGCCAAAATGGAGGCGATTTTCGAGGAAATGGCGGAAAAGCCCGTGACGGAAGCCGAACTGGAAAAGGCGAAAAACCAGATCCTCGCCTCGTTCATCCTGGAGCGGGAAAGCATGCAGGCGAAGGCGGACTTCCTCGGCAAGTGCGCTGTGCTTCTGAAAGACCCCCTGCGCTACAACACCGAGCTGGAGCGCTACCGCAGCGTCACCGCCGCGGACGTGCAGCGCGCCGTGAAAAAGTATCTGTCGCCGCAGCGGCAGACGCGCGTGTTCATCCACCCGGCGCCCGGCGCCGGCAAGTAGCCGGAATGATCTGGAGCACCCCCGTGCGGCTCTCCCTTCTCTGCCTGCTGATGACTGCCATGATGACCGACGCCCAGACCCCGCAGAAAGCCGCGCCGCCGCCGCCTGCGGCGCCGCGCCCCTATGAATTCCCCCGCGCCGTCTCGCGCACGCTGCCCAACGGCTTGCGAGTCCTGGCGGTGGAAGACCGCCGGCTCCCGCTGGTGGCGGCGTCGCTTCAGGTGCTCGCCGGGCATGCCTATGCGCCGCCGGAGAAGGCGGGGCTCGCCTCTCTCACAGCCGCGCTGCTGCGCGAGGGCACGAAAACGCGCAGCTCGCAGCAGATCGCGCAGGCCGTCGACAGCGCCGGCGGGCAGCTCAATGCCACTGCGGGCACGGACGTGGCCACCGTCTCGATGGCATTCCTCAAGAGCAAGGCCGCGCTCGGCTTCGAGCTGATGGCGGACATCGTGCAAAATCCCGTGTTCGCGGAGGAAGAAATCGAGCGGCAGCGGCAGCAGGTGCAGTCTTCGCTGGCTGTGCAGTATGCCAGCGCGCAGTACCTGGCGGGCGTGGCCGCTGCGCGTGCGATTCTCGGCACCCACCCATATGCATGGCCGGGCGACGGCACGCCCGATACCATCGCCGCGCTGAAGCGTGACGATCTGGCGGGCTTCTACGAGCGTTTCTATGCGCCCAACCGCGCCTGGCTCGTCATCGCCGGCGACGTCAGTCACGAGGAGGCCTTCTCGCTCGCCGAAAAGTGGTTCGGCGGCTGGCGAAAGCAAGGGCCGGCGGACGAGCCGCTGCCGCCCGCCCCTGCGCCCGCGCCGCGCGTGCTCGTCATCGACATGCCCACCGAGAACCAGACGCAGATCGCCGTCGGGCATGCCGGCATTCCGCGCAATCATCCCGACTACATCGCGCTTCAGGTGGGCAACCAGATCTTCGGCGGCAGTTTCAATTCGCGGCTGAACCTGAAGCTGCGCGCCAACGAGGGGCTCACCTATGGCGCCAGCTCGTACTTCGAGCCCAGCCGCTTCGCCGGCATCTTCGAAGCCAGCACCTTCACGCGAACGGAGAAGACCGCGGACGCCATCCGCATGCTCGTGGATCTGATGAAGGAATACCGCGAAAACCCCGCCACGGACGCAGAGTTCGAGGAGGCGCGGGCGTATCTTTCGGGCTCCTTCGCCATTGCCACGGAAACGGCTTCTTCCGTGGCCGCGCGCGTGCTGACGGCGGAAGTCAACGGCTTGGGGAGCGACTATTGGGCGCGCTACAGGGAGCGGCTCGAGAAACTCACGCGGGCGGAGGTGGAAGCTGCCGTGCGGCGGTTCCTGCAGCCCGACAAGCTCGCCATCACGGCGGTCGGCAATGCCAGGGAGTTCGCCAGGGACCTGGAAGCGTATGGCCCCGTGCGCGTGATTCCCGTCGCGGAGCTCGACCTCGCGTCGCCGGATCTGGTCAAGCCGAAGCGCGAACCGTAGCCGCCCGCAGCAGCGCCGCCACGCCATCGGCGCACAGCTCGGCCGCATGGCGCGATGCCGGGGGTAGCCCGCCCACCGCTTGCTCCACCGCCGACCGCACCGCTTCCCTGCCCCCGGCGCGCAGCGCTTCGAGCCGCTGCCCCTGCAGCCATTCCGCCAGGGCCGACCCGCAGGCGATCGATGCCGTGCATCCTTTCACCTGAAACGCGGCGCGCACGACGGCGCCGTCCTCGATCCGCGCGCTCAGGCGCAGCCAGTCTCCGCAGGCCGGGTTTTCAACGTCCACCACCAGCGCCGGCGCCTCCAGCGCGCCCGCGTGGCGGGGATTGCGGAAGTGATCGAGAAGCAGTTCGCTGTACACGGAGGGGATCGGGCTCCTTAACCTTCGTGTAGCACAAGGCTCAGGCCGCGCGGCGCGGCAATGGCATCGCACCCGGGCCGTGGCGCAGTCCCTGAGCCGCCTCCGCGCCGCTTCTCCCCGAGCCTTCCCGCGCCGCTCTGGCCCCGGCGCAAGCGCCCGGGGCCGCGCTGCCGGCGACGTTACCTTGGCGCTTGTGCAGTTCCCCCGACGCTTGCGTCGGGGCCACAGTGCTTGCGCAGTTCCCTCGGCCCTCGCACGAGGCTGCGATGGAATGCCCATGCCACGGGGGATTCCAGAAAGAGAGGAGCTTATCTGGAGCATCGCAGCGAGGCTGCGACCGACAGTTCAATGCCCCTCCCGCCGCGCGCACAAAGCGTTGATGCCCCAGATCTTTCATTGAACCCACTCCCCTTCCCCGCAGCCCCGCTGACTTCGCAACAAGCGCGGCCCCGACGCGAGCGTCGGGGGAAATTGCAAGGCAGAGCACCGGGGCCGCGCTGCCAGCGTGGTTCCCCGGAGGAGATGGGGACAGGCCTCTCTGTCCCGCCCCCCCACCGCTCATCCCCAAACCACCCGCCTCTCGTGGACAGAGCAGCCTGTCCCCATCTCCGCGCGGATCCCGTTTGCCCCTCCGCCCACGCACCTCCTCTGCCCCTTGCGCCTGAGCTAATGGCCCTTCGACATCACACGCCTTGGGCAAATCACCGGGCGAAGTTCTCCCCGCGCTTGTTCTCTCACTCCTAATGCTACGTCGACTGCAGGCGATGCGCGGCCCCGGCGGAAGCGTCGGGGGAAATTGCAAGGCAGCGCGCCGGGGCCGCGGTGCTTGCGTGGCTCTCCTGAGGAGATGGGGACAGGCCTCTCTGTCCCGCCCCCACATCGCTCGTGCCCAAACGACCCGCCCACTCGTGGACAGAGCAGCCTGTCCCCATCTCCGCGCGGATCCCGTTTGCCCCTCCGCTCACACACTTCCACTTCCGCTTGCGCCGATGCCGCGCTGCCTGCGGTGTTCAAGCTTGCGCATGCGTTGTTCCCCCGGTGCTTGCGCCGGGGCCGCGATGGAACTCGCTGCCGCGGGCCATTTAAGAATACGGGGAAAGCGCCAAGAATCTGGTGGCGGATCCTCGAAGAAGGCCGAATGGCTCTTCAGTGGCACACGCCTGGCGCAGATCACCTCGCGCGAGATTCTCGCGACGTTTCTTCTTTACCCCTGCTGTCCCGCAGACCGCAGGCGAAACGCGGCCCCGGCGCAAGCGCCGGGAGAAACCGCAAGGCGCAGAGCCGGCAATCACCGCAAGCCACGGAACCCCGCTGTGGCCGTGCCCTGTTTGCTCCTGCAACAAAGCCGCGCTGCCGGCGCTACTCTGACGCGATTCGCGCAGTGCCCCCGGCGCAAGCGCCGGGAGAAATCGGGCGTCTGGCTGGCAGCGGCCAGGCAGCCGGAGCCGTGCACGGCGCAGTAAAATGAAAGCAGCGGTCTCCATTCCCCTTCCATAGCTAAGAGTTCCATGGCCCGTTCTGTCATTGTCGTTGCGGGAGTTCTGCAGCGTGATGGCCTCTTCCTGATCGGCCAGCGCATGGCAGGGGACCGCCATGCGCTCAAATGGGAATTTCCGGGCGGGAAAGTCGAGGCAGGAGAGACTCCGAAAGACGCGCTTCGGCGCGAGCTGCGCGAAGAGCTGGGCATTGAAGCCGAAATCGGGCCTGAAATCGCCCGCTACGAACAATGCGTCAGCGGCCGGCCGCCGCTGGTGCTTCTCTTCCACCGGGTGGAGTCCTTCCAGGGCGAGCCGCAGCCGCGCACCTTCCAGAGGATCGCATGGGAGCGCGCCGAGGCGCTCCTCCAATACGATTTCCTGGACGGCGATCTGGACTTCATCCGGCGCCTTGCCCGCGGCAGCATCCGCCTGGTCCGGCGCAGCAGTTAAGATCAGATCATCAGAGGGAGAACTTGGCTGAAATCCGCCATTCCGTCTGCGCGCTCGATTGCCCGGACTGCTGCGCCATCGTCGTGGAAACCGACGGCGGCCGCGCCACGCGGTTGCGCGGAGATCCGGCGCACCCTGTGACGCAGGGCTTCCTGTGCGCCAAGGTGGCGCGCTATCTCGAACGAGAATACCATCCGCAGCGGCTGTTGCATCCTTTGCGCCGCACAGGCGCCAAGGGGGAAGCGCGGTTCGAGCCGATCGGTTGGGACGAGGCGCTGGATCAGATCGCCTCGCGGCTCTCTGCCATCGCCGCCACGGATGGCGCGGAAGCCGTGCTGCCTTACAGCTACGGAGGCACGCTGGGCTTCCTGCAGGGCGGTTCCATGGACCGCCGCTTCTTTCACCGGCTGGGCGCGTCGCGGCTGGACCGCACGATTTGCGCCTCGGCCGGCGGCGCGGGCCTGATGGAAGCCTACGGCTGCCGCGTGGGCACGCCGCCGGAGGATTTCGTCCACGCGCGCTACATCATCGCCTGGGGCGCGAACATTCTGGCCACAAACGTCCATCTGTGGCCTTTCATCGTCGAGGCGCGCCGCCGCGGCGCACGATTCGTCGTCATCGATCCCGTCCGCACGAAGACCGCGCAGCTTGCGGACTGGCACCTGGCGCCTTACCCGGGCTCGGACCTCGCCCTGGCGCTGGGGCTCATGCACGTCCTCTACGAAGAAGGACTGGCGCGGCGGCTCGACGGCGATGACTCCCTGCGGGCGCGCGCCGCCGAATATCCGCCCGAGCGCGTGGCGCACCTGACGGGCATCTGTGCAGAGGACATCCGCCGGCTGGCGCGCGAGTACGCAACCACGCGCCCGGCAGTGATCCGGCTCAACTATGGCGTGCAGCGCAGTGAACGCGGCGGCCGCGCCGTGCGCGCCATCAGCCTGCTGCCCGCCCTGATCGGCGCCTGGGAGCAGCGCGGCGGCGGGTGTCAGCTCACCACAAGCGGCGCCTTTCAGATCAACCGTGCGGCTCTTGAGCGGCCCGATCTCGGCCCGCCCGCGCGCACCGTGAACATGACGCTGCTCGGCCGCGCCCTGACCGAACTCAGCGATCCCCCGGTCAAGGGCCTGGTTGTTTACAACTCCAACCCGGCTGCGATCGCGCCGAACCAGCCAGCCGTGCTTGCCGGGCTGCGGCGGGAGGACCTGTTCACCGTCGTGATCGATCACTTCCTGACCGACACGGCGCGCTTCGCCGACATCGTGCTTCCCGCCACGACGTTTCTCGAGCACACGGATCTGTACTTCGCCTACGGGCATTACTATCTGCAGCTGGCGCGTCCCGCCGTGCCCGCGCCGGGCGAGTGCAAGCCGAACACGGAGATCTTCCGCCTGCTGGCGCGCCGCATGGGGTTTGCCGATGCGTGCTTTGACGACACCGACGACGATCTCATCCGGCAGGCGCTGGACACCGATTCGCCCTATCTGGCTGGCATCACGCTCGAGCAGCTGGAACGGGAGCGGTTTGTGCGGCTGAACATTCCGGAGCTGCCGATGGCCGGCGTGAAGCCGAACCTGGACGGCGCTCCGCTGGAATACGAGCCGCCCGCGGAGAGCCGCCTGGGCACAGAGTTCGATCCGCGCTTCCCGCTCGAGCTGGTCAGCTCCAAGGCTCACGACGGACTGAACTCGTCGTTCGGGATGCTGGAACGCGCGCAAGCGGAGAGCGGCGTGCTCGAGATCCACCCGGAAGACGCTGCCCCGCGCGGCATCGCGGACGGGACGCCCGTCGAGGTCTTCAACGCGCGCGGCGCCGTGCGTCTGCGGGCGCGCGTGGGGCCATTTGTGCGCCCGGGCGTGGTGCGCGCGCCTTCGGGGCGCTGGCCATCCGTCGCGGGCGGGGTCAACGTGAACTCGCTGATCTCGGACCGGCTGACCGACATCGGAAGCGGGCCAACGTTCTACAATTGCCTCGTGGAGGTCCGGCCGTGCACCGGTTCGCGCTAGCGGCGGCGCTGTGGCTGGCCGCGGCCGGCTGCCGGCAGGCGCGGCATCCGGATCCGCGGCTGACCCTCGAGGAGCCGCAGCCGCTGCAGTCCTCCATCGACGCCACGAACCCCGCCGATGAGCTGCAACTCCTCGATGGTTTTTACGCGCCAGAGTCCGGGGGCTGGCGCTGGTCCGCGCCGCAGTTCACCGTCTCTCTCGGTGTGCCGGAGGAGCTGCGCGGGAAAGATGCCCGGATCGAATTCGAATTCACGATCCCGGAGGCGGCAGCCCGGGATCTCGAGGGGCTTGTGATCCAGGCCAGCGTGAACCAGCATGAGCTGCCAGCCTGGCGCTCGCCCGGCGCCGGAACGCACACGGCCGCATTTCCCGTCCCCGCTGCGCTGCTTCAGGAGGACGGGATTCTTGTGGATTTCACACTGGACCGCTTCATTCCTCCCCGGGGCGGCGAAGTCCGGCAGCTTGGAGTGATCCCGATGAAATTCCGGCTTGTGCCGGCCAGGGTGCAATGACACGGCTCGGCCGCCGCGACGCCTTCCTGCTGCTGCTCGCGCCGGCGTTTGTGCTCTGGCTGGACTGGCATGGAATCCGGACCTGGTTCCATCAGGACGACTTCGCGTGGCTGAGTCTGGGCCGCCGCGTGGATTCCTTCGAAGCGCTCCTGCGCGCGCTGTTCGCACCTGCCGCGCAGGGCACCGTGCGCGTGCTGAGCGAACGCGTGTTCTTCCTAGGGCTGGAGCGGATCTTCGGGCTGGATCACCGCGCCTTCCATCTGGCGGCGCTGGCGACGCAATTTGCGAACCTCGCCCTGCTGTACTGGATCACGCTGCGGCTGTCCGGCTCGCGCCTCGCGGCGGCTGCCGCGCCGCTGGCGTGGTCGGCGGGGATCGGGCTGGCCACGCCGCTGGCCTGGCTTTCGGCCTACAACCAGATCCTCTGCGCGTTCTTCCTATTGAGCGCCTTCGCCTGCCTCTTGCGGTGGCGGGAAACAGGGCTGCGACGGTGGTTCGCCGCGCAGTGCGCGCTGTTTCTCCTGGGCTTTGCGGCGTTGGAGGTGGCCGTGGTCTATCCGGCGCTGGCCACGGCGTGGTGCTGGCTGGAGACGAGGCGCGTTCCGCGAGCCCTGGGGTGGCTCTGGCTGGCCAGCGCCATCTTCGCCGCGGCGCACATGCTGCTGATCCCGAAACCCGCCGAAGGTGTCTACGCTCGGCACTGGGATCTCTGGATGGCGCGCACCTACCTGCAGTACTGGTCGCTGGCGCTGGCGGGCAACCTCGATCCGGCGCACTGGCCCGTCCCCTGGCTGCCCCGCCGCGCCGTGGCCGCCTTGTGCGGATTGGGCGCTGCAGCGTGGCTGGTGGCGGCATGGCGCGGCCGAAACCGGCTGGCAGTCTTCGGGGCCGTCTGGTTCACAGCGGCCATCGCGCCGGTGCTGCCGCTCCGCCACCACGTGATGGACTACTATCTGGCAATCCCCTCGATCGGCGCTGCATGGCTGGCTTCCACGGCCCTCGCAGCCGCAGCTCGGAGCAGGTGGTTCCTCAAGGCGGCCACGGCCCTCGTCCTGGGTTTGCACCTGCTTTACGCCGGCGCCTCCCACCGTGCAACAACCCAATGGCGCTACCAGCGGGGGCTGGAGTCGCGCTATCTGTTCCACGCGCTGGAGCGGGCCGTCCAGCTGCATCCGGACAAGCTGATCGCCGTCTCCGGCATCGGGGACGAACTGTTCTGGGCCGCTTTCCATGACAGCCGGAACCTACTGGGCACGCGAATCTGCCTGGATCCGCGGGAAGCAAGCGCCGTGAGCCTGCCTCCGGGCTTCCCGCCCATCGCCGGCGCCTTTTGCTCGCCCCCGGAAGTTGCCGAGGCTTTCCGCTCCCGGCGGCTGGTGGCCTATCGCTGGGAAAACAGGCGCCTGCGAGCCATTACGAGGCTGTATGTCCACCGCCTGCCCAGGGAGTGGCAGGACTTGCCGCCAGCGTATCTGAATCTCGCCGACCCCGCCTCGGCAAGATGGCTGGGGCGCGGCTGGCACGAGCCCGAAGCAGGCGGGCGCTGGACCCGGCTGCGGGCTGAAGCCACGCTTCCGGCGCCGGACCGCTCCGGGCGCACGCTGTCCATCCACGGCTACCGCCCCCCGGAGAGCCTGACCCCGCCCGTCCGGCTGGCCGTGCGGATGAATGGCGCCGAGGCGGGCCATCTGCTTCTCGACCCGTCCCACGCGGCATTCCACCTTGAGCTTCCGCTGCCCGCCCCAAAGCCGGGCGTCTCCTCGATCCGCCTGGAGCTGGAGGTAGACCGCGCGCACCGGGCTCCGGGCGACCGGCGCGAGCTCGGGGTGGTGATTTCCCGCATTGCCTGGCAGTAGTGCCGGCGCAGATGCCCCATTAAATTTCGTCATTCTTTGAGAGAAAGGTCGAGTTAGTGAAACAAATCTGTCAAACTCGCGTCTGTAATGGTGCGCCTAACGTTTTTGGTTGCGTCTGCCGATATGGTGCTGTATTCTAAGGTGCCCGGCGGGCAGGCGCCGCGGAAGGCCAGCCGAGACCGGACCCAGGATCTTTGACAAGCGCAGGCATTCAGCCGGGCAGCAGACCTTCCGCGAGGTAGTTTCGCAGGCTGCGCCCGGTCTCCGGAGCGGCTGGCTGGCAGAGATCAGCCCAGCGTCAGGGTGGTGGGTGGGCCCGCGAAGCGGGCAAGTGGCCCCGGAATTGCAAAGCTGTGGTATCCTATCGAATTGCGTCCCGGCACGGTGCCGGGGCGGCGGTGGGATCTAGAACGGTTCTATTAGGGATTACTTATGTGAGAATTTCTTAGCGTTCTACGCTAAGATTTTGGAACCTGGCTGGTTCCCCGGCGTCTAACCGAATGCTGGAAGGATCGGAACAGGAGAACAAGACCAAGGAGAAGGGAGATACGGCCATGACCAAGACCGAACTGAACAAGTACAAGCAGATCCTCGAAGCCAAGCTCGCCGAGCTGTCGCAGGCAGTGCGGGAACGCGAAGGGATCGCCATCGAGAAGACTCCAGACGCCATTGACGAGGTGCAGCACGCCGCCGAGCGGGAGCTGGCCATTCGAAACCTGGACCGGGAGACGCAGCTCCTGCGCAACGTCCGCGCCGCCCTGCAGCGGATTGCTGACGGCTCCTTCGGCATTTGCCTGCGCTGCGACGAGGAGATCAGCCCGAAGCGGCTGAACGCAGTGCCGTGGACCCCTTACTGCATCTCCTGCCAGGAATACATGGACAAACGGCGCGCCGAGGAAGGCGAGTCGATCGAAGAACTCTTGGTCGCCTGAGCCTCCCTGTTCCCGGTCTCCCAGAATTCCGGGGCGCGGGCTTGGCCCGCGCCCCTTTTGTCTCTGCCTTCCCGCCTAGCCGCCCTCCCGCAACGAGATCACCGAATACATTCTCCCGGCCTGCGCCCCGTCCCTCCGGTAAGAATGGAAGCGGTTCCCCCCGCAACAGGTGCATTCCTCCGCGACATCCATCCGCCCCGCCTTCACGCCCGCTGCCAGCAGCTGCCGCCGCAGCGCCTCCCGCAGGTCGATCCTGGTCCGCCGCTCCAGATCGTTCCGTTCCGGGAACCAGTCCCGGAATTGGACTGCCACCTCGGGACCGACCTCGTAGCAGCAGCCGCCGATCGCCGGCCCGAGTGCGGCCACGAGTTCGCCGGGCTGGATCAAATAGCGTTCCGAAAGGAAGCGCACCGCCGCCGCGCCGATGCCTTGCACCACGCCGCGCCAGCCGGCATGGACCGCCGCCACCGCCCTGCCCCGCTCATCTGCGAGCAGCAGGGGGATGCAGTCCGCCGTCTTGACCGCCAGCCGGATTCCCGCCGCGCCGGTGGCCAGCGCGTCACCCTCCACGCCGGGGCGCCATTCGGAGGCGTCAATCACGCGGGCCGAGTGAATCTGCCTCAACTCGAGCCACGCCCCGGCAGGAGCATGGCCCGCAACTCCGAAATGATGTTCAATGCCAGCGCACCCGGCCAGCAGGGAGGACCGGTAGCCGCCGTCCGATACGAGGAAGCTCACGCCGCCGGATTCTGCATCTGCGCGATCATCACGCGCTTCTTGAAGTCCTCGAGCATGGACTCATCGAGCCGCACTTCGGTCGGCCTCCGCACCAGGCTCATCTGGTCGATCTTGTCCTGCAGCTTCAGCAGCCCGTAAAACAGGTTCTCAGGCCTCGGCGGGCAGCCGTAGACGTAGACATCGACCGGCACGATCTTGTCCACGCCCTGAAGCACCGCATAGGTGTTGAATGGCCCGCCCACGCTCGAGCAAGCGCCCATGGAGATCACCCACTTCGGCTCCGGCATCTGGTCGTAGATGCGTTTCAGCACGGGCGCCATCTTCAGCGTCACCGTTCCGGCCACGATCATCAGGTCCGACTGCCGCGGGCTTGGGCGGAAGACCTCGGCACCGTAGCGCGCAATGTCGAAACGCGACGCCGAAGAGGCGATCATCTCGATGGCGCAGCAGGCCAGGCCGAAGGTGAGCGGCCACAGCGACGACTTCCGGGCCCAGTTGAAGACGTAGTCCACTGAAGTGACCAGGAAGTTCCGCTCGTTGACGTTCTCGAGGAACATGGCGCCTCCGTGCTCGTATTGTATCAGGACTCCCCGCTCCGGTTTGAAGCGAGCATGGTCTTTCCGGGGGGGCTGCCGGCGAGGCCGCCTCCACGGGGCCGGACTCATGCCGCGTAGCGGAGGAGCAATCTCGAGAATCCCCGGCCAGGTCGTGGAGGATCTACTTGCGGGTCGGGCCAAGCGTTCACAGGATCACCTGATCCACGCCGTTGGTCCCGGATACTTTCGGATCAGGCCGCGTCGGCGCAACGCCGCGCTGTTCCCCCGACGCTTGCGTCGGGGCCGCGATGGTCGCGTTCCTCTA
>JBBFLJ010000005.1:0-23598 GCA_037481575.1 Bryobacteraceae bacterium | reverse complement strand
GGATCAGGCCGCGTCGGCGCAACGCCGCGCTGTTCCCCCGACGCTTGCGTCGGGGCCGCGATGGTCGCGTTCCTCTATGGGGCCGACGGCAGTTGCCGGGATCGCCGCGCACAGGAAACCTCGCCAGCCGCAGCAAGAGCCCGGCTCGGGATCAGGCCGCGTCGGCGCAACGCCGCGCTGTTCCCCCGACGCTTGCGTCGGGGCCGCGATGGTCGCGTTCCTCTATGGGGCCGACGGCAGTTGCCGGGATCGCCGCGCACAGGAAACCTCGCCAGCCGCAGCAAGAGCCCGGCTCGGGATCAGGCCGCGTCGGCGCAACGCCGCGCTGTTGCCCCGACGCTTGCGTCGGGGCCGCGATGTTCGCGCTCAGATCGGGCCGGCGGCGGTTGGCGGAATCGCATCGCGCAGCGCACCTCGGCAACCACGGCAGAAGCCCGGCTCGGGTGCCGGCCGCGCCGGGGCAACACAATCACCGCGGCCCCGGCGTTAGCGCCGGGCGAAATCTAGCGAAGGCAATGCGGGCCATTTGCTGCGGGAACCGGTGCATGGGCGGAGATCGGGACACTCTCGAAGATCGCCGCCCGATCATTGACGTGGCGTTGTGAGGCGGAAAAGTGTAAAACCGCAGAAGCGGCATTCCGTCCCGGGTTTCTTCATTCCCCCAACAGACGGAGAAAGCCAAACGGCAGCGGTTCTGCGCGCTCCGCGTCATCACGCCCGGGCCCACTTTCACTTTGTCTGCGGCCACTCATGGCAACAAGCTTGCACCCCGCTCCGGGCCTCTGCCATTCTGGGGGCGATGCGGGTTCTGGCGGCGGCGTTGTGGATGGCCTGCGCGGCGGCGCAGGGGCCGTCGGAGCTGTACAAGCAGGCCGTGGAACTCCATCAGCAGGGGCAATATGAGCGCGCCATCGAGCTCTACCGCCGCGTGCTGCAAATCCACCCGGATTCAGTCGTCGCCCGATCCAATCTCGGAGCGGCGCTCAGCGCGCTCGGCCGGTACGAGGAGGCCATTCCGGAATACGAGGCGGCCCTGCGCCGCAACCCCGCCAATGCCGGGGTTCGCCTGAACCTGGCTTTGGCTCGGTACAAGGCGGCCGACTTCGAGGCCGCGGCCGGCGAACTCGCCGAGGTCCGGCGGCTGGATCCCGGCAACCGGCAGGCGCTGCTTCTGCTGGCCGACTGCTATTTGCGACTCGGCGAGCACCCGAAGCTGATCGCCATGCTCGAGCCACAGGCGCGCTTCCACCCGGCAGACGACACCGTCGCTTATCTGCTGGGGATGGCGTTGCTGCGCGATGGGCAACTGGACAAGGGCCAGGCAGTGATCGACCGGCTCCTGCGCCGCGGCGATTCTCCCGAAGTGCAGATGCTGATCGGCGCCTCGCAGCTGTTCGCCGCCGACTATGGCGCCGCCCTGAAGACGCTGGAGAAAGCGGCCGCCGCGTCGCCTTCCTTGCCCGGGTTGCAGACCCTGCTCGGCATGGCGCGCATGGAGAACGACGACAACGCGGGCGCGCGCGCGGCCTTCCGGCTGGCTCTGGAACAGGACCCGAACGATTTCGAGGCCAACCTTCGCCTGGGCGCCATCCTGCGCATGGAGAACGAACACGATGCCGCGCTGCCCCTGATCGAGAAGGCCCTGCGCCTCAGGCCCTCTTCGCTGGCAGCGCGGTATCAGAAAGCGGCGCTGCTGGCCGCGAAAGGGCGGAACGAGGAGGCGCTCCCGCTTCTGGAGGCGCTGGTGCGCGAGAGCCCGGCGTTCACGGAGGCCCATTTGCAGCTGGCGCAGGTGTACTTCCGTTTGGGCCGGCGCGAGGATGGCCAGCGGCACCGGGCCATCGTGCTCGAGCTGCAGGAGAAAGAGAGGCAGGCCTCGCGGCCCAAACCCTGACGTCCGGAAGGCTGCCTTTGCTCAACAGAGCCGCACGGAATCACCGGGTCCCTCGATTGCTGTCCGGGAAGAAGGGCTGCCGCGACGCGCCCCCGTTCGCATCCGCCGTTTGTCTTTCCGCCGCCGGGCGCGTACCGGCATTCGGAAAGCCCCCCGGGAGCGCAGCGGGAGAAAGCCGGACGGGGAGGCGCCGGAAAGGCAAACTGGCCCGGCCCCCGCCGGAGGGGGACGGCGGCCCGTCCCCCTCCCCGTTCGCGTCAGATCAGCAGGCGCGCGCAGTACTGGATCTCGCGACCGCGGTTGGCCTGGCCGGTGATGCGCCCGAACAGGGAGCTGCTGACGCTGGTATTCGGGTTGTTCCACATGATGCTGTTGGTGAGATTGTAGGCCTCGAGGCGGAATTCGAGCTTCCATTTTTCGGAAAGGGCGAACTTTTTCGCCACTGTCGCATCGATGTTCCATCTTCCCGGGCCGCGCAGATCCTCGTATTGCTTCGGGTTTGTGCGCCGCGTGTATGGTTCGGCGATCGCGAAAATCGAAGTGTCGAAATACCGGTCCAGCGTCGGATTCGGAAGTCTCGGGCTGATATCCTGGAGCACCTTCATTTCGCCGAAGGTGAGGAGGGATCCGTTATTGTAGGTGTAAATTCCGGAAAGGGACCATCCGCCGAGAATGCCCTCGAACAGGGGATTCATGGCGGCGAGGAATTTCCGGCCTTTCCCAAAGGGCAGATCGACGGTGCCGGACAAGCTCAGGCGGTGGCGGGGTTCAGGGCTTTCCCGCCACTCGAACTGCTGCGCATATTCGGCAATTGAGTCCCAAAACTCGTAATAGCGCTCGCGATTGTAGTTGTACGAGAAGAGGAACATGTAGCCGTTGGCGAATTGCCGGCGGGCGCGGACCTGCCAGGAGCTGAACTGGTTGCGCATGCCTTCCTCGTTGCGCTCGGTCAGGCTGAGGTAGTGCGGGTGCGGCGTCAGCAGGCTGGAGATGGAGACGGTGGCGCGGTTTCGGAGCTGGCCCGGGAAAGTGTCTGGCGTGCCGTACAGGTAGAAAGGGTTGGGGACGTTCTTGGTCAGCGCAGCCTTGTAGGTCAGGCTGAGGTTGGGATCCGCCATATTGGCGTTGCGGTCATAGAGGCCGCGAATCCAGTTGAAGAAGAACGTGCCGTCGACGACGATGCGGGAGGGCAGCTCGCGCTGGCAGGAGAGGCTGAGGCGGTCGCTCTGCGGGCGGTCGAAGTCCTGGTTGGACCAGACGGCATTGTCGCCGAGGTTCTGATACCGGCCGAGCGCCTTGCCCTTCGGCAGGATGAGGGGATTGACCGAGGGCGGGAAGGGATTGCTGAGCCATGCCTGCGGACGCCCCTCGACCGCGGGCAGGGCGTTGGTGCGGATGTTGTAGCCGTAAATGTCCATGGTGCGCTGCGTGTCGGTGAGCGTGACGACCGGCGTGATGAAGCGCGACCAGCTGGCGCGAAGGGCGGATTTGGAGTCGAGCCGGAAGGCGGCGCCGACGCGCGGGCTGAAGACCCAGTGTTTCGGATTGTAGAGATACCGGTCTTCCGCCGTGGCGAAGTGCCAGGCGCCGAAGAACTGCGGCGGCTGACGGTAGGCAAGCACTTCAGCCGGGAAAACCGGGGGATTGGACTGCATTTCGGGGATCGGGTCGGTCAGGTCGAGATACCGGGAGAGCCGGTCGTTGTCGTCCCAGGGAGGGAGGTCGTACTCCCAGCGCAGGCCGAGGTTCAGCGTGAGCCTGGGCGTGACGCGCCAGTCGTCCTGGATGTAAGCGGCGTAGTAGTGGGAGTTGACGTTTTGCCAGTCGCGGTACTGGGCGTAGGAGCCGCTGTCGATGGCGCCGATCAGGAAGGTGGCCCAGGAGTCGCCGTAGAGCCGGGTGTTCGGGCCGATGGCGCCGTCGGCGGTGAAGGAGGGCCCGAAGGAGAAGTAGAGCGGATAGGGGAAAAGGACGTCGGCGTGGTGGTAGCGGCCCTCGCCGCCGAATTTGAAATAGTGCGCGCCGCGCGCCTCCGAGAGGCGGGCGTGCCAGCTCATCTGGTGCGGCTGCTGGAACCACATGGAGCTGCGGCCGAAGGTCCCTTTGCCGGAGACGTCCATCATGGGAAGCATGCGCTTGGGAACGTTGGCGGTGTAAATCTCATCCCAAAGCTGGCCTCCCCAGAGATCGAGCAACTGCTGGCGGGAGACCTGGGTCCACGTGGGATCGTAGTCGTCCTGGAAAGAGCCGTAGCTCCAGCGGACGTTCAGGATGCGCATGGCGCTGAGGGAGTAGACCGAGTCGAGGGCGATGTTGTTGGCGTTCATCTGGCCGCCGATCGAATTGTTGACAGCTGGCGAGTTGACGAAGCGGCTCATGTCGAGCTGCGTGCGGAAGAGGCTGTAGCGGCCGAAGACCTTCCACTCGTCGCTGATGTTGAAGTCGACGCGGTCGGAGAAGTTCCAGTAGCTGTTCATCCGCGAATAGGTGGTGCGAAAGTTCTGCACGCCGGTGATGTCGCGGCCGGGATTGTTGGGCTCCCAGATGTACTGCATGAAGCGGCGGGCGACCGGGTCGATGCGGCTGGCCGGGATCACGTTGCCGGGGAAGGGCTGGCGCGGAGCCTTGTTCTGGGAAACGATGAGGACGGTGGTGAGGGGATCATAGATGGTGCGCCGGCCGCCGTTGGGATTGAGCGACTGCGAGAAATCGCCCTCGCGTTCCAGGGCAGTGGGCAGCGTGGCGACATACTCCGCCGGATCGCGGGTGCTCCAGCGCTCGTACGTGGAGAAGTTGAACAGGCGGTTTCTGCGGATGGGGTGGCCAAGGCTGTAGCCGCCGATGTGGTTGCGCACCATGTTGGGGGTGCGGGAAATCGCATTGGAGACGGCGTTGAACTTCGGGTTCCGGCCGAAATAGTAGATCGTCCCGTTGAAAGAGTTGGTGCCGGCTTTCATGGAGACGCTCATGATGCCGCCGGCGGAGTGGCCGAACTCGGCGTCGACGCTGCTTTGCTGCACGCTGAACTCCTGCACGGCGTCCATCGGAGGCGCGTAGGAGCCCTTGTTCCCGAGCTGGATGGGGGTGCCGTCAAGCAGGAGATCGTTCTGGCCGCCGGAATTGGTGCCCGAAGTCGTGGTGCGGCCGCCGATGTCCAGCATGGCCGAAGAGTACATGTAGAAGGGGTTGCGCTCGGCCGTGTAACGGTTCACGACCGAAGTGTCGAGCAGCGCGAGGCTGAACGGGTTTCGGGCCAGGATCGGAAGCTCGGAGAGCATCTTGCGGTCGATGGTGGTCTCCAGGGTGCTTGTGTTGAACTGAACGGAGACTGGGGAGTCGGTGACCGTGATCTGTTCGGCGAGCGAGCCGGGCTTGAGGACAATGTCGACGGTGACGTCGCCGCGCACCTGGACCTGCACGTTCTGCTGGACGACGGTGGCGAAGCCGGGCAGCTCCGCAGTAATGGTATAGGGGCCGGGCTCGACAAAGTCGAAGAGGTCGCGGCCGTCGGCGCCGGTGATCTTGACCGCCGAGACGCCCGTGGCCGTGTTGGTCAGCGTGACGGTGGCGTTCGGGGCGGCGGCCTGGCTGGAGTCGGTGACGGTTCCCTGCACTCGGGCGCGATAGTCCTGGGCGGGGGCCCAGGAGGCGAGGAGGATTGCAATCCAGATGGCGATCAGGACTCGCATGACAAATCACTCCGGAAGCAAAGTGAGGGCCTGACAGACCTTATGAAATAGTGATCAGACCAGTAGACCAGTGTCAAGGCCCATTTTGCTGCCGGGAGGCGGGGCGCAGGCGGCTGCCGGCCCGGAGCCGGACCGCCGGGGCGGAAGGGCGCCCGGGGGATTGGGCCGCAGAGCCGGGCTGTAGGGGGGGCGGCGGCGTTCAGAACAGCGTCCGCAGGCGTTCCTCGCGGCTGACGATCTGCTGGATGCGCACGCCGTAGTTGCCCTCGATGACCACGACCTCGCCGCGGGCGATGACGCAGTTGTTGACGATGACCTCGACCGGCTCGATGATGCTGCGGTTCAGCTCGACGATGCTCCCGCTGGTGAGCTTGATGGCGTCTTTCAGCTTGAGCTGCGTGCGCCCGAAGGTCACGCCGACGGGCAGCTCCACTTCCATGAGCAGGTCGAGCATCGGCCGCCGCTCCTGCGGCAGCCCCGCCGGAGCGGCATCCCTCTGAGCCTGCACGGAGCGGGACTCCCGGGGCGTCTCGAGGAACAGGCCCGGGCTGGCCGCCACCCACGCCCGGCCGAGCTTGCCCCCGGGGCCGGTGACTTCCACGGTGGCCCATTCCGAAGGGGCGTGCGGCAGCTCGCGGGCGGCGGGCTCTTCCCATTCCACCTCCCGGCCGAGGCGTTGCCCGAGGGCGATGGCGAGCTGGCCCAGGGACTGCTGGAGGACCTCCGCGAAGGCGTCGCGGACTTCCGCCTCGCCGGCGTCCGGCAGCCCCGCGGCGCGTAGCACGGCCCGGCCGGCGCCCTGCCAGAGATCGGGGCTTGCGGCGATCCACAGGACAGCATCCGGCGAGCCCCGCAGGCGCCGGACGATGCGCAAAGATTCTGGCGGCGGCACGCCCGGTTCGGCCTCCAGCCAGGCTGCCTCGAGCGGCTCTCCCGTCATGGAACTCAAGGCGGGGCCGAATTGCCGCGCCCACTCGCCAGCCAGCCATCCAGAGACTTTCATGCCATGGTCCTCCTTCCGGTTGTCGGATGCCGCGCTCCGGCATCTGCAGGACGAAGAGCCGCGCCGGACCCGGCGGACCCCCGCCGCGGCGTCATGGAATCCCTCCCCCGCGCTCCATCGGCCACCGTTTGCGCAGGAAGGCGCGAAGCCGGATGATCGCCTGCGTTTTCAGCTGCGAGACGCGCGATTCGTGCAGCTTGACAATGCGCGCAATCTCGCGCAGCGTGAGCTCCTCCTGATAGTACAGGCCGAGTACCGTCCGCTCGATGTAGGGCATGCGGGAGATGGCCGTTTTGAGCAGACGGTGCAGCTCCTTCCGCTCCAGCTGCCGCGAGGGCCATTCGTCCTCTTCGTCGGCGATGAAACGAAGCAGGTCCCGGCTGCCGTCTTCGCCAGCGCCCGAATCGAGGCTTCCAAGATGAAGGCCATGGGACTCGGCCAGCCATTCGCGGTATTCTTCCAGCTCGAGGCCCAGCTCGGCCGCGATCTCCTCCTCGGTGGGCGCCCGGTGAAGCCGTTGCTCGAGCGCGGCAACAGCCTGCTCGATCTGACGGGAGCGGCGGCGCTGCTGCCGGGGCGCCCAGTCCAGCCCCCGCAGGCTGTCGAGAATTGCCCCGCGGATCTTGTACTCGGCATAGGTTTTCAGCTTGACGTTCTGATCGGGGCGATAGCGGTCGATCGCAGCGATCAGGCCAAGGATGCCCGTGGAGACGAGATCCTCCAGCTGAACGCATTCCGGCAACCGCTCGTGGATGCGGCGGGCGATGAGGCGCACCTGCGGCAGGTGTTCGAGAATCAGCCTTTCGCGCTCTTCGGCGCTGAGCGCCGCCGTGGTTTCATAGGGATTCATCGCTGAGAGACTCCTCTCACAAGCCCGCTGTGGCTTCCGGAGTTGGAACACGGGCCGCACGGCCCGCCGCAGAACTCATGCCCGTCCTCCTGCGGCAGCGCTTCGCGCCGGCTCTGGCGAGAGCGCCGATTCCAGGCGATGGATGCAGGCTGTTTCGAGATCCTCCGGAATGCGCTGGCCGGTACAGAAATAGGACACCGGAAGACCGGACTCCAGGGCTGCCGTCGCCCAGCCGCCGCAGCTTGCCGTTTCGTCGAGCCGCGTGAAGAGCAGCGCACAGGGCTCGAACCGGGCCCAGAACTCGAGGCAGGCCAGCAGGTCGCGCGCGCGCCAGGTGGCGGGGAGCACCAGGTGGGTTTGCACGCCGGGCGCCGCGGAGAGCAACCGCGCCCATTCCTCCGCCCAGTCCGCCTCAGCACGGCTGAAGCCGGGCGTGTCGATCAGCACGAGGTCGCGCGAGGCATGCTCGGCCAAGGCTTGACGCAGCATCGCCTGTGTTTCCGCTTGCGCAAAGGGGAGGCCGAGGATGGCGGCATAGGTGCGCAGCTGCTCCGAGGCGGCCACGCGGTGGCTGTCCGTGGTGACGATCGCGACCGAGCGCCGCCGTGCGAGCCCCTCCTGCATGGCCAGCTTCACCAGGGCGGACGTCTTGCCCGCGCCCGGCGGTCCGACCAAGGCAATCACTGCCGGCTGGCGGGAACTTTCCAGGCCGCCGGTGAATTTGATTCTGGCCGAGAGTTCTTCCACAAGCGCCGCGCGCAGCCCCGCAGAAGAGCGGCCAGATCCGCCGGCAGCAATCAGCCGCCCCCTCGCAGCAGAGACAAGCGACCAGGCCATGTCGGGCGGGAAATCCTGCGCGGCGAGTTCCGCCTGCAACGCCGCCCCTTCCACCGCCGGATCCATTGTGCTCACGGCGCCTGCAAGGGCCCCGAGGAGGTTTTCCAGCCGGGCCAGGCGCCCGGAAAGTTCCTGCCACGGAACCGGGACCGCGGACTCCGGCTGCGGGCGCGGCGGCGCGGCTTCCTTCGGGGATGCTGTCTCCTCCAGCTGGCACACCACCCGGTAGCCGCCCGGGGCGCCCTCCCCGGTGGGGGCGGGCCCGGCCTCCACGAGCAGCGCCTCCGGGCCCAGCTCCCGGCGCGCTTGCGCCAAGGCCGCTTCGAGCGTGCTGGAGAAGTAAACCTTCGTGCGGCGGCTCACGGACGTGAGATTCCTCCTGCGTATAAGTGTCTCGAGGCCGCCTGCCTTCTCCAGGGGAATCGGGCAGGCGGGTGTGCGAACAGAAGCCCATAGGGACCCGGCGACGATCGACTCATTCTGCAGCTCCCTTCAACACGCCGAGCGAGACGACGCGCAGCCCCGGGGGGACCTCGCCGTGGCTCAGCACGGTGATCTGGGGATAGTTGGCCTCGAGGATCTGGCGGATGAAGAAGCGGGCTCCGGCCGACGTCAACAGGGTGCAACCGCCCGGCGCCTGCGCAGCAGCACGGGCCGCAGCCGAGAGCAACTCGGAGACCTTCTGCGGGTGCAGGTTGACGTGCGAGGTATGCTCGCCGTGCTGCACAGCGTCCTCGATCGCCTTCTCGAGCGGTGCATCGAGAAGGAATACCGGCAGCTGGCCTTCGCGGTCCAGCAGGGGACGAACGAGCGAACGCCGCATCGCCTGGCGCACGTATTCAGTCAGCAGGACCGGGTTGCGCGTCACCAGGGCGGCCTCGCCGAGCGCTTCGAGGATCGTCACCCCGTCGCGGATCGACACCCGCTCCCGCAACAGGTTTTGCAGAACCTTCTGCACGGTGGGCAGAGGCAGCAGCTTCGGCGAAAGGTCCTCAACGAGCTTCGGTTGCTCCTCGGCGATCCGGTCGAGGAATTTCTTGGCGTCCTGGCGGGAAAAGATCTCATGGCAATGGCGGCGAATGAGTTCCGAGAGGTGGGTGCCGAGGACGCTGACCGGATCGACCACGGTGCAGCCGGCGGCGCGGGCGCGGTCCGACTGTTCGGCCGGAATCCAGACGGCCTCCAACCCGAAGGCGGGCTCGCGCGTGGGAGTGCCGGAAACGGGGCACGCGCCGCCCGCCGGCGGGATGGCCAGATCGCAACCTGCGGGCAACTCGAACCGGCCGATCTCGGCGCCCTTGAGCAGGATGACATACTCGCGCACCTTGAGCGAGAGGTTGTCGGTGACGCGCACGGCAGGCAGGAGGAACCCTGTCTCGGCGGCCAGCTGGCGCCGGATGCCGCTGATGCGGCGCAGCAACGGAGAGTTCTCGGCGCCCTCCACGAGTTTCAGGAGGCCCAGGCCAACCTCGACCGCCAGCGGTTCCACCCGCAACAGGGTATCGAGGTTCTCCCGCGCCGGGACCGCCGTCGGCCGCGCTGCAGGCTCTGCCTGAGCCATCATGCGGCGGCGCGTCCGGTGCCCCGCGATGCCCAGGACGAGGGCGAGGGCCAGAAACGGCAGCCTCGGCAGGCCCGGCACCGCGGACATCAGCAGCAACACGCCCGAGGAAAGCCACAGCGGCTGCCACGCTCCGAAGACCTGCCGCTGGAAGTCCTCGGCCATGCCGCGGTCCGAGCTGGCGCGAGTCACAATCAGGCCGCCGGAGATCGAGATCATCAGGGCGGGAATCACCGTGACGAGGCCGTCGCCAATGGTGAGCACCGTATAGGTGGCAAGCGCACGGCCGAGATCCATGCCGTGCTGCAGGACGCCGATGAGGAATCCTGCCACGATGTTGATGGCCGTGATCAACAGGCTGGCGACCGCGTCGCGCTGGGTGAACCGCGTCGCGCCGTCCATGGCGCCGTAGAATTCGGCCTCGGCGGCCAGCGCCTTGCGCCGCGCCTTGGCTTCCGCCTCGTTGATGAGCCCCGCGTTGAGGTCGGCGTCGATCGACATCTGCTTGCCCGGCAGCGCGTCGAGGGTGAAGCGGGCAGTGACCTCCGAGATGCGGACCGCGCCGTGGTTGATGACCACATACTGGATGGCGATCAGCACAAGGAAGACGACGAAGCCGATCACGAAATTGCCGCCGACAACAAACTGGCCGAAGGATTCAATGACCTGCCCGGCGGCGGCCGTGCCGCGGCTGCCCTCCAGCAGGATCAGGCGCGAGGAGGAGACATTCAGCGCCAGGCGGAACAACGTCATCAACAGCAGCGCCGTGGGGAAGACGCTGAAGTCGGCAGGGCGCCGGATGTAGATCGAAACCAGCAGGATGACCGTCGAGAGCGCGAGGTTGGCGCTGATCAGCAGATCGAGCATCCAGGTGGGAAGCGGGACGATCATCGCCAACAGGATGCCCAGGACCCCTAGCGGGACCGCGGCAGCAGGGCTGGCCGGGATGCGCCAGGAGCGCGTTGCGCGGGAAGCGGCCGAAAAACGGCCGGAGGATTCCTGTCTCGGGCGGGGCTCGCTCTCCGCGGCAAATCCTCCGGTCACAGGCGCGACTGCGGAAGGGGCTGAGCTCATCTCGATCGGCTCCTGCCAGGTTGCAGGCGGGAGTGCTCGGGGAGCAAAATGCGCCGCCGCCAACTCTGGCTGTGGGCGGACGACAGCGTCGCCGGAATCCTTGCGGGCCTCATGAATTTCCTCCATTCGGCGGCTGTGCCGGCGACCCGTGCATCAGGCGATACACGTAAGCCAGCACCTCAGCCACCGCGCGGTACAGACCGACCGGGATCTCCTGGCCCACCTCCACCTGCTCGTACAGCGCGCGCGCCAGCGGGGGATTCTCCACGACTGGCACGCGGTGCTCGAGCGCTTTTTCGCGGATCCGGAGCGCCAGCCAGTTCTTCCCCTTCGCCACGACCTTCGGCGCGGGCATGGACTTCTGGTCGTAGCGCAACGCCACGGCGAAGTGGGTGGGGTTGACGATCACAGCGGTGGCTTTGGGAACCTCGGCCATCATGCGCCGCCGCAGCAGTTCCCGCCGCAGGCGGCGGATGCGCGCCTTCACTTCCGGACTGCCTTCGCTCTGGCGGTGCTCCTCGCGGACCTCCTGGCGGCTCATGCGCAGGTCGGCAAAGTAACGGCGGCGCTGTCGAAACAGGTCCGCGGCGCCCCAGGCGAGCAGGATCAGCGCCCCCTTCCACAGCAGCCCGCCCACGGCCGAGCCCACCACTGCCGCGCCCTGCTCGAGAGGCAGCAACGGGAGCCGCAGGAACTCGTTCCAGCGGCTGGCGACAACCCACCACAGAGCGGCCAGTAGAAGCGGAAGAAGCAGCACGGCCGCCAGCAGGCTGTCGCGGTTTCTTCGCGGCAGTTCGCGCAGGTTCTGAACCGGATTCAGACGTTGAAGGTCCGGCGCGGCTTTCGCCGGAGCGAAGCCGAAACCCGTGGCTCCGAGATGGGCAAGCATTCCGAGCGCGGCAATGGCCGCGCCCGCTGCCACGAGGGCCACTGCCCGGGACGGCCAGGCCGCCTCCCCAAGCAGCAGGGCCGGATCGACCGAATTGCGATTCTGAAATGCCAACAGGAGCGCCTTCCGGAAAGATGCCGCGAGGGCCGGGAACCAGAGGCTCGCCGAGTTCAGCAGCACTACCCAGGCCAGGAACTGAATGCCAAAGACGAAATCCCGGCTGGAGGGGAAGCGTCCCTGCTCCCGCGCCTTGCGAATGCGCTGCGGAGTCGGGGCCTCGGTCTTCTGTCCGTGGTCTGCCATCGTTCAGTTCCACCCCCATTGCCGCAGCGCAGCCAGAACCCTCACGGCCATGGCGCGGTGCACCCACACGGTCAAGGGCGCGGCCGTGGCGAGCACCGCCAGAGCCAGCAGCATTTTCAGCGGAAACGCCATCGACAAGAGCTGAAGCTGGGCCTGCAAGCGCGAACTCAACGCCAGCGCCAGGTCTGCCAGCAGCAGCAGCCCCGCCACGGGCAGGGCCAGCCGCAAGCCCAGATCCAGCATCGCCCCGCCCGCCGCCTGAATGGCCGGCAGCGCCGACCAGCCGTCCCAGAGACTGCCGGGCGGCACAGTCTCGAGGCTCCGGGCGATGGCCCGCACGGCAGCGTGATCCAGACCGGCGGAGAAGAACAGAAGGTTGGCCGCCAGCTGCGAGAGGACCTGCAGCACCGAGCTGTCTGCCTGGCTTGTCGGGT
This sequence comes from Bryobacteraceae bacterium, assembly GCA_037481575.1. Classification (GTDB taxonomy): domain Bacteria; phylum Acidobacteriota; class Terriglobia; order Bryobacterales; family Bryobacteraceae; genus JANWVO01. Next base: position 11,064 of record JBBFLJ010000005.1, on the reverse strand, counting down.
CGATCGTCGAGGCGTAGGCGAAGCCCGCCTGCAAGGCGACGGACTGCGCCGCGAACACCAGCATTTCCGCTACGAATCCAGCCAGAAGCCCTACCGCGAGTCCCAAGACGAGCTCGCCGGCGAGCCAGAGAGCGATCTGGCCCGCACCCGCCGGGCGCACCGTTGGCGAGAGAGGGGCAAGACTCGCCGCCAGCGCGAGTACGAAGCCGACGCGCGCGGGATCCGCCATGCTCCTTGCACCGGGAACAGGGATCGCACCGAACAAACCGGCCACGCGGGCCAGTACAAGCAGGAATCCGTGCAGCGGAAAGCCCTGAACTGCGGCGTCAATCCACATAGCGGCTCAGATCGCGGAAGAGAAGCAGCGTGAAATTCGTGATCCGGGTGATCATCCATGGCAGGGCGATCACCAGTCCCGCCAGGAAAGCTGCCAGACGAAGCACGCCGCCGAAGGCAGGATCCTGGAAGCTGGTCACGATCTGCACGAGGCTGATCAGGATGCTTGCCAGGAACCCGATGGCGAGCAGAGGAAGGGCGAGCCAGAAGGCAGCCATCAGAGTCTGGCGCAAGAGGTCGGCGACAAGGGCAGAGGTCATCCTGTCCTCCACGAAGATTGTTCTGGGCGACCGGCGGAGAGACGCGGCTCGGCGCAGGCAGCATTGTTGGCCCCGCCGCGGGCCCCTCGGATCCATGCCCCAACTTCCCGCAGAAGCCCGCGCTGAGTGCAACGAACGAGGCGTTCGATTTTTTTCGTTTTCCCTCGCAGGAGTAACGCCATTTCAGCACTCCGGCAAGGGAATACTCTCCTGATTTTTGTTGCTCCCGGCGACGGAACCCGGATGTTGCACCCGTTGAGACCGGACATTTCAGATACTCCTGACCAGAGAGCCGACCAGCAAATTCCATCCATCGACGAGGACAAATAACAGGACCTTCAGCGGCGCGGAGATCATCACGGGAGGAAGCTGCACCATGCCGATCGAAAGCGTCACGGAGGCCACGACGAGGTCAATCACCAAAAATGGAAGGAACAGCACGGCGCCAATCTGAAAACCGCGCCGCAGCTCGGAAAGAACGTAGGCGGGCGCTACAACGGCCAGACCCAGCTCCCTCGGGCTCGCGGGAGGCGGGGCCTTGGTGATTTCGACCATGAGAGCCAGATCTTTCTCGCGCGTAAAGCGCAACAGAAAATCGCGCACGGGGCGGGTCCCCTCTTCCCAGGCTCTCCGGCTGTCAAGCTGACCCGCCTCGAAGGGCTTCCAGCCCGCTTCATATGCCTGCCGCAGAACCGGCTGGACAATGAGGAGCGACAGAAACAGCGATAGCCCGGCGAGCACCTGATTGGATGGTGCCGTCTGGGTGCCGAGCGCCTGGCGGAGGAAATGCAGGACCAGGCTGATCCTCAAAAAGGGCGTGAGACAGACCAGCACGGCAGGCAGCACCGTCAGGCCTGTGAGCAGAACAACGAGTTGCAGCGGCAGGCCGAGCGCGCCCGCCGCCGGGGCGCCCTTGGCCGCAGGCGCTTGAGCAGCCGCTGCCGGCCCGGCGAGGGACAGGACGGTCACCAGGAGCCTCATCGCGTCTCTCCTTTCCAGGCCGTTCCAGCCGCGGCAAGAACGTCCCCGAAGGCAGGGCTCCCTCGCAACACCGCGCCGCCGGGGAACGTGATCACCAGCAGCGTCTCCCCGGACAGCCGCACCACATGGAGGCTGTGATGCGCGGTGAGCGAAAGCCGCTGGACGACCTCGGCTGGTCCGTGACTGCGGGACTGGAGAAAAGAAGCTGTCAGGCGCCCGCGGGCGGCCAGCCAGGCGGCGGCCGCCAAAACTGCCAGCACGCCCACTGCAGCGATGGCTTGCAGAGATTCCATTTGTCAGTGCTCCTCCCGGAAATCGGTGACGCGGATGCCAATCATGTCCTCGATCACCACCACCTCGCCGGAGCCGATGAGCGCGCCGCTAGCCAGAACATCAATGTTTTCCCCGGCCGAGCGGTTGAGCCGGATGACATGGCCGCACTCGAGCGCCAGCAGCTCCTTCACGGTCATGATCCGCTCGTCGAGCCGCACCTCGAACTCGATCCGGACATCGGCGAGCGGAGCGATGACATCCAGAACTTTCATGCGGCTTCCCTCCGGCGCCTCACCGCTTCAGGTTGATCGTCTCCTGGCTGATCTCGTCGACCGCCGTGACCACGCGGGCATTGGCCTGGTAGCCACGTTGCAAAACGATCAGGTTGGTGAATTCCCGGGCGATATCGACGGTGGAAAACTCCACGGCTCCGCCGATGATCTGACCGCGGCCGCCCGTGCCGGGCAGGCCGATGGCGGGCAGAGCCGAGCGGGCGCTCAGCTGAAAGTTGCTGTTTCCAACAGCGATCATGGACTCCGGGTTGCGAATCGAGGCCATGGCCAGCTGTCCCACGGCGACCTGCTCGCCATTGGAATATTGCGCGAGAACGCGTCCGCCGTCGCCGATGCCGACGCGAATCAATTGGGCCGCCGGATGTCCATCCTGCGCGTTGGCAGCTACCGCAGAGGGCTGGGCGAACTGTGTCAGGCGCGGTGTGCTGCCGTTGTAGAGCTGCCAGGTGATCTCCAGGTCCGCAGCCCCATTGGCGAGGCCGGTTACGACCAGCTGCGGCATGGGGTCCGAGGCGGAGGGCGAGGTCAGCCGCCCTTGCGAGTCGAACTGGAGGGTGCCGGTCACAGGGGTGAACGGCGGGTTGGCCAAATCGCTGTCCGGAAAGATCAGCGAGTAGCTCCACTCTCCCGGATTCGCGGTCTTTTCAAACCGGATCGAGATCGTGTGGGCACCTCCGAGGGAATCAAAGACCTCGATGGAGGTCGAAAAAGTTGTCGGCGGAGGGCCGGCCGTGGCGGAGGCATCGAGGTTGAGGTCGAACGAAACGTTCGAGGTTGGAACGGGAGCGCGCAAACTGCCGACCGGCACGATGACGTCCGTCACCGGCTGCGTGGTGTCGAGGACGCCGTTGATTTCATTCCAGCCTTGCAGGCGGAAACCCGTGGCCGTCACAAGTTGCCCCTGCTTGTTCACCTGCAAGTTTCCGCCGCGCGTGTACAACACGGCGTTGCTCATCGGGTCCTTCACAACCAGGAAGCCGTCGCCCTGGATTGCCACATCCAGCGGACCGGAGCTGGCCTGAATGGCGCCCTGTGAGAATTGCCGCAACGTCACCGGGCGGGCCACTCCGAAGCCGACCTGAGTCTCTCCGAGGCCGGCACCCAGCGACTGCGTCACCAGGTCACTGAAGACGACGACGCTGGCCTTGTAGCCGGGCGTGTTGAGATTGGCGAGGTTGTTGCCGACCACGTCCACCGCGGTCGTGTGGGCTCCCAGGGCGCTAAGAGCGGTGGAAAAGGAAGTGAACATGGGGCGTCTCCTAATCTGGATTGGTTCCGTCCTCTGCCGGCGCAGGCTCAGCCTTGACGTGGGAGGCCGCCGAAAGGGACTCGCGGATTTCTGCGAGATCCTTTCGCATGCCCAGAGTGAGCTCCAGCTGCGTGAACTGCGCCAGCTGCGCAACGAACTCGGTTCCTTCGGCGGGCTTCAGAGGGTTCTGGTGCCGGATCTGGGCCACCAGCAACTGCAAGAAGACCTCCTTGTTGGCCAGGCGGTCCAGGGAGGCCGCCTCTTGCGCCGCGCCAGCGTGTGCGGCGGAAGGACTGGCCGCCGACGGGTCGAAAGCAATTGTGCGGGCTGTTGCGGTGAGATTCATGACTTCCTCCATGCGCCCAGCCTGCGCAGGGCGCTCATGTCGATCCACTCCTCCCGTGCATCCTCCTCACGGCGGCGTCCGGGAGAGTTGCCATTGCCGGAGTGCGCCTCGGCGGAGGTTTCATGCGCTGGGGCGAGATGCCACCGCACTGTCCGGAATGCATCCTCTGTCGGACCGGCCGGTCGCGCCCATGCGGCATCCGGGGCGTGGCCGTGCAGCGGAACCGCAGCCTCAGTGCTCCAGCCGGCACGCTCGAGTGCGCGCTCCAATCCCTGCCAGCCCATCCGGAGAGTTTCCGCAACACGCGCCTCGCTCGCGGTTAGCCGCATTCGGACCGAACCGGCGGCATCCCAGAAGCGAATGCGCACTCGCTCCCCACGTGTGCCTTCCAGTTGGACATCCAGCCGGTTGCTTGTTCCGGGAGTGCCCAGGCGCTCGCTCTCCTTTTCCGGCGCAGCAACCTGTTCGAGGAGAGCGGAGGGACTCGCCTGTTGCGCGGCTGCAGAGTCACGCCTCGCAGCCCATGGCGCAGCCGCCTCGCGTGAGGTCTCCAGCACCGCGGGACTCTCTCCGGCCCCCGGGAATTTCGGCGCCGCCTGCGGCAGCTCAGGCATCTCTGATCTCGAATTTCCTGGCGAAGAGCCGTCGTTCGCCTCAGTCAAATCTGACGCTTCCGCAGAAACCTTCTGCCGCGAATCATCCGTATGCGAGCTTTCCGGCAGTACACCTTCAACGGGTTCAGGGCTTCGCCGGGCATCGGCTGGCAGCGCCGCTTCGGTGGCCATTTTTCGACCCGCCGCGCGATCGGTGTTGCGATGAGCTGATGGCGAGGAAAAAGGAATGGCAGCTCGCTCGATGGCGTCGGAACCAGCGACAGGGTCTCCCGCTGACCAGAAGCCATGGCCCGGGCGGGGCGTCTCGGTCCCCGCCAATCGAGGTTGGACCGGAGGCACAGCGCAAGGGTCGATTCCGCGGGGCTTCAAGACAACGTCGGCGATCGCATGCTCGTAAGGAAAGTGGATGACGGGCGACTCCGGAGCGAGGCGCAAGGCGGTGACTCTTGGCTCCCCTTCTGCCCCGGCGCGAATCAGCCAGGAGTGATCCAGACGGAAGGGCTCAGAGGATGCCGCTACCGAGGCTGCTCTCACGTCCGCCGATGCTGCAGCGGACGGTTCGGTTGCCGCTGCCGACGGGAAAACGCCCGGCGCGTCTTCCAATGGATGGGATTCCGCAGGTGCGGAAACCTCTTCCCTTTCCGTCTCCCAATCGGCACCGGCTCCGGGCAGTCCCCACGGGGCCAAACAGGGCGGCGGATAGCTCTGGGCCGCGGCGACCGCACACAGAAGAACAGGATTGGCACTCTCGGACTGTTCTGCCGGTTCTGTTGCAGCCTCCGGTCTGCGGTTCATCTCCTGGCCGCCGAACCCCGGCCCGAGGCCGACCTGATGCCAGATGGAAAACCAATCGGTTTCCGGCTGGTCGATGGAACCGGAGTCAGCGCCGGGCACGTCGGCACGGATCCAGTCGACTTCTGTGAGTTGGAACGAATCCGCCAGAGCCGGGAGGGCCATTTGCGTCACGCCTCGAGACAAAGCAGACTGCGTGCCAAACCTTCGGCTCCCGATATTTCAGGGTTCTGCGCGGACCATCGGCGCCCTTACGCAGGAGACCTGTTTCGAAGTGGAACACGGAATCGGATTGCGGTGTTTCAAAGCGGCAGAGTGAAGGTGCTGCGAGACCTCTGACTGAAGGATTTTTGGGGCTGGCACGCGTCTTGCATCAACACGCGGTGCGATGGATGTTCTCAGCTCGACAGCAGCGGCGGGCATGCGAGCGCGGCTGGAAGCGCTCGACCTGATCGCCAACAATCTTGCGAACGCAGCCACCGCCGGCTTCAAGGCCGATTGGGAGGCCTACACGACATACCTCGGCGCGGACAGCGAGGCGGCAGCGCTCAGTGGAACGGGCGTGGCGCAGGCCTCGGCTCCTATGCTGGAGCGGCACAGGACCGACATGCGGCAGGGAGTGTTGGTGGACACATCGGACTCCTCCGACCTGGCGCTTTCAGGCCGCGGATTCTTTCTGGTGGAGGGAGAGGGCCACTCGTTTCTGACGCGGGCTGGCCGGCTCCGCGTGGCCAAAGACGGACGGCTCCTGACGCCGGAAGGCTACGAGTTTGTGACGGTGGAGCCGCGGCGCATCCGCGCCGACCCGGCACAGCCCGTGACTGTCGAAAAGGATGGAACAGTGAGCCAGAACGGAGTTGCGCTCGGAAAATTGCGTGTCGTGGAAGCGGACCTGGAACGGACAGCGCGGAAAGAGGGGGGGTATTTCCTGCTGGACAAGACCGCGTTGCCGGATCTGAAGCCGGCAGCCGGCGAAGTGATGCAGGCAAAAATCGAGGCGTCCAACGTCTCTGCAGCGGAGAGCGGAGTCCGGTTGATTCAGATCCTGCGGCAATTCGAGGCGCTGCAACGTGCGATTCAATTGGGCGGCGAGATGGGGCGACGGGCGGTGGAGGAAGTCGCCAAAGTAAATCCGTGACAAGAGGAGAAGAATTATGATCCGGGCTCTTTACAGCGCGGCCAGCGGCATGGATGCGCAACAGACCAACGTCGACAATATTGCCCACAATCTCGCCAACGCGGGCACAGTGGGGTTCAAAGCGAGGCGGGCGCAATTCCAGGATCTGCTCTATCAAACCATTCTGCAGCCCGGCGCCGCCGCAGGCGCTCAGACCGTAGTGCCGAGCGGACTGCAATTGGGGCTTGGCACGCGCGTGGTGTCCAACAGCATTTCGTTTGCCCAAGGAAGTTTTTCAGCGACCGGAAATCCGCTGGATTTGGTCATCGAAGGCAGAGGATTTTTCCAGGTGCGGCGCCCCACCGGGGAGATCGCCTACACACGAGCCGGGCAATTTCATCTGGACCGGGATGGCAACCTCGTAACGGCGCTTGGCGACCCTCTCGAGCCACAGATCACGATCCCGCCCGAGGCGCAGAGCATTACGATCGGCGCTGACGGGACCGTGAGCTACACGCTTCCCGGGCAGGCGGCCGCACAGCTGGCTGGACAGATCCAGCTGGCCAACTTCGCCAATCCTGCAGGGTTGAACAGCATCGGAAGGAACTTGTACCTGCCCACCGACGCGAGCGGCGAGCCCACCGTCGGCAACCCCGGCGGACAGGAGGGGCTCGGGACGCTGCTTCAGGGCTATGTCGAACAGTCCAATGTCAGCGTCGTCGAGGAGTTTGTCAATCTCATCGTCAGCCAGCGCGCCTATGAGGCCAACAGCAAGGTGGTTCGCGCGGCGGACGAGATGTACCAGCAGGTCAACAGCATGACCCGGTGAGGCGCACGGCCGTGTGGATTTTTGCATTCCTCTTGACGCAAAGCGCTTGCATCCCGGTGGCCGGGGACCGGGTGCTGGCCGCGGATCTCGCCTCGTTCGCCGAACCGTTCCGGAAGATGGACGGCAACACCTTTATCGCGTACGCGCCGTTGCCGGGATTGGAGAGGCGCTGGACCCGGCGCGAGTTGCGAGCTCTCCTCAGGGGTGCTGTCGAATCAGAACTCCCGGAATCTTTGTGCGTCGAGCGCGTGGCGAGCCTTCCTGACGCGAATGCTGTCGCTGCCTCCATGCGTCATTCGCTCCCGGCGGATGCCGGGCTCGAGATCTTGCGCTTGCCGAACTGGCCCCTGCCGGCGGGACGGCCGGAATTCCCGCTCTCAGGGCTTCGCAAGGGGACGGGGCCCGGCCGCTATCAATGGAGAGGGCGGCTCATCCCTCATGGCGGCGGGCGGTCAGTTCCCCTGGTGGTCGAAGTACGGTTGGTGCTGAACCGGGAGGTTCTGGTCGCGCGGCAGCGGGTAGAGGCAGGCACGGTGATCGAGCCAGGAATGCTGGAGCTTGAAGTGCGCGACGTTGGATTTCCTGCACCTCCTCCGCCGGCAGACCCAGGCTCGCTTGCGGGCTGGCGTGCGCGCCGGGATCTGGAGGCCGGAGAGACGGTTCGGACTCGGGATCTGTTCCCGCCTGCCGCAGTCCGCGCGGGAGAGAGAGTCTTTCTGATCGCGCAATCGGAGAGCGCCCGTGTGACTGTGGAGGCACGAGCTTTGACGGCGGGCAGAATCGGCGACCGCGTAATCTTGCAGAGCGGCTGGAACGGCCGCAGGATCGAGGCCCGGATCATCGCGCCGGGCCGTGCTCTGGCAGAAAGGATTGCAAGATGATCAATTGCCTTCCCGGAATTCGCTTATCGTGCGTCGGCATCTCAGGCCCGCGCAGGGCTTTGGAGGCTGTGAATCAGTCCGCATCGCAACGGTTCCCCTTTGGCGCGGCCATCGCGTTAATTTGCCTGTGCAGTACTGCTGCGCCGGGGGCGCAGGGCGATGCGCGGAGAGCGGGTCGACAGTCGGCTCTGGACCGCTTGATTGCGGAAATGGAGCACGGCGGGACCTTGGAGTCCAGAGCGTCCGCTGGCAGCCTGTATGAGCCGGGAGCGCGGTTCGACGATCTGGCGCGGGATCCCCGGGCCGTCCGGGTTCACGACCTGGTCACCATCGTGGTCGCAGACCGGGCGAGTGCGTTGTCGCGTGGCGCGACGAAATCGGGGCGGACAGCTCAGGCGCGCGGAGGGATTGCGGCGCTGGCTGGACCGCTTCGGGCTGCGGGCCCTCTCGCGCAGATGGCAAACCTGGGCGGAAACGCCCAACTGGACGGGCAAGGCGAGACATCGCGGGAGTCTGTTCTGGAGACGACGCTCTCGGCCCGGGTCACGCATGTCTTGCCCAACGGGAACCTGATTGTGGAGGGCTCGAAGGAAATCTGGATCAATTCGGAGCGGCAGCGGGTGACAGTCCGGGGTCTCCTGCGTTGGAACGACCTGAGCCCGGGAAACCGCGTTGCGAGCGACCGGCTGGCCGAGCTGGAGGTGCGCGTCGAGGGCAAGGGAGTGGTTCACGACGCCGTGAAACGGCCGAACTTTCTCTACCGGTTGTTGACCGGATTGATCCCGTTCTGAGAATCGAATGTGGCAAGAGAGGCTGGAATGTTCCAACAGGTCATGCATGAGGCCGTAAGGACAGCTGCGGGAATGCTGCGAGGGCCAGCACATCCGTGCGGGTCGAGACCGGACGACATCGCCTTGGAGAAAGGTGTCATCCAGGAGCGACGAGCTCATGCGGGAGCGTATGGCAGCGGAATTCGGTCACGCGGCGGCCTGGACTTGCTTTTGGGTGCGTGGAAGCCCCACCGGATCCTCTTGCTCGTCATGTCAGTATGGTTCTGCCTGATTGCCTTCCCCCTGAAAGCGAGCGTGAGAGTCAAAGAGATCGCATCGTTGGAGGGAGTGCGCGAAAATCAGCTGATCGGCTACGGCCTGGTTGTGGGACTGAACGGGACGGGCGACAAGCGGCAGACCTTCTTCTCCGCGCAGACGCTGGCCAACTTGTTGGAGAGGATGGGCGTTCAGGTCCCACCCACCGCCATGCTGGTGCGGAACACAGCGGCTGTCATGGTGACGGCCAATCTGCCGCCATTCGCGCAGCCGGGTACGAAGCTGGACGTTCATGTCGCCGCGATCGGGGACGCCACCAACTTGCAGGGCGGCCTGCTGCTGTTGACGCCTTTGAAAGCAGCCAACGGCGAGGTGTTCGCCGTCGCGCAGGGCGCGGTGCTGACGGCAGGGTTTGTGGCTCGCGGCGGCGGGGGGAATGCAACGACTCTGAACCATCCCACAGCGGGGAGGATTCCGGGAGGAGCGATTGTCGAGCGGGCACCCCCGACGTCGGTGCCGCGGGACTTGCTTCGGCTGCAGCTGCGAAAAGCAGACTTCACGACGGCAGCACGCGTCGCGGAAGCAGTGAACCGGCGCTTCCCTGGAGCGGCCAGATGTGAGAACGCCGCCCTTGTAGAGGTGACCGTGCCGAGGGAGTTCTTCGGTCGAGCCATCGAGTTTGTGGCGGAGATCGAGGGACTGAGTCTGGAAGCCGATTCCGTGCGAAAGATCGTGATCAACGAGCGCACGGGCACCATCACGGCCGGGCGCGATATCCTCATCCGCCCGGTGTCGATCTTGCACGGGGCGCTGAGCATCGAGATTCGCACTCAATATCAGGTGAGCCAGCCGGCGCCGCTTTCTTCCGGTCAAACCACGATTGCCCCCGATGTGCAGATGGGCGTCCGGGAAGAGCGCGCCAGGTCGGTCCAGCTCCCGCAAGGAGCAACAGTGGAGGATCTGGCGCGATCACTCACCAGCCTTGGTGCGACAGCGCGGGACATCATTGCCATTCTGCAAAGCCTGAAAGCAGCCGGCGCACTGGATGCGGAGATCGAAGTGATCTGAGATGGAGACTCTCGTCTGGCGAACGAGGCCGATTCTGAGGTTCAGGGAGGTAAGCCGTGAATGAAATTCCTCCGGCTGCGCTCGCAGGGCTGGCCTTCGAGTGGAATGCCGTCTCTCTGTCCGGGGCGACGAAGGACAGTCCGGAAACGATTCATGCCGCCGCGAGTCAATTCGAGGCACTGCTCTTGGGGCAGATCCTGCGCTCGATGCGCGAAGCTGGCGGCGAAGGATGGCTGGGCAGCAGCGAGCAGGACGCCGCGTTCAACCTCATGGAGATGGCTGAGCAATGCGTTGCCGCAGCGCTGGCCGCCCAGGGAGGATTCGGGCTGGCACGAATCCTGGAGGCTTCTCTGTCGAATTCCAAGGGCCCGCCACGCGTGCCGGAAGAGCAAACGCTTCAGCAGCAGGAGCACACCATCGGGGACGCCTGAGACTGTTGCTGCGTGCTCTCTGATCAGCGCGACACTCGGTGATGGACTGGGCTTTAACCGCCATTTCTCACAGAGGGGTAGCGGGAAGCCGGGAACTCTGGCATAAACGTTTGTGAGAGCAAATGTTTGACGCCAAGAAGGTCCCGGCTTCCGCTATGACAGAGTGTACCCGGAACAGCTTCGAGTTTGAAAGCCATTTTTCGCGCGAGGTGGTGGCGCGGTTCGACGGCGGGGCGGTGACCTCGGACGGGGGCGCGCTGCTGCTGCGCGAAGTGGACCGCCGCATCCACTTGATGGGGCGCCTGACGGAATGCTTCGACGATCACCGCAATCGGCTGCTGGTCCGGCACCCGGTGCAGGAGATGGTGGCTCAGCGTGTCTACGGCCTGGCGCTGGGCTATGAAGATCTCAACGACCACGACCAGTTGCGCGAGGATCCGCTGCTGGCCCTGCTGAGCGGGAAGAAGCAGGTGGGCGAAGCGCCGCTGGCGGGCAAGAGCACGCTGAACCGGCTGGAGCTGAGCACCGAGTTGCCCAGCCGGTACAAG